>NZ_CP080429.1:277500-1660000 GCF_019613795.1 Flavobacterium litorale
TTGCAGACTCCAATCCGAACTGTGACCGGTTTTGTAGATTCGCTCCTAGTCGCCTAGTGGCTGCTCTCTGTACCGGCCATTGTAGCACGTGTGTAGCCCAGGACGTAAGGGCCGTGATGATTTGACGTCATCCCCACCTTCCTCGCGGTTTGCACCGGCAGTCTTGTTAGAGTTCCCGACTTTACTCGATGGCAACTAACAACAGGGGTTGCGCTCGTTATAGGACTTAACCTGACACCTCACGGCACGAGCTGACGACAACCATGCAGCACCTTGTAAAGTGTCCGAAGAAAAATCTGTTTCCAAATCTGTCACTCTACATTTAAGCCCTGGTAAGGTTCCTCGCGTATCATCGAATTAAACCACATGCTCCACCGCTTGTGCGGGCCCCCGTCAATTCCTTTGAGTTTCAAACTTGCGTTCGTACTCCCCAGGTGGGATACTTATCACTTTCGCTTAGCCACTCAGTATTGCTACCGAACAGCTAGTATCCATCGTTTACGGCGTGGACTACCAGGGTATCTAATCCTGTTCGCTACCCACGCTTTCGTCCATCAGCGTCAATATATTATTAGTAACCTGCCTTCGCAATTGGTATTCCATGTAATCTCTAAGCATTTCACCGCTACACTACATATTCTAGTTACTTCATAATAATTCAAGTTCTACAGTATCAATGGCAGTTCGACAGTTGAGCTGCCGGATTTCACCACTGACTTATAAAACCGCCTACGGACCCTTTAAACCCAATGATTCCGGATAACGCTTGGATCCTCCGTATTACCGCGGCTGCTGGCACGGAGTTAGCCGATCCTTATTCGTACAGTACCGTCAAACTGGCTCACGAGCCAGGGTTTCTTCCTGTATAAAAGCAGTTTACAATCCATAGGACCGTCATCCTGCACGCGGCATGGCTGGATCAGGCTTGCGCCCATTGTCCAATATTCCTCACTGCTGCCTCCCGTAGGAGTCTGGTCCGTGTCTCAGTACCAGTGTGGGGGATCTCCCTCTCAGGACCCCTACCCATCATTGCCTTGGTATGCCGTTACCATACCAACTAGCTAATGGGACGCATGCTCATCTTGTACTGATGAATCTTTAATATAGTAGTGATGCCACTGCTATATACTATGGGGTATTAATCCAAATTTCTCTGGGCTATCCCCCTGTACAAGGTAGATTGCATACGCGTTACGCACCCGTGCGCCGGTCTCTAAGTTAGCAAGCTAACTTATACCCCTCGACTTGCATGTGTTAGGCCTGCCGCTAGCGTTCATCCTGAGCCAGGATCAAACTCTTCATCGTATATTTTAATATTTTACGACTTTTTTGCTAGGTTTTTTCGCTTCTAAGCGAGTTCTTACTCTCTCTTTTTTGCTGTCAATTCAATATGTCTATGAACGTGTCTTCTCTTATTATCTGCTCTCAACTTCATCGCTGTTGTTGTAAGCGGGTGCAAATGTACGCCTTTTTTTTTCTCTGACAAGGGTTCTGAAAAATTTTTTTAGCTTTTTTTCACAACGCTTTCACAACTTGGCTTTGTCTGGTTTCCTATCTTTATAACAGGGCAGCAAAGGTAATTGCTTTTTTTAGCTTTTCAAAGGGTTTTTTTGCCTTTTTTTTTACTAATTCTCGTCTTCAATCTGTGTCTGTACGGCGCTGTATTGCGGGTGCAAATGTAGTACTCTTTCCCAATCTCGCAAAATCTTTTCACCCCTTTTTCTTAACTTTTTTGTAACGTGTTAGAAACATTAAAGTTACATCTTCTTTTTTTATCAAAAAAATTTACACCAAAGTTTGTTCTGTCGTTAGCGACTCTTGATTTTTTATCTGTAAAGTTTAATTTCCATTAAAAATTAATCAAAACGAAGTGCTTTTACAGGCGAAATTTTAGTGATAATATAGGACGGAATGAGTAATAGGGTTAAACATACTACTATTGTTCCTACGTTTATAAGCAGTATAGCGGGTATATTTATAGTTACTGGCGCTACGGTTACGTAATAATTTTCGGGTGGTAGTTTTATTACTTCAAAATATTTTTGGATTAATAGCAAACCAATACTTATGGTATTACCCCAAAGCAAGCCTTTTATAATAAGATAACCTGCGTTGTATAAAAATATTTTGCGTACACTCCAATTATTAGCACCAAGTGCTTTTAACATTCCTATCATTTGGGTACGTTCTAATATTAGTACCAGCAAGGCTACTACCATATTAATGGTACCCACTACTATCATGATTACAATAATGAGTATGATATTAAAGTCGAAGAGCTTTAACCATTCAAAAATATTATAGTATTTATCTTTTATAGTACGGCTATCCAGTGTAGAGGATATGGCATTGTACACTTCATCGCCTTTTTGTTGGAGTTCATCAAAATCATCAATAAAAACTTCAAACGAGCCTACTTCGCCATTTCTCCACTTATTAATGCGTTGCACATGCCGTATATCGCCTAGTACATACGTGGCATCAAATTCCTGAAAGCCTGAATTAAAAATACCTACAATTTCAAACACCCGCATATTGGGCATGCTGTTGGCATCTTCTTTCATAAAAAAGGTATTAAACTTATCGCCTACCTTTAATTTTAACCTATCGGCTAAGTATTGTGAGAGGATTACTTCACTATTTAATTTATCGTTTAAATTGGGTATCCTACCATTAATAATATATTCCTCAAGGTTATGCCATTTGTAGTCCTTCCCTACTCCTTTAAAAACAATACCTTCTACTGATTCTTCCGTTCTTATAATTCCAGCTTTAGCTGCTACGGCTTGTACATGGGTAATGCCTTCTACAGCTTTAAATTCAGGATAAAAATCTTGCTCTATAGCAAGTGGAGCAACACTAACCTGCGAAACATTATCGTCGTAATTCGATATAATAATGTGTCCGTTAAAAGCGGCCACTTTTTCGCGGATTTTATCTTGTAGCCCAACTCCTGTTGCCACAGCAATAATCATCATAATAATACCAATAGCTATGGCTATTATAGCTATTTTTATAATTGGAGCAGATATACTACTTTTATGATTCTTGGCAGTAACTAGCCTACGGGCAATAAAATATTCTAAATTCAAACTGATATATGGTATCTTATTCGTTTTTCAAAAATACATTATTATTCTCACTTATATTGTTAGCAGCCTGCGGAAATTCTGTGAATACAAAAATGGATAACAGTAGCAATACCGTAGCCGAAAATAAAAAAGCTATAGTTAAAATACCTGTAACACAAACTATAAAAACAGGTGCCGATAATTACGAACATTATTTACCTCTATTACGAGGGAAAAAAGTAGGGATTGTAACCAACCAAACAGGTATTATAACGGTACGTGGTAAGCAAGAGCATTTAGTCGATTTTTTACTGGAGAAGAACATTGCACTACAAAAAATATACGCTCCTGAGCATGGGTTTAGGGGTACTGCCGATGCTGGCGAATTAATAAAAGATGGGAAAGATACTAAAACAGGATTACCCATTGTATCACTATACGGCAATAACAAAAAGCCAAAACCCGAACAGCTTATAGGGATTGATATATTAGTTTTTGATTTACAGGATGTGGGGGCACGATTTTATACCTACATATCATCATTACATTATGTAATGGAGGCTTGTGCAGATAATAACATTCCGTTGGTGGTGTTGGATCGACCTAATCCCAACGGTAGTATTGTTGATGGTCCTGTGCTGGAAATGGAGTATAAAAGTTTTGTGGGTATGCACCCTATACCTGTATTACATGGTATGACGATTGGCGAATATGCACGGATGATTAATGGCGAAGAGTGGTTACAAAATAATGTTAGGTGCAACTTGGCAGTAATACCTTGCACCAACTATAATAGAAGCATGCCGTACAATTTGCCTGTAAAACCATCGCCTAATTTACCCAACAGCCAAGCCATAAACTTGTACCCTAGCCTGTGTTTTTTTGAGGGCACTACTATTAGTGTAGGACGTGGCACAAACATGCAGTTCCAAATATATGGTGCTCCGTTTTTACCAAAAACCAATTTTAGTTTTACACCCATGCCAAACGAGGGTGCTAAAGGCCCAAAACACAACGGTAAAGTTTGCTATGGCGAAGATTTGACTAAAATAACACCCGTTACACAACTAGAGTTAAAATGGTTAATTAATGCTTATGAGAAAGCCAACAACAATAAAACAGAATTTTTTACCGCATTTTTTACCAAGTTAGCGGGTACTAAACAATTACAGGAACAAATAGAAGCGGGGAAAACGGAAAACGAAATTAGGGAGAGTTGGAAAGAAGGACTTACAGCGTTTAAGCTAATGCGAGAAAAATATCTTATCTACTAATTAAACAATTACTAATTTCTTAATATTATTACAAAGTACTTTATGGTATGTAAGTGTTTTTGTAATTTCAATCCGTAAAATATAAAAACACATTAACAATGGATATTGGTACCAAAATACAAAACTTTATTTACTACATTATGGAACATGTAGCTAAGATAAAAGAGTATGTGGAAGATTTAATACATTTTCTATCGTATATAAAAGATAAAATAGAGGAACTAATTGACTACATTGACGCCAAGATAGAAAGTGTAAAAGCTATTATAGCCGAAATACAAAGTACCGAGACAGAGCTTGCCGCATAAAAAAAGCCTTCGTTATAACGAAGGCTTTTTTTATGGTATCCGTTTTTTCATTTCCTCCACTATGTTATACGCTGCAGGGCAAATGGCTATATTTTTTAACGTTAGGTTACTTATTTGCTGAAACTTTTTCCTATCCGTATGCGGAAACTCACGGCATGCTTTGGGTCGTACATCATATATCATACAATAATTATCGTTATCCAAAAAAGTACAAGGTACACTTTGCAACACATAATCGTTATCTTCATCAATACGCAAGTACTGCTCAATAAATTTCTGTGGTTTTAACCGTAAATGCTTGGCAATACGCTCTACATCGGCAATAGTAAATAAAGGCCCTGTTGTTTTACAGCAGTTCGCACAGGTTAGGCAATCTGTTCTTTCAAACTCCTCATCGTGCAAATCCTGCATAATGTAATCCAAGTTTTTGGGCGTTTTCTTTTTTAACTTATCAAAAAACTTTTTGTTCTCGTTATGCTTATCTTTGGCGAGCTTAGGAAGCTGTTTTAAAAAATCGTCCATTAGGATTACAGTAAATTATTAGTAAGGGCGTAAAAGTATAAAAAAATGAAAGACCTTTTCGGGAAAGCCATACTGGACTACCAAACCAATAATAATCCAGAAGATTTAATTACTGCAACCTCTATATCTGAAGCAGACGAAATGAGTGTTGCTTATTTGTTTAGGGACTTTAAAGCGATGCCTAAAATAGAACAAGAAGCACTTGGATTAGCAAGGGGAAAAGTACTCGATGTAGGATGTGGCGCAGGGAGCCATAGCTTATATTTACAAAAGGAAAAAGGTTTGGATGTTACTGCCATAGATATATCTGCCAATGCCATTGAAGCCTGCAAATTACGCGGCATTAACAATGCATTGGTTAAAGATGTTATGGAGCTGGAGGATGAAAAATTTGATACGATACTTTTGCTGATGAATGGTGCGGGAATGTGTGGACGACTGAATAAAATTGCTGATTTTTTACAGCAAATTAAATCGTTATTAGCTAAGGGTGGGCAGGTATTACTGGATTCCTCTGATATTATATATATGTTTGATGAAGATGAAGATGGTGGTAAATGGATACCTACCGATACTACCTACTACGGTGAGGTAGTTTTTAACGTAAGTTACAAAGGTGAAAACGAAACACCGTTTAACTGGATGTATATTGATTATAATACGCTACAAAATGCGGCACATGCCAACGGGTTGGATTGTGATTTGATTCTGAAAGGTAAACATTACGATTATTTAGCCAAGCTATCTGTAAAGTAAAAAAGCCCCTTTGGTAGGAGCTTTTTTTATTATTATGTAATAGGTGTACTATTGCATATATTTCATCATAATGCCTTGTAGCTCCATACTCCATTCTTGCATGGTTTGGATGTTTTCTTCGGCAAGTTTAGTGCTTTTTTCGGCAAGTTTTCTACCCAATGGCGACTGATAGAATTTAATAAGATCTTTAATCTCTTGATGCGTAAATTCTTTCATATAAAAATTGGTTTGCGACTCCAATACGGGTTCTAAAGATTTTTCAAATTCTTTTGTAAAATCTGCTTGTTTATCGGCAGGAACCATAGCCATTACTTGTTTTTTTGCCATATCCATTTGTGCAGTAGCACCTGTTAGCTCCATCATTTTTTTTACGTCGGCTTTAAAAGCAGCATCTTGTGCAAAAGTAAATTGTGCAGCCAACATAAATACGAAAGCAAATACTAATTTTTTCATTGTTATTGTTTTTAAAGTGATTTATGGAATATTTAAATATTTATGTGTTTGTAAAGATATACGCCATTTCGGATTATTCATAACATAATCTACAATAAGTGGCGTCATTTGTTCTTTTTTACTCCATTCGGGTTGTAAAAACAGAATGGCATTATCGTTGGTTTTGGCTGCTTGTTCTTCGGCAAATAAAAAATCGTGCTTGTTATGGATAATAACTTTTAGCTCGTTAGTTATAGCATAGGCATCATCAACAGGAAGTTTGTTTTTTTTGGGCGATAGGCAAAACCAGTCCCATGTACCTGTAACAGGATAAGCCCCTGAAGTTTCGATATGTACCGACATTCCGCGTGCTTTTAACTTAGTAGTAATCGGGTTCATATCCCATGTTAATGGCTCGCCTCCTGTTATTACAATGGTTTTAGCATGTTTAGCTGCGTTTTCTACAATGGTGTCGGTAACTGTAGGTGGGTGCAGCTCGGCATTCCAACTTTCTTTAACATCGCACCAATGGCATCCTACATCACAACCGCCCACGCGTATAAAATAAGCTGGTGTACCAGTATGGTAGCCTTCACCTTGTATGGTGTAAAACTCCTCCATTAGGGGTAGCATTTCGCCTTTTTCTACTGCTATTTGTACTTCCTTTTCTAACATTGTTTTTAAAATAGGGTGCAAAGATACGTATTAAAATGCAAAGCAATAAAAAACCGTTTTGCAATGCAAAACGGTTTTTTACTTTAAACTTTATAGTGTAACGTTACTTTTGTAAACGCTCTAATTCATTTTTAACGTACTCATCTTCTGGAGCAAGCTCTAACGCCTTAGTAAAATATTCTACTGCTTTTTCTTTTTCGATAACAGCATAGTAGGCACCCGCATTAGAGTATGCCTCTACTAGGTTTTTACGCTCGCCATCACTCAACTGGTCTGCACCTTTAGCAGATACAATACGAACGTACTCATCATAAGCTTTTGCCATCTCAACATAGGCTTCTTCTGTTTGCATGTATTGGTTAATTCGTGCCTTGAAAAGAAAAGCATCCTGTGCTTCTGGAGAAAGTTCAATTACTTTTGTAAGTGCTCCATCGGCTACCATTAAACGCTCTAGGTTTAATTTTCTGTCTTCTTCCGATTTGTTTACGTGGTCGTAGTAAATAGAATAGGCTAGGTAAAAATTATCGTAAAAAGCATTTCTGTTTTCTGGATTAGTGGTAGCTACTTCAAATACAATTGATGCGGGACCATATAAACGTTGCTTAAATAGTTTTTTACCTATGGCATTGTACTCATTGGTAATTTCAATATCCATTTCAGCAGCTTTCTTAATATCTTCAATAGCGGCATCAAATACGGCTTGATCAGTTATTATAGAGTTTCCTTCCTCATCTGTACTAACTGTAGAGGCTAATTTTGCCAAACCTAAATACAGGTAATCTCTTGCAATTAATCGGTTAGGGTCTACTTTAGCAATAAACTCTTCCATTGCTGTAAGGCTTCCTTCGTAATTGCCATTTTCGTATGCCGAATAGGATAGGTAACGTAGTATTCGTGGATTTACTTTATCTAGCTCTTGCATTTTTTTAGCTTCTGCCTCAAGTGCCTTGTAGTCTTTTGCCAAGACAAGGAAATCTGCATGACGCATACGCGAGTTAAGCGAATAATCGGTTAACTGCATGTATTTCTCGTAATAATCTAGAGCCTTTTTAATGTACTCGTTGTATTTAGAGGTATCGGTATTTGCCCAAAGCGAGTATGTTTCTGCAAGCTCTCTGTAAGCTGGTCCGTATTTAGAGTCTATCGCTAAAATATTGTTGAACTCTTTTATTGCCTCTGGAAAAGCGGCTCTGGTATTTTTGGTAATAACGCCCAGTTGCAGCTTAGCACGGAGTACCGAATTATCTAAGTTAAAAGCAGTTCGGTAAGCCTTGTATGCTTCGTTATACATTTCGCTACCCACGTAAGCATCTCCAAGACTTAAATAGGCTTGTGCATTTTTGCTATCTTTTTCAAGGGCCTTCTTTAATATTGCTATTGCCTTATCGTAGTTTGGTTTATCCGAATTTATATAGGCACGCCCCATGTAAACATACTGCTCCACGTCTTTGCGTCGCATATCGTCCTCTACTTCTTTAAACTTAGCTTGTGCAGCAGAAGTATTACCGTTGTTAAGGTCGATATGGGCAAGACCAATTAGGTTGTATTCAGCATCACGTTTTGCGTTTTTACCTTTATTAAAATACAGTGCTGCCGAGTCTTGCTCTTCTTGTTTTAGATAAACATCGCCTAATAAGAAGTAATTTTTACCTTCGTCACTTTTTGATGTAATTAGCGACTTGAGGTTGTTTTTGGCATTTTGATATTTTTCGGCATCAATAGCCCTTTTTGCTTGTTCAGCATCTTGGGCATTTGCTGCACCGAATAGCAATAGTGATAATCCAAGAAATTTGAATTTTTCGATCTTAATCATTTTTGTACTCCTTTTATTAATATTTTGTAGTTACTTATAATTCGTTTCGCACAATAATGTCCCTCGACGGGATTTCTACAGGTAACAATCCTGACTTAAGGACGATACGCTGCCCCTCGTGTGCACTTACATATATTGCAAACCCTGTGCCTAATCCGTCACGACCCTGATAATTTAATACATATACGCTGCGGGTAAGCGGATAATCGCCCGTTGCTATATTACTTTGGGAGGGTTTGTAGTATTTTTTATTTCCTGTAATTGTGTCAGTATTACTTACTGCTAACACTTTTACGTTGTTTACATATTTTTGCAGGCTTGGTGGCGACTGTACCAACCAATCTACGCCTATAATGCCAATAGCTCCAGCATTTTTATCGATGTATTTTATAACCTCTTCGTTATTTTGTAATGAATACACGTTTTGTGTAGGCACACTGGTTACGCCTGCTTTTTTTAATAGGTAATTTATGGTACTTGAATTCTGATTATCAAAAACCAACTTATCTATTTTATCAGATGCTTTGCCTTGTAAAACGTTTAGCACTTCTTCTAGGTTAATAATGCTATCATTAGTTCTTTTGTTTACTATTAGTGCTATAGCATCTGTAGCAAAGTGTGTAATTTTAGGCGATATGTTTTTTTGTTTAAAATGTGCCTCTTCTTCTGTAGTTAGTTTTCTGGTAAGTACAGCTACTTTAATACTATCAGACAATAAGGCATTAACCACTTCGGTTTCTGTTTTGTTTACCTGCGTTATGGTAGCATTATTGTATATGCTCTCAAACACAGCAACAACATCCTCCGTAATGGGTTGTACAGTATTATCAACATATAGTGTAAGTGTACCCGTAAGCGAAGTTTCTTTTACAGGCTCGTTTTCAGCATTATTGTTTTTACAGGCAAAAAAAAGCCCTATAAAAACAAAAGGTATACTAGCTAGTATGTGTATTTTTTTCATAACGTTGTACTACTCCCGTTGCTTTTTAAGTAACCTAACAAACCTTATAAAGGCATAGATTATAAGTAAACCTCCGAAGGCAAGCCTACCGCGATAGGACATGGATAACGGAAGTGTTTTCCAGAAAATTATTATTAGCCCCAGTGCCAAATACAGCAAAAAAAACACCAATCCTAAAACAAACAGAAATCGCTGCTGAGGCGATTTCTGTATTTGATTTTGAGATTTATTATCTTTCAACATCACGACTATCGACTATGACTTGATGTTAATTGTAATTGGTAAGTTATACGAAGCACGTACTGCTTTACCGTTTTGAATACCAGGACTCCATTTCTTTTTCATGGATTTAAGTACTCTTTCGGCTTCTTTACCCAAACCATAACCTGGGTCTCTAAGTACTTTTATACCCGTCATCGAGCCATCTTTTTCTACAACGAAAGAAACATATATTCTTGCCGTCATATCTTGGTCAATATCTGGAATTCTAAAGTTCTTATTAACATAGTTATAAAACTCTTTTATACCACCTGGATATTCTGGTTGTACTTGTAGTCCAGCAGTATTATATACTGTGTTATCTGGAGCTTCTACCCCTTTATCAAGGTCACCCGATGGTTTACCAATATTAATATCACCTGTTGGGCTAGCCTCAGCATTTCTCGAACTTGGATCTGCTTCTTTAAACTGCTCAATTTTTGGTGGATCTTCTGGTACTTCTTCTTTTTTAGCAGCTTCAAGCGGCTTAAATTTCACCTCTTCTACCACCGATTTTGGTGCTTGGTATACCTCCTCTACAGGTGGTGGTGGTGGTGGAAGTTCTATCTCTTCTTCTGGTGGTGGCATTAAATCTGCCACTTCAATTACTTTATCAACTTTATCTTCGTCTTTTTTAACTTTTTCACCCAGCCATCTGGAAAGAATAGGTAGCGATATAAGTGCTACAAAAAGTATTGCACCAACAATAAAGGCTCTAATAGTTGTTTTAGGACTCTCAGAACGCAGGCGGTATGCACCGTAACTTTTGTTACGCCCCTCAAACACCATGTCAATCCATTTATCCCTGAATATATTTGCCATAATTATTATTTTTTTGGTTAGTTAGCAGGTTAATTAATATAAACCTTTTTCTTCTAACAATTCTACTTCAGGTTCTGTAATATCACCTATAGCATATAGCTGTGGGTGTGTTATTGCCATCTCATCCAATATATCTATAAGGTCACGATAGTTTGATTTATCGCTTGCCTTAATATTAACAATGAGTCCTTCTTCTGGTTTGCCATCTCTTTTAGATATAGCTTCTACTCTAGCTTTTTGCTGTAGTAGTACTTGCCTAATACCATCTTTACCAAACTCTGCCTTAGTAGGCTCAACTTTAGGTTCTGAAAATTTACCTATATACCATAATAAAGAATCATCTTTACCAATAAGTATAGTCATTAACCTTTCCTCAGGAACCTTAGTATTATCATCTTGCTCGGTTGGATCTTTATCTTTATCTGGCATTGCCAAAGGCATCGATTGTGGCTTTGATAACGATGTGGTAAGCATAAAGAAGGTAATAAGTAGGAAGGCTAAATCTACCATCGCAGTAAGGTCTACCGCAGGATTAGATTTTTTACTTCTTACCTTACCGCCTTTACCGCCACCGCCGCCGTCAGTATTTAATTCTGCCATTTTATATTATGTTTTAATACAATTAAAAATCTTCGTTTCGTAAACCCGTTACAAGAAAAAATCTATTCTTTTTCTGGTCTTGTAGTATATCTATAACACGCTTTATAGTGGGATACTCCTCTTCTCCATCACCTTTTATGGCAATATCAAGGTCTTTAAATTCTATATCTTCACCATCTATCATTCTTTGCTCCAAAACTGCTTTAGATGCTTCACGAGCTTGTTTTACCCAACTCGTTAACTGGTCGTTAACCGTATCAAAAGGAATACCTTTTTGTAGTCCTTCAGAGTTTCTGTCTGCTGGACTCATTTTTAAAAGTCCCTTCAACTGGTTTAAAGGCACTCCAAAACCTTGCATGTTACCAAAAGCTTCGTATTCGCTTTCCGTAAAGCTCATGTTGTATTCCTGAGAGATACGCTTTAGTGTTTCTATCTTAACGTCCTTATCTGGAATATTAAAGAAAACTTGCTTATCTCCTACGGTAATAGTGGCAACTCCAGATTCTGGAAGTTTATCCAATACAGTAGAGGCTGGTGTATCTACAGGGTGTGGTTCTGGCTCTTTTGATGTAGCCGATAAAATAAAGAACGTAAGCAATAGAAAGGCTACGTCACACATAGCCGTCATATCTATCCTTGTGCTCTTTTTAGATACTTTTACTTTAGCCATTATTTAATTCGTTTATATAAAACTTTAAGCAAAGCAACTGCTATTGCTTTTGCTTAAAATTTTATGTTATTTATTAGCTTAAACTTTTTGATTATGCATTGTTTGCAGCAGCTCTAAAACGTCTGTACGTTTGAGTAATTGTAAAACCTGCCTCATCAATAGAGTAAGTTAATTTATCGATTTTTGATGTAAACGCATTGTACGCAATTACTGCTAATGTTGATGTAGCAATACCTGTAGCGGTGTTAATAAGTGCCTCAGAAATACCATTTGCTAGTGCAGCAGAATCTGGAGTTGAACCAGCACCAAGTGCGGCGAATGCTTTAATCATACCTGTTACTGTACCTAACAGACCTGTTAGTGTACCAATAGATACTAGTGTAGAGATTACTACAAGGTTTTTTTCTAGCATTGGCATTTCTAATGATGTTGCCTCTTCTATCTCTTGTTGTATTGCAGCTTCTGCTCTTTCGCTATCAAAGCCTTCTCTTTTTACCTCTTCGTATTTTAATAAACCTGCTTTTATAACATTAGCAACAGTTCCTTGCTGCTTGTCACACTCAACTATAGCTTCGTTAATGTTACCTCCTGCAATTTGCGTTTGTACTTTTCTAACAAATGCCTCTACATTTCCTTTACCTTTTGCTTTGTTAAGTACAATTAGACGCTCGATAGAGAATACTATTGTCATTAAGAAAAGTCCCATAAGTACTGGTACAACGTATCCACCTTTATAAACCATTGCTAGGTAGTTACCTGGTAGTGGGTGCCCCTCTGGATCTCCACCTTCAAAATTTGATGAGTGTCCCATTACAAATTTCCAAACTAGAGCTGCTACAACTAAGCACAATACAATAGCTAGTCCTGCGAATAAATTAGAGCCCTTAGATTCACCCTTTTTGTCAACCTTCTGAATAGATGCGTTTGCCATTTTTCTAAAAAATTTAGTTTTTGATTTTTTTTAAATAATAGTTTCTTGTTGTTTAATACCTTACTTTATATTAAGATTGGCAAATTTAATTTTTTAACAGATAAAAAAAAATAAAAAGGTTTTTTTTATTGCTTCTTAACGTTAATTTATCATAGCACTCATAACTATAACTTTACATAAAATACCAATTTGTTTACATAAATTTATATTTAATGCGCAGAAACCACTATTTGTTAATAATAATTTTAATTTAATATAGATTACATATAAATAACACAATTAACTATGTTTTATTGTAAGGGTGCTACAATTTTTATGACTTATAGTAGTTACACACAAATTTAATAGCCTTGCTGTTTTTAATTTTTATTATAAAAAACTAATAAGCAACACATTAACACTAACTATAATTTACGAGATGAGGAAATTTTTTATACAGAAAAATCCATTTGTAGTACCTACGGATGACGGAAAGCTAATTGAAGAGCACTTTGGAAATGCCAGCGACGGTAATAAAGAGGTGTCCATAGCACACATGATAGCTCCTGCACATTGGAGTGAACCACCACAAGAACCTACGTTTGACGAATACACCTATATAATAAGGGGTAAAAAACAGTTTGTTATAGATGGGGAAACTGTTGTGTTACGAGCAGGAGAATCTATCAGGATAAGTAAGGGAGCCAGAGTACAATACGCCAACCCATTTAATGCACCTTGCGAGTATATAGCTATTTGCTTACCTGCTTTTACTATAGAGGGTGCAAACAGAGATAGTGAGTAATAGCCCACTGGGCTTAAGCGTGCTTTTTTTGTAAAAGCTCGAGTATTTTGTTTTCTACTGCTTTGGTATCCCATAGCTGCTCTATGTTATCCATTTTCATAACCTCATTCATAATGTTGTTTTGCCAATCGCCTAGTGCTAAAGCCTCACTGTACGGGCGGTGGCTAAAGGTTACCATACTGTATAGTGGCATCCATTTATCAGGATATTTTTCAGAGAACCGCTTTTCTATTTTCTTTTTAAGTAAAAAGTTCTCATCTGCTGTTTTAGAGCTCATTTCCATAAAATTACGGTACGATAACTCTGCAATTGCATCAGTATTTGGCTTTCGGCTTTTTTGGTACTCTTTAAAAATACGTTTCCAGTCGTCGCCATACTCCTGCATTAACTCGTTTAATATAGTAATATCTTCAAAACCAGCATTCATACCATGACCGTAAAAAGGCACTATAGCATGGCATGCATCGCCAATTAATGCTACTTTATCTTTATACGTCCATGGGTAACACTTCATGGTAACCAAAGTACTTGTTGGGTTTTTAAAGAAATCGTTTACGAGTTCTGGTATTACATCGATAGTAGACGGGAAGTGTTCTGCAAAAAATTGCTCTAACGTTTCCTTATCTTTTAACGATTCGAAGGATTTTTCCCCTTCAAATGGCATAAATAAAGTACAGGTAAAACTACCATCTAAATTAGGTAGTGCAATTAACATAAAGTTATGGCGTGGCCATATATGTAGGGAGTTTTTATCAAGTTTATGCGTTCCGTCTGCATTAGCTGGAATGTTAAGCTCTTTATAACCTAAACTTAAAAACTCTTGCGAGTAGTTAAACATACTCTGGCGTTGCATTCTGTGGCGCACTCTAGAAAAAGCACCATCGGCACCAAAAACCATATCATAATCCAAGTCCTCCCACGTACCACGCTCGGACTCTCCTGTGTGCAGGGTTGCCGAAGCGAGCTCTAAATCCCAAATTTTAGTTTCAAAAATAAACTCAACACCTTCGGCTTCAGCCAACGAAATCATTTTTCTGTTTAATACTCCTCTGGAGATGGAATAAATACTCTCGCCTTCTTTACCATAATACTGGTAATAAAGCTCTTGTCCAATAGGGTGTATAGCACGCTTATCCATAGGTATAGCTATTTTGCGTACTTCTTCGCCCAATCCTAAATCATCTAATGCTTTCCAGCCACGATTTGACATGGCTAAGTTAATGGAACGTCCTGAAAATTCTATTGTTCGTATATCCTGACTGCGGTCGAAAACGTGTACCGTATGCCCTGCTCTTTTAAGGTATATTGCAAGTAAGGATCCTACGAGTCCAGAGCCTACTATTGCAACTTTTAAGGGTGTTTGCATGAAAGTTTTTGTAATACCTTACAAAAATACTTAATTAAAAAATTATTACCGTTAGTTTCACTATTTATTTGAAAACTACAATAGACTTTAAGAAAACATTAGCTATTAAAGGATTCTTAATTAATTACAATAACCGAATGGTATTGTATAATTTTACACCATTAACATTAAAAATAAACAACATTATGAGAGATTTAATTTGGTTAATTGTCGTTATTCTTATTATCGGATGGTTAGTAGGCTTTTTTGGCTTTGGTGAAGCCGTAGGAAGTTTAATACACATTTTATTGGTATTGGCTGTAATTGGTATTTTATACAAACTTGCTACGGGCAGAAGGTAGTGCAATTACAATGCTATTAAACTAGAAAATTATATGTAACATCTGTACACATTTTGATCTATATATAAAAGCTACTATACACAATTTTTAAATGTAATTGTGTTATAGTGGCTTTCTGCTTTATAATAGTTTTTATTACGAAGAAGTAAAAAAGCAACCGTTATACTTGGGTGTCGTTAAAATTTAGGCTCAATGATAAAGGAGCAGACAGTATAATGATGTAAACAAATTAAACTTATTAGCCGTTTATAATTACATAGTCACTTTCCTGAATTGTATTGGGAGTAGCAATTTTATACTTTTGATGTAGATTAGTATGGTTTTATGAAAAACTTACTCAAACAAAAAAGCAAGCTAAATAGCTTGCTTTTTTGTGACCCCGAAGGGATTCGAACCCCCAACCCTCAGAGCCGAAATCTGATATTCTATCCAGTTGAACTACGGAGCCATTTTTTAGGTTTTTGAGTATCAAAAACGTAATTTATATTTTTCTGATACGCTGGAAACCCAATAATCCAGTATACTTTATGCTAATGATTTTTTTACTACTGTAGAGATGGTTTTACCATCGGCTTTACCTGCCAACTCTTTAGAGGCAATCCCCATAGCTTTACCCATATCGGGCATACCAGAGAAACCATTATCTGCAATAATTCTTTTTACTACTGCCTCAACTTCTGCTTCAGACATTTGTGCTGGCAGGAATTTCTCGATTACTGCCACCTGAGCTAGTTCAGGTTGTGCAAGGTCCTCACGACCCTGTTCGGTATATATTGCAGCACTATCTTTACGTTGTTTTACGAGTTTTTGCAGTAATTTTATTTCTTCTTCTTCAGAAATATCATCTTTAGCACCACTCTCGGTTTTTGCTAATAGGATACCCGATTTTATAGCACGCAATGCTTCGAGTGCAACAGTATCTTTTGCCTTCATGGCATCTTTCATAGCTGTCATGATATCGGATTGTAAACTCATAATTTTAGTTTTATAAATTGTGCTTGCGAAGATAAAAAAATAACCCGAAAACAGCATGCTGTTTTCGGGTTAAGAAGTAAAGTTGGGTTAGTTAATCTACGTTATCGTGTAGGAACGAATTGTTCGATCGTAACTGTAAATCGTCGTTACTATCTGTTCCTAATGAAAAGCGTGATTTGCTATTGTCGGTTTTTGATTCATCTATATCAATACCCATTCTTTTATAAGCGGGTTCTTTTTCTCTTTCGTCTACATCTGTCGAATTGTTGCGGAATTTATAGTTAAATTCTTTCATTCGTTTTTTACGCTCTTCTGCTCTTGAACGAAGGGTTTCTTCTATTGTCATTTCAATAGGCGATGGCTGCTCCTCGTTGGTTAACAATGCTGCTGCTGGCTCTTCTGTTTTCTTTAGCGTAAGGTTTAACTCTGCACTTATAGGCTCTTCTTTCGCTTGTGGCTTAGATTGTAAGAGTTCTTTTTCTTTCTCCAAGTAATCCTCTAACGAGTAGCGTACAACACCTGTTTCGTTTACCTCAGTAACTGGTACAACACGTATCGGGTCGTTTACTTTAATATCGTTAGTAGCAACTTCATCCGAAAGTTCAAAAATTTGCTTCTGCTCTTGTTGTGTTGCTTCTAAAACTGGCTCAAAAGAAAATTGCGGTTGTTCTTTTTCTATCACAACAAATTCAGGGTCTATAACCTCTATATCGTTAACACTTTTTACTACTTGTGGTTCTGGAGAAACAATTTCGAAAAACACATCCAACCCGTTAATATAATCCGAAGATGGTAGCGTTTCTGCTTCCACCTCCGCTTCAGGCTTTTTTTCGGTTACTTCGTCTTCAAGTGAATATATTACTTTCTCTTCTTGCTGAACTACATTGGTAACTTCTTGCTGCAGTTCTTCGTTTGTTGGTGCAGAAAAATCAAAAGCAGGCATTGCAGTTTTATCCAATAAATCGGTTACCAACTTCTGCTCTTCCTCTAACGCGTGTATAATTTTTTTAGGCTCGGTATTAACAATATCATTTTGTTGCTCTACGTTAAACCCTGTGGCAATTACTGTTACGGCAACCGCTTCTTCTAAGGTTTCATCTTCGCCTACTCCCATAATAATATTGGCGTTAAAACCAGCCTCTACTTGTATGTAGTCGTTAATTTCACCTATCTCATCAATCGTAATTTCGTTAGTCCCCGAAACTATAAGTAACAGTACGTTTTTAGCTCCTGTTATTTTATTATCGTTTAACAAGGGTGAATCTAACGCTCCTGCTATAGCCTCCTTGGCACGGCTTTCGCCTGTAGCAGTTGCAGACCCCATTATGGCTGTACCACTGTTAGATAGTACGGTTTTAGCATCTTTAAGGTCGATATTCTGTGTGTAATGGTGCGTAATTACTTCGGCAATACCTCTGGAGGCTGTTGCTAATACCTCGTCTGCTTTGGAGAAGCCTGCTTTAAAGCCTAAGTTACCGTATACCTCGCGTAATTTATTATTGTTGATAACGATTAAAGAGTCTACTTGGTTGCGTAAACGCTCTACTCCTGATAACGCTTGTTCGGAGCGAACTTTACCTTCAAACTGAAAGGGTATGGTAACAATACCTACTGTTAAAATATCTCTTTCTTTAGCCAATTGTGCAATTACTGGTGCAGCACCTGTACCTGTACCACCACCCATACCTGCGGTAATAAATACCATTTTGGTATTGGTATCGAGCATTTTTTCGATATCCTCTATGCTCTCCAATGCAGCTTGCTGCCCTACTTCTGGGTTGGCACCCGCACCAAGCCCTTCGGTTAAACTAACACCAAGCTGTATTTTGTTAGGAACACTGCTGTTGTGCAATGCCTGAGAATCGGTGTTGCAAACAATAAAGTCTACCCCCTTAATTCCTTGTTTAAACATGTGGTTTATTGCGTTGCTACCGCCCCCGCCTACACCTATTACCTTAATAACGTTTGACTGATTTTTGGGTAAATCAAACGAAATGCTTTCAAAATCTGAATTGCTCATCATATCATCGGGTTTTTTATTCTGCGTTATCTAAAAAATCTTTAATCTTATCTATATACTTATCAAAAAACGAACGTTTTACACGTTTTGCTGTCGATTCTACTTCTTCGTTTTCAGGTTCTTGTGCTGCTACTGGCTCAAGTTCCTTTTCTTCTTCATTATGCTCCTGCACTGGCTCAAACACGGGTGCTGCGGTGGGTTTTTGTAATTCTACCAAAGGGGTTGCGCTTTTGGTATTGTTACGAATACTGTTCATTACCAATCCTACCGCTGTTGCATAAAGTGGGCTCGATATCTCTTCGTCAGAGTTTCCTGCTAAATGTTCGTTAGGGTAACCTATACGGGTATCCATACCCGTAATGTACTCTACTAATTGTTTTATGTGCTTTAACTGCGAGCCTCCGCCTGTTAGCACAATACCTGCTATTAACTTTTTACGAGGATCCTCGTGCCCGTAGGCTTTTATCTCGGCAAATACCTGCTCTATAATCTCTACCACACGGGCATGTATTATTTTAGATAGGTTTTTAAGCGATATTTCTTTTGGTTCTCTGCCACGTAAGCCTGGTATAGAAACAATTTCGTTGTCTTTATTTTCTCCAGGCCATGCCGAACCGAATTTTACTTTTAATAATTCGGCTTGCTTCTCTATAATAGAGCAACCTTCTTTAATATCTTCAGTTATTACATTACCCCCAAAAGGGATTACTGCGGTATGGCGAATAATACCATCTTTAAAAATAGCCAAGTCGGTAGTACCCCCCCCTATATCAATAAGGGCTACACCTGCCTCTTTTTCTTCTTGGCTTAATACGGCATCTGCCGATGCTAGCGGCTCAAGGGTTAGTCCCGAAAGGTCTAAATCGGCACTTTTTATACACCTGCCTACATTACGTATGGACGATGCTTGCCCTACTACTACATGGAAACTGGCTTCGAGCCTGCCACCATACATACCAATAGGTTCTTTTATTTCGGTTTGCCCATCTATTTTAAATTCTTGTGGTAGTACATGTATTATCTCTTCACCGGGTAACATTGCCAGTTTATGCACTTGGTTAATTAACAAATCAATATCTTCATCACCTATTACTTCCTCGGGGTTGCTTCTGCTAATGTAATCGCTGTGCTGAATACTACGGATGTGCTGCCCCGCTATACCCACCACTACATCGTTAATTTTATAATCCGAGTCGGCTTCAGCTTCCTGTACTGCTTCTTGGATGGACTGAATGGTTTGTGTAATGTTATTTACTACACCACGCGCCACACCAAGGCTTTTGGATTTACCAACGCCCAAAATCTCCAGTTTGCCGTATTCATTTTCTCTACCTATCATCGCAACAATCTTGGTTGTCCCGATATCTAACCCTACTGCAATGCTATCTTTTTCCATACCCTATTTTTTGGTGCACACAACCTGTTGTGTAAATTTCAGATTTATTGTTTTGTACTCCTCTGCTATATTATTTTTTGATGCATCTTGTAAAAATGCCATGTAATTTTTAAATTTTTTTTCGATAGTTATGGGTTGACCAAAGGCTATCTTGTAATCGTAATTACGACTCATCATTGTTAAATCGCCATTTTGGTGCACATCAATACCAATAATGTTTTTCTTTAAAAAATCGTTATTGTAGATGTACAACAGTATTTGCTGCAATTTTTCTTTTGTAATCTCATCCACTTTGCCTGTTACCAAAGGTACACGTGCGGTGTAGCTATCGGATAATGGCATGTGGGTACCATTACGGTCAATATAGTATGATTCTGACTCTGAATATACGCGTGCCACTGGCTTTTTTTGCCGTATCACTGCCTTTAATTTCCCATCTACCGTAGCGTAAACCTCTGCCTTCTCAATCATTGGATTTTGGTCGAGTGAGTTCTCCAGCTTATTCAAAGCTAATTTATCTTTTCTTATGTCCGTAACCTTGTCGTAATTTTGTATCAACAACTTATTAACGTTATCGCGCGTAATAAAATACTCCGTTTCTTCAAACGAGATGGTTGCTTCTTGCAGCCATCTTGTTTCGTTTCGTTTTGCCGAAAAAGAGAAGAGGAACACTACCACAAGCAGTATAACCACAAGCCTTACGTTATTCCAATTAACTTTTTTCATGCAATATTTTTTTAATTTCAGGCACTAATTCGCCAATATCTCCTGCACCTATGGTTACAATTACTGTAGCATCGGTTTGTTGTAGCATTGGCAGTACCTCCGTTTTGCTTATTAGGCATTTATTTTTACTCGTTATTTTATCTAGTAACCATTGCGACGTAACGCCCTCAATAGGCAGTTCGCGGGCAGGATAAATATCCAATAATGCAACGGTATCAAAAGCCGAAAGGCTCTTGGCAAAACCATCTATAAAATCTCTTGTACGGCTATACAAATGAGGCTGAAACAGTGCTAGTATCTTTTTATCTGGATACAGTTCTGTTACTGCATTGTATACTGCATCTATCTCTGTTGGGTGGTGTGCATAATCGTCTATATACACCAAGTCATGTGTTTTTATTTGATACGAAAACCTGCGTTTTACCCCTTTAAAGGTAGATAGTGCTCCTGCTATTACCATAGTGTTTACCCCATAGGTAGCTGCCATGGCAAATGCTAGTAATGCATTGGTAATATTGTGCCTGCCAGGTAGGGCAAACTTAACACCTCGAATTTTTTCGGTTGGGGTTACAATATCAAACATATACCAACCATCCTGAATGGTAATGTTGGTAGCTGTGTATGTTGAACCATCATTAATACCTATAGTTAAAGCATCTAACGCAACTCCATTGGGTACAAACAGTTTGTTTTTATCTTTAACTTTTGCTGCAAATTCTCTGAAAGAATCTTCTATTGCTGTACTATCGCCATAAATATCCAAATGGTCGGCGTCCATACTGGTAATACAGGCAATATTAGGGTGCAAATGCATAAACGAGCGGTCGAACTCATCAGCTTCTACTACGGTAACCGATTTACCCCTGCCAATAAGGTTGGAATTATACCCCTCTACTAAACCTCCTAAAAATGCGGTAACATCTACCCTACTTGCGTGTAGTATGTGCCCTAATATACTAGATGTTGTGGTTTTACCATGTGTACCCGCTACAGCAAAACAGAAGGTATCTTTAGTAATAATACCCAATACTTCTGCACGTTTTTTTATCTGGTAACCGTTATCGGTAAAATATTTCCATTGCGGGTGGTTTTTATTAACCGCTGGCGTTATTACTACTAATGTACTTTCTTTGTTTTGGTATTGGTCTGGAATAAATGCTACATCGTCCATAAAACAAACGTGGATATTCTCCCCACCCAAAGCAGTAGTGAGCCGTGTAGGTGTACGATCATAACCTGCTACATTTTTGCCTATGTATTTAAAATAGCGTGCTAGGGCACTCATGCCAATGCCGCCAATTCCTATAAAGTAGACATTATGTATTTTATCTAATTCCATGTTTCTTTTTTAGTTGATTAGCTTTTCAATAATTTTATTATTTCTTCAACTATATCGTTTGTGGCATTGGGTTTTGCGAGTTGTTGTATATTTTCGCTTAACTTTTGCATTTTTTCTTCGTTGTGTAATACATCCTCAAATACGGGCTGAAACTGCGTATCGAGTTGTGTTTCTTTTAATAGTAGCGCGCCTTGTTTATCTACTATAGCTTGCGCGTTTTTGGTTTGATGATCCTCTGCTACGTTAGGCGAGGGTATAAACAATACGGGCTTACCTACTATACAAAGCTCTGATACGGATGATGCACCCGAACGCGATATTACTACATCGGCAGCCGCATAGGCTAAATCCATTCTGTCGATAAAAGCATGTACTTGTACGCCGTCTTTCTCGTTATGCACTTGGTACTCGTCGTAATACAATTTGCCACACTGCCATAGCACTTGTACGTTTTGCGCGAGCAACCAAACCAACTCTTTCGCTATGAGCTGATTAATGCGCCTTGACCCTAAACTACCGCCTAAAATCAGTATCGTTTTTTTACTGGGATTAAGGTTGTAGGTTTGTAAGGCTTCTTGTTTATTGTTAGCAACATTAATAAGATCTTTCCGTACAGGATTACCTGTAAAAACAATCTTTTCTTTCGGGAAAAACTGCTCTAAATTTTCGTAGGCAACACATATTTTTTTGGCTTGCTTTGCCAGCCATTTGTTGGTTATGCCAGGGTATGAGTTTTGTTCTTGTACTACTGTTGGCACTCCTAACGACGCTGCCGATTTTAGTAACGGACCGCTAGCAAACCCCCCTGTACCAATAACTACATCGGGTTTAAATTCCTTTACTATTTTGCGCGATTTTAGCAAACTACTTATTAGTTTTATAGGGAACAATACATTATCTAACGTTAGCTTACGCTGAATGCCTGCTATCCAGAGTCCGACAATTTTATAACCTGCCTGCGGCACTTTTTGCATTTCCATTTTATTGTTGGCACCAACAAATAATATATCGCTATCTGGAAAACGCTGTTTTAATTCATTAGCAATAGCTATAGCAGGGTAAATATGCCCCCCTGTACCGCCACCGCTTATTATGAATTTTTTAGTGCTCATTTTTCTTTTCTTAACTTAATGCCTTTTGGCTGCTGCCATTATCGGTTATGCTGTAGGATGGTTCGGCTTGCGCTTCTTCCTCCTGTTTTTCTTTTAATATATGTTCGTCTATAATTTGCTGTAGGGCTGCTTCGCGCTGTTCTTTTTCCTCCAATTCTTCAGCAATTTCTTCTTCTTTTTTGGTTACGCTTATTATAATACCTATAGCAACGCACGTCATCCAAATAGAACTACCTCCGCTACTTATTAAAGGCAATGTTTGCCCTGTTACGGGTAATAATTCTACTGCTACGCCCATATTAATTAATGCCTGAAATATTATAGGGAAACCTAACCCTACTATAAGCAGTTTACCAAATAGGCTTTTTGCTTTGTGTGCCGATACCAAAAACCTAAAAAATAACATGAGGTATAAAATCAGTACGGCGAGCCCACCTACTAAGCCATATTCTTCTACAATTATGGCAAAAATAAAATCGGAGGATGATTGTGGTAAAAAGTTTTTCTGTACACTTTTTCCGGGTCCTAAGCCATAAATTTGTCCTGTAGCTATGGCTATTTTAGCTTTTTCTATTTGGTAGGCATCCTCGTTAGGGGTATCGTCGGTAAAACGTTCTATACGGCTCATCCACGTATCTACTCGGTGTGGCATTGCTTTTGGGAATGCCATGGCAAACAACACAAACAGCGTTAATGCTGTTACACCCATACCTATAACCATAGCGAGGTAACGCAACGGATATTTCCCTACAAATACCAACATACATACCATGGAGAATATAAGTGCTGCCGTAGAGAAATTGGCGGGTAATATTAAGCCTAAGATGATGAATACGGGAAGCCACAACTCAAAAAATGAGGACTTGAATGTTACTTTTTTATCCTCAATTTTAGCCAAATAACGGGCTACGTATACCATAAGCACTAGCATAGCTAATGCCGATGTTTGGAAGGTTACGCCTATAAAGGGCACTTTTATCCATCGGCTGGCATTGGCACCATTAATTACGGTACCTTGCATAAAGGTAAAGAGCAACAATAACCCCACTATTGGCATGGCTATTTTAGATAAGCCTCTGTAATAATGGTACGGCACTTTGTGTACAAAGTAAATGAGTGCAAAACCTATAAAAATATGCACAAGGTGTTTAACCAGATACCCAAGGGTAGAGCCTTTGCCTATTACATACACAAGGTTGGTACTTGCGCTAAAAACAGGCATAAACGAGATAAGTGCCAGTAGCATTACAAACGACCAGATGCCTTTATCTCCCTTTAAGTTTTTAATTAAATCTTTCATTTTATTTTTAGCTTGTTGCGTATTTTACGCTGAAACAGTGTCCAGATTGCTTCGTCGTTCCTTCTGGCAATGACGGTAACTATAAATTCTGGACGGCTGCCTTAAACTGGTTACCTCTGTCTTCGTAATTTTCAAATAAATCAAAACTTGCACAGGCTGGCGATAGTAATACGGTATCGCCTTTCTCGGCTATTTTTTGTGCTACTTTAACCGCTTCGTTCATGCTTACGGTTTCTACCATTATATCTACTACATTACCAAAGGCACTAATTATTTTCTGGTTATCTACCCCTAAGCATATTATGGCTTTTACTTTTTCGTTAACCAATTGCATCAACTC
Organism: Flavobacterium litorale; assembly: GCF_019613795.1. Classification (NCBI taxonomy): domain Bacteria; kingdom Pseudomonadati; phylum Bacteroidota; class Flavobacteriia; order Flavobacteriales; family Flavobacteriaceae; genus Flavobacterium; species Flavobacterium litorale. The sequence continues at coordinate 302,293 of NZ_CP080429.1, forward strand.
ATCGTAATCGTTACCTTTATCTACACCTCCTACAATCCACACCGTAGGTGTTGTCATACTATCCAGAGCAAAAAATGTTGCGTTGGTATTGGTGGCTTTACTATCGTTAATGTATTGTACGTTTTGTATTTTTAATACTTTTTCCAAACGGTGGGGTACCCCCTGAAAATCGGAAAGACTTTCGCGTATTGTTTGTTTCCTAATGCGCATTAGTTGCGCTACTGCCGTTGCCGCCATTGCATTTTTTACGTTATGCTTCCCTTCTAATGATAATTCGTTTATTGGCATGGTAAATTCTTGGTTGTTTATATTGCTAACTATTGTGTTGTCTTTTATATATATTCCTTCTGTTGTATTGCCCGAAAGCGAGAAGGGTATTTTTGTTGCTTTAATTTTGTTCTGTTGTAACCACATTGCTATGGTTTCGTCGTCGGCATCGTATATTAAATAATCGTCTGCCGTTTGGTTCATGGTTATCCTAAACTTGGCGGCTATGTACAATTCATACTTATACTCATAGCGATCTAAATGGTCGGGGCTAATGTTGGTTATTACCGCTATGTGCGGTTTATAATCTACTACGCCATCAAGCTGAAAACTACTTAGCTCTAACACGTAATCTGTATACTCAGCATCAGCTACCAAGCCTGCAAAACTTTTACCTACGTTACCCGCTAACCCTATGTTAAGTGCACCTTGTTTTAGCACGTGATGGGTTAGTATTGCGGTAGTTGTTTTACCATTACTACCTGTTATGCCTACTGTTGTACCTTGTACAAATTGTGAGGCAAATTCTATTTCAGAAATTACAGGTATTCCCTTTGCTCTGAGTTGTTTTACTATTGCAACACCATCGTGTATACCTGGGCTTTTCATAACTATATCGGCATTTAAAACCAATGCTTCGGTATGCTTGCCTTCTTCCCAGTTTAGGGTATTGTGTGTAAGAACGTGTTTGTACTTTTCTTTTATCGTTCCAAAATCAGATACAAAAACATCATATCCTTTTTGTTTGCCAAGCAGTGCCGTACCCACACCGCTTTCGCCTCCGCCGAGTATTACCAATCGTTTTTTCATTACTATCGTAGTTTTAACGATACGAGCGAGAATATGGCGAGCATTATAGCCACAATCCAAAAACGCGCAACTATTTTACTTTCGTGATACCCCTTTTTCTGATAATGATGGTGTAATGGTGCCATCAGGAATATGCGTCGTCCTTCGCCAAATTTCTTTCGTGTATATTTAAAGTAGCTCACTTGGAGTACTACCGATAGGTTTTCTGCTAGGAATACCCCACACAATATGGGTATGAGCAACTCTTTACGTACGGCTATGGCTAATACGGCTATGATACCACCAATGGTAAGGCTACCCGTATCGCCCATAAATACGGAGGCTGGGTAGGTGTTATACCATAAGAAACCGATTAATGCTCCTACGAATGCAGCAATATAGACCGTCATTTCTCCAGAATTGGGTATGTACATGATGTTGAGATAATCGGACAGAATAATGTTACCCGATATAAAGGCGAATATGCCGAGTGTGAGTACCGACACGGCGGATGTGCCTGCGGCAAGCCCATCGATACCATCGGTAAGGTTGGCACCATTGGACACGGCTGTAATGATGAATATTACGATTGGTATAAATATTAGCCATGCGTAATCTTTGTAATCATCACCCGTCCAAGCTAATAATTCGGCATAATCGAGCTCGTTATTTTTAAAGAACGGAATGTTGGTAGCCGTAGATTTTTCGTCTACCGATTGTACAACTGCATCTTGCTGTTCGGTAGTATATACATTACTCTTGGCGGTATCCTTACGTACGGTTACCCCTGGGTGGAAGTAGAGTACGTAACCTACTATAAGCCCTAGCCCTACCTGACCTATTACCTTAAATTTTCCTTTTAATCCTTCTTTATCTTTTTTAAATATCTTAATGTAGTCATCTATAAAACCTATGGTTCCCATCCACAACGTGGTTACAATAAGCAGCATTACGTAAATATTATCGAGTTTGGCGAATAATAATACAGGGATTAATGTTGCTACTATTATAATAAGCCCTCCCATAGTGGGTGTACCTGCTTTTTGTATTTGACCCTCTAAACCTAAATCGCGTACGGTTTCGCCTATTTGTTGTTTGCGTAAAAAGTTGATAATTCTTTTACCAAATACCATAGAGATTAGTATCGACACAATAAACGCCATACCTGAGCGAAAGGTTATGTACTGAAACACGCCTGTACCGGGTACATCCAACTGTTGGTCTAGATATTCAAATAAATAATACAGCATAAGTGTTTATTTGTTTAATTGGGCTAATAATGCTTTTACGGTTTCCATATCATCAAAATGATTACGAACGCCTTTTATTTCCTGATACGTTTCGTGCCCCTTGCCTGCTATGAGTATAATATCGTTGGGGTTTGCTAACTGGCAGGCTATTTTTATTGCCTGCTTTCTGTCTACTATTGCTACGGTTTTGTTATAATGCTGCGGCTCTACGCCACGCTCCATATCTTCTATAATATCTTCGGGTACTTCGTTACGCGGGTTATCTGATGTAAATATTGCTTTATCGCTCATTGCCGAAGCGATATTTGCCATAATAGGGCGTTTGGTCGCATCGCGGTTACCGCCACAACCTACTACGGTAATAAGCTGCTCGTTTCGGGTACGTATTGCCGATATTGTTTTTAATACATTCTCTAGGGCATCAGGTGTATGTGCATAATCTACAATAGCAGTTACTTTGGTATTGGAAACGATGAATTGGAATCGACCTGATACGCTTTCTAACTCACTCATTAAGCGCAGTACTTCCTGACTCTCTAAACCAAGATTAACCGCTGCTGCATATATTGCTAATAAGTTATAGGCGTTAAATGTGCCTATGAGTTTTACCCAAACTTCTTGCTCATTAATTTTGAGCAACAAGCCCGATAACTGGTTTTCTAATATCTGTGCTCTGTAATCGGCGTAGGTTTTTAGGGCGTAGGTTAGTTTTTTTCCATTGGTATTTTGCAACATTACCTGCCCGTTTTTATCGTCGGCATTAATTAATGCAAAAGCAGTTTTAGGCAATTGGTCGAAAAACGCTTTTTTTACATCACGATACTCAGCAAAGCTGTTGTGATAGTCCAAATGATCGTGCGACAAGTTGGTAAATATCCCACCCGTAAAAGTTAATCCTGCCGTTCTGCTCTGGTGGATTCCGTGCGAACTTACTTCCATAAAACAGTACTCTACACCCGCATCGGTCATCTCCTTTAAGTACTTATTTATAGTAAGCGAATCTGGCGTGGTGTGTGTGGCTTTGTACTCTGCATCATTTACCATTATTTTTACGGTAGAGAGTAAGCCTGTTTTGTAGCCTGCATTTTTAAATAATTGGTAGAGTAATGAGGCTATGGTTGTTTTACCGTTAGTACCTGTTATACCTACCAGTTTTAAATTTTGCGATGGGTTACCGTAAAAATTGGCTGCCATGTAAGCTAGTGCCTCGGCAGTATTCTTTACTTTTATATATGTAACACCTGCTTGCTCTTCTGTTGGTAGCGTTTCACATGCTACAGCTACCGCGCCTAGTGTTATGGCTTTTTCGATATAATCGTGACCGTCCGACTGTATGCCACGTATTGCTACAAAAACATCGCCCGATGTTATCAGTCTGGAATCAAATTCTATTTTAGCCACAGCAATATCGGTAGTACCTTTTACGGCCTCGATAGCGGTTTTGTATAATATGTCTTTTAATACCATCATGATAATTCCAGTACTACTGTTTTTGTTGTTTTAATTGGGTTGCCTGGTGCTAACGATTGCTTTTTTACCTTGCCGTTACCATTTATTTTAACCTTAACACCCATATTACCCAATAGGGCTACGGCATCCATACCACTCATACCAATAAGGTTGGGCATTATACCCTCTGTTTTTTCTGCTTTGTTCGATTGCTCATAATACGATGCATACAGTTGTTCTTGTTGTGGTAGGGCACCATCTAGCTTTTCTACGCTGTTAGTAGAAGGCAAATCGGTATATATTTTTTGGGCGATGCGTTTAAATACAGGTCCCGACACGTCGGCACCATAATAGCCTTTAATAACACTTGGTTTGTGTATAATTACAATACACGAGTAACGTGGGTTATCGGCTGGAAAATAGCCTGCAAACGAGGATGAATAGTACATATTACTCTCTTTGCCTTTGCCACTACCGTAGTTTACTTGTGCTGTACCTGTTTTACCTGCCATGGAAAAGTTTGGCGAATATAGTTTTGAACCTGTACCACGTTTTACTACGTTTTGGAGCACATCTTTTACTTTATCTATGGTTTCTTGCGAGCATATTTTTGGGTTAATCACCTCTTTATCGAAATGTTTGATGGTTTTATCCCACTCTTTTATTTCCTTTACAAATAAAGGGCGTACCATCTCGCCATCATTGGCTACGGCATTGTACAGTGCTAGGGTTTGCAGTGGCGTCATAGACACACCATAGCCAAAGCCCATCCACGGCAGTGATATTTTAGACCATGCCCTATCGTCGGGACGTGGTATTTTTGGTTTCCCTTCTCCTATTATCGATACTCCTAAAGGTGCACTTAGTGCAAAATCGTCTGTTAAGTGTTTTACAAACGTTTCGGGCTCTTCTTCGTAACTGTTTTGTACCGCTTGTGCGAGAACCGTATTGGACGATACCTCGAAGCCTCGTGCTAACGAAATTTTACCGTACCCTCCTTTTTTAGAGTCCCGTACTTTACGGTTATAGTAGGTTATCACTCCATCGTTTGTATCGTACACGGTGCTAGTATCCGCTTTTTTATCTTCTAACAATGCTATAAGTGCTGCAAGTTTAAAGGTTGAACCTGGCTCTTGCGATTCGCCCACAGCATAGTTAATGGTTTCGTAGTACGAACTGTCGCGGGCACGCCCTAAGTTGGATATGGCTTTTACGTAGCCCGTTTTGGTTTCCATAACAACCACACATCCGTGGTCGGCTTCGTAATACTCCAATTGTTTTAATAAAGCATGATGTGCAATATCTTGTATGTACACATCTATAGTCGATATAATATCGTAACCATCTACGGGCTCTACTTCGTTATTGTCACTAATGGGCTTCCATTGGTTTTTAGCTATTTTTTGCATCATGCGCTTACCATTAGTACCGTTAAGGTATTGCGCAAACGCCCCTTCTATACCCACTTCAAGGTTTTTACCTGTATGGCTCAATCGTTCGTAGCCAATGGTTCGGGCAGCAATTCTGCCAATCGGATGTTCTCTAACTGTTTTTTGTTCGGTAATAATACCGCCTCTGTAAGGTCCTTTCTCGAAAAGTGGAAATTTCTTGATGCGAATATACTCTGTGTAACTCAATTTTTTTGTAATAAGCAAGTACCTGTTTTTGGTGTTGCGCGCTTTGGTTAACCTAGAATAGTAGTACGACGCTGGCTTACCTAACATTACCGATAACGAATCGCATAGTGCAGGCAGGTGTGCATCAAAATCTTCTTTTTGTGGTGCCAAAGCATCAAAACGGATGGTATAATTGGGTATGGATGTTGCCAACAGGCTACCATCGGCAGAATATACATTACCCCTATTAGCAGGAATGGTAAACTCGCGCACCGTACGCTCATGCGCTAGTTGGCGGTAATGGTCGCCGTTTACCCATTGTATAGTAGAGAGTTTTACTACAATAAGTATAGCCATCACAAAAATTGCGAAGGCTACTAAATATATTCGGTAAGAGATTGCTTTATCTTTTACTCCCATAACTTATCGAGTGTACTCTTTTCTTCTTTTTGAATTACTTTTATTTTTTTTGGCGGTACCGATGCTGGATATATGCCACGCTTGCGCATTTTGCGGGCTACGGTCGATTCCATTTTAAGCTCCATTAATTCCGAGCGTCGGTCTACAAATTCTGAGCGAAGTACTTTTACTTCATTCTCCAATTCTTTAATGTGGTATATTTTCTGTTCGTAGTTGTGTGTATTCGCAATCATTAATATGGCGATGCCGATAAGAAAAACGATGAAGCCCCAGTTTTTCATAGAGCCTTCGTCTACCAAGTACTTTGCTTTTAGTAAACTGTACACACCCCGTTTCATATCAACTATAGTTTTTCTGCTACGCGCAGCTTTGCGCTTCTGGCACGGTTATTAACTGCTATTTCTTCGTCTGTTGGCACAATTAGTTTCTGGATGTTTTTAAAAGGCACTTCAAAATTACCGTACAGGTCGCGCTCTGGCTCGCCTTCAAACATTCCGTTACGCATGTAGCGTTTTACCAACCTATCTTCTAACGAGTGGTAGGATATCACACTTAATCTACCGCCTACTTTTAGCACTTCTAACGACTGTATTAAAAACTCTTTTAGCACTTCTAACTCTTGGTTTACCTCAATACGGATAGCCTGATATATTTGTGCTAGTATTTTATTACTCCTATGGGCTGGCAAAAACCTGCTAAGTACTGTTTTAAGCTCCTCAGAGTTTTTAATTTCTCCTTCTTGGCGCGCGGTAACAATGGCATTGGCTATTGCACCCGCGTTTCGGAGTTCGCCATAATCAAAAAACATCTTTTTTAATTGTGCTTCTTCGTATTCGTTAATTACAGTATAGGCACTTACATCATTTTTTTTACTCATGCGCATATCCAGCTCCGCCTCAAAGCGTGTAGAGAATCCGCGCTCGGCTACATCAAACTGGTGCGACGATACCCCTAAATCTGCCAGTATTCCATCTACAGCCGTTACACCGTGAAAACGCAGGTATCTTTTTAAAAACCTAAAGTTTTCGGGTATTAGCATAAAACGAGGATCGTCTATTGCATTGGCTTGTGCATCTTCATCTTGGTCAAAAGCAAAAAGCTTCCCGTTATCACCTAGCCTTTTAAGTATTTCAAGCGAGTGCCCACCACCGCCAAAGGTTACATCAACGTAAACACCATCGGGTTTTATAGCAAGCCCGTCTACGGTTTCGTTTAGTAAAACAGGATTATGATATTCCGTCATCATCGTCATTTATATTTCCCATTACCTCTTCAGCCAAGTCCGCAAAATCAACTACCGAATCGTCAATAGATTGTTCGTATTTCTCTTTATCCCATATCTCAATGATATTTACTGCCGACGACAGTACGATATCTTTGTTTATTGCAGCAAACGTAACAAGATCTTTAGGCACTAACAGCCTACCTGTAGCATCTACCTCTATCATTTTTACACCCGCAGTAAAACGTCGTATAAAATCATTGTTCTTTTTAACAAAACGGTTCAGTTTATTTATTTTCTGCATCATTTTTTCCCACTCCGCCATCGGATACAACTCCAAGCAAGGCTGAAAAACAGAGCGTTTTAAAACAAAACCATCATCAATTCCAGATGCTAATTGCTTACGCAAAGGTGCAGGCATCATGAGCCTTCCCTTTGCATCTACCTTACATTCATATGTTCCTACAATGGTATTCAAGTAGTTATAATTATCTGGATTATATAGCAAATATATATATTATTTACCACAATTTTCCACATTATACCACTTTGTTAATAAGTTTTACCACCAGTTTACCACTTTACCTAAAACTACAGCTATGTACTTAACAGGCAGGCATTAAAAAATATTCAGAGTACTCTAAAAAGTATTGAAAAATGTATATTATTTTTACCTAAAGAATGGCTTGAAATGCATAATATTTAAAAGTTTATAAAACATTGCGAGGTTGCATTTTGGCAGTAATAAATTGGGCTGGGTGTAGTCGTTATAATCGGGGTAATAACTTAAATCAACTAAAAAACAATGCAAGCATACAAAAAGGTGATTAGTAAGTATTAAAGTCCTATATTTGTGCACCTGATTATAGTTTATAAACCAATATGCAAAGCAACAATACAGACGGTAAGTACAGCTACTACGAAAAAGGAGAGGGTACGCCGATAATTATACTACACGGACTTATGGGAGGGCTTAGCAACTTTGACGGTGTTGCTGAATTTTTCCCAGAAAATGGGTACAAAGTAGTTATTCCAGAACTGCCTATATATACGCAAAGCCTATTGAAAACCAATGTAAAGGCTTTTGCCAAATGGGTAAAAGATTTTATTACACACAAAGGGTACCAAAGGGTTATACTTCTTGGTAACTCGTTGGGCGGACATATTGCCTTATACCACACTAAAATGTATCCCGAAAAAATGCTGGGGCTTATTATTACAGGAAGCTCTGGATTGTACGAAAGTGCTATGGGCGATAGTTACCCACGTAGGGGTGATTACGATTACATACAGAAAAAAGCAGAGGCTGTGTTTTACGACCCTGCTATAGCTACCAAAGAAATTGTTGATGAGGTATATGCGGTAGCGAATGACAGAATAAAACTGCTAAAAACACTTACCATTGCCAAAAGCGCTATACGCCACAACATGGCTAAAGATTTACCTAAAATGCATGTACCAACGTGTATAATATGGGGCAAAAATGATAATGTTACTCCGCCAGAGGTTGCTGAGGAATTCCACGAATTGCTTCCTAATTCTGATTTATTTTGGATAGATAAATGTGGGCATGCTGCCATGATGGAGCATCCTGATGAGTTTAACGAAATAATGAATGGCTGGTTAAAAAAGAAGAATTTTGCAACGGTAACTACCGAAAATACAAAGGCATAAACAAACTACTACCATTGTTGCCTACCAATATTTTTAATGATGAAGATTAATACTGCCGAATTTATAATAAGTAACTCTGATGTTAGTAAATGCCCTAAGGAGCTGTTACCTGAGTATGCTTTTATAGGCAGATCTAACGTTGGTAAATCGTCATTAATTAACATGATTACGGGGCGCAACAGCCTTGCTAAAACATCGGGTAAACCTGGAAAAACACAGTTAATAAACCATTTTAAAATAAATAGCAACTGGTTTTTGGTTGATTTACCAGGATATGGTTATGCTCGGGTTTCTAAAAAAACAAAGGCTACTTTCCAGAAGTTTATCACCAATTACTTTGAAAAAAGAGAACAATTAACGTGTGCTTTTGTACTGATTGATATTCGGCATGAGGCGCAAAAAATTGATTTGGAGTTTATAAACTATTTGGGCGAAAACGAAATTCCTTTTTGTATTATATTTACGAAAGCCGATAAGATAAGCCCGCGTAAAATAGAGGAACACGTAAATGCTTATAGCGCCAAATTACTGGAAAACAATTGGGAAGCAATGCCACAGCATTTTGTAACCTCATCTACAAAAAACATAGGGCGCGACGAGGTACTGGATTATATTGCTGCTGTCAATCAAAGCATATTTAGCGACCAATAGCCTTACACAAGCCCTACTTTCTCCATAAAATAATTAGTAAACGTTTGCCCATTGTAAGCAACTTGCTGCTCACGCACTATTGTATAACCACGTTGTATAAAAAAGGGTTTTGCAGTTATAGAGGCCGCAACAGTTATACGATTAAACCCTTTTTGTTGCGCATGAGCCTCTATAGCAGTGGCAATTTTTTTGGCTATGCCGAGTCGTTGATACTCTTTATGTACAAATAAATGATCGAAGTACCCCGTATCATCCATATCGCCAAAACCACATATTACGTCGCCCTCACACACCACAACAAGGGTATAATGCTGTAGTAATTTAGCATTCCATTTATCGGCATCAATAGCTTCGGGTGCCCATGCTTTTATTTGTGCTTCGGAATAATCGTTTGCATTTATAGCCCGTACGGTATCTCTAAATAAATTTACTACCGCAGTACTATCTTCGGGTTTATAGTTTCGTAATGTAACTTTCATAGTAATCTGAATTTGGCATAAAAAAAGCGGCTTAGCCGCTTTAGTATATTTACTCTTCTTTTTTAATTTCGAGCTTTTCGGCAAAGTAATCGCAAAAATCTTTCATGGTATCACTCATTTTTTTGTCGCCCGTAGCACGCTCAAACGTATCGGACATGGAAACAAGTGTTTGGTGAAAAAATATTTTCATTTCGTCCAAAGGCATATCTTTTGTCCAAAGGTCAATACGCATGCTTTCCTTTGCTTTGTTATCCCATATGGAGAGCATTATGGCTTTCGATTCTTCGTTTTCTACACCACCATCACGAGCCGTCCAATGCAATTTTTCAGGTACTTTATTATCGTCTAGTGTTATATCAAATTTTATTTCTGATGTAAGGTTTTTCGACATTACTTTTTAGGTTTATATTTAGCGTTTTCAAAAATTGTTTTGGCATCTATTGCCAACAATTCCTGCAAAGTTACATTTTTATTATTTTCTGCGTACGCACGTACAATTTGCCAGCCTACCCAACGCCCTAGCCTCCCCGGTGTTTCGTTATCAAACTCAAGGTAAAACTTGGTAAAAGGTGCAGGGTTTATAAACCGTGCTGCTAGTTTGGGGTTGGTATCGTACAACAAATTTTTATCTATAAAATAACGCCACATTTCTGCCTCGTTTTCTTGTGCCCATTGTAGCTGTTCGGGCTTATAGCCTATCTTATGTGCATCAGGCGCATCGGGTAGCAAAACATCTTGCATGTACAATTCTTTTCCAAAATAAACCATTAGCCCTAGTAACGTTCTATCGCGTGGTGGCGTTACTTTGGTTGCTGCAAAAGATGTAACCACATCGGGCAGTATTTGCGATGGGGTAAACTGCTCCACTTGGTAACTTGTTAATCCTTCGTACAAATAATTATCCTCGCCTAGGTAAAGGCTTAATGGTATTAATAACAAATCGTTAGCAAATACTGCCTTTGTTTGAATATCGTCTGATACTAATGTTATTACTTTGGGTGTTTTAAAATTGGGGTAATAATATTTTATGTGTTTAAACAGTGCTTCAAGGTCATTCTCCAGCGCATCGGTAGTGGGGTATTTTTTTTGTACTTCCTCATACAGTTTTAACTGAAAGGGGTCTTGCATTTTACCTATCCAAACACTATCATCATTCCCTTCGGGGAACAGGTATGGATAATCTTCTTTTAATTGTGGGAGGTCTTGTGGGCTTCCACCAAAAAATTGCTTATCAAAACGGTTAATAGTAACCCCATCAACAGGTACATCTGCTATTTCATGCTCTTTCTTATCTTTATCATTACAAGAAACAATAACAAAAAGAACAACAACTATAAATACAACTTTCTTCATTTTTTGTAATATTATTTTGCAATCGTAGTAGGATTGTCTTGCTTTAATTTTTGTAATTTTATACAATAATTCGTGCAAATATACATCTACTAATTTATAAACAGCCACACAACATGCATATCGATAACGGATTTAATACCGAAGCAATCAACAATCATATCGTAAACTGGTTACGCAATTATGCAACTAACGCAAAAATAAAGGGTTTTGTTGTAGGCATATCGGGCGGTATCGACTCTGCACTTACCTCTACCCTATGTGCGCAAACGGGTTTACCTACGTTGTGTGTGAGTATGCCCATACACCAAGCAGCGAGCCAAGTACATCGTGGCAAGGAACATATTGCGCAGTTAAAGGAACGTTTTAGTAATGTATCGGATACAGAGGCTGACCTTACACCTGTTTTTGAAATATTTAAGAAGCAAGTACCCGAATCGGATAACGAGCAACTTTACAACTTAACCTTAGCCAATACTCGAGCCAGATTACGAATGACAACGTTATACTACTACGCGGGCATACATGGTGCATTAGTAGCGGGTACGGGGAACAAAGTAGAAGATTTTGGTGTTGGCTTTTACACTAAGTATGGCGATGGCGGGGTAGATGTTAGCCCTATTGCCGATTTAATGAAGAGCGAAGTACGTACTTTGGCACGACATACAGGTGTGCCGCAAAGTATTATTGATGCTAAACCTACAGATGGACTTTTTGGCGACGACCGTAGCGACGAAGACCAATTGGGTGCAAGCTACGATGAGTTGGAATGGGCAATGCTTGAGGATGAAAACGGCGCCAATGCAAATGATTTTGCAGGAAGGCAAAAAGAGGTTTTTGCCATTTATAAGCGGTTAAATACCATTAATCAGCATAAAATGAACCCTATACCCATTTGTGAAATTCCTAACAATTTGAAATAAAATTCTTTCGTTCACAATACTTTAAGATTTAATAGTTTTTTAATTACTAACTTTACTATTAAGTTTTTAACCGAAAAATTGTGACCTATGATTAAGCTTTGTTTAGCCGATAACCATCCTGTTGTACACTACGGGATGAAGTCCTATTTTAAAGAGAGTTCAGAATTCAGTTTTGTTGGTGTTGTAAACAATTTAGGGAACTTGATTGAGGTACTGTCTGATAAAACAGTAAACGTTGCTATTGTAGACCTTGAATTGGAAGGACTTACCAGTATTAATGCCTTAAAATCGTTAGTTGAGGAGTTTCCGAATACAAAAATTATACTATTTACCAACCTTGCCGAACAAATTTATGCGCCCAACGCCTTAAAAGCGGGTGTATCGGGTTACGTGCACAAAAGTGCCCGTATGGATGCACTAGAAACTGCTATTGTAAAAGCTAACGAAGGCGAAATAGTGTATAGCGAATTGGTAAGAAAAAATTTGGCTTTACTAAATAAAGGGAAAAAATCGGAACGCTTGTACCGTAAATTGTCTTCGCGTGAAATTGAAGTATTACGCTATTTAAGTGAAGGAAAGAAAAATAAAGAGATTGCTAAATTATTGGACCTTAACGAAAAAACAATAAGTACCTACAAATTACGATTGCTTACCAAACTACATGTTACCAACCTTGTAGATTTAGTAAATAAAGCTAAAACACTCGATATTGTATAGATAAATTACGCTACTAATAAAAAGTACTCCTTATTCTGCTTATCTTTCTGGATAAGTAGTTAATCAACATATTATAATCGTTAACCGCCATTAGCAACTCCATATTATCAGCTTCGGGGCTTACCTGTTGCTTTAAATCTTGTACTAGCTTGCCTAGTAATAACCAGCGTAAATCTATAATATGTTCGGTGGCGTAACTAGCTACTGCCATTGTTTTTTCTTTTACAGGAATTTGTTTTTTCTCTTCCCACTCATGCAAATAATATTTTTCGTCCTGCATGTAAATATCTGTTGCTACAGCTTGCAGTTCTTGCGGTAAATTGTTTAAAAACGTATCAACATTTAACTCTTGCTCCGCTAAATAATATTCTATTATAGCTTTGTATAAATCCTTAAAAACAGGGTTGGTAAATTCTATTTCGTCCTCCTGTAAGTTTAAATAAATACGTTCGTATACTTTATACTCCTTACGCTCGGTTTCCTCGTATTCTTTACCAAACTCATCATATTTAATATAAACATCTTCAAACTCTTGCAATGTACTTCCGTAAAGCAATAGTATCTCTATAATTTTACGCTCCAGTACATCCTGTATGTTTATACTCTCGCGGGTTTGATTGGTAGCTTGCTCAACAGGCTGTAGTGTTTTAGCTTTTTGCTCCTGTTTTAGTTTTTTATTAGCATCGGCAATATCTTTTTGTAAGAACTGTGCTAAAGAACTTGATAAAACTTGCTCGGATATATCCATAATTCGGGAACACTCCTGTATATATACTTCACGCTGGATAACGTTAGGGATTTTAGAAATACTTTTTACCATATCGCTAATAAGTCCTGCCTTTTTTATAGGGTCGTTTTTGGCTTCATCTACCAGCAAGGATGCTTTAAATTGTATAAAATCTTTAGCGTTATTATCCAGATAAGCAACTACCTCCTCATGGGTATTATTTTTGGCAAAACTATCAGGGTCTTCTCCTTCGGGGAATGTACATACTTTTACATTCATGCCCTCTTCCAAAATCAAATCAATACCACGAATGGAGGCACGCAGCCCAGCAGCATCACCATCAAAAAGTACGGTTATGTTTTTGGTTAGGCGATTGATTAGTCGAATTTGGTCGGGTGTTAATGCAGTACCCGATGACGATACTACGTTTTCTATACCTGCTTGGTGCAACTGTATTACATCGGTATAGCCCTCCACCAAATAACAATTGTCTTGCTTGGCAATAGCTTGTTTGGCGTAGTAAATGCCATAAAGCACTTTACTTTTATGATAAATTTCGCTCTCGGGCGAATTTAAGTATTTAGCTGTTTTTTTATCGTTACCTAAAATACGACCTCCAAAACCGAGTGTACGCCCCGACATGCTTTGTATGGGAAAGATAACCCGCCCTCGGAAACGATCCAGATGCCTACCATCTTCTTTTACAATGGTAAGCCCTGTTTTTTCAAGATATTCTTCCTTGTAGCCCTTACCTAGTGCTTCTTTCGTAAAGGCATCCCAAACATCGGGCGAATAGCCTAAACCAAATTTCTTAATGGTTTCGGCAGTAAAACCACGCTCTTTAAAATACGAATAGCCTATTGCCTTGCCCGTATCGGTATTAAGTAAGGTATTGTGGAAGTATTTTTGTGCAAACTCCGATACTAGGTACATGCTTTCCTTTTCGTTAGCCTGTTCCTTTTGCTCGTCGGTTTGCTCCGTTTCTTCTATTTCAATATTGTATTTATTGGCTAAATACCGAATAGCTTCGGGATACGAAAAGTGTTCGTGCTCCATTAAAAAAGCTACTGCGTTGCCCCCTTTGCCCGAACTAAAATCTTTCCAGATTTGCTTTACGGGCGACACCATAAACGATGGCGATTTTTCGTTACTAAACGGGCTTAATCCTTTTAAGTTACTCCCTGCACGTTTTAATTGTACAAAATCGCCGATAACCTCCTCTACACGAGCAGTTTCAAAAACGGTGTCTATTGTATTTTTAGAAATCAAGTCTAAGGGTTGTTGCTAATTAGGGTTAGCAAATATACAGCGTTTTGGGTAATAATTAGGGGGATATACCTCTGAAACTACTCGCTAACGCCTGCCAAATTATCAATCATCCCGTTAAAAACAAAGTAATGAAACGGTAGTACAGTATACCAATAGATGCGCCCCCATACCCCTTTGGGGCGGAATACGGCACGTTGGTGCAGTTTACCATTTTCTATTTTAAACTCAAGCCATGCCTCACCAGGGAGTTTCATTTCTGCGTAAAGCAATAATCTTTTTTCTTCTCTGTTGGCTATCAATACCCGCCAAAAATCGAGCGCATCGCCTGCTTGTATCTTAGACGGATGTGTACGCCCCCTACGCAAACCTGTACCGCCAAATACCTTATCTACCATGCCGCGTATTTGCCACAAAAAATTACCGTAGTACCAACCCGTATCGCCACCCAAAGCCCAAACACGGTCTAGCACGGCTTGTTCGTCTTTTATCCTGCGCTCTTTAGTATCTCTAAAACAACCGTAGGCTGGTATGGTTAAGTATTTGGATAGTTTATCGGGGAATTGGCTACTTACCATAGAATCTTTCCAACTGGAGGTTATACCATTCTCTTCAATTTTAGCAAAGGCTTTTTCTACAGCTTCCCTGTAGGTTAGTGGTTGTACATCCAGTAATTCGCTTAGGTTATTGGGGCGTCCTACAATTTCTATTTTCATACTATCTACCAACGATGCGGCAAGTTTATAGGAGGTAGAGGTTACAAAATACAACCAGTAGGACGATAGTTTGGGCGTCATTACGGGTAATGTAACTATGTAACGCTTTAAGCCTCGAACTTCTGCAAAAGTTTCGAGCATTTGTTTGTAGGTAAGCACATCGGGACCATAAATATCGTAATTGGTATTGTATAATTCTTTTTTACCTGCTGCTTTAGAGAGGTAAGCTAATACATCGCGTATGGCTATGGGTTGCGATTTGGTATTAAGCCATTTTGGGGTTATCATTACAGGTAGTTTTTCTACCAAATCTCGAATAATCTCAAAGGAGGCGCTACCGCTACCTACAATAATGCCTGCACGTAGTGTGGTTACGGCATAATGGTTAGAGTGTAATTCGTCCTCTACCTGCTTGCGCGAATTGAGGTGTTTGGACAGTACATCTTCGTTTACAATTCCGCTTAAATACAATACTTGCTGTATGTTTGTGCTATTTACGTAGCGTTTAAAGTTTTTAGCACAGGTTAATTCAAGCTCTTCAAAGTTTTCGGATGCCGACATGGAGTGCATTAAATAATAGGCGACATCAATATCGTTAGGTATTTGTATGTTGGCATGGTACTCTAAAAAATCAATTTCCACGAAACTTATAGCAGGGTTATCCTGAAATTGCTCTGGAATACGATTTAAATCGCGTACGCAACACACCAAATCATAATTGAGCTCGAGCAGGTGTGGAATAAGCCGTTTGCCAATGTAACCTGTAGTACCTGTTACTAATATCTTCATGTATTGAAATTTTACTTAAAGATACGGAGTATACGCTGGAGAAGCGGTTGAACGTTTGTTATTTTAATCAGAAAATAGCATCAATTTTCCAATTCGCAAAGCTCATCATCCATCTCTATTTCTATTGTATAATGCGAAAATGGATAGTTTTTAAGTATGCTTTTTATTGCTTTTTTTACTTGTAATACATGGTTAAGGGATGTTGTATTGCATACTTTAACATGGGCTGTAAATACGTGGTGTTCGCCCTCTAACGACCATATGTGTACGTGGTGTAATGAGCGTACATTCTCTAGCTGTGTTATTTCGGCTTTCAGTTGTTCAGGGTTTACATCACTAGGTGTACCCTGTAACATTATACCCATGGTTTCTTTTAACCGCTTTACTACATTATATAATATGTATAGCGTTATGCCTAAGGATAATAAAGGATCTAAAAAAGGTGCATGTACAAACAGCATTACAACAGACGCTATTAATACGGCTACCCAGCCCAAAACATCCTCTATTAAATGTAAACTTACCACACGTTCGTTAAGGGTTTTACCTCCGCTGAGTTTAAAAGCAGCATAACCATTAACTATAATACCTAGTATGGCAAAAAGCAACATCCCCTCTGCATTGGGGGTTTCGGGAGCCATTAATCGCTCTATGGCTTCAATAATAATATATACTGAGCCAGCAATAAGTACAACACTATTAATAAGCGCCCCTAATAACGAAAAACGACTGTAACCAAACGTAAATTTGTTGTTGGCTTGCTTTTTAGAATGTTCGTTTAAATACCACGATAAACCCAACGATAAACTATCGCCTAAATCGTGTAACGCGTCCGATAGTATGGCAACACTATTTACATACAATCCGCCTACAATTTCTAACAGTGTAAAACCCAGATTGAGAAAAAAGGCAATCTTTAAATTTTTGCCTGAACTGTGGGCATGATTATGCGAATGGCTGTGCGACATTATATTACTATTTGTTGTAAAATTATACAGAATTACTGAGTTTACCTAGCAGTGAAACCCTGTGTTTACTACAGGAAATAAATGGCAATACAGCTAGTAAAAGTAACGAGGTGTATTTTTGAATGATTTAAGGTAGTAATAACGTAAAGTTACTGATTATAAAACAAAAAAGTGCTCCCTTACGGAAGCACCCTTTCTTCAAAGTATAAAACTAACCCTTAACTGATTAATTGAAATCAAATCTTATGCCAAGAGACAAATTATTCTGATCAATTTCGTTATCACTAAAAACAGGTTGTAAATCGTACTTGGCATAAAGGCTAAATTCTCCGTAGCCTACATAGGCACTTACACCGTATACATAGTCGTTTACATTAAAATCACCTTTCTCTTTTTTCTTTTGCTTTCTGCCATTCTCTCTATATTTTAATTTTTGCTTTTCTTTTACATTAAAGCCAGCATACCCTCCAACACCTACACGAAAACTTCTATGTGTTGGGAAACTAACTCTATCATTATTTGTTCGCTTAGGTGTAAAATCAAACTCCAAGTGTGCAGGTATTACAAGGTTTACGTAACGTAATTTTGATAGTTTGAGGTCCAAGCCTGAATCCTGTAGGAATGTTTTTCCGCCTTCGCTTACAAATATTTTATCGTCCTTCGGTCGTAAATTGTTGTATTGTAATGATAAACCGTACTTAAAGTGTAAAAAGTTATTGTTTTCAAATATTCGAGTATTCCATGTTACACCCCACTCGTAAAAATCAGAACGCCATTCGTAGTTATCGTTATCTATAGTACCGTCCGTTACCAATCGGTTAACTCCTATAGCAAATACAAATTGGGTTGTTGTACGGCGGTACTTGTAACTATTTTTTCTGTACTCTAAACTGTCTTTTATTTTAGATAACTCCGAAGAAAATGTTTGGTTATTATCACTAATCCTACCATCCACTTTATCTTTTACAAGTTGTGTAAGTTTTTGCTCTTCCTCAGTTACCTTATTTTCGATAATTCTGGCACGTCGGGCTGCATACTCTTTTTTAAGAATCTTTGCTGTTTCTTCAGATATTTCGTCGTTGTCCAACATTTGGTTTACTTGCTCTACCTCAATTTTAAGCGAGTCTTTTTGTTGTTTGGTTATCTCCTCGATATTTTTAGATATCTGTGCGGCACGTTCTTCAAAAGTTTGTGCGGTTAGCTGGGTAGTGAATAGGCATAAACATGCTATTACACAAAAAGTAATTGTTTTCATGTTACTAGTATTTTACGTTTTTTGATTGATGATTCTTATTCGTGATTTCTGTTGGCAACAGATGTTTTTAATACGTGGTAGTTTTTTATAGCCGATTTAAGCACTTTACTCCTAAAACTTTGGTTTACTTCGGTTTCTACTGAGTAAAGTAACTCCTCAGAATTTACTTGTATTTTAGGCTCCATGGTACTTACTTCCATAGTAGCTAGGTTTTGTGTGCTATTACGCTCTACTTCTGCTAGTAAATCGTCGGGGTTTACAGTAATACGAGATACTGATGATTCTGCTTCCGTTTGCGTAGTAATTACCACAGCTTTTTCCTGTACTAACGCATTTGCAATAAGGTTTGGATTAGTAGCAATAGTTGTATTATTATTTGGTGCTGTAGTAGTAGCCTCTTTTTTAGTATTGGTATGCGCTGCAACAGCATTGTACTGGTAAACTGGGGCAGCAGGTTGTTGTACAGGTGCAATAGTTTTTATAGAACTTCCTGATTCGGACTCCTGTATTAAAGAGGGTTGAGTAGCATCTGGTGTGGTTACTACAGCATCTTTAGTAACAATGCTGTTTGGTGTAATAACATCATCTTTTTGCTGCATGAATAACATGCCTAACGATAGGAATACTAAAAGCGAAGCTGCCATGTAAAGCCATTTCATTTTAAATTTTGGCTTTGGCTTAGGTTTTTCTTCCTCGGCTACCGTAAGCATTGCATCCAGCCTATCCCATGCCTGCGCCGATGGCTGTATGGTACGCCCTGCCAGCTTATCTTTAAATTCTTGTTCTATATTATTCGGTTCCATTTTCATAGTTCTTTAACTTGTTAACTTGCTCTCGGAGCATTTTTCGGGCATGCGATAATTGCGATTTTGATGTTCCCTCGCTTATGCCTAGCATTTTTCCAATTTCCTGATGCTTATAACCTTCTATAGCATATAGGTTAAACACCATTTTGTAGCCTTCGGGTAAGGTATCTATAAGGCTTTGTATATCGGCTACGCTAAAATAACTATCGGTAGCATTAAAACTGTCTTCAGTATAAAATTCATCTTCCAAAAAGCATACTTTTTTTTGTACGCGTAGGTACGATATACACTCGTTTACCATTATGCGGCGTATCCAACCTTCAAAGCTCCCTTTGTGCTCAAACTTAGCCAAATTGGTAAACACTTTCATAAACGCCGTTATCATAATATCCTCAGCTTGCTGTACATCTTTAATATACTGCCTGCACACCCCTAGCATTTTAGGTGCGTGTTGCGAGTATATTTTTTGTTGTGCGTGCCTGTTGTTGCCAACGGCTTGCTTTATGGTATCTCGCTCTTCTTGATGTAAAGCTATTACTTTCAAAACGCTGTTTTATTGTTTGGTGTAGTTGTCTGAAAAAACTGTTGTAGTAACAGACTTCTATTAACATAGACGAGGCTAAGTTAAAAATAGTTGCATTATGTGTTAAAAAATGTTGATACTATTCAGATTTAAAAATTAAATTACTGATTTACAGCTATTATAAAATAAAAAAAAGTTACTCTTGTTAAGAGTAGTTTTTAGTATAAAACAATAGTCGTTCTATTTTCTGACGAATTTTTGTATAGTTATTACAGCATTTGTTGGTGTATACCTGCTTACAACTCTGGTAAATTTTGGAACAGTAGCCAATATATTTGCTATATGGCACTTGAAAACGAAGCTACAATGTTGTTATTGAGGCAATATACAGGTTAAAATACAGCTAGTACAATTGCACTAAGGTTTTAAACACTATTTTTTACGCTCTATAACGTAATTAACCATTAGTACAAGGGCATCTTTGTAGGGAGATGAAGGATATTCGTTTAAAATTAAAAGTGCTTCTTCTCGAAATTCTGCCATTTTTTCTTCGGCATAAGTAAGTCCCCCTGTTTGCTTTACAAAAGCAATAACTTCTTTTACACGCTTTTTATCTTTATTGTGGTTTTTAACCGAATTGATAACCCATTTTTTTTCGGCTTTAGTACAGTTGTTAAGTGCATAAATTAACGGGAGCGTCATTTTTTGCTCTTTTATATCAATACCCGTAGGTTTACCAATAGCGTCATCGGTATAATCAAAAAGGTCGTCCTTTATCTGAAACGCCATACCTATTAACTCGCCAAAACGACGCATTTTTTCGGTATGCACATCATCTGGTGCTACCGAGCAGGCACCCAAAGCACAACAGGCAGCAATTAAGGTTGCTGTTTTTTGGCGTATAATTTCGTAGTAAATAGCCTCGGTAATATCCAGTCGGCGCGCTTTTTCTATCTGTAAAAGTTCGCCTTCGCTCATTTCACGCACAGCCACCGATATGATTTTTAGTAAATCGAAATCGCCATGATCTATAGAGAGTAATAAGCCTTTAGAAAGCAAATAGTCGCCAACCAGTACGGCAATTTTGTTTTTCCATAACGCATTTATTGAGAAGAATCCCCTACGCCTGTTACTATCGTCAACCACATCATCGTGTACTAGTGTTGCCGTATGGATTAACTCTATTACAGCAGCACCCCTATAGGTACGCTCGTTTACTGTACCGCCACTAATCATTTTAGCAGTGAGAAAAACAAACATAGGGCGCATTTGTTTCCCCTTACGGTTTACAATGTAATAGGTTATACGGTTGAGTAGTGCAACTTTAGATGACATTGATTCGTGAAACTTTCCTTCAAAAAGTTCCATTTCACGAACGATGGGTTGCTTTATTTGTTCAACGATTTTCATTTGGTTGCAAAGATACTACAATTGGAAACTATGCTTTTTAAATAATTGTAAAAATTATTTTTTTCTATTTGAATATATTTTATAATATCTATTTTTGCGCTTTAACAAAAATTTAACCGATAATAGCATGAAACAATTTTTCTCTAGGGTATTACTATTGTTAGTAATATTTTCATTAACACTTACCAGTTGCGCTTCTATCTTAAACGGTAAACATCAAAAAGTTACAATCAAAACTGCTTCTTCAGACTCTAAAGTTTATGTAGATGGCGAATTGAGAGGAACAGGAAAGAATGTTGTAACAAAAATAGAAAGGAACAGGCGAGTAAAACAAATAATGGTAGAACGCGAAGGCTATAAGCCTGACTATAAAGTACACTATCAAGATAGAAAATCGCCTTGGTATATAATGTCTTGGATTCCTTTTGGAGTGCTTCTTTATCCTCCATTTATGGATTACGGACCCAAAGCATACAATTACCCTAAAGAGTTAAGTGTAGGTAAAAATATGCCGAAAATACAAACTAGAGCAGAAGATGAAAAATATGTTTATTTAAGGAATACTGCTTTTGATGTTAAAAAAGAGGATATTAAGTATACTTCTATAAAAAATAGAAATTACAAGAAAAAGAAAGATAAATATAAGAATATTGATATTGATAAGGAAGATCTGAAATTTGATAATAGTGTATTTAGTGAAACTGTAACCGAAATTCTAGAAAAGAATAACTATATAGATACTACTAAAACTATTTTTAAAAGTAATACTAACTCCTTATATATATCCGCTAAAGTAACTAAAGTTAGATTTGAATATGTATATGCATACGAAGCTAAAACTTTAATGAACTTTATTATTTCTAAACTTGATATTGAATGGGAAATATATGATTTATATAATCAACCTAAGTATAAAAAATCATATAAGAGCGAATCAGGACAGTTTAGGGCTGATGAAGATGCTTTTAAAAATAGCGTTGAGGATGCTATATCGGCTTCATTCTTCGAGTTTATGAGCACTGAAACCGTGAAAGAGCTTATAAAACAACAAGAAAGTAAAGAGCTGAAATTAGAGAAGTTTAAAATTACTAAGCCTACACCTATAGCGGGACTTGAGCAGGCTATGGAAGCTACGGTAACAATTAAAGGAGATAAAGGTCATGGTAGTGGATGTTTTATTAGTAACGACGGATATATTATAACAAACTTTCATGTAGTTGCTGCAAATGACAAGATTACAGTAATAACCAAAGACGGTAAAGAGCTTACTGCAACTATAGTACGCAAAACAGAGTACTCTGATTTAGCACTAATTAAAGTAGATACTACCAGTGAGTTTGCATTTACCCTGCCTACAGAGAAAAATTACAAAATAGGTGAAGATATTTTTGCTATTGGTACTCCAAAATCTATAGAACTAGGGCAATCGTTAAGTAAAGGTATTATATCTGGATTCCGTACATATGAAGATAATAAAATGATACAAACCGATGCTAGCGTTAATGGTGGCAATAGTGGTGGCGCACTCGTAAATAAAAATGGTGATTTTATTGGAGTTGTTAATGCCAAAGTATTTGGTGTAGGTGTGGAAGGACTTGGTTTTTCTATCCCTGCCGAAACTATTTTTGAGGACCTAAATATTACGTATTAACATATTACATGATCTATAAAAAAAGCGTCAGTTTATAAACTGACGCTTTTTTATTATTTGTTATGCAATAAATACCGTACTAGGAAACAGAGTCATTTTTATTTGCTAATTGTCCACAAGCAGCATCAATATCTTTACCACGGCTTCGCCTTACTTTTACAACAATATCGTTGCGCTCTAATGCTTTTATGTAATTGTCTGTAGCAGCGCTATCTGCTTGCTGAAATTCGCCATCGTCTATAGGGTTATACTCAATAAGGTTTACTTTACAAGGCACATATTTACAAAATTTCACTAGTGCATCAATCGCTGCCTTGTCATCGTTAATACCTCTCCAAACAACATATTCGTAGGTTACACGGCTCTTGGTTATATTATACCAATACTCTAACGACTCCCTCAAATCTTGCAACGGGAACTTTTCGCTAAAAGGCATTATACGCGCCCTTACCTCATCAATACCTGAGTGTAACGATACGGCAAGGTTAAACTTAACACCATCGTCTGCCAACTTTTTTATCATTTTGGGTATACCCGATGTAGATACTGTTATACGTTTGGGGGACATGCCTAAGCCTTCGGGCGATGTTATTTTATCAATAGCTTTAATAACGTTATTATAATTCATCAAAGGTTCGCCCATTCCCATAAACACAATGTTAGATAATGGTCGGTCATGATACAAACGGCTTTCGTTATCTATAGCCACTACCTGGTCGTAAATTTCGTCAGGGTTTAGGTTACGCATTCTTTTTAAACGCGCAGTAGCACAAAAATTACAATCGAGGCTACAACCTACTTGGCTGGATACACAAGCGGTGGTACGGGTATTGGTAGGGATAAGCACGGACTCTACTACCAAACCATCATGAAGGCGTACAGCATTTTTTACCGTACCATCGCTACTTCGCTGCATTTGGTCTACCCGTATGTGATTGATAACAAAGTTATCTTCCAATAGCTCACGAGTAGCTTTGGAAACATTGGTCATATCCGTAAAGGAATGCGCCCCTTTGTTCCAAAGCCACTCGTAAACTTGGTTACCCCTAAAGGCTTTATCACCTTGAGCCACAAAAAAATCGCGTAATTGCTCTTTTGTAAGTGCTCTAATGTCTTTCTTATCCGTTTGCATGGCGCAAAGGTAGTAACTATTTACTAATTACTAGGCTGCACTTGCTTTTACTCTTTTATCAGTTTAACGTTGGTTGTTTTACCTGTAACATCGGTAACTTGTAGTACGTATACACCGTTATTTGCCCACGTTATATCAAAGCTACTTTTGCCAGTACTAAATGTACCACTGGTTACTACTTGCCCTAACATATTGTATAACTGGTAGTTTACAGCACTTGTGCTTGTTACTACGGTATTGAAGATGCCCGAAGATGGATTGGGGTATACCTTAAACGCATCTTTAAATGATGTTTGGGTTACCGAAAGGTTTTCATCTATAGCAAAGGTTACAGATTCGAAATCATCAAAATCACCCCCTACAACAATTGTAGTGCCGCCTCCGTTTGTGGTAAGCGAATAGCTACCGTTACCATTTGCACAACAAATACCATCGCCAAAGGAATCATCTATAGTAAAGGTATAACAGCCTGCATCAAGGTCGAATTCTTCAGTATACGATTGGTTTGATGCATAATTGTTGCCGCTGTAAAGTACTGTGTTATTTGCATCAGTAAGTTTCCACGATGTATCATTACCATAATCATCTGTTAGTAAACTAAACATTACGGTATCTGCTGGGTATACGTTTATATTAAAAGTTTCCGATACGTTATTGTTATCTGCATTTTCATCTGGCATAGCCCCTCCATTAGGGTTATTTACATTAGCTGTAAATGTGTTTTCGCCAGTAGTACCCGTCATTTCTGGCAATGTAACATTTACGCTTTGCCCAGTAGTAAGCGAACCTGTCCAGTTGTACGCCATAGGTGTACCATTATTAAGTTGGTAGTTTATTTGTACCGATGTAAGCGTGTTAGTACCATTGTTGCTCAGTACTACTACTGGTGTAATTGTAGGGCTACAAGGATTATTGTTAAGATTGAATATTGCTAGCTGTGGGTCTGTTTGGTAAATTATTGCCAAAGGATAATAATCTAACGTTACTAGGTTGGTATTGGTAGGATCCAACCACTCGCGCAGCCTGCGCGATGCTGTAGGACCTGCATCCCAAGAAACACCAAACCTACCATAAATATCGCTCCCGCCATTATCGTTAGTGCCTGCACAAGCAGCAGTACCTGCAAACAATTGCCCAATAATTCGACCGTTATTATCGAATAAGGGAGAACCTGACGAACCACCTTCGGTAACGCCTAAATCCCAATCGTTAATTTGCCACATCGATTGACCTCCGTTACTAATAGGTGTGGGTTGGTTATAATCGCGGCACACCTTCATAATATCGCCTGCGGGGTGGTGTATACCAAATGTAGATGTTGGTGTTATATCGCTCCTGTCCCAGCCTGCCCATACCAAATCCCAATCGTCAGGTAAATCTGCCGTAATCTCTACCAAACAAAAATCGGTTGCTGCACGCCTAGCACGTAATACCGCACCACTGGCTGTTTGTAAAAAATCGTTGTTGCTAGTACTATTGGTAGTACTGGCACATACAGGGTTAGGACTTATCCAGTTAAAACGGAACGCCCATTGTGCGGGATTGGAATAACAGTGATTTGCGGTTAAAAAGTAGGGTGTACCATCGTTACTTGTATTGTTTACCAAAGCTCCTGAGCAGAAACTCGTACCGCCTACAAGCATAAGGGCTACTGCCTTTTTATTTATTTCTTTTAAATCTTGTATATCATTAATAATACAATCCACATCGTAATTACAGTTTCCTGAGTCGTTTAAGTCTAATGTCGATTTCGTGAACGATTCGCTAGTACGGTAACCGTGTATTAACTTAAATATCTCCAGTTTACCTTGCCCTAACACATCGGCAGGCTCATGGTATTCTAGCCATATATCTTCGCCCTTTACAAGCCAAGTACCCAATACACGTTGCTCGTTATTTTGCTTCTCATCGTAAGCACCAAGTAAATCCTCTCTGTCGTTACTGTACAAATATAATGTAGCACCTTTAGGCATATAAAAATCACTAAACAAAAAGTTCATTGTTTTTGCACCTTCCGATTGGAAACGGATTCTCCAAATACGGCTACCATCGGCTAGCGTATGCCAGCTTCCGCTGCTCTCCATATTATAATCTATAATAAACTCATGTCCAAAACGCCATGGTATATCTTTCCTGTTTTCGTTTTCCTTGTCCTCCCGTTGTAATGCTCCCAAGTCAAATTCAGGCATACTTATGGGGGTAACTAACTCTAGGTTACGTAACTTCCAGCTTTTGGGCTTACCTTGGTTGGTAACCTGCGCCTGCGCCAAAAAGCCGAGTAACAAAAAGCATAAAGTAATTTTAAATTTCATAGTTTTTATTTTATTGCGTTGTAAATTTAACCTTTTTATAAAGATTATGTGTTGTAACACGAAATTAACAGGATTATTGCATTGATTGCTAACTTTACGAAAACATTGAAATTATGAATTTTATATCAGAAGATTTAGAACATTACGCAACACAACACAGCCAAGATGAACCGGAACTGCTAACGGCACTGAACCGCGAAACACACCAAAAAATATTGCAACCGCGTATGCTTAGCGGGCATTTTCAGGGTAGGGTATTGAGTATGTTATCTAAAATTATAAACCCAAAACACATATTAGAGATAGGCACGTATACAGGATATGCCACTTTGTGCCTTGCAGAAGGGCTTGCACAAAACGGTACTATTGATACTATTGATGTAAATGAGGAACTTTACGATTTCCAGAAGAAGTATTTTGAAAAATCAGACTGGAGTAACCAAATACACCAACATTTGGGCGATGCTTTGGAAATTATACCACAACTGGACAAAAATTTTGATTTGGTTTTTATAGATGCCGATAAAGAAAACTATGCTAAGTACTTTAACCTTATAGTACCAAAAATGAATACAGGTGGTATTATATTAAGTGATAATGTACTTTGGAGTGGTAAAGTGCTTGAACCTGCCAAACCTAACGATACGAGTACGGCTGCCTTAATTGAATACAATACATTGCTGAAGGACGACCCTAGGGTAGAAACAGTATTACTACCCATTAGAGATGGACTTAGCGTAAGTAGGGTACTTTAAACTTTTTTGGATTGCGGAAAATATTTTTTCCGTAAGTAGCGGTATAGTACTAGTACTACAGATGCCATTAGTATACCCCATACATAGCCCGTTAGTATATCTAGCGGGTAGTGTAAGCCTAAATAAATACGACTATAGGCAAATACCAAAGGCCATAAAAATATAATCCAGATGTGCTTAACATACGGCTTTAATATGGTGTACAGGAAAAATGCTGATGCCATTGAGTTAGAGGCATGCCCCGAGAAAAAACTAAACGAACTACGTTGTTTTACTGCTCTTACTATTCCCTCAAGGTCTGGGGCGTTGCAAGGGCGTAATCGTTCAAAATAATGCTTAAAAAAGTTAGTACTTTGGTCGGTAATGGTTATTAGCAAGGCTATTATTACTATAGCAAGTAATGCATGGCGCCACTTGAGCTCTTTAAAGGTAAAGTAAAATATTATTAAAAATACGGGTATCCAGTTAAATTGCTTTGTTAAGAACATCCATAAAGCATCCCATTTTTCGGAGCCTAAGCTGTTTAGGAAAATAAACACATCCCTATCCAACTGTAATAACGAATCTAGCATTATCGCATTCTTTTTACAGGTCCAGAGATATCTTCAATATCTTCCTTTATTTTATTTACCTCATCTGCCATATCCTTACCAACACCATCGTTGCCAATATCTTTTATTGTTTTTTTAATATCCTCAACCTCGGCAGTTTTGTGTATTTCGGTTTTAATGTCGTTGGTAGCATTTTTAAGTTGCTTCATCCCTTTACCCAACGTACGCGCCATTTCGGGTACTTTATCAGAACCAAAAAGCATCAATACGATAAGTATTACGAAGAAAAGTTCTCCTCCACCTATTCCAAACATAGCTTAAAAAAATTTACTACAAATGTAATTATATTTACGATGTTTTACTTACTGCGCGCTTTAGTTTTGCTTGTATTTAAATTTTATTTAACCCAAAGCCACTTGTTTACTCGCCAAACTGGTCGAATTTAGAGGTTGCCGCTTCGGCAGGCCAAACGTTATTGTTTACATCAATATCGGCAGTTTTTAACTCAGGATCAATCGTTATTTTTTTAACAGGTTTGTCTGTAGCAAACACACGCGAAGCTGTCTGGTTGTTTTTACGCCATATTTGTACTGGAAAATGGTGCATTTGAGTGGTACCATCTTCAAACTGTAATTGTACCAATATAGGCATAAGCATTCCGCCTGGTTTGTTAAAGGTTACCTCATAAAAATATTTTGGTGCTTTTAATTGTGCTCTCTCGGCAGGTGTGTAATTTTCTTTTAGATACGATTTGAGCGATTTAACTTTATTAGTATCGAGCGGTTTTTTTAGTTTTTTGCTTATATCTGCATCGTTAGGCACCATGTAAACATATTTTGCATCAGCGCTTGGTAAATCGCGTCGGCGTCTTCCAGCAAATAGCTTTTCCTGCTCTTCCACATTCTTTGGCTTCTCGTCCGACACATAGTATTGTTTTACATTGGCAATACCAATATCTACGTAATCGGTACTATAAAACCAGCCTCTCCAAAACCAATCCAAATCTACTGCCGATGCATCTTCCATCGTTCTAAAGAAATCTTCTGGGGTTGGGTGTTTAAACTTCCAACGGTTGGCATAGGTTTTAAAAGCATGATCAAACAATTCCTTACCCATAATGGTTTCTCTTAAAATGTTGAGTCCTGCTGCTGGTTTGGCGTAAGCATTAGCACCAAATTGATGTATCAGTTCGGAGTTAGTCATTATAGGCTCCAAAAACTTTTGGTCGCCACTCATGTAAGGTACTATTTTGTGTGCTGGTCCGCGACGTGATGGGTAGTTTTCCTGAAATTCTTTTTCGGTTAAAAACTGTAAAAAAGTGTTTAACCCTTCGTCCATCCAAGTCCATTGGCGTTCGTCAGAATTAACAATCATAGGAAAATAATTGTGCCCTACTTCGTGAATAATAACGCTAATCATCCCATATTTTGTAAGATCGCTTATATAACCATCTTTTTCTGGACGACCGTAATTCCAACATATCATAGGGTATTCCATACCTTGATACTGTGCCGATACCGAAACGGCTTTTGGATACGGATAATCGAACGTATGTTTTGAGTATGTTTTTAAGGTTTGCGCTACCGCTCTAGTAGAATAATCGCCCCATAGTGGGTTACTCTCTTTAGGGTAAACCGATATTGCCATTACGGTTTTGGTAGGTAACTTAACCGCCATAGCATCGTACATAAACTTTCTGGAGGTGGCAAAACCAAAGTCACGCACGTTTTCTGCCTTAAATTTCCATGTTTTCTTTTTAGTGCTGTGCTCCTTTTCGGCTGCTATCGCTTCTTTTTCAGTTACTACAATAACAGGCGCATCGTATGTTTTTGTAGCCTTTTCGTATCTGTTTAATTGTGCTTTGGTAAAAATATCTTTACGGTTGGTTAACTCTCCTGTTGCCTCCATAATATGGTCGGCAGGTACTGTAATATTTACCTCAAAGTTTCCAAATGGAAGTGCAAACTCTCCGCCACCCCAAAACTGCATATTTTGCCAGCCTTCTACATCGTTATATACCGCCATCCTGGGGTAAAATTGTGCTATAACGTATAGGTTGTTGTTTTCTTCTTCAAAACGCTCATAACCCGAACGCCCGCCTACAATAAAGTAGTTATTAATGTTGTACCACCATTTTATAGAAAATTCTATTTTTTTACCCGACGCTAAGGGTGTAGGCAAATCAATACGCATCATGGTTTGGTTAACAATATAGTTCATGGGTGTACCATTGGCATCTTGTACGTACTCTATTTTAAAACCACCATCAAAAGGCTGTTCTAAATAATTACGGCTAAAATCGTTTGCAGTGTACTCGTTACCCATACGTTGGCTGGATATAAGTGGCGATTTGGAATCGGCTGCCCTACGGTTTTGGTCCAGTTGTACCCATAGGTATTCTAGTGGTTCGGGTGCGTTGTTGTGGTATGTAATTGTTTCTGTACCGTATAGCTTTGTGTTTTCATCATCCAGCTCTATGTCCATTTTGTAGTCTGCCTGTTGTTGGTAATAGGCAGGTCCTGGCGCACCCGATGCGGTGCGGAACATATTTGGGGTTGCCATTTGGTTGTACATTTGGCTAAACTTGTTATTATCGGTATGCCCTGGTTCGCGTGGTGTTTCTTGTGCTATTAGTGGCATAGCACCTAGTAAAGACAGAAAGTATAAAGCTTTTTTCATTGTATAATTTTAGTACTGTAGTGCGCCTTCGGGCTTATCGTAAGTAAGTAAAAGGCTTTTTTTATGGTTGTTTATGTTGGTATGTATCATGTTTTGCTGTTCGGCAAACGTATCAAACAGCGTGGTGTTTTTTATGGTTAGGGTTTGTACCGCATTAGGTGCGGGTATGGTGTAGTAGCATAGTAGTACATCGTCTTCTACCTCTTTACCTAAATATTTTATGGGCTGTGTTGTACCATTAATTTGAACGTGTATGTGCTCGGTAAAATATTTTTTGAGGTATTTTTTAGCTTCTGGAATTTCGCGCTCGGTGCCGAAATAACATTTTATATCGTACTTCTGCTCAAAAGCACGTTCTAAGTCATCAATAAAAACATGCGACGTCATTTGGATAACATTTTTTTCGGGAATGTAATCCATCTGGAATATGGCGACATAAAATTTATGTACACCTACAGAGGAAAGACTAAATAATAAAAATGTTAGAAAAATAAAGTTACCTATCCGCTTCATTTTCCAAAAGTAATAAAAGTTATTACTTTACGACTTATTTTTAGAATATTAGATGCTTTTTAAGAGTTTACTCGTTACTATTTATCGAAATAGTAAATAACAGAAGTGCAGGTTTACTTTACTCTTTTTCGTTTAAACTCTCCATGTATTTTTCTGCTAAAATATTTAATAAAAACTTGGCTTGCGCATCGTTTCTATCGTTTAAGGCTTGGGCAAAATCACGGTCTTCTATACTGTGGTATAAAAAGCCCTTAACGTATTCTTTCGGGATGTTATACGCTGTTGCTATTTGCTGTTCGTTATCAAAAAGGTTTTCTGCTAATACCAATAATCTATCCTTGCGTTCGGTTTTAAGCTCTTTTTTTAGCATTTTGGTACGTCCGCTTATAGCGTTTATAATAGGGTCTAACGACATTGCTCCTCCTATGGCACCAATAAAAATGGTCGGGTTAAAATCGCCTGCCGTTTTTAAACGGCGTTCGGCAGGGGTGTATCGTTTTTGGTTTTTTGGCACCAAACCTAACGACTCCTCATCTATAGCACCATACTTATCAATAACCACCTCATTTAACTCGTATGCTTGCGGGGTAACGGTTACTACAAAAGGAGATTCCGAGAAAGCTTCTTCCCGTAGTATAAACTCACGTGTTATAATAGTAGGGCTGTAAAAAACAAGTCTGTCGCCTGGCTGTGCCGCTATGCTAAAACTTCCTCCTATGGCACTGCGGGTTTCCTCACCTGCTGTAGTATTTATAACATATATATTACTTATGGCATTTTCGTTTACCATAACCCTTCCTTGCAATAAAACTCGTTCCTGAGCCCATGTTATAATCGGAAAAAGAAGTATATATAGTAGTAATTGCCTATTCATCTTTGCTATCAAGTAATTTCATGTATTTCTGTGCTAGTTCATAAAGTAGTATACGGGCTAGCCCCTCGTCGTTATTTTTAAGTGCGTTACTAAATTTAGGGTCTTCGGCAGCATAGTACCAAAAACCTTCTACATAGGCTTTGGGTATGTTTAGCTTTTCCATTACCTCTTCATCAGAGTATAAATACTGGGCATCCTCAAGTACTACTTTTTTCCTCTCGGTTGCAAGCTCTTTTTTCAGCATTTTGGTGCGCCCGCTTATAGCGTTTATAATAGGGTCTAATATTCCCGATGTTGCGGTAAATACCCTACGCTCGGCAACGGTATATTGTTTTTGGTCGGCAGGTACCAAACCAAGCGATACTTCATCTACAGACATATCCTTATCCATAACAACCTCATCCAATTCATAAGCCTGATTACTTACTGTTATAATGAGGGGTTGGTTCTCAAACGATTCTGGCTTTAGTACAAACTTACGGGTGGTAATTTTGGTGCTGTATACCGCCAAACCATCGTTGGGTTTAGCAGCTATGGTAAAATAGCCTGCTCTATCAGTTTTAGTTTCTGTACCTGTTGTGGTATTAATAATAAAAACACCATAAAGCCCTACGCCATCTACTTGTACCCTTCCTTTTAGTAATTGTTGCTCGTTGTTTTGTGCCACTAAGGGCATGGTTACAAAAATTAAAAAAAGTAATAGTAGTTTGTTTGCCATACTATAAGGACTATTTAATAGTTTATATTTGTTTAAGTGGATATTAAGTAGCATAATTAAAATTAGTAATTATTTATTGCTGTACGAAATTTTTTAACTTTACCTTTTATTACTTTACTCAAACGAATGAAAAAATTAATTATTGCTAGTACTTCTACTTTACACGGCGGAAGTTATCTCGACTATTTACTACCAACATTACAAGAACACTTTAAGGGCTGCACTACCTTATTATTTGTACCCTATGCCCGACCTGGTGGCATAACACACGATGAATATACTGCAAAGGCTGCCGAAGTTTTTGCCAAAATAAATATTACCGTAAAGGGCATACACGAATACGAAAACCCTGTTATTGCTACCGAAAATGCCGAAGCTATTTTTACTGGGGGTGGTAACACTTTTTTGTTGGTAACACAACTGTACAAAACAGGTGTTATGGATGCAATAGAAAAAGCAGTAGAAAAAGGCACACCCTACTTGGGCACAAGTGCAGGGAGTAATATTTGTGGATTAACCATGAATACAACTAACGATATGCCTATAATTTATCCGCCAAGTTTTCAAACATTAGGGTTGGTACCTTTTAATATTAACCCGCATTACCTCGACCCCATGCCCGATTCTAAACATATGGGCGAAACGCGTGAAACCCGTATTAAAGAGTTCCACCAATTTAATCCGCAACCTGTGTTAGGGCTACGCGAAGGCAGTTGGCTAGAAGTACAAGGTAGTACCATAATCTTACGAGGTGATTTACAGGCACGATTATTTAGAAAAGAACAAGAACCTGAAGAAATAGCTACAAACACAGATATATCGTGGTTGAAATAATACAATGGTATTACGATAGTACTGAAAACAAAAAAACCGAATCGCGATGATTCGGTTTTTTTAGAGCGGAAGACGAGGCTCGAACTCGCGACAACCAGCTTGGAAGGCTGGAGCTCTACCAACTGAGCTACTTCCGCTTTTGTGGATG
Organism: Flavobacterium litorale; assembly: GCF_019613795.1. Taxonomy (NCBI): domain Bacteria; kingdom Pseudomonadati; phylum Bacteroidota; class Flavobacteriia; order Flavobacteriales; family Flavobacteriaceae; genus Flavobacterium; species Flavobacterium litorale. The sequence goes on from NZ_CP080429.1 coordinate 335,727, forward strand.
CAAATATACAGAATAATGTTTTTCACTTGCAAACTTTTTTTTAAAATATTTAGCTCCTAAAAAACCATTACTTTTAACCCTTTTATTATTAATTTGTTATCGAATTAAAAAGAAAAATGCAACGCATAAAAAAGATACAATCGGCAGCAACATACGCCGTACGGCAACCTGTTTTACGACCTGGACTTCCAGTAAGTTCATGCATTTTTGAGGGTGACGACCTGAGCACTACAGTACATTTTGGTGTTTTTGAGGCTGATGGGTTAGCAGGAATTATATCGGTATTTAAAAGTAGAAATGAATTGTTTACAAACGAAGTACAATTCCAGATACGAGGCATGGCAATACTACCCGAACACCAAAAAAAAGGATTAGGCGAAAAACTGCTCCAAACTGCCGAGAGTTATATTATACAAAACAGCGGTAAGCTAGTATGGTGCAACGCACGCGAGGTAGCTGTGGGCTTTTATAAAAAAGCAGGCTACAGCATTATTGGCAATGCTTTTACAATTAAAGGAGTAGGCGTACACTATGTAATGTACAAAACACTGTAACGTACTACGATAATAGTTTAGACGATTGTAAGTAGTTTTGTGTTGGGTGGTAAATAAACAAACACGATTTACCTGTAATAAGGCTTATAATCTCTTTATTTAAATGGTTAGGCAATGCAGGGCAACCTAAACTTCTGCCCAAACGTTTGTTGTTGGTAATAAAACTTTCGCTAACATAATCGGCAGCGTGCATTACTATAGCACGGGCACGAGCGTTGTTATTAATACCTTTTTCTAGCCCATCCAAACGTAACGATTTTCCGTGCTTACCCGTATACAATTCGCCAGTAGCATAAAAACCTAAACTACTTTTATTGGAGTTGGATTTGTTAGAGAAGCTGGTAGCAAACTCGTTACCACTCTTTCTGCCATGCGCTACATACGTATTGTATAATACCGTTTGCGTAGCCATATCAATAATCCATAAACGCTTTTTGTTAGACGATTTACTGAAATCGATAACCGTAAGCAAATCTTTCTTAATCTTTCCCGCTGCTTTCAACTTGTTAAAACCATTAAGCGCTTTAGCAAAGCAACCAAACTCTGGTAACGAAAGTGAGTTGGCGTTTAAGCTTTTATAAACGGCTTCGGCAGTAACAGGTTTAGCTACTATTGTAGTACCACTTACAGGTAAAATAGTAGAGGTTACTGTTGGCGTATTAATAGAAAATAGCAAGAAAACGATAGATGTAAGAAAATTGTTAATCATATAGGCAGATGTGTTTTTAATTTTAAGGCTGCTAAAATAATAAACGTAATGTAAAAACAAAACCACAACAGCATTAAAATCAATTATTTAACATAATTACGAATTTATCAATACTGTAAATAATTCTTAAAGTTGTGCATGTAAGGTTGTTAAAGAACGTCTAAATTTTAGTACTATTGTACCTTAATAAAAAGTTAATTTATAGTTTCGCTTTATAATTAGCAAACATCATACCGCTATTCATGAAAAGCCTAAAAATAATTACAATAACTACCTGTTTAACAATTACTTCGTGGGTTTTTGCGCAAAAAAAGACAACAACAGCGGTTAGGATAGACGAAAAGGTTACGATAGACGGTATATTGGACGAAAAGGTTTGGAATGACGTACCCGAAGCAGGGAACTTTGTAATGTTTGAACCTGATAACGGAAAACTTGAAGACCCACTTAAAAAAACCATAGTAAAAGTACTGTATGATGATGAAGCACTGTACATAGGTGCAATGCTATACGATAATCCTGAAAATATAATGCGGGAAATTGCCCTACGCGATAATTTTAGAACAGCCGAACATTTTGGAGCGTATATTAACGGTTTTAACGATGGGCAACAGGATTTTAGGTTTTTTGTAAGCGCAGCAGGTACACAATTGGATTGTATTGCCACACAAGATGGCGAAGATTACTCTTGGGATGGTATATGGTACAGCAACGTAAAAATAACTGATGAAGGTTGGGTAGTAGAGATGAAAATACCCTATGCCGCCATCCGATTTTCTGGAGAAGGAGAACAACTGTGGGGGCTTAACTTTTACAGGGAAGTACGCCAAAACCGCCAACGCTTTTTTTGGAATCCTGTAGATCGGAACATCGGCTCAGAAATTGTGCAAACAGGAGAGTTAAAAGGCATTAAAAACATAAAACCACCCACACGCCTATTTTTTATCCCCTACTCATCTGTTTATTATTCGGATAACGAAGAAGGCAGCGAAACCACTGTTAAAGCAGGTATGGATATTAAATACGGCATTAACGATTCGTTTACGTTAGACGCTATTTTAGTACCCGATTTTGGGCAAGCTGCTTTTGATGAAGTGATACTTAATTTAGGTCCTTTTGAACAACAATTTAACGAAAATCGTCCGTTTTTCACAGAGGGGACTGATATTTTTAATAAAGGAGAATTACTATACACACGCCGTATTGGCGGACGACCATCGGGCAGGGTTAGCGTTACCGAAAACGAAGAAATAACAGAAGCACCCAACACCGTAAACCTTATTAATGCACTAAAAGTATCGGGGCGTACCTCCAAAGGGCTGGGTATTGGGGTAATGAATGCCGTTACCGAAAAAACCTACGCTACCATAAAAAACAATACCGATGGTACTACCCGCCGCGAAGTGGTAGAGCCTTTAGCCAACTACAATGTATTGGTTTTGGATCAACGCTTTCGCAAAAACTCATCCGTATCGTTCATCAATACCAACGTAACCCGTAATGGTAATTTTAGAGATGCCAACGTGAGCGGGTTAAATTACAACCTTAATACTAAAGCCAACACCTATAACCTATGGGGCGATTTGCAATACAGCTACATTAACGATGTTACTGACAAAAGCGGATTTAATAGTCTTACAGGGTTTGCTAAAACAAGCGGCAAATACCGTTATGAGTTATCAGGACGGTATGTTTCTGAAGATTTTGACATTAATGATATGGGCATCATATTCCGAACCAATTACTATAATTTTTTCGGAAGCGCAAGTTATCGTATCCTAAACCCCATAAAACACTACAACACTTTTACAATAGCTACCAATATGTACTCCGAGTTTAACAACCAAACAGGAAAGTTACAAAATGGGTATGCCGAAGTTTCAGTACGAACCACCACACGGCAAAACGATTTTATTCGCTACACCCTTAGGGCAAAACCTTTACAGTTATACGATTTTTACGAACCCCGTGTAAGTGGTAGGTATGTAACATTCCCGCGAAGCATATTTGGTTCTATTTTCCTATCCACCAACTACAACCGTAAATTTGCACTCGATATAAGCCCCGAAGTTTGGCTCAGCGACGAGTACAACCGTAATTCGTATGGGCTATATGTAAGCCCGCGCTACCGTTTTAACGATAGGTTGCAACTTATTTATGAATTTGATTATGATTATGACACCAACAACATAGGTTGGATTGATTTTGTGGATGACGATATTATTTTTACCCGCCGCGACCGTACCACCATTACCAACAGCCTTTCGGGCAAATATTCTGTAAGTAATACCATGACCATAAACCTAACGGCAAGGCATTATTGGACGTATGGCGAAAATCACGAATTTTCTACGCTCGAGGATAATGGTGAACTTACAGAAAATACGAGCTACACCAAAAACCAAGATTTTACATATAACAACTGGAATCTCGACCTTTCCTATACGTGGTGGTTTGCCGCAGGTAGTCAACTGTCATTCCTATACCGTAACAATGCCGTAGGTAATTTTGATTATGTAAATCGGAATTACACAAAAAATATCGATCATCTTTTTAAAAATAACTTAAATAGTATATTTTCGTTAAGCCTACGCTATTTCATCGACTACAATAGTGCTAAAAACTGGCTGTAACATTTTTTATTATGAATAAGAAAGTAATTTTAATGATATTGGATGGTTGGGGAAAATCGCCCGACCCAAAAGTATCGGCAATAGATAATGCTAAAACACCTTTTATAGATAGCCTGTACCACAACTACCCTAGTGCAGTATTACGCACGGACGGACTTAATGTTGGGCTGCCCGAAGGGCAAATGGGTAACAGCGAAGTAGGGCACATGAATTTGGGTGCGGGGCGCATTGTATACCAAGACCTTGTAAAAATAAACCTTGCCGTAGCAGAAAAAACCTTAGCAGCAGAAAAAGCATTAGCCGATGCGCTAGCCTACGCTAAAAACAACAATAAAAAAGTACATCTGTTAGGTTTAGTTTCCGATGGAGGCGTGCACTCGCATATAAACCACCTAAAAGGCTTGGTCGATGCTACCGAAGCCTATAATTTGGACAATGTGTATATACACGCCTTTACTGATGGTAGGGATGTAGACCCAAAATCGGGCGCAGGGTTTATTACTGATATAGAAGATTATATTAAAGATACTAAGGTACAACTAGCCTCTGTAGTAGGGCGTTATTATGCTATGGACAGGGATAAACGCTGGGAGCGCGTAAAACTAGCGTACGATTTGTTGGTTAACGGCGCAGGAACACCAACCACCAACGCTGTAGCTAGCATTGAAAAAAGTTATGACGATGGCGTTACCGACGAGTTTATTAAACCCATACTCATGACGACCGATGGCACTACACCTGTAGCTACCATTGGAGAAGATGACGTAGTGATATTCTTTAACTTTAGAACGGATAGAGGACGCCAGCTTACGGAGGTATTAACCCAGTTTGATGTACACGAGCAGAACATGCATAAAATGAACCTGTACTATGTTACCATGACGAATTATGATGATAACTTTACAGGAATGCATGTTATTTACGATAAAGACAACCTAACCGAAACGCTGGGCGAGGTAGTTGCCAAGCACAGTAAAAAGCAAATTCGTATTGCCGAAACCGAAAAATACCCGCATGTTACCTTCTTCTTTTCGGGAGGACGTGAAGAACCTTTTGAGGGCGAGCAACGCTTGCTATGCCCATCGCCAAAAGTAGCTACCTACGATTTACAACCCGAAATGAGTGCCTACGACCTGAAAGATGCACTTATACCTGAACTAAAAAAAGGCGAAACCGATTTTGTGTGCCTTAATTTTGCCAATGGCGATATGGTGGGGCATACAGGTGTTATGGAAGCCGCTATTAAAGCCTGCGAAGCGGTTGACGATTGCGCCAAACAGGTTATTGAAACAGCATTGGATAATAATTACACCACTATTGTAATTGCCGATCACGGGAATTGCGAAACTATGGTAAACCCCGATGGTAGCCCAAACACGGCGCATACTACCAACCCCGTACCTATTATACTAGTAGATAAAGAAATAAAACAGATTAATGATGGTGTACTGGGCGATATTGCACCAACCATACTAGCACTTATGGGCATACCACAACCCAAAGCCATGACGAGGCATTCGTTACTGTAATTAAACGTATTACTATAAAAATTAAAGCCTGCTCAAACAACTGAGCAGGCTTCCTTTTTAAACAACCATTATTTAAAAAATCTAGATTAATCTAGCAACTTAACTATCGTTTAAACGCGTTAAAATAATCGCGGTCTATATTTTCCCTATGGTCGGGGTGGGCAACATTTATAAGCGCTGCTGCACGTTGTTTTAGTGTTTTTCCGTACAAATCGGCAATACCGTATTCGGTAACAACATACTGCACGTGCGAGCGTGTTGTTACTACCCCTGCCCCTTCTTTAAGAAAAGGTACAATTCTGTTTGCCCCTTTTTTAGTAACCGATGGCAATGCTATAATGGCTTTACCGCCTTCGCTAAGTGATGCACCACGAATAAAATCCATTTGCCCACCAACACCCGAGTACATTCGGCAACCAATAGAGTCGGCGCAAACCTGCCCCGTAAGGTCAACCTCAATAGCCGAATTAATGGCTACCATCTTTTTATTTTTACGAATTACCGCCGTATCATTTACAAACGACGATTCGCGCATTTCAATAAACGGATTATTATCTACAAAATCGTACAACCGTTTAGAGCCTATTAAAAATGTAGCCAATGCCCTACCGCGTACCGTACCTTTGTAGTTGCAATTAATAACATCTTTTTCAATCAAATCAATAACCCCATCGGAGAACATTTCGGTATGCAACCCTAAGTTTTTATGGTTGTTAAGGTTTGCCAGTGCCGCATTGGGTATAGAGCCTATACCCATTTGTAAAGTACTTTCGTCCTCTATTAACGAGGCTACAAATGCACCTATCTTCTCCTCTTGTGCTGTTATAGCAGTAGGCTCGTGCGCATAAATTGGGCTGTCTACTTCAACCAAATAATCAATTTCAGATACATGGATAACGCCATCGCCAAACGTTCGGGGCATTTGGGGGTTAACCTGTGCCACTACATAATTGGCATTTTCTATGGCTGCTACGGTAGCCTCTACCGATACGCCTAAGGAGCAATACCCGTGGTTATCGGGTACGGATACTTGTATAAAAGCTACATCCAACGGCAATACATTCCTACGGAACAAACGGGGTAGCTCACTTAAAAACACAGGCGTGTACGACCCATTGCCTGCTGCAAGGGTATGCCTTACATTTTTACCAATAAAAAACGAATTAACATGGAAACTTTCGCTCAAATCGGGGTTAGCATAAGCTGCTTCGCCTTCTGTGTGTAGGTGGCATATTTCTACATTTTTTAATTCGCTAGCGCGTTCTGCTAATGCTTTGGTTAGTATTGTAGGGGTGGCTGCTGCTGCCTGCACGTATACCCTATTATCTGATTTTACAACTTGTACGGCTTCTGCCGCAGTTACATACTTACTCATACCTAAAAAATTTACTGCAAAATTAGTGGCTAAGCTATTGGCAAAACATGATAATTCTCACTTTTAGCTATTTTTTGGAGTACTAAAAAAAAGTTAAACTTTCAAAAATGAAAGTATTACTATTATATTTGCATAAAATAATTTCAACTATGCAATCTCTTCTTTCAAACCTAAAAATACAGGTGAATGAAAAAACGTATGTGAAGGATCCAGAGACCTCGGTGCTAGGCAGAAAGATTATTAAAGAAAGTATCTTTTTGATTGACGAACTGGGTTTTGATAATTTTACGTTTAAAAAGTTGGGCGAACGTATTGGTTCCAACGAAAGTTCATTATACCGCTACTTCGAAAACAAACATAAACTTTTGGTATACCTGTCTTCATGGTATTGGAGTTGGATGGAGTACAAACTCATATTTAGCACGGCTAACATTACAGACTCGTATAAAAAGCTGGTAAAAGCCATTACAATAGTTACCGAAAAAATTGAGGACGACGATAGTACGGCGCACATAAACGAATCGGTACTTAACCGAATTATTATTACAGAGTTTACCAAAACCTTTTTAACCAAAGAGGTAGACGAGGAAAATAAAGAAGGTTTCTTTTTGATTTATAAAAGAGTTATAAAACGAATTGTAGCTATTGTAAAAGAGGTAAACCCTGAATACCCCTACCCCGAAAGCTTGGTTAGCACAACTATAGAGGGTGCACTGCACCAACACTTCCTTAAAGATCATTTAAAAAGCATTACAAACTGTAACGAAAAAACGAGTCCTTGCGATTTCTTTTTACACTTGGTTAGTAAAACTATAAAACCTTAAAGTACCATGACCCCATTAAGACGATTTTACAACCTGTTGAGCTTGGATAAAAAAGATGTCTATCAAATTCTATTTTATGCTGCGTTTGCAGGTCTTATTAGCCTCTCGCTACCACTAGGCATACAGGCTATTATTAACTTTATCCAAAGTGGGCAAATTAGTGTGTCGTGGATAGTACTCATTTTTGTGGTTACACTAGGGGTAGGCTTTGGCGGAATACTGTCGTTAATGCAATTGCGAATTACGGAGAATTTACAGCAAAAAATATTTGTACGCTCATCGTTTGAGTTTACATGGCGTTTTCCTAAAATTAAGTTTAACGAGTTGTACAATAGCTATCCGCCAGAATTGGCAAACCGCTTTTTCGATACGCTATCCATACAAAAAGGAACGTCCAAGCTGTTACTCGATTTTTCTGCGGCATTACTACAAATAAGTTTTGGTATTATATTACTCTCTATATACCATCCGTTTTTTATTTTGTTTGGAGTATTACTGCTGTTACTTTTATACCTAATTTTTAAATTCTCGTTTGCAACAGGTTTAGATACCAGTATGAAAGAATCTAAATTTAAATATAAAGCTGCCTACTGGATTCAGGAAGTAGCCCGAAATAGCAGTACATTTAAAAGCAAACTTAACTCGGAGTATGCACTTACTAAAAACGATAATTTAGTGAGCGACTATATTAGCTACAGAGAAAAGCACTTTAACGTTATTAAAAGGCAGTACTCGCAGTTAATATTGTTTAAAGTTATTATTACGGCATCCCTACTTTCTATAGGAGGGTATTTAGTACTCAACCAACAAATGAATATTGGGCAGTTTGTTGCTGCCGAAATTATAATACTATTGGTAATTAACTCTGTAGAAAAAGTAATTGTAGGGCTAGAAACGTTTTATGACGTACTTACATCTATAGAGAAAATAGGACAGGTTAGCGACTTACGTGTAGAAGAATCTACTGAAATTACACATAGTACACCACAAGACCATTTAAAATTAGAGATGGACAACATCCAATACCGTTTTCCAGGTTCGGATAAAGATGCGCTGAAGAATATTTCGCTTTGTATAGAAGCTAGCGAAAAAATATACGTAAGCGGTCGTAATGGTTCTGGAAAATCGACATTAGTCCGAATGTTATCGGGCTATTTAGAGCCTGATTATGGAGCTTTTTATATTAACGATGCTCGATTTAATAAAGTGGACCAAGATATATACCGCGCGCAAATAGGCGTTGTAATGCAAGGTGAAACGCCTTTTGAAGGCTCAATTTTAGAGAATATTACATTTAACAACCCATCCATAACTGCCGAAAGGCTGCGGTGGGCACTGGATAGTGTTAATCTATCGTCGTTCATAAAAACATTACCACAAGGGTTAGATACACGTATATACCCTGAGGGCAGACAACTATCGGCATCGAATGCGCAAAAAATAATGTTAGCCCGAAATATTATACACAAACCCAAAATACTATTTTTAGAAGACCCTACAGACAAAATGGATGAAACTACTGCAAAAGGTATTGTTGATTTCCTTTTTGATGACGAGCACGACTGGACGGTAGTAGTATCGTCAGTAAACCGCTATTGGAAATCGAAATGTACCCGACAAATTATGATGGGTAACGGAGAAATTGTAGAAGACATTAAACTTTAATTGCCATGCTAAATATATCACGTAACGACCAAGTACATATAAGCAGCGGAAAATACCGAACGGTAAACAGCTTAATAGCAAGACCTCACTATAAGGTACTCAACAAAATTATACTGGGTATGGCTTTAGTAGGTGTTATAGCATTGTTTTTACCTTGGACACAAAATATATCGGGTAGAGGCTCGGTAACTACACTAAAACCAGGGCAACGACCACAAACGGTACAAACCATTATTGGAGGACAGATTGAAAAGTGGTACGTACAAGAGGGTGACTTTGTAAAAAAAGGTGATACTATACTATTTATATCGGAGGTTAAGGATGATTACTTTGACCCTAATTTAGTACAGAACACTAAACAACAGGTAGATGCCAAAAAAATGGCGGTAGATTCGTACGGTGGTAAAGTAAATGCGCTAGAAATGCAGGTAGAATCGCTAAAAAGAGAACAACTACTAAAACTGGAGCAAGCGCAAAATAAAATACGACAGGCACAACTGAAAGTAGTAAGCGATAGTATGGATTTGGAAGCCGCAAAAACCAATTTGCGCATTGCCCAAACGCAATTTAAACGTTCTACAACACTAAACGAAGAGGGATTAAAAGAACTAACCGATGTAGAAGCAAAAAAATTAAAACTACAAGAAACAGAAGCAAAAATAATAACACAAGAGAACAAGCTTCTTGAAAGTAAAAACAAGCTTATTAATACCCGTGTAGAAATTAACCGATTAAAAGCAGAGTATGCCGAAAAAATATCCAAAGCCAGTAGCGATAAATTTACCGCATTAAGCAACCAATACGATACCGAGGCACAAGTAAACAAGCTGGAAAACCAATATGTAAATTACAGCATTCGTAACGGGTTATACTATGTACGTGCACCACAAACGGGTTACGTAAACCGTGCACTACAGGCAGGGCTTGGCGAAACAATTAAAGAGGGTACACCCGTAGTAAGCATTATGCCATCGGATTACGATATTGCTGTAGAAACGTATGTAGACCCTATAGATTTACCACTAATAAGCAAAGGCGAAAAAGTACGCGTATGGTTTGATGGTTGGCCTACCATTGTATTTTCAGGATGGCCCGGTATGTCCTACGGTACATTTGGTGGGCGCATTGTAGCCATAGAAAATTTTATTAGCCCCAACGGTAAATACAGGATACTTATAGCCCCTGATAAAAATGAAGAAGAGTGGCCTGAGCAACTTAGTATAGGCGCAGGAGCGCAAACCATAGCCCTGCTAAATACAGTACCCGTTTGGTACGAATTATGGCGAGTACTTAACGGTTTTCCACCCAACTACTATGATACACAAGGTACTGATGGAGGCAAAAAGGATAAAAAGTAATACAAATGACAATACAACAGTATATATACTGCTTTTTAGCATTTTTTATAGCGCTTAACCTCGTACAAGCACAAGAATTTGAAGAGGATGTACTTACTTTTAACGAGTACTTAGGCTATGTAAAAAAGTACCACCCTATTGTAAAACAAGCCAACCTAGAAATAGACAAGGCACAGGCGCAACTCATGGAAGCCCGTGGGGGTTTTGACCCTAAAGTAGAGGTAGATTATGATGCTAAAGAATTTAAAGATAGTGAGTATTACTCATTACTAACCAGTAGTTTTAAAATACCAACATGGTACGGCATAGAAATAAAAGCAGGTTTTGATAATAGCGAAGGTGTTTTCCTTAATCCACAAAACACTATGCCCAACCAAGGGCTTACATCGTTGGGTATTACAGTACCGTTAGGGCAAGGGCTTTTTATAAACCAACGTATGGCAGATGTTAGGGCAGCAAAACTACAAATACAGCTAAGCGAATCGGAGCGAAAACTAGAAGCCATATTAGTATTATATGATGCCGCAGAAGCCTACTTTACTTGGAAACGAAGCTACGACGAAACCAAATTGTACGAAAATTATTTGGAGTACGCACGTGTACGTTATAAAGGTGTAGAAACACTTATTGAGCAAGGCGATAAACCCGCCATAGATAGTGTGGAAGCGGGAATTACAGTAAAAAACAGACGCTTAAATTTAGAAAACTCACAATTAAAGTTAACAAAAGCAAAGCTAGGTTTAGCCAATTATTTATGGATAACCGATATACCCGTAGAGCTTGAGGACAACGTAATTCCTGAAGAGAATTTAATGGTAACCGTACAAGAAACACTACGAACAAACAACCTAATAACCGAGACAAGTTTTATTGATAGCCATCCTAAAATCCTCGCGTTAGAAAATAAGATATCCATCTTGGATGTAGATAGGAGGTTAAGAGCCAATATGCTACTTCCAAAAATAGATGTGGGGTACCATTACCTATCCGAACCCTCTAACTTTAATAACTATAGGTTTGAAGATTATAAAATAGGCATCAACTTTGCCTTTCCTATTTTTTTACGAAAAGAACGGGGTAAACTAAAACTCGCCAAGCTAAAAATACAAGACACCCAATTTGAGTTGGATAGTGAGCGGGTAACACTTAAGAACAAGATTGATGCGCAGCAAACAGAAATACAATCGCTGCAAAAACAAAAGCAAATAATCGACCAACTTGTGGAGAGTTACGCAACCATGCTACGAGCCGAAGAACGTTTGTTTACCTTCGGCGAAAGCTCATTGTTCCTTATCAACTCACGCGAAAACAAACTCGTAAGCGAGCGTATTTCTCAAATAGATATCGAAAACAGGTTTTACATGTCCAACGCCAAGTTGTTTAAAATCTTAGCGAATCCAGATTAAATAATTAAAATTAGTTACTTTTGCGGATTGAAAATTAACGCAATGATTATACCTAAAACACAAGAGGAAATAGAGCTAATGCGCGAAAGTGCGCTAATTGTTTCGAAAACCCTTGGCATGATTGCCTCGGAAATAAAACCTGGTGTAACTACCCTGCATTTAGATAAGTTAGCCGAAACGTTTATTCGCGATCATGGAGCAATACCTGGATTTTTAGGATTGTACGGATGCCCCTCTACCCTACTTACTAGTGTTAACGAACAAGTAGTACACGGATTACCAACTGACCGACCTATTGAGGAGGGCGACATAGTATCGGTAGATTGTGGTGCTATTAAAAACGAATTTTATGGCGACCACGCCTACACATTTGAGATAGGTAATGTAGCCGAAGACACTAAAAAATTACTACAAATAACCAAAGAATCGCTTTACGAAGGCATCCGCCAATTTAAAAACGGAAACCGTGTAGAGGACGTAGGCTATGCCATACAAAAATATACCGAAGCACACGGCTACGGCGTAGTGCGCGATTTGGTAGGGCATGGCTTAGGGCGCAAAATGCATGAGGACCCGCAAATGCCCAACTACGGTAAACGTGGCAGAGGTAAAAAGTTTATAGAGGGTATGGTAGTAGCCATAGAGCCAATGATAAACATGGGGACTAAAAATATTAAAACCCTTAAAGATGGCTGGACAATTGTAACGCGCGATGGTAAACCAAGTGCCCATTTTGAGCATAATGTGGCACTCGTAAACGGCAAGCCAGAGTTACTCTCTACATTTGCGTATGTGTACCAAGCATTAGGCATAAATAGTAACGAGGAGGACGAGTTTAGGGCAGTACCGCTATCAATCTAATAAATAGCTTTATACAACCTGTAACACTAATTTTCGTCTTTATACAAACCAATACTTCGTTTAATAGCTAGTTATTAATAATCAGTGTTAATCAAAAAAATTCGTGGCTAAAAAATTGTTCAAATTCATACTTAATACTGTACCACGCCCATTGCTTATACGGTTAAGTTATGTAGTACGCCCAATTTTGGCTATGGCTTTAAAAGGCAACACTTACACCGACCCTATAGATGGTAAAAGCTTTAAAAGCTTTTTGCCTTATGGGTACGGCAACCAGCGTAACAACGTATTGTCGCCAAGCACATTATCGTTAGAGCGACACCGATTGTTATGGTTGTACTTACAAAACGAAACTGATTTTTTTACCGCACCCAAAAAAGTATTACACTTTGCCCCCGAACAAGCATTTTACAAACGTTTTCGGAAGCAAAGAAATTTACAATACACCACTACCGATTTAAACTCGCCACTTGCCGATGTAAAAGCAGATATTTGTAACCTCCCCTTTAAAGATAGTAGTTACGATGTAATACTTTGCAACCACGTACTGGAACACATCCCAGACGATACCAAAGCAATGCAGGAGTTGTACAGGGTGCTAAAACCTGGTGGCATGGGCATATTCCAGATACCACAGGATTTAAACCACGAAACTACTTTTGAGGACGATAGTATAACCGATGCTAAGGAGCGTGCACGCATTTTTGGGCAGTACGACCATGTACGTGTTTACGGTCGTGATTATTTTAATAAACTCCGAAGCATAGGGTTTGAGGTTGTAGAGGAAGATTATACCAACAAGCTACCCCAACAGGATGTGGCACGTTATTGCCTTGCTAAAGGCGAAATTATTCCTGTTTGTTATAAAAACAAAGTATAAAACTTACCCTAAAGTAACACCATTACAGTAACAGCCAGTATAATATATTTAGTATCTTTACGTTCACCATTAAAATGCTGCTGTAATGATTTACACCTCTTACCGATTTTTTAAAATAGTTGTACTATTTTTATTAGTATCTGTTGTTGCCAATGCACAAGTGCAGCAGGAAATACCACCTCCGTATCATATAAAAACCGTTTCGTTTAGGAAGAACAACGAAAATGTGTACCCTTATTTCAGAAAAGGGGAGTCATTCCAATTGACTTTTGACGATTTATATGGCAACGAGGCAAATTACTATTATTCAATTACACACTGTAATTACAACTGGACACCATCATCGCAACTTACCATTAACGATTATATTAGTGGGTTTGATAACCAACGCATACAAATTTACGAGAACTCATTTAATACCCTACAAATTTACTCGCATTACACCTTAACAATACCCAATCAGTTTACGCGCCTATTGCTATCGGGCAACTACATCCTAAAAATATTAGACGAAGATCGTGAGGTAGTTTTTACACGCCGTTTTATTGTTTACGAAGAGTTGGTAAGTGTACCATTGCAAATAAAGCGTGCTAGGGGCATGGATGAAATTAACGAAAAACACAACCTCGACTTCAGTATAAAATCGAGTACTATCAATTTCCAAATGCCATTACAAAACGTAAAAGTAGCATTATTCCAAAATGGGAGGTTCGATAATGCTATTTACAACGTTAAACCCCAATATACTATAGGAAACGACCTTATTTACAGATACGATAAAGAAACGCAGTTTTGGGCAGGTAACGAGTATTTATTTTTTGATAATAAAGATGTTCGTAATGCCGTAAATAACGTACTCCGAATTACGGCGGGCGAAGTATATAATAACATACTTTATGTAAACGAAGCTAGGGCAAATGTGCCCTATACCTACTTTCCCGATATTAACGGTAAATTTTTAGTAAACAACATTAACCTCAATGTAACCAACGTTGCAGTAGAGGCGGATTATGCCTGGATATTCTTTTCCCTAAGTGCCCCAGCCTACTACTCTAAAAAAGACATTTATGTTTGTGGTATGTTTAACAACTATGCTAAAACGGAAGAAAACAGAATGGAGTACAACGAGAAAACTGCCACGTACGAAAAGGCCATTATGATAAAACAAGGGTTTACCAATTACATGTACATCCCATCGGATAAAAACGGGGTATTGGATGAGAAAAATGCACCCGATGGCAACTTCTTCCAAACAGAGAATGATTATACGATATTGGTATACTACCGTGAAAATAACGACCGATATGATAGGGTTATTGGTATAGGGTCGGCAAATTCCGAAAACATTATCAATTAACAGTCAATTCGTTAAAAATCAGTTGCATTTAAATTAATATTTGAAATATAAAGGGACTCTATTTAATTTTGTACCTTTGAGAAAGTTATAAGGATTTATTTTTATGGTATCACAAATAACACGAGGCATTAAAATATCTGTTTCCACTAGTTTTGAAGGCACGTACTTTAAAAACTACAGAATACAGTTTGCCTTTAGCTACGAGATTACTATAGAAAATCAGAGTAAAGACTCTGTACAACTCAACACACGCCATTGGGAAATTTTCGACTCGTTAAACGATATCGAAATGGTAGATGGCGAAGGGGTTATTGGTAAAAAACCAGTGTTAAAACCAGGCGAAAAACACACCTATAGTTCGGGTTGTTTGCTAACTTCGCCCTTTGGAGCCATGCGTGGTTATTTTAATATGGTAAACTTTACTTCTACCCGTTCTTTTAAAGTAATAGTACCCACTTTTAGGCTTAGCGCACCTTTTGCGTTAAATTAATACTATCTTCATATTTATAGTGCTTTCGTTAACGAATTTGCAATTACAAGAACAATAATTTCTTGTATATTTGCGATACGTTAAATTTTTAATGCTTTAAAAACACTATACAACTATGCCAAAAGGAATTTATAATGTACCAGACGCGTTAAACGAGCCAGTATTATCGTATGCACCTGGAACAAAAGAAAGAGAGCAAGTACTTGCTACTTTTAAAGATATGTATGCCACTACAGTAGATGTGCCTTTGTACATTGGTAGCGAGGAAATACGTACGGGAAAAACACAAACGATGAACCCTCCTTTTGATCATAAAAAAGTAGTGGGTACGTTTCATGAAGCAGAAAAACACCACGTAGAAAAAGCAATTAGTACAGCACTAGAAGCCCGTACAGCTTGGGCTAGTATGGCTTGGGAACAACGTGCTGCTATATTTTTAAAAGCTGCCGACCTTTTAGCTGGACCTTACCGTGCTAAAATAAACGCATCTACCATGATTGCACAAGCAAAAACAGTACACCAAGCTGAAATTGATGCTGCTTGTGAGTTTATTGACTTTTTACGTTTTAACGTAGAGTTTATGACACAGATTTACGCGGAGCAACCCATATCGTCTGAAGGAATGTGGAACCGTATGGAATACCGCCCATTAGAGGGTTTTGTTTATGCCATAACACCATTTAACTTTACTGCTATAGCGGGTAACTTACCAGCATCTGCAGCGCTTATGGGTAACGTAGTAATTTGGAAACCAAGCGCAAGCCAGGTATACAGTGCTAACGTAATTATGGAAGTATTTAAACTTGCTGGTGTACCCGATGGCGTTATTAACATGGTACATGGTGACCCTGTTATGATAACTGATACACTTATGGCAAGCCCTGATTTTGCAGGAGTACACTATACAGGTTCAACACAGGTGTTTAACGGTATTTGGGCAAAAATAGGCGAAAATATGGGTAAAGGTATTTATAAAACCTACCCCCGAATTGTTGGCGAAACAGGTGGTAAAGATTTTGTTATTGCACACCCATCGTCAATACCAGCACAAGTAGCTACAGGATTATTAAGAGGAGCATTTGAGTTCCAAGGACAAAAATGTTCAGCAGCTTCCAGAGCATACATACCAAAATCAATGTGGAATGAGGTAAAAGAGCAGCTAACAAAAGATATCGAATCGATGAAAATGGGTTCTCCAGAAGATCCTTCAAATTTCATAACATCCGTAATACACGAGGCATCTTTTGATAAATTGGCAAAATATATTGATAATGCTAAATCAGCATCTGATGCCGAAATTATTGCAGGGGGTACGTACGATAAATCAGAAGGGTATTTTATTACCCCAACAGTTATTTTAACAACCAACCCACAGTACGAAACCATGCATACGGAGCTTTTTGGTCCTGTGCTCACCATTTATGTATATGAGGACGAGAAATGGGAAGAAACACTAAAATTAGTAGACGAAACTTCGCCATACGCATTAACAGGTGCCGTATTTAGCCAAGACCGTTACGCCATAGAGCAGGCTACTAAAGCACTAGAAAACTGTGCTGGTAACTTCTACATTAACGATAAGCCAACGGGTGCTGTTGTAGGGCAACAACCATTTGGTGGTGCAAGAGCATCAGGTACTAACGATAAAGCAGGTTCTGTACTTAACTTATTGCGTTGGGTATCGCCGAGAACTATTAAAGAAACATTTGTAACACCTACAGATTACAGATATCCTTTTTTAGGAGAATAATACCATGTTAGTCATTGCGAGGTAACGAAGCAATCTAATAACTCTAAATAAAAAAGCCCCGAATTAATTAATTCGGGGCTTTTTGCTATACCGTCAACCTATTTTAGGACAAATCACATCAGTAAGAAATAAACAAAAGATTGCTTCGTTACCTCGCAATGACTAATCTAATAAGCGGTTGTATGGTCTTGCCTTCTCGTAATGATTATATATAATCACACCTTATACTTCATAGCCAGATGTACCACCTTTTTAGTTTCAAAAAATTCATCAGCAAAATAATCCGAGAGGTTATATAATGCTACTTTCTGGAAAACCTGTAATTCCTCAGTAAGGTCACCCCCTTTAAGGTACAGTATTCCGTTAGGCAGGTCGTGGTTTTGTTCTTTCTTAATTTTACCCCTAACCCACTTTACAAAATCGGGCATATTGGTTACAGCACGGCTCACAATAAAATCGAATGTTCCGTCTACTTGTTCGGCTCGTTTCTGCTCCGCTTTTACGTTAGTAAGCCCTAAAGCATCGGCAACTTCTTGTACTACTTTTATTTTTTTAGCAATAACGTCTATCAAATAAAAATTAGTTTCGGGGTATAATATGGCCAGAGGTATCCCAGGAAAACCACCGCCTGTACCTACATCCATAACACTAGCATTGGGTTTAAAAGGCATTACCTTAGCAATACCCAAGGAGTGTAGCACGTGTTTGGTGTACAACGCATCAATATCCTTACGGGATATTACATTAATTTTGGCGTTCCAATCGGTATAAAGCGCTTCTAATTGCTCAAATTGCTGTAGCTGTGTTTCGGTAAGGTTCGGGAATTGCCTAATAATCTCGTGCATTATTTTATATTTTAGGCAAAAGTACGCATTTCGTAAAAGAAATTTCATATCAATTTTGGTGGTTACAATGGCATTAATAACTACCTTTGGTAACTATAGATTTTTTTAGCTTTTGACTATGAACATGACACCACCTGTATTCTCTAAAAGAGACTCAGTAAAATTTTTCCGAACACTTAACAAGCGTGTAAACGAATACTTTAAAGAAAATAATATTAAAAAAACGGGCAACTGGAAACTGCACATTAAAACCATAGTAATGTTTGCTGCCTTGTTGGCACCCTACTTTATTTTACTAACCCTAAACTTACCCGTTTGGGGTCAATTATTACTTACTATTGTAATGGGTATTGGTATGGCTGGTATTGGTATGAATGTTATGCACGATGCTAACCATGGTTCGTACTCCTCTAAATCGTGGTTAAATAAAGTTATGGGGGGTAGCATCTATCTATTGGCTGGCAACGTGTATAACTGGCAGGTACAACACAATGTACTGCACCATACGTACACTAACATACACGGGCACGATGAAGATTTGGATGCGGGTAGAGTAATACGCTTTACGCAAGATGCCAAATGGATGAAATTACACCGATTCCAACATTATTATTCTATTTTCCTGTATGGGTTGCTAACCTTTAACTGGGCAATTACTACCGATATTAAACAAATGCGCAGCTATATAAAGAGAGGTTTATCGTATGGCGAATTTCGTAGTCCCGTAAAACAATGGACGGTGCTTGTAGTTACAAAACTACTTTACGCGCTAGTATGGTTTGTAGTACCTATGCTTTTAGGCATTGTTTGGTGGAAGGTACTAATAGGCTTTTTTGTAATGCACTACACAGCAGGTTTAATATTAAGTGTTGTTTTCCAATTGGCACACGTGGTAGAGGAAACAGAAAACCCCACCCCAAACGAAAACAACGAAATGGAAAACACATGGGCAATACACCAATTGTACACTACGGCTAATTTTGCGCCTAAAAATAAAATTGTAAACTGGTTTACAGGTGGGCTTAACCACCAGATAGAACACCATATATTCCCACACATTAGCCATGTGCACTACAGCAAAATTGCCGAAATTGTAAAGCAAACAGCCCGCGAGCATAATTTACCCTACCACGAATTTAGTACCATGCGTGGTGCAGTAGCAGCACACTTTAAACACCTTAAAGAGCTAGGTATGAAACCCGCACTAAACTAATACAATAACAAAACCTACTATACCCAATGAATAACGTGCTTTCTGACAGAATTAACAACCTATCTACTTCACAAACCCTTGCTATGGCTGCCAAAGCCCGAGAGTTAAAAGCGGCGGGAAAAGACATTATTAGCCTAAGTTTGGGCGAACCTGATTTTAATACCCCTGATTTTATTAAAGAGGCTGCAAAAAAAGCAATTGACGAAAATTACAATAGCTATACACCAGTAGATGGATATGTGGAGCTGAAAGAAGCCATTACCAGAAAGTTTAAACGCGATAATAACCTCGATTATAAGCCCTCGCAAATTGTAGTATCTACAGGGGCAAAACAATCGTTATATAACATTGCGCAAGTAATGCTTAATGATGGCGATGAGGTAATACTACCTGCGCCCTATTGGGTAAGTTACTTCGAAATCATAAAACTATCGGGTGGTGTACCAGTAGTAGTACCAACATCGGTAGATACCGATTTTAAAATGACTGCTGAGCAACTGGAAAAAGCCATTACACCCAAAACCAAAATGATGTGGTTTAGCTCGCCGTGTAACCCAAGCGGATCCATATACAGCGAAACAGAGCTTAAAGCACTAGCCGAAGTACTACAAAAACACAATATTTATGTAGTATCAGACGAGATATACGAGCATATTAACTTTTCGGGAAAAGCCCCCAGTATTGCATCTATACCTGGTATGTTTGATAAAACCATAACCGTAAACGGAGTGGCAAAAGCATTTGCCATGACGGGATGGCGTATTGGCTATATTGGCGCACCAGAATTTATTGCCAAAGCATGTACTAAAATACAAGGGCAGGTAACTAGTGGTGCTAACTGTATAGCACAACGTGCTACTATTGATGCTGTTGATGCCGACCCTAAAGTACTCAAACATATGGTTACGGCATTCCACAAACGTAGAGACCTTGTTATTGAACTAATGAATGATATTGATGGCTTTAAAAACAACGTTCCAGAAGGTGCGTTTTATGTATTCCCAGATATATCGGCATTTTTCGGTAAAACATTAAATGGTATTGCAATTAAAAATGCTGACGATTTTGCAATGTACTTGCTAGAACACGCTAATGTAGCTACGGTAACAGGTGCTGCATTTGGTAACCCTGATTGCATTCGTATATCGTACGCCACTAGCGAAGATCAACTTAAAGAGGCACTCCTCCGTATTAAAGAAGCGGTGTCGGCTTAAATAAAAAAGCAATCAAATTCCCCTCCTTTGGAGGGGTGTCTGTAAAGACGGGGTGGTTATGGAACAAGAAATTTTAACCTATATTAAAGGTAAACCCATATACAGAAACTTCGTTAAAAACTTGCCTTACAATCCTAATTTGAAAATAAGGGCTAAAAATCTGCGCAAAGCAGGCAACTATCCCGAAGTAGTATTTTGGCAACAAGTACACAAAAGAAAATTTTATACTATCGATTTTGACAGGCAACGCATTATAGGAAACTATATCGTCGATTTTTATGTTAAGGCGTTGGGTTTAATCATAGAAATCGATGGCACAAGTCATAACAATAAAGAATCTTACGATACCAAAAGGGAGAACTATTTGTGCACCTTATTAGGTTTGGAGGTTTATCGTATTTCCAGCATACGCATATTACATGATTTAGAAAATGTAATGACCGAACTGGAAAATTTCATTATTAAGCATTTTGGATAAGAATTAATAGCCCACCCCACCCTACGGGCACCCCTCCAAAAGAGGGGAAACAACACGCAAAAAACTTTTGTATTTTTGCTGCTTATACTACATTAACAACAACACAATGAACAAAAAAATACTTTTATTAGGCTCGGGCGAACTGGGTAAAGAGTTTGTAATTGCTGCACAACGCATAGGGCAAACCATTATAGCGGTAGATAGTTACGAAAATGCACCTGCCATGCAAGTAGCCGACGGGCATGAAGTAATTAATATGCTGGATGGTACTGCACTAGATGCTATAGTTGCTAAACACCAACCCGATTTTATAGTACCCGAAATAGAAGCCATACGTACTGAACGTTTTTACGATTACGAAAAACAAGGTATAACTGTAGTACCATCGGCTAAAGCTGCTAATTTTACCATGAACCGTAAAGCCATACGTGACCTTGCTGCTAAAGATTTAGGCTTGCGTACTGCCAATTATCGTTATGCAACCTCAGCCAAAGAGTTACAAAATGCTGTAGCCCAAGTAGGCATGCCTTGTGTGGTAAAACCACTAATGTCATCGTCAGGAAAAGGACAATCTACTATAAAAACGCAAGAGGATATTACCAAAGCATGGAATTATGCGGTGGAGGGTTCACGTGGCGACGTAGTAGAGGTAATTGTAGAGGCTTTCGTAGACTTTCATTCAGAAATTACACTTCTTACCGTTACCCAAAACAACAACCCTACTCTGTTTTGTGCCCCCATAGGACACCGACAGGAGCGTGGCGACTACCAAGAAAGCTGGCAACCCGCACAAGTATCGGATAAAGACATTGCAGAAGCACAGGATATGGCTAAAAAAGTAACCGAAGCACTTGGTGGTGCAGGCATATTTGGGGTTGAGTTTTTCCTTACGGATGAAGGCGTCTATTTTTCCGAACTATCGCCACGCCCACACGATACAGGCATGGTTACGTTGGCAGGTACACAAAACTTTAATGAATTTGAGTTGCACTTACGTGCGATATTAAGCCTACCCATTGCTGAAATTATATTAGAAAAAGCAGGAGCAAGTGCGGTACTATTAGCATCCGAAAACAGCAATAATCCAACCTACACAGGTATTGATAAAATAGCCGCATTACCTAAAACTGATTTTAGACTATTTGGCAAACCAACCTCTCGCCCATACCGCCGTATGGGAGTAGTACTAACTAACGATAGTGTAGATACCCCTATTGAAAACGTAGTAGAAAAAGCCAAGTACGCAGCTACATTGGTTAAAGTGTTGCGGTAATATATTCGGTAATTTTTTAGAAAGAGCTTTACTATTTTGTTTTTTTGTTACCCAGATTAATATTATCAAAGCTCGATACATTTATTACTTGCTCAGTATCTACATCAAACGAGATGCTAATGCTATCGCCTACCTGTGTTATAGGCAACTCGTTAGATAATTGCGACGACCCTATAAATATCTTCTGCGAACCATCTACAGTAAAGTAATAAAAACTATTGCCGTTTTTAATATCGCTCTGTATGCGTTGTATGGTAGTGGTTATGGTTGTTCTATCGCTAATTGCATTAGGGTCTATCCTATTATCTGCCATATTGTACACATTTTTAAATGCCATCATGGTTTCGTTCATGGTACTTCCTACGCCTACTATAGTATAGTCGGTAATAGCAACCATAGCATACATTTTTACCAATCCGCCACTATCCTTTAGCGTCATAACATAAGTAGGAATACCATTAATAGTGTACGGCACAGGTATGGAGGCATAATAGCCTTTTTCTTGTACTTTCCCCTCTGCCGAGCGGCGTGCGGCATACTCGGTAGCACCACTTTGGTGGTAACAAGTAGTTTCTTTCGTACGGGTATCTACCAATACAAACCCCACCGCAGATTCGTCTTTCCCTACCGATGTAAGCCCTGTGTACCAATAGGGTCTACCATTTTCGCCATATACTAAGGTGAGCCCCTCCGTAATTTGGAGTTTGTTTTCGTTGGCAAAGTTCCAATAGCCATGTACATATTCGCCCCAATCGTTAAGCTGGTCTTCTATAAAATCCTGTGGTTGTATCCTGTCTATCCATTCAGGCGTATCTGCAACAGCATACTCCTGTATTTCGCCTGTTTGTGCATCTAGCACTACTACACCTGTAGCATTGTTTCCGCTAAAGCCTACTTCTTTTTTATATTTTGTAATTACCCAGTAAGGGTTACCGTCGTCGTCAATCTCAAAAGTATAATCCTCAAGCCCTGTAGTAGCATAGCCGTTAAAGTAAAGGTAACGTTCCATTTGGCTCATAAAAAAGGCTTCGCTCTGGTATTTTATTTTGAGTGGTTTACCATTAACCGTTTGTACCAACTGTACATCGCGTTCGTTAGTAGCCGATACCAGTACATAACCATCCGTACCTTCGCTATTATTCAACCATTTAAAAAATCCTGTGTGCAACAAAGGAGCTACCCAGTACAACTCGTCGCCTACTTTTTGTACGGTAAAATGCCCTAACTCTGTTTTACTCCCCAAAGCGGGGTCTGAACCTAATATTTTTTCGCCCAACAAATACGCCAATCGTTCATCTACAACGCGTACTTTTTCTATAGCCAGTGGTGCAATATGCTTGGATATTTCCTTACCATTTTTTACTTCGCCTATCAGTTCTCTGTACGATTTGCTGTGAATCATGGGCGATGTTGTAATAAATGGGACTATGGTTACGTAGGCAATAATTGCTACCACTACAAACCATAAAAAGCGGTGTGCTTTACTAAATTTAAACTTAACGTTATTGTTTTTATTCTGTACAGGGGTAGTAAGCAAAATACCTGTAACAATTAGGAAGAGTATTGCAAGCGGAAACCCTGCAAAACCATAACTTATAACAGGTTGCCCAAAGTAAATAATGATAAAAGTTAATAGGAGAAGAATTATTATGGCTGCCGATTTTTTCATGATACCATGGTTTGCTTTATAGGTATATAAAAATACTATAATGTTACAATAAAACCTAAAAGTTGGTACTGCTATAAAATTCGTTATTTTTGCTGTAGCAAACCAAATTGAAACAAACTATGAAAGCATATGTATTTCCGGGGCAAGGTGCTCAGTTTACTGGAATGGGTAACGATTTATATGAGAATGACGAAGCAAAAGCATTATTTGAGAAAGCAAACGAAATACTAGGCTTTCGTATTACTGATAGTATGTTTGAAGGTACTGCCGACGAACTAAAGCAGACTAAAGTAACACAACCCGCAGTATTTTTACACTCGGTTATATTGGCAAAAACATTGGGCAACAATTTTAAACCCGATATGGTAGCTGGGCATTCGTTAGGCGAATTTTCGGCACTTGTAGCAGCAGGGGCATTAACCTTTGAGGACGGATTAAAATTAGTATCGCAACGGGCCCAGGCAATGCAAAAAGCCTGCGAAATGGCTCCGTCTACTATGGCTGCTGTTTTGGGTTTAGAAGATACCGTTGTAGAAGAAATTTGCGAAAAAACACAAGGTATTGTAGTGGCTGCTAATTATAATTGCCCTGGGCAATTGGTAATATCGGGCGAAACACCTGCGGTAGAGCGCGCTTGCGATGCACTAAAAACAGCAGGGGCACGACGTGCACTTTTACTACCTGTAGGTGGTGCATTCCACTCCCCTATGATGGAGCCTGCCCGCGAAGAGTTGGCTGCAGCCATAGCTGCAACCAGTTTTAACACACCCATTTGCCCTGTGTACCAAAACGTAACAGCCATGGCAGTTACAAACCCAGATGAAATTAAAGAGAACCTTATAAAACAACTTACGGCTCCTGTACGTTGGACACAGAGTGTACAAAACATGGTTGCCGATGGTGCTACGTTATTTACTGAGGTAGGACCTGGTAATGTATTACAAGGTTTAGTTAAAAAAATAAATAAAGAGGTTACTACAGCAGCAGCATCGTAGTTAATCAACATTATATCCTAAATAAAAATCCTCATTACTATTTGGTTTTGAGGATTTTTTATATTTGTTTGCCCATACTAACAAAGCCGCACCCAAAACTACATTGAAACAGTTTCCAACCAATATTCATTTTAAGTACCCATGGCGGAAGTACCAACAACGGGTACTCCAAGAGTTATCAGCACATTTATCCAACAGGCATTTACATATTATTGCACCGCCTGGGTCTGGCAAAACAGTATTGGGTTTAGAGGTTATGCTACGGCTTAACCAACCTGCCTTAGTACTAGCCCCCACTATTGCCATACGCAACCAATGGATACAACGCTTTTGTGAATTGTTTTTACAAGAAGATAGAATTCCTGAATGGATTTCGCGCGATATAAAAAATCCCGCCTTTGTAACTGTTAGTACCTACCAAGGGTTACACGCTGCATGCTGCTACAGAGGCATAGAGATTGTTGCTACCGAAGAGGAAGAAGAAGGAATAAACTACAAAATTAAAAAGACTAGTAACGATAACCTAAATGCAATAGCAGCACGCTTACTACAGCAAGGAGTAAAAACAATTGTGTTGGATGAAGCACACCATTTAAAAAATGAATGGTGGGCTACGCTTACTACTATTAAAGAGAAACTAGACCCCGTTATTGTTGGGCTTACTGCAACACCACCATACGATGTAACAGGTGCAGAATGGCAACGGTATACAGAACTTAATGGTCCTGTAGATACCGAAATAAGCGTACCCGAACTTATTATGGAAGGCGACCTGTGCCCGCATCAAGATTACATTTATTTTACACTACCTACACCAGAAGAAAAACAGGGTATTGATAAAATAAGATACCGAATGGATCAGCTTTTCGAAGCGGTACAGCATGATGCTACATTGGTAACGGCAATAGAAAATCATCCCGTATGGATAGACCCAAGCGAACATCTGGACTGGATATATAGTAATGTAGCATATTATTCGGCAATGCTCATTTTTCTTAATGCTAACAAAAAGGAAGTTCCTAAAAAATATATCGAAATTATTGTTGATACAAAGGATGAAATTCCTGAATTGGATTACAATTGGATGGAAACACTTCTTGATTTTTATTTGTATCAAGAAAAAACACATTTTGCTACCTATAACGAGCATCGTTTAAAACTCGAAAACAAATTACGGAACTATGGTGCCATGGAAAAACGTAGGGTTACGTTTGGACATAACACTAAAGTGGATACAAAACTTATTTTAAGCATAAGCAAGCTAAATGCTATAGAGGAGATTACCGATTTTGAGTATGAACAATTGGGCAGTAACCTGCGAATGGTTGTACTAACAGATTATATTAGGAAAGAATTTTATACTAACGATACCGAAAATAATGGCACCTTGAATAAAATTGGGGTACTCTCTATTTTTGAGAAATTACGGCGTAACAATAGTAAGAATATAAAAATTGGAGTACTTACAGGGTCGGTGGTTATTGTACCTAAAAAAGTACTGCCACAACTAGAGGCAATGGCTAACGTTTATAATATTACCGTAAACAGTAGTATTGTACCTTTTGATACCGATTATGTATTGGTTGACCAAACGGAGCAACTAAAACACCGTATTGTACAAATAATAACGGCAATTTTTGAAGATGGCGGCATTGAGGTACTCATTGGCACTAAATCATTACTAGGCGAAGGTTGGGATGCTCCTGCCATCAATTCGTTAATACTAGCCAGTTTTGTAGGGTCGTTTGTATTGTCCAATCAAATGCGTGGCAGGGCTATAAGAACACAAAAAGGAAACAAGAATAAAACAGGAAATATTTGGCATCTGGTGTGTGTAGACCCTGAATCGGTAGATGGTGGTAGGGATTTACAGTTAATGAAGCGACGCTTTAGAGGTTTTGTTGGCGTTTCGTATAACGAGGAAAGCGGAATAGAAAACGGGCTTAACCGATTACAAATTCCTGATACATTGTACAATCCGCATACCATAGCAGCAAAAAATGCTGAAACTTTTGCGGCTGCCGCTGCGCGTAGTCATTTACAAAAAAAATGGAACACTGCTTTGGCTAATGGTGTACAATTAATAGAGGAAATAAAAGTTCCATTCCATGAGGCAATACAGAATAAATCGTATAAACAAACAAAACAATTTTACTATAATAAAACAATTACGCACTTTACATCGGGGTTAATAAGTGGCGTTTTAGCCTACAGTGAAGGGGTGATAAACCTGTTTAGTAGATCACTCAGAAATATACGAACATTAGAACAAGTTGCATTTATACTAAGTATTGTAGGGGTTGGTGGGTTATTCTTCTTCGGGAGCAAGGTGTATAAATCATTTCGGTTGTACATTGGTTATAAAGAAATATCAAAAGATATACAGCAAATTAGCTATGCACTACTACATGCATTACATGATGAGGGTTACATCCAAACTAATTTCTCTGATTTAAATACCGTTACGGAAGTGGATGATATGGGCTCGATATATTGTCATCTAGAAGGAGGTACCACCTATGAGAAATCAGTATTTATTAATGCCTTAATGGAGTTAATTGGACCAATACATAATCCGCGCTACGTAATTATCAGAAAAAGTGGACTGTTATTTATCAAACAAAAAGATTATCATGCTGTACCCGAACTTATTTCAAAAAATAAAAAGCCCGCTGTAAATTTTGCTTCGCATTGGGGTAAATACGTAGGTAATTATGAACTTGTTTTTACGCGGAACCAAACAGGGCGGAAACTTCTAGTAAAATCGCGTGCAAAAGCATTAATATCGCAACTTGATAATAATCTGGAGCAGATAAGCAAATGGCGATAAGCTAAAAACCCCACATTAGTAGTGTGGGGTTTTAATAGTATAAATAATACATTAATATTCTTCTACTTGCTTCGTACCTTTTGCTCCCATTTCCATGCAGATTCCAATGCTGCCTCAATAGGTAATTCTGCTTTCCAGCCCAATACATCATTAGCTTTTGTAGTATCGGCATAGGCTTCTGTAATATCGCCTTCTCTCCTGTCCACTATTTTGTAGCTGAGTTTTTTACCACTTACCTTCTCAAAAACATTTATCACTTCGAGTACCGAATTTCCTGTACCTGTACCTAAATTAAATACTTCTACATTATCCATGTTCTTAGCCTGTACTAGTCGCTTTAGTGCTGTAACGTGCGCTTTGGCTAAATCTACTACATGAATGTAATCACGAATACAAGTACCATCGGGTGTTGGGTAATCGTTACCAAAAACAGACAATTGTTCTCTTAACCCTATAGCGGTTTGTGTAATAAAGGGTATAAGGTTTTGTGGTGTTCCTTTTGGTAGCTCGCCTATTTCTGTAGATTCGTGTGCCCCTACTGGATTAAAATAGCGTAATAATATAGCATTAATGTTACTCATTTTAGCAACATCGTTAATTATCTCTTCGCCTATCTGTTTTGTGTTACCATAGGGCGACATTGCCTGCTGTACAGGAGCATCTTCTGTAATTGGCATTTTCTCTGCCTGACCGTACACAGTGCACGATGAACTGAATATAAACTGTGCTTGGTCTTTCTTTTGTAGCTCTTGTAATAAATAAACAAGTGTACTTAAGTTGTTTTCGTAATACAGTAGCGGATTTTCTACGCTTTCGCCTACTGCTTTGGAGGCTGCAAAATGGATAATACCCGATACATCGGTATATTTTTTAAAGAAATCCTGAACGGCTTTTTTCTCGCGGAGGTCTATTTGCTCAAAATCGGGCTTTTTACCCGTAATGGCTGTAATACCATCCAATACATCGAGTGAAGAATTAGAAAGGTCGTCTATTACTACTACATCAAAGCCTTCGTTTTGCAATTCGACTACTGTGTGGGAGCCTATAAAGCCTAATCCACCGGTAACAAGTACTTTCATTTAAATTGGTTTATGGTTGGTTTAATGATATAATATTGTGTTAAACGCTTAAAAAATCAAGGATAGTATCTGTTATAAATGCTATTTGCTCGTCCTCCAACTCTGTATGCATTGGTAAGGAGAGTACTTGTTTTGTTAACTCATTTGTTACTACAAAATCTTCTTCATTATAACGAATATCAGCATACGCTTTTTGGCTGTGCAACGGTATTGGGTAGTATATAGCACAAGGTATCCCCTTATCTTGCAAATGTTGCATTAATGCATCTCTATCGGCATTTAGTACGCGAAGTGTGTATTGATGGAACACATGGCTATCTGGTGTACCTTTTATTAGCGGTGTTATAATATCGGCGTGCCCTGCAAAGGCTGCACTATACTTATGGGCAGCTTCTCGGCGGGCATTATTATATTGGTCTAACAAGGGCAATTTTGCATTTAATACGGCAGCTTGTATGCTATCCAATCGAGAATTTACACCTACTACATCATGGTGGTAACGTTTGTACATACCATGGTTTACTATACCGCGTAGTTTGTGTGCAAGGTCGTCATCATTCGTAAAAATTGCACCACCATCGCCGTAGCAACCTAAGTTTTTAGAAGGGAAAAATGAGGTTGAGGATACATGCCCCATAGTTCCTGCTTTTTTCTTGGTGCCATCAGCAAAAGTATAGGTTGCACCTATACCCTGTGCATTATCTTCTATTACATATAAATTGTGTTCTGTAGCAAGTGCCATTATCTCTTCCATATCGGCAACCTGCCCAAACAAATGCACGGGTACAATAGCTTTGGTTTTTGGTGTTATGGCATTGCGTATGGCCTCTACAGATACGTTAAATGTATCAGGGTCTATATCTACTAATACGGGTGTGAGTTGTAACAACGCAATTACCTCTACAGTGGCAGCAAATGTAAAATCGACTGTAATAACCTCATCGCCTGGTTTTAAATCTAAACCCATCATGGCTATTTGCAACGCATCGGTGCCATTAGCACATGGTATTACGTGTTTTACATCGAGATATTCTTCTAGGTTTTTCTGAAATTTATGTACCTCTGGTCCGTTAATATATGCTGTGTTGTCAAGTACTTCTTGTATCGAAGCATTCACGGTATCTTTTATGCCTTCGTATTGACTTTTAAGGTCAACCATCTGTATTTTCTTCATCTGCTTCTTAAATTTTGAGCCTTAGCAAAACTACTAATTTAATGGTTGCCTACCAATGAAAAAAATTATTAACGCCTTTGTATATGTATTTTAGGTACTACTTACAACTTAAAGTTTCTGGATACGGGTATTTCTTCTCCTGTTTGTAGTGTAATACTCTTGTAGGTATTACTTTTAATATAGTTTTTATTTACGATGTACGACCTATGACATTTTACGAAATTAGGTGGGAGTTCTTGCACTATTTCTGAGATTTTACCCCTCAAAAATTGACTTTTACCCTCAAAAGGAACAAAATTAAGGTAATGATCTTCAGATTTTATGTACATCAGCTCACCCAACGGCATTTTTACCTTATTTTTTAAAATAATATGTTCCTCAACAACAAGTTGTTTTACTTTCTCAAGTTGTTCTATGGTTTGTAAGTGTTCTGCTTCTATACCTTCTTTTTCCTGCTCAATTTTTTTACGGCTTCTATCTACTTTTTTCCAACGTACAAAGGAATATAATGCTAACAGAAACACTAAAAATAATACTATACCGTATGTTATACCATTCTTTTCAAAGTTGCTAATTACTTTTTTTTGTATAGAGATTTTCTCTTCTTTCTCTGCTACATCATACTTAATGTAACTTTCGTTGATTTTTACATTTTGTACCCTATCTTTTATTTGCTCATCAAGTTCTCTATATAATTTCTCGTACCTTCTGCGTTCCGTGTTATTATTAAGAGAGTCATAGCTTGTTGCCAATTGTTTGTATAATTTCCTAATGGCTTTAGCCTTATAGTATGGTACTTCGTTTTCGGCTTTTAAAAAATACGGTATTGCTTCGGGGTAATTACCCTCAAAAAAATAAGAATTAGCATAATTTTGGTAGTAACCATACCTCTGGTATGGATCATCAATTTTATCAGTATATGTTTTAGATTTGTTGAGATAAAAACGTGCGGAGTCGCATTGGCGCATTGTGTTTTTTAATGACCCAATATTGGAGTATAGTTTTGCTTTTATTAAATCATCATTAGTCGTGTTGGCATATCGTAAAGCTTTTCCGAATAGTATATATGCGCTATCTAAATACTCAGTGTTACCTGTTTCAAAATAGGCATAATAATCATCTGCTGCCAACTCCCTAGTTACATAAGCTTTGTGTAGTGGAGCATTGGTACTGTCTGCATAATTTTTATACTCTTCAAAAAATGAATTTCCGTATTGATTATAATAATGCTCTTGCGATACTATTACAAGGTGCGCTTCAAAGGCAATTTGTTTAGCATAGTGTACTTTTCCTAATGCTTTAAACGCTTTTTTAGAGGTAATATAATAGTTAAGAGCTGCATCCTCCTGATTGAGGTATTCGTGGCACTTACCCAATACATAGTAATTTTTTGCAGCTTCAAAAGCTGTAACAGAAGTAACCCCAGCAAGGCTATCAATAGCTTTACTAGGGTTGGTTTTTATAGCTTTGGTAATAAAGCTATTAACTTGCTGCCCATATACAAGGGTAGAAAATAAAAATGCTAGTATTACTTTAACACTACTCAACTATCTTCTGAACTTTAAAGTTAAAACACCGCCATCTTTAGTAAAGCGTGGTACTATAATAGGTTTATCTGAGCAGTCTATATTCACTGCACGAGTTGGATTGTTATTATTCCATTCGTCATTATAATCATCAAAATCTTGACTAGTTACGGAGCGATATTCAAATGTTGTCAAATATTTAATAAAATAATCTTCCATATCCGTAAATTGTTGCTCATCTTCCTCATTAAGCAGCATTATTCTTACTTCTTTATCTTTGTCGCTCAAGTTCACGAAACTTGGATGATTAACGGTTTCCTTTACTGGAATTTGAGGAGAGCTGTGGTTAATCGGTTTATAGTCACATGTACTTGGATTTCCTGTATGATAGTAACTAAAAACAATTCCTTTAAAGCCATTAGCTTCTACAACGTAACTATAACCTGTATAGGTAAATTGCAAATCGGAAACTTTTAGTTTCAAGTCAACCTCAATTCGCTTTTTGTCCTTACTTAAAATTAACTCTCCAGTAGCAGCAGGAATAAGTGATTTATCGGCATCTTTCATAATTTTTTTGTCATTTTCTTTCATTTTTTCCACAATTGTTTGATTTTTAAAATTAATTTTTTTTGATAAAATAACAGTACCTCCAACTTTTAAAAGTCAGAGCGTACTGTTATTAAACTTAGTTTACTGGACATAAGGCAGTATAACCTCGCTTCAGGAAAAATCTAAGTATTGCTTTTACCGCCTTTTTAAATATAATACCTCCTGGAAGATAAGGCGCTAAAAACTCTATAATTTTTTCTAAAACTTCTTGGGCACTCGAGCCAGCATTTAATACCTTACACAAAAAGGCGCGAAGTCTTCTCCAAAGATTTTTACCCGCTTTGATAATAGAGAAACTTTTAGATCTTTCAGTCGCCATTTTTTCTGGAACCTCGTAATATAATGAAGAGACTGCATTGGCAGCTTTGTAATAATTATCAGCAAGAAGTTCTTCAATCTCGTTTTCTTTCAAATCCTCTTCTGTTTCGTATGTTTCCAAAATTTCACTTTTGAAACTATTGTAATCTATTTCTTTTAAATCCAAATCTTGTAAGTACATAATTAGTTTATTTTTTTCGCTTACTCTTTGTTACTGTTTTCAGCTTTCCAGTATGTTATTGTTAATATTGGAATTCCACTCCAAAATTGCTGTAAAACAAAGGTCTAAAAAAATAAATGTCGTGAAATGCAAAAAAGATAACGTGAAATGCAGTAGTAAAAAGCATAAGATTATAGCTGCTAAAAAAATGATGGTAATACACGGAAATTGTTATAGAAAAATAAGCGTATTTTAGCAGCTCAATTTGCTACTTTATGTACTTTTTATATAATATTCTTACCTATATCGCTATACCTATTGTAAAAATAGCAGGACTATTTAGCCCAAAAATGAAGCTATTTGTTACAGGCAGAAAAACCGTTTTTAGCACACTAGCCAGCAAAATAAAAAAGGAAGACAAAACCATTTGGTTCCATGCAGCATCATTAGGGGAATACGAACAGGGATTGCCCGTAATGGAGAAAATAAAAGCAAAACACCCAAACCATAAAATAGTTGTTACCTTTTTTTCGCCATCAGGATATGAGGTACGAAAAAACACTAAAGATGCAGATGTAGTGGTATATTTGCCATTAGACACCAAAGCCAATGCTAAAAAGTTTATGGATTTGGTACACCCCGAAACAGTATATTTTATTAAATATGAGTTTTGGCCCAATTACCTCAACGAAGTCAAAAAACGTGATATTAAAGCCTACCTTATATCAGGATTGTTCAGAGAAAACCAGATATTTTTTAAGTGGTATGGTGGTTTTTATCGTAAAGCATTAAAAGCGTTTAACCACTTGTTTGTGCAGTACGAAAGCTCTAAAAAACTACTCAACAGCATCGGATTTACTAATGTAACGGTAAGTGGCGATACCCGTTACGACCGTGTGAGCGAAATATTGGAACGCGATAATACATTACCGTTTATAGAAGCATTCATTAATGATAAGACCACATTAGTTTTCGGGAGTTCGTGGCAAAAGGGTGAAGCTATGTTTATACCGTTTATAAACAATGCTAAGAATATAAAATGTATTATAGCGCCCCACACCATTGGCAACGACCATATTAACGAACTACAAAATAGTATTACTAAAAAAACAGTACTTTTTACCGAGATGGAGGGCAAAAACTTAGCCGATTATGATGTGTTCATCATTAATACTATTGGCATATTAACTAAAATATACAGCTATGCCGATGCTGCTTATGTAGGTGGTGGTTTTGGCACAGCGGGGCTACATAATATACTCGAGCCTGCTGCTTTTGGCGTACCGATAGTAATAGGACCCAACCACCAAAAATTTCCCGAAGCAGTTGCCTTGGTACAAAAAGGAGGTTGTTTGGTGGTAAACAACCCAACCGAAATGGAAGCAACATTAAGCCAACTGGCTTATGACGAACATTACCGAACCGAAAAAGGACGTATAGCAGGTAATTTTGTAAAAGAAAATCAGGGGGCGGTTGATAGTATAATGAAGAAAATAGAAAAGTAAGCAATTTCGCCCTGCCGTACAGGGCGAAATATATTTTTATTCAGGCATCATGCCTGTAGTAATAGCAATTCTGTTCCAGCAGTTAATTACTACAATACACATTAATACCTCTGCTATATAGCCTTCTCCCAATAAGCTAATCGCGTTTTTATACACAGCATCAGGCACATGGTTTTCGCCTATTGTAGTCACCGCTTCAGTAAGGGCTAAAATGGCTCTTTCTTCCTCCGTAAAAAAAGTAGTTTCTCTCCAAGCACTTAATACATAAATACGTTGTTCGGTTTCGCCAATTTTTCGTGCATCGTGAGCATGCATATCCATACAAAAAGAACAACCATTAATTTGCGAAGCTCTTATTTTAATTAACTCTTTATGTACTGGAGTAACTTTTGTTTCATCGAGAGCGTTTGAAAAGTTATACATGGCATCCCACATTTTAGGAGCTGCCTGATTCAGTTTTAATCTTTTGTCCATACTAATATTGTTTTTTATTATTTGTATGGCAAAGTTCTGTTACAGAGAACGCAAAAAACTTAACTTATATCAAGAAATGAGGATTAATCTTTTTTCGCGCGCAGCCTACTTAAAGACTCTGGAGTTATACCCAAAAAAGAAGCTAGCATATACTGTGGTACACGCTGTACAAACTCAGGAAATTGACCGCTAAATAATTTATATTGTTCTTCGCCTGTAAGGTTAAAAATGTAGTGAATACGACTCAACTGTGCCGAGTAGGCTCTTTCCAGCACCAGCCTAAAATAACGTTCTAGCTGCGGTATTTTTGCGAATAACTCCTCCTCTATTGTTTTATTAAGTACTACTACCTGAGCATCTTCAGTAGCTTGCAGGTAAAACTCCGACGGTTTACCGCTTTTTAGGCTCATATAGTCAGTTATCCACCAGTTTTCAATACCAAACTGTACTATTTGCTCCGCACCTTTATCGGTTATTAAGTACAACCGAAAACAACCTTTTGTTATAAAGTAATTACTATTACACACCTCGCCTGCTTTTAGCAAGTGTTCTTTTTTCTTTACTTCTTTTATTTCTAGCGCATTAGTAAGCAATATTACTTCTTCATCAGTAAGCGTAATGTAGTTACGGATGTGTGATACTATCTCTGAAAACATAATACAGAATATTTATAGCTAAAGTAACTATTTCGAAGATATAAATAATCAAATAATGCTACACACTTCATTGTGTGCCCAGTGTAATGGAATGTGATAATCTGTATTAGCTAAATGAAAGCCTTGAACAGATTCCTTCCTTCGTCGGAATGACAGTCCGTATGTCATTGCGAGCGTAGTGCAACGGAGCATGGCAATCTTCATAAATCGTAAAGTCAAAATTTATAAAGTCTTAAAAAGATTCCTTCCTTCGTCGGAATGACAGTCCGTACGTCATTGCGAGCGGAGTGCAACGGAGCGTGGCAATCTATTAAGATTAAATCACGTGTTTCTCACAACCACAAAAATTCCTATCTTGCAGCCTACTTAATCAAATAACAATGATGAAATTATTACGCTTACTCGTATTACTACTAGCACTACCCGTTACAGCACAACAAGGTGGTATGTGGATACCTTCCTTATTAAAGGGAATGAACCAAAAAGAAATGAAAAGTTTAGGCATGAAAATGTCGGCTTCTGATATTTATGATGTTAACAACTCTAGCCTTAAAGATGCTGTACCACACTTTAATGGCGGGTGTACATCGGAGGTTATATCGCCGCAAGGCTTATTACTTACCAACCACCATTGCGGGTACGGCGAAATACAATCGCACTCTACGGTAGATCACGATTATCTAACCGATGGTTTCTGGGCAATGACGATGGAGGAAGAATTACCCAATCCCGATATGGAGGTTACTTTTATTGTTCGTATAGAGGATGTAACCAACCAAGTACTGGAAGGCGTTAGCACGTTAGGCAGCGAAGAGGAAAAGCAGAAAAAAATAGAAGCCAACATTGCCAACGTTAGTAAAACAGCTAAAAAAGAAGCGCATCAGGAAAACAGAGTGCGTACGTTTTACGAAGGCAACCAATACATGCTATTTGTAACCGAAACCTATAAAGACGTCCGTTTGGTAGGCGCACCACCATCGTCAATTGGTAAATTTGGTTCGGATACCGATAATTGGGTATGGCCACGCCATACGGGCGATTTTTCACTATTCCGCATTTATGCCAATAAAGATAATTTACCTGCAGAATATTCGGAAGATAATGTACCCTATACACCCAAGCACTTCTTTCCAGTATCGCTTGGCGGTATAGAAGAAGGCGATTTTACACTCGTATTTGGTTACCCAGGCAGAACGCAAGAGTATTTACCTGCCGTTGCCGTAGAGCAAATTGTAGAAGTATTAAATCCTGCAAAAATTGAAATTAGAGATGCTGCCCTAAAAGTAGCCGATGGCTTTATGCGTAAGGACAAGCAAATAAAAATACAATACGCATCTAAATATGCTAGTATTGCTAACTACTGGAAAAAATGGATTGGTGAAACACAAGGGCTTAAAAAAACCAATGCAGTAGCTGTTAAAAGAGCTTTTGAAAAAGACTTTTTAAAACTAGCCCAAAAAGCAGGTAAAACAGAGGAATATGGTAATTTGTTTAAAGAATTTGATAAATACTATGCCGAAATTGAACCCTACCAATTAAGTAGAGATTACTTTATAGAGGTAGCATTGCGTAATACCGAATTACTTACCATTGGCTACCGTTTGTACCAACTGGAACGCGTATTTGAGGCAAGAGGCGAACAATCGTTTAACGACAGAAGAAACAATACCGTGTCATCCCTATCAGGTACGTATAAAAACTATAATAGTACGGTTGACGAAAAAATATTCGAACAACTTATAGCATTATACGCTACCAAATCGCCACAGCAATTTGTACCCGATATGCTTAAGAATAAAGATTATGCAGCACTTACTACAGCGGTGTACAGCCAATCGCAAATTACGAGCTATGCAGGTGTAAAAGCCTTGTTAGAGGGCGATGCCAAAACAGTAATAGAACGCTTAAATAACGATAAAGGTTACCAGATTATAAAAGCCATGATGGAAACCTACATACAAAAGGTAGCGCCAAAATACGACGAAATTACACTACAAATAGATGCACTACAGCGTACTTATATGAAAGGAATACTGGAATTAAGCCCTAAAGAAGCGCGTATATTCCCCGATGCTAATAGTACCATGCGTGTAACCTATGGGCAGGTAAAAGGGTACGAGCCAAGAGATGCCGTGTATTACAAACCCGTTACCTACCTAGATGGTGTAATTGAAAAATATGTACCTGGTGATTATGAGTTTGATGTACCTCAAAAATTAATCGACTTATACAACAAGAAAGATTATGGTATTTATGGCGAGAATGGTAAAATGCCTGTATGCTTTATAGGTACCAACCACACTACAGGAGGAAACTCGGGTAGCCCTGCCATAGATGCCAAAGGAAACCTAATAGGACTAAATTTCGACCGTGTTTGGGAAGGTACAATGAGTGATATTTATTACGACCCATCCATTTGCCGTAATATTATGGTAGACATTCGTTACGTACTGTTTGTAATAGACAAATACGCAGG
The DNA here is from genome assembly GCF_019613795.1 of Flavobacterium litorale. Lineage (NCBI taxonomy): Bacteria > Pseudomonadati > Bacteroidota > Flavobacteriia > Flavobacteriales > Flavobacteriaceae > Flavobacterium > Flavobacterium litorale. The sequence continues at coordinate 373,612 of NZ_CP080429.1, forward strand.
TAACAAACGCTTAATTGACGAGATGAAACTCGTAAACGTAAAACGGAAATAAGCACTAAAAAAAACAGCTGCAAAAAAGTGTATAGAGGTTATTTTGGCAGTTTGAAAAATAAAATAAGAAGATTGTACGAAAAACCACCAAACACATGCGATAATAAGCTGTATTTCAACGATAGAAGATTTTTGAAAAAAATATCGATAAATATTTTGTGATATCAAAAAATTTATATCTTTGCTCCGAATTAATAATTAACCTTTATAATTTAGTAAGATGAAAAAAGTTGTTTTAAGCATGGCTTTAGTTGCTATGATGAGTGTATCATTCGTATCATGTAAAGAGAACGCTAATGAAGCTGAAACTGAAGTAGAAGCTGCTGCTGAAGAGGCTGGTGAGGCTATGGAAGAAGCTGGTGATGAAATCGCTGAGGAGGCTGAAGAAGCTACTGAAGCTATCGATTCTACTGCACATGCTGCTGAAGAGCACATGGAAGGTGACCACGACCACTAAGAACTGACTCAGTTAAAGTATTAGAAAGCTCCGCAATGCGGGGCTTTTTTAATTTATACTATTTTTGTAGCCTACAGCAATTAATATATTATGAATAGTAAACAACACTGGGAAACCGTTTATACTACCAAACAACCACATGAGGTAAGCTGGACACAGGACGTACCTCAAACCTCACTAGACTTTATAACAGCTTGCAATATTGGTAAAGATGCCCGCATTATAGATGTTGGCGGTGGCGATAGCAACCTAGTCGACCATTTATTGAATTTGGGGTATACCAACATTACCGTACTCGATATATCGGAACAGGCATTGGAAAGAGCTAAAAAACGATTGGGTAACAAAGCCAATAAAGTTACTTGGATTGTTAGCGATATTACGGAATACCAACCCAAAGTTGTTTATGACGTTTGGCATGATAGAGCAGCGTTTCACTTTTTAACCGCTCCAGAAAAGATAAAAGCCTACAATAACATTGTAAACAAACATGCAATTAACCTTATTATAGGTACGTTTTCGGACGACGGACCTAAAAAATGTAGTGGGCTGGATATTACACAATATTCAGAAGCTACACTAGCAGCTCTTTTTACTGATAATTTCGATAGGACTAATAGCAAGCACGAAACGCATATCACACCCTTTAATACTACACAAAACTTTGTATTTTGTAGTTTTAAAAAGAAACAATAAATACAAAATAGTTATTTTATAATTAGTGCCAACAATCAAATTACTAAACATGAATAGTACTAAACAGCTTATAGAAAAAGTAGAAAAACTTTTTGTAAAAGAGAAACATCAGGAAATAATAGACCTGCTATCAAATGAATTATTAAATGAATATAACAATGCTAGATTATACTTTTGGCGAGGAGCTGCATACGAGAAATTAGATAATTTGAATAAAGCAATACAAAACTATAATATAGCTATCGAAATAAACGATAATGATGTATTCGCCTACAATAATAGAGGAGTTATTTGGCATGAAAAAGAAGAGTGGGATAAAGCAATTAAGGATTATAATAAGGTGATAGAAATAGACCCTGATAATTCAATGGCTTACAATAATCGTGGAAATATTTGGTACGAAAAAAATAACTTAGACAAAGCAATAGAAGATTACAGTAAAGCAATTCAAATAAACCCTATATATCAAGAAGCTTTTCAGAATAGAGGTCTCGCTTGGATAGAAAAGAAAGAGTTCAATAAGGCAATAAAAGATTACAGTAAATGCCTCGAAATAGATCCCAAAAGCATAAATCCTTACTATAATAGAGGGAGTGCTTGGAAAGAAAGGGGAGAATTCAAAAAAGCTATAGAAGATTACAGAAAATACTTAAAGTTAACTCCTCAGAAAAATAATTATTGGGCAAAACAGGCAAAGGCAAACATTGAAGAATTAAACCACAAAATAAATATTCCTGCTTATAATAATATAACAAATATTGTAGAGCAAATAAAAGATCTATTAATTTTTAAAGAAGACTGTATAACACACTATACATCGCTTTCTACTACCAGAATTTTAATTCTCAATGAAAATAGTAAGTTCAGACTATCTGAAGGTGCATTTTTAAATGATACATCTGAAGGTAGAGCTTTATTCGATTTTTTAGATAACTTTCACCTTACTGAAAATATAACAGATAAAACAATAGCAGAGCCATTTACTGAAAAACCATTTATCGGCAGCTTTGTCCCAAAAATTAAGCATGACGACCTTACCCTATGGCGTATGTATGGTAAAGAGAGCGGAACAGAAGCAAAAGGTTGCGCACTTACCATCAATCGTGAAAAATTTGTCGATGCCATACAGCAATCAATAAAAAAAGATGCTATAACGGAAGAAAGCTTTTTAAGTAATACTGATTTTACATTTTATAGCGTTGCTTATTTAGATAAGGGGAACTTTATAATACCTGGAGCTACTAAAAAGAAGCAAAAGGAGCTAAATGATTTAATGAAAAAACTAAGTGAAACAGTAAAGAATGTAACTGATAAGTATAAGGTTCTAATTACTGAGAAACTTAATGAAATAGCCTACTTATTTAAAAGTGCTGATTATTTGTTTGAGCATGAAGTACGCTTAATAATAGATGGCGTTGGTTTTGAAAAGGGAATTGATAATGAAACGCCAAAAGTATATGTAGAACTTGTTGATATACGCCCAGCATTAGAACAAATAACATTAGGACCAAAAATTGAAAAAGCAGAAGAATGGGCAGCTACATTTAACTACTATATTAAACAAAACTACAACGATAAAGATACGGATATTGTAATATCGCACTTGCCATTTAAGTAGAAAACAAAAAAGCCTTTACAGTTGTAAAGGCTTTTTAAGATTCGTACTCGAGGCGGGACTTGAACCCGCACGGACATTACTGTCCACTGGATTTTAAGTCCAGCGTGTCTACCAATTCCACCACTCGAGCATAATCGGTAGTCTAGAGCGAAAAACGGGATTCGAACCCGCGACCTCAACCTTGGCAAGGTTGCGCTCTACCAACTGAGCTATTTTCGCATAATTTCAATTGCCGCTTTTTATTTCGGTATTGCGAGTGCAAATGTAGCACATTTATTTATTTTTGCAAGGCTTTTCAGAAAAAAAATCAAGCAAAAAATATAACTTTCTGATAACGTTTCGCTTAAACAACAAAGTTTTTTTCAGCACAATAATTGTAACAAAATAGTACTAAAAATAGTACTAAATATAATACTTACTACAAAACAAATATACCAACTTACTTTGTTAGCATGCGTTTTATTTCGTTGAGCTTCATCAAGGCTTCCACAGGGGTTAAGGTATTAATATCAAGGTTTACAATTTCGTCTTTTATCTCCTCCAACAGCGGGTCGTCTAAATTAAAAAAGCTCAACTGCATTTCGTCTTTCGCTTCTTCTTTTATAGTTGCCAACGCCGCTCCCGAATGGTCTTTTTCTAGTTTTTTGAGCAACTTCTGTGCTTTTTGCACTACGGTTTGAGGCATCCCTGCCATTTTAGCTACGTGGATACCAAAACTATGTGCCGAACCGCCTTTTACCAATTTACGAATAAACAGTACCGTATCTTTTAACTCCTTTACCGATACGTTGTAGTTTTGTATGCGCTTAAAAATGTCCTGCATTTCGTTTAGCTCATGGTAATGGGTAGCAAACAAAGTTTTGGGTTGTGCGGGGTGTTCGTGTAAAAATTCGGCTATTGCCCACGCTATCGAAATACCGTCGTACGTACTGGTACCCCGCCCTATTTCATCTAATAATATTAAACTACGGTCGGAAATATTATTTAGGATGCTCGCGGTTTCGTTCATCTCCACCATAAAAGTCGATTCGCCCATCGAGATATTATCAGAAGCCCCTACACGTGTAAAAATCTTATCTACCGTACCCATACGCACATTTTCGGCAGGTACAAAGCTACCCATCTGTGCCAACAGTACTATAAGTGCGGTTTGGCGGAGTATTGCCGATTTACCCGACATATTGGGTCCTGTAATCATAATAATCTGCTGGCTAACCCTATCCAGATACACATTGTTGGTAATGTAGGGTGTACCTACGGGTAGTTGCTTTTCTATAACAGGGTGGCGCCCTTCTTTAATGTCCAATTCAAAAGTATCGTCTATTTCGGGGCATACGTATTTGTTATCTTTTGCGAGTTGGGCAAACGCTGTAAGGCAATCTACCTGTGCTATTAAACTGGCGTTAAGTTGTACGGGTTTTATGTACGTGGCTATCCAAACTACCAGCTCGTTAAAAAGCTGTGCTTCCAGTTGTTGTATTTTTTCTTCCGCACCTAAAATTTTAGCTTCGTACTCTTTAAGCTCTTCTGTAATATAACGCTCGGCACTTACCAGTGTTTGCTTGCGTATCCACTCGGCAGGTACTTTATCTTTATGGGTATTCCGTACCTCTATATAATAGCCAAATACGTTGTTAAAGGCTATTTTTAACGAAGTGATCCCTGTGCTTTCGGCTTCGCGCTTTTCGATATTATCCAAAAACTCCTTACCTGAGTAAGCAATACTCCTAAGTTCGTCCAACTCGGCATGTACCCCTACTGCAATGGCATTACCTTTATTTATACTAACTGGAGCTTGTGGATTAAGGGTTGCCTTTATTTTTTCGCGCAATAAATCACAACTATGAAAACTATCGCCTATGGCTTGTAACGATTCGTTATCGCTTTTTAGTGCTAGTTGTTTTATGGGGATAATAGCATCGAGCGAGTCGTTAAGGTTTACTACTTCGCGGGGCGATACCTTTCCTGTAGCAATTTTAGAGATAAGGCGTTCTAAATCGCTAATCTGTTTTATTTGTTGTTGTATTTTTTGGAGTACGGTACCGTTATCCTTTAAATAGGCAACTACTTGGTGGCGGGCGCGTATTTTGGTGGCATCCTTTAAAGGCAATGCCAACCAACGTTTTAATAGCCTTCCGCCCATGGGCGACAGGGTTTTATCAATAACATCTAGTAGCGTAACGGCATTTAAGTTATTGCTTTGGTAGAGTTCGAGGTTACGTATGGTAAACCTGTCCATCCAAACATAAGCATCTTCGGCTATACGTTGTATGGCGGTAATGTGTTGTACTTTGTTGTGTTGGGTTTCGGATAGATAATGCAATACTGCTCCTGATGCTATTATACCTTCTTGCAGCTCGGCTACGCCAAAACCTTTAAGTGAATTGGTTTCAAAATGGGTGGTTAAACGTTCAAAAGCATAATCTTCTTTATAAACCCAATCTTCTAAAAAGAAAACATGATAATCGTCGCCAAAAGTTTCTCTAAAGTTATTCTTCTCGTTTTTGGCTACGAGTATTTCGCTAGGACTAAAGTTTTGTAATAGTTTATCAATGTATTCCTCATTGCCCTGTGCGGTTAAAAATTCGCCTGTAGAAACATCTAAAAAGGAAATCCCCAAGTTTTTCCGACCAAAATATACCGAAGCTAAAAAATTATTGGATTTGGATTGTAGTACCTCATCGTTCATCGCCACACCGGGGGTAACCAACTCAGTAACGCCACGCTTTACTATGGTTTTGGTCATTTTAGGGTCTTCCAACTGGTCGCATATGGCTACCCTAAGCCCTGCTTTTACCAACTTAGGTAAATAGGTATTTAACGAGTGGTGCGGAAATCCTGCCAAAGCGGTTTCGCTTTCGCTGCCTGCGCCACGCTTGGTAAGCACAATACCCAGTATTTCGGCAGCACGTATGGCATCTTCGCCAAAAGTTTCGTAAAAATCGCCCACTCTAAACAACAGGCAGGCATCAGGGTACTTTGCCTTTATGCTGTTGTACTGCTTCATTAACGGGGTTTCTTTTCCTTTTTTCTGCTTGGCTGCCAATGTAGGTGGATTTTTTAGTTTCTAAAAAGCGAATTTAGGCAAAATACCAAAAACTAAACAGCGATGTTTGTAATTGGTGGATAAGTAAACGCACAGATTGTTTATTTTTGCTGTTTACCGATATACTACTATGAGAAAACTTTATAATAGCGAACTGGACAGAAAGAGTGTTGAAGATTTTAAAAAGGCTGAAAAAACGCCGCTGATTATTATACTGGACGATATTAGGAGCTTGCACAACATTGGTTCGGTATTTCGTACTGCCGATGCTTTTCTTATCGAAAAAATATACTTGTGCGGTATTACAGCACAACCACCCCATAAAGAAATACACAAAACGGCATTGGGTGCTACCGAAACCGTTGCTTGGGAATACAACAAGGATGTACTAGAAGTAATTACCCAATTGCAAAAAGAGGAGGTTAACGTATGGGCTGTAGAGCAGGTAGAAAATGCGGTATACCTAAACGACTTTGTACCCCAACAAGGTAAAAAGCATGCTATTGTTTTTGGTAACGAAGTAAAAGGCGTATCGCAAAAAGCCATACAATTGTGCAATGGCAGTATAGAGATACCACAATTAGGAACTAAACATTCCCTTAACATATCGGTTAGTGCGGGTATTGTTGTATGGGATATCTTCCAAAAAAACTATACAAAACCCTAGTATACGTATTACTGGTTGTATTTATACCTTATGCTTTTGGTAAAACAATAATTACAAGTGGGGCATATTAGCCTTGTGCGCTAACCAATTCGTGCAACAAATTAGTTAACTGCTCGGGGTTGGCAGCAATGTAATCGGGTGGTAATTGGGCAATGGCATCGTAGTTGTCGTATCCCCAACGTACCCAAACAATAGGAATACCACATTTTTTGCACGCTGCAATATCACGGGCTTCATCGCCAATGTAAAGTACCTGTTTGGGGTGTAGCTTTTTGGTTTTAAGTAATTTTCGTAACAATTTATCTTTACCAAATATTTTACTGGAGGTATACACTTCGGGTACTGCTACATTTTGCATCCCAAAAAAGGCTTGGATATTTTTCTTGGCATTGGTCGAAACAATGCAATACGTATATCCTTCTGCTTTAAGCGAAAGTAATAGCTCTTTTATTTCAGGATTAAATGTAAGTTGGGATAAAGAACTGTAAAATTGCTTTACTAGTGTTTTTGCTATAAACGGGACTTTATACATGGGTATGCCTAAGTATTTGGAGCGTTGTTTTATACTAAGGCTTCGGAGGTGGTTTATGTTTTCGGCATCAATACACGTAAATCCTTTTTGCTTTGCAAGCTGGTTGTACAAATCGAAAAATATTGCTTTGGAATCGACTAATGTACCATCAAAATCAAAAAGAATTAGTTTTGCTTTCATTGCTATTGGAGTTTAGCTTGTATTTGGTTGAGAATCCAAATGTAGTCCTCTTGGTTACGCACAAAATCCCTATCAGAAACATCCAATAGCAATACATTTAAATTGGGCTGTGCGTTAATATAGTCCAAATAGCCCTTATTTATTTTCTCTAAATATTCGGGTGTAATGTTTTGCTCGTAATCGCGTCCGCGCTTTTTAATATGGTGCAATAACCTATCGGTATTTTGGTACAGGTACACGTACAAATCGGGCTTGGGCATTTCTTTGTAAATAATATCAAACAGCTTGCGGTACAACCTGTATTCATCTTCGTTAAGGGTAACTTTAGCAAATATAAGCGATTTAAAAATGTGATAATCTGCCACCACAAAATCGCGAAATAAATCGAACTGCGCCAAATCATCTGATAGTTGGTGGTACCTGTCTGCCAAAAAAGCCATTTCTAACGAAAAAGCATAACGGCTTTGGTCATTATAAAACTTAGGTAAAAAAGGGTTGTCGGCAAAACGCTCTAAAACCAGTTTGGCGTTAAAATCTTCGGCAATAGTCCCCGATAGTGTTGTTTTCCCCGCACCAATATTCCCTTCTATAGCAAGGTAATTAAGGTTCTTAAGGTTATAGGCTTGTAAAGGCGGTATTAACTCTGCTACCTTTTTGCACGTACTACCGTCGGGCGAATTGGCAATTAGCGCATCAATAGTTTTGTGTGTAACGGGGTGCTCCCAACGGGGGGCAACATCCCGCAAAGGGTACAGCACAAAATTCCTCTCGTGCATGCGTGGGTGGGGTATGGTTAGGGTATCGGTAGTTAGTATCGCATCATTAAATGCTATAACATCTATATCTATACTACGGGCTTGGTAGCCTTTACCTGCTTGCCTTGTGCGCCCTGCTACTTGCTCGGCTGCTAGTAATGCCTCTAATAATACCTGCGGTGTTTTGTGGGTATGCACTATTATAGCACAATTGTAAAAATCATCGCTCTCAAACCCCCATGCAGGTGTTTCGTATAACGCAGAAACCTGTACTACTGTGGCAATAGTATTGTGTATGCAAAAAATTGCCGAAGTAATGTGCTCCTGCCTGTTGCCTTGGTTACTGCCTATGGATAGGATAACTTGGTTTTGAAACTTCATAGAACATGCAAAGTAAATAAAACCTTTTTAAAATAGAATAGTTTGCTTAAAGTGTATTAATTTTTTTTAACGCACAAAGATTTGCAAAACACCTGTAACATAATACGTACTTTTGCTACTTATTTTAAAAATCAAATAAACAGGTATATGCAGTTTCTAAAAAATGTATTGTCAACAGTAGTAGGACTTTTTGTGTTCTGCCTTTTGTTCTTTCTCGTAATCGTAATTATTGGTGTTGCAGCAGGTAGCGGTAGTGACGATATTGTAACCGTAAAACAAAACTCGGTTATTGAGCTTGATATTAGCGAAGTAAGTAAAGATTACTCAGGTCGTTTTTACAGCGATGAGTTTAGTTTTTTAAACGAAACACCTAAAGAAGGACTATCGGACGTATTAAAGGCAATTGATGCCGCAAAAGACGACAATAAAATTAAAGGGATAACCCTAACCAATAGTAGCAGTACTATGGGTATGGCACAAAATAAAGCCCTAAGGGATCGATTAAAAGCGTTTAAAGAATCGGGTAAATTTATAGTAGCGTATAGCGATAGCTACAGCCAAGCGGATTATTACCTGAACTCGATAGCCGATACGATTTACTTAAACCCTGTAGGCGAAATGGAATTTAAAGGACTATCGTCTGAAGTAATGTTTTTTAAAGATTTACAAGAAAAAACAGGGGTTAAAATGGAGGTTATCCGCCATGGTAAATTTAAAGCAGCCGTTGAGCCGTTTTTAAGTAACGAAATGAGCCCTGAAAACAGGGAGCAAATAAGTACTTTATTGAACTCGATGTGGAATACTGTGGCAACCGAAATTGCTGAAAGCCGTAAGATACCATTGGACAGTATTAATAGTATTGCCGAAAACCTAAAAGCACGTACGCCTAATATGGCTAAGGAAAATAACCTTATTGATAAAATAGGGTATATTGATGAGTACCGTAATGGCATCCGCCATGCTTTGGAAATTGGTAAAAATGACGATATTAACTCAGTAAGTATATTGGATTACGTAGAATCGAGTGCGCTTAACGATTTACTATCGGACGCTAAAGATAAAATTGCTGTTGTATATGCGCAGGGCGAAATAACAGGTGGAGAAGGTACACTTAGCCAAATTGGCGAAATAGCCATGCGCAAAGCACTAAAAGAAGCATCGGAAGATGAAGATATAAAAGCTATTGTATTGCGTGTTGACTCCCCAGGAGGTAGTGCCTTAACATCCGAACTAATATGGAGGGATATTGAGTTGGCTAAAAAACATAAGCCTGTAGTAGTATCTATGGGTAATTTAGCAGCATCGGGTGGGTATTACATATCGTGCAACGCCAACAGAATATTTACCGAGCCTACCACCATAACAGGCTCTATAGGCGTATTTGGTGTGCTACCTAACTTTACCGAGCTATCTAACAATATGGGTATCCATACCGAGCAAGTAAACACCCACAAAAATGCCGCTGGTTATAGTGTATTTACCCCACTGGAAGAAAATACGCGAGAAATTATACAACAGAGTGTAGAAAGCGTTTACGACACCTTTATTACCCGTGTTGCCGATGGTAGAAACATGACCAAAGATCAGGTTGATGCCTTGGGACAAGGTAGAGTATGGTCGGGTGCAGATGCCGTTAACAACGGACTTGCCGATGAAATTGGAGGGCTTGATGATGCTATTGCTTATGCTGCCAAGTTGGTAAAAGTAGAAAACTACACTACAGAAAACTACCCAGAATACGAGCGTAACTTAGAAGACTTTTTTGCCAATGCCTTAAACGCACCGTTTATGCAAACCAAAGAAGCGTTTATTAAAGAAGAGGTGGGCAACGAAAACTACCAAGTTATACAACGTTTACGCCGTGCAAGCCAACTACGCGGTACACAAGTAATTATGCCGTACGAAATAACAATCCGATAACGGGTGTTAGCATCTCTTTAACGTTGTGTGTATACCTTTCTTTGTACCTTTGAGGAAATTGAAATAAACTATGGTCAAAAAAATTTTAAAGTGGACGGGTATTGTACTCCTAGTCCTAATCATTGCACTAATTGCTGCCCCTTTCCTTTTTAAAGGAAAAATAAAAAATATGGTAGCCAAAGCCATTAACGAACAAGTAGATGCTACCGTAGCTTTTGAGGATGTTAGCCTAAGCCTGTTTAGCAATTTCCCGATGGCAAGCGTAACCGTTGATAAACTTAGCGTTATTAACAAAGCACCTTTTGAGGGCGATACATTAGTGTATATGGATAAAATTGACCTAACCATGTCTGTAAACGAATTGTTTAAAGGCGATGGCGAACCCATGAGTTTAAAATCGTTAGCAACAAAAAATGGTGTGGTAAACATACTGTTTAACGAAAATGGTGTAGGTAATTTTGATATTGCCATAAAAAACGACGATACAACTGCTGCCGATACGACCAAAAGCAAACCCTTTGCACTTAACCTACAGGATTACGAAATAGAGAATTTACGCTTTCGTTATTTCGATGCAAAATCAAAAATAAATATGGTTATCGATAGCCTGTACCACGAGGGGCATGGTAACTTTGAGAAAAGTAAACTGGATTTGGATACTGAAACATCGGCAAACCTTACTTTAGACATGGACAAGACCAACTACATGCGCAACGTACATTTAAAATTGGATGCCGTACTTGGTTTGGATTTAGAAAACAGCGTTTACACCTTTAAGGAAAACAAAGCACTTGTTAACCAATTACCCTTAGAGTTTGATGGGAGTATTGCTATAGTAGAAGAAGGGCAACAATATAATCTTACCTTTAAAACACCTACATCGTCCTTTAAAAACTTTTTAGGGTTAATACCCGAGTCATATTCGGGAAGTATAGAATCGGTTCAAACCGAAGGCGATTTTACGATAGATGGTAAAGTAAACGGTTTGTATAGCGAAAACACCGTACCAAAATTCAACATCGCTATTGCATCGCACAATGCTTCGTTTAAATATCCCAATTTACCAAAATCAATACAAAACATTGTTATTGATACCAAAATTGTAAACGAAACAGGCTTGCTTAACGATACGTATGTAAACCTCGATAAACTATCATTCAGGATAGATAAAGATGTATTTGATGCCAAAGCTACCATACGCAACGTGGTAGAAAACGCCATGGTAGATGCCGACCTAAAAGGTACCATTAACTTAGGGAACTTAGGAAACGCCTACCCTATAAAAATGGATATTCCGTTAGCAGGAATACTAAAAGCTGATGTTAGTACTAAGTTTGACATGAAAGCGGTAGAAAATAGCCAATACGAAAAAATTGATAACCGTGGTAGTTTAAGCCTCTCTGGATTTACCTATTCGGGCGATGGCTTACCAAAACCAATACAAATAGATGAAGCTAGCGTACAATTTAACCCCAACCGTGTTAACCTAAGCAAGTTTAACGCCAAAACAGGCGAATCGGACATTGCAGTTACAGGAACATTGGATAATTTTTACGGCTTTATGTTTAAAGACCAAAACCTACAGGGTAACTTTAACATGAACTCTAATAAACTTATGGTTTCGGACTTTATGGGACCTGAGCCCGTTGCTGCTGCAAAACCAGAAGCAACAACTGAGGAAGCTACGCCCGAAAAAGTGCAACCTAAAACGGTTGCTGCTACAGAAGCTGTTAAAATACCTGCATTTTTAGATTGTACCATTACCGCCAAAGCCAATACGGTAGTATACGATAACCTGAACATGAAAAACGTATCGGGTAAAATGATTATTAAAGACGAAGCTGTAACGCTGCAAAACCTAAAAACATCCATGTTTGATGGGATAATAACAGCAAACGGAAACGTATCTACAAAAGGAGCCGTACCCACTTTTACAATGGACTTGGATTTAAGTACGGTAGACATCCCACAAACATTTACGCAACTGGATATGCTAAAATCCATAGCCCCTATAGCCGATGTTATTACAGGTAAATTAAGTGCCGTTATTAATGTTTCGGGGAACCTAGATAGTAAGGAAATGACTCCCGATTTAAACTCGCTAACAGGCGGATTGGGCGGACAGTTACTTAGTACGGCGTTAAAAGCAGGAAATTCCAAACTATTGAGTGCATTGGACCAGAATGTGAACTTTATTGACATGGATAAGCTAAAGCTAGATAACTTAAAAGCGAATCTTACTTTTGATAACGGAAAAGTAAACATTAAGCCTATAGACCTTAATTATAAAGACATTCCTATACAAGTAAGCGGAGTACACGGTTTTGATAAATCGATGAGCTATAATGCAACGTTTGATGTTCCTGCTAAATACTTAGGCAGCGATGTAAATAAGCTACTGGGCAATAGTGCCGATGCTAATAACGTTAGCGTACCTGTTACTGCTGTTATTACAGGTAGCTTTACCAACCCCAAAGTTAAAACCGATCTTTCTAGCGCAGTAAGTAGCCTTACCAAGCAGCTTATTGCCAACCAAAAAGAAAAGCTAATAGAAAAAGGCACTGATAAACTTAAAGATTTAATAGGTTTAGGTGGCGATAAAAAAGATGCCGATACCACCAAAACCAACGATAGTAAGGACAAAAAAGACGATATTAAAGAGAAAGCCAAAGGCATACTTGGCGGTTTCCTCAACAAAGATTAATTCGTTACAATTACCCAACATAAAAAAACGCCCTGTGTTTACAGGGCGTTTTTTATATATCTATTACTACTTATACATTTATTTGTACAACGTGCCCCTCGTTACTACGTACGTTAAACACCGTACCATCTTCAAAAATAAAATACTGCCCTTTTATACCTGTTAGTTTACCCGTATACGTAGGCGTTTTAATAAGGTTTAGGCTCGTTACATTTTTAGGATATTCCAGTATAGGGTAATCCAATGCATACAATTGTTCTGGGGTAGCATCAAAATAAGGCTGTACCTCATCGGGCAAATAGGCTTGCATTTCGTTTCGTTTTACAGCCAAATCAATAGGTGGTACGTTGTTCAACAACATTTTTTTCCAATTAATTTTGTCGCCCAAATATTCCTTTAATGCTACTTCGGTAATACCTGCCAAATAACGGTTGGGTACCTCTACAAGTGGCATGGCTTGGGTTGCTCCTTGGTCTATCCATCGGGTAGGCACCTGCGTTTTTCGGGTTACCCCTACTTTTACATCGCTGGACGATGCTAAGTAAACCACATGCGGTTGCAACTGTACGCGCTTTTCATATTCCAAATCCCTATCTTCAACATCAAGGTGTGCAGTACTCAACTCGGGGCGCATAATCCAATCGCCCGCAGCAGGGGTACTATAAAAACAATCGTAGCAAAAACCCATTCTAAAAATCTTCTTGTTCTTACCACAGCTAAGGCATTTAAAGCCAATAAAATTCAGCTCCACATCACGCCCCAATAGCTGATTCATGTTTAAAAAACTACTATCGAACACCAAATAGTACTGAATTGGGGTTCCAAATTCGGTTTGCATTTTTGTGAGTACACCTTCGTATTGCATCGTATAATTTAGTATTTTTATAGTCGTAAAGATACTATAATTATGCCGTTGCCCATAATCAATTCAATAGCGTCGTGGATACTCAAAAAGCGTATACACGATATGGAGTTGTTCTTAAAATATCCAAACGAGGTACAGGAAGAATTACTTATGAACCTGATACGAGCAGCAGAAAATACTGTTATAGGTAGGAAGTATGGTTTTTCGTCTGTAAAAAACTATACTACGTTTTCTGAACGTGTACCCGTATCTACCTACGAAGATTTAGAACCCCTTATAGAACAAACCCGAAGGGGCGAGCAAAACGTTTTTTGGGGTAGCCCTATAAAATGGTTTGCAAAATCGAGCGGTACTACCAATGCCAAAAGTAAATTCATTCCCGTAAGTTCCGAGTCGTTAGAAGATTGCCACTACAAGGCAGCCAAAGATTTGCTTTGCCTTTACCTGAACAATAACGAAGATTCGCAACTGTTTACTGGAAAAAGCCTAAGGCTGGGCGGTAGCAAGCAGTTGTACGAGGATAACAATACGTTTTTTGGCGACCTCTCGGCAATACTGATTGATAATATGCCGATGTGGGCAGAATTTAGCAGTACACCAAGCAATAAAGTATCGTTAATGAGCGAATGGGAAACCAAACTTACCGCCATTGTACGCGAAAGTATTGAAGAGAATGTAACCAGTTTTGCTGGTGTACCCTCGTGGATGATGGTACTGATTAACCGCATATTAGAAGATACTGGCAAAAACCATTTGCATGAGGTATGGCCTAATGTAGAGGTATATTTTCATGGGGGTGTAAGTTTTGAACCGTACCGAGAACAGTACCAAAAAGTGATACCAAAGTCGGATTTTAAATACTACGAAATTTACAATGCTTCTGAAGGTTTTTTTGCCATACAAGATACCAATGATAGTACCGAATTATTATTAATGTTGGATTATGGTATATTTTATGAGTTTATCCCTATGGATACGTTTGGCACTATTAACCAGCGCGTTATTAGCCTTGCCGATGTTGAGCTCAATAAAAATTACGCTATAGTTATTACCACCAATGCTGGGTTATGGCGTTACCTTATAGGCGATACGGTACGTTTTACATCAGTTAGCCCGTATCGTATAAAAATTACAGGGCGTACTAAACACCATATTAATGTTTTTGGTGAGGAATTAATGATTGAGAATACCGACAAAGCTGTGGCTAAAGCGTGTAAAGCTACAGGTACAGAGGTAATTGATTATACTGTTGCTCCTATATTTATGGAAGGAAAAGAAAAGGGAGCGCATGAGTGGGTGGTAGAATTTAAAACACCTCCTAAAAACCCAGAAGCATTTAGAACCATACTGGATGAGGCACTGCAAAGTGTGAATTCTGATTACGAGGCAAAGCGTTATAATAACATGACGTTGAACCCATTAGTACTAAACGTAGCACGACCCAAACTGTTTTACGATTGGCTAAAAGCGCAGGATAAATTGGGTGGGCAGCATAAGATACCACGACTATCCAACGAGCGGCATTATTTGGAAGAACTAAAGGCTTTACAAGAAAAAAGTGCTACTAAGGTTACTATGGTATAAATCTTGCAATATTATTTTTAACAACAACACTATCAGTATATTAAATTATTCTGTTACATTTGTTTTTAAAGAAAATTAAATAAAGCTATATGAAAAAGAATTTTTTAGCATTAGGAGGAGTAGCACTGCTGTTGTTAGCATCTTGTGGTCCGAGAGTACACCGTTACGGTTGCAGAGGTGGCGGACGTTGTATTACAAGTGTTACAACACAGGCTGAAAAAATAAAGAAAATGCCACCAAAACAGGCAGCATTTTCAAAAACGGTTACAAAAGCGGTAGTTTCTAAACCCGCTTAATGTATTGTTACGAAGCGGCTTTGAGTCGCTTTAGTAAATTTTTATTTAAATGATGTTCTACATAGGCTTTATCTACGTGTAATTCCTTCTGGTCAGAACTTGGCAACTCGTACATTGCCTCATTTAATATTGCTTCACATAACGAGCGTAGTCCCCTTGCACCCAACTTATATTCTAATGCTTTTGCCACAATATGGTCCAAAGCATCTTCAGATATTGTAAAGGCAACATCATCCATAGCAAACAACTTGGTATATTGCTTAATTAGTGCATTTTTAGGTGCAGTAAGTATGGCACGCAATGTAGCACCATCTAAAGGATCCATGTGTGTTAGCACGGGTAACCTACCAATAATTTCGGGTATTAATCCAAAATCTTTAACATCTTTAGGAATAATGTATTTTAGTAAATTATCGTTATCAATATGCTCCTTGTCTTTAGCTACGCTATACCCTAATGCCTGATGGTTAAGTCGTTTTGATATAACGCGTTCAATGCCATCAAAGGCACCCCCAGCTATAAATAGTATGTTTTGGGTATTTACCTCAATAAACTTTTGGTCGGGGTGCTTACGCCCTCCTTTTGGTGGTACATTTACTACCGTACCCTCTAGTAGCTTTAATAAGGCTTGCTGTACGCCCTCGCCCGATACATCACGGGTAATAGAAGGGTTATCGCTTTTACGAGCTATTTTATCTATCTCATCAATAAATACAATACCACGCTCGGCTTTTTTCACGTCATAATCAGCAGCCTGTAATAATCGGGTAAGTATGCTCTCCACATCCTCCCCTACGTAACCTGCCTCGGTTAATACGGTGGCATCTACAATGGTAAGAGGTACGTTTAGCATACGGGCTATGGTTTTGGCAACAAGTGTTTTACCTGTACCCGTTTGCCCTACCATAAGTATGTTGCTCTTTTCTATCTCAATCTCGTCGTCGTCCTGCTTTTGTGTTAACCTTTTGTAGTGGTTGTATACGGCTACCGATAGTACTTTTTTAGTTTGATCCTGCCCTATTACATACTGGTCCAAAAAGCCACGTATCTCCTTTGGTTTTTTAAGTTCAAGGTCGCTAGCATCTACCGATGCACCGCTTTGTTTTAATTCTTCTAGCACTATACCGTGCGCTTGTTCAATACAACGGTCGCATATATGTGCACTAATACCTGCAATAAGCAGGTTGGTTTCTGGCTTTTTTCTGCCACAAAAAGAACATTCTAATACTTCTTTTGCCATAGTTAAAAAGTTCGTTATCCAATAACAGGCTGGTTTTGCACTGCTATTGGATAACGCAAAAAGTTGTTATATTATTTTTACTCCCGTATGAGTACCTCATCTATCATTCCGTACTCCTTAGCCTCAGCTGCTTTCATCCAGTAATCGCGCTCACTGTCTTTATACACATCATCGTAGCTTTTACCCGAATGTTTTGAGATTATTTTGTACAGCTCTTCTTTTAGTTTGAGCATTTCACGCAGGTTAATTTCCATATCGGTAGCAACACCTTGTGCGCCTCCAGAGGGCTGGTGAATCATTACACGTGAGTGTGGTAATGCCGAACGCTTACCATCGGCTCCTGCACAAAGTAGTACTGCACCCATAGAGGCTGCCATACCTGTACATATTGTAGCTACATCGGGCTTTATGTATTGCATGGTATCGTACATACCCAAACCTGCGTATACGCTACCGCCTGGCGAGTTAATGTAAATCTGGATGTCTTTATCGGCATCTGTACTCTCTAAAAATAAAAGTTGTGCTTGTACAATGTTTGCCACTTGGTCGTCTATCCCTGTACCTAAAAAGATGATTCTGTCCATCATTAGGCGCGAAAAAACATCCATTGCTACTGCATTCATTTGGCGTTCTTCTATAATATTGGGTGTTAAGTTAGTTGGCGTTACGCGGTTTACTAACTTATCGTAATATAGGTTGTTTACACCATGGTGCTTAGTAGCATATTTTTTAAACTCTTTACCGTAGTTCATATTCAGATTTTTTTGCTGTTAATTTAAGAAACAAAAAGCGTCAAACCTAGTAAGGATGACGCTCAAAGATACTTATTTTTTTGTAAGAATTATTTACCAGACATTTCTTTAACGAAATCTTGGTAAGTAATCTCTTTTGTTTTGTATTTTACGTTTTCTTTGAATAAGTTGAGCATTTTTTCGCTCATCACTTGGTCTGAAAGTCGTTTTACTTCTTCTTGGTCAGAAAGCACTCTCGATACGATGTTTTCTACATCCTCGTCAGTAGGATTCATTTGCCCAAACTGTGCCATTTGTTTTTTAATCATTACACTGGCATAGGCTTTTAAGTCTTCAAAATTAATCTGAAGGTTGTTATCGTTAATTAGTTTACCCTCTATAAGTTGGTAACGTAATCCTTGGTGCGATTTTGTATATTCTTCTTCTGCCTGCTCTGGTGTTATCGGATTTTCGCCAGCGGTTTGTATCCATTTTTTAAGGAATTCAGCAGGTAGCTCAAATTGTGTGTTTTCCAGTAACGATTCGGTAACATCGTTAAGGAATTTTTGGTCTGCCTGTTGTGCAAATTGCTGCTCCGCATCTTGCTTAATTTTTTCTTTAAGCTCTTCTACAGAGGTTACATTGCCTTCGCCAAATAGCTTATCAAATAACTCTTGGTTTAATTCTGCTGGCTCGGTAGTGTTTATCTCTTCTATAGTAAAGGTTACCTCAACATCTAAACCATGCGCCATATCGTGGTCTACTTTAAGGTACTCCATTAATTTATGGTCGTCATCAAAAAGCCCTTTTGTGCTTACAGTAACCACATCGCCTACTTTTTTACCAATAAACTTTTTACCTGTTGTTTTGGTTCTAAAAATACTTGGTGTAATGGTTACTTCGCTATTAATACCTTTTTCTTCGTTGGCAAAAATACCTTTAATGTCGTCGCCTTCTTCCGATTTTTCTTTTGATATTAATTTTCCGTATTGTTTCTGTATGCGTTCTACTTGCTCGTCTAGCATAGCATCGTCAGCAACAATATTGTATTTTACAACTTTATTTTTTGCGGCAAGGTCTACAGTAAACTCTGGAACAAGTCCTAATTCAAACTCAAAAGCATAATCATCAGCATCCCAATCAAAATCTTCTGTAGCTTTTGGTAGTGGGTTACCTAATATCTCCAATTTTTCTTCGGTAATGTAATCGTTTAATGATGATTGTAGTACTTTGTTTACCTCCTCAAACAATACTGCTTTACCGTATTGTTTTTGTATAAGGCTCATCGGTACAGCACCTTTTCTAAAACCAGGGATATTGGCGTTTTTTCTGTAATCTTTTAAAACTTTATCCACTTGTGGCTTATAGTCTTCTTTTGTTAACGCTACTGTTACAACAGCATTTAGTGCATCTACCTGCTCTCTCGTAATATTCATTATCTAAAATTGTTTAAATACCATAAAATTATGGCTTGCAAAATTATAATAATTTTGCAAGCCATACAAGTTTTACACCATTGTATTATTTAGTACATGGTTAGCCTATTGCGGTTTATGATTTTTCTTTTTCGGATGTGCCTGATACTAACGATTGGCAAAAGGAAAGTACAATACTAAACAGCAGTGCACTCCAAAAACTACTTACGGCAAACCCAGGCACAAGGGCATCGCAAAGCATTATAATTATGGCATTTATTACCAGTAAAAAAAGCCCTAATGTAAGTATGGTAACGGGTAGTGTAAATACTATTAATACAGGTTTTATAAAGATGTTAAGCAACCCCAGCACTAATGCAACGAGCAATGCTGCCGACCACCCTGTAATTTTTACCCCTGGCATGATGTAGGATAATACCATTACCAAAATGGTGGTAGCGAGTATTTTTACAAGCGTTTTCATTGTGTTTTTTAATAAATGTGAACTACAAAAATAAAAAAAGCACCCCAAAACAGGAGTGCTTTTAAATACTTATTTTATGCGTTTGCCATTAATTGGTAGCTAAAACTGTAGCTGCCGGGAAACCGCCTGCATTTATTTGTGGCAGTTTGGCATTATAGTAATCGTTTATAACTTTAATTATTTCGTTTGCAATAACGGCGTATCCTCTTGCATTGGGGTGTACGCCATCTAACGAGAATAATACGGTACTTATAGTAGATGTACTAAAGTAGTCGGCATTGTAAACCTGCCCGTCCTCTACCTCTAGTCCTACCACCAATTGTGCTAATATGGCATTCATATCGGCAACAGCAAGTTCGTTAGCCTCAGCAACATTTAAAATTGTTTGATTAAAGCTAGTTGTGGCTTCTGCAACCATACTTGCCTCGTTAATTGTAAGTACGTGCTGGTCTTGTAACGGAAACGTTATGCCAAAAGAGTTAAATGGAGCGGGTACTCCATCAGGAGCCGAACCAATAACCGTTCTAGTACTTAGCAAAAGAAAATCGGCCGAAGTGGCTTGCCTTGCCTGCCCAAACACACTACCTAAAAACTGTGCTTGTGCTGCAGGTACGCCTCCAGCCGTTAATGCTCCTGCAATTTCTGCTGAAAGATTGTCTAACGATTCGTCTACAATAAGTACTGGATTTGGGCTTGATGTAGATAATACCGACAGTCTGTCTGAAGCTCCAAAAGCAGCTAAAGCCTGTATCATTGGGCTATACAGTTGGGCGTTTAACTGCGCTATTGTAGCCTGCCCTACAGCCACATCGCCACCACCTAACAGCGATGCCGTAATGGGGTTGTATGGTACGGTTGTAAAAAATGGTATGGAGGTAACATCTGGTATTGTAGCTACTACACCTTTAGCGCCACCCGAAGTTAGCGTAGTTGTAATTTGCGAATATACGTTAGCAAACACCGTAGGGTCTGTAATATCATTAAATCCGTAAGTGGTAGGATCAAAATTGCCCAATTGGTTTACACCAACACCACCTGATGTTGCGAAAGATAAAACATCGTTACCACCAATCCAGTTGGTAAAAAATGTAGGGTTCTTAGTCATTGCATCACCTAATATCGTTGCTGTAGCCGATGTAGCATGGCGTACAAAATATGGGTTGGACTGTTGTGTGGCAACTCCTGCAAGGCTACCGTATCCTGGGGCTACTAGGTGAAACGATTTTGTACCAGGAACTCCCATATTATTATAAGCTGTTGCTTGTTGGCTGGAAACCTCTATGGTTGGCGTGCCTGCTATAAACTCAGGTCCGCCAGCACTTGCATTAATTATAAGACGGGTATTGGCTATTGGTGTACCGCCCAAAAGCAGTCCTCCCAAATTATCAACATCATCCTCAAACGATGGTTGCGTAAACGCACCACCACCTACTACGGCAAATTGTTTTGCCAGTTGGCTCGGGAAAGAATAACTTTGCCCCACGCGCGACATGGTACCGTCCATAAAACCTGCGGTAAGCGAGTTACCCAATGCAACATAGGAGGTAAAATCGGCATCGCCAGCACTATAACTACTATTGTTTACTTCATCATCAAACTCTGGTTCGCAACCAGCAAATACAAGTGCTAGTGCAGATAGGTATATAAATTTATTTTTCATTTTCATCTTTTTTTAGAAACTGTACGTTAAACCAACTCCTGGAGAGAATACCATATTTTTGTATGTACCTCCAAAAGAAACATCATCTTGTGTACCTTCTGAATAATGGTCGTAAGAATTATCAACTTCATCAAAGTGAAGGTATAGGAATGAGAAGTCAACCCCAAGTTTTTTGTTAAACTGGTAGGTTAAACCTCCTGTAAAACCCATAGAATCGTTTCGTGGTGTTTCTGGTGCAAAATAACCGTCTTGTACAGGGGTTTCATCAAAGTACCAACCCGCACGGAAAGCAAATTTACTATTGTGTAGGTACTGTGCACCCAATCTGTATGTGCTTGCATCTTTATAATTACGCGGATTTACCGATGTAGGTACATTGTTAGCAAAGCTTACTGTAAGCGATTCGTAAACATTCCAGTACGCACGGTTATAATCAAAAGCTAAAAGCCATTTTTCATTTACTTTATACGATAATCCAACAGTAACCTCCGCAGGTAGTGGTAAATCAGCATCAAATGTTGTATTGCTAAATGTGCCTTGTGCAAAAGCAGGTACATTACTAAATACAGCATCGCCATCGCGGGCTTCCATTGTAATTTCAGAGCGGTAGTTAAACCCTAGCGTTAAAGCTTCGGTTGGTTTAAACATAAAGCCTGCTGTCCAACCCCAAGCGGTTACGCCCGAAGCATCTATGGTAAGGTGCGATCTTTCGCCCACCTCATTGGTAAGGCTTCTGTTTAAGTTTCTGTCAAACTCAACACTACCATTTACGTAAATAGGACCACCGCCTATGCTTAGTTTTTCATCTAGTTTTATAGATATTGTAGGCTGTACGTATATAGCTTGTAAATCGATACTGTTTACAAGGTGCGAACCTTCCCAGTCCTTATCCCAATCTACAGAACTACCATAAGGTGTATACACCGCCAAACCTGCCGATAACCAATCGTTTACTTTGTACGATGCATATAATGTAAATGGTGTACCGAAATTTTCAGTAGATGCATTCCAGTTATAGATTTCGTTTTGGAACTTGGTGCGTGCAAAAACGGCGTTCCCTCCGACAGATACGTTAAAACGATCTTCCAGAAATGCCATACCCGCAGGGTTAAAAAACAATACCTCGGCACTGTTTACAACCGCTACCCCTGTATGCCCCATAGCCAACTGTTTTTGCCCTTGTAAGGACACACGATATCCTCCTGCAAATGCAGAGGAAGCTGTTAAAGCCGCAATTGTTAAAGATAATAGTTTTCTCATTGTCAAAAATCTGTTAGTTTCACTATTTTAATGTTAATTCCAAAATTAATACAAATTATGAATTATACAATATTTTTAGCCAATTTATTATGCAATCATACTATTTATTATTTAATACAATCAATCATAAATTAAATATTTAACAAGCAATACTGTTAAAACAATACATTAATCCAATATAAATTAAAAAATATAGAAAACCAAGATTGGAAGAAAAGTTATAACAAAAACTTAAAAATTAATGCATTGTAGCAATTATACTGTACCTTACCCGCTTGTAAACTTGATATTGAAATGCGCGTATTAAAAAAAGTAGTTTTTATACTAATTTGTATTGTTAGTTTTTTGCTGATTCTGAATTTTGGATTGAGTTATTGGGTAACCAAAAAACTACCTTCTGTAATAGAGTCTCAAAAAAACATTACGTATAACATAAGTTATAACGATATTGATATTCAGCTCGTTTCGGGTAATTTTACAGTACATAACGTTTATTTTGCACCAAAAGGTACTACTAAGGCGACCATGAATAGTGGTGCTTTTTGTAAGATTGAAAAAATTGATGTAGAGCACTTTAATTTATGGGCATTACTGTGGGACGACCGTATTGAGGTTGAAAGTATAATTATTGATACGCCAGAGATTGTATTGTATAAAAATAAAAAACAGCGTAGTGAGCAGGATAATTTTATAGCCCAGTTTGAAAATACGATTGTTACAGAAAAAATAAAATTGAAACAAGGTCGGTTTCGCATGGTCGATTCGTTAGAAAACATATTGGCAAAAGCAAACAACATTAATTTTGAGGTAAACAATACAAGGCTCGATAGTACTTCTGCCTCTCGTAAAATACCCATAAGTTACGGCAATTATAGTATTAGTTGCGATAGCGTTTTTTATAAGGTTAGCCCACACTATGCTGTTAGTGCCACCAATATTAACAACAACAAAAATTCATTCTCGGTTTCCAATTTTAAACTTATACCACAACAAAACAGGAAACAGTTTAACAAAATGATTCCTGCAGAGCGCGACCAATTTACTCTTACCGCTAAAAAAATTAAAATCCCGAAAAACAACTGGGGTTACACTAACGATACGCTTTTTGTACATGTACCCAAAATAAGTATTGCGGGTATGGATGCCACTATTTACAGGGGCAAAATGGTAAAGGACAATTTGAAAACGAAAAAGCTATACAGCGAAATGCTTAGAGAGCTTGATTTTGACTTGAAGGTAGATACATTACTGCTAAAAAAGACAAGATTAGCGTATGAGGAGCAGTTGAGTTACAACAAAGCACCTGGAAAAGTTTTGTTTTCTGATTTTGATGCTGCTATTTATAATATTTATAGCCCTGTGGGAAAAAATGAAATTCCTGATACAAAAATAGATGTACAATGCTTGTTTATGGATGATGCACCTTTACATGTAAATTGGGTTTTTAATACCCTGAACGCATCGGATGCTTTTACAATACAGGGGAAATTGCAAAACCTTAATCTTAAAAACATTAATAGTATATCCAAATCGCTTATGAATACTAGGGTATCGGGTAATATTAAAGCATTGGATTTTACTATAAACGGCAATAAACAAAAAGCAACAGGGCGTTTTGCTATCAATTATAACAATTTACAGCTTGATGTTTTGCAGGAAAATAGTGCAGATAAAAACGAATTCCTGTCGTTTGTAGGTAACCTTGTTGTAAAAGAGGATAGCAATAGTAACACAACAGCAACTGATGTTACTGTAGAGAGGGCAAACAACAAATCTGTTTTTAACTTTTTATGGCTTTTTTTAAAGCAAGGGTTAAAAAATACAATGCTCCCCCTATAAAACGGCTTACAATACCATTTAATCTTTTTTAAGAAATGCTAGCGATGCTGCAAAAAAAGCTGCAGGATTTTCGGCATGCAACCAATGCCCCGCATTGGGTATATCGGTTATTTCGGCATTTGGGAAATGTTTTTTAATACCCTCAATATCTTTATCACGAATGTAACTGGAATTTGCACCTCGTAAAAACAATACGGCTCCGTTGTATACAGCATCTTCTGGTAAGGCTTCGCCTATGCTTTCAGGGTCTTTGTTAAAAACCTCCAAGTTAAAACGCAAGGCCAATTGCCCCTTCTCTTTCCAGTACAAACTCTTCATTAAAAACTGCCTTGTAACCGCAGCAGGTATGTAGCTTTTTAGCACCTCCTCTACATCGCTACGCGATGGTTTTTGAGAGAAGTCTACCGCACTAAGCCCTGCCAAAATTTCCTGATGGTGGGGTCGGTAATACTTAGTACCAATATCGGCTATTAGTAATTTATTTACTTTTTCGGGGTATACTATTGCAAAAAACATGGCTATTTTACCTCCCATAGAGTGCCCCAATAAATCAATAGTTTCCAAGTTATGCCCTTGGCAATACTCATATACATCGTTCTTCATGGCATCGTAATTAAACACATCCGAGTGGAAACTCCTGCCATGATTCCGCATATCAAGCGCGTGTACCTCGTAACCCTCCTCAGCATATTGCCCCGATAAGGTTTTCCAATTGTCCGACATGCCTAAAAAACCATGCAGTATAAGCAATGGTTTCCCCGTTCCTTCTATTTTAGATACTAGCATTTCTATTTCAGTTTTTGCAAATACATGTTCACTACATTATCCAGCCCCAAGTATAACGATTCGGCTATTAAAGCATGCCCTATAGATACTTCTAGCAACTGTGGTATATTTTCCTTAAAATATTTAATATTATCCAAGCTCAAATCGTGTCCTGCATTTATACCAAGTTCTAGTTTGTTGGCAATTTCGGCAGCAGTTACGTAGGGCTTTATACCATCTTTATTCCCCAAACCATACTGGTGTGCAAAGGCTTCGGTGTACAATTCTATCCTATCTGTACCTGTTTCCTTAGCACCTTCCACCATTTCGGGTACAGGGTCTACAAATATCGATGCACGGATGCCGTTTCGTTTAAACTCCTGTATTACCTCTTGCAAAAAACTTTTGTGGGTAATGGTATCCCAACCCGCATTACTGGTTATAGCATCGTCGGCATCAGGTACTAATGTTACTTGTGTTGGTTTTACGGCTAGCACTAAGTCCATAAATTTTTTAACGGGGTTGCCCTCAATATTATATTCAGTATGCACTATCGGCACAAGGTCGTGTGCATCTTGGTAGCGTATGTGCCTTTCGTCAGGGCGTGGGTGTATGGTTATGCCCTGTGCACCAAACCGCTGTACATCGGCAGCTACTTTTAATAAATCGGGTACGTTGCCGCCTCTGGAATTTCGTAGGGTGGCTATTTTATTTATGTTTACGCTCAGTTTTGCCATATCTTTGTTAAATGTGGTTTTGCCTCACAAAAATACAAACTTAAAAAAGCAGAATATCCTTATTTTTTGATTATTTTGCATAAACAAATTCATTGCTTGTATGATTGATATCACCGATTTCATCAATAACGACGTAAAACCGTTACGAATAACTGATGCTATTAGTACAGCGCAGGACTTGTTTGCAGAGTATCCGTTTTCGCACTTTCCAGTACTGGAAGAGGGTGTTTACATTGGCAGCGCTAATGCAGAAGATACGGAGCTTATGGCCATTGAGAAAACACTAGGCGAAAACCGTTTTTCGTTTGGGCGTTTTTTTGTACGCGATACCACAATTTGGTTAGACGTACTAGAAGTTTTTGCCAAAAACGAAACCAACATACTCCCCGTATTGGATGATAAAAATGCGTATTTAGGCTATTATGAGATTACCGATATTATCCGTTTTTTCCATGAAACCCCTTTTCTTAAAGAAAATGGTGGAATACTGGTAGTAGAGAAAAAACTGGTAGACTATAGCATGAGCGAAGTTGCACAAATTGTAGAGAGTAATAACGGTAAGCTACTCGGTTTGTTTGTATCCAATGCAAATATGGAAACAATACAAATAACGCTAAAAATAAGTATGGGCGGGTTAAGCGAAATTATCCAAACGTTTAGAAGGTACAATTACGAAATTATATCGGAGCACCAAGAGGATGAATACCTAAACACGCTAAAGGAACGTAGCGACTACCTAGACAAGTACCTAAATATATA
The DNA here is from genome assembly GCF_019613795.1 of Flavobacterium litorale. Lineage (NCBI taxonomy): Bacteria > Pseudomonadati > Bacteroidota > Flavobacteriia > Flavobacteriales > Flavobacteriaceae > Flavobacterium > Flavobacterium litorale. The sequence goes on from NZ_CP080429.1 coordinate 400,254, forward strand.
ATTGCCACGTATGAAAATTGCTGTTTACGGACAATATTATAAAGAGAATACCGAGGCAATTATAGTAGCGGTACTAAAGGTATTGCGCCAGCATAATGCTGAAATTGCCTTTGAAACCAAATTTTACACTACGCTTACCGAAAATAATTTATTAAACACCGTCTTTCCTACCTTTAGCTCGCATAAAGAATTAGAGTCGGGTTTTGATATGTTTATTAGCATTGGTGGCGATGGTACTATGCTACGCGCTGCAACATTAGTACGCGATAAAAACATACCTATAGTAGGTATTAACGCGGGTAGGCTTGGTTTTTTAGCAACAGTACAGGAGGAAAACATAGCCGATTTACTCCCATTAATTTTTACAAAAGAGTATAACATATCGTCGCGCACACTACTATCGTTGGATTACGAGGGAAAGGAAAAAGACCTTAAAGACCTTGATTATGCCCTTAACGAGGTAACAGTTAGTCGTAAAGACACGACATCGATGATTACGATAGAAACCCGTTTAAATGGCGACTATCTTAACTCCTACTGGGCAGATGGCTTGATAATATCTACCCCAACAGGCTCTACAGGATATTCACTCAGTTGTGGCGGACCTATACTTACGCCCGATGCCGATACTATTGTAATTACACCTATAGCACCGCACAACCTTAATGCGCGCCCGTTGGTTATACCTAATGATACCGAAATAGAACTCATTGTATCGAGCCGAGAGGAACAACATTTGGTATCGCTCGATTCTAGAATAACCTCTATTGACGTAGAGACCCGACTTCGCATTAAAAAAACCGACTTTAAAATTAATCTGGTAGAATTTCAGCAAGAAAAATTCCTCGACACCCTACGTAAAAAACTATTATGGGGCGAGGACAAACGAAATTAAACCAAGATTTTTATCACACATATATACTACACCGCCTCTTCTTTCGTTTTCAAGACTGTATAATTTTGCTAATTTGTAGGCATATAAGCGTAAAATGACTAATGTAGGGGATTTTAGAAATCTATATTGTTATATTTGCACCCAATTTTAAAGGAATGAATCGGATTTATTTTGTAATACTATTAATCGTAATCAGTGTAAAAGCAGAGGCACAAATACATGAAATAGGTGTATTTGCAGGCGGAAGCAACTACATTGGCGACATTGGTCCTACGGATTATGTTGCTCCAAACGATGTGGCAATAGGTATACTATACAAATGGAACCGCAGCCCTAGGCACGCATGGAGAATATCGTATACTTATGGTCAGATAAGCAGTAATGACGCTGACTCTGAAGTATCTGGAAGAAAACAGAGGGGTTACGAGTTTGAGAATAGTGTAAAAGAATTATCTTTGGGGCTTGAATTTAATTTTTTCGATTTTAACCTGCACGATTCTGGCGTAAAACTAACACTGTATGTATATAGTGGTGTAAGCTATTTTAGATACGATGAAAAACGAATAGAAAACGGCAGAGTATTTACAGATGATGGCACAGGAGGCATTGCCATACCTATGACAGTAGGTATTAAAACTAACGTTATTGATGGTTTTGTGATAGGATTTGAAGTAGGCGCCCGATATACATTTACCGATAATTTGGATGGTAGCAACCACCCCGATTATGAGGAGCTTGCTTTTGGTAACCTTGAGAGTAACGACTGGTATGTATTTACAGGCTTTACACTAACCTATACTTTTGGTAACAAACCTTGCTACTGCGCTAACTAATTTTATGGACGTACCTACTACAATAAACACCGATAACTTACCAAAGCATGTTGCCATAATAATGGATGGCAATGGGCGTTGGGCTAAGCAAAAAGGTATGCTTCGTGTTTTTGGGCACGAAAACGGTACAAAAGCAGTACGCAAAACCGTAGAGGCTTGTGCTAAAATGGGCATACAAAACCTTACTTTATATGCTTTTTCTACCGAGAATTGGAACCGACCCAAAATAGAGGTAGATACATTGATGAAGCTATTGGTAAGCTCCCTTAAAAAAGAGTTACCTACACTACAGGAAAACAGCATTAAGCTATGCACTATAGGCAATACAGTACTACTGCCCGATTCGGCAAAAAAACAGCTTAACGATGTTATAGCACTTACCCAAAACAATACTAGAATGACGCTTACGCTTGCCCTTAGTTATGGTGCGCGCGAAGAAATACTATCGGCTGTAAAAGCAATAGGCGAGAAAGTAAAAACGAATAACCTCGAAATATCAGACATTAGTGAATCTACCATAAACGAACACTTGTACACGTGTAACCTACCCGATGTAGACCTTGTTATTAGGACGAGTGGCGAACAACGCATAAGCAACTTTTTGTTGTGGCAAGTAGCGTATGCCGAATTTTATTTTACCAATGTATTATGGCCCGACTTTAGGGAAAAAGATTTACATGAAGCAATTATCAGTTATCAAAAAAGAGAACGCAGATTTGGAAAAACCAGTGAACAAATTAAATAAGCCAATGTTTCAAAAAAGCATTCAAATACTCCTTATTGGCTTTTTATTACTCGCAACAGGCAACATTGCTTTTGCTCAGGAAACCAAAGGATTGGAGCCTGGCAAAGAATACATAATTGCCGATATCGAGGTTTCGGGAAAAATAAGTTATAACAAAAATACTGTTATAACGTTTACAGGACTCGAAAAAGGGCAAACCATACGCGTTCCGGGAGAGGAAATAAGTACTGCTATTAAAAAACTGTGGAAACTAGGGCTTTTTAGCGATGTTAACTTTTATGCAAATAAAGTGGTGGGCGATAGCCTTTACCTTGAGTTAAACATTAACGAGCTACCTAAACTTAGCGAAGCTAAAATACGCGGTGTCCGAAAAGGAAAACGCGAATCGTTAATTAAAGACACACAACTTACCAAAGGTAAAATTGTTAACGAAAACCTTGTTACCAATACCAAAAACTACATTGAAAATAAGTATAAAAAAGATGGTTATTACAACACCAAAGTAGCCATTAATGTAATACCCGATAGTACCAATACCGTAAAAATGGTGGTAAATATCGACCGTGGTAAAAAAGTACGAATTTCTGATATTAATATCTCGGGTAACGAGCAATTGTCTGAAAGGCAAATAAAAAAGGCAATGCGCAAAACCAAAGAAAGAGCATTCCCTAACCCATTACGCATATTTACACCCTCTAAATTTATTGGTGAGCGTTACAAAGAGGACCTTGCTAATATCATCGAAAAATATAAAGAAAAAGGATACCGTGATGCACGTATCTTAGCCGATACTGTATCGTACGATGCTAAAAAAAATAGGGTAGCTATTGATATTGATGTTGAAGAAGGAAACAAATATTACTTTGGCGAAATTAAGTTTTTGGGTAACTCGGTATACACCAACAAGCAACTAAGCCAAATACTCGGTATTAAAAAAGGCGATGTATACAATGGTGTATTACTACAAAAGAGGATAGCCGACCAAGAAAGACCTGATGGGCAAGACCTTACTAACCTATACCAAAACAACGGTTACCTGTTCTCTAACATTAATGCAGTAGAGGTTAAAACAGCTAATGATACTATTGATTTTGAGATTAGAATTACCGAAGGTCCTATTGCCTACTTTAACAACATTACCGTTGTAGGTAACGATAAAACCAACGACCACGTTGTGTACCGTGAGTTAACCACACGCCCAGGGCAAAAATGGAATAAGGAAGAGGTTGTAAATACCATAAGAGCACTTGGTACACTCGGCTTTTTTGACCCTGAAACGATTAGACCCGACGTTAAAAACCCAGACCCTGCTAGTGGTACGGTAGATGTTGAGTGGCACGTAACCGAAAAAGGTTCAAGCCAGATAGAGCTACAAGGTGGTTACGGTGGTGGTGGCTTTATTGGTACACTAGGGCTATCGTTTAACAACTTCTCCATACGAAACATCTTTAAAAAAGATGCCTATAAACCCATCCCGATGGGCGACGGACAAAAGCTATCATTAAGGGCGCAAGGTAGTACGTACTTCCAAACCTACAGCTTCTCGTTTACAGAGCCGTGGTTAGGAGGTAAAAAGCCAATACAGTTCTTTACATCACTATCGCACAGTAAGCAGTTTTTATTTAACTTCCAAACAAGAGATGTAAACAGGTCGCAAAGTTTTACCATATCATCAGTTACTATGGGCTTTGCAAAAAGGTTAAGCGGTATTAGCGATAGGGTTACACTTTCGCATTCGTTAACCTTCCAATATTACGACCTTAACAATTATAACACAGGATTATTTACCTTTGGAGATGGTTCGTCTCGAAACCTTGCCTATACAATAGAGTTAAGTAGAGATAACAGAGGTAACAGCCTTATCTTCCCTATGTATGGTTCGCTGTTTAGTGTAAGTTTCAGAACTACATTGCCGTACTCGTACTTTAATGGTATTGACTATGGTGATTTAGAGAACCAAGAACAATATAAATCGCAGAATGAAGGAGCACCTTATCAAATAGAAGGCTCAAATGGTAGTATTGTACAAGTACCTACTGGTGCTTACCTAGATGAGAATGGTTTCCCTGTAAGCTCGTTTGAAGAGGCAGCAGCAGATCCTGCAAAGGTTGACCAAAAGAAATTCAACTGGTTGGAGTACTATAAAGTTAAATTTAAAGCTGATTGGTATACACGGCTGTATGATAAATTGGTATTACGTTCGTTAGCAGAATTCGGATTTATGGGAGCCTATAACTCTGAGCGTGGTTTAGTACCTTTCGAAAGATTCTTTTTAGGAGGCGATGGTCTTGCTAACTTTGCACTCGATGGTCGTGAGGTAATACAGTTAAGAGGGTATCCTAACCAAGCCTTATCATCAAACGATGGTGGTACAGTATATAACAAATTCTCGTTAGAGCTGCGCTACCCAATAACATTAAAGCCACAAGCTTCGATATATGTTCTTACCTTTGCAGAGGCAGGAGCATCATACGATACTTTTGCAGAATATAATCCGTTCTCACTTAAGCGTTCAGCAGGTTTTGGTATTAGGGTATTTATGCCTGCATTCGGTCTGCTGGGTCTGGATTTAGGTTACGGTTTCGACCCATTACCAGGTGCTACGCAGCGAAACGGACAGGAATTACATTTTATCATCGGACAGCAATTTTAAAACTGGCATGATATTTTCTAATACGTAATTGTAACAGTTATGAAAAAAATATTTTTAGTATTATTTACAATTTTTACAGCATTAAGTGCTAATGCGCAAAGAGGTCTTAAAGTTGCCTATATAGACATGGAGTACATACTGGATAAAGTGCCCGATTATGCCGAGGCAAAAAACCAGTTGGAAAAAAGAGCTCAGAAGTGGAAGCAGGAAATTGAAGTAAAAAGAAACGAAATTAATACGCTGAAAGAAAGTTTAAAGGTTGAAAAAGCACTATTAACCAAAGAGCTTATTGAAGAGCGTGAAGAAGAAATTGCTTATCAGGAAAAAGAACTGCTCGATTATCAGTCACAACGATTTGGTCCTACTGGCGATTTAATAACACAAAAATCTGTTTTGGTAAAACCCATACAAGACCAGGTATTTACCATAATACAGGATTTGGCAACAACCAGAAACTACGATTTTGTTTTTGACCGCTCATCAGACCTTACTATGCTGTTTGCAGCAAAAAGACATGATATAAGCGACCTTATTGTGCGCCGCCTTACCAGAGCTGCAAAACAAAGCCAACTTAGCAGCAAAGAGCTTAAAAGGCTAAACGAACAAGAAGCACAAGAGGATTTGGAAGCTGACCCTGAGTACCAAGCCAGAAAGAAAAAGCAGGAAGATAGACAAGCGGAAAGACAACGTTTACTAGACGAGCGTAAAGCAGCACAGGAAGCTAAGCGAAAAGAATATAAAGAACGTCGAGAAAAACTTTTAAAGGAGCGTGAAGAAAAAAGAAATGCTAAAAATAATGCTAATAAACCCAAGCAAGACGATGCAAAAGCAAGTAGCATAGATGGTAACGACGACCCTGAGCCAGGGGAAGCTACCGACGGTGATGACCCTAAACCAAAAAGCAGCACTGCCGAAGATAAAAAAGAAGCAGCACAAAAAGCACGCGAGGCTAGACAGAAAGAACTAGACGAAAGAAGAAAAGCAGCACAAGAGCGAAGAGCCAAAATACTTGCCGATAGAGCAGCAGCACGTAAAGCACGCGAAGATGCAAAAAACAATAACTCTGCAGAACCTATAGATTTTCGTCCAATAGAAAATTCTGATACTGAGGAAACTCCTAAGGAGGAGGAAGAAGTTGAAACTGAAGAATAAACCCGAATAGAAAAAAGAAAACAAAAATTAATTTAATACCTTAAATGATGAAACAATTAAAATCTTTATTAATCGCTGCAATACTTTTTGTTGGAATAAACCAAAGCGTTTCTGCACAAGCAAAAGTAGCACATATCAATGTAACCGACTTAATGAGTGAGATGCCAGAAATGAAGGCTGCCAACACTCAAATCGAGAACTATGGTAAAACATTCGATAAAGAGTACCGAACTATGGTAGAAGAGTACCAAACTAAAATAAAAAAATATGACCAAGAGGCGGCTACTGTTAGCGATGCGATAAACGAAACACGCTCGCAGGAGGTACAAGAAATGGGTAACAGAATCCAACAGTACCAACAAACAGCCTCTAAAGACATGCAAAAGAAACAGGAGGAGATATTAAAGCCAATTCTGGAAAAAGCTAAAGCAGCAATCCAAAAAGTAGCTAAAGCAAAAGGATACCAGTATGTACTGGATTCTACTGTAGGTAGTGGCGTTTTGGTTGCAGACGGACCAGATATTCTTGCTGATGTTAAAAAAGAGCTTGGTTTCTAATCCAAACAAAATTTAACTCTATATAAAAAACGACTCTTAATAAGAGTCGTTTTTTTGTTATTTTTGCTTTATGAATACTAGCATGCAGCCCATCGGTTTATTCGATTCTGGCGTAGGAGGTACATCCATTTGGAAAGAGATACACACCCTATTACCAAATGAAGCTACCCTATACCTTGCCGATAGCAAAAATGCACCCTACGGGCAAAAAAGCAAGGAAGAAATACTACACTTAAGTATAAAAAACACAGAGCTTTTACTCAACCAAAACTGCAAGCTCATTGTAGTGGCCTGCAATACGGCAACAACAAACGCTATAAAAGAACTACGAGAAAAATACGATGTGCCTTTTATAGGCATAGAGCCTGCCATAAAACCTGCAGCACTCCAAACAAAAACACATACCATAGGCATACTTGCCACTAAGGGTACACTAAATAGTGTATTGTTCCACAAAACCGTATCCAGCTATACAAACCTAAACATTATAGAACAAGTGGGGCACGGATTGGTACAATTAATAGAAGAAGGCAAATTGGGTGGCAGCGAAATAGATAAGCTACTGCAAACTTATCTTAAACCCATGATGCAAGCTAATATAGATTGCCTTGTGCTAGGTTGTAGCCACTACCCCTACCTTATACCACAAATACAAAAAATTCTACCTAAAGAAGTTAAAATAATCGACTCTGGATTAGCAGTAGCAAAACAAACCAAAACAATACTAGAAAAATACGGCATGCTAAATAAAACAATAGCTAAACAAAAGCAGCTATTTTATACCAACGCCAAGCCTAACGCCTTAGCCACGCTACTAGGCAATAAATACACTATTCTGGAAAAAGACTTTTAAATGGCTTACAACGGCTTATTTAAACCAAGAAGAATACAATACGTAATTATCTGAAATGCGTGCTATCTCGCCCTCAAAATCAGAAGCATCAATCGATTTGACTTTTCTGGCAGGTACACCAGCATAAATACTCCCCGACGCTACAACCGTGTTTTGGGTAACAACAGCACCAGCAGCAATTATAGTATTGCTTTCTACCACACAATTATCCATAACAATAGCCCCCATACCAATTAGCACATTATCCTTAACCGTACAACCATGTACAATAGCATTATGCCCAATGGATACGTTATTGCCAATAACCGTAGGGTGTTTTTTGTAAGTACAGTGTATAACCGCACCATCCTGTATGTTTACTTTGTTACCAATGCGTATGTAGTGTACATCGCCACGCAAAACAGCGTTAAACCATATGCTACACTCAGCACCCAGAGTAACATCGCCCACTATAGTAGCATTCTCGGCAACAAAACAATCGTTAGGTATTTGCGGGTACTTTCCATTAACCTCTTTAATAACCATAATACATATAAAAAAATAGTCCCGATAGGTTATATCGGGACTGAATTAATAATATCACTTTATAATTAATTAACTGCAGGACAGTTACAGTCATATCTCTCTCGCTTACAGAAAAGGTTAATACCAAGTGTTAACTGGTGAAAACCACTATTATCAAACTTTACATCTCCCGTTAGGTAAGAGTACGTGTAAGCAAACATAAATTGCTTATAGTTAATACCAATAATTGGTGTAAAATATTGTAAATTTTGATCTACAGCACCACCGTCACTATCTACAAACTGAGCACCATCTAAACTTCTTCTATACGATAAACCTCCCCAAAGACGACCAAAGTCCATTTCTTTATACACTTTAAGGTTAACATCAATAGTAGTTTCCTTAGTTTCATCAACAGCTTGGAACATTATAGAAGGTTCCCATTGTAATTGGTCTTGGAATCCAAAAACATAACCCGCACTAAAAATATATTTTCTAAGGTTATCACTTTCAATATCAGTATACAAATCCCTTTTACTAGCAATCGCATTCTTAACTGTAAAATGAGTATAAAAATCAAGGTAATGGTACGATGCACCGATATCAATATTAAAGTAAGAATCTTTCTGTTCCATACCACCATCAATAATAGGATCGAACTCAGGACCAAATTCAGTTTCATCAAGACGACTCTGTACCAATCCTGCACTCATACCAAAAGATAATTGATTAAGATCGTACTCATCTCTAGAAAAACGAATATGGTGCGCATAGGTTACTTTTGCACCTGTTTGAGAATGGTAACCATTTTTATCGTTAAAAGCAATAATACCCACACCTGATTGTGGACCTACGCTACCATTAAAACTTAATGTTTGTAACTGTGGTGCATCATCCTGCCCAAACCATTGCTGGCGTGCAGTGAGCCTTATTTTAGCACAGTTTGCAGCTCCTGCCATCGATGGGTGTAGCAAATAATAGTTGTCTGATAAATAATCGGAATAAACGGCTATACCCTCTTGCGAAAAAGATAGTTGGGCTGCTAACAATCCAATAATTAAATAAAACTTTTTAAAATTCATGTTGACCTTATCGTTAAATGAAAAATGTGCTTCGTCTATATATTGCGATAGTGTATATAAGTACTACAAAAAAGATTATTACTGCTTTTTCTATAATATCATAACTTACAGTAGGCAAAATTTATTGCATGTAGCTTTCACATAGCGGTCAAATATATAAATTTTTGCGTTAGGTTGGTAACTTTAATAGTAATAATATTAAAAAATGCTGCCGATTATGGCAGCATTTTTAAGTGATTACTTTGAAATTATCGTTTCATAGAGAAGTGCGCTTTAAATTCTCTTGTCACGGGTTGTTGTTGCCCTGTTATCTCAATCGGTAGCTGGTCTATCTGTTCTTGTGTAACTGGAATTTCTATGCTCGTGCCTGGTACGACATAGTATTTGATTTCTTCTCCTTCTTCTGTTGTTTTTGTTTTTATATCAGCGGCGGTAATCTCAAATGTTTGTACTTGGGTTTCTACAAAGGTTACGGTAAACCAGTAGTCGTCTGCGGGTAGTGGGTTGCCGTTGTAGGTGCCGTCCCAGCCTTCTCCTTGTGAGCTGATTTGTTTGATGAGCTTGCCGTAACGGTCGAAGATGTAGATTTCGGCGCCACCTTGACTGGAGAGTCCGTAGATGTTCCAGGTGTCGTTGTATCCATCAGCGTTGGGTGTAAAGAATCGTGGGTAGTCGATGATGCTTACGTCTGTTAGGGTAACTATGTGTTCGGAGCATGCGCCTATATCTCTAATGCGTACTTCGTGTAGTCCTGGGGATACATCGGTAAATATGTTACTGGTTTGCCATGGTCCAAAATCTAATTGGTATTCGTATTCGCCATAACCTGTTGTTGTAATGGTTATTGTTTGTTCGTCGCTAAAGGCGTTGCTAACGGTATAGCTTGTTTGTATCTCACTGGCGGGCCCGCTTTGGTCTACGGTTACGGGGTCGATTGGGTCGCTGATACAGCCGCCTGCGCTGATGGCTTCTACGCTGTAGCTTCCTACGGCCTGGGCGATGTAGGTGCTTTCTGTGGCGCCTGTTATTTCTTCGCCGTTGAGGTACCAGATGAAGGTGTGGCTGTCATCGAGCCCGGTGTCCATTACTACGGGGTTGAGTACTTCTTGGGTGTCGTAGTCGACACAGAGGGTTCCGCCTTGTATTATGGGTTCTGGGATGGCTTCGATGGTGATATCGATGCTGGTGATGTCGTAGCAGCGGCTGATGGTGCTTTCGTTGGTGACGCGTACCCAGATGGTTTGTCCGCCAGCTATGGTGTTTATATAGGTGCTGGGGTCGGCTATGGGGTTGGTGTCGGTTATGGCGTCGTCTTGGTTTTCGTAGTAGTCTACGTCGTAGTCTAATGGGTCTTGTCCGCCTAGTACTTGGGTTTCTATTTGGGTGAGGTCAATGGTGGTTTGTCCGTCATTGGTGCCGTCGTAGTCGCAGGTGTCTAGTTGTCCTGGGGTGATTGGGAAGGCGGTGGCGGCTTCTTCTACGTATAGGGTTAATGGTGCGGTGTTGATGCATCCGGTGGTGTTGTTTTCTACCCATACGAGTATGGTTTGTGGGGTACTGATATTGGTGTACTGGTTGGGTAGTGCGGTGCCTGCGTCTAATGCGGCTTGGTCGAGGTAGAAGCGTATGGTGTAGTCTTCTGGGTCTTCGCCGATTAGGATGAAGGGCAGGTGTTCGTTGAGGATGAAGGTGTGCTGACCATCGGTGTTTTCTTCGCAATAGGCGTTGGGGGCGATGGTGCCGTTTTCGCCTAGGACTGGGAGTGGGTTTACGATGAGTGGGAGTTCTACTATTTGGTAGCAGACTTGGTCGTCGGGGTTACCGGTGTTGGCGGCTACGCGTACCCATACGCTGTTGGTGGCGCTTTGGTAGGCACTTGGGTCGGCTATGGGGTTTTCGGCGTTTTGGGCGTCTGCTTCTGTTTCGTAGTAGGTGATTATCGTGGTTGGGTCGTTGTTGCGGATGTCAGCTTCGGCGTCGAATAGGTTGAATTCTTCTTCGCCGTCGGGGGAGTTGTTGTCGTCGCATAGTACTAGCGCGTCTGGCTCCTGGTTTGGCGTGGGGAGGGGTAACACTTTTATGGTTAGTGTGGTGTAGCTTTCACAGCCGTCGGTACTGGTCACGGTTACGTACAGGGTTTGTGCGTTATCGGTGTTTTCGTACTGGGTTGGATCTGGTATGGCTGCTCCTGTTTCTTGGTCGGCTTCGCTTTCGTAGTAGGTTACGGTGTAGCCTTGTCCTATGCCGAATGGGCCTAAGATTTCTTCGTCTTTTACGGTTAGGTCGAAGGTTTCTGTGGCGTCATTGGGGAGTTCACTGTTGCATAGGGTTAGTATGCTTGGTGTGGTTAGGAGTAATGGCTGGTTTAGGAATAGTTGGAAGTTGCTGATACCAAAGCATTCGGTTACGGGGTCTTCTACGCGTACCCAGATGGTTTGCTCGTGGGTACCGGTGTAGTTGGCTGGGGTGGTTATGCGTGGTGCGCCATTACGTGCAGCAGCCTCTGACTCGAAGTAATGTATAATTACATCGGGTATGGCTGGGTCTAGTCCGTCTATGATGGTCTGATTTTGTTGGGTCAGGTCAAAGAGGGCTTGGTTGTCTTGTCCGTTGTCGTCTTCGTCGTCACACTGGGTTATGTCTTCTAGGTCGGGTACTTGTGGCGAGGGTACTACGGTTAATGGTAGTGCGTAGGCTTCGCTGTTGGTACAGCCGGTTAGTGTGTTGGCTACTCGGATGTATACTACGTCGGCAAATGGTGTTATGTTGGGGTAGTTATTGGTGTTGGTTATTGGGTTTAGGTTGTTTAGTGCGTCTTCTGGTGTGAGGTGGAAGCTTACTTCTAGGTTTTGCCCGTTGTTGATTAGGTCTCCTAGGGTGGCGTCTAGGTTGAAGAATGTGATTCCGTCGCCGTCTTCGTCACAAAGTACGGTGAGTTCTTCGTCTACGTTGTCTACATAGAGTACGGGTAGTGGTTCTACTCTGATGTCTAGTAATACGATTCTGTAGCAGCCTGTGTCTTCTATGGTTACGCGTGTAAAGAGGGTTTGTACGGTGGCTTGGTTTTGGTAGGCTTCTGGGTTTGGTATTGGGTTGTCGCCTAATTGTGCTTCTTCGAAGGTGTCGTGGAAGGTGATGGCGATGCCGTTTTGGTCGTCTACGATGAGTGGGTATTGTGTGGTTAGGTCGAAGGTTTCTTGTTCGTCGCCTGGGTTGTTTTCATCGCATAGGGTGTATGGTAGTGGGTTGTTTACTACGGGTAGTGGGTTTACGATGAGTTCTAGGGGTACGATGTCGTAGCAGCCTGTTGTGTTGTTGGTTACGCGTGCGTATACTGTTGTGGTTGTACTGGCGTAGTTGCTGGCGGTTGTTATTGGGTTGGTGCCGGCTTGGGCTGCTGTTTGGTTTTCGTAATAGGTTATGGTGAATGCTAGGGGATCGATGTCGCCTAGTATTTCTTCGTTTCTTGTGCTTAGGTCGAAGATGGCTATGCCGTCGGTGTCGTTGGTACCGTTGTCACAGATTTCGTAGTCTTCTGGGGTTGTGGCTTCGGGTACGGGGTGTACTATGAGTTGTAGGGGTACTATATCGAAGCATTCGGTTTGGGTGGATTGTACGCGTACGTACAGGGTTTGGGTGTCGTCTACTATATTGGTGTAGTTGTTTGTATTGGGTATTGCATTGGCTGCAAAGTTGGCATCGGCTTGGGTTTCGTGTATGGTTACGCTTACGTTGCCTAGTGTATTGGTTATGTTTTGTATTACTGGGTCGAGGTTGAATGGGGCTACGTTGTCGAGGTTGAAGTCGCATTCTTCTAGTGGGGCTAGTGCTGGGGCTATTGGGGCTGGTATTACTTCTAGTTCTACTGGGGTAATGATAATGCAACTGGTAAGGTCATCTTCTACGCGGGCGTAAATGGTTGTGGTGGGTGAGGTAAAGGGTGAGCTTAGGTTGTTGTTGCCGCCACCTTCTGCTCCGGCTAGGGTTTGGTAGTACCTGATGCTGTATCCTGCTGCGCCTTGGGTGATGGCGGCATCGATTTCGATGGTGTCGAATTGGCCTTCGCCTGGTATTTCTTCGCAAGAGAAGAAGGTGTCTAGTGCTGGATTGATTACGGGTAGTGGGTTTACGATGAGATCGAAACTGCTTACGCTACGGCATCCGAAGTCGCTTACTGCGGCTACCCAGATGGTTTCGGGGCTTTCAGTATTGGTGTAGCTTTCGGGGTTGGTTATGGGGTTGGTACCGGCTTGGGCATTGGCTTGGCTGGTGTAGTATTCGGCGCTTATGGTTGCTATGTCAAGGGTTACTTCGCTGTCTTTGGTGGTTAGGTCGAAGGTTTCTTGTCCGTCGGGCGAGTTGTTTACGTCGCATTGTACGTAGTCGGTTACATTGGGTATGGTGGGTCGTGGGTATACGGTTAGGGTTAGGGGTTGTATGCTACGACAGTTGGTGGTGTTGCCGACTGGGGTTACGCGTATGTAGATTTCTCCGGTGATGGCGGAGTAGTTGGCGGGGGTGTCGATGGGACTGGTGCCGAAGTCGGCTGCCTCGAAGGTTTCGTGGTAGCTGATCTCGAATCCTGGTTGTCCGTCGGTTACTTCGAGTCCTGCGGGGACTAGGTTGAAGGTGGTGAAGCTGTCAAAGTTGTCGTCACATTCTTCTAGGGCTGTGGCGGGCAATAGTGTGGGCGGGGTATCGATTTGGATGGTGTATTGGTGTTGGTCGGTACACGGGGTGTTGGTATCGCCACTGTCGGCATAGATGTAGATGTCTTGTGTGGTGGTGATTTCGTCGCCTGCATTGAGTAGGGTGCCGCTGCCATCGGCGCCGGTGTAGTAGTTTCCTACGGTTAGTACTGGAAGGGTGTAGCTCTCGCAGGCAAATACGTCGGCTGGCGTGTCTACTACGGGTTGATCGTAGATCGTGACTGTAAAGTTTTCTTCATCGGTACAGTTGTTGGGTGTGGTATTGCTTTCGGCGTATACGTATATGGTTTGTGTGGTTGTTATTATTGTTCCTTCGGCTAGCAGTGTACCGCCGCCGTTGGTTTCTGTGTAATAGTTTCCTTGGGCTAATACTGGTAGTGCATATCCTGTATCGCTACAGGCAAATACATCGGCCAGTGCTGCTACTTCTGGTGTTGGGGTAACTATTATATCAAAACTTGTTATACCGTAGCATACATCTTCAAATATATTGGTTAAGCGTACGTGTAGTGTTGTTGTACCTACTGCAGCTATATAATTTTCTGGGTCTAAAACTTCGTCTGTGTTATTTTCAGCATCGTCTGCTGTTGGGTGATATGTTACTTGATAGGTAGCAGGGTCTGAACCATTAAGGATTACTGTATTTAACGATGTAAGGTCAAATAATTCGCCTCCGCTATTATCCAGGTCACAAATTTGTGGATTAGTAACAACTCCTGGTGTTGGCGCTGGGCTTACTATAAGTTCTAGTTCTATATATGTTATACAGGTTTCGTCTGGCGCACCATCTTCTAGTACTCTAAAAAATACGGATTGATTTTGTGTTTCGTCTGTTTCGTAAATAGGATATGTTAAAGGCTCTGTGTTTGCCTCTGCATCGGCAAGTGTTGGGTGCATTGTTAGTAATACATCAATATCTGATGATGCATCAATAATTTCGTTTACTTGTGCTGTAAGATCGAACGTTGCAATATTATCTGGGTCATCCAATTCGCAAATAACAACTGGTGCTAAAACAACTTCTGTTGGTTTAAACGATACTATTATATCAAAAGGCGTTATTGCAAATGCATCTGGGTCGTTATTATCCTGTACTCTCACGTAAAGTGTTTTTGTATTATCTACAAAATCTATAGGTGTAGTTACGTAGTTTGAAGGATCGGCTATAAACTCACTACCATCCTCTGCTCCTGCCATCGTTTCGTGGTAAGTTACAGTATATGCTGTAGGGCTTAATAGCGTGCTTAATATATTACTATTTTCTGCTACAAGGTCAAACGTTTCAGTACCATCAAGCGGTGCTTCCTTACACAATGTAATATCTTCTGGTTGTGTAAGTACATACAGTTCAAAAGATGATATTGTAATACAGTCTGTAGAAAAGTTACTTGCTGTGGTATACATTGTTTGTCCGTCTACTCCTGGAAATGCATTGGATGGAAATACTGGAATAGCCTCACCAGTATCCAGTCCTACATTAGTATCAAAATAGTTAACCTCATAGAATAATGCTTCTGTAGTTGTAAACTGATCCAGTATTACAGCATTATTCTCTGTAAGGTCAAATTCAAGAGGGTCTACACCATTAGAGAATATTAATAAATCTGCTGGATCGCTATAATTGGGTTCAGGGATAACTTCTACTCTAATTTCGTCGGTAAGCTGACAATCAGGGTCTGATGGAAAAGATGCTAGTATTGTATAGGTACCTGGTTCTGTTATGGTAATTGTAGTTTCTGTTACTGGGTTACCATCATCATCAAGTATTGTTTCTCCATCGTATTGCCACTCGTAAGTAAAATTAGGGTTTTCTGCAGCAACGCTCAATTCATACTCTTCGCCTTCACAAAGTGCTGTTCCTGTTACGAGTGCTAAATCTTCTGGAAGTTCTGGCTGACCAATATCAAAACTACCTGCTGCAATAAATACCGCAGAATCAAAGGCAGAATCATTGTAATCGCCAATGGCTAGCTTTATTTCGTATGAGTTTCCAGATATTACTGGTGATGATGCCGTCATTACAACAGTTTGCCCTCTCATGTTAATAGCAGAGTTAGCAGCATCGCCTTGGTTGAACTGTCCGAAAAATTCTTGGTTTTGAGAACCACATCCTGCATTATACAGTGAGTTTCGAATGTTAGTTACCGATACGGGTGTGGTAGTGCCTGGTATAACAGCAAGGTTTACATTAGTCACTGTAGCATCTGTTAAATCTGTAAGTAAGAATGCAAACACATCACTAAAACCACATTGAAATGTTCCGTATTCATTTGAAGCAAATAGGAAATCAAATGTCATGGTATCGGTAAGTGGCACGAAGTCGAACTGTAAATAGGTAACATCGTTAATGCTACCTGTGTTACCATTATCCTGGCTTACCTGTGTAAGATCAGCATCGCCAGTACTTGAAGCGGTAGAACTCATATTAGAACCATCATATTGGTTTTGACTATATTCTACATTTCCATTACGCAGTATAATACCGCTTTGTATTGGAAAGTTTGAATTGTTTCCTTCAAAATAACCAATACCAAAATCTCCATTAAGGTTTCCTGCTTGCCAACTGATGTTAGAAACATCCACACACTCTGCCTCAATAAGTATATCTTCTACAAGTTCTTGTACGGTATAAGCAAACTTATCTACCGTAACAAAATCTGGAGCTGGCATATCCAAATCAGTACAGGTAGGGCAATCTGGCTCAGGGTCTGGTGTATCACTATTTATAGTTACAACATTTTGTAGTGGTCCTACAAATGTTGCATAGTTTTCTGGTATTAAAATCGTAACAGTATATTCTAATGATTCTCCTGCAGCTAATACAGGCACAGAGGTTAACATATCTCCTTCTCCACTGGTACCTTCGCCTTCCCAGTTTAATATATTAATATTAAATGGCATTGGGTCGAAAACTACTACGTTAAAAGCATCACTTGGCCCTGGGTTGGCAACTGTTATGGTGTATACTGTAGGCTGGTTAGCAACGTATGTTTCCTGACCATTTGTTTTTACTGCTATTAAATTAGCTTGAGGGTTTGGTGTAGCCGTATGCGTACAATCAGGACAATCTGGTGTAGGGTCTGTAGTATCACTCGTTACGGTTACTTCGTTTATTATATCTGTAGCTTGGTCAAAATTACTTGGTACTGGTATTGTAAATTGGTAGGTTACTGTAGTGTTAGGCAACATTACAGGTATTACATCGTTAAGGTTGCCTGTACCATTACTGCCATTACTGCCATACCAAGCAGCATCAGCGGCTGATAATCCTGCTGGTACTATGTCCTCTATGGTAACATTGGCAGCAGCACCCGGACCTTGGTTGGTAACTGTTATGGTATATATAGCATCTAAACCTGCGGTATAGGTATCGCCTGTATTTAAAGTTTTTGTAGTTAAAAGGTCGGCATCTGTAACTGTGTTATAATCGGTATCAATACACTCATCACAAGATAGGTCTGGGTCTGTTGTATCCGATGTAACTGTTGTTTCGCTAACCAATATATCATTATAGGTTAATGGTATATCTAAAGTTATAGTGTATGTTACTGTTTCGCCAACACCAAGTGTAGGGATGGTATCATCTAAAGGGATATTAACTCCTGACGAACTATTATCGCCTACCCACGAAAACGAAGTTATCCCTGTTGGGATAGCGTTTTGTACTACTACATTTTCTGCATCGGTAGGACCATTATTTGTAACAGTAACAGTATATATACTTGTTGTACCAGCTACATACACATCTTGGTTATTGGTATTTACTACAACAATATCGGCAGAAGCCGTTTCGTAATCAATATCAATACAATCATCACAAGATAAATCGGGATCGTCAGTATCCGATTCTGCAACAGCAGAAAGCACAAGGTTACCTGTAAAATCGTTAGGAATATCTGCCGTAACAGTATATATTATACTTGCGCCAGACGCTAAATCGCCAGCGTTATCTATAAGGTCAGTTAAATCGCCAGAAGAACCATTATCTCCAGACCACGTTAATGTTGTAATTGCTGGTGAAACAGCAAATTCCATTATTACGTTTTGTGCCGTAAGAGGCCCGTTGTTGGTTAAAGTAACCGTATATACTGTAGTTGTACCTGGCGCATAAATAGTCTGACCATTCGTATTAGTAACAACAAGGTCTGCCCCTTCTTCCGAAGACAGATTAGTATCCGTACATGGTGCACACGATGGGGTTGCATCTACAAATGTACCTGTAACACTTAATTGGTTTACAAGTGGTCCTGTATACGACATCGGAACATCTAATGTTATTGTATAAGTTACTACCTCGCCTATTGGTAAATTTTCTAAGCTATCAGAAAGGTCTACATCAGTACCCGAAGTACCGTTACCAACCCACGAAAAAGAAGTTATTCCAGTAGGTATAGCACTGTAAACATTAATTGTTTCGGTAACCTCTGGTCCATTATTTACTACTGCAATATCATATATAACCTGATCACCTGGAGTGTAGGTTTCCTGATTATCTTGATAGGTTACCTCAACATCCGATTGCGTATCGTATGTTACGTTAGCTTCAGGCAACTCGCCATCAAAACTACCTGGTATTTTTATGGTAATGGTATACGTTACTGTTTCGTTAACACCAAGTACAGGTATTGTATTATTCAATGAAATATTAGTTCCTAACGAACTGTTAGACCCTGTCCACTCAAAACGAGGAATACCTGGCGTTATAACTAAACCATCAGGTATTGGATAGGTAACATTTACATTTTGCGCAGGGGTAGGACCGTTGTTGGTAACAAGTAAGGAAAACTCTAAAGTCTGCCCAGCATCATATTCATTGTTTGTGTTGGTGTTAAACAGGACAACATCAGACTGAGCGTACAATCCTGTTACCCCTAAAACCAGTAGTAATGTTAGTAATATTCTTTTCATATAGCGAGTTTTTAGCATAGTATATTTTAATACTAAAGTAAAGATTTCTTAATCTTAAAATTATTTTAACATGTTTTAACAAAAGTTCAAATATAAATATTCAACAACACTTTAAATGTTAATTTTATAAAAATCACAAATTATTGGCTATTTTTTACAAATAATAACTTTATTATCTTTAATAACAATTGAATATACAATTCCCCTACCCCCTATTTCGATTTTTTTTGTTTTAATTTTGTGTAAAATTTAAAACCATGGAAAAAATAAATATACGCCCCACGCAAAACCCTGCAATTGTGAAATTTGAGTTTGAGAACTTTATTGCTAAGGGAAATAACTATGAATATAAAAACATCGACGAAACAGCAAACTCTCCTTTAGCTAAGCAATTGTTCTTTTTGCCGTTTGTAAAATCGGTATATATATCAGGGAACTTTATAGGGATTGAAAAGTATTCTATTGTAGAATGGGATGATGTACAGGAAGATGTAGCCAAACAAATTGAAGATTTTGTAAACGATGGCGGCGTAATAGTAACTGAAGATACTACCGCCAAGAAAAAACTACCTGTAACCATATATGTAGAAACAACCCCCAACCCTGGCGTAATGAAGTTTGTATATAATAAGTTACTAACCAAAGTACCTGCTGAATTTAAAAATATTGATGCTACTGCAGCATCGCCACTAGCGCGCGAACTTTTTAAACTACCTTTTGTAAAAGAGGTATTTATTGATGAGAACTACATTTCGGTTACGAAGTTTGATGTTGCCGAATGGGAAGAGGTAACAGGTGAGGTACGCGCCTTTATTAAAAAGTTTATTGAAGAGGGGAACACGGTAGTAGACGAATCGATGCTACAACAAACACCCGAAGGCGAAAAACAGCAAGAGGCATATTTTGATGCTTTAGATGTAACATCGCAACGTATTATTAATATTTTAGAAGAATACGTAAAACCTGCTGTAGCGGGTGATGGTGGTAACATTGCTTTTGATTCGTACGATGAAAAGGAAAAACGCGTTAAAGTAATATTGCAAGGGGCTTGTAGCGGATGCCCCTCCTCTACCTTTACCTTAAAAAGTGGTATTGAGAACATGCTAAAGGATATGCTTAACGATAACGACATTCAGGTAGAGGCACTTAATGCATAAACCTAAATATATAAAATAAAAAATCCCGCTCGGTAGCGGGATTTTTTATTTTATATATTCTTTAAATTGATAATTTCTTGCTCGGTAAGAAAGCGCCAGTTACCACGTGGTAAATTCTTTTTAGTTAACCCCGCATACGAAACACGGTCTACCTTTAACACATCATATTTAAAACTCTCAAAAATAGCTCTTACAACCCTAACATTTTGGGTACGCAGTTTTATACCTATTTCCGTTTTAGGTTCGTTTTCAATATAACTAACCTCATCTATATATAATCGGTGTCCGTCAAGCGTTACGCCGTTACTCATTTTTTCAAGGTCTTCAAATTTCAGATTTTTATCTAACGATACTTGGTATATTTTAAACGATGTTTGGTTGGGCAACGAAAACTTACGCAGCATATCCGAGTCGTTCGTAAATAGTAGTAAACCCGTTGTGTTTTTATCCATTCTGCCTATAGGCTGTAATTTTGCCTTTGTAGCATTACGTACCAACTCCATAACATTACGCATATCCCTATCCTCATCGCCAGACGTTGTAAAGTTTTTAGGCTTGTTTAATAATAAGTACTCTTTCTTTTCGGGTGTAATGGTTACACCATCAAACTCTACCTTATCGTTTAATTTTACCTTGTAACCCATTTCGGTTACTATTTGCCCATTTACCTTTACGTTGCCCGACTCTATATATACATCGGCATCCCTGCGCGAACATATACCCGAGTTGGCAATGTACTTGTTTAAGCGTATTTCGTCTGGGTTAGTTGGTGTTTTGGGTGCTGCTGTTTTTTTGGCAAAAGGTTTTCTGCCTTGTAGTGGTTTGCTACTACCGTATGTTTTTTTACCAAATCCTGCCGATTTGTTTCCCGATGGTTTGCGTGTGTTATCATTTCCAGAATGCGTTGGCTTCCCAGATTTCTTTCTATCATTACCTCCTCTGTTAGAGGCGCTTCCTCTACTATTCGTATTGCTCATCTGCTTACTATAATTTTTGCAAAGATACTATTAAATACCAGACAATAGCTTCCTGCCGTGTACTAATACCGAAGGCTCTATAAGTATAATACAAAACACGCCTGCCACAATAAGGAGTTTAAGGATGTTGTGGAGTTGCAGGTACTGTTTTGGGCTCTCGGCTTTCCAGAGTTGTAACAGAAAGTACATAATTACAATCATACCTATATAAAAGTAAATATCCATATAACCTACATCGTAAACATCAATAAGTAGGTACACGGGTATAAGCGTAAGAAAGGTAAGTAAGGTTATTATTTTTTTAGATGTTTTTTCGCCAAACATTACGGGTATAGTACGATAGTTATTGGCAAGGTCGCCCGTAACATTTTGCAAGTCTTTTATTAACTCGCGCGTAAGTATTAATAAGTATAAAAAAGTAGCATGGGCAAAAATTACCTCGTAAAAATTTTTAAAATACATGAGTATGGCAAAAAAAGGCAATATGGCTAAAAAGGCAGCGGTAAGGTTGCCTATAACGGGATATCGTTTTAGTTTGTGCGAATAAAACCATATTAGGAAGATGTAAACCGCAAAAAACACCACTGCACGCCACGATACTATAAATGCGAGTAATGTTACTAGTGCGTTGAGCGTAAAATAAACATATAGTTTGGTTTGCTGGCTTACCAACCTATCCAACATCGATTTTTTGGGGCGGTTAATAAGGTCTTTCTTAGCATCGTAAAAATTATTAATAATGTACCCCGAAGCTATGGTTAGGGACGATGCCAATACAATAATAAACAAATCTACATCCAGTAGTATATCCAACGCTCTGCGCTCCTTATCCAATATAAATACAGCCGATAGGTATTGCGCCAAAGCAATTACAGGAATATTATAGCCTCGTACTACAGAGAAGAGGCTAAGAATTTTCATCAGGATTAATTTTGTTTTCCTTGATGCCATAAAAAGGGATGTAAAAAATGATTAAAACTGATAAACTACTTCTAGCTTATGCCCTTTTAATGCTTTTTTCGCTTTGTCTATATCTTCGGTAAAGCCCAGTATGTAGCCTCCACCACCCGAGCCACAAAGCTTAAGGTAGTAATCGTTCGTTTCAATACCTTTTTGCCAAAGCTCATGAAACTGCTCTGGTATCATGGGTTTAAAGTTGTTAAGTACAACTTTAGATAGTTTTTTGGTATTGGCAAATAACGATTTAAAGTCGCCGTGTAAAAAGTTTTCTACACAAGCATCGGTATATTTTACAAATTGTTTTTTAAGCATATCGCGGAACCCTTGCTCTTTTAGGTTTTCCATAAAAATGGATACCATTGGGGCGGTTTCGCCTACAATACCCGAATCTAATAAAAACACAGCGCCTTTACCATCGGCTATTTGGCTGGGTATGCCTGTAGCCTCTATGTTATCTTTAGAGTTAATAAGTATCGGGATGCTTAGGTAACTGTTTAAAGGATCGAGCCCTGAACTTTTGCCATGGAAAAACGATTCCATTTGCGCAAATATTGTTTTAAGTGCTAGTAGTTTTTCGCGCGTTAAGTTTTCTAGTACCGTTATTTTATCTTTAGCATACTCATCGTATATAGCAGCAACCAATGCACCACTACTCCCCACACCATAACCCTGCGGAATGGTAGAATCGAAATACATACCATCGGCAACGTGTTGGTTTAACGTATCAATATCAAACTGTACTAAATCAGGATTTTCTGTTTGTAATGTTTCTAGGTAATCTACAAAACGCTTTAGGTTTGCGTTAGATTGTAATGCCTCCTCAGATGTATTGCCATCTTGCTTTAATGCACCATTATAAAAATTGTAGGGTATAGATAACCCTTTAGAATCTTTAATAATTCCGTACTCTCCGAAGAGTAGTATTTTTGAGTAAAACAAAGGTCCTTTCATCGAGGCTAATTTTTATTAAAGGTAATTAAAAAACAATACATACTAAAATTAATACTGTACTGCTCCTTTACCTAGTATATCACAAAGGTACTGACTGTTTTGGCAGTATGCAACTAATTCATTCTTAATAAATTCCAAAATTTTCACACTATCTCTTTCAGGATAAAGCACATGCACGTTTGCACCAGCATCTAGCGTAAAGCATACGGGTATGCCTGTAGCTGCCCTAAACTCCCATATTTTATTTATTATTTGTAGCGTATTGGGCTTCATTAATATAAAATACGGCATGGACGTCATCATCATAGCATGTAGCGTTAATGCTTCGCTTTCTACTACATTTATAAACAGCTCCGTATTACCATTGCGCAAAGCCTCTTTTACTTTAGATAAATTATGGTGCGCCTGTGCAAAGCGTTGTGTTGCGTACGGATGCCCGTGCATAAGGTTATGCCCAACAGTGCTAGATACTTGTTTTTCGCCTTTATCTACCAACAAAATAGTATCCTGATAGTTTTCGAATATAGGGTGTACAGCATCTAGTAACGGAACACCAAACAAATCGGCACTATGCTCCGTCTGCTCATGTTCGCCCCAAACTACTATGCTACCTTTTACACTTCGGCAGGCACTACCACTGCCCAATCGGGCTAAAAACGATGCTTTCTTATAAAAATAATCGTCCGTCATATCAGGATTTAGCAAACGCTCTACACTCATAAGGTTCATGGCAAGTGCTGCCATACCCGATGCTGATGATGCTATACCCGAACTGTGCGGAAATGTATTTTCGGTATGGATGGTAAAATGATAATCTGATAGGAAAGGCAAGTAAGCTGCTATACGCTGAAAGAATTTTTCGATTTTAGGTCGGAAACTTTCTTTGGGTTGGCCTTCAAAAAATAAATCGAATGAAAATTGCGTATCGTTATCTTTCTTCTGGAAATCGAGCGTTGTAATGGTTTTACAGTTATTAAGCGTAAAACTTATGGAGGGGTTGGCAGGAATTTGGTTTTCCTTTTTTCCCCAGTATTTTACTAATGCTATGTTACTAGGTGCACTCCACTTAAAACTACCCTCATTGGCAGTATGCGTATACCCTTTAGGGATAAAATCCTTTTCGGAAAGCATATCTTAAAAATTTATGCAAATATAGTTTTTTGTAGATAGATACCATTTTTGTTTGTTAATTTTGGGAAAAAACTAACGCATGCCAAAAATTTTAAAAATAGTTATAATGGTGGTTACCTGCTTGGCGGTAGGTTACCTATCGGGCGAGGTAACCCGCGAGAGTGTTACTACATGGTACACTACTATTGAGAAACCTTTTTTTAACCCGCCCAATTGGCTGTTTGCGCCCGTATGGGGCATGCTGTATGTATTTATGGGTGTGGCAGCAGGCTTGGTATGGGCACGTATAGATTACCAAAAGGAGCTTGTTAAAAAGGGGCTTACTTTTTTTGCTATACAATTGGGGTTAAATGCACTGTGGTCGTACCTGTTTTTTGGGTTGCACAATCCGTTACTAGCACTTATAGAGCTTGTATTGCTTTGGCTAATGATATACGAAACCTACTACCTTTTTAAAAAGGTAAATAAAATAGCAGGTTACTTGTTTATACCCTACCTAGCATGGGTAACGTTTGCAGGTGTTTTAAACGCTGCTATATGGTGGCTAAACTAAATATAAGGTAGCTTTAACTGGATTTTACGGGTAGTATTTTTTTAATTTTTGTTGCAAAATCTTTGCAATAGAGGTACAAAACATAAAGTAGTAATAGGAGTATACTTTTCATGGCGTAACTTTTTGAATTAGTATATTTATTAGATGCTGTACCTGTAAAACAGTTGCCTAACTATTTTACCTACCTGCGCATTAAAAAAATATACTTTTACGATATAGATACAATTAAAAAAGCTCCTGTAGAGGAGCTTCTTAATTGTATAAACAAAATAACTTAATTTTTAAGGATAACAAACCAATCCCAATCCACAGGGTTACCTGCACCTGCACTTGGGGTGTATAAAAATAAATTTACTTTAGCCGTAGGGTTTGCAGCACGGTACTCTTTTACCAACTGTAAATTAGCAACAGCATCCCAAATAGCAGTATAATTTATTAGTTCAGGATAGTTATTAAAATCACTATATTGTACCAATTCGATATCGGTTGCTACAGGCATAGGGGTTGGTGTAGTTACAGTTGCAAAAGTATTGGTTGCGTTAAGTGCTTCAGGGTACGTCATTTCGCCTGAGCCATTCCAAACAATAGTTCCTTCAAAAATAGGAGCATTAGCCTCCTCGTACTTTAAAACTATGTCGCCAAAATCGCCTGGCTCGATGTAACTTGTTGCAATTGTAAAATTGTCGTAATCATCAAAGGTAAGTTCTTTCCCACCTTCAAAAGTGTTGGTTTGCATGTCTACCTTTAAAAGTAGCACATTGTTGTCGGGTTGATTTGCTAACGGGGCAGCATCGTCATCAGAGCATGCGCCCATAAAAAGGGATAGCCCCAATAATAAAATTGTCTTTTTCATAATGCATTTTAATGTTTTAGTTCACCCTATAGATGATACAATTGTAAAATAGTTGCGTTGCTACACCTATTTTTTATTAAGAATTGTTTGGGCAGCTAGGTAACCGCTTGTCCATGCATTTTGGAAATTAAAGCCCCCTGTAATGGCATCAACATTCATTATTTCACCTGCAAAGTACAGGTTATCAAGCATTTTACTCTGCATCGTTTTAAAATTAATTTCTTTGAGTTCTATGCCTCCCGCAGTAACAAATTCTTCTTTAAAGGTACTCTTACCATTTACATTAAATTCGGCATTTACAAGCTGATTTGCCAATGCATTAAGTTGTTTTGCCGTGGCATCTGCCCAACGTGTAGCAGCATCTATACCCGAAGCCAATACGAGGCTCTCCCACAAACGATTTGGAAAATTAAAAGGCGATTTTTTAGCTATTTGTTTTTTAGCTTGTTCGTGTTTTAAGCTTTTTAAAACATCTAAGCAGTCGTTAAACAAAACATCGTTAAGCCAGTTAACTTTTAGGGTAAATTGGTAGTTTTTAGCAGCCAATTCACGTGCTCCCCATGCCGACAGGCGCAGTATTCCCGGACCACTCATACCCCAGTGGGTTATTAGTAAAGGTCCTGATGCTTCGAGCTTGGTATTTTTTACTTTTACCGATGCGAGTGCCGAAACACCCATAAGGTTTTTAATCCGAGCATCTTTAATATTAAAGGTAAATAACGACGGTACGGGTGGCACTATACTATGCCCTAAACCCTGTAACATTTGCCAAATTTTCGGGTTACTCCCTGTAGTCATTACCAAATCTTCGCAAAGGTAGTTTTCGTTTTGGGTAGTTATTTTCCAATGCGATGCTGCTTTGTATACAGATTGTATGCTTTGGCTTGTAAGTACTTGTATGCCTAGCTTTTGGGTTGCTTCTAAAAAACAATCGATAATGGTTTGGGAGCTATCCGTAATGGGAAACATTCGCCCATCGTCCTCAATTTTTAAAGTTACACCATGCTGCTCAAACCAATCAATAGTATCGCCTGTGCAGAATTTATTAAAAGGTCCTCGTAGTTCTTTTTCGCCGCGCGGATAATACGTAACCAAATCGTTCGGTACAAAACAAGCATGGGTTACGTTGCAACGCCCACCACCCGAAATGCGCACTTTAGAGAGTACCTCCTTACCACGCTCCAGTATGGCTATTTTTACGTTAGGGTTTGCCTCGGCAATATTAATGGCAGTAAAAAAACCTGCTGCCCCACCCCCTGCTATTACAACATCGAAACTTTTACTCATAATCGGTCGGGATAATCAGATATTATACCATCTACGTTATACAATTGTACACGTGCTATATCTTCGGGTTCGTTTACCGTCCAAGTATAAATTTTATAGCCTGCATCGTGCGCTCGCTTTACATTGGTTTGGGTAAGTAATGAGTAGTGTGGGTGTATGGCTTTCGCCGAAAACTCCAAAGCCCAATCCATTGCCCGTGCAATACTGGCTTGGGTTAGTATACCCAAAGCTACATTAGGGTTTAAAGCATGCAATTGCTCTAACTCATTGTACTGAAAACTGGATACTATAAAACGGGTATAACTGTATTTTTTTTCGGTTATATAATGTGCTAATAGTTTTGCTAGAGGTACTGCGGTATGCCTCCCCTTCATTTCTATATTAATAAAGCATTTACCTTGTAAAAGCTGCAATACCTCATCTAACGTTGGTATGGTATGCCCGCCTGTAATGGTGAGTGCTTTTAATTCGGTAAGCGTCATTTGGTGTACTTCTCCACTACGGTTCGTCAATCTGTCTACTGTAAAATCATGAAAGACTACCAATTCTCCTGTAGCACATACGTGTACATCAAGTTCAATGGCATTTGCCCCTAATGCTAATGCTTTTTTAAAAGAGGCTAACGTATTTTCGGTAACATGCCCTTTTGCGCCCCTATGCCCTATTTTTAGCATTGCTGCCATAGTAAAATTTTTGGGTAAAGATAGGTTTTAAATACAAAAAAGCACAAACCTAATGGTTTGTGCTTTTACTAAATAGCAAGTATATAGTGATTATTTTTTAACCACTTTTATTGTTTTTACAGCAGCTCCCGAGTATACTTTTGTAAAGTAAACTCCTGGTGCAAGTGTAGTAGCATCAATTGTTATTTCGGCTGTATTAAATGTGTTTGAGTAAACTACTTTACCTGTAACATCAATAACTTCAACAGCATCAATAATTAGGCTTCCTGCACTAAAATTCCATACGGTATTTGATGGGTTAGGGTACACTACTAGTTTGTTGTTTCCAAAATCTGCTACAGAGGCTGTTACATCATCAAAATTGTAGGCTCCTGTAATTCGGTTAAAGCTAACATTGTATGTACCCGCAGCAATAGGAATGTTTGGTGCATCACCTTCGGTAGAGCCTATTCCCATTGGGAAATCAGTAGCACCCCAACCTGGATTCCAAGCATTGTTTAGTCTGAACTTACCTGGCCCACCAGAAGATGTAAGCATGTAGGTATAGTTAATACCATCAGTAGTTTCCATTGGTGTATCAGTATTCCAATCTACAACGCCATCCCCAATCATGCTTATCATAACGTAATCAAAACTGTACGCTTTGGTGTCTAGGTTAAACGATATGTTGTAGCTGTTTGCTAAAACGGGTATTTGTTGCCCTTCTACTGCTGTACCCGATGGAAAATCGGCACTACCCCATCCCATATTAGTATCGTCTATAATAAATGCTAGATTACCTGCCTCTAACATTACATTTTCGGCAGTATAATTCGTACCATCTAAAGTAACCATTGTTACATCCATATCGCCAATTTCAATAAGAACTTCATCAAAACCAGCTACATTTTCAAAACTATACTCCAATGTACTTAGGTTAAAAGTAACATTGTACGTACCGTTTACCGCAGGTATGTTGCCTCCGTTAGGCGTTGCAGTACCCGAAGGGAAATTGTCGCCACCCCAATTTTCTGTCCAGTCGTCGTCTTTTCTAAACTTTACACCTGGGTCAACATCTGGTACTGTAATCACTACGTCATTAAGGGTGTAAATTACACCATCGGTAGTCATCATATCAGTATCCGAAGTCCAACCTGTAGCGGTAGAACCTCCTAATAGCCCAATATTATCAAATTGAGCAAATGATGTAAACGTACCTGCTATAAGTACGGTTACTACTAAAAGTAATCTTTTCATCATAATAAAAAATTTAAATTAAAAATTGTGTTCAAAAAAATTAAAAAACAACTCCCACACCCAACAGCACAAGAGTTACCATTTGTATTATTGTGTGAGTATGTAATACTGCCACGCGTTAAATTTGTGTTGTTGGCTGGTTGTTAAGGTTACCTTCTCGCCCGTCATGTAATTGGTAAATGTACCCGATACAGGTAGGGTAAATGTTTTTGATGCATCAGAAAGGTTAGCAATAAACCATATGGTTCTACCCTCTTTTTCGCGTTGGAAGGCTAGTATCTCCGAATCGGCTGATGTTTTAATGCGCGTGTAACTTGCTGCATTTTTACCACCGTTTAATGCTGTATTGTTGTTTTTTAATGCGCCTAGTTTTTCATAAACAGGGTACATTTTACCTTTATCTTTAGTGATAGCATCTTTCTCGAAAAACTTTAATCTACGGTTTAAATCATACTCTTGTCCCGTGTAAATAAGGGGCATGCCTGGTAGTGTATACGTAAGTGCCGCAAAGGTTTCGGCAGCATCGCCCATTCTTTCGTATTCTGTACCGTTCCATGAGTTTTCGTCGTGGTTAGACGTAAAATACATCAGGATATCGTCGTCCTCAAAAACAGTATCTTTTTTAACCATGTAGGCATCCCAATCGGCAACCGATTTTTTACCTTTTGCAATATCATTCATAATATGGTGTGCTTCCCAACCGTAACCCATATCGAAAAGGTTATCTTTTAACAGGTAATTTTTCTCCGATTCGGCAAGCATAAATACAGGCTTTACTCCTTTAAGTTTCGGAATGGCATATTCCCAAAACTCGGTAGGTACGTTATCGGCAACATCGCAACGAAACCCATCTATGTTTTGCTCTTTTACCCAATATAATAGTTCCTCCGTCATAGGGTTGTAGAGTTCTTTACTGGTATAATCCAAATGTGCTACATCCGTCCAGCCCCAGCTTTCGCCAGTTTCTGGGTTTAATGGGTCGGTAACCTCACCATCGGCATTTTTATAGTAGTATTCTGGGTGCGCTGTAATCCATTCGTGGCCCCATCCTGTATGGTTGGCAACCCAGTCGAGTATTACATACATCCCGTTATCGTGTGCGGTTTGTACAAGTTCCTGAAAATCTTCTATAGTACCCATATCTGGGTTTACCGCTGTATAGTCGGATATGGCATAGTAACTCCCTAAATATTTTTCGCGCTCTTTTGGGTCTTTAATGTCCTCTACCGATAAATCGCCTTTGGCTTTTCTATTTTTCATCGAAATCGGATAAATAGGCATTACCCAAATTACTTTTACGCCTAAGTTTTTTAGCTGCGGAATATCTTTGGTAAAAGCGTCCAACGTACCCTCAGGCGAGTAGTGGCGGATATTAGCTTCGTATATTACACTGTTTTCCATCATTGCAGGGCTTACAGGTGCTAATTCAACAGTTTCTACTGCTATATCAGCTTCCTCTGCTGCTGTTGCTTTATCGTCTTTGCAGCTTATAAAAGCGGTAAGCGTAAGTGCAAGTAAAATTGTTTTCTTCATGGGTAGTATTTAATCGTTGTATTGTATTTCTTCTAATAATAAGATGCTGTAAGGTGTTTTAAACTGTAACGTTCCTCCTTTTACTTTGGCGGTAGTGCCCGAATAGGCATCGTGTACTTTTGTGCCTTCGGGGAATGTTCCGCCTACGTGAATTTTTTTAGTGCCTATAGGTAAATCCAGCCCTATAAGTACCACATCGGTATAGTTGCCTTTTTTAAAGACGCGCTCAAAAACGTAGGGCGATTCGCTAATCATTTGGTGTTTGCCTGCCCCTACTGCGGGGTGGTTACGCCTAAATTGCCCTAGCTTTTGCCAGTGTTGCAATAGGGCTTGGGTTTCTTTTTGGGTTGCGATATCCTCCCAGTTCATGAATGAACGTAAAGTAGCATCGCCTTCGGTACCTGGAATGTCTAGCGGGCGGGCTGACTCATCGCCATAATACACTTGCGAGATGCCAGGTGAGAGTAATAGCATTTCTGCTGATTGGTATGTTTTTTCTCGTTTTTTATCGAACGGGCTACCATCGTCATGCGATGATACGTAGTTAACCACGGTGCTACCTATGAGTTCTTTTTCAAGCAGGCGGTTGTATTTGCTAAAAACTTCTTCCTTAGGTTTACCTGCATCCGATTTCATCCCGAAGTTTATTAAGGCGTCAAAACCATGTGCGTAGTAGTTTACTTTTTTATCGCCAAAATCAAAATACTGCCCCGATGTTATGTTGTAATTGTACACTTCGCCTAGCGTGAAAAAGTCGTTATCGTCCAACACTTCTTCTGGGTTGTTCTTTTTCCATTGTGCAAAGGCATAATCGCATTCTTCGCTAAAGGTTGCCCATACATCTTCGCCCAAGTGTTTTACGGTATCGGCTCGGTAACCATCTACACCATAATCAACAATATAATCGGTAAGCCATTTTATAATGTAGTATTTGGGTGCGCGTGGGTAGCCTGTACGCTTAAAAAAAGCATCCAGTTCTTGCACTTCTTGCTCGTAACGCCCTTCTTTTTTCCATTTGTTCACTAATACCGTGGGGAGTTGTACTGTTTGGTCACTCTCGGTACGTATATCGGGTAAGTTTTTTACCAGTGTACACGCAGTTGTATTCTCGTAATTGGTGTATTTGCATTGTGGCTCGGTGCGTACCCAGTTTGCATCCCAAGCGGCATCTTTTGGAGTTACGGGTCCTGTATGGTTTATTACGCCATCCAACACAATACGAATACCTCGTTTATGAGCTTTTTTAACCAGTTCAGCAAGGTCATCTTTTGTACCAAAATTAGGGTCTAGTGCCGTCCAATCTTTCGCCCAATACCCATGAAAGGCATAGGTGTTACCCGTACCCTCGTTAGTGGCATCGTGTATTTGTTCTACTACTGGCGTAAACCAAATGGCATTTATGCCTAGTGCATCAAAATACCCTTCGTCTATTTTTTGGATGATACCCCGAATATCCCCTCCTTTAAAACCGCGCAGTTTTGCCGTTTCTTTGGTTCTGCCTAAAGTAACATCATTTGTTGTATCGCCGTTATTAAACCTATCAGTTAACAGAAAATACATATTAGCACCCTCCCATACAAAAGGTGCAGCATCGGTTTGGGCTACCTTACTTGTTTTATAAGTAGGCGCACAACCCGATAGTAGTGTAAGTGCTGTAAGCGCAGGTATAATTAGTTTTTTCATTTATTGTAACTTGTATGCTATAGTTTTAAATTCTCCACTTTTAATTTCAACGGGTATTGTTTTGGTTGTACCTGCATCGTGAATGTAAAAGGTTAATTTTCGTGTTACGGACTCATATTCACTCCCTTTTTGAGAGTCGATATCAATCACGGCTTCGCCTCTTCTAATTCGGGCATCAAAAAGCAGTATTTCGTACTTTCCTTTAGCAACTGCCTCAGGTGTTTTACCATCGTCGTCATAAAAAATACTGCTGCTCATTTTTACATCAGGGTTCACGTAATAATGTACTTCTAGGGCTTCGCCTGTGTACTCTTCGGTAGATTGCATTGCTTCTGATGCTAGTACTACCATACCGCCACCTCTGTAAAAATGGGGTATGTTTCCTTCTTCAATCGTTACGGTTTGTGTTGTACCGCCCTCATAGGTTGTATTATTGGCGTACCAGTTGTTCCCTTTAGGGAAATATACTTCGCGCTGGGTTGCGCCTTGTTGTAAAACAGGTGCTACAAGTATATTATCTCCCCATAGGTATTCGTCTGAAATGTTGTACAGTGCTGGATTATCCGATTCATCGAAAAATATAGGGCGCATTAACGGGTAGCCTCTTTGGCTGTTTTGGAACGCTAACGTGTAGTTGTAGGGTAGCATTTTGTAACGCAATGCTATAGCTTGTTTTGCTAAGGCTTTTGTTTCGGTTTTTTTAAATACCGCTTCGGAAGGAACTGATTCTTGCGCATGCGGGCGAAATATGGGTTGGTATACTCCGTATTGCAGCCAACGCACGTACAACTCATCATCTACATTATCGCCTGCAAAACCTCCTAAATCGGAGTGCATATAGCCCATGCCTTGCATACCCATTTGTAGGGCTATTTCGGGTTGCGATTGTAAACCGCCCCAACTTCTGCCCACATCGCCACTCCAAGGTATCATCCCGTAGCGTTGGGAACCTGAGTAGCCTGCACGCATTAGTATAAACGGGCGTTGCTCTGGATAATCTTTTTTATAGCCTTGTGTAATTAGGTTTGCCCAATTGTGTCCGTAAATGTTGTGTACTTCATCGGCACTGCCTGAGGCATGCTGCACGTACGATGGGTGTACTTCGGGTTCGCCCAAATCGCCCCACCAACCATCAATACCTCTTTTAATTAAGTCTTTGTATATACCCCAAAACCACCAACGGGCATTGGGCTTAAATAAGTCGATAATGCCTGTGTTACCAAAATAAAAGTCGTAAGTATAAGGTTCGCCGTTGGCATTGGTAGCAAGTACATTTTTGGTTACGGCTTCTTCCCAACGTTTGCTTGTTGTTAGTATAAAAGGCTCGGTAATTAATACTGTTTTTACATTTTGCCTTTTTAGATTGGCAATCATCCCCTCTGGGGTAGGAAAACTGTCCCTTTCAAACGCTAGGTTACCCATAGTGCCTTTCATTTCTTTACCAAACCAGTATAAATCGAGTACTACGGCATCCAACGGTATTTTTTCTTTGCGGAATTTACGTACTACTTCCCGTACTTCTTTTTCGGAATGGTAACCAAATCGGCTGGCAAAATTACCTAGCGTCCAGCGGGCTGGCATGGGTTGTGTTCCTGTTAGTGTGGTATAGTGTTGTGTAAGGTCGTACCAATTATCGGCTGCAATTACTTGGTACACTTTGCGCCCGCTAATGGTTTCGTACGCCAAAGTATTATCCTTTTTACTATCGAGGTCGAGCCAACCAATGGGGGCATTATCAAAATGTACCGCATATATTTTTGATGACATTACGAGTGGCATGGTAAAATTCATTAACTCCGACCTTTCGCCATAACCATAATGGGCTTTGTTGTATAGCTCTAAACGATTGCCTCTACGGTTCATGCCCAAAGCGCGTGCGCCACCGCCATACAAAGCCTCTGTACTATCGATACTAAAGCCGATACATTCGGTAGTGTCTTTTTTTATGTAGCCTTCTTTTTCCGAAAGTAACAGTTTGTTTTTGTAGTAGTAACTAATTTTAAAAGGCGATTTATCAATAACTATCTCTATGCCTTTTGTGGTATAAGTTATTTTATCGTTACTCTCTTTATAACTTGTTTTTACCTCCTGTGGCTCCATAACAACAGCATGCGAATTTCTATCGATTTCCTCGCCATTGGGTATAAAGGATGTTTGTACAATATTTTCGGAATACGGTTTTATAATGTACCTACCATCGTTTGTTGTAAGTGCTATCCGATTTTCAAAACGTTGTGTACCCTGTAGCTTTCGCGAACTGTTTTGTGCCGTAGCTACTGTAACCAGAAAAAGGAGTAATATGCTGAGTATCTTTTTCATAATTTATTGGAGTTCTAGTACTATTGCCGATTTTGGCGGAATACTAATGGCGTTAGTTATTGGTATGGTTTTATTGTTGAGTATGTTTTTGCCTTTTGTATAGCCTTTTAAATTTTCGGCAAAACGGCTAGTAGTCACAGTTTGGGGTTGGGTACTGTTATTTAGTAGTACCATTACGGCATCGGTAGTGTTGTGGCGGAAATACACGTATACGTTATTTTCGGGTAAATAGTGGGTTGTTTTACCTGTATGGATTACCGCTTTGTTTTTTCGCCAATTGAATAGTTTTGAGGTAAATGCAAACCATTTTTGCTGCTCGGCTGTACGCCCCTTTTTGGTAAAGGCATTGTTTGTATCGCCTGCCCATCCTCCTGGGAAATCCCTACGGATGTCGGCATCACCTTTGCCTTTATCGCCTGCCATACCTATCTCGGTACCATAGTATAGTTGGGGTATGCCCCGAATGGTAGCTATTAAGGTTATTGCCATTTTATATTTATCGAAATCATTCTTATAAATTTCGTTAAAGCGTGCCGTATCGTGGTTTTCTATAAAAACTAAAATATTGTTGATGTCTGGGTATAAAAAGTCATCCACAAAATTCTCATACACTTTTATCATACCATCGTTCCACGTACTGTTATCTTCATTAAATACGCTACCAATAGCATCGTGCAGGGTAAAATCCATTACGCTTGGTAAGTGGCTATTGTAGTTTTGTATGGCTGCTATCTTACTATCTTTTTGCCAATAGGCTATTTGGGCTTGGTCGTGCATCCATACCTCGCCTACTATATTAAAATTCGGATATTCATCCGTAATTCCCTTTGTCCATTTGGCTATGCCCTCTTTATCGTTATAGGAATAGGTATCGACTCTAAGCCCACCTAAATCCGCGTACTCTATCCACCAAATGGCGTTTTGTATGAGGTAGTTTAGCACCAATGGTTCGCTTTGGTTTAAATCGGGCATAGAGCTTACAAACCAGCCATCCATACAGTTTTTAGCATCTATTTTAGATGCGTTAGGGTCAAACTGCGTCGTCATGCGGTAATTGCTTTGCGAGTAGCCCGGGAACTGGTGTATCCAATCGTAAAAAGGTAAATCTTTGTACATCGGGTGTT
Source organism: Flavobacterium litorale (assembly GCF_019613795.1). Classification (NCBI taxonomy): domain Bacteria; kingdom Pseudomonadati; phylum Bacteroidota; class Flavobacteriia; order Flavobacteriales; family Flavobacteriaceae; genus Flavobacterium; species Flavobacterium litorale. The sequence continues at coordinate 435,592 of NZ_CP080429.1, forward strand.
GTGCGCCCCAATGGTTGGTAACATAATCCATAATAAGTTTCATACCTCGCTTTTTCATCTCGGCAGCCAGTTGCTTGTACTCCTCATTAGTACCGTAACGCGGGTCTATTTTATACACATCCGACTGTGCATAGCCGTGATACGATGTTTTGGCATCGTTATCCTCACAGAATGGTGTGCTCCAAAGTGCAGTTACACCCAGTTCTTCCAAATAATCCAAATGCTGGATAATCCCTGCTATATCACCTCCATGACGTCCTGAAGGCAAGTTTCTGTTGGCTTTCTCGATAACCTTGTTACTGCTATCATTATCGGGATTTCCGTTTGCAAAACGATCGGGCATTATGAGGTAAACCAAGTCTGATGAGTTGAAACTTTCGCGTTGTGCCGAATTGCTATCGCGTTGTTTTAGCGAATAGGTGTGTGTAAAGGCTGGTTTTTGATTCAGTTTATCTTTAAAGGTAAAAACCAAATCGGTAGCAGGAAGGTTTTTGGTGTTTATAGTTATAAAAATGTAATTGGGGTTCTCGGTAAAAAAAACCTCTTTTATAATAGTCGTATCCGATAAAGTTGGGGTGTACCGTGTTATATCTGCTCCGTACAATAGTATTTGTAGCTCGGGGTTGTGCATACCACTCCACCAAAACGGTGGCTCTACACGCTCTATTTGGGCAACGGCCGTGCTACAAATAAGAAGTAGTATATAAACTATTTTTTTCATTTTTAATTTGTTTCCCGCAAAGGTTTCCAAGCTTTTGCAGGTATTCTCATAATTTGAAAACTCCTGCAAGGTCTTGCAGACCTTGTAGGTATATAACATTGATGATAAAATACTTTTACCTTACAGTGCTTACTTCGTAAATAAAAACCCTGCAAGGTCTCCAAGACCTTGTAGGTATAGCATTGATGTAAGAAACTTTTACCTTACAGTGCTTACTTCGTAAATAAAAACCCTACAAGGTCTCCAAGACCTTGTAGGTATAGCATTGATAATAAAATACTTTTACCTTATAGTGCTTACTTCGTAAATAAAAACCCTGCAAGGTCTCCAAGACCTTGTAGGCATAGCATTGATGATAAAATACTTTTATCTTACAGTGCTTACTTAAATAAAAAGACCGCAAGAGCTTTTGGACTCTTATTTTGCTATACTTGCTACGTAAATAAAAAAACCTACAAGGTCTTGCAGACCTTGCAGGTTAAAAAATTAGACTGTTACCAATGCGTTAGGTTCTACCCGTACTGGTTTTCCATTTACAAAAACGGTCAGTTCCTTATCGCCTTCTAGCGTAAATTTGGTGGCTGCTGCATGTACAGCTACTTTTAATATTTGATTTCTGAAATTTATTTTAAAAGAATAACCTTCCCATTGTTTTGGTATTTTCGGCTCAAAATGTAAGGTATCGTCTTTAACACGCATACCACCAAAACCTTCTACAATGCTCATCCAAGTACCTGCCATACTCGTAATGTGTAAACCTTCTTCAACCTCTTTATTATAATCGTCAAGGTCAAGACGCGATGTTCTTAAATAAAAAGTATATGCCTGCTCCATTCTGCCCAATACTGCTGCTTGTATGGAGTGTACACATGGCGATAGCGACGATTCGTGCACTGTTAGGGGCTCATAAAAATCGAAATGTTTTTCGAGTTGTTCTTTGGTAAAATGGTCTTCAAAAAAGTAGAATCCCTGCAACACATCGGCTTGCTTAATGTAAGGCGAACGCAGTATTTTATCCCAACTCCATTTTTGGTTTATAGGGCGTTGGCTACGGTCTAGCTCACTTACGGGTATTAACTCTTTATCTAAAAAGCCGTCTTGTTGTAAGTACACCCCGTGCTTTTCGGAGTATGGGAAGTACATGTTGCTCGCTACTTTTTCCCATTGTTGCAATTCGGCATCATTAAGGTTTACTTTAGCCATAATACGGTTGTAATCGGCTGTGTAATCCGTTTTTACTTTTGCTATTTGCGCTATAGTATACTCTATACACCACTTGGCTATATAGTTGGTATAAAAGTTATTGTTTATGTTATTTTCGTACTCGTTGGGTCCTGTAACCCCCAATATCATGTATTGGTTTTTATCGGACGATAAATTGGCTCTTTGTTGCCAAAAACGGGCTATGCCAATAAGTACTTCTAGCCCCTTTTCGGGGATGTAACTGTAATTGCCTGTAAAACGGTGGTAGTTGTAAATGGCAAATGCTATGGCACCATTACGGTGGATTTCCTCAAAGGTAATTTCCCATTCGTTATGGCACTCTTCGCCATTCATGGTTACCATAGGGTAGAGTGCTGCTCCGTTGGTAAACCCTAGTTTTTGCGCATTTTCTATGGCTTTTTCTAGGTGTTCGTAACGGTAGGTAAGTAGGTTACGGGCTACTTGTTGGTCTTTGGTTGCCATGTAAAATGGTATGCAGTATGCCTCAGTATCCCAATAGGTACTACCACCATATTTTTCGCCAGTAAAACCTTTAGGTCCTATATTTAACCTTGGGTCTTTACCCAAATAGGTTTGGTTAAGTTGGAAAATATTAAAGCGGATACCTTGCTGTGCTTTTACATCGCCATCAATAGTAATATCTGCCATTTCCCAAATTTTTGCCCATGCTTCGCGTTGTTCGTTTAGTAATGCAGCGTAGCCTTTGGCGTGTGCAGTGTTAATTACCTCTTTGGCGGCATCAACTAAATTATTGGCATCGTGGTTTAACGATACAGTGTACCCCCCTAGTTTAATTATAGTAGCGGTTTGCCCTTGTGCTGCCTCTACATCGTACATAAACTGTACTTTGTCGGTACCTGCATTTACAGTTGTTGGACTAATGTGCAGGGTGTTACCCGATAGTTGTATGCTGTTGTGCATGTAGGTGGCTACATCAAAATGGGTTTTGTGGGTACGAGCTGTTACATAGGCAGCGTTACCACTGTGTTGTACGTTTACGGGTTGCCAAAATTTTTCTTCCCAGTTGGTATCCTCATTGGTAACTCCTGCATCTATATAGGGATTGAATGTTATTTGTGCTGCCCCTTTTAATGGGGTTATTTCGTATTTAATTGTTCCCAGTTCATCATCTACTAACGATAGGAATCGGGTAACGTTTACGGCTATGGCTGTACCATTTTGCAATACGGCTTCGAAAGAACGGTTGTACCACCCTTCTTTCATGTTAAGTTCTCGCCTAAAATGGTTTACTTCTTTGCATCGGTTAAGGTCGAGGTTTTCTCCGTTTACGGTAATGCCTATACCTATCCAGTTGGGTGCATTAAGTACTTTTGCAAAATATTCTGGATAACCGTTTTTCCACCAGCCTACTTTGGTTTTATCGGGGTAGTAAATACCTGCAATGTAGCTCCCCTGAAAGGTATCTGCTGAGTAGTCCTCTTCAAAATTAGCACGCTGCCCCATAGCACCATTACCTATGCTGAATAAACTTTCGGAGGATTTTACCCTTTCTACATCAAATCCTTCTTCTATTATGGACCAATTATCTGGTACTATATAATCCTGGTTCATCTTATTTATTTACTAAGTTTTCTAAAAATGTGGTGTTTATTACTTTAAAATCGTCAAAATTATAATGGGCTTCGTGCAGTACGGCTTTACTGCCAATACCCACACTTACCATTTGGGCAACATTTGCTGCCTGTACGCCTGCTACCGAGTCTTCAAACACTATAGCACCCTCCGTAGGCATGTTTAGTTTTTTTGCTGCTTGTACAAAAACTTCGGGGTCGGGTTTTGCATTGGTAACATCGTTACCATCTACAATAGCATCAAAATAATCCAGTAGGTTTACTTTTTCCAGTATGGGTCGGGCATTTTTACTTGCCGAGCCTAATGCTATAGGTTGGTTGTTTTGTTTTAGGTATTGTAGAGCAGGTAATACACCTGCTAGTATTTCGCTCTCGTCCATTTTTTGGATGTAAGCAAGGTAGTCCTCGTTTTTTTGTTGTAGTAAGTTGTCTTTCTCTTGTTGTGTGATGGTTACATTGCCTAATGCAAGTATGATATCAAGCGAACGGATTCGGCTCACGCCTTTGAGTTGCTCGTTATGTTCGTGTGTGAAGTTGATTCCTAATTGTGCTGCGATTTTTTGCCATGCCAAAAAGTGATACTTGGCTGTATCGACTATTACACCATCAAGATCGAATATGAATGCTTTCTTTTTCATTTTTTAATTATAGAATTTCTGACTTGGATTTAAGGTCGTCTACATCTTTAACTTTTACCACAAGTAGTGCAGCTATTATAAAACTTATACCACTGGTAACTATAGCATATATGGCATTACCACTGTAAAAGTATTTTACAATAGGACCGCCAATAAGTGCATTAATTATTTGTGGAATTACGATAAAGAAATTGAAGATACCCATATACACACCCATTTTACGGGGTGCTATGGAGCCTGCAAGTATGGCATAAGGCATAGCCAATATACTTGCCCAAGCAACGCCTACACCTATCATGGATAGTATAGCCCAATTTTCATCGGGTACAAAATAAAGCGAGATAAGGCTTACCCCACCTATTATAAGCGATATGGAATGGGTTAACTTTCTGCCTATTTTAAACGCAATGTAAGGCAAACAGAACGCAAATAATGCCGATACTAAATTGTATACGCCAAAGAGTACGCCTACCCAATCGCCAGCATCTTGGTACGTTTGGCTTTTGGTATCAGTAATAGGTAAACCGTATAAATGGTGTGCCAATGCTGGGGTAGTAAATACCCACATACCAAACAAACCGAACCACGAAAAGAATTGTACCCAACTGAGCTGACGCATTGTTGTGGGCATTTTTTTAAAATCGGTAAAAATATCCGATAATTTGGCTTCTTTTACAGGATTAGCGTCTACTTCGCCCTTAGCCTCAAAACTATCTAGTTCTTCAGGAGAATACTCTTTAGTGGTAAAAACAGTAATCAAAATGGTAACTACTAATATTATTGCTCCTACTATGAAAGACCAGATAAGATTGGGCGGTACAGTACCATCGGGTGCCGTATTGGGTATATTAAACCAGTTGGTAAGCGCATAGGGTAACCACGAGCCTATAACAGCACCAAAGCCTATTAGTGCCGTTTGTACACTAAAGCCCATTGTGCGTTGGTCGGTACGTAAATTATCGGCAACTAAGGCACGGAAAGGCTCCATGGCAATGTTAAACGATGCATCCATAATCATGAGCATCCCAGCACCTACCCACAAGGCGGGCATAAAGGCAATAAAAATATCGGCTTGCGGCATTAGTACTAAGCCTACTGAGGCTAAAACTGCTCCAACAAGAAAGTACGGCTTTCGCCTACCAAATTTACCCCAAGTATTATCGCTGTAGTGCCCTATTATGGGTTGTACAATTAGCCCCATTAAGGGTGCTATAATCCAAAACCACGAAAGTTCGTGTACATCGGCGCCAAAAATTTGGAGTATACGGCTTGCGTTGGCATTTTGCAGTGCAAAACCCATTTGTATCCCTAAAAAACCGAAACTCATGTTCCAGATTTCCCAGAAACCTAATTTACGCTTTTCCATTATCGTAATTTAATGATTTATAATACGATAAGCGCGTTATGGCTTATCAAAACTTATGGTGCGAAGTGAAATTATAAGCTTTGATAATATTGACAAATATATAGTTTTTTTGTTCTCGAAAGCTTTTTACCACAAAAAAAATCCCGACAATACTGCCAGAATTATTTTTTTATAGCTTTGATTTTCAAAAACTTAACTGCAACTACAACGTTGCCGTAGATTCTCTGAGTACAAGGTCAGTTTCTATCAATTCGGTAGTATATTGCTCATTTTCTTCTTCCATTTCAAGTCGTTCTATAAGCATTTTGGCTGCCCTACCCCCCATTTTTATTCCGTTTTGGCTTATGGTAGAGATACTTGGCGTAGAAAATTTGGAGATAATACCATCGGTAAACCCTATTACCGATATGTCTTCGGGTACACGCATGCCCATTTTATTGGCGAGTTTAATACTGGTTACGGCAAAAAGCTCGTTTACCGCAAAAATAGCATCAGGCTTTTTCTCTTTTAGTAACTTTTCTATTTTAGAGGCACAGTTTTCTATATCCTCTATCTTAACAATCATATCGTCGTTAACCTGCATATCATGGTCAGTAAGTGCGTTGGCATAACCATCGGTACGCAATTTTCCTACACTAACGTAATCCACCGTAGTAACTAAAGCAATTTTCTTAAATTGTTTTTCTATAAAAAACTCAACGGCTCTGTAAGCCGCAAGTTGGTCGTCTATAATTACTTTGTCGCACAATACCTCGTTAGTAACACGGTCAAACATTACTACGGGCATACCTTGGTTAATAACCTCCTCAATATGGTGAAAATCCCTTTTTAACTGCGTTTCTTTGGATAGCGACATAATGAAACCATCGATACTGCCATTAGCAAGCATATCCATATTAATTACCTCTTTATCAAACGATTCGTCCGATAAACATACAATAACATTATAGCCGTTCTCATTAGCTACCTGCTCTATACCACTAATAACGGTAGCAAAAAAGTGGTGTACAATTTCGGGTATTATAATGCCTATGGTTTTTGTTTTTTTGTTTTTAAGGCTTAAAGCAATATTGTTAGGGCGGTAGTTATAGAGTTTTGCAAATGCCTGAACTTTTTGGCGGGTATCTTCGCTTATTTCAGGGCTATTACGCAACGATTTCGAAACAGTAGAGATAGATACATCTAATTCTCTTGCAATTTGTTTAAGGGTTACTTTCCTCTTCATTATGAAATTGTAAACTGTTAATATGTAAATAAAGGTAGTTTTAATTTTTATTTATCGCAATTATAGTACTAAAATTCTCGAAAAGCGTAAAAGTTTTCAACACGAAAACGTTTTCGGTGATGGCATCTCACGAAAACGTTTTTTTGTTTGGTGAATTTACATAATTTTAACATTCGAAGTGAACTTATAAGCAAAACAAAAAGGAAAATTAACTTAAACAACTTGTATGAAAAAAATGTACCAAAAGTTTTTACTTTTATTACTTATGTTGCCGCTAAGTGCACTTGCACAGAGCACTGTAACGGGTAATGTGAGTGATAGTGCTACTGGGCAGCCCATTCCTGGAGTAAATATAATTATAGAGGGCACTACCACTGGCTCCAGTACCGATATAGATGGTAATTATACCCTTACTGGTGTAACAGAAGGTAGCCGTATAGTATTTAGTTTTATAGGTTTTGCCAACCAAACAATAGATTATACAGGGCAAAGTACAATAGATGTAGTAATGCAAGAAGATGCTACATTACTAGAAGAGGTGGTAGTTATTGGTTATGGTACTACTACCAAGAAAGATGCAACAGGATCGTTAACTACAGTAAAAGCCGACGATTTTAACAAAGGTGCTATTACTACTGCTGACCAGTTGCTTACGGGTAGAGCACCTGGTATACGAATTACCAGTAATGGCGGACAGCCTGATGCTGCACCAAACATTAGAATACGTGGTGGTAGCTCATTAAGTGCGCAAAATAACCCTCTTATTGTTATTGATGGTGTGCCGTTGGATTTTGTTAATCCTGCAGGAGTAAACAACCCATTATCTTTAGTTAATCCTTCAGATATTGAATCGTTTACCATATTAAAAGATGCATCGGCAACAGCCATATACGGTTCACGTGCTTCTAATGGTGTAATTATTATTACTACCAAAAAAGGAAGTTCGGGAGCACCACAATTCAACTACAACGGTAGTGTAGGGTTTAACAGAGCCGACGATGTTATTGATGTTATGAATGGCTCTGAGTTTACTCGTTTTATACAGGAGTACCACCCAGGTTTTACCAATTTATTGGGTGTAGATGATCCTACTACGGATGCAGTGGACAACCCTGCAACACCAGAAATAGAGGGAAGAATATTGTATGATACGGACTGGCAGGATGAGGTGTTAAGAACATCTGTGTTTACAGACCATAACTTTAGCGCGCGTGGTAACCTTTTTGGTAAAGTACCTGCTAGAGCATCTATAGGCTATACTAAAACCGAAGGTATTGTAAAAACAGATGATTATGAGCGTTATAGTGCATCGGTAAAATTTACACCAATGTTCCTGGACGACCATTTAAAAGTGGATGTTAACGCTAGAGGTTTATGGGTGGAGAAGAACAACATCGACCAAAAGTCGGTTTTAGAGGGTGCTTTAAACATGGATCCTACAAAACCAGTATTTTCTGATGACCCTAATAGTAGTTTTGGCGGTTACTACCAAAACACGGTTACTAGAGATGGAAATACTCTGTTGGACGGACAGTACAACCCTGTTAACTTACTAGATGGCAGAAGAAGACCTGAGCAGGTAAACAAATTAATAGGTAATGCAATGTTCGATTACAAAATGCATTTCCTACCAGAACTTAGAGCTATTGTAAATGTAGGTGTAGAGGCATCGCGTGCTAACATACTAGAGGAGTTCGGACCAAATGCTTTAGCAAGTTCTCGTTTTGTTGAGGGCACAGGTATTGTATTTAACCCAGGCGTTAACTACAGAGAAACACAACACATTACCAACAAAACATTTGATGCTTATTTAGCGTACACCAAAAACCTTGAAGGACCTATAACACGTATTGATGCACAGGCAGGACATGCGTACCAAAGTTTTGTAAACGATGGCTATAAATCCATATACCAGTATAATGTTAATACAGGTTTACGAGAAGAGCTTATAAACGAGCAAAACCCAAATAACCGCTACTATAACAAAATGGTATTAGAGTCGTTTTTTGGGCGTGCCAACATCGACCTTTACGATAAGTACCTGTTTACATTTACGTTAAGAGCAGATGGATCTTCGTTATTTAGAGAAGACGAGCGTTGGGGGTACTTCCCAGCAGCAGCATTTGCATGGAGAATTACCGACGAGAGTTTTATGCAGAACGCATCATTCGTAAACAACCTTAAGCTACGTTTAGGTTACGGAATAACGGGGCAGCAAGATATAACACAAATAAAAAACGCAGGATATTATCCTTCAACGGCATTATTTACACCTGGTGACCCAAACAGCCAGTACCTACCTGGTGTCGCCACCTATGGAGCAAAACCGTTTAACGACCGCCTAAAATGGGAAACTACTACTACCTATAACTTAGGTGTTGATTTCTCATTCTTCAACAAAAACCTACTTTCAGGTAGTGTGGATGTTTACAGAAGAATAACTAACGACTTGCTAGTACTATCACTTGTACCGCCAGGTCAATACCTTACCAACGAGATTACGCAAAACGTAGGTAGCCTAGAGAACAGAGGTATAGAAATAGACCTTACACTACGGCCTATAACCACTACTGATTTTTCTTGGGAAGTATTAGGTAACTTATCATATAACTTTGGTGAAATAAAAAGCCTTAACAACGTTAGTACTATTAGTGCAGACGAGTCTTCGTTACCAGGTAGTACAGGGGTAAGGCTAGCACGCCACAATGTAGGTTCGCAACCCTACTCAGCATGGGTGTACGAGCAACTTTACGATAGCGACGGGCGTATTATACCTGGTGCGTTTAGAGACCGTAATGAGGATGGTATAATTAATGACGACGATAGGTACTTTGAAGCAATACGCCCTAACTGGACATTTGGTTTTGGTACAAACATTACGTACAAAAACTTAGATTTCTCGGCAAACTTCCACGGACAGTTGGACGGAAAAGTATACAATGCTGTTAATTTGGTAGGTGGTAATCTTGAAAGAGCTTTACCAGATAACAATAACAGCCTTAGCAACGTGCTTGACTTTTATAGTGGCGCAGCAGACCCAAGAATTGAAACCATACTAGACCCTGTTCCGTTATCAGATTATTATTTAGAAGATGCTGCGTTTTTAAGATGTGATAATATTACTATAGGATATAGGTTTAATCAGCTCGTTAAATCAGCCTCACTACGCCTGTATGCTACAGTTAATAATGCCTTTATCATTACAGAATACTCAGGTCAAGACCCTGAAAACTTTAATGGTATTGATACAAACTTCTATCCGCGACCAAGAACTTACAGCTTTGGTGTAAATCTTGACTTTTAATAAAAAATAATTGAATATGAAAAACTTTAATAAAAAGATAATTTTAGGAATAAGCGCGTTAGTACTGCTCTTTTCCTCTTGTACTGACGACCTCAACACGGAGCCGAAAGTAGAATTATCGTTAGAAAACCTTTTAGCACAGGATCCTAATGCTGTAGAAGGGTTACTCTCTAAAATGTACGGTACATTTGCACTGTCGGGTCCTACAGGACCTGGAAGCTCTGATATTAGCGGACCTGACCCAGGCGAAACCGCATTTTTAAGAAGTATAATTAACATGCAAGAGTTTACTGCCGATGGTATGAAAAACCGTTGGGGCGATGATGGATTGGACCAGTTAACTACAGCGTCGGACTGGAATGGTAACAATAAATTCTTCCGTTACCTTTATGACAGAGTATATTTTGTTGTACCGCAAACAACCAATATTATACTAGCACTAAATAACGTAGATGTAGCAAACGAAGAACAAATAGTTAGCGAGCTGCGTTTTATTCGCTCGTTAGCCTACTACTATATGATAGACTGCTTTGGTAAAGGTGTTTTAGTAAACGAGAGTAACTACGGTAGCACCAACCCATTACCCGAAGCAAGCCGATTAGAGCTTTTTGAATACGTAGAAAGCGAACTATTGGATATTGAACAAGATATGCCTGTAACCAACACTTACGGTAGAGCCAACAAAGCAGTAGTACGCATGCTACTAGCCAAACTATACCTTAATGCAGAGGTATACACAGGTACAGCACGTTACAGTGATGCACTTAACTACACCAACCTCGTAATAAACGAAGGTGGTTATACACTAGCGAATAATTTTGTAAGTAATTTCTCTGCCGATAACAATACCTCTACCGAGATTATTTTCCCGCTAATTGCAGACCCTGTTGTTAGCCAGAGTTATGGTAACACTACCTACATTGTTAACGGCTCATTAAGCACAGAAACGATGCCAATAGTTGATTTTGGCGCAACGGGTGGATGGACTGGACACCGTGCTACAAAAGCATGGTACGGACTATTTGGCGACCTTGAAACAGCTACAGATGTTAGAGCAGGACTATTTTGGACGGAAGGACATAATTTTGAAATGGCAGATTATAGGACATGGGAAGATGGCTACCCATCAACAAAATTCAGAAACACATCTTTCTCAAGTACATCTACTGCTACAGAGTTTTCTCCTACAGATTTCCCATTATTCCGATTGGCCGATGCACACCTTATGTATGCAGAGTGCGTGTTACGTGGAGCGGGAGGATCGCAATCGCAGGCGTTAGACTATGTTAACGCAATACGAACACGATCCAACGCAACAGCAATAACAGCAGGAGAGCTTACGCTTGATTTTATTATTGATGAAAGAGCAAGAGAACTTAACCTTGAAGGGCACCGAAGAACAGACCTTATACGTTTTGGGCGTTTTACAGGTAGTACCTACGTATGGCCTTGGAAAGGTAATTTAGCAAGTGGTACAGCTATACCTGCAACGTACAACGTATTCCCAATACCACAAACAGCACTAGAGGCGAACCTTAACTTAACGCAAAACCCTGGTTACTAACTTTAAAACTCAAAAAATGAAAAAAATATTTAATCTATCAATTCTATCATTATTGTTCCTATCAATAATGTCGTGTAGTACTGATGATAACAAGATACTTGTTGAACCAACAGGCGCACCTGTACTAAACGCACCACAGGACGGTGCTGAAATAATACTAAACCCAAATGCCAACGATGCTGTTGCAATTACAATGGTATGGGATCATGGCAGATACAGCGTAGAAACAGCTGTAGATTATAGCATTGAAATAGCCATTGCAGGAACAGAATTTGCTGAGCCACTTAAAATAGCTACAACAAATAACCGCTTTTTAGCCTTAACAGGCGAGCAACTAAGCGGGTACTTACTAAATGCAAGCCCTGATGGTTTAGGACTTCCTGAAGAAACAGAGGCTGTAATGATACAAGCAAGAGTTACGGCAACTATTGGCGACAATGGCGATTTACCAGAAACATCTAATACTATTACATTTAACATTATATTCCCCGACGAAGATGTAGTTATAGAGCCCGAAGATCCGATGTTATTTTTAGTAGGTTCTGCGCAAGCCAATTACGGTCTTTCAGAGTGGGATAACACTACTGCAATACCAATGCGTTACATTGGCGACGGTACTACTATGTTATTTGAAGCCTACGTAAAAGTTGGTGCAAACCAAAGTTTTAAATTTATTGGTGAGCAAGGTACTTGGGATAACGGAAACTACGGTACTATAGATGGTGCACAAAACGGTAACCTACAAAACGATGGCGGTAGTGGCGATATAAAAGTTGCTGAAACTGATGGCGATGGCTTATACTACGTATGGGTAGATATTGACAACCTAGAGTACAAATCTATTAAAATGAACTGGGGTATAATTGGTGCTGCAACTCCAGGAGGTTGGGATGGCGAAACACCAATGACGTACGACTTTGCTGAAAACAAATTTAGTATTACTGAAACGCTTACTACTGAGAATATGAAATTACGCTCTAAAAACACAGGCGATTTTATATCAGGAAACGAGTGGGCATTCCAAGTAGGTGCCGATGATCCTTTTGCATACAATACTAACGCGGGCGACATAGCCGTTACAGCAGGAGAAGCTACTATCGAGTTGGTTATTGACTTTGATGGTGCTGTAACCTTAACAGGCATATAACCCCATAATTAACAAGAGCCAACTGTATAGTCGGCTCTTTCTTATTCTAATTACTATGAAAAAATTTACTGCTCTATTTTTACTACTAAGCTGTGTAGGCTTCGCGCAGATTACTACTTCGCCCACACCTGCATTGGCTACAGGACCAGTTACCGTGTTTTTTGATAAAGCGGGTACACCCCTAGAGAGTTATAATGGCACCATATACGCCCACACAGGCGTTACTGTAGATGGCGAACAATGGCAAGGCGTTATAGGTACTTGGGGCGATAACGATGTGCAACCCGCACTAACATTAGTATCGGGTACTACATACCAGTTTGAAATAACACCCGATTTATACACCTTTTACGGTATCCCTACCACAAGTACAATTACAGAAATATCGGTAGTTTTCAGAGCCGCATCAGGTTCACCACAATCAGAAGATTTATTTACCGATATCGGTGCCTTTCAGGTAAACCTAACCGCACCAGACGAGGATAGCACTACGCTATTAAGCGCTGGAGGGTCGTTAAACATAACTGCCGAAAACACAGGTGGTAATGCAAACTATACCCTACAATCTAACGGAGCTACCATTATTACCAGTAATAATGTTACTAGCTTCTCGTACAATGCTACCAATATTACCGAAAACCAAAACTATGCCTTAGTAGTAATGCAAGGTGGTAATACCATTACAAAAAACTTCTCGGTAGTAGTAAACCCAAACACCGTTACACAAGCAATGCCTATGGGCGTGCGCGATGGTATTAATTATAATGATGCCGACGATACAAAAGCAACATTAGTGCTAAACGCACCTGGTAAAGATTTTGTTTACGTTGCTGGTAGCTTTAATAACTGGCAGCCAACATCGGCATACGCCATGAAAAAAGATAACGCTACAGGTAAATTCTGGTTAGAAATTACTGGGCTTACACCTGGCGAAGTAAACTCGTTCCAATACTGGGTGGTAGATGAAACACCATTGGCAAACTCGCCAGCAATGGTTAAAACAGCCGACCCGTTCTCTACATTAGTACTATCGTCATTTGACGATCAGTACATAGCAGCCTCTACCTACCCTAACCTACCCGAATACCCAGCAGGGCAGTCGTTCGAAACATCAGTAATTCAAACAGCGCAAGTACCTTACAACTGGCAGGTTACTGATTTTGAAAAACCAGAAAAAGAGGATCTTATCATATATGAGCTATTAATTCGTGATTTTAACGAGCAAAAAACATGGACGTCGCTTATAAGCCAGTTCGGATATTTGAGAGATTTAAACATAAACGCCATACAGCTTATGCCTGTAATGGAGTTTGAAGGCAACATCTCGTGGGGTTACAATACTGCCTACCATATGGCTCTGGATAAAGCGTATGGTACAGCAGAATCGATGAAGCAATTTATCGACATTTGCCACCAAAACGGTATAGCAGTAATATTAGATGTTGCGCTTAACCACGTATACGGTCGGTCGCCATTAGCACGTATGTGGGTAAATGATCCTGATGGCGATGGTTTTGGTAACACTACAGCAGAAAATCCATATTGCAACATCACAGCAACACACTCGTACAGTGTGGGTACCGATTTAAATCATCAATCAGAACTAACACAATACTACGTAGAGCGTACTATTGAGCACTGGATGAATGAGTTTAAAATAGATGGTTTCCGTTGGGACTTAACCAAAGGATTTACACAAGAGTGTACAGGTAATAACGATAGTTGTACAAACGCCTACCATGCCGACAGGGTTAATATTTTGATGGAGTATGCCGATATACAATGGGCTATAGATCCTGATTTTTATGTAATATTCGAACACCTAGGCTTTGGGGGTTCTGCACAAGAAGAAGTAGAATGGGCAAACTACCGTATAGACGAGGGCAAGGGTATTATGCTTTGGGGTAAATTTACAGAGCCTTACAACCAAAACTCTATGGGGTATGCCGAAAACAGCAACTTTAACACTATGGATTTTGAAAACAGAGGTTTCCAACAACCACGACTTATAGGGTATGCCGAAAGTCATGATGAGGAACGACTAATGTATAAAAATCTTGCCTTTGGTAATAGCGATGGCGGGTACGATGTAACCGACGAAGCTACTGCTTTAGAACGAATGAAAGCCATAGGTGCTGTAGTATTTACTATACCTGGACCAAAAATGCTATGGCAGTTTGGCGAACTAGGGTACGAATACAGTATTAACTATTGCGAAAACGGTACTATAACAGAGGGATGCCGTACCGACCCAAAACCAATACCATTTGAACTGGGTTACACAGCCGACGCCAACCGTATGGGAATATACAATGCTTGGGCAGATATTATAAAATTAAGACGTACCCGACCTGTATTCCATACCAACACTTTTACTATCGACTCGGGCGACCTTACACCTCGAATTGATATTTGGAACGAAAGCCTACCAGCTGGAGACCTTAGTAGTGTTATAGTAGTTGCTAATTTTGATGTTACGGCACAAACGGTAAACACATTTTTTCCAACTACTGATGATTGGTATGATTTACTAGATAGCGATGCCGTAATAAGTGGCACCGTAGAAAACGTAACACTACAACCTGGTGAATTTAAAATATACGGTAACCAACCTGCTTTGCTTAACGCAGAAGGTTTTGAGGCTACAACAAAAGTGGCACTTTACCCCAACCCTGCAACAAACAGCTTTAGCATTAATACACCAACCCAACAAGTAACAGTATATACACTTACTGGGCAACTTGTAAAAACATATAACGGAACAGCAGCCAATACAGCATTTAATGTAGAGGGACTTAGCAACGGAATGTATTTTGTAAAAATTACAGACGATGCCAACCGTGTAAGCACTATCAAGCTAATAAAAAAGTAAAGTTAGTTGAGTTAGTTTTTTTATGTTGAGTATTGAAAGACCTTCCTCCGAAGGTCTTTCATTTTTTATAATTTTTATATAAAAAGGATATTACACGCACAAGATAGCAACGCACCGTTTTCGGCTAACATAAATTATTAAAAAGGTATTGCTTCGTTATTACTTATACTACCAAATATTTCTTTATGGTGAAGAAGAAGAATTTAAATATTAATGTTTAAATAGACAAAATAACTGACAATAAGTAATAAATAAAGTACTATAAAACTTGTTATTAATTATTAGTAACATAGTATGCATGTTTGATTTAATAAAAAGCAGAACTATACCTAATTATTCTTCTTGCTTTATTAATTCCGAAATATGCACATCGCCGTTAATATCACTACTTTTCTTTATTAAACGCGCCCCTTTAATCTGAATTTTATGCGGTTCTGGATACACTTTTATAAACTTTATGTACTCTGGGTCAGTATTTAATTCCTCCACCTTAAACCTTTTTTTATCATAATACATTAACAGCGTATCATTTTCTGTGCTCCATTTACCACTAATTACCATAGCGCAAGTTTCGTAAACGAAAGTAGAATCTTTATTAAGAATCATTTTATTTCCAACACCATAACTAACACCAGTTACTCTTCCTATAGCAACATTAAATTTATTTGGCTTTTTACTTTTATATACGCCAATTAAATCATGGTTGCCTTCGGAACTATGTTCGGCTTTACATCCTAACAGTGCCACTACCATAAATAAAAATATTGCCGTTTTCATAATTACAAATTATTAGTGATGTATTTATGAGACTTGTTTGACCGAATAAAAAAATTAGCCCCAGAACTTGATGTTGATGTGCATGAATAAACAATCTAAAATCCTCTTTATCAAAAGTTTTTAGTTCAAATTCCTTACCTGATAATACAGTACTCAAAATTGCGAAATCTTTACTCTCACACGTTTCGCACTTTTATTCTATTATAATGGAAAACATACGTAGTGCTGTTATCAATAATAGCCTTTTAATAGAATAATTTTATAGTTTACTCAAATATAAGTATTGTAAGTTAAATCGTCCCGAAAAAACTAACTTAAAAGTTCTTGCAATACTTATATTTGTAAAATATTCAAGTATACTCAAACCCATAAAGTTACACGGAAAAGAATATTTTTTACACCCGTTTGAAATTCTAATATTTAATTGTACTTTTGCATCCCCTTTATTGGGGACGGAATGTTTAATTAAAATTATTTATTGTGAACACATTAAGCTACAAAACAGTTTCAGCAAACAAAGAGACCGTTCAGAAAGAATGGGTTGTTGTTGATGCTGAGGGTCATAATTTGGGCCGTTTTGCTTCTAAAGTTGCGATGCTTTTAAGAGGTAAATACAAACCAAATTTTACACCGCACGTGGACTGTGGAGACAACGTAATCGTTATCAACGCAGAAAAAATCAACCTTACTGGTAACAAACTGGAGGAAAAAACATACATCCGCCACACAGGTTACCCAGGAGGACAAAGAACTTTAACTGCAAAAGTTGTACAGGCTAAAAACCCTGCAATTTTAGTAGAAAAAGCTGTAAAAGGAATGCTCCCTAAAAACAAATTAGGTGCAGAGCTATTCCGTAATCTAAATGTATACGTAGGCGCAGAGCACAAGCATGATGCTCAGAAGCCTAAAACCGTTAACTTAAACGACTTGAAGTAATGGCAACCATCCACAAAATTGGAAGAAGAAAAACCGCTGTTGCCCGTATTTACCTTTCTGAAGGTACAGGTAAAATCACGGTAAACAAAAAAGAATTTGAAACCTATTTCCCAACACCTACTTTACAGTACAAAGTAAAACAGGCATTAACATTAACTGATAATGCTGAGAACTTTGATGTAAAAATTAATGTGTACGGAGGAGGATCAACAGGGCAAGCAGAAGCTGTAAGAATGGCTATTGCAAGAGCTATGTGTGAAGTAGATGCTGAAAACAGAAGCATCCTTAAACCAGAAGGTTTATTAACGAGAGACCCAAGAATGGTAGAGCGTAAGAAATTCGGACAGAAGAAAGCACGTAAGAAATTCCAGTTCTCTAAACGTTAATATCCTTATTGGCTGCCCAAGTATCATCTTAGGGTGGCATCGTAAATTATTATTTGAATTAAAAAAACATGTTGTTGTTGCCCCGCCGAGGCGAGGGGTTAGTTTAGCATCTAAATGAGCAGGGCCGGAAAAACCGCCACCTGAACATTGCTTACTCAACAGAACGTAAACTATTACAAAAATGGCAAACACAGTAGAAGTTAAAGACTTACTGGAAGCAGGTGTACACTTTGGACACATGACCAGAAAATGGGATCCGAACATGGCTCCTTACATATATATGGAGCGTAATGGAATACACATTATTAACCTATATAAAACTGCAGCTAAAATTGAAGAGGCTAACGAAGCCCTTAAAAAAATAGCTGCATCGGGCAGAAAAGTATTATTTGTTGCTACTAAAAAGCAAGCAAAAGATATTGTTGCCGAAAAAGCAAAAGCTGCCAACATGCCGTACATCACAGAGAGATGGCCAGGTGGTATGCTTACTAACTTTGTTACTATCCGTAAAGCAGTTAAAAAAATGGCTGCTATTGATAGAATGAAGAAAGACGGTACATTTATGACTCTTTCTAAAAAAGAGCGTTTACAAGTTGACCGTTTACGTGCAAAGCTTGAAAAAAACCTTGGATCTATATCTGACATGACGAGGCTACCAGCAGCGTTATTTGTAGTAGATATTAAGGCAGAACACATCGCAGTAAAAGAAGCTCACAAATTAAACATTCCAGTTTTTGCAATGGTAGATACTAACTCTGACCCACGTCAGGTTAACTATGTAATACCATCAAATGATGATGCTTCTAAATCAATCGACAAAATATTGTCTTTAGTAACTGGTGCTATTGTAGAAGGACACTCTGAAAGAAAATCTGAAAAAGAGGAACCACAAGAGAACAAGCCCGAAAAAGAGGCTGCTGCACCAGCAGCAGAAGCTACAACGGCTACTACTGAGGAAAATAAATAATAACATTACAATAAAGTCGTTGTGCTGGTATATGTTTACTTTTGTAGCCATAAATTAGCATAACGACTTTTATAATTTAACAACTAAACTCTTTTCGAAAATGGCAAATATTACTGCTGCAGACGTAAATAAATTAAGAAAAACCACAGGTGCAGGTATGATGGACTGCAAAAAAGCTTTGGTAGAAGCTGATGGGGATTTTGATAAAGCTATTGAGAACCTTCGTAAAAAAGGTCAGAAAGTAGCGGCTAACAGAGCAGATAGAGAATCGACTGAAGGTGCTGTTATTGCTGTTGTAAACAGCGACAACACATCGGGTGTAGTAGTATCTCTAAACTGTGAGACTGACTTTGTTGCAAAAAACGAAACTTTTGTAACATTAGCTACAGATCTTGCAAACCTTGCATTAAACTACAGTACTAAAGAGGAGTTCCTTGCTGCTGACTTTAAAGGTTTAGCTGTAAGCGAGAAACTTATAGAACAAACAGGTGTAATTGGTGAGAAAATAGAAATAGGTGCTTTTGAAAAACTTGATGGTGCTTACGTAAACTCATACATACACGCAGGTAACCGAATTGCTACTTTAGTAGCACTATCTGCTAACGTAAACGGTGCTGAGGAGGCTGCCAAAAATGTAGCAATGCAGGTTGCTGCAATGAACCCTATTGCACTTAATGAAGATGGTGTTGATGCTGCAACTATTGAGAAAGAAATCGAAATTGCTAAAGACCAACTTCGTCAGGAAGGCAAGCCAGAGGCTATGTTAGATAATATTGCTAAAGGTAAATTAGGTCGTTTCTTTAAGGATAACACACTGGTTAACCAAGATTACATTAAAGATAGCAAAATGAGCGTTAGTAAGTATGTACAATCTGTAGATGCTAACTTAACCGTTACAGGATTTAAAAGAGCTGCACTTGCTTAATTAAAAGCAAACAACAACTATATTTTCAACCCCCAAGCCTAAGGCTTGGGGGTTTTTATTACTACTAAGTTTAGTAATGAATATTTCGGCAAAGCTACTGGAGTATTGCCGCTTTTTTAAAAAGAGAATAGGTAAAAAAATGATTTGGCTTCGTATCGCAGAATCCATAATTATATTGCAATTTTTTGATAGTTTTGTGGTGCTGGGAATTGCCTTTTAGCTTACAGGTGTTATGGATACACCTGTGTTTATTAGTAATTGGGCATAACAGGTTATGTTATAAAGCTGGTTATTGCTGTGTTACTTGCGCCTGTAATTTACCTTGCATACTATATTATTGATAACTATATAAAAATAAAAAGGTGTAATTATGGACGATAAAAGACGTTGCGGTTGGTGCGAAAGTAGCGAGTTGTATAAAAAATACCATGACGAGGAATGGGGTAAGCCTGTTTACGATGATGCTACGCTATTTGAGTTTTTATTGCTGGAAACTTTTCAAGCGGGGCTTAGCTGGTATACTATATTGGTTAAGCGTGAGAGCTTTAAGAAGGCGTTTGACGGGTTCGACTACAAAAAAATAGCACTGTACAATCAAAACAAAATAGATGCGCTAATGCAGGATACGGGTATAATACGCAATACGTTAAAAGTAAAATCGGCTATAAGTAATGCACAGGCTTTTATGAAGATACAAGAAGAGTTTGGTAGCTTTTCGGACTATTTTTGGGCTTTTACCAACGGTAAACCTATAATTAACAATTTTGAACGCCTTAGCGATGTACCTGCAACTACGCCACTATCGGATAAGATTAGTAAGGATATGAAAAAGCGAGGGTTTAAGTTTATAGGCTCTACTACACTCTATGCGCACATGCAGGCAACGGGTATGGTAAACGACCATATTTTATCGTGTTGGACGCGTAACTAGATTAGTTAATAATTAGAATATTTAGATATAAGACAAAAAGTCCTGCAATTGCAGGACTTTTTTATATTTCTATTACGATAATCCAAAATCTGATTATCAATAAATACCTAAAATCTAGTATCTGTAATACTCTGGCTTAAATGGTCCTTCAACCGAAACACCAATATACGCTGCTTGGTCTTCTCTAAGTGTTTCTAGCTCCACACCTAATTTTGCAAGGTGTAAGGCTGCTACTTTTTCATCTAAATGTTTTGGTAGCATGTACACTTCGTTTTTATAGTTTTCACTGTTCTTCCAAAGTTCTATCTGCGCAAGCGTTTGGTTGGTAAACGAGTTACTCATTACAAAACTTGGATGTCCAGTAGCACAACCAAGGTTTACTAAACGCCCTTCGGCAAGAATAATAATATCTTTACCATTAATGGTGTACTTATCTACCTGTGGTTTTATTTCTACTTTAGTAGCACCATGGTTATCGTTTAACCAAGCCATATCAATTTCGTTATCAAAATGCCCAATGTTACATACTAATGCTTTGTCCTTTAGCATCTCAAAGTGGCGTCCCATAACAATATCTTTGTTACCTGTAGTAGTAATAACAATATCGGCATTACCAATAACCGTTTCTAACCTTTTCACTTCAAAGCCATCCATAGCAGCTTGTAGTGCACATATTGGGTCAATCTCCGTAACGGTAACTATCGATCCTGCACCTCTAAACGAAGCCGCAGTACCTTTACCTACATCGCCATAACCACAAACCACTACTCTTTTACCCGCTAACATAAGGTCGGTAGCACGACGTACTGCATCAACAGCACTCTCTTTACAACCGTATTTGTTATCAAATTTCGATTTTGTAACCGAGTCGTTAACATTAATAGCTGGCATTACCAGTGTACCGTTTTTCATTCTTTCGTATAAACGGTGTACCCCTGTAGTAGTTTCTTCCGATAATCCTTTAATACCTGCTGCAAGCTCAGGGAATCTGTCAAACACCATGTTAGTAAGGTCACCACCATCATCCAAAATCATGTTCAATGGTTTACGGTCTTCTCCAAAAAATAATGTTTGCTCAATACACCAGTCAAACTCCTCTTCAGTAAGCCCTTTCCATGCATATACTGGTATTCCAGCAGCAGCAATTGCCGCAGCAGCGTGGTCTTGTGTAGAGAATATGTTACAAGAACTCCAAGTAACATCGGCACCTAACGCTACAAGTGTTTCTATTAATACCGCCGTTTGTATCGTCATGTGCAAGCATCCTGCAATGCGTGCACCTTTAAGTGGTTGCTCGTCTTTATATTCTTCACGAAGTGCCATTAACCCCGGCATTTCCGCCTCTGCAAGCGTAATCTCTTTTCTACCCCAATCTGCAAGGGAAATATCTTTTACTTTGTAAGCCACGTATGGCGCTGTTTTAGTACTCATGAATATTGTATATTTGTATTAGCAAAAATTTATGCAAATTTAAGCATTTCCTGCATAAACACACAGCTTTAAGAAGAATTTAAGCATTGTTAACCATTATAACCATTTGAAAAACAATGCGGTGAATTATACCGCACCTATAAACATTTGCAATGCCATTATACCAATCTGTTAGCATAAATCAAGATACCCAATTACTAGTCTGGAAAATTACAGAGTCATACAACACCCTTTTTAGGAGCGTTCAGCTTAGAGATGTATGCCTTGCTAGGTTAGAGGGGATGAAAAGCGAACAACACCAAAACGGTTTTTTAAGTGTTAGAATGCTTTTACAGGAAGCGGGTTATACCGATTTTGATTTGTATTACGATGAAGATGGTAAACCACACCTTAAAGACGGCAAGTACATATCCATAACCCATTCACACAATTTTTCGGCTATTATTATTAGCAACAAAAACGTGGGTATTGATATGGAAAAGCAACGCAAAAAAATATTGATAATTGCCGAAAAATTCTGTACCTCTGAGCTTAGTTACTTAAATACCAAAAATGATACAGAGCGCATACGGCAACTTACCGTTATTTGGGGTGTTAAAGAAGCCTTGTTTAAAATGATTTCGCTACCTGGCATTAGTTTTAAAAACCATATTGATGTTGTTCCGTTTACACTCGAGAAAGATAGTGGCGATGCCAACCTACGTTTTAACGATATGAATTGCGATTATTCGTTTTATTTTCAGGAAATAGAAGGTTTTACCCTAGTGTATAGCTTTGAAAAAAAACAAACACAAAGCCTATAACATGAACGAAATATTCGATTTCCTTTTTAGCCAATATAAAGACTACTCTACCCCATTTATTGTATTAGAAATTATTGCAACCATATTTGGTGCACTAAGCGTTGTATTTTCGGCGCGAAACAGCATATTGGTATACCCCACAGGTTTAGTAAGTACAGCCCTATACGTTTATTTGTTATATGTAGGTAGCCTGTATGGCGACATGATAATTAATGGCTACTACTTTTACATGAGCATATACGGTTGGTGGCTATGGAGCAGAAAGGATAAACAAGATGGTGGCACACTAAAAATATCGAAAATGCAAAGTAAAGATAACATAGTGTGCCTACTAATATTTATGGGTTCGGTTATATTTGTGTCCAGTATTTATATTTATTTCGATAAATTTACATATTGGTGGGCGTATGTAGATACGTTTATTACAGGACTGTTTTTTATAGGTATGTGGCTATTAGCAAAACGTAAACTAGAAAACTGGCTGTTTTTAATTGTAGGCGATATTATTGCTATACCCCTTTTCTTTTTAAAAGGCTACACGTTTACCAGCATGCTAAGTATATTTTTAACTATTGTTGCATTTATAGGCTATTTTTCATGGAAAAAAACATTACAAAACAATCCTACAACACTGTAGCAATTACGGTTTATGCAGAAACAGCACAAATTGCTAATGCTATTGCAAATACGATGGAAGCACACCAAATTGCTGACACTGGTAACGCAATTGCTTTTAACTTTAAAAGTTTTGATATTACAACAGGTTTAAATAAGAAAAACAGACCCGCCAACGATAAGTTAGTACTAATTGCTGTTACTACCACCGAGGACGATGCCGTAAAAAAGCTTGTAAACGAACTAAGCCATAAAGAAACCAACTACGCCATTGTTAACGGAAACGAAGCAAACCTTACAGCAAAAGGGAGCGAAATAATGAGCAACCTTAAACAAGCAATAGCACTGGGTTTAACCGTAAAAGACTATGCCGATATACACAACAGAGGCATTGGTTTAGATAAGGTAGCTGCACAACTAAATAATTTTAAAACAGGAATTAGTAAAATAGTCTTAAAAAAACCAGCCGTTATAAACGATGGTATTTTTAAGCTACCCAAAGCATCAGCAGAGGAATATGCTGCTTATTTTGAGCGGAAAAAGAATAATTTTAAGCTAACCAAGTTTGTACCTGCATCAGGAGCAGCATCACGAATGTTTAAATTCTTAAATGAATTTATGGTAAACTTTGACCCTGAAAACGATACCATAAACGCCTACATTAACAGAAAAAACGATACTGCACTCAACACCTTTTTAGTTGGGTTAGAAAAATTCCCGTTTTACAACACTATTATGGATGTTATAAAACAAAACCCCAATTATAACGAATGGAGCAAAAGCACACGCAGCTATAACTTTATAAAAACAATGTTGCAGGACGAGCAATTCGATTTTGCCAACAAACCAAAAGGTATATTACCATTCCATCAATGTGATAATTATGTTGCCACCCCTGTCTGCGAGCATCTTACGGAAAGCGTTACGTATGCCGAATCGGGAAAAAAGAGCAACGTACACTTTACCATATCCGAAGAACATTTGGATGGATTTTTGGATGCCATAACAGCAGCCAGAGAAAGCGTTGAAAAAGAATCGGGCACAGCTATTGATTTTAGTTTTTCGTACCAGCATAAAAAAACCGATACCATTGCGGTAGCCATGGATAATGTTCCGTTTAGAGAGGCGGATGGTACAATACTGTTTAGACCTGGAGGGCATGGCGCATTGATAGAAAACCTCAACAACCTCGAAGCTGATATTGTTTTTGTTAAGAACATAGACAATGTTAGCAATAACAACCTCGAAACCATATCGCTATACAAAAAAGCACTAGCAGGTGGGTTAATTGAGTTACAGGAACAAGTATTTATTTACTTGGAACGCATTGATGAAGGCGACGTTAATGAGAACGAAGTAAACGAAATATTTACGTTTGCCAAAGAGCAATTAGCGCAACATATACCCGAAGATGTATCTAAATTCACCCATGATAATAAGGTAGCCTATGCGCGCGACCTACTAAACAGACCGATTAGGGTTTGTGGTATGGTAAAAAATGAGGGCGAACCTGGAGGCGGACCTTTTTGGGTTGAGGAGGAAAAAGGAAGGCTATCGTTACAAATTGTAGAAAGCTCGCAAATAGATACAGAAAATGCCAACCAAAAAGCAATCCTATCGCAATCTACACACTTTAATCCTGTAGATTTGGTTTGTGGACTTAAAAACTACAAGGGCGAATACTTTAACCTTAACGAATATGTAGATGAGGGCACGGGCTTTATAGTAACTAAAAACCGCTTGGGTAAAGATGTAAAATCGTATGAATTGCCAGGGCTCTGGAATGGTGCTATGGCAGGCTGGATTACTGTATTTGCCGAAGTGCCTTTAGAAACATTTAGCCCTGTAAAAACGGTAAACGACCTACTAAAACCCGCGCACCAACCACAATAAAAAGATTAAACACATCAGATAATAGAATATAGATTTTATACCACAGATTGATATCTAATATCTATATTCTAAAGCCCCAATTCTATTCTGAAAAATGGATAACACACGCATAATACAGGAACTCGATTTTAAAGCCGTACGCAGTAGTGGTGCAGGCGGGCAAAACGTAAATAAGGTTGCCAGTAAAGTAGTGTTGAGTTTTAACCTATCAGATTCCAAAGCCTTAACTGCTGAAGAAAAGGAATTGGCAACAACCAACCTTGCCAACCGGCTAACTAACGACGGTATTTTACTATTGCATTGCGATGAAGACCGTAGCCAACTCCGCAACAAGGATATTGTAATTAAACGCTTTTTACAGCTAATGGAGGGCGCACTTACCGTACCTAAAGAGCGTAAACCTACCAAAATACCCAAAGCAGCCATTAAAAAACGACTGAAAAACAAAAAAAACGTATCGGAGAAAAAGCAGTTACGCAAACCACCAGAGCATTAAATTAAAACGTAAGATAATGGATAGAAAATAAAAGACTAGTGCTTTTTTAAAAAATCCAAAAATCTGATAACCCAACAAAAAAAAGTTACTACATTTGCGCCGTCTCAAAGGGGTGCCTAATATATCAGGCTGAGATCATACCCAAAGAACCTGGGCGGGTAATGCTGCCAAGGGAAAAAGGCAACAAAATAACGGAGTGCACGCCGCTGTTTTAATGCCACATATTTTATAATTTAACACTAACAGGAATAATTGCCCCTTTTATTCGTAAACACATTTACGAATGAAACTTTTATTCAATCAAATCAACAGGAAAAATGCTTTCCTATGCGCTTTTGGGTTTGCTGCTTTAGGTGCTACGGCACAAACAGCCCCAGAGCAAGACTCTACAAAAGTACAAGAGTACAAACTAGAAGAGGTACTCGTACAAGCCGTGCGTGTAAAAGCACAAACACCCGTAACCTTTACTAACGTTAGCAAAGAGGAAATTGCCCCACGTAACTTAGGGCAGGATATTCCTATTCTGCTTAACTACCTCCCCTCTGTAGTTACCACCACCGATGCGGGTAACGGTATAGGGTACACTGGTATACGTGTGCGTGGTGCCGATGCCAGCCGTGTAAACGTTACGCTAAACGGAATACCGTATAACGATGCCGAATCGCATGGTACATTTTGGGTTAACATGCCCGACTTTGCCTCATCGGTAGAGAACATTCAGCTACAGCGTGGTGTAGGTACATCTACCAACGGTGCAGGTGCTTTTGGTGCAAGCCTTAACCTACTTACCGATAGTTACAGCCCAGAGGCTAGTGGCGAAATATCCAACTCGTTTGGTAGTTTTAATTCGCGTAAGCATACCGTAAAATTTAGTACGGGTTTAATGAACGACCGCTTTGAAATAGCAGGTCGATTATCAAACATTGCTTCGGATGGTTATATAGACAGGGCAGAATCCGACCTGAAATCGTACTTTTTGCAGGGTACATACGTGTATGGCTCTACACTAATAAAAGCCTTAGTATTTGGCGGTAAAGAGCGTACTTATCAAGCATGGAATGGTATTGACAAAGCGACGCTAGATAGTAACCGCCGTTTTAATACCTCGGGTATTTATACGGATATTGATGGCAACGTTCGTTTTTATGATGACGAAGTAGACAATTACCAGCAAGACCATTACCAATTGCACTGGAACGAAAAATTAAATAACAACTGGAACACTAATATTGCCGTACACTACACTATTGGTAAAGGGTATTTTGAGAATTACAGAGACGGTACTACGGCAGCCAACTACCCTGGTATACAAGCTACAAATACCGATGGCACTACCGATTTGGTTACACGCAAGTGGCTGGAGAATGATTTTTACGGTACAACTTTCTCGGCGAATTATAATAACAACGGTTTAGATGTTGTTTTTGGTGGTGCCTGGAATAAGTACGAGGGCGACCATTTTGGAAACATTATTTGGGCAAGAAACTCGGCTGGTGTACAACCTGACGACCGTTACTATGATAACGTTGCCGATAAAACCGACTTTAATGTATTTGCTAAAGCAAACTACCAAATTACAAACAACCTAAGCCTGTTTGGCGATTTACAATACCGAAATGTAGCCTACAAAGCAAGTAACGTTTTGGAGAGTGCCGCTACACCACTACCTGTAGATGATACTTTCGACTTTTTTAACCCAAAAGCGGGACTTACGTATAGCGTAAACAATAAAAATAATATTTACTTTTCGTATGCGCGTGCCAACAAAGAGCCACGCCGTGCCGATTACGAAAATGGCAGTACCAAGCCCGAAAGCCTAAACGATTTTGAGCTAGGATGGCGTTACAAATCGGGTAAAAACGATGTTACTATAAACGGTTACTACATGCGTTACAAAGACCAATTGGTACTTACGGGAGCTTTAAACGATGTGGGCGCACCACTATATACCAATAGTGGCGATAGCTACCGTTTGGGTGTAGAGGCTGAGGCTACCCTATTTATTACCAACAAATGGGTAATACGCCCTAATATAGCTTTGAGCGATAATAAAAATGTAGACTTTTTTAACGAAGGCGAAACAGGTGTTGAAGATTTAGGGAATACCGAAATTGCATTTTCGCCAAGTGTTATAGCGGGTAACCAGTTAATTTACCTACCGATGAAGAATGTACAAATAGCACTACTATCTAAATTTGTAGGCGAGCAGTACATGGACAATTTAGAATCGGACAACGCTAAGTTGGATAGCTACTTTGTAAACGACTTAAATGTTAGCTACGAGATAAAAACAAAATCAATCTTTAAAAGCATTGTATTAAACGGATTGGTAAATAATGTTTTTGATACCGAGTACGTATCAAACGGATATATGTTTGGCGACCCTTACTACTATCCGCAAGCTGGTATTAACTTTTTAGTAGGTGCAACACTAAAATTTTAAACAACAACTAGCTTTACTTTTAATTGGAGTTAAAATAAAAAATCCTGCTACACTATTGTGGCAGGATTTTTTTGTACTGTATATACTAGATAATCATTAATTAAAAACCCGTATTACGCTTGGGTTAACCACCTCTACCCTATACTGTTTTAATGGGAACTCTTTTTCTGTAGATTGCCCGTTAAACAGGTTGTATTCGGCTTCATCGCAAGGGCATATTGCCGTAATACCCTGTAAAAACATCCCAGAACATTCCGATATTTCTTGGTTGGGGCACGTTGCCTCATACGCCACATAACCACCCCCTGTATTCATTACAAAAATACCCGTAATACCTACCCCTGCTTGGTCTATATAAACAGGGTTACCCGTAAATTGTAAATTGGTATATAAAGGCAGCTCCATATTAATATCTACAGAAAAACCGTAGTTGGGTAAATACCTGTTATTATTGTTAATACCATCGTTACTACAACCAAACAATAACGGTAATAATAAAAGGAGTATAATATATTTAGTTGCGTTCATAAATTTCTACTTATATAGTTACGAAACAAATTTAAATTAATTAACTTTGATATGTGCTATTGCACTTAGTAATAAACAGACATATTAAAAAAATATTATCTTTGCAGAAAGAAATCCCGTCCTGAATGGGATTTTTTCTATTTATATAAACGATGAAGTTATGAGTACAGTATCTTACTACACAGCCGAAGGATTAAAGAAATTAAGAGACGAGCTGGACCAGCTTAAAAGCATAGAGCGACCAAAAGCTTCTCAGGCAATAGCTGAGGCAAGAGATAAAGGAGATTTATCGGAAAATGCAGAGTACGATGCTGCCAAAGAAGCACAGGGGTTATTGGAGCTTAAAATTTCTAAAATGGAAGAGCTGCTAGCTAATGCCCGATTAATTGACGAGTCGCAACTCGATATAAGCAAGGCACTGGTACTATCTACCGTAAAAATAAAAAACCAAGCCAACGGCATGGAAATGACGTATACGCTTGTAGCAGAAAGTGAAGCCGACCTAAAATCGGGTAAAATATCGGTTACATCACCTATAGGTAAAGGGCTTTTAGGAAAATCGGTTGGCGAGGTTGCCGAAATTAAAGTCCCTAACGGCACACTGAAGTTTGAAGTTTTAGAAATTACAAGAACCTAACACAAATACAAGCTACCGCTATGAGTTCTATATTCACAAAAATTGTAAATGGCGAGTTACCTGCCTACAAAATAGCCGAAGACGATAATTTTTTGGCTTTTTTAGATGTTAATCCTAACGCTAAAGGGCATACGCTATGCATCCCAAAAAAGGAGATAAACAAGATTTTTGATATGGACGAGGCATTGTATACACAGCTTATGCAATTTTCGTACAAAGTAGCAAAAGCCATAGAGAAAACTGTACCCTGCAAACGTGTAGGTATGGCAGTTGTAGGGCTAGAGGTGCCGCATGTGCACGTACACCTTATACCACTTAGCAATATGGACGATATGCGCTTTATTAATAAAGTAACGCTAGCAAAAGAAGAATTTGAAAACTTAGCTACAGCAATTAGCAATAATATGTAAGTAAGGCTAAGCCAACAGCATAACACAAAAAGCAGGACAATGTCCTGCTTTTTTATTGCTTTTTAGGAAAGCTCGCCTGCATAGTAGTACCCTTGCCTACCTCAGAGGTTAGTACTTTTATTTTACCCTTATGGTATTCTTCTACAATACGTTTGGTTAACGATAACCCAAGACCCCATCCTCTTTTTTTGGTGGTAAAACCAGGTTCAAAAACCTTTCGATACTGTCCTTTTGCTATTCCCTTACCCGAGTCGGATACTTTAATTT
This sequence comes from Flavobacterium litorale, assembly GCF_019613795.1. NCBI lineage: Bacteria > Pseudomonadati > Bacteroidota > Flavobacteriia > Flavobacteriales > Flavobacteriaceae > Flavobacterium > Flavobacterium litorale. Next base: position 465,690 of record NZ_CP080429.1, read on the forward strand.
TTACGTACTTTTCACGATCCTCAATAATAATATCCAGTTTACCTTTACCCTTCATCGCATCAATAGCGTTTTTCACTAAATTCTCTATCGTCCAGCTGTGCAACTCAGGGTTTAGCAGTACCATTACAGGATAATCGGGTGCCTGAAACGTAAATGCAACCTGCTTGGATGCTCTCGATTTTAAATAGGCATACGATTTTTCGGTTTCTGCCACAATATCTAATGCTTTAAGTGCAGGCTCAGACCCTACTTTAGAGAAACGCTCGGCAATGGTTTGCAAGCGGTGTACATCTTTCTCTATTTCCGTTACCGTAGTTTCGTCTACATTATCTACCTTCATTATTTCTATCCAACCCAGTAACGACGATAGTGGCGTGCCTATTTGGTGCGCTGTTTCTTTTGCCATACCCGCCCAAAGTCTGTTTTGCGCACTCATTTTAGTAGCTCTAAAAAATATATACACTACTGCACCAAAAAGCACAATAACAAGTACTAAGGCTATAGGGTAATATTTGAGTTTGTTTAATAGTGGCGAATTCCCATAATACAGATACTGAAATTTATTATCGGTAATTTCTATCTCAATAGGTGCATTTTCTTTTTTAATACTTTGTAAATAGGATTGCAGTTTATCCTTCCCATTTACAATTGCATCATCAATATTATTCGTATTCATAATATTCCCTTCGCTATCTGTTAAAATAATAGGAATGGTCTTATTACCTGTTATAATTCTAAGGGTTAGTGCTTGGTCGCCATCATTTAAAGTCGATTTGTTGAATATTACTTGAGCATCTGCCCAAAGCTCCATTTTTTCGCGTTCTTCTTCTTTAAAAATTTGGAAAAAGTTATAAGTATTCCAAAGTATGGCTACCACAATTAAAAACGAAGCTGCAATAAGTACCCAACGAGTAAAACTCCTTTTATCGTAAAACTGCATAAAGTATAATTTGAGGCTTAAAGATAGTAAAACTTAACAATTACCATGTGCTTATTAAGGTACTAACGCAGTAGCAAATTATTTTAGTATTTAGTTATTAACATAGTAGTTAAATTGCAAACAGTGGTTTTTTTAGTAGGGGTATAAAAAGTATATTTGTACAAAACAACAACCGTAATGCTAAGTATTAACCCTAAAGAAATACCTACTGCAAAACTGCAAGGCTACCTGCAAGGCGCAATAGGACCACGACCTATAGCTTTTGCTAGTACCGTAAACGAAAACGGCGTACCCAACCTTTCGCCATTTAGTTTTTTTAATGTGTTTAGTGCCAACCCGCCTGTATTGGTTTTTTCGCCAGCACGTAGGGTACGCAATAACACTACAAAGCACACACTTATTAATGCCGAGCTTACTAAAGAAGTGGTTATAAATGTGGTTAATTACGCTATTGTGCAACAAGCATCATTATCTAGCACCGAGTATGCCGATGGTATAAATGAGTTTGAAAAAGCAGGACTTACCATGCTACCAAGCGATGTTGTAAAACCGTTCCGCGTTAAAGAATCGCCTGTACAGTTTGAGTGCAAGGTAACCGATATTATTGCATTGGGTAACGAAGGTGGCGCAGGCAACTTAATACTATGCGAAGTAGTAAAATTACATATTGACGAAGCTATATTGGATGCAAACGGTGCTGTAGACCAAACTAAAATCGATTTAGTATCGCGTATGGGTGGTAACTGGTATAGCCGTGCCAACCAAGGGCTTTTTGAGGTAGAAAAACCACTCACTACACTAGGTATTGGTGTAGATAATGTACCTGATTTTGTTAAGGAATGTGGCATTTTTAATGGTAACGATTTGGGTAAACTGGGTAATGTAGAAACTTTACCAAGCGATGAGGCTATTGCTGCTTTTATAAAAGACGATTTTGAAATAAAAGCACTGCTTAGCGCAGACGATGCAACCAAAAAGTACCAAAAAGCCAAGCAGTACCTTGACGATAACGAGGTGCTAACAGCATGGAAAGTACTACTAGCAGAAAAGAATTTTTAATATATTAACGATGGCTGCCTTGAGCAGAAAATAACAACGAGAGAATTATGGAAGTTTCTGGAAGAATTAAAATGATTGACGAAACCAAAACGTATGGTAACAACGGGTTTAGAAAAAGAGAGGTAGTAGTTACTACTGATGAGCAATACCCACAACATATAATGGTTGAGTTTACGCAAGATAAATGCGACCTATTAAATAATTATGGTGTTGGCGAACCTGTAAAAATTTCGATTAACTTACGCGGTAGAGAGTGGGTAAACCCACAAGGCGAAACCAAATACTTTAACTCAATACAAGGGTGGAGAATAGAAAAACTACAACCCGAAGCACCAGCAGGTGGCGGTTACCAAGCGCAACAACCACCCATGCCAACAGCGCAAGACTCTTTTGAGCCTGCAACCAACTTTAAAGAGGAAGACCATGATGACTTACCTTTTTAAGGAGAAAGCTATAAAAAAATCCCGAAGTTTTAACTTCGGGATTTTTTATGTTGTTTGCATTTTTATACTAAGGTGAATCTGTAATAGTTTTACGACAATCTGTGGTATTACTACATGGCAGGCACTCCCAATCTATAACCCCGTCACTTGCTGTGTAAAGCCTAGGGCTACATCCTCTCCTACACAAGCCATCACAAACACATGTTTTTTTAAATTCATTGGAGTGTGACATCTGAGCTATCAAAACTCCTAATAAAGTTGGATGAGGAAATAATTGAGTTACAACTTTAACGGTAGTATCCCTATTCATACCAATTAAATAATAATATTTATCTGTAGTGCCTTCAATAACATCTTCGCGTATTTCAATTTTATCTAACACAATGGTAATACCCTCTTTCTTTAGCCTATTTTGGAAAATATTCCTTAATTCTGCTTTATCAGCCGTAACAGTCAAATTACCATCAGTATCATAAGTCCCAATAACTTTTTCGAAGCTACTACTTTTTTGCTTTTGCTCAATAATATTTAATGCTATCTCTTTAGATTGCTTATCTGTAGGCTCATCGTTGGCACTACATGATAATAATACTGCACCAAGAGCTAGAGCAGCAATAGTGAATAATTTAACTTTTTTCATTTTTTAATTGGATTTAAGATTTATATTAGTAATCACGCAAATCTAAAAACTTTAGGTAAGAATACGAAAAGAATATTACTATCATCAAATAAAAATTTCCACCCCAACATTTAAATATTTAATGTAAACCTCATAAATTTGAATAATAGATAGTTATTTAAATAATATGTATTTCTTGTCGCGCGAATTATATTTCCCCTCACCAACAATAGCATCTCCTGAGGGTATTGTGGCTGTTGGTGGCGATTTATCGCCAGAACGACTTTTATTAGCCTACAAAAGCGGAATATTCCCTTGGTTTGAGGATGACGAGCCTATATTATGGTGGAGCCCGCCAGAACGCATGGTTTTATTTTTAGATGAGTTAAAAATCTCTAAAAGCATGCGCAACATACTAAACAGGGGTACTTTTCGCGTTACCTATAATACTGCCTTTAAGGAGGTAATACACAATTGCAGTACCATAAAACGGAAAGAGGAGGATGGCACTTGGATAACTTCTGAAATGACGGAGGCCTATATTAAGTTACATGAGTTAGGGCATGCAAAATCGGTAGAAGTGTGGCAAGGTACTGATTTGGTGGGCGGACTGTATGGCGTAGATTTAGGCAATGTTTTTTGTGGCGAAAGCATGTTCTCTAAAGTATCCAACGCTAGTAAAGTAGGTTTTATAGCCTTAGTAAAAAAGCTACAGCAAAACGGGTATTTGTTACTGGACTGCCAAGTATACAACCCCCATTTAGCAAGTTTAGGTGCACGAGAAATAAACAGAGAATTGTTTTTAAAAATAATAACCCAAAAAATACAATAGCCGTGAAATTATTAAAGCCCTATTATGAGCCCCTCCTACTCATAATTATTATTATTACTTTTTTACTGTTCCGAAAGGAACTTTTAGGGGCAAACATCTACGTAATACTAGGTAGCATAGTTGCATTTTACTTTATTCCAATAAAAATAATTGCATTAATTATTAACCCCGATAGAAAACAACAGGGGCTAACCGTATTATCGTCGTTAATTATTGCAATTACCATTGGTGCCTCTTTTATAGCTGTTAACGATAAAAATTTTACAGGGCTACAAACGGTTACCTATGTATTGGCAGTAATTAATGTAATTTTTATGATTTACGCCTTTTTTAAAGACCTGGAGCGTAAAGCATTTTTACTACACCTAATTATAGTAGGGTTTATATCGGTAATGCTGGATTTTATATAAACACAAAAAACCCGCTCTTTACAAATAAAGAGCGGGTTTTTATATACTTCTTCTTTTTCTTATGTCTTAAGCTTCAAATGGAACTACAGATACAAAAGACTTATCATCTTTTTTCTTCTGGAATTTCACAACACCGTCAACTTTAGCATGTAAAGTATGATCTTTACCCATGTAAACATTTTCACCTGGATTGTGTTTAGAACCTCTTTGTCTTACGATAATGTTACCGGCAATAGCAGCCTGACCACCATAAATCTTAACACCTAAGCGTTTCGATTCTGATTCTCTACCATTCTTAGAACTACCGACACCTTTCTTGTGAGCCATGATGTTTTGGTTTTAATTGTTACTATTACTCAGCAGTTTGTGCTGCTGCCTTTTTTAATTTTGTTTGTTGCTCTTTAAGGAGCAGTAATTCCTGATATAGAAATTTGCGTTAAAGACTGACGGTGTCCGTTTTTAACTCTGTAACCTTTTCTTCTCTTCTTCTTGAAAACAATTACTTTATCTCCTTTTAAGTGCTGTAGCACTTTGGCTTCTACTGAAGCTCCTTCTATAGCGGGGGCGCCTAGAGTTACAGTTCCGTTATCATCAAGTAATAAAACTTTAGAGAATGTAATTGCATCTCCTTCATTACCTTCTAAACGGTGAACGTAAACCTTTTGGTCTTTGCTAACTTTAAATTGTTGCCCTGCTATCTCTACGATTGCGTACATAACAATATTATTTAGTATAAATTTTTAAGACCGCAAATATACAACTATTTATTAATCAGTCAATACAATACTAAAAATTTTATTGCAAAAATAAGCCTCATAAGCTACTGATTATCAATTCGTGAAAAAAATTTTAGATTTATTGTAACAAAATGCCGAAATTGCATACCAATTATCAAAATCAAAATAATTATTAATTTTTATGAGAAAATCTTTAATGGCTTTGGGTTCACTTCTTATGCTTGGCGGAGTAGCATCGGCCCAAAAAGTAGCATTTGAGGAATATGATTTGGACAACGGGATGCACGTAATCCTGCACCAAGACAATACAGCTCCAGTTATCATTACTTCGGTAATGTACCACGTAGGAGCTAAAGACGAAAACCCTGACAGAACGGGTTTTGCACACTTTTTTGAGCACCTTTTATTTGAAGGTACTGAAAACATAGAGCGTGGTGAGTGGTTTAAAATTGTTACTGCTAATGGTGGTAATAATAATGCAAACACTACTGACGACAGAACGTATTACTATGAAGTATTCCCATCAAACAACCTAGAACTTGGTTTATGGATGGAATCAGAAAGGTTAATGCACCCAGTAATTAGCCAAGTTGGTGTTGACACGCAAAACGAAGTAGTTAAAGAGGAGAAAAGACTACGTGTAGACAACCAACCTTATGGTAACCTTATTGCAGAGGTTAAAAAGAATATGTTTAAAAAACACCCATACCGTTGGGCAACCATCGGCTCTATGGAGCACCTTGATGCTGCAACGCTAGAGGAATTCCAGGCATTCAACAAAAAATACTACGTACCTAACAATGCAGTATTGGTTGTAGCGGGTGATTTAGATATTAACCAGACTAAAAAATGGATTGAGCAGTACTTTGGTCCAATACCAAAAGGAGCACCTGTAACACGCAAATCGTACAAAGAGGAGCCAATTACAAAACAGTTCCGTGCAACTTACGAGGATCCTAACATCCAGTTGCCAATGGTTATAGCAGCATACCGTACACCATCTATGAAAACCAGAGATGCACGTGTGTTAGATATGATTTCTACAATACTTAGCGCTGGTAAAAGTTCTAGAATGTACAAAAAGATTGTAGACGATAAAAAGATGGCATTGCAAATGGGTGCTTTCAACTACAGCCAAGAGGATTATGGTATGTACATTGTATATGGTATACCAATGCAAGGATACACTGCCGAAGATATTATGAAAGAGGCAGATGCTGAAATAGCAACGCTACAAACAGAGCTTATCTCTAAAAAAGAGTTCGAAAAACTACAAAACATCTACGAAAGCCAGTACGTAAACAGCAACGCAAGTGTTGAGGGTGTTGCAAGTAACCTTGCTACATACTATATGTTATATGGTGATGTTAACCTAATTAATACTGAAATCGACATTTACCGTTCGATAACAAGAGAAGAAATAAGAGATGTTGCTAAAAAGTATCTGAACCCAAACCAGAGAATGATACTTGATTATGTACCAGCTAAAGACAAAGCACAAAACTAAGTAACAAAAAATCATGAAAAAAGTCATATACATACTAGCCGGTTTGTTCTTATCTGTAAGCATGCAGGCGCAAGACAGACCAATGCCAAAACCGGGACCTGCTCCTACTGTTAATATAGGTAAACCCGAAACGTTTACCCTTAAAAACGGACTTAAAGTACTTGTGGTAGAAAACCACAAACTACCAAGAGTATCGTACACCCTTACTATGGATAATGCTCCGTATGCCGAAGGCAACAAAAAAGGAGTATCGGATATGGTAAGCGCACTTATGGGTAGTGGTACAACTACAATATCTAAAGAAGATTTTAACGAAGAGGTAGATTTTTTAGGAGCCAACATTAACTTTTGGTCGCAAGGAGCATCAGCAAACGGATTATCTAAATATTCTGATAGAATATTGGAGCTAATGGCCGATGGTGCTTTAAACCCTAAGTTTACACAAGAGGAGTTTGATAAGGAAAAAGACAAAATCATCGAAGGGCTTAAAGCCGATGAAAAAAGTGTAACATCAGTAGCATCAAGAGTAACTGATGTACTTATATATGGCAGAAACCACCCTAATGGAGAATACCTTAGCGAAGAAACGTTAAACAATGTTACATTAGCCGATGTAAAAGCAGACTACAACACTTACTTTGTGCCAGAAAAAGCATACCTGGTAGTAGTTGGCGATGTAAAAACCAAAGACGTTAAAAAGCAAGTTAAAAAGCTTTTTGGTGACTGGACAGCTAATACAGCACCAAACATTAGTTACACAGACCCTAAAGATGTACAGTACACACAAATTAACTTTGTAGATATGCCAAATGCAGTACAAAGTGAAATAGCTGTTGTAAATGTTGTAAACTTAAAAATGACAGACAAAGAGTACTTTGCTGCAATACTAGCCAACCAAATACTTGGTGGTGGTGGCGAAGGAAGACTTTTCCTTAACCTACGCGAAGCAAATGCTTGGACATACGGTGCATACTCATCTATTGGGTCAGGTAAATACGTAACATCATTCAGAGCAACATCATCCGTACGAAACACAGTTACCGATAGTGCTATAGTAGAGATACTAAACGAAATGAAGCGTATTAGAACGGATTTAGTATCGCACGAAGATCTTAAAAACGCAAAAGCAAAATACATAGGTAACTTTGTAATGCGTATGGAAAGTCCATCTACAGTAGCAAGCTATGCGTTAAGAACAGAAACGCAAAACCTTCCTGCCGATTTTTACGAAAACTACATTAAAAACATTAATGCAGTAACGGCAGAAGATATTAGAAATGCAGCTAAAAAATTCTTTAGCGTAGATAAAGCCCGAATTGTTGTTGTAGGTAAAGCAGCAGATGTTGTACCAGCATTAGAAAAGAGCGAAATACCCGTATTTTACTTTGATAAGTGGGGTAAAAAAACAGATAAGCCTGTAGTTAACAAGCCCGTTCCTGCTGGCGTTACTGCAAAAACAGTACTAGGCAACTACCTAAAAGCTATTGGTGGCGAGGCAGCTGTAAAAAATGTTAAAACAGTATACACAAAATCTACAGGTACCGTACAAGGCACTCCACTAGAGTTAGTAATGAAAGTTACTACAGACCATAAGCAACTTGTTGAAATGAAAGCTATGGGCATGACGATGATGAAGCAAGTAATTACGGATAAAATGGGTTACATGACATCGCAAGGACAACGCCAAGACCTTACGGGAGATGACCTAGCAGACTTGCAAGAAGGTGCTGTACCATTTGAAGAATTAGACCTTATGAACAATGGTGAGGTTGAGCTTACAGGTATAGAATCTATAAACGGAAATGAAGCGTATGCTGTTAAAAAAGGAAGTACTACATACTACTATGATGTAAAATCGAACTTTAAGATAGCTGAAGCTAGAGAAGTAGAGCAAATGGGACAAAAAATGGTTCAGACTACATACTACGGAGATTACAAAGATGTGAAAGGTATTAAAATGCCACACAAAATTGATATGAACGTAGGTATAGAAATTGCACTTACTGTTACCGAAGCTAAAATTAACGAAGGAGTTACAGATACTGATTTCCAATAGGAAACAAAAGTATAAAAGGCTATATCATAAAAAGGCTGCCCATTGGGCAGCCTTTATTATTTTATGGTAGTAATAATGTTTATTTATCGTTTTAAAGACGAAAAGTATACCCCCAGCAATATTATTGCAGCACCCAACATTTGTAATGCCGATAACGACTCGCCGTCAAACAAACCCCAGCCAAAAGCAACAATAGGTATCATATACGTTACTGACGATGCAAATATGGGCGATGATATATGGATTAACTTGAAAAATAAAATACTGGCAAGCCCCGTACCCACAATACCCAAAACAAGCACATAAAGCATAGCTTGGTGCGTTTGCGGTAGCATAGCAATACTAGCAAAATCCGAAAGGAACAAAATAAGCGTAGTAGGCAATAATAGCACCGCAAAATTACCTGTGGTAATAGCAAGCGGGCTAACATCCGAAAGGTGCTTTTTAATCAGGTTTACATTTACCGAGTAACACAATGCAGCCACTACAACATACAATGTGTAGTAATAATTTTGGTTTGGGTTATCTATAGCACCCTTAAAAATAAGTAATGCACAACCTACAAGCCCTATAAGCACCCCAAAAAGTTGCCTGCGCTGAAAACTTACCCCAAATACCGCGGCACCAATAATTAATGTTCCTAAAGGGGTTAACGAGTTTAATATAGCACTAATAGAGCTATGTATCTCGGTTTGTGCTATGGAGAATAAATACACTGGTAAAAACGTACCAAATAACGCCGTAAGCGCCAAATACTTCCATTTTTCCTTAGGCATTCTCCTAAGCGTACTAAAACCAATTAGCAATAAAAACAGCGCACAAAAAATAATACGAAGCGAACCCAACTGAAACGCACTAAGCCCTACAAGCCCACGTTTTATAAGGATAAAAGAACTCCCCCATGTAAGCGATAATATGGCAAGTAAATACCACTTTAAGTGTTTTGACTGCATGAATTTAATTTTGCATCAAAAATCTGACAATAAAATCAGATAACAAACGTTTTTTAGTAAATTTGTAACTTGCTCTTGGTTAAGAGCTACTTATATTAAAAACCTAAAAAAACAATACTATGAATTTAGCCAAAAAAATTTCTTTATTTGCTGTAGCAGCACTACTTTTTACTAGCTGTAAAAACGCCGATAAAGAAGGAACTACCGAGGATGGTACTACTATAGAAAAAACAATGGATGCACCTGCCGAAAGTGAGAATACAACAATTGAGGATGCTGAAACAAAAGAAGTAGCAGCAAACTTGGAATTTAAGAGTTTTAAAATTGATGGTATGACCTGTGCTATGGGATGTGCTAAAGTTATAGAAAATAAACTAGCGGATCTTGATGGTGTGCAAGATGTACGTGTTGATTTTGAAGCTGAAACTGCCGTAATATCTTATGATTCTGAAAAGCAAAACGTTGAAAGCATAGCAGCAACTGTAGAAAAAATTGCCGATGGCGCCTATAAAGTTTCTGATATGAGCGACTTAGAGGAAATAGTTGATGAAAAGCAGAGTTAAAAAACAATAACTTTAAATACAAAAAGCAGCCAATTGGCTGCTTTTTGTATTTAAAGTTATTTCCACTTAATGGTTTCCATAATATTTCGCATATCCTCTTTTACGTAGCTTGCAGCAGGCATTAACGAGTCGTAATTAGGGCGGGCGTAAAAATATAACGAGCCCGTTATAAAATGGCGGGTACTATCGGTAACATAAAATTGTGCGTTGGTAGCAGCATCGCCTCCAACCTGGTAAAACATACCATAAGCATTGTTAAGCGCGTTGGCAAAAGGTTGCTCCTGTATAGCATTGGCTTTAATTACATGCTCGTAGGTAAGGCGCTGGGCATCGGTTAATAAAGCCTCAATATTATTAGCAACGGGTTTATAAGTAAGGTGTATGGTAGCCTTCATTTTAGGATAGGCTAGTGTAAAATTACAATTCCCTTTATTGGTAATAATGGATTGCGAGTTAAAAGCAAAGCTAAATGGGCAATTTCCTTCGTATACCACATAATCCTCTACGGGGTAATCCAGCCTAAGAAAGGCTTTGGGTTTGGGTAGTACCTCTTGCTCACCGCAAGCGGTAAACAGACTACAAAATGCAATTATAATAGCTAGTGCTGTTGTTAGTTTTATTTTGTTCATTTATTGTAGGGTAACCTTTATTTGCTTTATTCTCCTCTTATCAACCAATTCAACGGTAAAGATATTGTCATTAAAGATAATTTTTTGTGCTTTTTTAGGAAAGTTACCTGATATTTCGAGTATAAAGCCTGCTAATGTTTCGGCTTCGCCTTTGGCTTCTTCAAAAACCGCTTCATCTACATCCGTAATACGGTAAAAATCTTTAAGGCTTATTTTACCATCAAACAGATAATTTTTATCGTCTATTTGCGAGTAAATAATATCTTCGTCATCAAACTCATCGCTTATATCGCCTACTATCTCTTCCAGAATATCTTCTAACGATATTAGTCCCGATGTACCACCGTACTCATCTACTACTATAGCAAGGTGGTTTTTCATCCCTTGGAATTCTTTAAGTAAGTTATCAAGCTTTTTATTTTCTGGAACAAAAAAGGCAGGACGTATTAAGGTTTGCCATTCAAAATCGTTACTATCTATATACGGAATGAGGTCTTTTATAAAAAGCACCCCCTCAATATGGTCGATATTATCACTGTAAACAGGTATTCTGGAGAAACCACTTGCTACTATTTTTGGAAATATCTCGGCAAAAGGTTCTTCTATATCTAAGGCAAAAATATCAATACGCGGGCTCATTACCTGCCTAGCATCGGTATTACCAAAGGTAACAATGCCTTCTAATATTTTTTGCTCTTCGGCAGTAGCGTCGCCATAATCAGTAAGTTCCAAAGCTTGCGATAATTGGTCTACCGATAGCCCTGTAGGCTGTACATTAAATTTTTTGTGAATTTTTAGCGTTATTTCGCGCATGGGTACGCTTATAGGCGATAGTATTTTATTGAGTACAAATAATAAATAGGCTATACGTGACGAGAATATGCGGTTGTTTCGGGTGGCGTATACTTTGGGTAATACTTCGCCAAAAAGTAATAATATAAAGGTTATAACGGCAACCTGTACGGTAAACCTAAAGTATGGTGAGGGTATACCGTAAAACAACTCGTTAACAAACCGAAAAAACAATATTATTATGGCTATGTTAATAAAGGTATTGGTTATTACTATGGTGGCTAGTAATTTTTTGGGTTTTTCTAGTAGGGTTACTAGCATTTTACCCTTTTTGGGATTTTTATCGTTTATGGCTGCAATATCTTCTGGCGATAGCAGAAAAACGGCTACCTCGGTACCCGATATGCATGCAGAACAAAATAAAAGGAAAATAATCCCAACGCAACCTATAATAAGGCTATAATCATATAATAGTATACTGGAGGGGTCGGGGTCCAATGCTGTAAGTTTTAGTTAAACAATTAAAATGGCAGGTCATCGTCTGGCGCTGGCACATTGGTGTTGTGGTCTGTAGGCGGTGTAGTTGGCTGTGGTTGCTCGGCAGGTTGTTGTGGCTGCTGCATCCTGTTGCCTTCGGCTTCGTTTTTAGCCGTTAAAAAAGTAAAGTCGGTTACCTGTATTTCGGTACTGTAACGTGCTGTGCCGTCTTCGGCTTGCCATTGTCTGGTTTTAATGCGCCCTTCTATATATACTTTATCGCCTTTGGTTAGGTACTTTTCGCATACTTCGGCAGCCTTATTTCGCACTACAATATTGTGCCATTCGGTAGATGTTACGCGCTCGTTGGTTTGTTTGTTAACGTAGGTTTCGTTAGTAGCCAGTGGGAAACGCCCAATGCAATTGCCACCATCGAAATAGTGCATCTTAACATCATCGCCCAAATGCCCTATTAGCATTACTTTATTTAGCGTTCCGCTCATTGCTTTAATTTACTGTTTACTCAAAAATAATAAAATTTAGCATCAATCCCAATGCTTCTCAATAAAATTATGAATAACTATAGGAAACGGATATTGCTTTATAAAATCGCGGTCTGTTGCACCCGCTACAAGGGTATTGGTAGCCACTTCCCAAAAGCGGATATGCAAGTGCTGGTGCGATAGTTTGTGTACAATGGTATTGGTAAGTAAGGTTGTGGTTGTAGGAGTAAAGTTAAACCCCTCGAAATTATCAATCAGCTCTTTTGCAGCGTTGGACGATACTAATGTTTCCGTTTCCAGCAACGGGAACTCGTACAGGTTATGCCAAATACCTTTGCCCGAACGTTTGTTAACAACACTTTTACCTTCGGCATCGTTAACTACCAAATAGTTAAAGTAACGATTGGTTACTTTTGTTTTTTTGAGTTTTACAGGCAATTGCTGCACTTTACCCGTATTGTAGGCAACACAATGGGCACTTAATACACACGTATAACAATTAGGGTTTTTAGGTACGCATTGCAGCGCACCAAACTCCATCATGGCTTGGTTAAATTCCGATGCTTTACCTTTTGGCAAATGTGCTGCTGCCAAAGCAGTAAACTCAGCCTTTGCACCAGATGACGATATATCAGTCTCTATACCAAAATAACGTGATAGTACACGGTATACATTACCATCTACCACAGGTATCTCCTCGCCATAACATATAGAGGCTATTGCGGCAGCCGTATAATTGCCTACTCCTTTTAGTTTTAGCAAGTCGTTATAATTATCTGGAAATATTCCGTTTAAATTGTATGCAATATGTTTAGCCGTTGCGTGCAGGTTGCGTGCACGCGAGTAATAGCCCAGCCCCTGCCATAATTTTAGCACCTGCTCTTCGGGCGCATTGGCAAGGTGTTTTACGGTAGGAAAAGCCTCTATAAACTTAAAAAAATACGGCATTCCTTGTGCTACGCGGGTTTGCTGCAACATAATTTCGGATAACCATACGGAGTATGGGTTGGTATTTTTACGCCATGGCAAATCGCGCTTATTTTGTAAATACCATTGTATTAAGGGCTTAGAAAATTTCATTATACTGAGTAAGTTAGCAAATTTAAAAGTTTATGTTATTAAATTTTAATGTATTAAGGTTTAAATATTGTTTATTTAATTCCTATATTTGCACACTCGAAAAAAACACATACAAATATAAATTAAAGAAAGAAAATGACGAAAGCAGACATCGTAGCGAAAATCTCCGAGAAACTTGGACTTGAAAAAGGAGATGTGCAAGCAACAGTTGAGTCTTTTATGGAAGAAGTAAAAAACTCTTTGGAAACCGGTGATAATGTTTATTTAAGAGGTTTTGGTAGCTTTATAATCAAAACCCGTGCTGAAAAAACAGGTAGAAATATCTCTAAAAACACTACAATAAAAATACCAGCGCACAATATTCCTGCATTTAAACCTGCAAAAATATTTGTTGATGGTGTAAAAACGAATACTGAAGTAAAGTAACAAAACTTATTTATTAACTTAAACCTTTATACACTATGCCTAGTGGGAAAAAAAGAAAAAGACATAAGGTAGCTACGCACAAACGTAAGAAAAGAGCGAGAGCTAACCGCCACAAAAAGAAAAAGTAGTATTAAACTACTTTTTCTTTTTTACAACAACGTTCATTGAAAACGGATGTAAAGAAAAAGATAACAGAAATACGATAATAGATTTTTACGACATAAATTAAGTCCATCATCTTTTATCTATACTCTTAAAATCTTTCTGCACACATCCACAGGGTATTAAAACCTGTAAATTATTGTTTAATCCATCTGCATATAGGTTACAAGGTTGCGGAGTATGAGTTACAAAACTCCAGCCCTAAACCTTTTACCTAACAGCGGATAAAAATGTACAGTGTGAACAAAGAACTAATTATTCGATCTGGTTCTGAAGCCGTAGATTTTGCCTTATTAAAAGATGGAAAACTAATAGAATTACATAAAGAACGGGAAGATAAAAACAAGTTCTCTGTAGGCGATATTTTTCTTGCCAAAATCAGAAAACCTGTTGCCGGACTTAATGCTGCTTTTGTAAATGTAGGCTACGAAAAAGATGCCTTTTTACATTATCACGATTTAGGTCCTAACCTACCCTCCTTAATGAAATTCATAAAACTTGTAAGCGCAGGTAAAGTAAAAGATTACTCCCTTAAAAACTTTTCTTTTGAAAAAGAGATTGATAAAAATGGCGCCATTGCAGATGTGCTTAAAGCCAATCAATCCATGCTCGTTCAGGTGGTAAAAGAGCCTATTTCTACCAAGGGCCCTCGTATAAGCTCAGAGCTTTCGTTGGCAGGTAGGTATGTAGTGCTAGTACCATTTTCTGACCGCATTTCGATTTCACAGAAAATAGATTCTAAGGAAGAAAAAGACCGCCTAAAGCGTTTGGTACAATCCATAAAACCAAAAGGCTTTGGCGTAATTGTACGAACAGTAGCCGAGGATAAAAAAGTAGCTGAGCTAGACAAAGACTTGCAAAATTTGCTCGATAAATGGTCTGCCTTATGCAAAAGCATCCCCGGAGCACATCACCCTAGTAAAGTATTGGGCGAAGTCAACAAAGCATCCTCAATACTGCGCGATGTTTTTAACGATACCTTTACAGGTATTTATGTTGATGATGAAGACTTGTTCTACCAAACGAAGGACTATTTGCAGGAAATAGCGCCTCAAAAAGCGAATATCGTTAAATTATACCAAAACAACGATTTGCCTTTATTTGAAAAATACAACATTGAAAGGCAAATAAAAACCTCATTTGGTAAAACGGTGTCCATGAGCAAAGGTGCTTACCTTATTATAGAGCATACCGAAGCACTACACGTTATAGACGTTAATAGTGGTAACCGCTCTAACAAGGCATTAAGCCAAGAAGCTACGGCTTTGGAAGTAAACCTTATTGCTGCGGCAGAAATTGCACGGCAGTTGCGATTAAGAGATATGGGAGGCATAATTGTAATTGATTTTATAGATATGTCTAACGCCGAAAACAGAAAACAGCTCTACGACTTTTTACGAGAAGAAATGAGCGACGATAAAGCCAAACACAAAATCCTGCCTCCGAGTAAATTTGGACTTGTCCAGATTACCCGACAAAGGGTAAGGCCAGAAGTAAACATCAAAACACGGGAAGAGGACCCGAATAACGAAAATGGAGAAATAGAAGCTCCTATTTTAGTAATTGATAGAATTACAGCCGACCTTGAAAGAATTATGAAGAGTAACAAAAAAATTGTGCTAAACGCACACCCTTTTGTTGCTGCATACCTTACTAAAGGTTTCCCATCCATACGCTCAAAATGGTTTTTTGAGCACAAAAAATGGGTTAAAATTATACCTCGTGACGCTTACACGTATTTAGAATACCGCTTTTATGATAGCAAAGGAAATGCTATCGCAACAGAATAGCAAAAACCGCCTTAACTGAATGTTAGGGCGGTTTTTTTGTTTTTAACAATCGTTAAATACATTATAAATTATTACTATATTAGCTGTATTAACTCTTAAAAAAATCCAATAATGGGCAAGTTTGTAATTACTAAAAGAAAAAATGACGAATTTCAGTTTAACCTAAAAGCTGGTAACGGACAGGTTATTTTGGCAAGCGAAGGCTACAAAGCAAAAGCAAGTTGTGAAAACGGAATAGAGTCTGTACGACGTAACTCGCAAGACGATTCTAAATACGACCGTAAAGAATCATCAAACGGTAAACCATACTTTAACCTAAAAGCTACCAACGGACAAATAATTGGTACTAGCGAAATGTACGAGAGTGTAGCATCGCGCGATAATGGTATCGAATCAGTTAAAAAAAATGCACCCGACGCTACTGTAGATGACCAAACAATATAAGCATACAGCAACTACATATAATAAAAAAAGCCCATTTTAATGAAATGGGCTTTTTTTATATCCACACATCTCCAATACTACCTTTACCAAACCCTTAAATCCATCCTATATAACCCAATAACTACCATTACATTAAAAAAATCCTTACTTTCGCGAATTGATTATTATTAAGGATACAATGAACAATAAGTTTACTGAATATAAAGGACTTGACTTACCTAAAGTAGCCGACGAGGTACTGGAATTTTGGAAAGAAGAGAACATTTTTGATAAAAGCGTAACCACCCGCGAGGGTAAACCACAATACGTGTTTTATGAAGGACCACCAAGTGCCAACGGGCTACCTGGAATACACCACGTTATGGCACGTGCCATTAAAGATATTTTTTGCCGTTACCAAACCCAAAAAGGATACCAAGTAAAACGTAAAGCAGGATGGGACACCCACGGACTACCCGTAGAATTGGGTACGGAAAAAGAATTGGGTATTACTAAAGAAGATATAGGAACAAAAATATCGGTAGAAGAATACAACGAAGCCTGTAAGCGAACTGTGATGCGCTATACCGACGTATGGAACGACCTTACCGAAAAAATGGGCTACTGGGTAGATATGGACGACCCATATATTACCTACAAGCCAAAATATATGGAAACCGTATGGTGGTTACTAAAACAGATATACGATAAAGGACTTATTTATAAAGGGTATACCATACAGCCTTATTCGCCCAAAGCAGGTACAGGCTTAAGCTCACACGAAGTTAACCAACCTGGTGCCTACCGCGATGTTACCGATACTACTATAGTAGCACAGTTTAAAATTTTAGATAAAAGTTTAGCCAATTTTTACAAAGCGACAATTAAAAATATTAATAGTAAATTTCTTTTCTATAAGCAACATTCTAATTATGTATCTGAGTTAAAAGATATTCATTTTTTAGCTTGGACAACTACCCCATGGACACTCCCATCAAATACCGCCTTGACAGTTGGTTCTAAAATTGATTATGTACTTATTACAACCTTTAATCAGTATACTGGTGATAAAATCAATGTAGTTTTGGCTAAGAATTTAGTAGAGAAACAATTCCGAGGAAAATTTTTAAAAGTACAATGTGACACTAAAATAGTTAAGGCTCTCCAAAAAAGTGGAAATATAGATAAATTTAAGGAGGAAATTAATTTATTATTAGAAGAGGAAAAGAAAACTGATCAACCTTCAATAAAAAATCTTGAGGATTCTAAAAAATTAAGGGTTAAGTATCTAAATGATACATTAGAAAAGATTCCATACGAAATATTCGCAGAAGCCAAAGGGGCCGACCTTATAGGCATACGTTACGAGCAATTACTCCCGTATAAACTCCCGTATCAAAACCCTGAAAACGCATTCCGTGTAATATTAGGCGATTTTGTAACTACAGAGGATGGTACAGGTATAGTACACACCGCACCTACCTTTGGTGCAGATGATGCTAAAGTAGCTAAAGAAGCTAAGCCCGAAGTACCACCAATGCTTGTACTGGACGAGAACGAAAACCCCGTACCCCTAGTAGATATGCAAGGGCGTTTTATAGACGGTGTGGGCAACCTTAGCGGTAAATACGTTAAAAACGAGTATTACGCTAAGGATGAAGCTCCCGAAAAATCGGTAGATGTAGAAATAGCCATTAGGCTAAAAGAGGAAAACAAAGCCTTTAAAGTAGAAAAATATGTGCACAGCTACCCACACTCGTGGCGTACGGATGAGCCACTACTCTACTACCCATTAGATAGTTGGTTTATTAAAATAACTGACGTTAAAGAACGTATGTTCGACCTGAACGAAACCATTAACTGGAAACCAAAAGCAACAGGCGAAGGACGTTTTGGCAACTGGATAAAAAATGCTAACGATTGGAATTTATCGCGCTCCCGCTACTGGGGTATACCATTGCCTATATGGCGTACGGAAGATAAAACCGAAGAAATGATGATAGGCTCGGTAGAAGAGCTATACAACGAAATAGAAAGAGCAATTGCTGCGGGTGTAATGACCAAAAATCCGTTTAAAGGATTTGAAGCCGGCAATATGAGTGAGGAAAACTACAATCTTGTCGATTTACACAAAAACGTAGTAGATGCTATTACCTTAGTTTCGCCATCGGGCAAACCCATGCAGCGCGAAGCCGACTTAATAGATGTTTGGTTCGATAGCGGTGCTATGCCCTACGCACAATGGCACTACCCATTTGAGAATAAAGAACTAATTGATAACAACGAGGCATTCCCTGCTGACTTTATTGCCGAAGGGGTCGACCAAACCCGTGGGTGGTTTTATACATTACACGCAATCGCATCGTTGGTATTTGATAAAGTAGCGTATAAAAACGTAGTGAGTAACGGTTTGGTTTTAGACAAGAGCGGACAAAAAATGAGTAAGCGTTTGGGCAACGCCGTCGATCCGTTTACTACCCTTGCCGAATACGGACCCGATGCTACCCGTTGGTACATGATAGCCAATGCTAACCCTTGGGATAACTTAAAGTTTGATATTGATGGTGTAGCCGAAGTTCGACGCAAGTTGTTTGGCACGTTATATAATACCTACTCATTCTTTGCGTTATATGCTAATATAGATGGCTTTAACTATACCGAAGCAGAGATACCACTTGCCGAAAGACCCGAAATAGACCGCTGGATTTTAAGTGAGCTAAACACATTAGTTAAAAACGTAGATAGTTATTATGCCGACTACGAGCCAACTAAAGCTGCCAGAGCCATATCGGACTTTGTGCAGGAAAACCTAAGTAACTGGTATGTAAGGCTGTGCCGTCGTCGTTTTTGGAAGGGCGATTACGCACACGATAAAATAGCAGCCTACCAAACACTATACACCTGTTTAGCAACTGTAGCCAAACTAGGTGCACCTATAGCCCCATTTTTTATGGATAGGCTTTATAAAGATTTAACACAAGCTTCACAATTAGAAGCTCTTGAGAGTGTACATTTGGCGGAATTTCCAATATACAACGAATCATTTGTTGATAAAGCATTGGAAAGCCGAATGGAAAAGGCGCAAACAATATCATCGCTCGTACTTTCGCTCCGTAAAAAAGAGATGATTAAAGTACGACAGCCATTACAAAAAGTAATGATTCCGATACTGGATGCCAACCAAAAAGCAGAGATTGAAGCCGTATCAGAATTGATAAAAGCAGAGGTCAATGTTAAGGAAGTAGAGCTGTTAGACGACGCATCGGGCGTACTGGTAAAGCAGGTTAAGCCTAATTTTAAAGCGTTAGGACCTCGTTTTGGTCGTGATATGGGATTGATTTCTAAAGAGATACAAAATTTCTCGCAAGAACAAATCGCAACCATAGATAAAACGGGGAGTATAGCCATTGAAATTTCAGGAAAAAGCATTATCTTAACCTCTGATGACGTAGAGATTTCATCGCAGGATATCGAAGGTTTACTAGTAGCCAATGCCAACGGAATAACCGTTGCGTTAGATATAACCATAACTGATGGTTTACGCAAAGAAGGGATTGCCCGTGAGTTGGTAAACAGAATACAAAACTTACGTAAAGATTCAGGTTTTGAAGTAACCGACAAAATAAAAGTGTCACTACAACAAAGTGCGCTATTGCAAGACGCTGTAACAGCTAACGAAGGCTACATAAAGTCGGAAACACTTACAGAAGAACTTGTATTTGAAGATGCTATTAAAAACGGAACGGAAATAGAATTTGATGACATAAAAACTTTAATATTAATTTCAAAATAGTGAAATATGATAGATGAGAAAATACGATACTCTGATGCTGATTTAGCAGAGTTTAAGGAACTGATTACAAAGAAAATAGATAAAGCAAAGGCTGATTTGGATCTTATCCGTAGTGCTTATATGAACGACCTTAATAATGGTACCGACGATACATCGCCAACCTTTAAGGCATTTGAAGAAGGTAGTGCAACCATGAGTAAAGAGGCAAACTCACAGCTTGCTATCCGTCAGGAAAAATTCATTCGCGACCTTAAAAATGCGCTTATCCGTATTGAGAATAAAACCTACGGTATTTGTAAAGTAACGGGTAAACTTATTGGTAAAGAGCGTTTAAAACTCGTACCTCACGCTACCATGAGCATCGAAGCTAAAAACATGCAACGATAATAGCACAGTACCACTACAGTACGCAATCCATATTTTTTTGCCTTAGGGCGAAACAAAGTCCGAAACTACAGGAATAGTATAACCTCTTAAATAAGGGGATGATTAACTATTGTTGCAGGTTCGGGCTTCTTGTAATAAATCACTATAATTTAATTATTTCCCGTATTTTTGTCGGTAAAAATTTTTGCAATGTCATTAAAAAGAGCCTATATCGTCGTTTTTATCGTATTGTTAATCGATCAGGTATCGAAAATTTACATAAAGACGAATATGAAACTCGACGAGTATTTTACGGTGTTGGGTCAGGATTGGTTTAGGATACACTTTATTGAAAATGAAGGCATGGCATGGGGCGCACAAATACCAGGGACTTACGGTAAATTAGCGCTAACCCTGTTCAGGATTGTAGCCGTAGTTGCTATTGGCTGGTGGCTGCATGATTCTGTTAAAAAAAAATACTCCAACTACCTCATCGTACCTATTGCACTTATACTGGCAGGAGCATTTGGTAATATTATCGACTCCGTATTTTATGGTGTAATATTCGACCATAGCAACAACCAAGTAGCAACCCTTTTTGCTGACGACCCTTACGGAACATTATTTTACGGTAAAGTGGTAGATATGTTTTATTTCCCGATATGGCGCGGTAACTTACCTTCGTGGCTACCCATTTGGGGCGATAAACCCTTCTCTTTTTTTAATGCCATATTTAATGTAGCCGATGCTGCTATATCCATAGGTGTTGGAATATTAATTGTATTCAACAAAAAAGCGTTTGCTAAAAAGGGAACGGCTGTAGCTGCTGAATAAATTATTCCGATACAATTGTAATTTTTCTACGCATTTCATTACCCCATTCATCGGTAATCGTTAGGTAATATTCCCCTGTTTTGGCTGTTACAGGCATTTCATGAAACGTATGGGTTACTCCCAAATAACGATCGTTTAAATACCAAAATAACTTTGCATTAGCATTAGTATGTGCTGCCTTAAAAATAGCAGGTTGTAACTCGCCACTAAAATCTTTAGTAAGGTATATTTTGCTATTATTTTTAGGATAGATAAAGCCCATACTACTACCCGTAGCACCTGTACAATCGTCACGAAATGGTGGTAAAGGCGCATAATCAATATGTTGCTTTTTATAATACCATTCCATTACGGGTGGCAACACAAACCACGATTTGGTTACCATAGTAGCCACGTCCTCGCAACTGCTGTTTACACGGTACTGCTCGGCAGCATCCAAATTAACCAAACTATGGTACGGGCATACTTTAGTACTTTTTCCTGCAACAGGTACAAACTGTTGTACCGTAGGGCAATATTCTCCTGCCAAATAACCACTTTTTTGGCAAACAGTAGCCTGTTCCAAATCGTTAAGGGGTGGTGCAAACCAAGGTTGGCGTGGTAGCAAATTAAACACATCAAACAACACAGGGGCAGCACTCCCCACACCTGTAAGCGAGGGTCTGCCCTCGCCCGAGGCATTGCCTACCCACACCCCTACCACATAGCGCGGACTGGTACCAATAGCCCACGCGTCGCGCCCACCAAAACTAGTACCTGTTTTCCATGCAATTTCTAACGACGAATCGTAAAAATGCCATGCCTCATCGCCTTCAGGGCGATTTACTTCTTTCATAGCATTGTAGGTAAGCCATATGGCACCTGCGCCTAACTGCGTTTTGCTATAGCTTGTTTTACCAAAGTTTTGCGTAACGTTACTATCCCAATTTAAGGCTGCAAACTCATTTTTGCAGTACTGGGCATTGTTGTTGGTAAAATGGTTGAGCGTACCTGTAAGCCCTGCATAGGTTTGGCATAAATCCCATAAGTTCGATTCTGCACCACCTAAAATGAGCGATAAGCCGTAATGGTTGGGGTGTTGGTTTACATCGCGGAGTTTAAAGCGTTGCAACTGTTCGTAAAACCGATTCACGCCAAAATCCTGCAACATCAGTACAGCAGGCACATTTAACGAGCGCGATAAGGCTTTTTGGGCAGGTACAGCGCCATCGTACGTTAAATTATAATTCTTGGGGCTATAACCCGATATTTGGGTAGGCACATCGGCAATAAGGGTATTGGGGAGTAACTCACCTGCATCGAGCATACTGGCAAATAGCAATGGCTTTAGTATGCTGCCCGTACTGCGGGGCGCAGGGATAATATCAACATCTTTTTGGTGGAATTTATCGGTAGGCGAATTGCCCACATAGGCTTTTACGTTTCGGGTACGTACATCTACCACCAAAACGGCAAGGTTGTGTACTTCGGTTTGCTTGTACTGGTTGTAGTACCGTGCTACTATTTGGTTTACCTGATGTTGCAACGTGCCATCTATGGTCGTTTTTATGCGTTCTCCTGTATTGGTCTGCGCTACACGCTGCAACAGGTGCGGAGCCGTTTGCGGTACGTTAAACGGCTTTTGGGGTAAGTCCTCCTGTACGGATAACTCGTAAGTAGTTTTATCAATTACAGCAGCATCATATAGTTTTTTGAGAAGTCTGTTACGCTTTTCGCGAAGTTCCTGTTGGTTGCGCCCTGGGTAAATTAATGCAGGCGCATTGGGCAATACGGCTAGCGTTGCCGACTCTGCCCACGATAATTGGTATGGCTGCACACCAAAATACCGCCACGATGCCATTTGTAACCCCACTACGTTACCACCGTAGGGGGCATGGGCTGCGTACAACCCCAGTATCTCATCTTTCGTATCTCGAAATTCGAGGCGGGTAGCAAGTATCAATTCGATTAGTTTTTCGAAATAGCTCCGCTTTTTTCCTTTACGGGATAATCGAATTACCTGCTGTGTTAAGGTACTACCGCCCCGCACTACCTTACCTGCCTTGTAGTTTTGCCGTATGGCATTTACTATCGAAATTGGGTTGAAGCCTATATGCTGGTAAAAATATTCGTCTTCAAAATAAACAATACATTGCTTGAATTTATACGGAATGCTGTCCTGCGCTGGGAAACGCCATTGCCCATCGGTAGCAATGCGCGCACCGAGTAAATCGCCTTGCTCGCTTTCTATAACCGTAGCATACGGGTTGTTAAACAATTGCTTGGGCAAACAAAAGTAATACCACACCAGTAACACCAGTATACTACCCGATTTTATTTTGTTGTTTCGTATCCAACGTAGTAACCTCATCCGTATAGCATGGTTTAGGTTACTTTACCACCTTAACCCATTGCCCTTTGGTTCGGGTTAAAAAGGTATTATCGTACATGGCCTCGCATTGTACCCCTGGTAGGTAATATTCGCCCAAATAACTTGCGTTGAGTAATACCCTGAAGGTTTTACTTTCGTATGCTTTTAACGGGAAATAAAAATTAGCCCTATCGTCTCGAATATCAATATAATCGGCTTTGTTATCGGCAAAAGCACCAAAATCGGTAAAGCGGGTATTTACAATTTCCCAACCCGAAGGTACTATCTGCGTAAGTGCCACATCCTCTACAAATTCGCCTTTTAGGTTGCGTACGGTTACTTCAGCTACAAACTCGGTTCCTTGTGCTATAGCAGCGGGGTTAATAACGGCTCCGCTCCTATCTTTAAATACAATAGCAGTACCTAAGCCCCGTTGCTCGGTTTGTTCTTCGCCTACAGGTAAAATACCGCTGTAAATAACTTTTGCATACAGCGTACCATCGTTGTTATTTTGTACGCTTATCGTGTTGTTATCGGATACCTGTAACACCCTATCGGCAAATGTTTTGTTGGTTGCTACTGTTTTTGTGTTGCCTTTAAAGGTGTACGCTGCGTTAATGCCTTTGGTACCATTGGCTTTAGCAAATTTAGACATGGCGTACAGGCAGTAGGCCGTGGTTTGGGTACTCATCCATTGGTTGGACGACATTTTCTCGGCAAGTTGGTTGGCAATACGGAAAGCGGCTGATTTTTCTCCCAATACAAGTAAAGTTTCCAGAGCCATAGCTCGGTTACGTTCGGGCGAACCATAGTAATAGTAGCGGTTGGTTTCCGAATCGAGTGTGCTTTGGTTGAGCAATGCCAAACCTGCACTTTTTTGTCCTGCTAGAGCGTAGGCTGCTGCCAAGCGTAATTTGGTATTGTTAGAAATACCTGATGTTTCGCGCAAGCGGTTCATCGATGATAAATCGGGCGAACCTGCCAAGGCTAACGTGTATAACCTGTATGCCTGTGCAAAATCGTTATGGTAACGGCTGGTGTAACGCCACTGCCTTGCTGCTCGTTTTTGGTATTGTAGCCATTTGGATTTTGCGTTGAGTGGTAGCGCATAGCCTTTCTTTTCGGCTTCGATAAAGAAATGCCCCACGTAACTCGTACCCCAGTCGTTGGGAGTGCTATTACCCGACCAATAGGCAAAACCACCATTAGCAAGCTGGTATTGCGATAGCTTTTTAATAGCTGCGGTTACGTTGCGTTGTATGTTTTCTTTCCTAGTGTTATTAAGGCTTGCAATATCGGCGAGGTACAGTTGCGGGAATACACTAGAGGTTGTTTGTTCCAAACAGCCGTGTGGGTATTGAATAAGATAATCGAGCCTACGGTTAAAGTCGATGGATGGGAATGATGATACTTCGAGGCGTGCTTTGTTACTGCCCGATACGCCAAAGGCATCCCAATCTATGGTACCCGATTCGCCTGCTTCTAAAACCAATTCTTTAAAATTATGGGTAACAGGGTTGGGGTTTACAATATCCAGTTCTACATCATAGCTGGCTTTTTCGTTACCCGATGTTGCGGTAACGGTTACTTTGCCTAGCCCTGTAACATCGTTAACCTCTAAATCAAAATAGGCTATTTTTTCTTCTGGATTGGTAAACGATACTTGTTGCGATGCGCTACCTAGTACTTTAAGTCCGTTATTGGTTTTTACTTGTAGTGTTACGTTTTTAATTTTCTTTTCCATCGCGAAAAGCGTAACGGGTAAGGTTACTTTTTCGCCCGATGTAATTTTTCGGGGTAACGATGCCAAGAGCATCAATGGGCTACGTACAGGTGTTGTTTTTTGGGCATTACCGTATGCATTATCATTAGTATTTGATGCTACTACCATAGTACGTACCGAGCCTATGTATTTGGGCAGTTTTATGGTGTGGCTTTTGGTTTCGCCTTTATCCAAGCTGTACGGACCCAAATAAATAACTACAGGTTTAAAGCGGTTGGCTTTTTTGGCTTTACCTCCGCCCAAGTCCTCATCGCCACCAATACTAAATACTTGGTTTACTTTACCGCCATATGCGCCTATAACATCGTCGTAAATATCCCATGTTTTTACGCCAAGGGCTTCTTTGGCATAAAAAGCATCCCATGCATTGGGCGTTTTAAAACGAGTAAGGTCGAGCAAACCATCGTCTACAACAGCAACGGTATACGTCATGGGTTTTCCTGACTTTTCGCTAATTTTTATTGTCGCTTTTTGCTCTGGCTTTAGTACCGACGGCATTTTAATTTGCGGTTGTAGTATGGTGTTTTTATCGGTTACCGCTATGGGCAGAATACCGTACATACGTATGGGTGCATCGTTTTCGGTAGTGGCATGCGGTTGTAATAGTGTAATGTTTACATACACGTTGGGCGCCATAGCTTTGGTTATGGGTACCTCTACACGGGTTTCGCCTTTTTCGGTAACTGCCCAATAGGTATCTATTACTTCCGAGCCATTTTCTAACGCTATCAGCGCACGTCCGCCCTCGCTTGACGGGAATGATATTACCGCTTTTTCGTCTACAGCATATTCTTCTTTATCGGTAGTAAATACCAACATAGCTGCTTCATCGCCTCCGTTATTTTTGGTGCGCCCCGACCAATACGGCCAATCGACACGAATGGTTTCGCCTGCCGAGTGCCCCCCTTCTGCATCGGTTACCCGTACTAAATAACGCCCCCAATCGTTTTCGGGGATGTTTAATTTTACCGATGCTTTGCCTTTGCTATTGGTAGTTATGGTTTTTGTAAAATACGGAATATTGGCAATGGCTTTGTTGTATGCCGAAACATTGTTATGGGTGGCATCCCACCACCAACGCCATTTTACTTTGTACACGCGCACCTCCAATTTTCTGTTAGCGCGGGGGTTGCCTGTTTCGGTTACGGCTACTACATCAAAACGATTGTCTTTACCCGTTTCGAGCATCCCATACTTGTTGGGTTCAGGCGTTTTTATTCCTACATAAGTTTGATAGGGCGAATATTTTGCGGTAACTACATCGGTGCTAAAATCGCCCCCTCTTTCGTAGGCTTTGGTAATAATAGCGGCTTTTAGCATCCCTGGTGCACTCGATTTTAACGAGGGCTGCAATGTTACGCTGGCTTTTCCTTCGTCATCAACCTTGCCCGAGTAAATATTTATTTCTTCAGTTTTAAAGCGTTGTGCAGGGTCGTCAAAAATATAATTAGTATAATTTTTAAAGGTTGTTTTTTCTTTTAAGAATTTTGCCTGCATTTCTACTTTTAAACCTTTGGCAACCGCACCGTGCAGCCAAGTTACTTCAAGCTCGGCGGTATTGGGGTTATTTGCTGAAATTACAGCATCGGCAAAACCATTTTTAATTTTTAATCGGTTGGGTTTTATCGTTTCAATTTTAATACGTTTATGAAACGTAGCACCGCCAACAGCTACAATAGCTTCCCAATTGCCTGTTGGTGCACTGGCGTTAGTAGGTACTACAAATTTGTAATGGTTAGCATCGTTATACGTTTGTACTGCCTGATGCACTAGGTTACCACTAGGGTCTTTCAGTTTTAATTTTATAGGGTGCGATGGTGGTAGTTTTGCTGCTTTATCGTTAAGTACAAAACCTATAAACAGGGTATCGCTAGGGCGCCATACACCACGCTCGCCATACACATACCCTTTTAATCCTTTTTGCAGGCGTGTACCATCTACGTCGTAATTACTAACCGATAGCGCATTGCCGTTTGCCATTTTTACGTAGGTGGTATTTTTCCCTTTTTTTACGATGGCAAAAAACGCAGGTTTATCTAACGCTACCGTTGCCGTACCCTTGCTACTGGTGTTGGCAGTAGCTACTTTTTGTTGTTGAAAGTTATATACCTCTATAGTAGCACTGGTAACGGGCTGGGTAGTAACTATGCTGTTTACGGCAAAAAAGTAAGTGTTATTTTCGCTCCCTTTGGCTATTACACCTAAATCGCTTGCAAGTACGTTAGTGGCTACTTTTTTATTGTAGAAGTATGATTTACTACAAGGGTTATCGCGTTCACGCCAATCATAATCGTAGTCGTAGTAATCGTAATATTCATCATCAAAACCTGAGTAAAATTCTGCATCTTCATCTTCGCTTTCTGTTTCGGTATCCTCTTCACTATCAGGACATCCGTATAAAGAATACGATTTCCTGATGGATAATTCTACGCGGTATATTGCCCCCTGTTCGGGTGTTATAAGCGTAGATAAATCCAACGCATACGGATTCCATTTACGATAATTGGTTAGTTTATTGTTATTAAGTGTAATTTTCTTTTTGGCAATGGGCAATGCTACTTTGCGTAGGTTGTATGCACCATCAATATTATTATCCTGTAAAAATTGTAGTACGTTGTTCTCGTAAATACGATATACTTTTACATCGACTGCTTTTAGGTTTACCGCCTGAAAGTTGAGTTTTAAATTGTTTGACGATGGTAATATAGTACCGATTTTCATGAATTTTACTTCGGGCTTTGCCTGCTCAAACAATACCTCTTCCGTATGTGTGTTTTTGGTTTTATAGCCATAAAGGCTTTCAATACCCTCAAAAACC
The DNA here is from genome assembly GCF_019613795.1 of Flavobacterium litorale. Taxonomy (NCBI): domain Bacteria; kingdom Pseudomonadati; phylum Bacteroidota; class Flavobacteriia; order Flavobacteriales; family Flavobacteriaceae; genus Flavobacterium; species Flavobacterium litorale. The sequence goes on from NZ_CP080429.1 coordinate 494,035, forward strand.
TCTACCATACGTGTACCCGTAAGCGGTTGCTCAAAAAACACACGCAATAGGTTACCATCTACCGAAAATTTAAGATTATCGGCATTTTGTACGGCTACCAAACCGCTAAAGTTTTGCCCTTTTTGTAACGGGTCGGAAAAATTAATGAGTAACGACTGGTTATCGTCCGAACCAATAGTAACACTAATTACTTTAAAACTATTTTTGCCAGGAATGGTAAATTCTTCTGTGCCCGATTTATCCAAGCCTATCGGCTCGCCTGTCCATTTAAGCTGTATTTTACTGTTGTTATCCTTACGCTGTATGCTATCTATTACAAAAAAGAATTCTGTGGCTTCGCCATTTTTCATATCAAACCGTGTGTGTAGCTGCGTACCCTCCTGCTCTGCCCTAAGCAGTTGTTTGGCTGTAGCAACATCCATAACATCGCTAGTATTTAGCACACCATTTAGGTACTGGTAATCTTCATTGTACGATTGTAAATCGAGTATAGCCACTTTAAAATCCTGCGCTAGTGTTTTTACCCTAAAATTGAAATCTTTTAAGGCTTTGGGCACATCGGTAATCTCCGAAAGGTGTAGCGTAACGCGGTACTCTTTATTGTGTTCCAGTCGCTCATCAGGACGAAAAGCAATCGTGTTGGCATCTAGCAGCAACACTTTACCCTTTACTTTGGGCGATATACTAAAATAATCGTCGTTTAGCGTTTCGTTAACCTTCCACTCGCTTTTGGTTACGTTAAGCCCTACTTTTATATCGGCTTTGGTAGAAATTAATCCTGAGCTATGGCTCGTGATGTATTCGCGATATAAGGATGCATCAGAATCGAATTCTTCTCCTGATTTTTTAGAACAGGATGCAATGAGTAGCGCTATTGCAAAACACAATAGCAGTTTAAGGCTTTTCATAAAAGGACGTTTAAAGCGTTGGTAACAATAATTTTACAGCGTACTGCTACAAAAGGCAGCATAAAAATATTGTACTAAATTTAGGATTAATTTTTTAATAAAAACAGCATACACTCATTTTAATTGCCTCGTTTGTTTTTAAAAAAAGTAGTCATTAGGTTACTACATTCTGTTGCCATAACACCATGGTGTACTTCGGTTTTAGGATGCAATTGCGTACCCATAGCACGGTAACCGCGTTGTGGGTCGGTAGCTCCAAAAACTACTTTGGCTATTTGGCTCCAATACAATGCTCCCGCGCACATTTGGCAAGGCTCAAGCGTTACATATAGCGTACAGCCTGTTAAATATTTACCACCTAAAAAATTGGCTGCTGCTGTTATGCATTGCATTTCGGCATGGGCAGTAACATCGTGCAATAACTCCGTAAGGTTGTGCGAACGCGCAATTACCTTATCATCAATTACCACTACAGCTCCTACAGGAATTTCGCCTTTCTCAAAAGACATTTCGGCTTCCTGTAGTGCCTTTTTCATAAAATATTCGTCGGTAAAAATGTTTTCCATAGTGTAACAAAAGTAACACATCACATTATTAATACAATTTACAAGTATTAAAATTGCAATTGTAAACCTACACCGTTTGTATTAGCAATAACGTTAAACTCTGCTTTTTCTAAAAATGAAACTTTTCTCACTTGTAGTGCGTTATACTCTTTTACTGCTTTTTTTAAGTTTCTCACGCCTAAAATTCTTATAGGTATTCCCACTACACCTATCACAATACCTGCTACAAGCAGGGTTGGACTTCCTTCTCTACCATTATTAGAATTACCAATATTACTTAGTCCGCCGCCTATAAGCAATCCCAGCCCACCGCCCATTAAAATACTCCCTACAGTTGCGCCGCTTTTGCCTTTTTTATACCTCCAATATATAGTGCGTTTAATACCGAATAATTTCTCCAACTCATCTTTTTTAAGTTTTTCACCATTTAGCAAAATTTTAGAAGATGAACGATAGACTAATTTTTCTTGTTCTGTTTTTTCTCTTTTAACTATTTCTGCACTTTTATTTACATCAAATCCTTTTTCTGCCAAATAAACTACAGTACCATAATTATCTACAATTTTCTTTACTCCTTTTAAAGCATAACTAATCTTATTTTCAGAGGTAGTAGTAAAAGTCAAATTTTCATTTTCGATAACCATATTTTTAAATGCCATTTTAGAATCACTATTAAAAGTGATATAGCCACTTGCAATTGTTCTTGGCTCTTGTGAAAACACAATAAGGTTTAAAAGTAGAAATTTAAAGGTAAAAATTAGTCTCATAGGATTTGGTAAATTGTATTTATATGTGATGTTTATGCTCAAGTTGTATTATGATTATTTTACCACAATATTTTTGAAATAAAAAAACAAATATATACTTTTTGATTTTTGACTCATGTTAACTTTGGGTAATGAATAATAATCCAATATTAATGTAGTAAATTTGCTACTCATTCAATTTAAGTAGTGGCAAATTCTCTATTAGTACATATCAATACGCCTACCGATTTACGTAAACTATCTCCCGAACAGTTGCCACAATTGGCTACAGAGTTACGGGAGTTTATTATTGATATTGTATCGGTTAAAGAGGGGCATTTGGGCGCAAGCCTTGGCGTGGTAGAGCTTACTATTGCATTGCACTATGTTTTTAATACTCCAGATGATTTATTGGTTTGGGATGTTGGGCACCAAGCCTACGGGCATAAAATACTTACCGAGCGTAAAGATAAATTTGATACCAACCGCCAATGGGGTGGTATAAGCGGTTTTCCGAAACGTAGCGAAAGTGTTTTCGATACTTTTGGGGTTGGGCATTCCTCCACTTCTATATCAGCAGCGTTGGGTATGGCACTTGCCTCCAAACTGCAAGGCGATACCCAAAAAAGCCATATTGCCGTTATTGGCGATGCCAGTATTGCATCGGGTATGGCGTTTGAGGGGTTAAACCATGCTGGCGTTACCGATGCCAATTTACTGGTAATATTAAACGATAATGCTATAGGTATTGACCCTAGTGTGGGTGCGCTAAAAAACTACCTTACCGAAGTAAAGGAAGGGCGCAACCCAAGGCAAAACAACATGATAAAGTCATTAAACTTTGATTATACAGGTCCTATTGATGGGCACGACTTACCCACATTATTAAAAGAACTACAACGCTTAAAAAACGTAGCAGGACCTAAGTTTTTGCATATTATTACCACCAAAGGCAAAGGCTTAAAGCAAGCCGAAGAAAACCAAGTTAAGTACCACGCCCCTGGTAAATTTGATAAAAAAACAGGCGAGTTATTACCAAAAAGTGAGGAAAACCTACCCCCTAAATATCAGGATGTTTTTGGGTTAACCTTAGTAGAATTAGCACAGCAAAACGAGAAAATTATAGGTATTACCCCTGCCATGCCATCGGGTAGTTCCATGAAGTTTATGATGGAGGCTTTCCCCGAAAGGGCTTTTGATGTAGGTATTGCCGAGCAACACGCGGTAACCCTTGCTGCGGGCATGGCTACACAAGGTATGACGGTATATTGTAATATCTACTCTACGTTTTTACAACGCGCATACGACCAAGTAATACACGATGTTGCCCTACAAAACTTACCTGTTATTTTCTGTTTGGATCGTGCTGGCTTGGTAGGCGAAGATGGCGCAACGCACCACGGGGTTTTTGATATAGCTTATCTCAACTGCATACCCAACCTTATTGTTTTTGCACCGCTTAACGAGCACGAACTTCGTAATATACTATACACCGCACAACTGGGTTTACCACACCCCATAGCCATACGTTACCCGCGTGGCAGAAGCGAGAGCACCAACTGGCAATTGCCCTTTAAACGCATTGAAATTGGTAAAGCAACACAGCTAAAAGAAGGAAAAAAAGTTGCAATACTCAGTACCGGGACTATTGGTAATAATGTAACGCAGGCACTTACCGAAGTTGAGCATGCTAATTTATTTTCGCACTATCATTTCGGGTTTGTAAAACCGTTAGATGAGGATACCTTACACAACATCATCAAAAAATACGATACCATTATTACTATTGAAGATGGTACAGTAAAAGGCGGATTTGGCAGCACCATTACTGCTTTTGCAACCAAAAATAATTATACGGGTAAACTACGTGTTTTGGGCATACCCGATGCATTTGTGCAGCACGGTACAGTAGCACAACTACAACAATACTGCGGTATTGACGTTAAAAGCTTAAAAGAAATTTTTTCAACTTACTGAAAATAACGATTTTTGCATTTTTCCTATAACAAACCCCATACTAAATGAAGTTTAAAGCTAGTCTTATAACATTGCTACTATTTTCGTTTATACAACAAATACAATCGCAAGTTATTGCTACAGTAGTACCCGATTCTATTACGTATTGGGAACGAACCAATAAGGTTGGGCTGGATGTTTCGCAAATTGCATTTGTAAACTGGAATGTGGGGGGTAATAATGCCGTTACCCTATTGGGTAAAGGTGAATTTGACCGTAATTATAGTAAGAATAATATTAATTGGGATAACGAGATGCTTTTTCGGTATGGGTTTAACAGCCAAGAGGGACAGGAGACCCGAAAAACCGACGACCAGTTTAAAGTAACCTCTACGTTTGGCTACCGAAAAGATACGATATCCAACTGGTACTACAGTGGTAAATTTAAGTTTAATACCCAGTTTACCAACGGGTATGCCTACCCTAATACTACTGATGAAATTTCGGGACCGTTTGCGCCCGCGTACATTTTTTTAGGGATTGGTAGTGAGTACATCCGTAAAGATTTAGGGTTAAACGCCTACTTTTCGCCCCTTACCAATAAAACAACGCTAGTGCTTAATCAAAGTCTTGCCAACCAAGGAGCTTTTGGTGTGCGAGGTGCGGTACTGGATGAGGAAGGGAATATTATAACCGAAGGTAAAAAATCGCGTACGGAGCTGGGTATATTAATTACCAATACGCTAAAACGTACCATTTTTAAAAACATAGAGCTGGACCACCGTATTAGTTTTTACAGCGACTATATTAATAAGTTTGGGAATATTGATATTGATTGGCAGGTATCGTTAGAGATGACCGTAAACCAATACGTTAAAGCCAATATTGGCTTACATATTATTTATGATGATGATATAAAAGCTACGGAAGAACTCAACGGCGAAACCATAACCGTAGGACCAAAACTACAGCTAAAGCAGATGCTTGGTGTTGGGTTAAGCTATACTTTTTAGAAAGTTGGGATATTAGATGGTTGGATTATCAGAACATCTAAAAGGCAAACCCATCTAAAAATCTATTTTACTCCCGTAATGGTATTGTACAACAGTAGCGCCTTCCCATCGGTTAACGTAGATACAAAGTGCGATATATGCAATAATCTATCATACAAACTTGCTTTATCGGCAGTAAAGCGTTCGGGTAACATTTTTAGCACTAACTTATCGTAATTACTCGCGTTACCCTCATACTTGTTATTGTAAGCCGTGCAAAAAGTATCTAGTAAGGTATTTATAATACGATAGCCTATTACTTCTTTTTCTACCACCTCACGGCTTTGGTAAATATTTTCGATACTTAGGTTAATAATGTCTTTCATTTGGGCGGTGTACTTTCCTTGGTCGGTAAGTGCGTGCGGGTAGTTACCTGCTAATATTGCCTCCTCGTTATCTAAAAATACGGTTACGGCATCGTTTATAAGGCTACTAATAGCCAAAGCCCGTAGGTAACTTACCCTATCCTCTTTTGTGGTTAGGCTTTTGTATTTTTGTACCTGTACCTTATCTTTTACGAGTTTTATCAGATACTCCAAAGCAAAATCTTCTGAAATAACCCCTAGATTAATTCCATCTTCAAAATCAATAATGGTATAACAAATATCATCGGCAGCTTCTACCAAGTAGGCTAACGGATGGCGTTCGTAACCAATATTGTTACCTGTTTTGTTTGCAATTAAGCCTAGCTCTTGGGCTACTTCTTTAAAAAAGTCTTTATCGCACTGAAAAAAGCCGTACTTTTTATCGGCAATAGCCTTAGTTGGTTTTTTAGGTAACGATTCCTTTGGGTACTTCATAAAAGCACCGAGTGTAGCATACGATAATCGTAAACCACCCTCAATACCAGGGCGCGAAGTAGCAAGGAGATTAAACCCATTGGCATTTCCTTCAAAATCAACTAAATCCTGCCATTCTTTATCCGTAAGCTGGTCGCGGTAGTGCTTGCCATTGCCTATTTTAAAATATTCGCCTATAGCTTTCTCTCCCGAGTGTCCAAAAGGTGGGTTACCAATATCGTGTGCTAAGGCTGCCGCAGCTACTATGGCACCAAAATCGTTTGTTTGGAAACCGTGTATATCCTGTAAATACGGATGTTTTTCTATTATTTTTTTACCAACTAACCTCCCTAGCGAACGCCCTACTACCGAAACCTCTAAACTGTGGGTAAGGCGGGTATGTACAAAATCGGTTTTAGAGAGGGGTATTACTTGTGTTTTGTCTTGCAGGCTACGGAATGTAGACGAGAATATAATACGGTCGTAATCTACCTCAAAACCCAAACGGGTATCGTCTTCCTCTTTCCGTAAACGTTTTGTTGTATCGCCCTGCCTTTTTAACGACAGTAGCTGCTCCCATTGCATCATTAGTGGTAGTTAATTGTGTTGGCTAAAATTTAGTTTTCGTCAGGGGTTGGGGTATCAGTATCCGTTTTAACCCACTTGTTTTTATTGGCTAATTCAAAATCTTTCGATTTTTTAGGATATTGGTTGTAACTCTTATCGCTTGGGTTATCTATAACCGATTTAATAGCTATTTTGTCGCCAATGGTAAAACTGGTAGCTACCTTTCTGTAATCCAGCAGGTAATCGCCGCAAAAGTAGTTTCCATCTTCATCCTGTGCTATGGTACCTGTATATATTGGTTTTGCTTCTTTTTTCATAATGTTATTCGTTTATTGTTTCGTTATGATTCCCTATTTGGTCAAAAGAATTTTTTAGTAATACGGCTTCTTCAAATTTTCTGATATCTACTACATAGGTTTTACTCAGGGTATCGTGCCAGCCTCTGTTGCCTCCTATAAAAGTAAATGCATCAAAAGGGATAAAACGGCATAATGTACGCACACCTATTGTAGCCAAATCGGGCTTAGTACCATCATAATTAACCACCATGGTACGTGTTATCAGTTTTCCTACTGTACGTTGTGTTAAGGCCTCCATAGTAATGTAGTAAACTGCTATAATAAAAAGGCTCAGAAAAATTTGCCCCCATTCGCTCATGTTCACATTCCACATGAGTAACGAATCGTAATCGAAAACATAAAACAGTAGTAGCCCAAACAAATCAATAAGGTTTACTAATACTACTCTAATTATTAAATCAATAATCAAGTTTACAAACCTATTTCCTGATGAGGCATGCATATCTTGGGTTACCAGAAAAGACGATGGTATGTTTTGTAGCATTTATAGTAGTTTAATGCAATAAGGAGCAGTATATGGCTGCTCCCTATTTTTATATTAAAATTTACTAATGTATTTTTTAAGAGCCACACATTTCGCAATCGTCAGGGTCGGCGTTTTTAGCGCGTTCCATCATTGCCTGAAACTCGGTGGTTGCCATTGGCTGTGCTTCTGTAACTACTGCCTCTGGTATTTTTTCTGCTTTTTTATCGTTATTAAGGGTAAACTTAATAGCATCAACAGCACTCTTGGTACGCAGGTAGTACATACCTGTTTTTAGCCCACTTTGCCAAGCGTAAAAGTGCATGGAGGTAAGTTTGCTAAACGTAGCATTTTCCATAAAAAGGTTGAGCGATTGCGATTGGTCGATAAAGTACCCGCGCTGGCGCGACATATCTATAATATCCTTCATGCTCATTTCCCAAACGGTTTTGTACAACTCTTTTATATCTTGTGGGATATTCTCGATGTGTTGTATGGAACCGTTGGCACGCATAATTTCCTGTTTTAAGTTATCGTCCCAAAGACCCAGTCGTACTAAATCGTGCAGTAGGTGTTTGTTTACTACAATAAACTCGCCCGAAAGTACACGACGTGTATAGATGTTTGATGTATACGGCTCAAAAGCTTCGTTATTACCTAATATTTGCGATGTAGATGCGGTTGGCATTGGTGCCATTAACAACGAGTTGCGTACACCGTGCTCCATAACTTCTGTACGTAACGATGCCCAATCCCAACGTCCGCTAAGGTCGGCATCTTTTAACCCCCAAAGGTTGTACTGGAATTGTCCTTTAGATATTGGCGACCCCTCGAATGTTGAGTAGGCGCCTTCTTCTTTTGCCATTTCCATAGATGCGGTTACTGCAGCAAAGTAAATGGTTTCAAATATTTCTTGGTTTACCTTTTTGGCTTCATCACTGGTAAAAGGCATGCGCATTAGTATTAGGGCATCAGCAAGCCCTTGTACCCCCAGCCCAATTGGGCGGTGGCGCATGTTGGAGTTTTCTGCCTCTTGCACAGGGTAATAATTCCTGTCAATAACCTTATTAAGGTTACGTGTAATGCGCTTGGTAACGCTGTATAAGTACTCGTGGTTAAACACACCATCTTCTACAAACATGGGTAACGATATGGATGCCAAGTTACATACGGCTACCTCATCGGGTGCGGTGTATTCTATAATCTCGGTACATAGGTTGGACGAACGTATGGTACCTAAATTTTGTTGGTTCGATTTGCGGTTGGCTGCATCTTTGTACAGCATGTAAGGCAAGCCTGTTTCTATTTGCGACTCTAGTATTTTCTCCCAAAGCTCGCGCGCTTTTACTGTTTTTCTGCCTTTCTTTTCAGCTTCGTACTTTAAGTATAGTGCATCAAATTCGTCACTATGTACATCGCACAAGCCAGGGCATTCGTTAGGGCACATTAACGTCCAAACTCCATCCTCTTGTACACGCTTCATAAATAAATCGGGCATCCACATGGCTAAGAATAAATCGCGGGCGCGCATTTCTTCTTTACCGTGATTTTTACGTAATTCTAAGAAATCGAAAATATCGGCATGCCATGGCTCTATGTAAATGGCAAAGCTACCTTTACGTTTACCACCACCTTGGTCTACATAACGTGCCGTATCATTAAACACACGTAGCATAGGCACAATACCGTTGGATGTACCGTTGGTACCACGAATGTACGAGCCTGTTGCTCTTACGTTGTGTATAGATAACCCGATACCTCCTGCCGATTGTGATATTTTGGCAGTATTTTTTAGCGTGTCGTATATCCCATCAATACTATCGTCTTTCATGGTAAGCAGGAAGCACGACGACATTTGTGGTTTGGGTGTACCTGAATTGAAAAGTGTTGGTGTAGCATGCGTGAAGAATTTCTTCGACATTAGCTCGTACGTTTCAATTGCTGCATCAATATCATCCACATGAATCCCTACCGATACACGCATAAGCATGTGTTGCGGGCGTTCTACAATTTTACCATTTATTTTTAAGAGGTATGAACGCTCTAAAGTTTTAAACCCGAAGTAATCGTAATTAAAATCTCGGTTGTATATAATGGTAGAATCTAATACCTCAGCATTTTCCTTAATGGTTTCGTACACCTCATCGGACAATAATGGCGATTTTTGCCCTGTTCTGGGGTTTACGTAGTTGTACATATCGGACATGGTTTCCGAAAATGATTTCTTGGTATTTTTGTGTAGGTTGGATACCGATATACGGGCTGCCAGTTGCGCATAATCGGGGTGCGTAGTCGTCATAGATGCTGCAATTTCGGCAGCTAAGTTATCTAGCTCGTATGTGGTAACACCATCATATAGCCCCTCTATAACGCGCATGGCTACTTTTACAGGATCTACCAAATCACTAAGTTCATAGCACAGCTTTCGTACTCTATCGGTTATTTTATCGAACATTACCGGCTCTCTGCGTCCGTCTCTTTTTACTACATACATAGGGCAATATTTTTAGGTTAATAATCCAAGTACCGCAGCACTTGTAACAATGGGTTGGTTGTTAAAAATCAGCGTCGAAGCTAATTTTTTGTGCATCCGTATCTTTATTTATAACACCCGCTTTTTGGTACTCCGAAACTCTTTTCTCAAAAAAGTTTGTTTTTCCTTGCAGCGATATCATATCCATAAAATCAAAAGGATTGGTTGAGTTAAATTCTCTTTCACATCCTAATTCTACCAATAATCTGTCGGTAACAAACTCTAGGTACTGTGTCATTAAAGTAGCATTCATACCAATAAGGCTCGCTGGTAACGACTCGGTAATAAACTCTCTTTCAATATTTAATGCATCTATAAGTATTTCGCGTATTCTGTCTTTTGGTACTTTGTTTACCAAATGGTGGTTGTGCAGGTGTACAGCAAAATCGCAGTGTACGCCTTCATCTCTCGAAATTAATTCGTTAGAGAATGTAAGCCCTGGCATTAAACCACGCTTTTTAAGCCAGAATATAGAGCAAAATGCGCCTGAAAAGAATATTCCCTCTACAGCAGCAAAAGCAATAAGCCTTTCGGCGAAAGAGTCGGACTCTATCCATTTTAATGCCCAGTCTGCTTTCTTCATAATCGCAGGGAATACCTCTATAGCGTTGAATAAGCCTGCTTTCTCGTTTTCATCTTTTACATAGGTATCAATAAGTAACGAGTAGGTTTCGCTATGGATGTTTTCCATCATAATCTGGAAACCGTAAAAGAATTTTGCTTCGGGGTACTGTACTTCGTTTACAAAGTTTTCGGCTAAGTTTTCGTTTACAATACCGTCTGATGCTGCAAAAAAAGCAAGAATATGTTTAATAAAGTACTTCTCGTCGGCACTTAATTTATTGTTCCAATCACTTAAATCTTGGTGCAAATCAATTTCTTCAGCCGTCCAAAAACTAGCCTCCATTTTTTTGTACCAGTCCCAGATATCGTGATGTTTTATCGGGAAAATTACAAATCTGTTTTTATTTTCTTGTAAAATAGGTTCTATTACAGACATAGTGTTGTGACTTTAATAACGTTATAAATGATGCTTTTTGTGCTAATAGGGAGATACAAAGATTGGCATTTGTATTAAAAAATGAAAGGCAAACTTATCCACAATCGGTACGAGTTTTTAACAACGGCTTAATATTACCGTAACATTAACAAAAAAGCGCAAAACATTGATTTCTAAACAATTACAATGTTTCAATATACGAAAAAATTAGCAGAAAAACTAACCAAAACTGTAGTTTTTATAGGGGTTAACGGCGCTTTTGTACAGGGTTATCTTGTAGCTCGGCAGCTACTTTTTCCAGCTCCGTGTACCAGTCCTCGCCAAAGCGACGGATGAGTGCTTCTTTTACAAATTTGTATAAGGGTACTTGTAATTCTTTGCCTAAGGTGCAGGCAGCACTACAAATATCCCAACGGTCGTAATTTACCGCTGCAAATTCTGTAAAATCTTTTACCCTAATAGGGTACAAATGGCACGATACTGGTTTTTTCCAGCTTACCAAGCCTTGGTTATAGGCTTGCTCAATACCACATAGTGCGGTACTGCCATCAAAAATTACGTAAGCGCAATCTTTATTATTAATAAGTGGTGTTTCTAGGTCGCCATCGGTGCCATTTACCCAAACGCCTTGGCTTTCTATAGCAGCTATACCCTCTTTACGCAAAAAGGGTTTTACTTTTGGATAAACCCCCTCCAGTATTTTGGTTTCCTCCTCGCTAAGGGGTGCACCAGCATCGCCATCTACGCAACATGCGCCTTTGCAAGCCGATAAGTTGCACACAAATTCATTCTCCAGTATGTCCTCAGACACTATTGTTTTACCCAGTTGAAACATCGTGCAAAGATAACGAAACTCAGTATAAAAAATGGTAAACATTATTGCTGTAAAAATTTTAGTTTTTTTAATGATGTGGATGATTATATAGCGTAATTTTGCAGCTTTAAAAAAATAAATATATTTGGCTATGGCATTCAGTTGGAAAGAGTTTGTTACAGTTAGCATGGTATTATTTGCCGTGATAGATATAATGGGTAGCATACCTATTATTGTAGATTTGCGCACTAGGGTTGGGCACATCCAATCGGAAAAAGCATCGGTAGTGGCTATGGTTATTATGATTGCTTTTTTGTTTGTGGGAGAAGAAATTTTAAAGTTAATTGGTATTGATACAAGCTCGTTTGCCGTTGCAGGTTCGTTTGTGCTTTTCTTTTTGGCTTTGGAGATGATTTTGGGCATACGCCTTTATAAGGACGAAGACCCCAGTACGGCATCTATAGTGCCTATTGCGTTTCCGCTTATTGCAGGTGCGGGTACCATGACAACGTTACTTTCGCTTAAAGCAGAATATGCTACTATTAATATAATAGCAGGTATTATTGTAAATGTTATTGTGGTGTATTTGGTACTAAAATCATCCGCAAAAATAGAGCGTGCATTGGGTGCAAATGGGCTTGGGGTTATCCGAAAAGTATTTGGTGTAATTTTGCTTGCTATTGCTGTTAAATTATTCGCTGCCAATGTTAAAGAATTATTCATATAATAGCACATTTATTAAATTTGTATAGCATCTTAATAAAATACAATCCCCATTAATATAGCTAATAATTTAAATTAAAATTGTAATGAAAATCTTCATTTATATCCTTATCGCACTGGCAGTAGGACTCATTATATTTAATATATCCCTGTTGGATTTTAATAATTTGTTCGAAGGCAATAGCCTTATTGCCCTTGTTGGTATTGTTGCATCGTTATGTGCTGTGTGCATACTCCTGATATTACGAAAGGCAAAAAGTATTGACCAAAAAACAAGACGATAACCCCTACACCTGAATTACCCATGTTTGACGTACTTATAATTGGTGGTGGTGTTTCGGGCGTTTCGGGCGCGCTAATACTAGGCTCTGCCCATGCAAAACCGTATGCCGAAGGCAAAAAAGTAGCCATACTTACCCACCAAAAAGCAACGGCGTTACAAGATGCCATATTTAATAATGCCTATGGCATACCGCAAGGTAAACTGGGCAAGGAGATTATGGCAGAAAGCCTACAACATTTAACAGAGGCGTACCCACATGTAACACAAATTGAAAAAGAAAAGGTTATGAGTGTTGTTGGCGAGGCGGGCAATTTTACCGTTACTACCAACAAAAACAGCTATACTACAAAAGCTATTGTGGTAGCCGTAGGCTCGGCACCCACTTTTAACATAGAAGGATTAATGCAGTATGTAATACCGCATGGTAAAGCATTGCCCAAAAAAAATCGTATTCAACTTAAAAATAACGACCACTTGGTTGCCGAGGGCATTTATGTAACAGGTACGCTTGCAGGGTGGCGCAGCCAACTTGCCATAGCAGCAGGTAGTGGTGCTGCGGTAGCTACGGATATTATGACGGTTTGGAACAATGGTGTACCTGCACAATACCACGACAGTACCCGAAAAAAGTAACTTAAGCAGAGCTGGTTTTACTCTCGGTAACCATACGGGTATCGTTTAACTTTTCGCCGTAAAATTTATTAAAAATTACGCACGCTGTTAAGTCGCCCGTTACATTAACCGCAGTCCTAAACATTCCTAAAATACGGTCGATACCGATAATAATAATTAACCCATCAACTGGGATTCCTGCACTTTGTAGTACCGATGCAAGGATAATAACCCCTCCCCCCGGAATAGCAGGCGTACCAATAGAGGCTGCTACAACGGTAGCCGTAATTAGTATTAAGTTTACCACCGATAATTCGATACCATAGGCTTGCGACATAAATAAGGCGGTTGCACATTGAAATAATGCCGTTCCGTCCATATTAATGGTAGCCCCAATGGGAATAACAAAATCACTAATATTAGAGGATACCCCTAGTTTCTCATCGGCTGTTTTCATAGATAACGGCATAACGGCTGCCGAACTCGCTGTAGAAAATGCCAGTAGTTGAGGCTCGCGTATTAGGCTCAGAAATTTTAATGGATTTTTTAATGTAACTGTAGCTACTAATATTAGGTAAAACAGCATTAAGAGCAGTAAACCCAAAACAATAACTATCATATAATAACCCAAGCCAAAAAATATTTCGATGCCTATTTTAGATAGTAGAGCTGCCATTAAACCAAACACAGCGTAGGGCACCAGCATCATTGCCCACGAAACAACCGTCATGCAAATCTTCTGGATAGCCTCTACAAAACGAATAATGGGTCGGGCAGTAGCCTCGCTAAGCTGGGTAATTGCTACACCAATTATTATGGTAAATATTACCACACCAAGCATTTCTCCTGTTAGGATAGCTTCCAAAGGGTTATTGGGGATAAGGCTATAAATTTTTTCTGGAATGTTTTTGATAAGATTGGTTTGTTGGCTGGTTTCAACCAATGGCTCACCACTATTAGGGAATCCGCCTAGCTCAAAAACATATTTACCTGGTTTCATAATAAGGGTAACCGCTAAACCTATACCAATAGCAACAATGGTAGTAAACACAAAATACAATAACAATCGTAACCCAAAGGTTTTTAAATTCTCTGATGTATTACCCACAATTCCTGAAATAATAGAAGCGAAAATTAAGGGAATCATTATCATCTGTACCAAGCGCATAAATACTTGCCCAGGTAAGTCCAGCCAATTGGCTAACGAGGCACTTACGCTTTCTGAAACAAACCCTGTAGAGGGATTTATTACAACACCCAGTGCTGCCCCTAAAATTAAACCAATAATTACTTTAAGCCACAAACGCCCTTTTAGTAGGCGATCCAGATGTTGTGACAGATTATTAAGAGGCGTAATTTCTAACATAATTTAGCTGAATAAACATTTTTTCAAAGATATTGCTTGCGCAGAATTAAATACAAAAGTTTGGGGCTATTTAACTTTTATATTGCTATATATCTCATAAAAAAAGCCCCTTAAAATTAAGGGGCTTTTTTTATACTGTAAAATACTACAGCTTGCTTTAAGTGATGCAAAAGTGATTTATATTTTACAACATCCATCCAGTTTTTCGTATGCTTTTGGGTCTGCTTTAACCTCATCGGCATCATAGCCCAGCTTACTAATAGCTTTTTTTATGGTAGGTAAAT
Source organism: Flavobacterium litorale (assembly GCF_019613795.1). Lineage (NCBI taxonomy): Bacteria > Pseudomonadati > Bacteroidota > Flavobacteriia > Flavobacteriales > Flavobacteriaceae > Flavobacterium > Flavobacterium litorale. The sequence goes on from NZ_CP080429.1 coordinate 509,046, forward strand.
CTGTTTTTTTACTGTTGTAAGTTACTCTAATAGTCATGGCTTCTTCATCCAACACCACCATTTGTACGCCTTTCTCACGCAATAGTTTTTGGTCGAAAAGCTGCCCACAAGTTTCGCAAATTTTACAATGGTTACACGAAATAGCCGTTTTTATAGTAGCTGTTTGTATTTTTTTTGTTTTTTGTGCACTAGCTGTAACGCTAATACAGAATAATGTTAATAGTAGGAATAGTTTTTTCATTTTTGTTGTTTTGTTGGTTAACGTAATGCTATTTACTGCTCTAGTACCGTTTGTACCATAACATCGTCTTGAAGTAACATTTGGTAATAGGTATTCTCGCTAATGGATTGCCTAACAAACTCGGCGGCAAGATAGTATTTTACTTTTTCTTTGTATTTTGCTATTTGTAGTACCAATCCGTTTTCCGAAAGGTAATTGCTAAATGCATTGTAGTACAAATCCGTTTTGGTTACTTTATCTATAATTTCACCTTTGGTAAGCCCTTCCATTGCTTTTCTGTTAGTGTCCAGTTGTTCAAACACAAAATAGCTTACAATACCCGATTTCATTACCATATTAACCGCTTCGTCGCCATGTTTGCCTGCTATAGGCACAAAAACGTCGGGTATAATACCGCCACCGCCATACACAGTTCGTCCGCGTAGGGTTTTGTATTTTAGGGTATCGGCTATTGTAATGCTATCGGCAGCATACAATTCGCCGTTTTCGTAACGTTTCTGGAAATCGTTAAAGTAGGCCTCTTCCCCATCGGCATAGCTGCGCTGTATGGAACGCCCCGACGGTGTGTAGTACCGTGCTACGGTAAGCCTAACAGCACTACCATCGCCCAAGGGCATTTCGCGCTGTACCAAGCCTTTACCAAACGAGCGCCTGCCCACTATAGTACCCCTATCATTATCTTGTATGGCACCTGCTAGTATCTCACTTGCCGATGCGCTATTTTCGTTAATAAGCACGTATACTTTACCTTTTTCAAAAATGCCATCATCACTAGCATAGGTAATATCTTCGTGGTCTTTTTTATTTTTGGTTTTTACTATTACAAGGTCGTCCGCCAGTAAATCGTCGGCAATATCTACTGCTTTTTCTAGGTAGCCTCCGCCGTTATCTCGTAAATCAATTATTAGTGCTTTTGCACCTTTTCGTTTAAGGGTAACCAAACCAGCACGAAATTCATCGTAGGTGGTTTCGGCAAAACGGTTTATTTTAATATAGCCCATATCATCAGTTACCATTACGGCAGCATCTACACTTTTTATAGGTACTACATCGCGGGTAAGGTTTACTTTAAATTGTTTGTTTTCACTTTTCCTAAACACGGTTAGTGTTAACTCCGAGCCTTCTTCGCCTTTAAGGGTAGCAAACAAACTATCGGTAGGTAACTCACGTCCGTACAATTGGGTATTACCAGCAAATAAAATACGGTCGCCCGATTTTATTCCTGCCCGTTCCGATGGTCCTCCTGGTATGGGTTTTATTACGGCTACCGAGTCTTTATACATATAAAAATTTACACCTATACCCACAAAATCGCCTTTCATGCTTTGCGCTACCGATTCCATTTCGCTTTGCGCGATATATACCGAGTGCGGGTCGAGTTTTTTCAATATGCTATTCACCGTAAGGTCTACAATCGAGTCGGCATCTACATCATCAATGTATTCGCTCTCAATAAAATCCATCAGCTTATTGAGCTTGGTTTTTTTGGCACTATACAGCATACCGCGTTCGGCATCGGGGAAGTTTAAAAAGCTACCCAACAACAACCCTATAGCCATAAAGAGGGCTAAAAGTAATGGTATGTATATTTTTTTAATTTTCATTTGTTTAATTGTCCAAATCGGTAATACAAGTTACCGTTACCCCTGCACGCTGTAGGAACGAAATACCCGAATTATCTTTATAACTGTTTTGATACACTACACGGGTAATGCCCGATTGGTGTATTAACTTGCTACAATCTTTACAGGGCGACATGGTAATGTAAAGTGTTGCGCCCTCGCACGATTGGGTAGAACGGGCAACTTTTAATATGGCATTGGCTTCGGCATGCAAAACGTACCATTTGGTAACATTATCATCGTCCTCACAACAATTTTCAAAGCCCGATGGTGTACCGTTGTACCCGTCGGATATTATCATTCTATCTTTTACAATAATTGCGCCAACCTTTTTACGTTGGCAATACGACAATTGGCTCCACTCTCTTGCTATCCTTAAATAAGCCTTGTCGTACTTATTTAGCTTTTCTTCTTCCATTGGTAATACTACTAAACAACAAAGTTAAGTTATTCAGTGTTTTAAAAACGAAAATTCATTACTTTTTATTGCTAAATACAACCCGTATATTGCAATAGTATAGGTTAAAAATACAACGAACTATCTAGCAAATACGGGAGCGTGTGGGCAAAGATTTAAAAATTGCGAAAATTGCAACAAAAATCTTCTCAAAATTGTTTTTAGCAGAAAATATATAATTTATATTTGCGGTTACTTAATAATATGTAAAAACATGTCAATTTCAGATTTATTCGATAGCGGTTTTAAGGAGCGAAACAAGGGACATTTCTCTTCTATAGTGCGAGTTGCATTGGACAATGGGGTGATTAGTGACGAGGAAAAGGCGTTTCTGGATCAGCTTGCCAAACGATTAGACATATCCGAAGAGGAATATAAAGAGATACTGGAAAACCCAACAAAATATCCTGTAAACCCTCCTTACCTGCATGCCAGAAGGTTAGAGCGTTTGTACGACCTCTCTAAAATGGTATATGCTGACCATGTGTTAGGACCAAGACAAAAAGAGTTGCTTACACGTTTTGCATTGGCATTGGGCTTTACACCGGGTAACGTAGCTTTTATTGTAGACAAAGCACTCTCGTTACAGGTTATGGAGGTTGACTTGGATACTTTTATATACGAAATGGAACATATGAACCGATAAGGTTACCACCAATATATATAAAAAGCCCTTTAGTAGTAAAGGGCTTTTTTATTATACATAATTAAGGTAAAAACAGGTTTATTTGTAATTAGCAATTAACCACCCTTGCGCATACCCTTGCATTAAAAGTATTCCTTTTTACTCGTATATCTAGGCATTTGCCCGAAACCAAAGTATAATCGTTAGAGGCTTCCCTCATTTTACCTTCCACACAAGTTTCGTTTGTACAAAGCCCATAACTTTTCCATCCGTCGCCTTCTTTCCCGCCACATTTTTTGTTATCATCTTCCTCTGGGTTGCTACTAACAACTACTTGTGTTATTAATTCGGGTTGGGTTATTATCGTTTTGCTAGTTTCGTTTATTAGTATGTTTACCACAAACTCATCTGATATCAACCTGTCTTGTTCATCTCTGTGAGAGTTCAAATTTATCTCAAAAATATCCTTTGTTATCGTTTCAATTAAAGAATCTTTTTCAGCCTTAGTGGTATAGCTAAAAGTGGTAGGCTGGGTAAAATCAATACGCAAACCTTTTGCAATGCCATTAACCATTGCTTCTTTTATCCCTTCGCTGGTTAGTTCTGTGTTTTCGGCTTCGGGTTGTGTTGTTTCATCATTAGAGCACGATGTAAATGTGACGGATAAAACCGCAAATGCGTAAATTAAGATTTTTTTCATAATAGTAAATTTTAGGTGGTTGTAGGTAGCATAATTGTACTAATTAAAATTGTAATTACAAATTTTATGCGGCCTAAAATCGATGTACTGCAAAAAAAGACGTTTAACAGCACCATTTAACCTAATTTATACTTCTTACACTCAACAATAAGCTATTCAAGTTATATACGGCTAGTTTGCAGCATGTTAGATTTTTTTTCAAATAAATGTAAAAACAGTAACTATTTATTTTAATACACATATGCTAGGCTTAAGTGCTTATTTAGCACCGTGAGCATCTGCCATAAATTCTTCTGCTTTTTGCACCATATTGTAACTACCACAAAAGAAAGGTACACGCTGGTGTAACTCCGTAGGTTTTATTTCCATAATACGGTTAAAACCATCCGATGCTTTACCACCTGCCTGCTCGGCTATAAATGCCATTGGGTTACACTCATACAGCAAACGTAATTTACCATTGGGTGCTTTGGAGCTTGTTGGATAAATGTATATCCCTCCCTTTATCATATTTCGGTGAATGTCCGACACTAAACTACCTATGTAACGCGATGTATACGGGCGGTCATTCTCCTCCGTTTGGCAATACTTAATATAATTTTTTACCCCTTGCGGGAAGTGTACATAGTTCCCCTCGTTAATAGAGTAAATTTTACCATCCTTGCTAAACTGCATATTAGGGTGCGACAGGTAAAAAGTACCAATGGCAGGGTTAAGCGTAAAGCCATTAACACCATGCCCCGTAGTATACACAATCATGGTACTGGTGCCGTATATAACATAACCTGCTGCTACTTGGTTTACACCAGGCTGTAAAAAATCTTCGGTAGTAACAGGTGTACCTACTGGCGTTACCCTGCGGTATACCGAAAATATAGTACCTACCGATACATTTACATCGATATTGGACGATCCGTCCAACGGATCCATAAGTAGTACATATTTATTATTATTACCGCCATCTTTACCTTTAACAGTAATAAAATCGTCGTTTTCCTCAGAAGCTATACCGCATACAATTTCACGATTTACAAGCGTTTGCATAAAAACCTCATTGGCATATACATCAAGTTTTTGTTGGTCTTCGCCCTGTACGTTTTGTTCGCCAAAAGCACCTACAATATCTACAAGTCCAGCTTTGTTTACTTTGTAGTTTACTACTTTGGCAGCAAGACGTATAGAGTTAATTAATCTTGATAATTCACCCGAAGAATACTTGAATTCCTCTTGGTTTTCGATGATAAATTCGCCTAATGTTTTGTTGCGTTCTTCCATTACTAAAACGTTATAGTTGAGTTGTGCACAAATATCTACATTTTTGTGATAAGAAAATAATTTATTATCAAATAAGGGAATAGAATGTATTTTTGCCGAAATTTATACAATGAACATACGCAAAGGAACACCAAAGGATATGCCCTCAGTGCTGGAACTTATTAAAGAACTGGCGCACTTTGAAAAAGAGCCTGATGCCGTTGTGGTTACAGCCAACGATTTAGTACGCGATGGCTTTGGTACCACCCCCCTGTTTAATACCCTTGTTGCCGAACAGGATAACGAGATAATAGGCATGGCACTTTTTTACAACCGCTACTCTACTTGGAAAGGAAAAACCATACACTTAGAAGATCTTATTGTAAAAGAAAACAAGCGCGGTACAGGTGCAGGCAGTGCATTGTATAAAGCCGTTATTAATTTTGCTAAAACGCAAGGCGTTAAGCGCGTAGAATGGGTGGTTTTGGACTGGAACCAACATGCTATCGATTTTTATAAACGCTCGGGTGCTACCGTATTTAACAACTGGCACACGGTACAAATGGACGAGGAAGGAATTGCAAAATTTACGCTTACAGTATAAGCATTTAGTTACACAGCATGAGAGTATTTAAATTTGGAGGAGCATCGGTTAAAGATGCCGAGAGCATTAAAAACGTATATAATGTATTGCAACAAGTAGGGCATAACGATGTATTGCTCGTTATATCGGCTATGGGTAAAACCACCAATGCTTTGGAGGTTGTTATAAAAAATTACATCGAGAAATCGGCAGCATTGCAATCGTCCATACAAGACGTAAAAAAATACCACAACCAAATATTGTTGGATTTGTTTGATGATGAAAACCACGAGGTATTTACCATTGTAAATAAACTCTTTGCCGATTTGGAGTATTTTTTAAAACACAACAAATCGCCCAACTATAATTTTGTGTACGACCAAGTGGTAAGCGTAGGCGAAATGCTATCGACAACCATAGTAAACCAATATTTTAACTACAAAGGGCTACAAAGCCAATGGTTGGATGTGAGGGAGTTTATTAAAACCGATACCACCTACCGTGATGCTATTGTAAACTGGGAAGAAACACAAAAAAACATTGCACATAACGTAAAGCGTAAAACCCTAAATATTACACAAGGTTTTTTAGGCTCGGACGAAAATAATTTTACAACTACTTTGGGCAGAGAAGGGTCGGATTATTCGGCAGCTATATTTGCCTACTGCCTTAATGCCGAAAGTGTAACCATTTGGAAAGATGTACAGGGCGTACTTAATGCCGACCCACGCTATTTTGATAATGCGGTACTGTTAAACCAAATATCGTATAGGGAGGCTATAGAGCTTGCTTTTTATGGTGCTACCGTAATACACCCCAAAACATTACAACCGCTACAGCGTAAAGAAATTCCGTTGTATGTAAAATCGTTTACCAACCCTTTACTAGCAGGCACAAGTGTGAGCAAAGGTGCTGACCTCGAACCGCACACAAGCTGTTACATTGTAAAAAAGAACCAACTGCTAGTATCAGTATCGTCACTCGATTTTTCCTTTATTATGGAAGAGAACATTAGCGAGATATTCTCGTTGCTGCACCAGTATAAAATGAAGGTACACCTCATCCAAAATTCAGCAATAAGCTTCTCAGTATGTATAGACGATAAGTTTGGGAACTTTACAGCACTTAAAAAAATACTCTCCAAAAAGTTTAAAGTAAAATATAACGAAGACGTATCGTTATACACCATTCGTCATTTTACCGATAAATCGGTTAGCACTGTAGCACAAAATAAAGAGGTTTTATTAAAGCAAGTAAGCCGCGAAACCATGCAAATAGTAGCGAAGGAGGTAGCCCCTTGACCCTGTCACTAAATAGGCTCTGCTACCCTAGCATACATTTATTATCTTGTTTATACAGATAGTGTCACCTCGAGCGCAGTCGAGAGGCTACATTAATTGAAACGATTTGGACAACTACAGCAATGCTGAACTGGAAAAAGAGCTTGATAAACGTTTGCAGAATCTTGATGAAGGAAAATCGGAATTATACTCTTGGGATGACCTTAAAAATTTGAAGATTAAAAAATTTTTTCTCGATCAGGTAAATGCACATAAAAGTTAGGCAAATTTTCTGTTGTACATCTACCCAAATAGAATCTTTCTTTAGAAGTAATATTATCTATTATTAAAGAATTTAAATCTTTTTGAAAACTTAATAATTCTTTAATTTTCTTACCTTTTATTCCAGATGTTTTATACTCAATAATAATCAAATCATCCGTTAAAACATATTTACCTTCATGGTAATTGTCATTGATATCGTTAGTAAAAACCTCTCCATATTTAAATTCATAATAAATATTATTATTTTTCCATATCCCCACAATATTAAATCTCTCTCTTTTTAATTGAAGATATTTCTCTTCACTGAAAAGTTGAATTTCCTTTGGTATCTTTCCATCTATAAAAAACACAACTAGTTGTTCATCATAATTTTTATCAATAAATTCTTGATAATCTTTATTTGTAAAATCATTATGCAATACATCTATCTGTAAAAATTTAGATAAATCATCCTTACATATAAATTCAAATTTAATATCATAAGATATAATTGTTATGATGCGAAAGTAATCTTCGTCAGCAATATTATTCGCTTCTAATAATTTTTCCAATTTTGAATTCCATTTTCTATGATCCTTTCTAGTTCTGTATAAAATCTCAAATATGAAGTTTCCATTTAACAATTTTAAACACTTTTGTCCTATTTGATAATACTGCAACTTAAACTTAAAAGTGTCAAACAAAGTTTCAACTTCTAATTTTGTCATAATTTAAAATTTGATTATAGACAAATCTACAAAATCTCATTAAACCAATAACCTTTCGAATCTCATATCTTCAACCCAAATACACTACTTTTGCCATTTTGGAGTTATAAAGTTATAATGCTTAAAAACGGATTTTTACTGGTATTTGTATGTTTTGCTGCTGCACTATATGGGCAGGAGATTACTACGCCGTATAAAAACCGTAAAATAACCACCGAGCGCGACACCATACAAATAGATAGCGTAAGCATTAACAAAGTATTTTTTAAGCTACAGGATAAAGCGGGCAATGCTATTGATACGAGTTATTACGATGTTGATTTTAGGAAGAGTACCCTTGTTTTTAAAAACGGTTTCAAATCGCCCGATAGCCTTACCATGCGCTACCTAAGCTACCCCGGTTATCTTACCAAAAAATATAGTATTTACGATGCATCGAGGGTAGTAAGCAACGATGCCGTTAGTGGCAACCGCTATGCTATTAAACGCGACCCTATTACTACCTTTAAGCCGTTTGAGGGGCTAAATACTTCGGGGAGTATTACGCGCGGTATTACAGTGGGCAACAACCAAAATGCCGTAGTAAACTCCAACCTCGATTTACAGATAACAGGTAAAATATCGCAACGGGTTAGCCTGCGTGCCTCCATACAAGATAGTAACATCCCCTTACAAGAAGGTGGATATTCGCAACGGCTGGATGAGTTCGACCAAATATTTATCGAGATGTTTAGCGATAACTGGAACATTAGGGCAGGCGATTTATTTCTGGAAAATCGTGAATCGAGCTTTCTTAACTTCAATAAAAAAGTTCAAGGCTTATCGGCTACCATTGGTTTTGGTAAACCCGAAGCGCGCACCACCCTATACACAGCGGCGGCTTTAGTACGCGGTCAGTACGCACGTAGTACGTTTATAGGGCAAGAGGGTAATCAAGGCCCCTATAAACTGCTTGGTCCCAACCAAGAATCGTTTATACTTGTAATATCAGGTTCGGAGCGTGTTTTTGTAAACGGTATATTACTAGAGCGCGGCGAAAACAACGATTATATTATTGACTACAATGCGGGCGAAATTATATTTACCACGCTTTTTCCGATAACCTCCGAAATGCGAATTAACATTGAGTACCAATATTCGCAGCAAAACTATACCCGATTTGTGGGCTATGGCGGTATTACACACGAGAATGACGGTTGGAGTATTGGCGGTTTTGTATACTCGGAAAACGATGTAAAAAACCAGCCTTTACAAGAAAATCTTTCCGAAAGCCAGATCGATGTACTACAACAAGCAGGCGACGATACGAGCCAAATGGTAGCGCCATCGGCATTTGTAGATAGCTTTTCGGAAAATAAAATACTGTACCGTAAAACTATCATTAATGGTTTTGAGGTTTTTGAGTTTTCTACTGACCCCGATGAGGAACTCTATAATGTTACCTTTAGTTTGGTAGGTAATAATCAGGGAAACTACATTATTAAAACCCGAGATGACGAAGGTAACCTTATTGATGCCGTACGGCGCATTTACGAGTACGTACCCCCTATTGATGGCGTACTACAAGGAAATTACGAACCCATAACACGCCTTACCCCTCCTACCAAAATACAAATAGCTACCCTAATGGGTAAGTACAACCCCAACAAGAAAACGTATATTGATTTTGAAACGGCTGTAAGTAATAACGACCTTAACCTCTACTCGCCTATAAACGATGGTAATAACAATGGTGTAGCGGGTAAAATAGCTGCTAAGCAACGCCTATACACCGCCAACGCTTGGGAGCTGGATATTTTTACCAACTACCAATACGTACAGGATAATTTTAGAGCCATAGAACGGTTGTATAACATAGAGTTTAACCGCGATTGGAATTTGCAGGGCGTAACCATTACCAACGCCAACCAAAGCTATTTGGTAGCAGGTACGTTATTTAACCTCCCGAAAAAGGGGCAGGTACGTTACCAAGCGGAGCAACTGGATTTCTCGGATAGTTTTTCGGGTACGCGCCACGTGGTAGATGGTTTATTTACGTTGGACAAACTTGTAATTAAAAACCAAGGCAGTTGGTTAAATAGCGATAGCAATTTTGCATCGTCTACCTTTATTCGTAACGAGGCGTTAGCAAAATACCATTTTAGTAAAAACTGGGTAGGTGGCTCGGTTAGGCTTGAAGATAACGAAGAAAAAATAAAAGAAACCAATACTTTTTCGGCGTTAAGCCAACGCTTTACTGAGTTTGGGGGTTTTATTGGTAGGGGCGACAGTACTAAGGTTTACGTAGAGCTTGGATATTTGCAACGTGCTAACGATAGTTTGGTGGGCAATGCCATACAAAAAGTAAATACATCGCGCTCGTACTACCTAAAATCACGCTTGGTACAAACCGATAAAAGCAACCTAACATTATTTGTAAACTACCGTAATTTAAAGTTTGAAGACGCTGCTATACAAAACCAACCATCGCTCAACTCGCGGGTGTTGTATAATGATAGTTTTTGGAACCAATTAGTACAAGTTGGTACTGCCTACGAAACAACATCGGGTACTATTGCCCAACAAGAATTTACCTACCTAGAGGTAGAACCTGGACAGGGGGTATATATGTGGAACGATTATAACGGCAACGGCATACAGGAATTACAAGAGTTTGAGATAGCCCCTTTTCCTGATGAGGCAAAGTATGTACGGGTGTTTTTAGCAAACCAAGTATTTTTACGAACCCACCAAAACAAATTTTCGCAAGCATTAACACTTAACCCGAGCCAATGGCAAAACGCTACAGGCTTTAAAAAACTACTATCGTACTTTTACAACCAATCGTCGTTTTTAATTGATAGAAAAGTGGAGCGCGATGGCGATAACTTCGACCTCAACCCCTTCTCGTCAGGCGAGAAAAACCTACTCGGTATTACATCCAGCATTCGTAATAGTATTTTTTACAATCGTGGTAAACAAAACCATTCTGTTACCTATACCTATACAAAAAACAGGACTAGAACATTGCTATCGGCAGGGTCGCAGGAAAACAATAATAGTTCGCACCAAGCGCAATACGCACACCTGTTGCAAAAAACATGGTTGTTTGGTCTTATAGGGCAAACCACCACATCGTCTACCTATTCCGAGAATTATAGTGCACGAAATTATGAGATTGATAGTTACTTGGTGGGTCCTAAAATATCGTACTTATTTTCGCGTAATGCGAGTTGGGATATTTTTTATGAATACCGAAATAAAGAAAATCAAATTGGCGATGCCGAAACGCTATACCAACAGCGTTTGGGTACATCGTTTAATTATGCCTCCGAAAAGCAGTTTACGGCTAGTGGTGAATTCTCTTTTTATAAAAATGATTTTACAGGCAACCCGCTTAGCCCAGCAGCCTTCCAGATGTTGGAGGGGTTACAAGCAGGCGAAAACTTAACATGGCGCTTGCTAGTGCAGAAAAACCTTACCCAGTTTTTAGATGTGAATGTAAATTACCAAGGGCGTAAAAGCGAAACCAGTAAAGCCATACATACGGGTAGCGTACAGTTACGTGCTTATTTTTAGTTGAAGGCTAATTTTTCCTTATCCGAGAAAGCATCCGATTGTTTAATGTACTTTTTGGTGAACAACTTTAAATCGGTAGGCTGCTCTTTATAATGTGACATTAAAAAAGCCTTATCCTCTTTAATCTCCGATTTATAGCCTGTAATCCAAGGTACATTATCTTGTATGTTTAGACGTATAAGACGTGCTTCGTAATTGTTAGGCGATTTCTCTATCGTTTCCTCCAGTAAATCTGTACCCCTATTAAAAAGCCTTGTTTTACTAAAAAACCCTTTGGTATATTTTGCTTTAAGCACTACCGATGCGGCTTTGTACGCCAATAGGGTGGCATCCTGCCCTTCTTTTACGTTTTGTAGTGAATCGTAAAAACTATCTGCACTTTGTTCAGACTGTGCTGCGCTAACATAACGTTGTCTTATTGTTTCAAGTTCGGGAGTAACATTTACAAATAAAAATAAAACACAAAATGAGATTAATTTCATAAACACAAGGAGTTATAGTATTATAATGAACAAATTAAAGTGTATTTTTTCAAAATTCATACCTTTTTTAAAGCTATAGATGTTTTTTGAGGTAGTTACCGTTTATTTCACTTTTTACAAGACTAATAAAATCCTGCAAGTTTTTTATCTTCAAAACAATACAAAACAATACAAAACAAATATAAACAAAATATAAAAAGGGCCTTCCTTTTACAGAAAGCCCTTTACTATGTTGTAAAAACTATAGGTATATTATTTTTTAATTACCTTAAACGATGCTGTTGCAGCATCGGCTGCTTGTACTTGTACAAAGTATGTACCTGCATTTAACGATTGCATATCTACTTTAACCTCAGTAGCATTTGCATCTAACGTTAGTACATTTTGCCCAAGCAGATTAACTACTGTTATTTTAGTAATAGTACTTTCGCCCGATATAAATACCACATCGGTTACTGGGTTAGGGTATACTACCATATTATTTTTAGTAAATGTACCTATACTCAATATTTCATCGGCAGTAACTTTAAAGGTAAGGCTCTCACAATCGTTAATTGTTTGTGTAGCATAGTACTCCCCACCATCTGTTAATGCTGTTGTAATATCAACTTCTACAAATTGCATCCCAGCATTCATAATGTACCATGTTATTGTTGCACCAGCTGTTGCATCAACTACTAAATCAGCAACAGTATCACCTGCTTCAAATTGTTGCGTGGCTTCTCCTGTAGGTGCATCTGGTATTGCATTTAAAGTAACTGTTACTTCTGTTCTTGGGCTAGTACATCCATCTATAGTTTGCTCTACGTAATAATTTCCTGCAGTTAAAGCATCTGTAGTTGCTAAGGCAGTACCCCCTGCAGCTACTGTATACCAATTTATAGTACCTCCTGCTGCAACATTAACATCCAAATCAGCAACTGTAGCACCATCACAAAGGGACTGACTAGCCTCAGCAGTAGGGCTTGTAGTAGAGTTAATGGTTACAACGAAAAATTCTTGATCTGTACAATTTGGTGTAGTACCTGATTCTACGTAGATATAAATGCCTTGGGTGCTGCTTATAACAGTACCTTCTGCTAACATCATACCACCACCGTCAGAACCTGTAAAGTAATTACCCAATGTAAGTGCTGGTAATGTGTATTGGTCACACACTGTTTGGTTAAGCTGAGTCTCTAAAACTGGAGAAGCAGTAATCGTTACTTCAAAACTACTTTCATCTGTACAGTTGGGTACAGTACCTGTTTCTGCAAAAATGTAAACTAATTGTGTACTAGGTATTACATCGCCTGCTGTTAACATTGTACCTGTTCCGCCCGAGTTTGTATAGTAATTGTTCCCTGCATCTAAAGCGGGTAGTACATAACCATCGCAAACACTAACATCAGGTAAGTCTTGTGCTACAATGCTGGTAACTGTTACGGTAACAGATGTTCTCTCGCTTTCGCAATCCGCTACTGTTTGCGATACAAAATAGGTACCCGTAGTTAACGCAGTGGCATCTGATAAGGCTGTGCCTCCAGTTGCCGATGTATACCATGAGAATGTTGCTCCCATAGCACCTTCTGCTAAAAGATCTGCTACTGTAGCGCCATCACAAAATGCTTGTGCCGTAGCTGTTGGTGCATCAGGTGCTGCACAATCTAACGGTACGTTAACCTCGTAACCTCTATTACCACCACCGTGGTTGGATAATGCGAACGCGGCTGATGATGCTCTTGCGAATGCAAAGTCTATATTAGGGTTATCATAAACAAATGTAAAGTCCTGTGTATCTCCTGTATCAAAAGCACGTGTAGCAACAATGGTTCTGGTAGTACCTGAAACAGTGTTTGATGTTACTGACCAGTTATTGGTACCATCGGTAGTTGGTGTCGACCCAACGCCAACGTGTACTGCATCTACTAGTGTAGTTCCGTTGTAGTACACCACATCTTGTCCAGCTCCCATTCCGCCAGTATTTGTCCCTGAAGAAAAATCACCAAATTGCAGTGCATACCATCTGTCCGATGGTCCTGTAAACGTTAATGTCGCCGTCGATGTTCCGTCATTAAGTTCCAATTCGGCTGTCATGCCAGGAAGTAAATCCACCACTCCTGTGGTTTTTGTTTGTGCCTGTATCCCTAGTGTTCCAAGGGTAAAAGCAGCAATAAGTAATCTTTTTATCATAATCAATTGTTTAATAGGTTAATAATATTATCGTTTTTAGTAGCATGTGCATGATCCAAAGGCGTTCTGCCTTTATTGTCTTTGTGCGTTTTGCTTGCCTTATACTGTAGTAACAGTTTTATTAGCGGTTCGTTTTCAAACTGTACTGCATATATTAGTGGGCTTACTCCTAACCTATCGGCAGTATTGGGGTTTGCACCATTCTCTAGCAATATCTTAGCAATTTTTGTGTTGCCTTTTACTGCTACTGCTGCCAGCGCAGTGCCGTTATCGCTCTCGTAATTAATATTCTCTACATTTTTTGCCAAATATGCTGCTACTTCTGTATTACCTCTGTAGCAGGCTAGTATTAAGGGTGTAAAGCCCATTGGGTTTACGGAGTTAATACTATTTTTGTCTTTAGCTACCAATTGTTTCATTTCGGCTACCGTGCCATAACGGGCAACATCAAAAACATTTTTCTCTTCTTTTTCCTGTGCGTAACAAAAAGCACTCAAAAGTAATAAGATTAAAGTAATCTTTTTCATACGTTAACTTTTATTTAGATAATTAGATAATAAGTGGGTTATATTATTTAGATAATAATAGATTATATGATACATTTACCGTTTCGGCTATTTTTTTGCGTACTACCTTGGGGACTTCTATTTCAAAATCGGAAGGCTTTACTGTAAAATCGCCTGTTATTAGTAATTTATCGCCTGATATTGAAATCATTGCCTTGTCGGTAATTTCCTTTGTTTTTCCGTGCATGGTAAATGCCCCTTTAATGGTAAATGCCTTTGGGGTTGACGATAGTTTGGAAACATCAAAATTTTCTATTTTGCCTTTAAAGGTTGCTTTGGGATGTTTATCTGTCTCAGCATAATTTTCGTTAAAATGCTCTTCCATTAGGGCTACTTTAAATCGGAAACCTTTCATTAAGGCTAGTACTGCTATATCGCCTGTGGAGGCTTTTACTGCTGCCGAAACCGATTTATTTTCTGCAGCTACTTCCTCAAACGATGGTACTGATGCTTCGAATGTTACTGTACCTGTACGTGTACCGTATTTTTGTGCAAATAATACTGTTGGTAACAGTAGTACTATGGCAAGTATTTGTGTTATGTTCTTTTTCATCATAGTGTGTAATGTTTAATTTTCGGGTAGCCCATTCTCTGCCCACTGCAGTATTTGGTCTATATTGTTCATTGGCATGCGCCCCATTGGTGGCATTTGCCCATCCTCACCATTTTGGCGTTGTATCCTGTTTAGTAACCCTTTGTTTTCTACTGCAAAGCGCACCTCTGTATAGGTGGTTAATGGTGTAAACGATGCCACGCCTCCAGGTGCATGGCAACTAATACAATTATTATCTATAATAGCTTTAACATTATCGTTATATGTTATTTCGCCATCTTGTATAACATCGGCCTCTATATCCTCAAAGGTATTGCTCTCACAACTGCATAATGCCACGAGCAATCCTGTTAGTAGTATGTTTCTTAATTTAATCATCTTAAAATACTCTGTATAAATTAAACCCAAAGAAAAAATCGCCATCGCCCCAATCGCCCGCTGCATTGGTTATATAGCCACCCTCTGTCATGGCTTGCGAATTGGTAAATAATAATTGGAAAACGTGCCCACCTGTTTCAATATCCAACCCTATGGATAGTGGGTTTACATAAAAATCGGGGGCATCTACGTTATACACATATTCCGCATTAAGCGATAAGCGGCTGGTAAGTTTTACCCTACCTCCTGCTCCTACAGAGAATTGTTTATCGTTCTCGATAGCGGGGTTATATAGGTTTTTATGTATAAACGATGGTACAAGTTGCAAACTAACTTTGTTAGATAATCGTCTGGAAATTAATAGTTGCGATATGTAAGTTAACCTATCGGTAAACTCTATTTTAGGATAATCTTCGTCGTCTAAAAAAGAATTAATATCTACGGTATTGTACCCTACTATTGTTAACGGGAAATCGTTTGTTTGGCGGGTTAACCTGTATTTTAAACTTCCTTCGTATATTTTTAATAGGGTATGGCGTGATGCACTAACCGATAACCACTCGGTAATACCATATATTCCGCCTATTTTTGTGGTTGCTGCATCAAGCCCAAAAAATTCCGAAATACCATCCTTAACCGTACCAAAGCGGTGCGATACTACAAAGTAAAATTCATTTTTTGCAGGTACTTTAGTGGTTTGCAGCGTAACTATTTGTAGTGCTTTAAAAGCGGGTGGTGTATAACTCTCGGCTACCTGTTCCGCATCGAGTTCGCCAAGTAAATCGTCTTGTGCGTTTGCGCTTACGGCAGAAAAAAGAAATGCAAGGTGTAATAGTAATAATCTCTTCATATACGTGTTTAATCTTTAGTAGTACATTGGTCAAGTTTTACCTCTCCAAAAATTTCATCGTAACCAATACAACGCCCTTTTATGGTAACCTTTTCATCAGCAGCAATGTTTTGTTTATTGCTAAATGTACAAAAAACAGCAGAATCGATGGTTAAAATAGAGTCGGCTACTTGGGTTACAGTACCTGCTACGGCTATTGTTTTATTCAGGTATTTAGTATTCGCAGCTTGCATATCGGCTTCATAATCGGTAACAAGTTGTTCTGCCGATAAGGTGTAAACAGCTTCTTCTGTAGCTATATCACGAGCACCCTTATACACGTACATATATACCAGTAATAGGGCTACTGCAATTACAGAAAAGGATATTGTGATGATTTTTACGCTTCTATTTTTCATAGATAATGTAATAGATTGAAATGGTATTGTTTACCACTTATTAACAAAAATATCGAAATCTTACAACTTACAACTATTTTTTAAATGAATTTTGAATTAAGCCCCGTTTTCACAATTAGTAATCAGTTATTTTAATAGAAAAATGCGATTTTATTAATAACTGTTATAAATAAGCATCCTGTCTATTACCAATAACTCATTGATGTCTGTAACCTTTTAAGGTTAAAGACACCTATACTATAATATAGATGCAGTTATCTCCTTTTGGTTGCTTGCCAATTTTGCTTTTCTTTTTTTGTTAGAAACGTCCAAGCAACAATTCGAGCCGATTTATTGCCTGTGCCTATAGGTGTTGTTTTTACCTCGCTAGGTACTACTTGTTGTAATAGCTTATAAATACCGTGTAAATTGGATTGTTTTGATACTAAAGTGGTAAACCAAAAGCAGCTTTTGGCGTAATTTTTACTCTCTTTAATCATGGTAGCAATAAAAGCGTATTCGCCACCCTTGTATATTAGCTCGCTGCCAATACCTGCAAAATTAAGTTCGGGTGTTTTTGTTTTTTTTCCCGAAAGGTTCTTAATTTTTCGTTGCGTTCCTCTTTGCGCTTCCTGTACTGAGGCATGAAAGGGTGGGTTGCACATGGTAACGTCTATAACATCATTTGCGGTTAGCACACCATTAAAAATATGTTTGCGGTTTTGTTGTAGCCTAAATTCAATTTTATTGTTTAACAATGCATTTGCTGCAACAATTTTTTGCGAGGATGTTATTGATTTCGCGCTAACATCTACTCCTATAAATTGCCAATTGTATTCGGTAACACCAAGTATGGGGTAAATACAGGTTGCCCCCACACCAACATCCAAGCAGGTAATTTTATTTCCGGTAGGTATACTCCCACCATTATTCTCGGCTAATAAATCGGCAATATAATGCAGGTAGTCTGCCCTACCAGGTATGGGCGGACATAGGTTTTGGTTGGGAAAATCCCAATAGGTTATACCATAATAGTATATTAAAAGGGCTTGGTTTAATAGCTTTACTGCTGCAGGATTGGAAAAATTAACGGTTGTAACACCAAATTTATTGGTAAGTATATGGTTGGCCAACTCGGGTTTGGCTTGTAACAAGGCATCTAAATCATATCGTTCTCGGTTTCTATTCCGAGGGTGTAGTCTTGTTTTTTCTTCTTGGTTTTTTTCTGACGGCATGATTAAAAAAATTACTCGTATTTGGTTTATCCGAAACCAAATACCTAATGTGCTTTTAGAGGCTACCTATAATATTTACTGATTATTGTCCTTCTGCCTTGTCAATTTCCTCGTATTTTGAGTGAATGCCAGATCCGTACCTTTTAGAGTATACCCAAGTAAATTCGGCACCAAAAAATAATATTAGGCAAGAGTAAGATACCCATAGTAGTATGAGAACAACTGTTCCGGCAGCACCATAGGTAGACCCTGGGTTCGATTCACCAAAATAGTATCCGAGCAGGAATTTTCCTAAAGTAAAAAGTACCGATGTAATTATTGCACCTACCCAAACAGATTTCCATCTTATTTTTACATCAGGTAAATACTTAAAAATTAGGGCGAACAGAACGGTTACTATTCCAATCGAAATTACAAAATCAAACACAAAGGCTATGTATACTATGGCATCTGGTAAAATACTTTTAATATAACTGTTTAACGCAGAAATTCCGGCGGTTATAATAAAACTAATTAACAGCAAAAACCCAATTACGATAATAAAAACAAAGCTTCGAGCTCTATCAATAATCGTTTTTATAAAGCCAGAATCGGGTTTGGGTTTTATTTCCCATATCTGATTTAAGGACAACTGCAAGTGATAAAAAACTCCTGTTGCCCCAAAAATTAGCACGCCTATACCAAGTATTGTGGCTAGGGTACTCTTATCTTCATTTTGAGTTTCTACCATCATGGCTTGAATAGACTCGCTGGCATTTCGACCCAGTGCACTAGAAATTTCGTCGGTTAACTGTCCTTGTACTATCTCATGTCCCCAAACCAAACCTACTAAGTTAATAATAATAACCAATAACCCTGGTAAGGATAGCACAGCGTAATAGGCTATAACGGCACTTAACCGATAGGGGTCGTCTTTGCTCCAAACTTTATAGGTTTCAACCAATAGCGAAGGAAGATGACTGATTTTGAATGTTGCATTTTTAGCATCCATAAATAACTATGTTAATTTTTTAAAACTACATATCTTTAATTGTATAATTAAAAAAATTATATAAATTTTATAATTATACAGCCAAAATAATGGTAGTACACCTACCCCGATAGAGAATAAAAATGAGAAAGCCTACGCTATTACTATAGTATAAGCCAAAAAATAATACCCTTTAACACAATTGATTAAAGGGTATTTTGTGGAGAAGATGGGAGTCGAACCCACGACCTCTTGACTGCCAGTCAAGCGCTCTAGCCAGCTGAGCTACATCCCCATTGTAATTTATACGCGCAAATATACTGTATTTAAATAGTATTTTGTAAACCATGATTAATAAAGTTTTAAAAAAACGCTTTGCTGCTGCCTTATTAACTTTTACTTTTACCTAGAATTTTAATGCCATTATATGTTAACAACGAACAGACCCGACGGGTCGCTTTATACCGCCATACAAAACCATATTGCTACTGTAGAATTTGGACATCCTGCTAGCAACTCATTCCCATCAGTACTATTGGAACGCCTTACGGACGAACTTACGGCTTTGGGCAGTAATGATGATGTACATGTTATTGTGCTAAAAAGCGAAGGCGAAAAGGCGTTTTGTGCGGGAGCATCGTTTAACGAATTGCTTGAGGTTTCTAACTACGAAGAGGGCGGAAAGTTTTTTTCTGGTTTTGCTAACGTTATTAATGCTATGCGCAAATGCCCTAAGCTTATTGTAGGGCGCATACATGGTAAAGCTGTTGGTGGTGGTGTTGGCTTGGCTGCAGCATGCGATTATGCTATGGCTACCGAGTATAGTGCTGTAAAACTATCGGAGTTTACCATTGGTATAGGTCCGTTTGTAATTGCACCTGCTGTAGCACGAAAAATGGGTACTGCTGCACTAGCAGAAATGACTATTGCTGGTGATGAATGGAAAAATGCTTACTGGGCTAAAGAGAAAGGACTATACGCTAAGGTATTTGAAAATACGAAAGACCTTGATAAGGAAATTGATATCCTTACTACCAAATTGGCGGGTTATAACCCCGAAGCACTATATGCCATGAAAAAAGTGTTATGGGAAGGTACCGAAAACTGGGATACGTTACTGGAAGAAAGAGCTGCAATATCGGGTAAGTTGGTATTATCTGATGCTACTAAAAAAGCACTTGAACCGTACCGAAAATAATATACTATAATGCATATACACCAATTAACAAAGGATTTAGCTAATGCTAAACCCTTTGTTTTTATAACTGGTTGGTAAATTGGTTATTGTTTAATTATTTTAACCGATGTAGTTGCTCCATTTTCGGTTTGTACATTTAGCAGGTACGTACCCGCTGCAAGGCTAGTAATATCAAGCTGGGCAGTATGGTTGTACACAGCTTTGCTCAGTATTTTTTGCCCTAATAGGTTATGTATTGCTATGCTTTGTATACTGCTGTTGTTTGCTACAGTAATTATATTGGTAGCTGGGTTTGGGTACACTTGTAATGCAGTATCTTTAAAAAGGGTACTGCTTAGTAAATCGGTAGCAGTTATCATTAACAACTCACTCTCACAATTGGCTAGTGTTTGCGATACGTAATATTCAGCACCGTCCTCAAGTACTGTAGTAGCATCTATTTCTATAAATTCTTCGGCAGCGTTTTGTATGTACCATGTTACCACTGCACCCTCGTTTACTGTTATGGCTAACGTTGCAACGGTATCGCCCGCTTCAAATTCTTGTACGGCATCGCCTTGTGGCGCATCGGGTACAGGGTTAATGGTAATAGCTACTGCTACCCTATTGCTAATACAGCCTTCTAGCGTTTGTGCTACAAAGTAGGTGCCTGTTTGTAAAACAGCATCGTTACCTAATGCTTCTGGGCTATCTTCGGTAGCATACCAACTAATTGTAGCTCCTTCGGTAGGGGTTGCCATAAGCATTGCTACCGTTGCACCATTGCAGTAGGTTTGTACCTCTGTTGTTGTAGGTGCAGGGGTTGCTGCTAATGTTACTGCAACTTCGGTTCGGTCGCTTTCATCATCGCATCCTGTTATCGTTTGTGCCACAAAATAAGAGCCTGCCATGAGTAGTGTTTCGTCACTTAGTGCATCTTCGCTATCGGCTGTAGCATACCAAGCAATAGTACCACCATCAGATGGCGTTACCAATAAATCGGCAACGGTAGCGTCAATGCATAACGTTTGTGTTGGTTCGGCTACTGGTGCCGTTAGGGTAACAACTGTAACTTCTACAGCTTGTCTTTCACTTTCGCACGTATAACGGTATTGCGAAACATAGTACATTCCGCTTTCTACCGCAGTAGTAGCTTCTAAGGGCTCACCGCCTTCGGCAACGTTGTACCAACGCAGCGTAGCATTATCGTAATCGGTATCAGCATCCAAATCGTCAATGGTAGCACTTTCACAAAATATCTGATTTTCGGCTTGTGGTGTTACTGGTGTAACGCACTCGTAGGTTGCAGTAACCGTCCAGCTACCATGGTCAACCTTATTATAATCGGTATTACAATCTGCTCCGCCAAAGGTTCTCCAAGCGCGTAACTCAAATGCTACATCGCCTGTGGCACCGTTGGCAAAAGTTAATCCGCTACGGCTATACATTTGTGTTCCAGCACTATTATCTGTACCTGCCGTAACATTGGCTTCGGTAGTACTTGTTGTTGTACAAACCAATAAAGAACGTTGGTGCGATTGAAGTCCTTCATCCACCGCCGTCATGCTATAAGCGGTTGCTACTTCTGATATCTGATAGCCATCGGGTACAGTAATGGTAAGCGTTCCAGCACAATCGGTAGCAGAGGTTACGGTAGGCATCGTATTAAAAGCTGTTGCAATATCGCCATCGTTATTTGTATTGCCCGATTCGCCTGTTGTAAACGTAATGCTCGCCCAATCGCTTATATTATCGTTACCACAGTTAGAGCGTATCCAGAAGTAATGCATTTGCGCCTCCATCAATGCATCCAATTCTAGTGTATCGGTATCAGTATCCACACTACCTGTTGGCACTGTATCTGCTGTTGGCGCATCTGTACTTGTACTATAATAATAATCGTATCCTTCTTCTGGAGTTATGGTTTCGGGCTCGTCCCACGTAATGGTTGCTCCTGCTATAGCCGAAGTAACTTCCAGATTTTCGGGTTCGGCACAAGGCACAAAAAGCTCAGCACTAACGGCAAAAACATTTATTGCGCCTTCGCTAAATGATGTTTTTGTTATCTCAATACTTTCTATAAGTTTAGCTTGGTTTTCAGCATCAATTTCTAGCGCAAGCTGATACATTCTGGGGTTACCAAACGGATTTTCTATAACGCTGTTGGTAATTAACACACGCCCAAAACCTGAGGCTGCAATGGGTAGGGCACTACTGTTAAACCAATCGGGCACGTTGGAGCCTGTAATGGTTTGCGACGTATTATCGGTAAAATTAATAACAGTTGTTATAACCGATGCACCACTACCCGATGTGGTTAACAAGTATATTTTTTGTGCAGCAACTTGGTTGGTAAAAGTTAATGTTCCTGTATTTAGTGGTGTAGAATCGTCGCCATTAACACGAAATGAGTTATTGCCTGAATAGTCAGCCAACTGAAAAGTTAATCCTGTTGTTACGCCCGACGTTATAACGCCGTCCATAGGCAAGGCATACGATGGGTTTACAGAACCAAAATCGGTACTCATAAATGCGTAATTAACATTATCTACACCCGAGGTGGTAGAGGCTAATGCTGTGTTTTCGCCATTTGCAATTACATCGTAGTTAAGCCCCGATGCAATTACTAAAGTTTCGTACTGCTGTGCCATCGTATTTTGTAAGGCAAAGACAGATAAAAAACTACAAAGTAATAGTATTTTCTGTTTCATAAAATGCAAGTTTGGTTAGTTAATTTTAGCTATATCAATAACTAAAACTAGTTTTATTTATAAAAATAACAATATTTTAAAACTAAAAGTCAAAAAAATGCAAAATTGTCAGTTAGAGTTATATTTACACGTCAAACCAAATTTATATAACATGAAGTTATTTTAAGTATTTGAAAATAAGTAAGGTACAATTATTTTAACTGTATGTAGCATTCGGAAAAGCTATTAATAGGCAATGCAAACCAAAAAGATACGTAGCATAGAGTTTATTTAGTAATTTTGTACCCTTAATACATCTCTATTATGAGTAACATCAGAATTACTAAACAATTTACTTTCGAAACGGGTCATGCTCTATATGGTTATGACGGAAAATGCAAAAACGTTCACGGACATAGCTACAAATTATCGGTTACCGTTATTGGTAAACCTATAACCGATACAACTAACGTAAAGTACGGTATGGTTATCGATTTTACTGATTTAAAAAAGATTGTGAAAGAGGAGATTGTAGATGTGTTTGACCACGCTACTGTACTGAACCAAAATACCCCACATATAGAGTTAGCACATGAGTTGAAAAACCGTGACCACCACGTTATATTGGTAGACTACCAACCTACTAGTGAAAATATGATTATTGATTTTGCCGCTAAAATTAAGGATAGGTTACCCAATGCAGTACAACTACATTCGTTAAAATTACAGGAAACAGAGACGTCGTTTGCGGAATGGTACCAAAGCGATAATTAAACATAAAAGTTACTAGAATAAAAAAGCCCCACATATAGTGGGGCTTTTCAATATTAGATAGGTATATTTATTTCTTTACGATAATAAACTCACTTCTTCTGTTCTCGGCGTGTTGCTCTTCAGAGCAGTCAGTACCACAATCCACTTTCGGTTGGCTCTCACCAAAACCTTCGCCCGATATACGGCTCTTAGCAATCCCTTTCGAGATAATATACTGTACCGATGATTTGGCTCTACGATTCGATAAACGCATGTTGTACTTATCACTACCACGGTTATCCGTATGTGCTTTTACCATCACTACCATATCCTCGTTCTCCTGCATTAGCTGCACCACTTTATCCAGCTCAAAAGCCGCCTGTTGGGTAATGTTGCTCTTATCAAACTCAAAGAAGATCGGATTCAGTACAATAACTGGTGGTACCACAATCTCCTCAATCGGTTTCAGTTCGGCGTTTATAGTTACTTTACCACCATCGGTTTCGGCTACAGGGAAGCTGTTGCCCTCATACCCTTTGGTAATGGCTTGTACGGTATAAGCCCTGTCACAATCAATATTGTAGGTTACCTTACCATCAGCACCCGTCATTTTACCCTCAATTACATTGTTCTCCTCATCCAGTATGGCCACTTTAGCCGAAGCTAGGGGTTTGCCTGTATTGGCATCTTTTACCATTACAATAGCCTCTACACCACATATGGGCGTAGCACTGTATAACTTATCCACTCCGCTTCTATTCGAAGCAAAGTAGCCCATTTTCTTACCTACGTTGTAGCTAAACGAGAAGTCGTCCTGTGGTGAGTTTATTGGAGCACCTACATTCATAGGAGCACCACCCTCATCAAGGTCTACCATATAAATATCATGCCCACCAAATCCAGGACGTGCATTCGAAGAAAAATACAAGTGGTTGTCTTCCGTAATAAACGGGAACGTTTCTTTTCCTTCGGTATTAATATTGCTTCCTAAGTTTACAGGCTCACCATAACTGTTGCCGCCTTTTACTTCTACCATCCAGATATCGGTATCGCCTACAGATCCTTCTCTATCGGATGTAAAGTAGAGTGTTTTACCATCTTTACTGATACTTGGGTTACCTGTACTCCAACGCTTATCGTTAAACGGTAAAGGTTGTACATTGCCCCAGCTATCGCCTTGTTTGGTGGCCTTGTATAGGTATACTTGCCCGATTTTAGCATTGGCGTCTTTATCGCGCTCAAATTGCTTACTCTCTTTAAAACTCTCACTCGAAAAGTACATTACCTTCCCATCAGCGGTAACAGCAGCAGGACCATCGTGCCACTTGCTGTTTATACCGTCTACAGGTACTGGCTCACTAAAGGTGCCATTAGCATTGTATGTAGCCATGTACAGGTCCAGGTACGGTTGGTCGTTCCATTCGTACGTTTTACGTGCTGTGTTACGGGCACTGGTAAAGTACAGGGTATTGTCATCTGTTAATACAGGACCAAACGATCCGTATTCTTCTGAGTTAATCTCCAATAGCTTCTCATCAAAGAGTTTGTTTTGTTTTCTGAGTTTCGGAAGGTAGTTGGGATCTTCCATAAACAGCATCGCACGTTTGTCCGATGGTACCAGCTGTGCAAACTTGCGCATTTGGGTATTGGACTCCTCATAACGTCCTGCAGCTTTTAGCATTTGTGCATAACGGTAGTGGGTTTCACTATCGGCAACACCAGCGGCTACCGCTTTGTCGTAATATTTTACAGCCTCTTTGTAATTAAATACATTGTAGTAACTATCGGCTAGGCGCTGGTATACGTAACCATCGGCTTTGCCATCGTTTACCAGTTCTAGGTATTCTTCGGCAGCTTCTACGTATTCAAAACGGTCAAAATGCTTGTCTGCGGTCTTGGTATCTTTGTTTTGTGCTATTACTGCCGTAGTGGCGAGCATAAAACTAAGGGTAATATATAAGTTCTTCATTTTCTTATGTCGCTTTTAGGTTAGAAATAACGCGGTGAACGGGATACTTTTTTAGGGAAGTTTACATCAAATAGCAGCATAATCTCATGCGAAGATGGCGTAGTAACATCCAAATCCGATATAATATGATCATAAGCATATCCAATACGTAAATTCGGAGTAATAGCATAATTCACCATCCCCCCAAAACTATCATCCAGTCGGTAAGTAGCCCCAATCTCAAACTTCTCAAAGAACAAGAAGTTCAACGAACCATCAATCGAAGGCGCCACATCAAAAGACGACTTCAACATAAACGAAGGCTTCATCTTGGTATTAGGAGAAAGCTGGAATACATACCCCCCCGTTAAGAAGTAGTGCTGGGTTTCCGAACCAAACTCATAGGCCGTACCATTATCCGTTACATCAAGGTGTTTGGCCTCAAGCATGTTCGGAACCGATAAAGCTACATAGTAATTATCCGTGTAGTAAAAGAACCCTGCCCCAACATTAAAATACGTTTCGTTTACGTTCTCGCTAAAAGCAGGATCATCCGGTGCAGGTACAAAACCATTACCAATTTCACTAAAGAGCCCCACATCGTGGAAGGTAGCCCCTGCCTTTACCCCAAAAGCCAAGCGGTGTTCACCCCCTAGTTTTAGCGTATACGAAAAGTCAGCATAAACATTAGTTTCCTGAACCGGACCAATCTCATCAACAATAGCCGATAGACCCAGTCCTACATTTTTACCCACAGGTGTGTGGCCCGAGAAAGTACCCGTATTAGGAGCACCATCTACATCCACCCACTGGGCACGATATAAAAGTCCGAAGGCAAGATTTTCTTTAGAACCCGCATAGGCTGGGTTAATCACGTTCATGTTGTACATGTACTGTGTGTAGTGCGGGTCTTGCTGCGCCGTGGCTTCGCCTATGCCCCAAAGGGCTACTAAGGCGGCTAAGTATAGTTTCTTCATGTGTGTGTGTTAACTAAATATTCAATTATTTTTCCCAAAGTTGAAGATACTTAATAAATACAACATACAAGGGTTGTGGGCATTAAATTAACATAAAAATGTTCTGTTGTTGCTTTTTTCCTTTTTATGTGTTGTATATGGGCTAAGTACTGTTTCTACTCTGGAAAAACAATATAAAACAAGGGGTGTGTAGTTTGTGGTACACGGGTGCATATTTGTTTTGCTGTTTCTTGTTTTGTGTTATTGTTGTTTACTATTGAAATAATAAAAGGAAAACCCCCGCCTGTTGCGGCGGGACTTTTTCCTTTTTATAATTGTTATAATTTTTATTCTTCTCGGTTAATGTAAACCCATCCAGTTTTGCTCTCTCCATTGCTACGTTCTATCGAGTAGAAGTACGTACCTGTTGGTAGTTCATCACCGTCGTTGGTTTGTCCGTGCCACTGGTCGGTGTAAGCGCCGTAGCTGAATACTTCTTTTCCGTAACGGTTGAAGATACTGATTTGGCGTACATCGAGTGAGGTTAGGTCAAACTTGTCGTTTCTGTCGTCGTTATTGGGCGAGATACCTCTTGGTATCGAGCAGCTTGTATCGAGTACATTAACGGTGGTTCCGCCTATACATCCGTCTTGTGTGGTTACGGTTACGGTATAGTTTCCTGCGCCGGGTACGGTTACGGTTTGTGTAGTGGCTGTAAAGCCTCCCTCGCCACTCCATACGTAGGTTGCGTTGTCTGGGTTGAATGATCCGTCTACGTCCATTATGGTTATCATGTAGTCGCCTCCTTCACAGCCTTCTTCAAACATTACGGCTATGGCGTTGGTGTCTTGTGTTACGGCTATACTTTGTACGCTGGTACAAATGCCTACGGTTACGGTTACTTCGTAGGTACCGAAGTTTGTTGGTACAACGCTTGCGCCGGTGTCGGCTAAGGGTGTTCCGTTAAGGGTCCATGCATAGGTGGCTTCAGCGGTGTTGAAGTTGGCTGGCTCTACGTTGATGGTTACATTGTTTGCAACGCAGGTGTTGTAGGGTCCGCCTAGACTGAAGGCTGGGCTGTCTATGATGTTGACTACAAAGGTGCTTTCGTCGGTACAGTTGGGTGTGGTACCGGTTTGTGCGTAGATGTAGAGGGTTTGGGTGCTGGTGATTACATCGCCTGCGCTTAGGGCTGTGCCTGTACCGCCTGGTGCGGTGAAGTAATTGTTATCGGCGTCTAGGGCTTCTAGTACGTAGCTGTCACATGAGGTGACGTCGGCTAGTACTTGGGCTTCTGGGCTGTCGATTATGGTTACTTCAAAGCTTTCTTCGCCTGTACAGTTTGGCGTGGTGCCTGTTTCTGCGTATATGTACAGGGTTTGGGTGCTTGTTATGGCGTCGCCTGGGTTTAGCATGGTGCCTGCTCCTCCGGTCTGGGTGTAGTAGTTTCCTAGGGTTAACGCGGGTAGGGTGTAGCTGTCGCATGCGGTTTGATTGCCTGGTGTGCTTACTTCTGGGCTGTCATTCACGGTTATGGTAAATGAGCTTTCGTTGGTACAGTCGGCATTGTCGGCTGATACGGCATAGATGTAGATTTCCTGCGTGCTGGTTATCATATCGCCGGCACTTAGGGCTGCTCCTTGACCGCCTGTTTGGGTAAAGTAGTTTCCTACGGTTAACACGGGTAACTCATAACTGTCGCATACGGTTACGGCTGGTAACGTATCTGGTATTGGTGTTGGCACTATTGTTACATTAACTGTAGCTGTAGCCTCGCAACCTGTATTATCTATTGTTACTTCATACGCTCCTTCATCGGTTACTGTTAAACTATCTGATGTTTCTCCATCAATTGGAGCACCATTAAACGTCCATGTATAGGATACATCTGGAGAATTTGGATCGTAATTAGTAGCTGTTATATTTATTGTTCCTGATGCGCCTTCGCAGATGAACAGATCGTCTGTAATGTCGAACTCAGGTGTAAGATCCTGTGTAATTATCTGGAACTCTTTTACTTCATTACATAGTGTTATGTTATTAGAAATTAGTACATACACTGTTTCTGTAAACTGCTCTACGTTATCGTATATTGGTCCGATTGGAGCATCTCCATTTTCAGCATCTTCTTCCGTATCATGATATGTAATGGTGTAGTTTTCTGGGTCAGCAATACCATCAAGGATTAGTGCATCGTTCTGCGAAAGATCGAACGTACCGAAACCACTAGCATCACATATTGTAAGATCTTCTGGATCTCCTACTGTTATCGGATCATAGTATTCTATAATTACTTCAGAGTCTACTGAACAATTGGTGTTCTCAAACAATACTTCTACAGTATAAGTACCACTTTCTGTTACTGTTAAGGTAGGCTCTGTTTCACCTTCTATTTCTACACCATCTTGGAACCAAGTAAAGTCGTAAACATCTGGATCCATTTCTGTATCAAGTACGCGCTCTTCGCCTTCACATACAGCATTTCCGTCTTCTATAACAAGGTCACCACCTAAATCTGGTGCACCGATAGCAAAACTACCTCCATCAAGGAATACTGCTGAGTTTACAGCAGAATCGTTATAATCGGCAATTACTAACTTAATATGGTAGGATTCCCCTGGTGTTACTGGTGCAGTAGCCTGCATTTGTACAGTTTGACCATTGTAACTAATTGATGAAGCATCTGGGTTATCCTGATTGAACTGACCAAAGTATTCTACATTTTGAGAATCACAATTTGTGTTATACTGTGAATCTCTAATGTTTACTACTGATACTGGTATAGTGGTATCTGGAATTACTGCAAGGTTATCGCCATCTACTGATGTAGTAGTTCCTGTAAGAATAAAAGCAAAGGCATCAGAGAATGTACATTGGAATGTACCATACTCATCGGAAGCAAACAAGAAATTAAAGCTTATTTCGTCTATAAACGGTACAAAATCAAACTCAAGCACTGTTGCATTGTTTAAACTACCTGTATTACCTCCTTCTGCTATAATGTCTGACAAATCATCGTCTCCTGGCCAGGTAGTGTTATCAGCTGTTGCTGTTCCTGGCATTGGTCCTGGTGCTTCAGTAATACCTCCCGTTGCTAATACAATACCTTCGGAGAATGCAAAATTGCCGTCTTCGGCATCTGCAAAATAACCGATACTGTTGGATTGACCGAAATCGGAGCCTGAAACAGAGGTTACGTTAGATACGATTGCACAATCTACACCTATAAGTACATCTTGTACTAACTCTTCTATAGTATACTCCGTATCACTAACTGTAATTGGCGGTACTGGTGTTGTTATACAAATATCAAAGCTTGTTACTTCTGTTATGTTTACAAAGTTTAAGTATACCATTACATAGTAGGTGTTACCTACTGTAAGACCTGTTACGGCTTGGTTAGCATTTCCACAAGAGAGTTGCGTTAAGGCACCACAATCGTCACCTTCAAACACTATTTGACTTACAAAAATTCCTCCTTCTATATTGTTGATGTTTATACTGTGCGTTTCAGATTCTGCTACAAACGAATACCAAACATCGTGGTTTACGGCACCGAATGAGCATGTTTGTGTTACTCCTGAACTTGTTGATCCTGTTAGCGTACCTGATACAAACTCATCACAATCAAAGCTGTCATTTACGGGTACATCAATAGCATCTTCACAATTATCATTATCCACTGCGGTTACAAACAGGAATGGCCCCGACCAGTAACTCAAGTCGTCGTCACCACAATCTGCACGTACATAATATTCATATGCCGTAGATGGCTCTAGTGTTTCATCAGTATAAGGTGGTGCATCTGTTACTACGGTACCTGCTTCCGTTGGTTCTCCTAATCCTGGTGCTTGTATTGCAACTTCCCACTGGGTTTCTGTTCCAGCTGGAATCCAGTCAAGTTGTGCAGAAGTAGTGGTTGTACTTAAAACAGTTAAATCTGTGGGTTCTGGACATGTTGGTATATCTTGAATAATTACATTATCAACAAGAAGTCTCCATCCAAAAGAGCCGCCACTTGGCGCATGCCATGCAATATTTACAGGTCCGTTAATTAATGTACCTCCTGCATCTTCCAAATTCACAACATACTCCACATAATCAGTATTGGTATACGTAGCAAGTGGGATAAGTTCTATAGTAAATTCTGTAAGAGCAGTACCTGTTGTAGATGCTAATACTTCGAAATCATTCGGTGAGAACGATGATTGCACTTTTTGACGGAATCGTAAACGTTGGTTACCTGTTAGTAATATGGTTGGAGAAATTAACCAATCATCATCACCGTTATTAAATCCTGTATCTAGTACTGCAGATTCATCACCTTCGAATGGGTCAGAGGTATAATCCATATTCCATTCGTTAGGAGCCCCCTCTACATTTACCGTTAACCAACAACTTTGCGAGTCAGAATCTGAATTGAAGCCTTCAAAGAAAGGCACTGTAAACGGATCGCAAGCGGTAGTAAACTCTATTGGCCCTACCCAGTTGCTTAAATCATCTACACCACAATTGGCACGTAAATATACTTCGTATACCGTGTTTTCTGTCAATCCTGTTTCTGTATGTTCAGGATCTCCTGTTACAGCTGTTCCTGGTACTGTAGGCTCACCTGTTCCTGGTGCTTGTACTACAATTTCCCACGCTGTTTCAAGGAAGCCTGCTGTCCAAGAAAAATCTGCTGAAGTATTGGTGGCACTTATAAATGCAAAATCTGTTGGGTCTGGACATGATGGTATATCTTCAACAATTACATTATCAACGTACAATCTCCATCCAAAAGAACCTCCACTTGGCATATGCCATGCAATGTTTACATTACCTGTTATAGGTGTATTAGTATCGTCTACAAGGTTAACTATATATTCTACATACTCTGTATTAGTATAGGTAGCAAGTGGTATAAGTTCTAAAGTAAAGTTAGCAACATCACTACCTGTTGTAGATAGTAGCACTTCAAAATCATTTGGTGAGAAAGCAGATTCTATTCTTTGATGGAATTTCAATCTTTGGTTACCTGTTAATATTATGGTTGGCGAAATTAACCAATCATCATCAACATTGTTAAATCCTGAACTCATTGCTGCCGATTGGTCACCTTCAAATGCATTTAAGCCATAATCCATATCCCATTCATTAAAAGGTCCCTCTACATCTACTGTTAACCAACAATTTTGCGAGTCAGAATCGGAGTTAAAACCTTCAAAGAACGGTACTGGGAATGCCTCACAGGCTGTAGAGAATTCAAATGGTCCTACCCAGTTGCTCAAATCATCTACACCACAATTGGCACGAATATAATACTCGTAGGCTGTATTGGGTGTTAAAGCAACATTATCCGCTGTAGTTTCGGTAGCCGTAAATTCAGGTACGCCACCCGTTATAGCTTCACCAGCTACTGTTGGCTCACCTGCTCCAGGTGCTTGTACTACAATTTCCCAATCTGTTTCAAGGAAACCTGCTGTCCAAGATAAATCTACAGCAGTAGGCTGGAAGTTACCTGCCGTTAAGTCAGTAGGATCAGGACATGATGGTATATCTTCTACAATTACATTGTCAATAAATAAACGCCACCCATCTATTCCATCACTTGGTATATGCCATGCAATATTTACGTCGCCTGTTATTGGTACTCCACCACCATCTACAATATTTATAACATATTCCACGTAGGTTACATTATCATATTCCGCAAGAGGAAGTAATGTAATGGTGAAGTCAGCAGGATCGGCTCCTGTTGTAGACACCAATACTTCAAACTCGTTTGGCTCAAATGATGATTGTACTCTTTGATGAAATTTCAGCCTTTGGTTACCTGTTAAGGTAAGCGTTGGCGAAATTAACCAATCGTCGTTATTACCGAAGTTGAAATCGGTAGTTATTGCTGCCGACTGATCGCCTTCAAATGGAACAAAGGCATAATCCATATTCCATACATCGCCATCATCATTAAGATTAAGAACGGTCCAACATAATTGCGTTGGAGAGTCGGAATTAAAGCCTTCAAAGAAAGGAACGGTGAACGCGCCACAGGCTGTACCAAATTGGTATGGTCCTGACCATGCACTAAAGTTACCATCGTTACAATCAGCTCTTACATAGTACTCGTATAAAGTAGACTCTGTAAGTCCGTCAGCAAGGTAATTAACATTTGTACCTACAGTAGTACCAGCTCCTGCTGGAATACCTGTACCTGCAGTTTGCACCACTACTTCCCATGAGGTAGCACCACTTGGATTTGTCCAAGATAAGTTTGCGCTTGTTTGTGTAATACTTGTTGTAGGCTCGCCTACTGGAGGCGCACAAAATACTTGTTGTATGGTTAGGGTATACGGTGTGGTTTGCGGTGAAGCCCATGTAGAGATAACAATATAATACGTTTCTCCAGCGGTTACTACAAATTCAGGTACCGAAACATCGTTACCTGCAAAACCGCCCACACCGCCACCTACACAATTTACACCAATATCGGCACAATCGTCATAGATAAACATACCTGAGTAAGCACCGTTATTGGTCATATCAATACTAATAGTGCCATCAGCAGCAGCTGTGTACTCGTACACTACATCGTCACCATTTAGATAACCAAATGTACTACCACAATCAGTACCAGGACTACCACTATAGTCATCATCATAGCCACTAGTATTATCTGTTGTTGAATACGGTAAGTCTGTAACCTCAATAGCAGCTTCACAAGTGGCTCCTAAGGCTACAGTACTAAACAGGAATGGACCAACCCATTCGCTGGTTCCGCCATCATCACATAACGCACGTAAATAGTACTTATAGTCTGTGTTTTCTGCAAGCGGAGTACCGCTTTCTGTTTGCGTTGCTGTGTAAGGCGAATCGCCATTATAAGTAATACCAGTTCCATCTGGTATCTCAGCAGCTCCTAAGATTTCAATTTCCCAAGAAGTAGCACCTCCTGGATTATTCCAGCTAAGCTCTGCCTCATCAATACCTGGAGCAGCAGCAAGATCAGTAGGATCCAGACATTGCTCTACAACGCTAACGTTATCTATTAACCAACGATCGCCATTATCACCTGCCATTACAAAGGCAACATGAACATCCTGAGCTTCAAAACCCACAATTGGCACTACTACTTCGGTATATACCGTTTGCGCAGGGTTAATTTCAAGTTCAGTAAATTCTTGAAGCAATGTGTAACCAGCAAGATCTGTAGGATCGCCATCAGTTACTAATACGCGGTAAAGCGTTCCGTCGTCTCCACCTATGGTAAGACGAGAAAAGAAACGCACCTCAGCATTTGGAGGAACGTTAAATTGTGGTGTTATTAACCAATCTTCAGGAATTCCAACAGCCACGTTCTCTCTGTTAACGTAGGCTGCATGAGCCCCTTCATAAGAAGGCTGGGGGTTAACGCCAAGAGCCTGCTGCCAAGTTTGAGCAGGTCCAATACCGTTATCATCTATTGTCCAATCCGTAGGGGGGAATACACCTGTGGTGTCAAACCCCTCCTCTGCTAGCTGCGCAAAGGTGTAAAAGGATGATAATAGCATGAAAAACATTAGGGTAATTTTTTTCATAGAAATTTACATTTAAGTAGTTTATGTTTAAGAATCGAAAATTAAAGAAAAAAAATCAATCATTAAGTATCAAAATTATACATTATTTAATTTTTTCTTAAAAAAAACAAAATTATTGCTATTTGTTAGGAATATAAATATGTTTTGGCTTTTGTTACAACACACAATAATAAGGCTTCGTTTAATTGAATACTCTTTATATATTTGACCTCTTATTGTATAGTATATGACTCCAAATAAAAAAATATATTTTGCATCCGACCAGCATTTTGGTGCACCAACACGACAAAAGAGCCTACCAAGAGAGCAAAAATTTGTTGCTTGGCTGGATGAGATTAAAGAGGATGCAGAAGCTGTTTTTTTGTTGGGCGACCTGTTTGATTTTTGGTTTGAATACAAAACGGTAATACCTAGAGGTTTTATTAGAGTATTTGGCAAGCTAGCAGAATTGAGGGATGCAGGCATACCTATTTATTTTTTTATAGGAAACCATGATTTGTGGATGGATGATTATTTTGAGAAAGAATTAGACATCCCTGTATATCGCCGCCCGAAAGAATTTAGTTTTAATAACAAATTGTTTCTTATTGGGCATGGTGATGGTTTGGGTCCTGGCGATAAAGGATACAAGCGAATGAAAAAAGTTTTTACCAACCCATTTGCCAAATGGCTTTTTAGGTGGTTGCATCCTGATATTGGTGTAAAGTTGGGACAATACCTATCTGTTAAAAACAAGTTAATATCTGGCGATGAGGACGTGAAGTTTTTGGGTGAAGATAACGAGTGGCTTGTACTATACAGCAAACGCAAATTAGAAAGTAAACACTATGATTATTTTGTGTTTGGACACCGCCATTTACCCATGACGATTGAAGTAGGCAAAAACGCCAAATACATTAATTTGGGCGACTGGATAGGCTACTTTACCTACGGTGTTTTTGATGGTAAGAATTTTGAGCTAAAAGAGTATAAAAGCTAATTACTGCATAACTCGTTAATATAAGTATCCAAACTCAGGTTAAATAGTGTCCCCTCTACCAAGTCCTTAATTAAATGAAGTTCTTTAGGATTTACAGCTAAGTCTACTCCTTCTATTGGTGTTTTTAACAACATTTTTCGGCAAGACTGTTTGTAAACACAACTGTTACATTGATATTGCGAGAGCGTAGCTTGTAAAAGCAGTTTAAATTCGTCAAGCTCATGAAATTCTAAATAAAAACCTGTTTCTTTAAATACAAGTTGCACACGCTCGTTTAAAACCCTGTTGTTTTTTATCCAGTGGAATGCTACGCCAAAATCGTTATGATATATTTGTTCAATTTCTTTCATTGCCGATGATTTGAAACAAAAATACAATTTTATTTAAAATCATTCTAAACAAATATTTATTTTTCACATTTAATATCTCTCAGTCTGAGCTGCAACGATGTTTGCCCATTCCACGTATTTTCATCTACAGAGTAAACCGCATCAAAAGCAGTACCGCTACAAGCAACATCCATTTTTTTAGCTAAGCCAAAGCCTATAGCTGCAAAACCTTCAGAATCTTCTTGTTTTACAAACAAGCGTAAATGGGTTTGGTTGGCACCAATAGGTTTACCAAAGCCGCTATCTTTTATATTATGCGATATAAATAAGGGCGTCATGTTACCCGGACCAAAAGGCTCAAACTGTTGTAATATTCTATTAAATTTGGGTGTAATTTCATTAAAATCAAGTGGCATATCTACCTGTATTTCAGGAACGCGCATATTGGGTGTAATAGTGTTTGCTACTACGGCTTCAAACTTATTTTTAAAGGCTTCGTATTGTTCCTCATGTAACGTAAGTCCTGCTGCGTATTTATGCCCGCCAAACTGCTCTATGTGTTCAGCGCAAGCCTCTAATGCATTGTACACATCAAACCCTGAAACAGAGCGCGCCGAAGCTGCTAGCATAGTACCACTTTTAGTAAACACTAATGTAGGGCGATAATAGGTTTCTATAAGCCGCGAGGCTACAATGCCTATCACGCCTTTGTGCCATTCCTTACTATATACTACTGTGGTAAATTTGTTCTGCTCGTTATTATATTCTATCTGCTGTAAAGCTTCCTCCGTTATTTGTTTATCAAGGTCTTTACGGTCGGCATTCAGGGTTTCAATTTCCGAAGCAAATTCTTCTGCCTGTTCCAAATTAAACTCCGAAAGCAACTGCACGGCATACTTACCATGTTTTACACGCCCTGCCGCATTAATGCGTGGTGCTACTACAAAAACTACATCGCTAATAGTAAGTGTAGGCTTTTTTATGTTTTGGATTAATGCTTTTATGCCCGGTCGGGGGTTGGTATTAATAACCTCCAGCCCAAATTTTGCTAATACACGATTTTCTCCTGTTATGGGTACAATATCGGCAGCTATTGCTGTAGCCACTAAATCGAGGTAAGGAACAAGGTGGTTAATAGTTTGCCCACGTTTATTGCCTAAAGCTTGTATGAGTTTAAACCCTACACCGCAACCGCAGAGTTCTTTATAAGGGTAATTACAATCGTTTCGTTTAGGGTCTAGTACCGCAACCGCATCAGGTAGGGTGTCTGCTGGGCGGTGGTGGTCGCATATAATAAAGTCGATATCTCTTGTTTTGGCATACGCCACTTTATCAATGGCTTTTATACCACAATCTAACGCTATTATTAAGGTGCAGCCGTTATCGTCGGCATAATCGATGCCCTGAAAGGAAACACCATAGCCTTCTTTATACCTATCGGGTATGTAGGTATCAACATTGGGGTAATACGATTTTAAGTATGACAATACTAACGAAACCGCCGTAGTACCATCTACATCATAATCGCCAAACACCAAAATGTTTTCGTTGTTAGCTACTGCCGTTTCAATACGCTGTACGGCTTTATCCATATCACGCATCAAATATGGGTCGTGCAAATCATTTAACGATGGACGAAAGAATGTTTTTGCTTCCTCAAAGGTTTCAATACCGCGCTGTACTAACAGTGTGGCAATGGTAGCATCTACATTTAAGGCTTCGGTAAGGTGTTGTACTTTATCGGTATCGGGTTTTGGTTTTAATGTCCAGCGCATGCAATTATTCTAATTTTTGCGAATATAACCCTTATACATTAAAATTACAGCAAAACGGTATTTGTTTAATTTTCTTAAAAGTTCTACAATTTATATGAGCATCTAACTCCCGCTTGCTTTGTTTCTTTATAGGAATATCCTACCGCAGATGTCCACGAGATATTTTTATCGGCTGATTTTATATGAACCATAATCCCTACTGCATCAAGGTTTGCTACATAAACGGAATCTAATACTAGCTGAAATTAGGCTTGTAATGGTTGTGCTACGGTTTGTAGGGAAGTAATTAGAATAGAGATGAAAATAAAGTATTTCATTTTATTGTTAGCCAACAGTTAGAGTTACCTACGAATTTATAAAAAATAATTTCATCTTTATTAAGACCTACAGGGTCTTGAAAGACCTCGCAGGTTGTAACCTCCTGCAAGGTTTATATAACCTTGTAGGTCTGATTGAAATACTGTTTTTCCGAAATTAAGAGAATCCGAATTGTAAATCATTATAGTATATAAAGATTCCTTCCTTCGTCGGAATGACGGTTGTGTTTATCGTTGCGAGCGTAGTGCAACAAAACGTGGCAATCTGTTATTTACCAACCTTCCCCCCTACCACAACAACAATTTCCCCTTTTGGCGCATAAGCTTCAAAATGGGCTAAAACTTCTGTAGCAGTACCACGAACGGTTTGTTCGTGTAGCTTACTCAACTCCCGCGATACCGAAACAGGTCGGTCGGCACCAAAATACTGCACAAAATCGCGTAGTGTTTTTAGGAGCTTGTGCGGTGACACATAAAACACCATTGTACGGGTTTCTTCGGCAAGCGCCAAAAATCGGGTTTGTCTCCCCTTTTTATCGGGTAAAAAACCCTCAAAAACAAATTTATCGTTAGGCAGTCCGCTATTTACTAATGCAGGCACAAAAGCTGTGGCACCCGGTAAGCATTCTACAGCAATATTATTTTCTACGCAGGCACGGGTAAGTAAAAACCCAGGGTCGGATATGGCAGGCGTTCCCGCATCGGATATTAACGCAATAACTTCGCCTGCTTGCAATCGTTTTACAATATTCTCTACCGTTTTATGCTCGTTGTGCATGTGGTGGCTGTGCATGTGGGTAGTAATCTCAAAATGTTTCATGAGTTTACCACTCGTACGGGTATCTTCCGCGAGTATTAAATCGGCCTCTTTAAGTACGTTTATGGCTCTAAACGTCATATCCTCAAGGTTGCCTATGGGTGTGGGTACAATATAGAGTTTACCCATTAATCAAATTTTTGTTCTACAATGCCCATAAAACGCTCTTCGTACTCTTCCTTATCTTTCCAATTGTTATAGTCGGGCTTTACAAGCTCGTTTATAAAGTTGCGTGCATCAGTAAATTTATCGAATGTATTGAGTTGCGATAGTACACGGTTAAGGTCGTCGCTATTACCATCAAACAAATGTTTCTCAAAAGCAATACGGTCGTTTAACCCTAGGTTTATGGCTTTGCCTAGCGAATCGTTTAATGAACGTTTTGCTGTTTCGGATTGCGATGTTTGTACGGGAACGAACGGCTCAGATTCAGCTTCGGTAGCTACCTCAGGTTCGGGTTCCTCTTTTTTAGGTTCCCAATTGTGCCAACTTTCTTCGGTTGCCTTTACTTCGGCAGGTGCAGGCGCATCGGTATCTTTTTTTACAAACTCAGGCTCTACATAATCGTGAAAATCTTCAAACGAAATTTCTTTCTGCTTTTCAGGTATTTCGGTAGGTTCTTTCGGTTCAAAATCAATATCAAACCCAAATGGCGATTCGCCTACAGGCTTGATTTCCTCTTGTTTGGGTGTTTCTGGCTCGGGTGCTTCGGCAACCGCTTCGGGTTTGGGTTCAGGTTCAGCAGCAGGTTCTGGTGTTTCCGCTTGGGTTACCGCATCTACTTTATCCTCACTTTTGTTATCCTCTTCCTCTGCTTCCGCTACGGGTGCCTCTTTGGCTTCGCTTTCCTCAATTTCATCTTCAGTAACCTCGTTTACCAATTCGGGTTGCATTACTTCTGGCTCCTCTTCATTATCAGCGGCTTCATACGCTTGCTCTATTTTTTCTGATGCTGCTGCAAAACCTATGGTAGGCTTTACATCGCTTAAATTATCTTCAACAAATTTAAGTACCGATAGCTTTTCATAAAGGCGCAGGGTTTCTTGCTGTAGCTGCTCTAGCCCTGCCCTGTTCTTCATTTTTAATACCCTGTGGGCTATGCTAATTAATTCGGCTTCTAACTTTTTCTTCATAACTTTTAGAATTAAACGGAGTCGCGCAATAGTTTTTTAATAAATTTGTTTCTTTACAAAGTAACAGAAAACATTTCTGTTTTACTGCCTGAAAAATACAAAATGTTTCTCGAAAATACAGTAAATCATAAAGAGCAATTTGGGTGGATTGAGGTTATTTGTGGCTCGATGTTTTCGGGTAAAACCGAAGAATTAATACGACGATTGAAACGGGCACAGTTTGCCCACCAAAAAGTTGAGATTTTTAAGCCTGCCGTAGATACCCGCTACCACGATGAGATGGTAATATCGCACGATGCCAACGAAATACGCTCTACCCCCGTACCTGCTGCTGCTAATATTAGGATATTGGCACAGGGCTGTGATGTTATTGGTATTGATGAGGCACAATTTTTTGATGATGAGATTATTGCAGTGTGTAACGACCTTGCCAATAGCGGCGTACGTGTTATTGTAGCAGGTTTGGATATGGATTTTAAGGGTAACCCCTTTGGTCCGATGCCTGCGCTTATGGCTACTGCCGAGTATGTAACCAAAGTACATGCTGTGTGTACCCGTACAGGCAATTTGGCAAATTACAGTTTTAGGAAAGGGAGTAACGATAACTTGGTAATGCTGGGCGAAACGGAGGAATACGAACCGCTGAGCCGTGCTGCCTATTACCGTGCCATGCGTGAGGCGCAACCACAACCCAATAAAACCAAACGCAACGATAATCAGGACAGCGAAATGTAATGCCCAATAAGCATATCCTCTACCAACATAGCTTCGCCCTCGTACATTAACTTATCCTGTATAAACCACGATAGTTTGTACTTTACATCTTTATTTTCGGCATGCTCAACAAACGCAATTGTCAAGGTTGCCAAATAACATTGATCGGCTATATACCATTTGGAGTTATATTTACCTAAAAATGGAGCATCGCCAGCCTCTAGAAGTTCGCAACGCTCTTCCGAAACCGTAAAACGTTTGTTGTTGGTAAACTCACCCAGCAACTTGTTTGATGCCACCTTTTTTAAATAAAATGAGCCTATTATATCACTCATAATCTTACACTTAATACTTTAAAGCAAATATAGGTGTTTACAGAAAAGGACATAAAAACAGCCGTATAGAATTTTAACTACACGATTATTGTTAATTTTACAGAGACAATTAAAACCTAAATCTTGAATATAACCATACAGGATATTGCGTTGGCAATGCAAGCCCGTTTTGAGGGTACAGCCAAAACGATTGATATTGAAAACGTATCTATAGACAGCCGATCGTTGCACAACAACGCCAGCACGCTGTTTTTTGCATTATCGGGTCAAAACCACAACGGGCATAACTACATACCCGCCCTTATAAACAAAGGCGTTAGTAGTTTTGTGGTTACCCATGTACCCAAAGGCATGGCAGGCAGAGCCAACTTTTTGGTAGTAGCCAACACACGCACAGCCTTACAGCATTTTGCACTTTACTACCGCAAGCACTTTAACTTCCCTGTAATTGCGGTAACGGGCAGTAGCGGTAAAACCATTGTAAAGGAATGGCTTAACTTTTTACTAAGCCCCGACTATAACGTTGTACGTAACCCTAAAAGTTATAACTCGCAAATAGGAGTACCATTATCCGTAATCGGGATAAACAACAAGCACAACCTTGGTATTTTTGAGGCAGGTATATCCATGCCCAACGAAATGGAGTATTTGGAGCGTATTATTTTGCCCGATATTGGCGTA
Organism: Flavobacterium litorale; assembly: GCF_019613795.1. Classification (NCBI taxonomy): domain Bacteria; kingdom Pseudomonadati; phylum Bacteroidota; class Flavobacteriia; order Flavobacteriales; family Flavobacteriaceae; genus Flavobacterium; species Flavobacterium litorale. The sequence goes on from NZ_CP080429.1 coordinate 550,101, forward strand.
CTAACCAACATTGGCAGCGCACACGACGAGGGGTTTACCAACCGAAAAGAAAAAATACAAGAAAAATTAAAACTATTTACTCGTGTAAAACTACTTATACTCCAAAAAAGCAAAGCAGTAGAAGACCTTATCCCAAAAGGCATAAAAACATTTACGTGGAGTTACGGCAAAAGTGGCGATGTAACAATTAAGAAAGAAGTAGATGCAAACAGCACACTACTGCACATTACTCATAAAAAAACGTTTAAAGTACGCATTCCGTTTACCGATGCCCACGCTACAGAAAACGGCATCAACTGCCTTATGGTATTATTGCACTTGGGCTATTCGGGGCGTGTTATTGCCAACCGCCTTGCAGCATTGTACCCCGTAGAGCTTAGGCTAGAGGTGAAAGAGGGTATTAACGACTGTACGATTATTGACGATAGTTACAATACCGATTTCCAGTCGTTAAAAATTGCCCTCGACTTTTTAGAGCAACAAAAAACACATACCCAAAAAACCATCATTCTTTCGGATATATTCCAGAGTGGTTTCAGTAAAAAGCAACTGTACAAACGCGTACACCGCCTGCTTACAGCACACAACATAACTAGGGTTATTGGTATTGGCAAAACCATAACCGAACAACTCGCCGATTTTCCTAATTTTTACCCCTACAAAAATACACAAGCCTTTTTAGCGCAATTTAATAGTAACGCTTTCGCAGATGAAACCATACTTATAAAGGGCGCACGAAGTTTTAGGTTTGAAGAAATTGTAGTTTTATTAGAAGAGAAAACGCACGAAACTGTTTTAGAGATTAACCTAAATGCTGTAGTACACAACTTCAACTTCTACCGTAATAAAATACGCCCGCAAACCAAAATAATGGTTATGGTCAAGGCATTTGCCTATGGTAGTGGTAGTTACGAAATTGCCAAAATACTATCGCACCATAAAGTAGATTATTTAGGGGTGGCTTTCGCCGACGAAGGTATAGCATTGCGTAATGCAGGTATTACCACCCCCATTGTGGTAATGAACCCCGAAGGCAGTAGTTTTAGTGCCATGATAGCCTATAACCTTGAGCCCGAAATTTATTCGGTACGCGAATTGCGTGCCTTTATTGCTCTGGCACAAGTAAAAAACCTCTCACTATACCCCATACACATTAAAATAGATACGGGTATGCACCGCTTGGGGTTTGAAGAGGAACATCTGGACGAACTTATTGCACTACTGCACAACAACAACTTTGTAGCAGTAAAAAGCATCTTTTCGCACCTTTCGGCAAGTGATAGCCCTGATTTTAACGATTTTACCCAACAACAAATACAGTTGTTCGAAGAATTTTCGGCTACCATCAGCAAAGCACTACAAATTAATCCGTTACGCCACATCCTAAACACATCGGGCATATACAATTTTCCTGATGCACAATACGATATGGTTCGGTTAGGCATAGGCTTATACGGTGTAGGAAACAATACGGAGGAGATGAAACAACTGCAAAACGTAGGCACACTAAAAACGGTTATACTCCAAATAAAAAACATAGCAGCAGGCGAAAGCGTAGGCTACAGCCGAAAATTTATAGCAACCCAAAGTACCCGTACGGCTACACTACCCATAGGCTACGCCGATGGCGTTCCGCGTGCTTGGGGTAATGGCAAAGGCTACGTTATGGTAAACAACCAAAAGGCTCGTATAATAGGCAGTATTTGTATGGATATGCTTATGATTGATATTACAAACATAGCCTGTAAAGAGGGCGATAGTGTTACCGTATTTGGTACAAACCCATCGGTAGTGGCTATGGCAAAAACACTAAACACCATTCCGTACGAAATATTAGCCAGTATTTCGCAACGTGTAAAGCGTGTTTTTTATAAAGAATAGGGTAATTTTCGTACATTAGCATACAACCAAAAACAAGTAACAACCAAAAAATCTAGAAATTATGGGTTTTATTAAAGATTTTAAAGCATTCCTGTTAAAGGGCGACATTATTAACCTAGCAACTGCCGTAATTATAGCAGGTGCATTTGGAGCCATTGTAAAATCGTTTACCAACGATATTTTAATGCCGCCAATAGGCTTGGCATTAGGCGGAGTAGATTTTACTGAACTAAAATACGTATTGCAGGAGGCACAACCCGAAGCCATTGTAAATGGCGAAACCGTTGCAGCCGTAGAGGCAGTAACCATTAACTACGGTAACTTTATCCAACTAGTGCTTAACTTTATTATTATTGGGTTCTTTATTTTTATGGTATTAAAAGCCTACGAAAAAACTAAGAAAAAAGAGGAAGCAAAACCTGCTGCACCGCCAGCACCAACCGCACAAGAGAAATTGCTTATGGAAATTCGCGATACGCTTAAAGCAAAGCAATAACAAGTTAGTGTCCGCTACACTATATATTCTAAACATTTTACTAATTAAACCGCCCACAAAGGGCGGTTTTTCTTTTAATGATAATTTTGCAGCACCTACAATTTAAATTCGTAACATTTGTGGGCTTTGTGGTGAAATATATTTGCATAACCCATTAAATTTCTGCTTACTTTTACAGCTAAAATTTAAACGTTTTAATGTATGAAAATTGCTGTTGTAGGCGCTACCGGAATGGTAGGCGAAGTAATGCTAAAAGTATTAGCTGAACGAAATTTCCCCGTAACTGAATTAATTCTTGTAGCCTCTGAGAAATCGGTAGGGAAAGAAATTTCATTTAAGGGTAAACCCTACAACGTAGTAAGTATTGAAACAGCAATACGGCTAAAACCACAAATAGCCCTATTTTCGGCAGGAGGCGAAACCTCCAAAGCATGGGCAGAGAAATTTGCCGAAGTGGGTACAACCGTAATCGATAATTCGAGCGCATGGCGTATGGATGCTACCAAAAAGCTCATTGTACCCGAAATTAATGCCCATACCTTAACCAAAAACGATAAAATTATAGCCAACCCCAACTGCTCTACCATACAAATGGTAATGGCATTGGCACCCTTACACAAAAAGTACACAATAAAGCGCGTGGTGGTTTCTACCTACCAATCCATAACAGGTACGGGGGTAAAAGCCGTACAACAACTGGAAAACGAATACACAGGTACAAAGGGCGAAATGGCATACCCCTACCCCATACACCGCAATGCAATACCGCAATGCGACGTGTTTGAGGAAAACGGCTACACCAAAGAGGAAATGAAACTGGTACGCGAAACCCAAAAAATACTCAACGATACTACTATAGCCGTTACCGCTACCGCCATACGTATACCTGTAGTGGGTGGACATAGCGAAGCCGTAAACGTAGCTTTTGAAAATGATTTTGAATTAAACGACGTACGCCGAGCACTACACGAAACCGCAGGCGTAACCGTACAAGACAATACCGATACCAAAACCTACCCCATGCCCATTTATGCCGAAGGCAAGGATGATGTTTTTGTAGGGCGCATACGCCGCGACGAGAGCCAACCCAACACCCTAAACCTTTGGATTGTTGCCGATAACCTCCGTAAAGGAGCCGCTACCAATACCATACAAATTGCAGAGTATTTGGTTACCAACAACTTATTATAAAGCAAATTGTAATATTCAAATATAAGTAGTTGTAGTAATGTTTAAATTTTGCTAAATTTATCTAATCTCGATATGGTATTGTTTACCTTTAAAATAAAGACCAAGTAAATGACGTTAGGCAAAAAGATTATTGTTAATGGTACTGCAATTATAGTAGGATTATATTTCTTGGTATTGGGTATAATAGAAGCCAAACCTTTTTTAGGCACCTTTGTTATTGCGGTTATTTTAGCACTGCTAATGATGCCTATATCTAAAAAACTTGAAAAACGCGGTTTAAAGCGTATTTATGCATCAATTGTAAATACATTGTTGCTTTTTTTATTGAGTTTAGGGTTTGCAGCTTTAATATCAATTCAATTATCAACATTTTTAAAAGATTGGGACAATGTAAAGCAGCAAATAGTTCCTAAAATCGAAAAATTAGAGGGTTTGGTGTATAGCAACACACCTATAGAAAAAGAAGATGTTAAACTGGGTGACGCAGTATCCAATAAGGGTGTAGGTAAAAAAGCATTAAGCTTTATAAACAGTTTTTATTCTTTTATAGGTAACTACCTTCTTACATTTATTTATATCTTTTTTCTGCTCAACTATCGGAGTAGATTCCGAAAGTTCTTTATAAAACTCTTTCCCGATAATAAAAAGCAGAAAATTACTACTGTACTTAGCGAAATTGCCAGTATTACACAAGGGTACCTTTTTGGTAAGTTTTTGCTCATGGTATTTTTGTTTATAATTTATGCTATTGGTATGGGGGCAACAGGGGTTAGCAACTTTATAGTAATTAGTGCATTAGCAGCATTACTGAGTATAATACCCTACATTGGTAATATAATTGGGTTTGTACTCGCTATTGGTCTTGGTTATGTTACCAACGGCGATACTGTTGCACTTATAGGTATTGTTGCTACATTTAGTATTGCACAATTTGTAGAGTCGTATGTTTTACAACCCTATGTAGTGGGAGATAAAGTAAACCTAAATCCGCTAATGATAATTTTAATTGTAGTAGTAGGAAATTTAATGTGGGGCGTTATAGGTATGATTATTTCCGTACCTGTTTTAGCCATTGCCAATGTAATTTTCAAGCACGTACAACCTCTTAAACCGTTTTCTTTTTTATTAAGTAATGACGATAGTAAGTAATACTTCTAAATATTATTTTATATTATATACTTTCTATAAAAGCTAATCCAACACCCTAAACCTTAGTTGCCGATAATTTACATAAAGGAGCGGCTACCAATACCATACAAATTGCGGAGTATTTGGTTGCAAACCAACTGGTATAAAAGATTTTAAAGTATATTTATAACCTGCAATGTTTTAAGAACATTGTAGGTTTTTTATTTAAATCCAACTAAAAAATACATGAAGAAGAAAATAAAAATCCATTATTGGTTATAGAGTATTTTACTGCAACATAATTGCATTTAATTAAATTCTTTGATTACCTTTGCAGGATATGAAAAGGAAATTTGCGATATTTAACCTAACGCTAATGGCAGTTGTACTCTTTACAACCGCCTTTCAGTCTTTTCATGCATTTAATCATCATAGTGTTGCATCGCACAGTCATCATCATGATGAGGAACACGAAGCCAAACAATTTGGTGCCTCAGATGTGAACCACGAACATGAGGACGATTGTTCGGTGTGCGATTTCGATTTCGATTATTTTGTCGCACCGCAGCAATTTTGCCTTCGTTTTAATTTTCCGTTTACTCCCATACCGTATCGTTACAGTAGTACCCATAACGTACAAGCTTTTTCGGGTAGCCTTTTTGCCCTGCGTGCACCGCCTGCAATAGTATAACCGCAATTATAAAAAGCCCTTTACCCTAATGCGGCTTTTAGGCTTATACTATTACCTGATTTTATTTTCATGAAATTTTATTATACCCTACTGTTATTTTTAGCAGTAAGCTGGTGTACACAAGCGCAGCACACGCTGAGCGGCACTGTACAATCGGCAGCAAACACACCTTTAGATGGTGCGCACATCCACGTAGCGCAATGGCACGGCACTAGCCTACCCGACGGTTATTATGAAATCCATAATATTACCAAAGGTACGCAGCGCGTGGTAATATCGTACATTGGTTACAAGACACTCGATACGATTATCAATTTCAATCGCGATGTAACGCTTAATGCCATACTACAGCCCAATACAACCCAATTGGAAGAAGTAGTATTGGTTGATACTACAGTTTCGCAACACACTGCTCGCAAACAACGTCTTTCTGCCGAAATCATCGAGCAATACAGCAATGCTACATTAGGCGATGCGCTTAAAGAAATTGCAGGAGTGTATACCCTAAAAACAGGTACTACCATTGTAAAACCTGTAATTAATGGGCTACACAGTAGCCGTGTACCCGTAATTAGCAACAACGTAAGGCTGGAAGACCAGCAATGGGGTATGGAGCACGCCCCCAACCTCGATATTAATTCGGCGGGTAGCATTTCAGTTATTAAGGGAGCAAACGCGCTGCAATATGGTGGCGATGCCATTGGCGGGCTCGTTTTAATTGAACCGAAAAAAGTCCGTACCGATACGCTTATAGGTAAAACCATAGTAACAGGCAATAGCAACGGACGCGGTGGTGGCGTAACCACAAGCCTGCACAAAGGCAATACAAAAGGTTGGGTATGGAATGTAAATGGTACACTAAAATACATGGGCGACCGCGAAACGCCCGATTACATACTCTCTAACACGGGCAACCGCGAAGCCAATGCAGCAGGAAGCATACAGTATTTAGGCGATACGTACGATTTAGGAGCTTCGTACAGTTTTTATAACGCAACTATAGGTATTGCAACGGCTACACACATTGGTAATAATGTCGATTTGGTTCGGGCAATTAACAACGGTACACCAAGTGTAATTAAACCGTTTACCTACACCATAAATGCTCCAAAACAAGAAGTACAACACCATTTGGCAAAACTGGAATACAACCAAACGTTACAAAATAACGCATCGCTTAACGCGGAATATGCTTTTCAGTTAAACCGACGTAAGGAGTTCGATTTACGACGGGGTAATTTAAAAGCTACCCCCGCACTCGATTTAACGCTGATTACCCACTCGGCACAAGCCAACTGGAAACAACAAAAAAATAATACTACCCTAAAGGCAGGGCTTAGCACCCTACTACAAAGTAACGAAGCCAGCCCCGATACAGGCATACGCCCCCTAATACCCAATTACAATAAAATTGATGCAGGTGCTTACGCCATAGCATCGCACCGCTTTACCAATAGTTTTAGTGCCGAAGCAGGTATTCGGTATGATTTCTCGTATGTAGATGCCAGTAAATTCTATCAAAAAACACGTTGGAACAGTTTGGGGTATAATGGCGTATTTGATAATTTTATTACAGCCGATTTTGGCACGCAATGGCTTACCGCACCCGAGTTTACCTATCATAACGTTTCGGCAAGCCTTGGCGTTCGCAAACAACTCAGCAGTGTGCTCGATATAATGGGTAATGCAGGGTTAGCAATGCGTAACCCCAACCCATCGGAATTATTTAGTGATGGATTGCACCACGCTAACGGGACGATAGAGTTAGGGAATTTAGGATTGGAAAAAGAGCGCGCACTCAAACTATCGGCTACAGTGTTAAAGCGCGGCGATGTTTTTACATTCGAAGCTACGCCCTACCTCAACAGCATTAACAACTTTATTTACTTGCAACCTACTGCAGCCGAAGTAACCATTCGTGGGTCGTTCCCCGTATACAGTTACAGGCAAACCAATGCGCTATTGGCAGGTATTGATGCTACTACGCAATGGAAGCCCACGCAACGCATACAACACACCCTTAATTTTGCCTATGTATATGGCGAAAACACTACCGACGGTGTACCTGTTATAGATATGCCACCACTCAACATAACCAATACCCTACGGTATACCGTACCACAATGGCATAGCCTGTTTTTAGAGCTGCGTAGCGAAGCCGTTTTTAGCCAAACACGCTACCCCGATTATAACTTTTTTGTAGCAGTACCACAAGATGGCGAACTAATATCCACGCTCGCCGATGTAAGCACACCACCCGAAGGGTACCATTTGTTCCATTTTGGTTCGGGGGTACAGTTTAATCTTGGTAAAATGCAAACGGCAGTAAACCTATCGGTACACAATATTTTTAATACCTCGTACAGAGATTACCTCAACCGCCAACGCTTGTATACCGATGAAGCAGGGCGGAACATACAACTTCAAGTAAAATTCAATTATTAATTTAAATAACTATCTAGAAATGAAAAATGTAAAACTATCAATTTTGGCACTTATCGCCCTAACGGGACTGAACTCATGTAATAATGATGATGATGCTACCATTGTAAACCCAGAGGAAGTAATTACTACCTTAACCGCAACTTTTGAGCCTGTGGCGGGAGGCGAAACGGTGGTACTAACATCGCGCGACCTTGACGGTGACGGACCTGAAGCACCCATTATTAGTGTGTTGGGCAACTTTACAACAGGAGCAAGTTACTCGGGTACCGTATCGTTTTTAAACGAAACAGAAACACCCGCAGAAAATGTATCGGAAGAAATATTAACAGAAGGCGATGAGCATCAAATATTCTTTCAACAAGATGATTTAGGTACGTTTACATATACGGATGCCGATGTGAACCAAAGACCCATAGGGCTTACCTTTTCGTTTGTAGCAAGTACTACTCCACAAACGGGCTTACTTACCATAACACTGCGCCACGAACCCAACAAAGCGGCAGCAGGTGTAGCCGATGGCGATATTACCAATGCAGGTGGAGAAAGCGAAGCTATGGCAACGTTTGAGGTAAGCGTAGTTGCACCCTAAAAACAATGCCCCCCTCAATACTCTGTCCCGATGCTTAGGTGTCGGGATTTTTTCTTACACTTATATAAGTACGGATTTGCTATTTTTGCTATAACAACTAAAACGGAAACCAATGAAAAAAACAATATTAATTACTGCAATGGCTGTAACGGCTAGCTGTACTATGAACGCACAAAAAATTAAATATCCCGAAACCCGTAAAGCGAATACTACCGACACTTATTTTGGTACTACGGTTACAGACCCTTATCGTTGGTTGGAAGACGATATGTCGGCAGAAACAGCAGCGTGGGTAAAAGCACAAAACAAGGTTACTTTTAATTATCTGGAACAAATTCCTTTCCGCGAAAGCATTAAAAACCGTATGGAGGAGTTATGGAATTACGAAAGGGTTTCGGCTCCGTTTAAAGAGGGCGATTATACCTATTATTACAAAAACGATGGGTTACAAAACCAAGCCGTATTATACCGTAAAGATAAAAGTGATAAAGAGGAGGTTTTTTTAGACCCGAATACATTCTCTGAAGACGGAACAACATCGTTAGGTGGTATTAGTTTTACCAAAGATGGTAGTTTGGTTGCCTACTCCATATCCGAAGGCGGAAGCGACTGGCGTAAGGTTTTTGTAATGGACACCAAAACCAAAAAGCTAATAGGCAACCCTATTGTAGATGTTAAGTTTAGTGGTGTATCGTGGCTCGGTAACGAGGGTTTTTATTATTCCAGTTACGATAAACCCGAAGGCAGCGAGTTATCGGCAAAAACTGACCAGCACAAATTGTACCATCACGTACTAGGCACATCGCAATCGGACGATCGTATTGTATTTGGTAAAGAAAAGAGCGAAAAACACCGCTATGTAGGAGGTTACGTAACCGAAGACCAACGGTATCTTGTAGTATCGGCAGCCAACTCAACATCAGGGAACAAACTCTTTGTAAAAGACCTTAGTAAACCCAACAGCGAGCTAATTGCTATGGTAGATAATTTTAATAGCGATAATGGTATTATCGATACCAAGGGGAGCACATTATACATTACCACCAACTACAACGCGCCCAACAAGCGCATTGTAACCGTAAATGCAGCCAACCCACAACAGACAAACTGGAAAGACTTAATTCCAGAAACTGATAATGTACTATCGGCATCTACAGGGGCAGACTATATTTTTGCCGAGTACATGCAAGATGCCGTTTCGGTAGTAAAACAATACAACCATAAGGGCGAACTGGTACGCGAGGTAGCACTGCCCGGTATTGGTAGTGCCGGTGGTTTTGGCGGTAAAAAAGATGCCGATGTTTTGTATTACTCCTTTACCAACTACATAAGTCCTGGCACCATATATTCGTACAACCCTAAAACGGGGAAATCAGAAGTATATCGTAAACCGAAAGTCGATTTTAATACCGATAATTACGTGTCAAAACAAGTGTTTTACACCTCTAAAGACGGTACTAAAATACCCATGATTATTACGCACCGCAAAGATGTGCAGCTTAACGGTAAAAACCCAACCATACTGTATGGTTACGGTGGTTTTAATATTAGCCTTACCCCTGCCTTTAGCATTGCCAACGCCGTATGGATGGAAAACGGTGGTATTTATGCCGTACCTAACCTGCGCGGTGGTGGCGAGTATGGTAAAAAATGGCACGATGCAGGTACTAAAATGCAAAAGCAAAACGTGTTTGACGATTTTATTGCTGCCGCAGAATACTTAATTGATAATAAATACACCTCGTCTGATTATTTAGCGATACGCGGAGGCTCTAACGGCGGATTATTGGTTGGGGCAACCATGACACAACGCCCCGATTTAATGAAAGTAGCACTACCCGCTGTAGGTGTGCTTGATATGTTACGCTACCACACCTTTACCGCAGGTGCAGGCTGGGCATACGATTACGGTACTGCCGAAGATAGTAAAGCCATGTTTGAGTACCTAAAAGGCTACTCGCCAGTACATAATGTAAAAAAGGGGGTACAATATCCGGCTACAATGGTGACTACAGGCGACCACGACGACCGTGTTGTACCTGCACACAGCTTTAAATTTGCAGCCATGCTACAAGAGTATCAAAAAGGGAGTAATCCTGTACTTATTCGTATCGGGGTAAATGCAGGGCACGGTGCTGGAAAATCGACCGCACAAACTATTGAGGAGTATAGCGATATGCAAGCCTTTACGCTTTATAATATGGGCGTAAAATCGAATAGGAAATAGTACTCAGTTTTCAGTTTTTAGTCGCAGTTTTCAGTTCTAAATAGTAAACTGAAAACTGCGATTGTGACTGCAAGCTATAAACTACTTATAACAAGTACCCTACAGTAATAGTACCATAGTAATGCCCTGTTATTACAATGTTGGATAGTTTTTTACTGAAGTAATTAAAGGAGTACGATAAATTCCAGTTGTTGTAATTGTACGTAACACCCACTTCGCCCACAAAGCGCAACGGAATTAACGGGAAAGTTACAGGACTATCGTCATTAAACAAGCTGCCCTCTATCGTAGCATCGTAAAACTGATAATTCGCATTGGGGTTTACAAACAAAAACAATTCCCTACGCCCGTTGTACGTGGTTTTATCTTTGCTCAGGGTAGCATCGTGTAATCCCGAATTGTATACGGGTACTAATCCTTTGTACTTGTTTAGGTTAATGCGCATCATCCCACCTGCTGTAATACCTGTAAATACCGTACCTACATCGGCATTAGCCTGCAAATGAAAATCGGTTTGGTTGTTATTCCTATTCGGGAATAGTTTTTTGGAGTAAAATGCGTTGAGTTGTACTGCCAATAGTGTTTTTATTTGATGCTGCCACCCCTTAACGGTAGGATACCCCAAAATACTATGCAGCCCTTCTTGCAAATGTTCTGCACCCGATTCGGGACCTACAACGCCCATCTGTAAATTAAGCTTTAATACGCTTTCGCTGATGTAATAGGTGTTAATACCTGCCTGCGCAAAAAGGTAGCCTGCAAATGGGCGGTCGTTTACATTAATATCCTCCGCCCTTACCGATTGTGGATTGTAAATTTGTTGTCCCAACCGAAACTCCGTAATTTTTTTGGCTACTTTTTTGTTTTTCGCATTGCCCAAATAGCGGTAAAACAACGCAATACCATTAGTGTAATATTGGTCGCTAACAGGCGATACGTATAAATCATTATCCAGTATTGCACCCATCTCGGCAGGCTTTTGCGCCCATAGTACCGTTGTGGATAATACCAATAATGCAATACTTCTGTATAACAACATCATTAATAGTCGAGTTTAATGTAACGCATCTGCCGTACAATGTGTCCTTTTCTACTGTTTACATAAGATGACGAATTGGTTGCCTTGTACTTTAACGGGCTGGGCAATATGGCTGCTATACCTGCTGCCTCGTAACGGGTAAGGTTTTTAGCGTCCTTTTTATACCAGTACTTGGCTGCTGCTTGCGCACCGTAAATACCATCACCCATTTCTATACTATTTAGGTATACTTCCATAATACGCTCTTTACTCCAAATTAACTCAATAAGTACGGTAAAATAAGCCTCTAATCCTTTGCGGAGGTAACTCCTGCCCTGCCACAAAAACACATTCTTGGCGGTTTGTTGCGATATGGTGCTTCCGCCCTTTATACGCTTGCCTTTCTTGTTGTTTTCGTACGCTTTCTCTATCGCTTCAAAATCGAAACCATAATGGGTAAAAAATTTACCATCCTCGCTAGCAATAACGGCTTTTTGCAATTCGGGCGATATTTCGGCAATAGGCACCCAATCGTGGTTGGCATACATTTCTTCGCCCCTATCGCGTTGCTCTAACGCACGGCTCATCATAAGCGGGGTAAAAGGTACAGGTACAAAACGGAACAGTACTACGGATAGTACCGAAATAACGATGAACCAAAGGAATACCTTTATTATAAAGCGGAATATCTTTCGTAGCATAGCAAGCTAAAATTAGATGTAGCGAAAGTACAAATAAGTTGGAAATAATATAAGTCTTTAGTTTGGGTAATTAATTTATAACACACTACATTAGAGGTAACTTTTTATACATCAATTTGTAAAAACAGTATGAACAACATACTTGGTAAAATAGTAAAACTACTAATAGGTTTCCCGTTGTACGTTTTAGCCAATAATATAATTGCCAATTTAGGTTCTCTTATCTTATTCCAATACTGCTACTTTTATATATATGGAGTAAGTTGTACAGGAGGGTTTAATACTAAAAGTGCTGTTATTACTTTTATAGTTGTAGTGTTTAAATTATTAATAATTGCGCTGTACAACTACACTAAAAAAGGAAGTTTTCTATTTTATTATCTGATTTTCGATGTAATTATTTCTGTAGTTTTATTATTAGATTATTTATTTGGAACATTATGGATTGCTTATTTTTACTCTAATAGACATATGATTAATTTAAGTAAATACTTGTTCGGGAACTATGCTTTAGTCATTATACAATCGGTAATTGTATTGCTAGTACTACTAAATAAGAAAGGAATATTAAAGCGTAAACATATAACTGATTAAACTTTAATTAATGGGCTAAACCAAATCGGCTAATTCCTGCCCTACTATGCTACCAATAGCAATGCCCATACCACCTAGCCGAACGCCACAATAGGTATGCGCGCTAAGTTGTTGTACTATCGGATTTTTTTGGTTACCTACACCCATAACACCGCTCCAACAGTGAGCAATTTTAACCTCTTGGTTGGGTAGTATAACATTGTGTAGTAGTTGCTCCAATTGGTTTTGTATTAGCTCCGTTTGGGCTAATTCTGTAGTGGTTTCGCCCTCAAAATCGAGGTTACGCGCACCGCCAAATAATATTCTGTTTTCGTAATTACGAAAGTAGTAATACCCCTCGTCCATGTGGAATGTTCCTTTAATATTTAGGTTGGGTATAGGCTCGGTAATAAGTACCTGTGCTCGGGCAGGTTTTACAGCACCTTTGGTAAGGGTGCTGGCAAAACCGTTGGTAGCAAAAAGGAGTTTTTTAGTAGTAAAAGTATAGTTGTTAACGCTTACGGTTACGCCATCTGAATTTTCATCATAATTGCTAACATTTTGGCAGTTTACAATTAAAATGTGCTGCCTTGCCGCTTCTTTTAAAAGTGCCTGCATCATTTTACCTGTATCTATTTGCCCCTCAAAGGGGTTTAGTATTAGGTGGTGGTGTATGCCTTTAAAACCAAAGGTATTGGCTTCGGTTGCAAATACATTGTTGTTAAACTGTGGTTGCAGTACATTATTTACAAAAGAGAGTTGTTGTAAACAGTTTTGGTACGTAGCTTCGTCCTTTTCTAAAAAAAGTTCGTACCCGCCATGCTGCTGATAGTCAATGGCAGCATCACCCAAGCGTTGGCGTAGTAGCTGCAAACCGTTACGGCGCTTTTGTATAAGGTTAATAACCTCTTGTTCGGTGTGGTTGTTTAAGTCGCTAACAATTTCCGATAGGCTACCAAAACAGGCAAAACCTGCATTTTTAGTACTTGCGCCCTGTGGGAGCTCGCCTTTTTCGAGTACGATTATCTTACTGTCGGGAAAACGTTCGCGGAGGCGTAATGCAGTATGGAGTCCTACTATACCGCTACCTACTATGGTGTAATCTACGTTGGTAAACCAACTGTTTATTTCCCACCAGCTTAGTTTCATCGCGGAAACATATTGCTATCGTCATCATCAGGGTCTTCTGCTTCCTCAACAGCTTCTTGTTCTGTTACTTTTTTACCTTTTATAGCGTTAAGTATAAGCGGTATGGTAGTTATGGCAACAATAACCAAAATAATAAGCTCAATGTGTGCTTTAAGGTCAATATTAAGTGTTTTTAAGAAAAGCTCATATAAGTAATGCCCCGCAAATATTATAGTAATTGCCCAAAGGAACGAGCTAAGAATGTTATAGAACATAAAACGTTTCTTGTCCATTTTTACCACCCCTGCAATAATAGGCGCAAACGTACGGATTATGGGAAGGAAACGGGCAAATATAATGGCTCTACCACCGTGCTTTTCAAAAAACTCGTGCGATTGTATTAAGTACTTCTTTTTAAACCAAAATGTATCTTCTTTTCGGTACAAATACGTACCACTTTTATACCCAAACCAATAGCCAAAAGTGTTACCTAATATTCCGCTAAGCGCAACCAGTATGGATAGTAAAAATACATTTATAAAATCGCCTTCAATAGGCATAAGCGTATTCATTAACTCGGTACTGTAAATACCTGCCAAAAACAAAAGGCTGTCGCCTGGTAAAAAGAAACCTGCAAAAAGTCCCGTTTCGGCAAAAACTATAAATAATACAACGTAAATTCCTACAGGAACACCACCAAGCTCTAGTGTAATATAAAACTCGGGGTTAATAAGCTGCATCCAGTCAAAATCACTCATGTGTTATGGTTAAATTGGTGTATAAAACGCGTATAATTTTAAGTCCGTGAAATTACTTATATTTTTTCAATCTTGTAATAGCTACGGGGTTTATAATCATCTTTTGTATAAAAATTAACTATTTAACAAAAACAATCCGTATTTAGCTACACAAAACGCATGTAGCTATTATATAGCTATAAATACAGTGTTAAAGAAAATTGCTACTTTTAAGGCAACCTTATTTTAATGTACAACTAATGAAAAAACTACTTTTTATAACGCTAACACTTATGGGATTATCGGCTGCTGCACAAGAACACATGACGCCCGAATTATTATGGAAATTGGGGCGTGTGAGTCCGCTAGGCATTACCAAAGACGGTAAAAATATTGTGTATAAAGTTTCGACGCCTACAATGAGTACCAACAAAATAACCTCTAAATTTTATACCATTCCTATTGACGGAGGCAAAGCAACGGCTGTAAAAGAATATAAAGACTTGCTTAACGACGAATATGTATCGCCTGACGGGAAATACGTATTATCGCACAAAGCGGTAAAAGTAGAAGATGTGTATGGTAAAGATTATTATCCTGAATTGGAAAAATCGACAGTACAGGTATACGATGCTTTGGATTACCGCCACTGGGATACGTGGAGCGATGGCACACACAACCACGTAGGCTATGCACCCGTAAACGACACCGATAATTTTACGGATATTATGGAAGGGGAACCTTACGATACACCGCAACAACCTTTTGGTGGCTCGGAAGATTATACGTGGTCGCCTACAGGTAAAAGCATTGTATACGTATGTAAAAAACTGACAGGTACCGAGTACGCTACTAGTACCAATACCGATTTATACGAGTATAATTTAGGCGATAAAACAACTGTAAACCTTACCCCTAAAAATAAGGGTTACGATACCCAACCTGCTTTTTCGCCTAATGGCGATTTAACATGGCTACAAATGAAGCGCGACGGTTACGAAGCCGATAAAAACGATATTATTGTACGCCACAAAGGGATAGACCTTAACATTACTGCGGGGTGGGATGGCACCGTAGATGCTTTTACGTGGAGCGAGGACGGTAAGAAAATTTATTTTATTGCTGCTACAGATGGTACCCGCCAATTGTTTGAAGTAAACTTCCCGGGGCTTACCAAAATTGCCGTTAGGGTAGAGCAAGTTACCGATGGTTATTTTGATGTAACCAGCATAGTAGGGTTTTATAAAAACAGTATAATTGTAACCCGTAGCGATATGAACCACGCTAGCGAAATATACAGCTACGATTTAAAAAAGAAAGACTGGAACCAAATAACCAAAGTAAACAACAAAGCCTATGCAGGCATTACGTTAAGCAAAACTGTAAAACGCTACGTTACTACTACCGATGGTAAAAAAATGCTGGTATGGGTAATACTCCCTCCAAATTTTAATGCCACCAAAAAATACCCAACACTACTGTATTGCCAAGGTGGTCCGCAAAGTGCCCTATCGCAATTTTATTCGTTTAGATGGAATTTCCAAGTAATGGCAGCACAAGGCTATATTGTAGTAGCACCCAACAGGCGCGGTATGCCAGGACACGGTGTGGAATGGAACGAAGCCATTAGTGGCGACTGGGGCGGACAGGTTATGGACGATTACCTATCGGCTATTGATGATGTAGCGAAAGAGCCTTACGTGGATAATGACAGACTTGGTGCTGTAGGAGCAAGCTACGGCGGGTACTCAGTATTCTTTTTAGCAGGCATACACAACAAACGTTTTAAAACCTTTATAGCGCACGACGGTGTATTTAACCTAAAAAGCATGTACGGCACTACCGAAGAGGTATTTTTTACCAATTGGGATAGTGGCGGTGCCTACTGGGAAACCAACAATGCTGTAGCACAAAAAACCTATACCAAATTTAATCCCATTAACTATGTAGCGAAATGGGATACACCCATACTAATATTCCAAGGCGATAAAGATTTCCGTGTACCTATTGGGCAGGGGCAAGAAGCCTTTCAGGCAGCACAATTGCGCGGTATAAAAAGCCGTTTTATTGTATTCCCAGACGAGAACCATTGGGTATTAAAACCGCAAAATGGTTTGGTGTGGCAGCGTGAATTTTTTAAATGGTTACAGCAAACTTTATAGAAAAATTACAAATAGCTAACCTTTAGTAAATTTTATTTACTTTAGCAATCTCAACAAAAATAAAACTATTTAAGATTATGACTAAGCGTTCATTCCGACCATTTTTGGCTGCATCGTTATTATTTGCAGGGCTGCAAGTAGTTTCGGCTCAGGACTATCTGGTAAATTCATTAAAAAATAACAAAAGTGAAAACAGTAAAGACTCTTTTGTATTTACCGAGGTAATAAACATCGAAAATACCCCTGTAAAAAGTCAGGGTTCATCGGGTACATGTTGGAGCTATGCTGCCAACTCATTCATCGAATCGGAAATGATTCGTATGGGTAAGGAGCCCGTAGAAATCTCGCAAATATATACCGCACGTAATGCTTACATCGAAAAAGGTAAAAACTACGTAAAAATGCACGGAGCTATAACATTAGGCGATGGTGGTGCATTACACGATGTGATAAACATGTACAAAAAATACGGGGCATTACCACAAAGTGAATACACGGGGCTAAACTACGGTACTACACGCAACCAATTTGCCGAAATGGCTGCCATAAACGAAGGGCTGCTTGCTGCGGTAGTAAAAAACCCGAACGGGAAACTTACACCCAACTGGGAAAAAGCATACATATCGGTTTTAGATACGTATTTAGGCGAAGTACCAGAGAGCTTTACCTACAAAGGAAAAAAATATACCCCTAAAACATTTGCTGATGAAGTTGTGGGTATTAACGCCGATGATTACGTAGAAATTTCATCATTAAAAGAACACCCGTACTACAGCCAGTTTGTACTTATGGTACCCGATAATTGGTCGTTAGACCTTGTTTACAATGTTAAGATGAACGACCTTACGGATATTATAGATAATGCCCTTAAAGATGGCTATACTGTAGGATGGGCTGGCGATGTGAGCGAAAGAGGTTTTAGCTGGAGAAACGGTGTAGCATACGTACCTGCTAAAGATTACGGTGATATGACTGCTGAGGAAAAAGAAAGCATTTTTAAAGGCCCTAAACCTGAAATGCAAATTACCGAAGAGATGCGCCAAGAAGCGTTTGATAACTACCAAACTACCGACGACCATGGTATGCACATTGTAGGTATTACTAAAGACCAAAATGGTAAAGAGTACTACATGATTAAAAACTCGTGGGGCGCAAGTAACGATTACCAAGGGTACATGTACATGAGCAAGAATTTCGTAAAATATAAAACTACTGCTATACTATTGCACAAAGGTGGGCTTCCTAAAAAAATAGCCAAAAAGCTAAATATAAAACAGTAGCAGTAAAATATGCAATACAATATCAAATCCTGTAGTACGTGTACTACAGGATTTTTTTATGTTTAATACTAATGCTATCTCTCTATTCAAACAACAGTAAATAAATTTTCATTTGGCAAAACGTTTTATTAAACCTTGTCCTACAAATAGTTACACCATCGTTGTAAGCATTACGGTTTTCCCGTAGTTAACACTTGTTTAACAACAACTAAAGGCTATAAAGTTTGTTCACTACTTGTTTCTACTATACCTTTATTCCTTAAGGGGGTCTGATTTTCAACCCCAAACAGTCAGAACAAGCCGAAATATTGACTATAAAAAAGATAGTAGGCACAACATCCAAACTAAATAATTATGAAAAAACTAAAAATTGTTTTCACAATGGCATTATTGGGGTTGCTTTTTAGCTGTAGTAGCGATAGCAACGAAATTAAGACTGAGAACACCAACAGCAACTACATTCCGAAATCGGGAGACTCAGATGGAATTACATTTAACGATATTACAGAAATTGAAGATTTGAATGATCAAATATTAGTAGCATCTACGCTTAGCCCAGATGGGATGAGAGCAATGTGGCAAGATAAACTTGAAAATTTCTTGGAGAATAACATACTAAGTGAAGAACAATACAATTATATAAATGATTTGAAAAGTGAAATAGACGTTACCAATATTTTTATAGAAGACGCCGAAGATAGAACTAATTTTCTTAGCGAACGCAGTCCCGTAATTGTTAGTGAACTGATAGATTTATTTGGTGAAGCTGCAACTACGTATCTAATCAGAAAGATTGAAAACGTGAATCAATCAGTTGATAGACTTACTGGTGGTTCAGGCGATCCAATAAGTCAATTACCAACATTAACACAAGCATGTTCGTGTGGCGGAACTAGCCTTGGTTTTGACCACGGTTGTGTACTAGTAGGTCAGGGAGGCTACTTAGTTGGCGAGTGTAGAACGAGAAACTGTGCTAGTAGTAGTTTTATCTCATGGGTTGACGGAGGACATGGATTTACAGGCTCGTGCCATTATCCACAACCTTAAATATGAGAAAATACTGAAATGAAAAAACTCGGAATCTTATTGTTCTGCATTACATCTATTATTAGTTGCAATAATTTAGGAAACCCTATAATAGAAATCATTAACCCTGAAATTGATTTGGGTACCATACCACACAATGATAAAAGGGACTTTTACATAAAAATTAGAAACGGTGGTACAAGTGATTTAATAATTAAAAAACTGCAACCCTCTTGTAGTTGTATAGTTGATAAAGAATTTGAATTGTTAACTATTAAAGCTAAAAAAACAGACTCTATAAAGTTAACGATGGTTGCAAATAATTATGGCAACCACACTGAGAAGGTTGCGATTTTATCGAATACGGAGTCAGGCTATTCCATAGTAAATATAAATTCCTATACCGAGAAGCCCGAACAGCTAGAAAGGTTGGAAAACTAAAAAAGTTCGTTTATAAAAAAACCCCTACTTTACAGCAGGGGGTTTCTTTTTTATTGTAATACAATACGTTACTGCGCTTCGTAAAATGCTCGTAGCTTTTTGTAGTTGGCAGTTCGGTTGGCTTTATATACTTTATACTGCGTACTATTTAGCACCGATTTTAGTTTTTTATCCCTTCTGTCCTTTATGGCTTTCATTGCTTTTGCCATAACTACGCGTGTACCGCCCTTTGCTTTAGCATCGGCAGCTTGTTGTAAAAAGGTTTTATTAATATCTAAAACTTTAGTGTACTGCCCGTCATTGAGGGATAGTTTCGATTTCATTTGTGTTGTTACGGCGGCTGCGCCCTCGCTAAACTTGTCTTTTTCCTGAGCTACGGCTGTAGTACTAAATACTACCAATAGCAGTAGTACGGTAAGCGTTGCCTTAACGGCTGTTGCAATTTTGTTCATTATATTTATTTTTTGGTTTTTAATGGTAATAGCTGCGTACAAAAATATAAGATAATTTTAATTAGCTATCCTAAAAACCATTAAATAACAATAAGCAAACATATATAGGGAGACATTCTATTTTCAATACCCCTCATTTTGCAGGTATATACGTCTTAGTAATTTAAGCACTTTCTTGTTTGCAGTCCTTGAGGTAATTTTACGTTCAAGGACTTCAGTGTTTATATTGAGCAGTTCTTCTGCTAAAGATATATCCGACTCCTGTGCATATACCAAATCCAGTTGTGCCTCATTATGCCTTTTTAACCTCATTAATACTCTCCCTCTTGTTAACCTGTATCCTGCTTCATCAGGATTGAGCGCAATGGCTTTATCAAAATATTCTACCGCTTTGGAATATTTCCTAAAATGTTTATAGCAAAGCCCCGTGTTATATTGTATTTTATGATTGCCAGGAAATTTATCTACAACGCTTTTATGCAGTTTAAAAGCTTTCCTCATTTTTCTTACGCGGAGATAGCTGTAAGCAAGATTTGCGATAATTTCATCTGTATTAAAATTACGTTTTAATGCTATTATATAGTCCGGAATAGCCTGATTGTGTAAGTTCCTTAGCGCGGAACACATCGCTCTAAGATAGTATAAGTCTTCGGATCCAAAGCCAAAACCAATACCTTTAACACATTCTTCAATGGCAAGATCTATATCCAACAAACTGAAATAAAGAGCCGCTTTAATACGATAATACATATCGCCGATATCGGGCTCATTCCTATGGTTTTCGGGTATTGAGTTAAGATAAATAATAGTTTTTTCTGCATCTAAATTATCAAAATCAATTGCTAACTCTATAAGAATCCCCAGATGGAAACCTTCAAAGTTTGAGTTATAAATAGCTATTTGCTCTTTAGCCTTTTCTATTTCTTCTAAATCCCAAAAATGAAATGTTCTTTCAAGTAACTGTCCTAAATAATCAGGATAATATTCCTTAAAAGGATTAAGCAATGGAGACTCTTTGATAAAGTCATGCAGATTTATCGGTTTATAAAGTCCTTCATCCATTACTTTAAAAGTTACTATTATTTATTCTGAATTTATATGAAATTTAATACTAATCCTTAAATAAACATATATAAAAAGCATAATAAAACTAAACCCGCACAGTTTTGCGCGGGTTTAGTTTTATTATGCAGGATCTTTCATTTTAAAACTTTCCATAAACTTGGTGGTATAATTACCCTCAACGTAATCTTTTTCATCCATTAGTTGCCTATGGAAAGGTATGGTAGTTTTAATACCCTCTATTACAAACTCGTCCAATGCACGACGCATTTTGCTTATTGCCTCTTCCCTAGTTTGGGCAGTAGTAATAAGTTTTGCAATCATCGAATCGTAGTTTGGCGGAATGGTATAGCCCGAGTATACGTGGGTATCCAAACGTACGCCGTGCCCTCCTGGCATGTGCAGGGTGGTAATTTTACCTGGCGATGGGCGGAAATCGTTATACGGATCTTCAGCATTTATACGACACTCTATAGAGTGCATTTGTGGTATGTAATTTTTACCCGAAATAGGTATGCCTGCTGCTACTAATATTTGCTCACGTATCAAATCGTAATCTATTACCTGCTCGGTAATAGGGTGCTCTACTTGTATACGCGTGTTCATCTCCATAAAGTAGAAGTTTCTGTGCTTATCTACCAAAAACTCAACCGTACCTGCGCCTTCGTATTTAATGAACTCTGCAGCCCTAACGGCCGCATTACCCATATCTTCACGAAGTTTATCCGTCATAAACGGCGAAGGCGTTTCTTCGGTTAGTTTTTGGTGACGGCGTTGTACCGAACAGTCACGCTCCGAAAGGTGACATGCTTTTCCAAACGAGTCGCCAACAACTTGTATTTCAATATGGCGTGGCTCTTCAATAAGTTTTTCCATATACATACCATCATTACCAAAAGAGGCTGCCGCTTCTTGCTTAGCACTATCCCATGCTTTTTTAAGCTCGCTCTCTTTCCATACGGCGCGCATACCTTTACCACCGCCACCAGCAGTTGCTTTTAGCATTACGGGGTAACCAAACTCTTTAGCCAGCTTTTCGGTTTGCTCGTACGATTCTAATAGCCCGTCCGAACCAGGTACACAAGGTACGCCTGCCGCTTTCATAGTTGCTTTTGCAGAAGCCTTGTCGCCCATTTTATCAATCATATCAGGCGATGCACCAATAAATTTAATATTGTGCTCCTGACATATTCTAGAAAATTTAGCATTTTCTGATAAGAAACCGTACCCTGGGTGTATGGCATCAGCATTTGTAATTTCTGCTGCTGCAATAATGTTAGATATTTTTAAGTACGATAGGTTACTGGGTGGAGGACCTATACATACGGCCTCATCAGCAAAACGTACATGTAAACTCTCTGCATCGGCTGTAGAGTATACTGCTACCGTTTTTATACCCATCTCTCTACAAGTACGTATTACACGTAGTGCAATTTCGCCCCTGTTTGCTATTAATATTTTTTTAAACATCGTCTTGACAATTTTAAATTATAAACTTTAAATCCTTCTGAACGCTGATAAATTCAGCATTCAAAATTCAAAATTTAAAATTCTTAAGATGGATCTACTAAGAATAATGGCTGATCGAATTCTACTGGAGAAGCATCGTCTACCAATACTTTTACTATTTTACCTGATATTTCAGATTCTATTTCGTTAAATAACTTCATTGCCTCAATAACACAAACAACATCGCCTTTAGCAATAGTACTGCCTACCTCTACAAAAGGAGCTTTATCTGGAGATGGTTTTCTGTATAGTGTACCAATAATTGGCGATTTAATAGTAACGTATTTAGAATCCTCGTCAGCAGCGGGTGCTTCTGCTGCAGGTACAGCGGGTGCTGCAGGCGCAGGTGCTGCAGCCTGTGGCATTGCCTGACTTACAGGAAGGTGCTGAACAAAGGTAGTTTCGGGAGTGCCACTCTCGGTAGTTGTTTTAATGGTAATTTTTACGTCGTCCATTTCCAACTTTACTTCGGTAGCGCCAGATTTGGCAACAAACTTGATTAGGTTTTGAATTTCTCTAATATCCATAATTTTCCGAATTATTTTGTTTTGTTTGGTTTATTTTTTGTCGTATGCCCATTTTAGGTAAATAGAGCCCCATGTAAAGCCACCACCAAAGGAAGCAAAAATAAGGTTATCGCCTTTTTTAAACAAGTGTTCAAAATCGTTTAGTAGTAAAGGTAAAGTGGCTGATGTAGTGTTGCCGTACTTCTCTATATTAATAAGTACTTTATCATCGTCTAATTTCATGCGCGACGATGTGGCATCAATAATTCTTTTATTGGCTTGGTGTGATATTAACCAATCTACATCCTCATTGGTAAGGTTATTACGATGCATTATTTTTTCGCTAATGTCTGCCATGTTAGATACGGCATACTTAAATACGGTTTTACCGTCCTGAAAAACATAATGCTGTTTGTTATCTATAGTTTCGTGCGATGGCGGCAATAATGAGCCTCCTGCTTCTATTTTAAGAAATTCTCGACCAATACCATCGCTTCTTAAAATTTCGTCCTGCAATCCAAGTCCTTCTTCATTGGGTTCAAATAATGCAGCACCAGCACCATCGCCAAAAATAATACAGGTAGCCCTATCGGTATAATCTATAATTGACGACATTTTATCGGCGCCTATTACAAGTACTTTTTTGTAACGACCGCTTTGTATGTAAGCTGCGGCTGTAGACATGCCGTATAAAAAGCTAGAGCATGCCGCCTGTAAATCGTAAGCAAAAGCGTTTACTGCTCCTATTTGTGTTGCCACATACACTGCCGTAGCAGCTACAGGCATATCGGGTGTTGTAGTTGCCAGCAAAACCATATCGATTTCGGCTGGGTTTACGCCCGATTTTTCTATTAAATTGTTAGCAGCTTGTACTGCTAAATACGAAGTACCTTTGTCTTTATCTTTAAGAATGCGCCTTTCCTTAATACCAGTTCTGGTGGTTATCCACTCATCATTTGTATCTACCATAGTTTCTAACACCTTGTTAGATAGTACAAAATCGGGCACGTATGCCCCAACGGCTGTAATCGCGGCTGTTGTTTTACTCATAGGATAAATTTTTCAATCCAAATTATTCGATTTGGAAAGTGGTGGAAATTACAAAAAATTTACAAAATGATTTGTAATTAGTTACCTTAAATTAAAACTAAAGGGTAATTAACAAAAAAACCCTCACTTAGTGAGAGTTTTTTCCTCAATTCTGTATACATGTTATGCTTCCGCCACTTCTTGCTTGTCAATAACAACCTGTCCTCTGTAATACATTTTACCTTCGTGCCAGTAAGCGCGGTGGTAAAGGTGTGCTTCTCCTGTTACAGGGCAAGTAGCAATTTGTGGTACAGACGCTTTATAGTGCGTTCTTCTCTTATCCCTTCTCGTTTTCGATATTTTTCTCTTAGGATGTGCCATATTACTTTATTATTTATCCGTTAATAGTTTTTTTAATTCGTCCCATCGTGGGTCTATTTCAATCTCTTCTTTTTCTTCTTCCTGCTGCGCCTTTGGGGCAAGCTCCTCAAGCCGTTCCAGTATTTCGGCATCCATTGTGCCATCTTCTACACCTGGGTGCACCCGTTTGGAGGGTACTGATAATACAATCATTTCGTAAATGTACTGTGCTACATCTACCTGATACTCGCCATGTGGCAATATGAGTATCTCATCGTTATCATCATTAAACGCATCGCCAAACTTTACTACCATTTTTAAATTACCCGTTATAGGCAAATCAAAATCCTCATTAGTAAGGTCGCACGGAACATTTACACTACCCTTGTGCGAAAAATGCAATTCCAGCATAGTGCTTTGTTTCTCCAAAACCATATCTACCTTAATGTTAACGCTGTTATATTCGTCAAAATCAAAGGTATCAAAGAACGCTTTGTTTATTTCAAACTCAAACTGGTGCCTACCTTGTTTTAACCCTACAAATGGGATTAAAAATTCTTTGTTCACTTTCATTTCGCCAGTTTTTAAAATTTATCAAAACCGCTTTTCAGCATCCAAACCATCGCAAAATCATTCTATTACAACAGTTTTGAGCGTGCAAAGATAAAAAATTATTATAAATCCAAACGTGTTATCAACATTTTTTTGTTTACAACTGTTTCTCTTTGGTTTTCAGCGGATTCTTGTTCATTATTGTATATTCTTCTCTATGCTTAAACACATCTATAGCAAGGTAAACCGCCTCTTTAAACGAGTTATGGTCGGCAGTACCCTTACCTGCAATCTCGTAGGCAGTACCATGGTCAGGCGATGTACGAATACCATCTAGCCCCGCAGTATAATTTACACCTTTACCAAACGATAGTGTTTTAAACGGTATAAGCCCTTGGTCGTGGTAGGCAGCTATAACGGCATCGTAATTTTCGTACTGCCCTGTACCAAAAAAACTATCGGCAGAGAACGGGCCAAATACCAATACGCCCTCCTCAAACAATTGTTTTAATGCAGGCTTTACAACAGCATCGTCCTCATGCCCTATTACACCATTATCGCCACTGTGGGGGTTAACACCCAACACAGCAATTTTAGGTTTATTAATCCTAAAATCTTGCTTTAGCGATTTGTTTACCGTAAGTATTTTAGTCCGAATTAAATCTTCTGTAAGATGTTTGGATACTTCGTTAACCGGAATATGGTCGGTAAGTAAACCTACCCTAAGGTTGTCCTGTACCATAAGCATTAACGCATCGCCCTCAAGCTCCTTATCCAAATAATCCGTATGCCCAGGAAATTTAAAATCGTCCGATTGTATGTTGTACTTATTTATAGGCGCGGTAACCAGTACATCAATATGCTTTTCTTTAAGGGCAGCAACTGCGGTGGTAAACGACTGTATGGCATATTTGCCCACTTCTTCGTCGTTTTTACCAAACTCAATATTTACACCCTCTTTCCAAACATTAAGTACATTTAATTTACCGTGCACCAACTGGTCCATACTATCAATACCAAAAACACTACAGTTAATACCCAATGCTTTTTTTATAAACGATAGTATTTTTACATTACCAAAAATAACGGGAGTACAAAAATCTAACATCCGATTATCCTGAAATGTTTTTAGTATCACCTCGCTACCTATACCATTAAGGTCTCCTATTGATACTCCTACAATTACATTCTCCGGTTTTTTTGTCATGACGCTATTTTATTGCTACTTTTGATTGCACAAATTTAGTAAAATAAATCAAGGATGTTTACAGGAATAATTGAAACCTCAGGAACTATTCAACAAATAGTGAAAGATGGTAATAATCTGGATATAACCCTATCCAGCCCCATTACGCACGAGCTTAGAATAGACCAAAGTGTAGCCCATAATGGCGTATGCCTAACCGTTGTTGCCATTAATGGCGATAACTATACCGTAACCGCTATTAAAGAAACCATTGATAAAAGTAATTTAGGGCATTGGAAAGTAGGCGATACCGTAAACCTAGAGCGTGCCATGAAATTGGGCGACAGGCTTGACGGGCATATTGTACAGGGACACGTAGACCAAACGGGGATATGCAAAAGTGTAGAGGAAGCCAACGGAAGTTGGTATTTTACGTTTGAGTACAGCCCCGAAGCCCAAAATATAACTATTGAAAAAGGATCCATAACCGTAAACGGTGTAAGCCTAACCGTAGTAAATGCAAAAGCCAATAAATTTAGTGTAGCCATAATACCTTATACGTATGAGCATACTAATTTTAAAGATTTTACATTGGGCACTTTA
The DNA here is from genome assembly GCF_019613795.1 of Flavobacterium litorale. NCBI lineage: Bacteria > Pseudomonadati > Bacteroidota > Flavobacteriia > Flavobacteriales > Flavobacteriaceae > Flavobacterium > Flavobacterium litorale. Next base: position 577,074 of record NZ_CP080429.1, read on the forward strand.
GTAAATTTAGAGTTTGATGTGATAGGAAAATATGTTGCTCGACTACACCAATTAAGAAACTAAAGCAACTATAATTATAAGTTTTAAGATAAAACACTATAATAAACAATACGGGCTGCCAAATGGCAGCCCGTATTGTTTGTATGCACTAACAACTTATCGTTTGAGTGAGAAGTGCGCTTTAAATTCTCTTGTCACGGGTTGTTGCGTAGTTATCTCAATCGGCAACTGGTCTATCTGTGCTTGGGTGACTTCGATTTCCAAACTGGTGCCTGGTAGGACATAGTATTTGATTTCTTCTCCTTCTTCTGTTGTTTTTGTTTTTATATCAGCGGCAGTAATCTCAAATACTCGTTCTTGGATTTCACCGAAGGTGACACTGAACCAGTAGTCGTCTGCGGGTAATGGGTTGCCGTTGTAGGTGCCGTCCCAGCCTTCGCTTTGTGAGCTGATTTGTTTGATGAGTTTGCCGTAACGGTCGAAGATGTAGATTTCGGCGCCGCCTTGACTGGATAGTCCAAAGATGTTCCAGGTGTCGTTGTATCCATCAGCGTTGGGTGTAAAGAATCGTGGGTAGTCGATGATGTTGACGTTGTTGATGTCTAACTGGAATTGACTACAGGCACCTTTGTCTCTTACGTGTACGGTGTATGGGATACGGCGTGGGATGACGTTGGTAAAGATGTTGCTGTCTTGCCATGGTCCGTCTTCTAATTGGTATTCGTAGTCGCCGTAGCCTTGTACGTTGATGGTGATGACTTGGTTGTCGCTAAAGGCATTGGTTACGCTAAAACCACTGCCGATGATGCTGGCGGGTCCGCTTTGGTCTACGGTTACGGGGTCGATTGGGTCGCTGATACAGCCGCCTGCGCTGATGGCTTCTACGCTGTAGCTTCCTACGGCCTGGGCGATGTAGGTGCTTTCTGTGGCGCCTGTTATTTCTTCGCCGTTGAGGTACCAGATGAAGGTGTGGCTGTCATCGAGCCCGGTGTCCATTACTACGGGGTTGAGTACTTCTTGGGTGTCGTAGTCGACACAGAGGGTTCCGCCTTGTATTATGGGTTCTGGGATGGCTTCGATGGTGATATCGATGCTGGTGATGTCGTAGCAGCGGCTGATGGTGCTTTCGTTGGTGACGCGTACCCAGATGGTTTGTCCGCCAGCTATGGTGTTTACATAGGTGCTGGGGTCGGCTATGGGGTTGGTGTCGGTTATGGCGTCGTCTTGGTTTTCGTAGTAGTCTACGTCGTAGTCTAATGGGTCTTGTCCGCCTAGTACTTGGGCTTCTATTTGGGTGAGGTCAATGGTGGTTTGTCCATCATTGGTGCCGTCGTAGTCGCAGGTGTCTAGTTGTCCTGGGGTGATTGGGAAGGCGGTGGCGGCTTCTTCTACGTACAGGGTTAATGGTGCGGTGTTGATACATCCGGTGGTGTTGTTTTCTACCCATACGAGTATGGTTTGTGGGGTACTGATATTGGTGTACTGGTTGGGTAGTGCGGTGCCTGCGTCTAATGCGGCTTGGTCGAGGTAGAAGCGTATGGTGTAGTCTTCTGGGTCTTCGCCGATTAGGATGAAGGGCAGGTGTTCGTTGAGGATGAAGGTGTGCTGACCATCGGTGTTTTCTTCGCAGTAGGCGTTGGGGGTGATGGTGCCGTTTTCGCCTAGGACTGGGAGTGGGTTTACGATGAGTGGGAGTTCTACTACTTGGTAGCAGACTTGGTCGTCGGGGTTGCCGGTGTTGGCGGCTACGCGTACCCATACGCTGTTGGTGGCGCTTTGGTAGGCACTTGGGTCGGCTATGGGGTTTTCGGCGTTTTGGGCGTCTGCTTCTGTTTCGTAGTAGGTGATTATCGTGGTTGGGTCGTTGTTGCGGATGTCAGCTTCGGCGTCGAATAGGTTGAATTCTTCTTCGCCGTCGGGGGAGTTGTTGTCGTCGCATAGTACTAGCGCGTCTGGCTCCTGGTTTGGCGTGGGGAGGGGTAACACGCGTATTGTAAGGGTTGTGTAACTCTCGCAACCCTCTGTGCTTGTTACAGTAACAAATAATGTTTGTGCATTAACTGTATTCTCATACCCTTCTGGGTTTGGTATTGCATTACCAGCGTCTCTTTCAGCCTCACTAATAAAATATTCCACCGTATAACCTTGTCCTACTCCAAATGGACCTAAGATTTCTTCGTCCTTAGTGGTAAGGTCAAATATCTCTCTAGCATCATTTGGCAATGTTGTTTCACATATTGTGTAAACAGACGGTGTAGTTAATAACAGCGGTTGATTTAAGAACAATTGGAAACTTGTTATACCAAAACACTCCGTTGCAGGGTCTTCAACACGTACCCAGATGGTTTGCTCGTGGGTACCAGTGTAGTTGGCTGGCGTAATAATTCGTGGTGCGCCATTACGGGCAGCAGCCTCTGACTCGAAGTAATGTATTATTACATCGGGTATGGCTGGGTCTAGTCCCGCGAAAATTATTGGATTTTGCTGTGTCAAATCAAAGAAGGCTTGGTTGTCTTGTCCGTTGTCGTCTTCGTCATCACACTGGGTTATGTCTTCTAGGTCGGGTACTTGTGGCGAAGGTACCACAGTAAGCTCTAATTCATAAACCTCAGAGTTAATACAACCTGTTATGGTATTTTCTACGCGTACAAATATCTGGTCTAGCTCTGGTATAGCATTTTGGTAGTTACTGGTGTTTGTTATTGGGTTTAGGTTGTTCTCGGCATCAAGTGCTGTTTCGTGGAATGATACCAACAAATTCTCACCTCCGTTTACCATAGCTTCTACCATAGCATCAAGGTTAAAGAATGCGATACCATCGCCATCTTCGTCACAACCTACAGTAAGGTCGTCTTCTATGTTTTCAAGGTATAGCACGGGTAGTGGCTCTACTCTAATATCCAGTAACGCAATTCTGTAGCAGCCTGTAGCCTCTATAGTGGCACGTGCAAATAGTGTTTCTACGGCGGTACCATTCTGGTTCTCGTAAGCTTCTGGGTTTAATATTGGGTTATCACCTAATTCTGCTTCTTCAAACGTATCATGGAAGGTAACGTTTACACCATTAGGGTCTACAGCTATAAGTGGATATTGGGTTGTTAAATCGAATAATTCTACTTCGTCACCTGGGTTATTTACATCACATAATGTGTATGGTAATGGCTCAAACACATCTGGTAATGGGTTTACGATGAGTTCTAAAACAACTAAATCGTGGCATCCTGTATCGTTATTGGTTACACGTACATATACTGTTGTGGTTGTAGTGTTGTAAACGCTTGCTGTAGTTATTGGCGATGTTCCTAGCTCTGCTGCTGCTTGTGTTTCAAAATATTCTACAGAGAACAATAGTGGGTCTAGCCCATCTAGTATTTCTTCATCTCTTGTAGTTAAATCGAATGTTGCAATACCATCTGTATCATTCAAACCATTATCACAAAGTTCGTAGTCCTCTGGCGTGGCAGCCTGTGGGCGTGGGTTTACAATAAGGTCTAGTGCTACAATGGTAAAACATGTAGGTGCAGCATCTGCTTCTAGTCGTATATAAACGGTTTGGTCAAATGCCTCAACATTAGCATAAGCTGTTATGTTTGGTATTGGGTTGTTATCAAACTCTGCTCCTATTGATGTTTCGTGTACTGTTGCAGTAACATTTGTTTGACCGTTTAGTGCGATTTCGACTGCTGGAGCAAGATTGAATATTCCTTGTCCGTCGTCATCCAAACCACATGCCTCTACAGGTAGTGGTTGTAGGAATGTTGGTGGGGTAACTATAGTTACTTCAAAATCACTCTCGGCAGTACACACAGGTACGGTGTTGGTTTCTGCGTATATGTATATTAAACTTGTTTCGATTATGATTGTTCCTTCAGGAATTATATCGCCTGTTCCTCCAGGACCTGTGTAATAATCGCCTACGGCAAGTGCTGGTAGCGTATAGCTTTCGCAGGCTACAAAGTCGGCAATTTCAGGTACAAATACAGAATTTACTGTAATTGTAAAGCTTCTTTCTGTAAAACAGGTTACATCGGCATTACCTGTAGCGGCATAAATGTATATTTCTTGTGTAGCTGTTATTGCGTCGCCTGCATTGAGTAGTATACCTGTACCACCTGCACCCGTGTAGTAGTTACCTACGGTTAGTGCTGGTAGTATGTATTGGAAACACACTGTTTCGTCTACAGGGGTTGCATCTACTTGTGGTGTTTCGAATATGTTGATTTGAAACTCGTTTTCGTCATTACAGTTTATCCTTCCGCCAAGTTCGGCATATACATATAGTGTAACCGAAGTTGTAAGTACATCGCCTGCCTCATATAATACTTGCCCTGGTGTACTAGGACCGCCTGATAGTAGGTAATAGTCGCCTACGGTTAGTGCCGGTAATGTATAACTATCACATACGGATACTTCTCCATTTTCGGGATTGTCTGCTGTGATACTGTATATTTCTATTTCGAAACTGTTTTCTTGGAAACAGTTTGGTGTAGTACCCGACTCTGCATAAATGTACATCGTCATGGTTTCGGTAATTACATCACCTGCATCAAATGTTACCTGACCGGCAACATCTGGTCCTCCAGATAGTGCATAATAATCTCCAACAATAAGCTCATCTAATACATATTGGTCGCATCGTTCTGTTTTAGAACGTGCATCGGGTATTGGCGTATCAAATATTATTACTTCAAAACTATCTTGTGCTGTACAGTTGGGTACTGTGCCTGTTGCGGCATACATGTATACGGTTTGTGTGCTCTCTATTAAGCTACCTTCTGGAAGTAGTGTTCCGTCTCCATCAGGCTCGGTATAGTAGTTTCCTACTGTAAGGGCAGGTAACTCGTAAAAATCGCACTGTGGTGTTACCACTGGAGCGGGATCTAACACTGGCGATTGGTTTACTGTTACTGTAAAGAAGTTATTATCGGTACAGTTGTCCATCGCATCCATTGTTATGTATACGTATATGTCTTGCGTGGTTGTTATTACATCACCTGGGAAAAGTTGTGTACCTGTACCTGCTGGCGCTGTAAAATATTCTCCTATAGGTAGCTCTGGTAGTTCGTAGCTGTCACAAACAGTACCATCTACAGGTGCTTGAGGATTAATAAATACGGTAAACATATGTTCTGCAATACAGTTTGGCTCTCCGCCAGATTCTGCATATACGTAAATATCTGTATTGGCTGTTATAACATCGCCTGCAAAAAGCTGTGTACCTGTACCTCCTGGCTCAGTAAAGTATTCTCCTACTGTTAGGGCAGGTAGTGTGTACGTACCACACGAACCTACGTTGGGGGGAGTATCTATTGCTGGTGCTGGTTTAATGGTTACCGTAAAACTATCTTGGTCGGTACAAATTGGTGTAGTATTACTTTCTGCGTATACGTAAATGAGTTGCGTTTCATCAATAAGGTCGCCTGCACTAAGCATGGTTCCCGATCCGTTGGCTCCTGTATAATAATCTCCCAAATCCAATGTCGGAAGTACATAGCCACCACATACCAATTGGTCTTCAGGAGCTTCTACTTCAATGCTGTTAACTATAATATCAAAAGAGTTATCGGCAGTACAGCTTGGTATTGTACCATCTTCAAAATATACGTGTAGTGTTGTACTCTCTGTAATAACATCGCCTGCAAAAAGTGCTGTACCTCCGCCATTTGCTTCGGTAAAGTAATTACCGTTGGTTAATGGTGGTAGTTGGTAGCTAAAGCATGCTACAACATCGTCAGGATCGTCAGCTACTGCTGCTGGCGAAATAGTTAGTTCAAAACTATTGTTGGTTGTACAATTAGCACCTTCGGTAACCTCTACGTAAGTGTATATGGTTTGCGTTGTTGTAATTTCTGTACCTGGTGCTATTAATGTACCGCCACCTGCTGGTGCTGTATAGTAATTACCTACTGGTAATGCTGGGAGGGTATAGCTACCACAAGCCTCAAAATCTGCTGGTGCTATAGTTCCGTCTATTATAGTTACATCAAATGAGCGTGCTCTTGTACATCCATTAGCAGAAATTGCATAGGCGTATACTGTTTGTGTTGTACTAATTACTGTACCTGGTGGTAGTACTGTACCGCCACCGCCTGGCTCTGTATAATATTCTGCATTGGCTGGTAAAGTATCTGGTAACACATAATTGCTACATGTTATAACATCTGGTATGGAACTTAATGGTGGGTTTGGATTTATAACTACCTCAAAGCTACTCTCTGTTGTACAGTTAGGGTCGGCGTCTGAAACTACAAGTAAGTAGATGGTTTGTGTTGTTGTTATTGTTGTACCTGCTGGTAGCTCTGTACCCATACCGCCTGACTCAGTATAGTATGTTCCTGCTGATGGTGCTGGCAAATCGTAACTTCCACATTCTTCTACATCATCTACAACAATGGGATCTGTACCTATAATAGTTACTAAAAACGAACGCTGTCTTGAACAACCGTTTGCGTTTACGGCATAAGCATATATGGTTTGTGTGCTGGTTATAACATCGCCAGGGTTTAATAGTGTACCTGTACCGCCAGAACCTGTATAATAATCTGCAAAAGGTGGTAGTATATCCTGTAATGTGTAACTTAAACAACCCACTGCATCAGGTATGGAGGGGAATGATGGTTGCTCGTTTATGGTTACAAGGAAATCCTCTTCGTCGCTACATGCTGGGTTGGTAGGGCTAACCGCGTATATGTAAATGGTTTGTGTACTTGTTATTGATGTTGGTAGGGTTAGTAATGTGCCCGTACCGTCAGGACCTGTATAGTAATTCTGTCCTGCTGGCAGCTCTGGTAATGCGTAGCTACCACATCGGGTAACATCAGCCATATCATCTACCTGTATATCATTTATTATAACTTCAAAATCTTCTTCCGAGCTACAATCAGGGTTTACAGGATCTGAAGTATATATGTATATGGTTTGAGAGGTATTAATTACATCGCCTGCAAAAAGGGCTGTACCCGTACCGCCAGGACCTGTATAGTAATTTTGTCCTGCTGGTAAAGCTGGTAATGTGTATGGGCTACACTCATTTACATCGGCAGGATCATTAATAACAGGTGAGTCGGTTATTGTAACTGTAAAGTTGTTATTCTCTGTACATGTTGCCGCTGCTGGTATGTAAAAATAAATGGTTTGTGTTGTTATTATTACTGTACCACTTGGTATCTCGCCTAATGTACCGCCAGGACCGTTGTAATAAAACTCGCCTGCTGGTAGCGTAGGTAGTGTGTAACTACCACACGATGAAACATCTTCTGGTGCTGTACCTGTTGTAATAATTCCTACCTCAAAACTTACTTCATTGCTACATACGGTAGTATTTTGTACGTTCTCGGCGTATATGTATAGGGTTTGTGTAGTTGTTATCTCATCGCCTGCAAAAAGGGCTGTACCTTCCGCACCTGGCTCGGTATAATAATTACCTGCGGTAAGTGCTGGTAGTATGTAACTATCGCATTCTTGTACATCTGATGGTGCTGTTAATGCAGGAATTGGCACTACAACAACATCAAAGTTTGTTATGGTAAAACAAGTCGGGTCAAAATTTCGTTGTACTCTAGCATATATTGTTTCCGAACCTGTTACGTAAGCTCCTGGTGTATCTATAGGCGTCGAGCCATCTTCGGCAGCAGCAAAAGAGTCAAAATATAATATGGTATTTTCATTAATAGGTTGCGAACCTAGTATTGAACCTGTTAATGCTGTAAGGTTAAACTCTGCCTCGCCAGAACCTTGAGTACTTTCGCACAACACTAGGTTATTGGGTTGTACTGCTGTAGGTGCTGGTGCTGTAAGCAGTTGGAACGATACAACATCGTAACAGTTGCTTGTGTTGCTCTCAACACGTGCCCATATTGTTTCTCCTCCAGCACTGTTGTATGCTAATGGTAAAGGGTCTTCGTCGTCCTCTGCATTATCTTCTGTAGCGTGGTACGATACTATTACACCAGGGTTTAGCCCTACTTTAACTACTGGCGTATTTAAATTAAGGTTATAGGTATATGTAGGGGCGCCATTATCGCAGGCAAATAAATTGTTTGGTGTATTTGCGGTAATTACTGGCGAGTATTCTATTACAATTTCTTGTGTACTGGTACAAGTACTCCCATTTCTGGTTACTGTAACGGCATATGTACCTGGTTGGTTATCGGTAATTATTGCTTCTCCAGGTATTGGGTTACCATCTCTAGTCCACGAAAAAGTATACAACCCTGCGTTAGGTTGTAAACCCGTATCTAACGTAAAAGTATCATCGTCGCAAAGTGCCGTACCATTCACTTCTGTAAGATCCAGCCCTAGTAATTCTTGTCCCAAATTAAATCCACCTTCTGGGAAAAATACTGCCGAGTCGTACTCACCATCAGTACCGTCATCACCACCATCATCAGTAATAACAATCTTTAAATGGTAGGTATTGCCTGGTATAAGTGTTGCCGATGCATTCATTAAAACACTACGCCCCTCATAATTAATAGGAGCGTCGGCACCATTACCCCCTCCATAAAACTCACCGAAGTAATTTATATTTTCAGACGAACAATCGGAGTTGTTTATCTCGTCACGAATTGTACCTACTGATACTGGCTGTGCCACAGTAGGAATTAATGCTATATTTTGTGCTGCGCCTCCCGCAGTAACATTAGTAAGGTATATGGCAAAACCATCGTTCGATTCGCATTGGTATTCACCATACTCCTCTGATGCAAAAATATAATCGATAGATAAGTTAGCAGTTGGCGGAATAAAATCGAACTCTAATACCGTAGCATTTCTGGATGTTATCCCTAAAGTAGTACTTATATCGGCATCGCCTGCCCATGCAGGAGAGGAAAAACTGGATGTGTTAGTGTTTGGTCCTTGTGCGGCAACAGCATTACCTGAGGTTAATACCACTCCAGATGCTATAGGGAAATCTGCGTTGGTGTTAGAGAAAGTACCAATACCATTACCTTGAGAGTAACCAAAATCAGTACCTGTGCTTTTAGTAATATTTGATACCTGTGCTAAGCAAGAGTTATCTAATAAAACATTGTTAACTAATTGCGTGTTTGCAGCAGGGCTATTAGTTGGATGTGGTGTTACCACAATTCCCTGCGAAAAAACGTTTATTGAAGTTACCAATAAAGCAAGTAGGAGTAAATTCTTTTTCATAATCTGAGTTATACAACCATTTATATAATACTAGAAAGCAGTTTTTTACAACTTTCCCCCGAACGTTAAAAACTTAGTTTGCAGAACATTAAATTACCCGCAAATATAAAACTTATAGTTTAATTGAGTACCTCAACACAATTATTGAACATACTTAACTAAATCAACCATAACTCAAAACATTTCTGATACAAGTTATGATTTTTTTTACGATGATGTAACAATTTGTGATTTAAACGTTACATTACGCGTTTATATGCAATTTTATTTTTACTTTTTGTAAGTAAAACTACCTATTAAATGTAGGAACACTTACTAAAATCGATGATATGCATAATAAAACAGCTAAATAACAAAAAACCCTCGTCATTCAAACTTAACAAATTATTAAATTATGGTATATTAAGATTATTTTCTTAGTTTTGTAGAAAATATTTGAATATGTCAGACAGGATAAGAGAAAAACTTACTATACTTGCCGATGCAGCAAAGTACGATGTGTCATGTTCTAGCAGTGGCGGTAACCGAAAAAACAATAATAAAGGTATAGGCGATAGTAGCAGTAGCGGTATTTGCCATACGTATACAGAGGACGGACGATGCGTATCGTTATTAAAAATATTACTAACCAACCATTGCATATACGATTGCGCTTTTTGCGTATCGCGTAAAAGCAACGATGTAAAACGTGCCGCCTTTACCGTAGATGAAGTGGTAACGCTTACTATGGATTTTTACCGCCGTAACTATATAGAAGGACTCTTTTTAAGTTCAGGTATTTTTAAAAATGCTGATTTTACTATGGAGCGTTTAACACGTATTGTAAAAAAACTGCGTATTGAAGAGCGTTTTAATGGCTACATACACCTAAAAACCATACCTGGTGCTAGCGAGGAACTCCTTACAGAAGCAGGGCTTTATGCCGACCGTATGAGTATTAATTTAGAGATGCCTACAGAAAGTGGCTTAAAGTTATTAGCCCCCGATAAATCGCACGATGATGTAAAGAAACCCCTTGGTTTTATACAAAACACTATAACCCAGTACAAAGACGAGAAGAAAACGGGGCTAATAAAAAGCATACCTAAATTTGTACCCGCAGGGCAAAGCACGCAAATGGTTATTGGTGCCACACCCGAAAGTGATATGGAAATTATGTACAGCGCAGCACAGTACTACAACAACTTTAGCCTAAAGCGTGTGTATTACTCGGGGTATATACCCATAAGTTATGACGACCGAATGCCTGCTATAGGAACACAGCCCCCACTACTCCGCGAAAACAGGCTGTACCAAACCGATTGGCTAATGCGTTTTTATGGGTTTGAAGTACAAGAGTTATTAAACCCTAAAAACCCGCACCTTGATACGGATATTGACCCTAAACTGAGCTGGGCACTCCGCAACATGGAACAATTTCCTGTGGATATTAATACTGCCGATTACCAAATGATATTGCGTATACCGGGTGTTGGCGTACGGTCGGCACAAAAAATAGTGAAAGCACGTAAATTTGGTAAACTACGTAGCTACCAACTCAAAAAAATAGGCATTGCCTACAATCGCGCCAAACATTTTATACGTTGCGCCGATAGTCCATACTTAATCAGTGAGCCCGATTCGTTACACGTAAAAAACCTAATACTATCCGAAAGCAATAGTAAATACCTAAAAATAGCACAAAACCAATTAAGCCTATTTTAAACATGGTAACCTACGTATTTGATGGATCGTTTGAAGGGTTGCTCACCTGTATATTCGAGTTTTACGAGCAAAAACCCAAAGCAGTACAGCTTGTTTGGCAAAAGTATCATCAACCCACAATGCTACAAGAAACCACTACTATTATAAGTAGCGAGAGTAAAGCAACCCGTGTGTGGAAAGGCTTGCAAAAAAAGCTATCGGCACAATGGCTAAAGCGTTTTTATATGGTACACCTCTCCGAGCTTCCGCAAGCATTTCAAGACCTATTTTATTTTGCATGCTATATTTTTGATAACCCGAAAGGTGCCGAAAGCAATTTTGGAAACGAGCATGTAATGGCTATTTCGAAAATAGAGAAAAAAATAATACGCGAACGCCACCGTATGAAAGCCTTTATTCGATTTCAGAAAACCGCCGACGGGATGTACTATGCACCTGTTGAGCCCGATTTTAATGTATTGCCCCTAATAGGTACTTTTTTTAAAAACCGATATGCCGACCAAAAATGGATAATATACGATGTAAAGCGTAAGTATGGTTTGTATTATGACCTGCATACGGTAACCGAAATATCATACGAATTTGTAGCAGCAATAGACCCCAAAAAAGTAAACCTGCCAACAGAGCTAATAGATAGCCGAGAAGAACTAGCATCACTACTTTGGAAGGATTATTTTAATAGCACAAATATACCCGCACGCAAAAACATGAAACTCCATTTGCAACACGTACCTAAACGATATTGGAAATATTTGAACGAAAAAGAGGGCAAAAACTAGATACAAACAGCATATTAAGCAATTTTACACCTAAAGAGGGCTTTAGCGACAACGACACCTCAAGCAACTAAAAATCAATACACTATACTATTTACACATCAGAAAATGAAATACAAATAGTATAGACAAAGTATAGACAACGCTATGTTGGACTATTTAATACGTAATGATTTTTATAACTTGCCATTTGGCAATAATGCAAAAAATTATATACCATACTAAACAATCGCAAAAATTATGTCTGCTCTACTAGACCCTATTTCATTTCGTCTAGGCATTTTAAAACAAGCTACCCTAATTTTATTCAAACGCAAAAAAAACATTAAGCTATTGCAGTTTAATTACGTATGCGACAGAGAGAGTAAAAACACTATAGTTGTGCGCTATAATTTTGAGAATGTTTTATGGTATGAGTTCGATAACAGAAAAACATTTAGCAATCGCCAAGTAATATATCGCCCCGATACCGGAGAAAAAGAATTACACTTAACCGTATATGGATTATTCAATAAAAAAAAATATACCATAGTAGTACAAGCCAACAAAATAAGTATACTGGGTATTATAAACCGTAAAAATAAAAACAGGGTAATATACGACCATACAAAAATTAAATAGTAACCGCAAAGCACAGTTGCAGCCATAACAGAAATAAAAACGCAAATACACAGCGTACCCCTTCCTAAAACCAGTCTTATTTGTATATCAATATGTTATAAAATATTGAGCAGAACAGACTAAATATTATTACATTTTATTTGCGCCAAACAAAAAATAGCTGTAATATTGCAACCTCAAAACTGGTCCTATAGCTCAGTTGGTTAGAGCACCTGACTCATAATCAGGTGGTCCTTGGTTCGAGCCCAAGTGGGACCACAAGTAAAATCAAGCCTTACAGAGATGTAGGGCTTTTTTTGTGCTTTCAGGTTAAACATAGGTTAAACATTTATATATTTTATTAAGTTTGAAATATGAAAAGTACAGCAGAAAATCCATTTGCATTTTTTGAATGGTATTTAAAAAAGCAGATTGAACTAGACCTTGAGGAATTCTATAAAAATATAACTGAAGAGTTGTATTTTAATAACGTAGATGAGATTGATAAGAAAACTCATAAAGTTAGGGTTTTAAATATTAGTCATAAAGACAATATAGATTCCGAATATCTAACGTTTTCCTTTGAAGGCTCAATTAAAAGAAAACTCAATAATGAAACTCAAAACTCAATTAATTTTCTTGAACAAGAGTTTCAAAAAAGATTTTCTGACAAAAAAGAAGTTAAAGCCTATGCTGACTTTTTAAGAATCAAAATTAAACATATTGAATCCTTTAATGCTTTTAAGGAGTTTCATTTTTTAAATGATTATTTATCTCAAATAAAAGATACCATCAATAGATATTCTACTGAGGTAAAGTTATATGGGTTTACACCATCATTTGAATTATTGGCTGAAAATGAAAAAGAACAGCAAGATAAAATACAGAAGTTATATGAATCACTAACAGAATCCCCATCTTTAATAAATGCAACAAAACAGGAATTTTTTAATGCGTTTACAGGAAAAGAGGTAGCATATGGAATCCATTGGCTAGTTATTGGTAAAAACAAAAGAGTTTCAAAACCTTCATTATTTCACTTTGTAATTAAGCTCATAGATGAAAATCATTTAAGCCCAAGCATTATTCATGACCTAAATAAATACGTGCTTTATACATTTAGAGATAATAATGGAGAAGAGCTTAAAAACTTAAAACAATCTAAATCGTATGTGTCTAAAAATCCAACTCAGAAGGATAGAATAGAAAACATAATTTCTTCACTTTAAAAATAGCTTTACTATACAGTCTAGGTATAGTAAAAGTATGTAAGGCTATAAAGCCCATTTCTTTGTTTCAACAATAACAAGGATATGGCCATATCCATAATTCATTTGAAATTATGGAATTTATCCAACAACAATTAAAGGAGATTACAGCTTTATTAAAAAAGCAAAATTTATTAGAAAAAGAATTTTTTACACTTGAAGAAGCAGCTCTGTATTTGGGGCAATCCAAGAGTAGTATTTACAAACTTACTAGCAAAAAGGAAATTCCTTTCTATGTGCCAGGTGGTAAGATGATTTACTTCCGTAAACCTGAACTTGATGCATGGATTATTGACAGTAAAGTTGAAACTGTTGATGAGCTTGAATTAAGCATAGACCAATATCTATCTCAAAAAGCATAAGCTATGATAGATTTTGTCAAAATCCTTTACAAGGACAAATCAGAATTTGAGCCTTATGTTAATGACCCTGATAATTTTCCTGAGTTAATTCAAGTTTTAGAGCGACACTCTGGTGAGATACGTTATCCACATAAAACTAACTTGGAAACTATGGATGTCGTAATTGCTCAAAAGTATGGATATATAAAAAATTCGCTTCACAAGTTGTACAACTATTTAGTGTATAGAGAAAATGCAAATTATAATGATTTTACATATTCTAATTTATGTGAAAGTATAGAGTACCTGGGCATGAACCTTCCAGACATTGCTTTTACAGGAATTACTCAACTTGAATTTGGCTTTAACATATGTGTTAGTAAACCAGCAGAACAAATTATAAGGGAAAATGTTCTCATGCATAAGTATAAAAACTATAATCACAATAAACAATATGATGGAAAAGGAGAATTAAAAAGGTTTGACCATTCAAATTATTTAGTTAAGATTTATGACAAAGCGAAACAGTATTCAAAAGAATTTGACATTCATCATAATATTTTAAGGTTTGAAATAAGACATACAAGAAGAAGAGACTTAAATGACCTAGGGGTTTTTAATCTAAATGACTTAAGAAACAAAGATAATCTTCAAAGGTTATTTGAAAATGCAATAATGAGATTTGACAAAATGCAAATTATAGATAGCATTTTAGAGGAATCCATTGAACCAGAAGACTTTCAGAAATTAATAAGATTTAAGAATCCTGAATATTGGCAAGAAGAAATTAAAGAGAAATCAGGAACCTTTAAAATGAGGCGTAGAAATGAGTTCAATGCTCTGATAGAGAAATATAGTCTTAATTCCACTAAAAATGAATTAAGAAGACTCTTAATAGAGAAGTTTAATCACCTAATTAATAACTAAAATGTTATGTTTTCCATACGTATTATATATGGATTTTATAACACTTAAACAATAAAGCAATGGCAAGCATCAAAATATTACTTAGAAATAAACCTAATAAAGAAGGACAGTATCCAGTCGTTTTAAAAATTATAAAGGATAGAAAACCCAAAGTAATTACACTAGGTATTAGCTGTTTAAAAAAAGATTGGGATGAAGTTAATGGTCAATTCAAAAAGAGTGAGAAGAATTATTTACAAAGGAATAGGGCTTTACTTAAAAAGAAAGAGCAAGCATTAAAAATCATAGATGATTTTTTTCTTGAAGGTATTGATTTCACACTTAACCAGTTTGAGGCAAAATTTAGAGGCAGAAAGTCTTCAAAAGTTACAGTTGCAGAGTTCTGGAATGAAAAAATAGAAGACTTTATAAAGGCTGGAAGAATAGGAAATTCAAAGCCATACCAAGATACATACAACTCATTCTTTAAATTCCAAAAAAATAAAAATCTAGTTTTTAGAGAAATTACACCTGCATTATTAGATAAGTATGAAACTTATTTAAGGAGCAATAATAATTCTAATGGAGGGATAGGTATAAAAATGAGAACAATTAGAGCGCTTTATAATTATGCTATTAAGAATGGTGTGGTAGATGAAAAGTATTATCCGTTCAAAATTTATAAAATTTCAAAGTTTAAAACTGTTGGAGCGAAAAAGGCATTGACTAGAAATGAAATGAAGCTAATGGAGGCTATTGATATAATTAAATACCCACATCTAACAAACACTAGAAACTACTTGATTTTTAGTTATTACATGGGTGGAATGAACTTCGTAGATATGATGAAGCTGAAATGGGAAAACATTCAAGGGGATAGAATTTTTTATACACGTTCTAAAACTAAAGGCAGATTTTCTGTGAAAATGTTAGAACCAGTAAAGCAAATAGTCACTTACTATAAATCACAAAATAGACCGACAGATTATGTGTTTCCTATATTGCTTAAAGATAACTTAACACCAATGCAAATTGATAATAGAAAACACAAAACTTTGAGAAAATTCAATAAGCAACTAAAAGAGATAGCTGATATTCAAGGGCTAGAACAAAATGTAACTTCTTATGTTATTAGACACAGTTTTGCTACCAATTTAAAGTTTGCAGGTATTTCAACAGATGTAATTGGAAAATCTATGGGACATCATGATGTAAGTGTCACACAAGCCTATCTCAAAGAGTTTAAAGATGATATTATTGATGATGCAATGTCAAAACTTTTGGAAGAACCCAAGCTGAAATATGCTTCATAATTATTCAAGAAAGACTCTCAAATAGTGAGGGTCTTTTTAGTTACAGAAAGAATCTAATCAGATAGAACTTAAAAATAACTCATAAAAATATTAACCTTTTTAAATATAAGATTATGCAATTAAAACAAAGTAAAAGACAAAATGTAAAACTCAGATTAGGAATATCTGGACCAAGTGGATTTGGTAAAACACACTCAGCTTTATTATTAGCTTTTGGTATGACACAAGATTGGAGTAAGGTAGCTGTAATAGATTCAGAAAACTCTTCAGCCTCATTGTATTCAGACTTAGGGAACTTTAATGTATTAGACTTACAAGCACCTTATTCACCTGAGAGGTATATACAAGCCATTGAAGTTTGCGAAAAATCAGGAATTGAAGTCATTGTAATTGATAGTATAACACATGAATGGCAAGGAAAAGGAGGTTGTTTACAAATACATGAACAGTTAGGTGGTAGATTTCAAGATTGGGCAAAAGTTACACCAAGGCATCAATCTTTTATTGATAAAATTTTGCAATCAACTTGTCATATAATTACAACAGCTAGAACAAAAATTGATTACTCATTAGATGTTGGCTCTAATGGTAAAACTCAAGTGATGAAACATGGCACTAAAGAAATTACCAGAGAGGGATTTGAGTATGAGCTGACAGTCAATTTTGAATTGGTAAATGACCAACATTTAGCTAAAAGTAGTAAGGATAGAACAGGCTTATTTATGAATAAACCAGAGTTTATTATTACTACTAAAACAGGGGAAAGATTGTTGAAATGGTGTAATGCTGAACCTGTAACTTCAAAAAATGTTTTAAAACGTATTAATGAGTGTTTATCCATAAGTGAATTGATGAATCTATATAAAGAGTTTCCACAATTTCAACAGTCATTAAATGCTCAATATCAGAGTAAAAAACAACAATTAGAGAATTTAGTTAAACCAGAAAATTTTAGTTCAAATGGAATTAGTAAAAGTACACCACAGTCAGGACAATAATATATCTTCTCCTTTTGATGGTATAAAACAATCTGTTACAGAATTGAGAGTACCATCAGAAAGAGATAAGTATAAAATCAACCCATTCATTGAGGCTAACACAAAAGAGGTTAGCCTCTCTCATTTAAGGCAAGACAATATCATTCCTGTGTTTGCCAAAGACAATGAAAGAACCATAGCGCATCAAGAATTTATTGAAATAGCACAAGAGTGTGTAGGTAATGTCTTTAACCATCAGCAAATAGATATACCTGAAATAAGGGTAAGTCATGAGATTGAGGGCAGAACAAGTGATGCCATTCACAAATCAGCAAAAGAATTGTTAGAACATGAGAAAACTCAATATTTTGAGAGAATGGCATTTGTGATTAGAATACCATCAATAAAAGGAACCATTAATGGTAATGCTCTTTCCTTGATGGTTGGTGGAGTTAGGTCTTACAACCATGAAAACCTTTATAGTAAGAAAACATATGAAAAGTTTAAATTCTTTATTGGATTTCAAAATATGGTATGCTGTAACCTATGTATTTCTTCAGATGGTTTTACTTCAGAAATGAGAGTAGGAAGCTATGAAGAACTTCAGCATAAGATTACTGAAGTAATAAATGGTTATGAAGCTGAAACTCATTTAAAAGCAATGAGAGAACTCACTCAAAAAAGTTTAACAGAACATCAGTTTGCTCAATTAATAGGGAAAACCAGATTATATAATTATTTACCTAAAGACCAAAGAAAGGAATTACCACAAATGGACTTTGCAGATAGACAAATGAATACTATTGCAAAGGATTATTATGAGGATAAGAGTTTTTGCAAAGATGAAAATGGAAACATCAACTTATGGAATGTTTATAATCTCTTTACATCAGCTAATAAGAGTTCTTATATAGATTCTTTTCTGGATAGAACTGTTAATGCTTTTGATTTTTCAAATGGATTGGCACAAACTCTCAATGGGGATTCCAAGTACTCTTGGTTTTTAAGTTGAGTTGAAAGATGCCCAATTTCTTTTATTAGAGATTGGGTTATTTCAATTTTTCAATACTCTGTTTGGAATAAAAATAAGCATTACCACGTTTTTCAAACTCAAGCTTTCCTTGAATTCTAAGGTGCATTAAATCGCAGCTTTTTATCTTTGCAGCCTTTTGTGCCTCTTTACTAGAAAGCCATTTTGGATTACCCCTCATTTAGTTGTTCCTGAATTTTATTTTGATAACTTTTACTAGTTTAAAATTACAATAAATATTGAGTTACTTTTAGTGTTAATAATTTAATTACTAATAAATACAACCCATGTTGACTTTTGAAGTTGATATGACTAATTTTGAAAGATTACAAAACGATATGATAAAAATTAGAAGCAAAAAAGTTGAGGGTATAATTTCTGAAATTATTGACCAATATACTTATGCAGATACATCAGATAGACCATGGATTATTGGCTTTAGTGGAGGAAAAGATTCTACGGTTTTATTAACATTAGTTTGGATAGCCTTGCAGAGAATAAAACAAGACTTACCTTATCCTTATCAATTGAGAAGACCTGTTTATGTGGTTTGTAATGATACTATGGTGGAGAACCCTATTATCTCTAGCTATATTGATGATGTTTTAGTTAAAGTAGAAGAAGGTGCAAGAGATCAAGGAATTCCAATTATAGTTAAGAAAACTGTACCTAAGTTAGAAGAGTCTTTTTGGATTAATGTCATTGGTAAGGGATATCCAGTACCAAATAACACCTTTAGATGGTGTACAGATAAACTTAAAATTAGACCAACATCTAATTTCTTGTTAGAGCAAATAGATGAAAAAGGAGAAGCTATTGTTTTATTGGGTACTAGATATGAGGAAAGTGCTACTCGTGAAAGATCAATGAAGAAACATGAGGTTGAAGGGAAAAGACTTTCTAAGCATAACACAAATGCAAACACTTATGTATATGCACCTATAAAAGAGTTAATGCTTGAGGAAATATGGTATATAATTAATACAATACCATCTCCTTGGGGATTTGACAATTCTATTTTATTCCAAATATATGCTGATGCTAGTGCTGATGATTATGAGTGTCCAACTGTTGTAACAAATAAAGCACACTCTTCTTGTGGTCAAAGTAGGTTTGGTTGTTGGACTTGTACTGTTGTAAAACAGGACAAATCAATGACAGCTTTGATTGAAAATGGTCAGCATTGGATGCAGCCACTTTTAGAATTTAGAAATAGCCTTGTAGAAAATAGAAATATTAGTGAAAACAGGTCTGATACTAGAAGAAATGGAATGCCAGCTGTGGATGAAGAAGGTCACAGATCTGGAAATTATGAGATGCATTATAGAGCTAGAATATTAAAAGAGCTTTTACAGATTCAAAAAGAAGTACAGAATGAAAGACCACATGTAACTTTAATTACTAATCAAGAGTTAATTGCCATTCAAGTGATGTGGAACAGAGATCTAGAATTTGATTATACTGTTGGTGATATTTATAAGAAAATATACAATAAAGACATTAGCACAAATAATATTAAGTCTTTAGATGATACAGAAAGAAGAATCTTAAAAGATGTTTGTAAAGAGGATGTTTCATACTATCACTTAATAGATAATCTTATTACTCTGCAAGAAACAAAGACACTAATGATTTCTAAATATGGACTACATAATGATGTTGAAAATAGAATAGAATCATTTGTAAATGAAAATGAATTATGAAAATTAGCAAAATAAAACTTAATAACTTTAGGATATATAAGGGGCAAAATGAATTGGACCTTTCATCTAAAGGGGATAAAAACATAAGTGTTATTGCAGGTAAAAATGGTTTTGGTAAAACAACGTTTTTAACTTCATTGATATGGTGTTTTTATGGAAAACTTATGACTCAGGTTGAGGATAAGTATAAAAAGGATGTCAAAAATATTGGCGGTTATGACAATTTTTTATTGTCATTGATAAATAGAGATGTTAAAGATGAATCTTCAGATGCTTCCTTTACAGTTGAAGTAGAGTTAAAAGATTTATTAATTCCTTCCATACCTTGTAGAACAGTAAGTATCAAAAGAACTTATAGTCTTAAAACTAAAGAGGAAACATTACAAATTCTTATTGATGGTGATGAAAATGAGCTGACAAAAGATGTAGGTTTTGAAGTTTTTATTAATGACTTTATCCTTCCTAGGGAGATAGCAAAATTCTTCTTTTTTGATGCAGAAAAGATAGTGTCTCTTGCAGAAGCAAAGTCTAAGTCTGAGTTAAGAAGTCTGAGTAAAGCATACTCAGAAGTTTTGGGGATTAAGAAATATGAGGAACTTAAAAACAACTTAGAGTCCTTATTGACAAAACTGAGAAGAAGAGGCGTTTCAGAACATGAAGAATTCAAGTTAAAAGAGTTGTTGTCTGAAGAAGATGAGCTTGAAAAAATTATAAGCCATAATCAAGATAAGCAAGATGAAATAGACAAGCATCTCGTTATTTTAAAATCCGAAAGTGATTCTCTTCAAGAAAAATTAATTCGTGAAGGGAACTCAATTACTTTAGAGGAATTAAAGGAGCTAAAGTCTAAGCGTGATGTTTTAAAAGAGGAATCAACTAGCATAAAACAAGAGTTGAGAAAACTTTTAGATTTAGTGCCACTTGTAATTGCAGGGAAGCATTTAAGTAAGTTATATAATCAACTTGTTCTAGAGAATGATGATTTGTTTGGAGCTGTAACTGAAAAGATTCTTAAGAAGGAACTTCAGAGCTTTTCAAAAAGTATTCTAACTAATGTAGACCTATTAAGTTTAGACCCTTCAATAAAAGAAAAAATTGAAAAAGCCATTAATACTTCTATTAAATCAAAGCTCAAGAAAAAGGATGCTACCTCAAAAGTAGGCAAGGTATATCTTGAGTTTAATGAGGAGTCCTTTAGAGAGTTTGAAGCCATTTATAATAACATTAAAACAACATTTTTGAGTCAGTTTAATGCTATTGTTAAAGAAGAAAAAGTCAATAAAGCCTTATTAAGCAGAACCATCAATAAAATAAAGCAAGGAGAGGCAAGAAAAGACAATCACTTAGCAAGACAGTTTAGAGATGAAAAGACTAAAGCTGATGCTAAAATTGAAACGCTTTATAATGAAAAGAATGAGCTTTTAGAAGAACTTGGCGGATTAAGATTAAAGTTAACGTCTCACAAAAAGGTGAGATCTGAATATGAGAAGAATTTTAATTTGGTTGAAACAGACAAAAAGAAGTATGATGTTACTCAAAAGCTTTTAATCAAGATTAATGAGTTAATTAAAAGAATTAAAGAGGACAAAAAGTACTCTTTACAAAAATCTGTTTCTTTAGGTCTAAAGAAGTTGATGCATAAAGAAGATTTCATCTCTAATGTTAGAGTTAATATTATTGATGATGTTATGGATATTGACTTATTAGACAAAAATGGAGTAGTTATAGATAAGGATTCATTGTCTAAAGGTGAGCAACAACTATACGCCACTGCGTTACTTAAAGCTCTTGTTGATGAATCTGGAATTAAGTTTCCAGTATTTATTGATAGTCCATTACAGAAATTTGATAAATACCATTCTAAAAATATCATTAAAGAGTTTTACCCATTTATTTCAGAACAAGTAGTACTATTTCCTTTATTGGAAAAAGAACTGTCTGAAGCAGAGTATGAGCTTTTAAAGCCAAACCTAAACAAGGCTTTCTTAATTCATAATACTGATAAAGGCTCTGAGATTATTTCTACGCGTGTAAATAATTTATTTAAAGAATTTAAAAAAGAAAAAGATGTTTACACATATTAGAACCAGCAAAGAAAATAGAGAGGTAGTTGCTAAATTAACTAGACGTTTAAACTTAGGGACTGAGAATATTATTTCTAGAATAGCATTAGCGCACTCTTTGTCGCAAGACAGAAAATTAAAGCTAGAAGATATTCAAAACTCTAGTGGTAAAGAATATACCAAATCAGTTTTGTTTGGGCAGTATTTAGATTATTATTTAGGGATGGTAGCTTTACATTATGGTATTCACATAACTGATAAAGACCTCCCTAAATACATTAAGATGCATATTGATGATGGACTTCAATTACTAAATAAAGAACTAAATCAAAGATCCAATATTGATGGATTTGATTTTCTGGTAAAGAAGATAGAATTTGGTTTAGATAAAATTAATTAATAAAAATTATGAGTTATAATATTCAAAGAACAACTTTTAAAGTAGCTGATTTTGTCTCGTGGTTTAATTCTAAAGGGCTGTTATTAAACCCTGATTTTCAGAGAAGATCTGTTTGGAATGATAAATCGAAATCATATTTAATTGACACTATCCTGAGAGGTCTTCCAATTCCAGTAATTATACTTAGAGATGTTAAAACTGACCTTGATTCTTTTATGCCAGTAAAAGAGGTAGTCGATGGACAACAAAGGCTTAGGACAGTTATTTCATACGCACTGGGTGTATTTGATAAAGACAATAAGGCTTTTAAGTTGAGTAAAACTCACAATGAGACATATGGAGGAAAAACTTTTAAAGAGCTTCCCGATGAAGCTAAACAAGAAATATTAGATTATGAGTTTTTTGTTCATGTTTTACCTTCAACAGTTTCTAACCGTGAAATTCTTGAGATTTTTTCAAGGATGAATAGTACAGGGGTAAAGCTAAATGACCAAGAATTACGAAATGCATCATTTTATGGTGAATTTAAGAGTTTGGCTTTTAAAATCGGAAATAAATATTACGATTATTGGATTAGATGGGGTGTTTTCACTGATTCTAAAATTTCAAGAATGGAGGAAGTTGAATTTGTTAATGACTTATTGATGCTTTCAATTGATGGGACAGTTAGAAGAACTCCAGAAAGCATAAATGCTTATTACAAAAAGTATGATGATGAAGGATCTATTCCTGAATCTAAGATTAAAACTCAAAGGCTAGAAAATATTTTTATGTTTCTAGATGAAGCATATGGTAAAAATTTTAAGGACAGTCCTTTTAAGAAGACCCCTTTACTTTACTCACTTTTTTCTGTCATCTATCAAAATGAATTCTCTGGAAAACCCACCAAAAATGTAAAAATTAACATTAGTAAAAAGAGTTTAAAAAACAGTTTAGATAGGCTTTCTGAAGAAATAAAAAAAGCTCAGAAAGAATGGAAAAAAGATAGAAAAGTGACATCTCTACCTGAAAAAGTTTATGATGCCTTTACAAGAGGAACTAATTCAAAAGAGAATAGAGAAGAAGTATTTAAGTTTCTAAATAAAGAGTTGTACTAATGCATTCAGATGTTTTATCACAAAGACTAAAGAAGGAATATGATAGTATTTTTGCATCTAGAAAAAGAATTGAAAAGGCAAATGTTACAAATAATGTTTATATAGCAGACAAAGATTTAAATTTGTTTTATGATGGAATGTTTCTCAAATCTGTAACTTTATTTGAATCTTTTGTTGAAGAGTTTTTTATAGGCTTGTTATATGATAAGTATAAATTAACTACTAGAAAGAAAATTCAAAAGCAAATTTTTAAAGACAGAAAGTTAGTTTTAAACTATCTCTTAAACGGGAAACCATTTCTCGATTTATTACCTCTTTATAAATTAGAAAGAAATACAAAAGTATTTTATAAAAATGATAATCCATTCTCAAATATTCCTCCTGCATCAAAGGATATTTTAAATCATATTTTTATAATAAGAAATGCTATTGCCCATAGTAGTGTTTCTTCAGACACAAAATTTAAGAGGTTTATTGAGGATAATCACAATACTTTGCCTATCAATCAACGCACACCTTCCAAATTTTTACAGTCTTTGAGGACTGCAAATCAGACAATGTTTGAAACATATGTTATTGAATTGAATTTTCTTGCTCAAACCATGACTCGATTTAGCTAATACTAAATGGTAATACATAATTAGATTAACGTTATATTCAATTGATTCGTTTTGCATTATACTTCAATTAATACAACAATTAGAAAATTTTACAACTCTGATTTTATTATAAAAAGAGTTATTAATGTTTTAAAAAAATCGGATTTTAAGGAATCTGTATTTTATACACTCAACATGCTGTCTGGTCCTGATTTTAGATCTGATATTTGTAAGTATTTGAAATGAACTCTATTTAGTATAAAATCAGCAGGAAATAAATCATCTCCATAATCATCAAGTTCAATATTTATAAATAAATTATTTAGATACGAATAGACTGTATCCCCCTTGCTTGTAATTGAAACTAAACTTTGAATATAAAAAAGAACCATTCTAGTGCTAGCTTGAATAAGCTTAATCAGATCAATTGGGTTGTTAAAATTAGAATTATATTCTGTATCTTCAGGAAACTCAAGATCTCCATGAGCAAATTTATTTCGAATATTATATATAATTTTTATCTCTTCTTTTGGAATTGCTTTTTTATATTCAATTAGATTTTTTTTCAAGCAACTGTTAAACATCAAAAAAAATCTTTCTTTAAAAACATCATAATCTTTGATGGGTAATTCATCTAAGTTATCAAGCTCTTTAATGCAAAGGTTAATTTTACCAATTTTTTTATTTTGACTTTTAGAATATCTTTTGGTAAGTAAATTTTCAAAACCACCCCAAACATAATTAAAGACGGTTAGTTGATTAATATATAATTGACTTATATTTCCCTTGGCTACATCATATTCATATGAGGGTCTGCACCATGCTTTACTATCTGTTTTATCAAACCTGTTCCAAATAAAATCAATTTTTTTAATTCCAGAGGCAATCATTAACCAATTATGTACATCTTCATAGCCTAATTGATTTATTATTAATGCTAAATCAGAACTATGTTCATGAATACATTTATATTTCACATGTTTAGACATCTTTGTATAAGTCAATAAACATATAATGAGAATTTTCTAATTCTCCCTTTTCATAAAGGTTTTCTAAATATTCTAGACCACCATTGGCATATTCTTCAATTAAGGTAATAACATCAGAGATTACTTTATTTAACTGGTCTTCTTCCATATCCTCTAATTCATTCCAATCAATACTTAAATCATCTGTTTGAGTGAATATGACCATCAATAAAAAATCTACTAGCGAGGAGTCTCTTTTCCATTTTCCAATTTCCAGAAAATCAGAAGTTAAGTTTCTTGGTGGTAATGGTAAACGTCTTTTCTTTTTTATGCCAGTCATCATAGCATAAATATAAAGCTCATATATAGGTCCAAATTGACTGTATTCAGATGACCTTGCTCCTTTATTAGCTAATGCCTCTAGTAATGGTATTCTACTATTGGCATAGCGAGGTCTTTTGGTAACTAAATTTGATTTGAATTCTTGACTATTCATTATTTTCTTCTTTCAATTTTAGTGGTTCTTTCTATTTGCGATAACTCTTCATCAACTTCATTAAGGTAAAAGGTTTTAATGAAATCATTTTTCATTAGGTCTTGACCTAAATCTGTGAGTTTGTCCTCGGAGTCTTTATCATATAAATCCTTAACTAATATGATGCTTTGAGGGAACACTTCTGGGATAGCCTCAAAAAAACCTTTATTAAAGGCTTTTCCAAAAGCAGATAAAGGCGCATCAGCTAATAATGGGTAATTATATTGCGAAGTATTTGCTGAAATGATAGACATAACTACTGCAAACTTCTTCATTCTTTGGAAGCCTTCAGAAGCACCAGAAACTTCATTTCCTGCATCATCAATGTAATCTAAAGAAATACCACCAGAGGGAGACTTTTCAAACCTTAAAACACCTCCCTTAATGTCATTATATTTAATTAAACTTTGAAAATGCTCATTAGCATGATTTTCTAAAAGACTAACCATTTTATCAAATACTCTTTCCTTTGCCTTTAGGGTTGCATCAACCAGATCTTTACTTATTTCATAATTTACAGTATATCCTTCTGGGATATCTTTAGGGCGTAAATTGGTGATTTCTTTTTCGGTATTTGCGATTTTGGTTTTTATGTCTTTAATAGAATCTTGGAGTCTTTCAATTCTTGAAGATGCCTGTTCCATTCTTCTTATAGAACCCTTGTATTGGTTTATAATTGTAGAAGCGTTATCAGTTCCTTCAGATTCAGTTCCAGCAATTAATATATCTTTCCTTTGGGATTTTAGAGCTTTCAATTCTGAACTTAACTTATCTAATCTTTGTTTTAGTTCTAATTCCTTTTCCCTAGTTCTTAATACACTAGTAGGTATAGCATCGAATTTATTTAAGAAAGGTGCAGCATTAAGTTGAAGGTTTCCAAAAAAGTCCTCCAAATTATTCTTCACAAACTCTTTTTGGTTTGTGTTTTCATGAGGTCTATTTTTAAGCTTTAAAAGATAGTTGTATTCATCAGTACCTTCTTTGGCAGGTCTATTACAAACATAACAATGTTCACCATCAATCATTTGTTGCAATGTGACTGCATCAGGTGAGTCAGATGGTAATATTGTAAAATAATCATTTGGGTTTTCTGCCGCATTTAGTAATGCCTTCTTTTCATAGCGTTTTTGTCTAAACACTTGAATTTTTTCTTTAAAATCATTTATTGAGTCTTCAAACCCTAAAGAAATCCAAGAAAAATTACCATCAAAAAACCTATTGTTTATACCATCAAGAAAAGAGTCATAATCATCTTTAACTTGTTTTAGTATTCTATTTTTATTTGAAATTTTATCATCTAATTCCTTTCTTTTTTCAGCATTAGCAAAGTTTTGCTCTAAGTCATTTTTTTCTTGCTCAGCAGCTTCATATAAAGTGTTGAACTCAGTGAGTTTTTCAGTTTCTTGAGTTAGTTTTTCTAATAATTCTTTTTTAGTTGCTAAAGCTGTTTCTAATCTATCATTGTGATCACTTGTAGATTTGGTTTGCTTATTCAAGTCTTTTTCAGCTTTCTCCGCAATGTCTTGAACAATATCAGCAATGTCCTCATATTTACTGATATTCGTTAAT
This sequence comes from Flavobacterium litorale, assembly GCF_019613795.1. Classification (NCBI taxonomy): domain Bacteria; kingdom Pseudomonadati; phylum Bacteroidota; class Flavobacteriia; order Flavobacteriales; family Flavobacteriaceae; genus Flavobacterium; species Flavobacterium litorale. Next base: position 604,076 of record NZ_CP080429.1, read on the forward strand.
GTTCTCACAGCATCTTCAATACTTGACTTTTTACTAAAGTCAATCATTTTATCTACTTCTTCACCCTGAAAGAAAGAGTATTGTCTTAGGGTAGGTAAAATAAGTTGGCTTATTATTTTTTGCTTTTCTTCAGCATCATAGACAGGCTTGTATTTAGGTAAAACATGATCAGTTTTATCCACTTCCATATCATCAATTGTGATTTGCCAACTATCAAAGTCTGTTATTTTTTCACTTATTCTAGTTGCAGTGAAGGACTTGGTGATTTGATATTTATATCTACCAGTAGAATACTCTATCTTAATCCCTGTTTGCACTTGATCACCAATAGAAGTTTCATTTTTAGCTTTGTCAGAAATAATTTTTACTGCAAAATCTTTTACATTTTTTTTCTTTTTGTCATCTGAATCTAAAACTTGGTCATAAAAAAGCCATAGAAAAGCATTAAAGAATTTAGATTTTCCTGCCCCATTGTCTGCCACTACAATGTTTACACCTTCAAGAAAATCATATCTAGTGTCTTCATATTCCCCATAATAATTAAAGAAATTTTTAAAAGAAATACTATTTATAATTGATGCCATAATTGATTAAATATTATGTATGTTTTTGAGTTTTTTATAAATCATTGAAGAATTTAAATGATTATCATTTTCATTAATGATAACAGATAGCACTTCAACTATTTTTTTATGATAAGGTGGGCTTGTTGTTAATGAATCAAGCTCACTTTTTTTAATATTATATTTTTCAGTTATTTCTGGATCTGAAAGTATTTCTCTTAATATTTGATTTCTTTCCATTATTTATAATTCATTAATTATTGTGTCTAAATCTAAATCATATTTTTTACAAACTTCATCTAGGGTTTCTTTTGAATCATAAAAATTCATAGATAAACTTGCAAAATACCCTACTCTGTTCAATTCGTTTTTAACTAGATTTCTCTCAATATTATAAAGTTCACCTAAATTGTTATCAAGTTTAGGCACTACCACCATATCATATATAGTAGCAAAAGCTTTGTCTTTGTGTTTTCTGAGTAATCTACCTCTTCTCTGAATAAATTGGCGAGGGTTTCCCGTACTACTTGCAAAAATTCCAACTTCTGCTCTTGGAATGTCAACACCTTCATCAAGCATTTTCATAGCAAACAGAACTTCTATCTTACCATCCTCAAAACCTCTTAGTATTTCAGATAAGTTTTGGTCTTCTGAAGTATATGAATTCATTTTTATTTTAGGGAAATCCCGATGAACCCTTCTCAGGTATTGATTTAATATTTTGACTCTGTCACCTTCTGAATTTTGAGTATTACCTTCAGGTATATATGCAAATACAAACTGGTCTTTCTTATTTTTTATTAATTCACCTACTATTGAACTAAACAGATTTAATTTATTTGAAGCTTTATGTATTATGTTTTTTCTTTTGAGTAATAATATTTCTACTATTGGGTCATCTTTAAATTTACTATTTTCAAAATCAAAGAACTTTAATAACTTCTTAGAAATCTCAGTATATTCCTCAAATTCTTCTTCGGTTAACTCAACAATTTTTGGGAAATACTTATATCCAGTTAAAAAACCATATTCTAAAGCTTTCTCCATTCCAAAGCTATAAGTGTATGGAGGCTCGTCTTTGAAGAATTTGTCAATAGCTATTGTTCCTTCTGGGTCATAAATTCGTTTTGGTGTAGCAGAAAGCCCTATCTTTTTAGTAACCTCTAATCCAGATAGTTTGGATTTGATATTATTTGCACCCATATTATGAGCTTCATCTGCAATTAACAAAAAATCTTTTTGAATCTTTTTAAATAACTTTTGAAACCTATCAAGAACAAAACTTCCATAAGTTGATATTATTACTAAGTCTTCTTTGAGACCCCAAGAATAATTACTACAATAATTAGAAAATTCTTTTTCCCAATTACTTCCTCCACCAACTTTTAGAATTTTTCTAAAATTAAAAGAATTGACTTCCTCTTCCCATTGGTTTAATAAAGCGATTGAAGGAACTAAAATTATAGCTCTATATTTTTTTTCTTCATTAAAGATATTTAGTAAGCAATTAAGTGATGTTATAGTTTTCCCAGTTCCAGTAGCCATTGCAAATACCCCAGAGTAATCTTTTTTTACCCATTCATTATAAGCTTCTTTTTGATATTCTCTAGGTCCTTGGGGAAATGGGAATTTAGGGGTGTTTAAGATTATTTCTAATTTATCATTAAATCGTTCTTTCTTCTTTTCAATTATTTTTTTGACCTTTTCACTATAACCATGTCCTTGTAGCTCTAAAGAATCATCAAACAGATCTTGAATATCTTTATCCCTACCAATAGCATTAATTACAACCTCAATTTTATCTTTATCAATATAATTGTAAGCAGGGTGTTGTTTACTGAATATTCTTTCAAAATTATTCTTAGCATCTTCTATTCTTCGTTGGCTAATTTTACCATTCCAAGGCGTTTCAACCTGAAAGCTCTCAGAGTTTTTCAATAATGCTGAAAGTGTGAAATTTATACTTCCATCCGTTACTATATAATTTACTCCATCATACAATATCATCGTTTTGCAATGAGCTAAATCAACATCGTTAAACTTGACAGGAAGTATTTCTAATCTGCCAACTTTGAGAAGATATTTTAAACAATCAAAAAAATGAATTCCTTCAGCACTAAGGTTTTTTTCAATCTTCGACAAATCTTCAAATAAATCTATCCATTTATCTTCATCCTTTAACTCTGGATTCAAAACTAAATTCTCGTAATCCATTAGACTGTAAACATGATTTGTGATTATTCGCATTTTACCCCCATTATATAGGAATTCAGCTAGACTTTTAGATAAAACTTTTATAGCATTAGAACTAAAATAGCCAAGTAAAAGATCAATGTTTTTTGAAATAGGAAAAGCTTCTTCGTAGAATTCAAGAGGAATGAATTCAGAATCTGAACTATATTTATAAGTTGGGGGGAATGACAAATCCCTAAAGTGTTTCTGCATAAATATTCTCTTGACAAAACTTTTTAAAGCTATCTAGTTGATTCTATATAGGGAGAGTATAAATCTAATAATTTAAAGTGCTTAAAAAAAGATATCAAGAGATTTTTTGACTAAACCAGCTTTACTATTTTTAGTTCCAATAAGTCAATCAATTTATTATGGCTATTAAATACCACCCTCTTGTACAAAAAACTAAAGTAAAATTAGAACGACTAGATAAACAAAAAAATGTTAGTTGGGAAGAATGGAGAAAGTTTAATGGTGAGTTTCTACCAATTCATACAGAGCCAAAATTAAGAATAAGAGCATTGAAATTCATGGATACTTTGATTAAAAAACTTGAGGAAAATAATCATAGTATAAAATTTGAGTATCAAAGATGCCATATTGAAATGTATGGTCAGTTAACAGAAATCAATTTAAGACAAAAATTTTTCAGAAAACGAATTAAAGATGCTTCTGGGTATGGAACTGATACTTATGAAAAAAGTGACAAACTTGAATTTCAAGTAGGAAGTTATGCTAGAAAAGGTTGGATTGATAAGAAAACAAAAAGTTTAGAAGATTATCTCAATGTAATTTATTATTACATTGAAAAGGACAGTGCAAGATGGGCAGAATGGCGTAGGATTCAAAAAATTGAAGAAGAAAAAAGAGAAGCTCAAAGAAAAGTTGATGAAGAAATAGCGAGACAAAAAGCTATTGAAAAAGAAAAATTCGACAAACTGTTATCAGATGCTGAAAACCACAATAAAGCAAATATTATTCGTTTTTATCTCAAGGCTTATGAAGATAAATTATTGACTTCACATCCTTCAGAAAATGAATTTAAAGATTATTTAGATTGGGCTTATAATAAAGCTGATGAAATAGACCCTTTAGCTTAAAGCGAAAATTTTTTAAAATTTTTTTCTCTCTTCCCCATTGCAAATGCAAAGCACCCTAGCTAAACACCCCCACTAACCTCTGCGAAAGGGGAATCCCACCCCTTAGTATATATTCCAAAAATAATCTTGTCGGCTAAAATTATAACAAGGTGATAGTTGTTATTCTTTAGTTGATGGTAGAAGACATTTTGGAACAAAACAAATGTTCAACTCAAAATTTTAAAAACATGGTACGAATTGTAAATTTTAATGAAAGGAATTCAGAAGATGGTTCTACATTCTTTGCTCTCACTATTCAGGGTGGAGTGGAATTACTTCAAAGTAAATCAACAGGCAATTTTTATGCAACAGCAAAAAAAGCTAGTATAAGTTCAACCTTTGACAAGGAAACTTGTGAGGCACTTATTGGAACTGAAATGCCTGGTAAAATTGTAAAAAAGGAATGTGAACCATATTCTTACACCATTAAGGAAACAGGTGAGATTATTGAATTATCTCACAGGTATGAATATGAGCCTGAAACACCATCAACAAAGGATGACATAAGTGAATCAACTATTGATGACTTTGTTAATAGTGAAGCTGTAAAGGAAGAAAATCATCCTCTTATAGCAGGTTAGTCTAATCAATGCCCAGAATATTTTGTTTTGGGCATTTTAATTTTTTTTGAAAATGAATACAATTAAAGAAATTAGAGTTTCCTACTCTTCAGGAAATAATGATAAGATTAAAATTACAAACAGTAAAGATTCATATGAATTATTGAAATCTTGTTGGTCAATGAACACTATTGAATTACAAGAAGAATTTAAAGTCTTATTATTAAATAGAAACCATCAGGTATTGGGAATTTATCCTTTATCAAAAGGAGGTGTGTCAGGAACTTTGGTAGATGCTAAATTGGTTTATAGCGTAGCTTTAAAATGTAATGCCTCAAGTATTATAGTTGCTCATAATCATCCAAGTGGAAATTTAAAACCAAGTGAAGCAGATTTAAGATTAACAAAGAAACTTAAACAAGCAGGAACTTATTTAGACATCACTTTACTAGACCATTTAATAATTACAAAGAATGGGTATTATAGTTTTTCAGATGAATCTCAAATGTGATTGAGGCTAAAACACCTCATTTTGGACAATTTTTTACTCAAACTAAAAAATAGAGATTATTATAAATAGCTATTTTTTAGTTTTCTCAAAGTAGAGTAATTCAGAAAGAGAAACAGACAATCTACTGGCAATTTTACTTAAAGTATAAATAGTGGGGTTAGTGTTTCCAGCTTCAATACGGCTAAAGTTTGACTTTTCTATATTACAAGCTGCTGCAACATCTTGCTGTTGGATATTTTTACTTTCCCTCAACTCTTTAATGCGTTTACCAATAGCTATTTGCAACTTCTTTTTGTCTGTCATTTCTGTGGTTAGTTGACAAACAAAGTTGTTATATATGATAACTAAGTTGGTTATCATAAATGATAATTGAATATATTTGATGATTAAATTTAATACCATCTTTATCTTATGAATGAAAAAGATATTTTACTATTACAAGGTCTTGGATACCAAGTTACAGACCATGGTGCAATAATTGATGGTAATGGTAATTACCTTGAAGAGGTAGTTTACAAAGTACAAGTTATTGAATCATTTCAAACTAAATCTGAGTATTTAGCCATGCAACAAAGAAAGGCTAAACTTGAAGAAATAGGATTTAAGGAAGATACAAATAGCCCTAATAATCTTTACACTCAGCAAGAAATAGCAATTGCTAAAAATCACATAAATAAATATCTTAAAGACACGACTTCTGTTCAAAATCCTTATTTAAATGATAGTCCTTATTACCAAGCAGCAATTAAAGAAATCGAATTAGAAAATAATCAAATAAAAAGTGATTTTAAAGTTTCTGTAAAAGATGAAAACCAAGATGAGCAGATTGATAAGGATTCAAATGATGTCTTGATAGTTATATCAATTACTCTTTTAGTTAGTCTGATAGTTTTAATGCTAGTTAAATATATTAAAAAGGTTAAATCTTTTAGATTCTATATTTTAATTACTGCTTTATCATTTCTTGTTAGTACTTATTTTGGATTTAAATACAAAGAGTTGTCTAATGAATACTTTTTGAGAAAAGCCTCATTAAAAAAAACAGAATGGCAAAAAGATGCTTATTTGGATTATGTTAAATCACAAGATTCTTTTTTTGAGCTTAATGGATATAGCTTTTGTTGGGAGTGGTTTCTGTTTACTTTTTCAGGACTCTTGTTGTTAGCAATAGTTATCAGGAATACTATTTTTTATGAAAGAATAAAATCTTTTATAAAAAGCATTAGAAGATAATCCTGTAAGTGAGTTTTATTCAAAATTACATACAAGAATTGGAATCTCTTTCCCTTGATGGTATTTACAGTCTGGATAAAATTGAGTATTGGTTATTGAATTACGGTGAGGATTACAAAAGAATTAAAAATGAAAAATCAGAACATTTCATGCACTTCATAGATGGTAAATGGATAAGATTACCAGATTATATTCAAGCAAGAACACCAGAAGAAAAGTTTTTACATATTTACAAGACCTTGAATAAAGTAACAGAACAGCACGAGCATGAAGAGTACTTCAAGAAAGAAATGGCTATTTATAAGAGTATTAAAAATGACCATCAAAAAGTAAGGGAGTGGTTAACCAAAAATGAATATTTAGGAGCTGATAGATACTTTATGTTTTCCCTTGATTATTTTGGGGAAGAGGATGAAATGGAAAATGAAATTCATCTACGTGTAACTTTTTTAGAAGATAAAGAAAGAGTGCTATTAATTGACAGAAAGGATTTCCAATACACAATAGAATTTACAAATACTTTCAATAATAACTACTGGAATTTATTGGAAGAACTTAATTTAAAATGTCTCAATTAACCTTTAAATCTAACTATTATGAAAAAATCAATTTACATTTTAACCTTATTATTAATAACGTTTTTTAGTTGTTCAAGTGATGATGATTCAAATGAAGAACAACAAATAAATCAAGCTCACATTGTTGAGTTTACCACAGGGACTTTAAATGGTTCTGTTAGTGTAATTTTAACAACGACTTTAAATTTTGAAGATATTACTCAAGACGAGGTGATTTCAGATTTTGATTACAACAATAATATTGTTAGTGTTGAGATTCCAGAGGATACTGCAAGTTTTGAATTAGAATTTTATATTGAAGATTCTTCATCTGCAAACATGAAATTTTATGGAGCAGAAGATAATCAGGTAATCCATCAAGAAACAACTTCAGGGCAAGTTTATCAATATAGTTATAGTTTTAATTGATATAAGTCTTTATAAAAATAAGCCACCTTAAATCAAGGTGGTTTTTTTATACACAATTGTTATGAAAAAGAAAGAACTACCCTTTACAATTGGCGAACAATATGAACTACATGAATTTGAACTTGAAGGTGTTGAAACTGTATTAATAGGAAATTATGAATATGATGTTTATAGGTGTAGTAAAAAACTATTTTGTAGTTTCAATCTTGATGGTCTATTAGATATTAAATTATATTATAACGCCGATATTTTAGCAAGGGTTGATTATTATATTAAACCAAATTCAATAAATAACTTTTTAGTTAATATTTTACCATCAAGAAAGGAAGATGTTACAATATTATTGAAAGTAGATAGGGTTTTAAAAATTACGAATACTCAATTACGTTATAACTTGGTTTTTGATTCTGGGTTAAACATAGGTTAAACATTTTAGATAATATAGATTAACATTTATTACAAAATGAAAATAGATTAAAATTTAATCTACTGAAAATCAAATATTTGTTAGTAAAGGTGAAAAAATGAAAGATATTAATTACAGACTCATAATCAGGTGGTCCCTGGTTCGAGCCCAGGTGGGACCACAAGTAAAATAAAGGCTTTAAGAAGTAAGATTCTTAGAGCCTTTTTTATTTGCACGCAATTTGCACGCAAAAACTCAACTAGCCAAATACAATAAGAGATATCCCCAAAGCTATAGGTTAATAACAACTATATTGCACCAATGTTGTCAATATTTATGGAAACTATTTTCATACCTTTGATCATCATTATCTTTAATATCTGTTATCCATGGACGGAAAAAGCCTAAGCCCTGAGCAAAGCAAACTAGAACAATTACGTGAAATTTTACCTGAAGCCTTTACAGAAGGAAAAATTGATTGGGAAAAACTGAAAGCTACTCTTGGCGAAGATATAAACTTTAGTAACGAACGTTATGTACTAAACTGGGCTGGAAAAAGTGATGCTTTTAAAATACTACAGCACCCTACTACCAGTACCCTAGTACCTGCTAAAGAAGAATCAGTAAACTTTGATACTACCGAAAACATTTTTATAGAAGGCGAAAACCTAGAGGTACTAAAGGTGCTACAAAAAAGCTATTTTGGTAAAGTAAAAATGATATATATAGACCCGCCCTACAATACGGGTAGTGACTCTTTTATATATCCTGATAAGTTTGCTGAAACCAGAGAAGAATATGCAAAACGTGTAGGCGATAAAGATGATGAGGGATACATGACCAAAGACGGGCTATTTAATAAAAATAGCAAAGAAAACGGGCAGTACCACAGTAATTGGCTAAACATGATGTACCCACGTTTGTTTTTAGCAAAAAATTTACTAAAACAAGATGGGGTTATTTTTATATCTATAGATGATAACGAAGTACACAACCTTAGGCTCTTAATGAATGAAGTTTTTGGAGAAGAGAATTTTATGGGTCAAATAAGTCGATTAACAGGAACTCCCACTGGACAGGGAACTAATAGTTTAGTCTCTGAATTAGATTATATACTTGTTTATGCAAAAAGCCCATTAATGGAATTTATAGGATTACCTCTTACCTCAAATGAACAAAGTATCTATAATCAAAAAGACGAATATGGCAATTACTTAACTAGACCTTTAAGGAAAACTGGCGGTGAAGATAGACGACAAGATAGACCTAGCATGTATTTCTCAATAGAGGACCCTAATGGAAATGAAGTTTTTCCTATTGGACCTACTGGTTATGATAGCAGATGGAGGTGTTCACGTTCAAAATATGATGAATTCATTAAAGATAACTTAATTGAGTGGAAGCAGACAAAAACCAAATTTGAAAAAGAAAAAAGCTGGAAGCCTTATCTAAAATTCTATTTAGAAGGAAGATTAAAGCAAGCATCAAACCTATGGAAAGATATTGATGGAAATAAAAAAGCGTCTGTTGATTTAAAAAATTTAATGGATACTAAACTTTTTGATTTCCCAAAACCTATTGAATTAATTAAAAAGTGTATCGAAATATCAATACAAGATGAAAATGATATAATTCTTGATTTCTTTTCAGGCTCAGGAACAACTGGTCATGCTGTAATGGATTTAAATAAAGAGGATGACGGTAATAGAAAATACATTTGCGTACAACTACCCGAACTGTGTGATGAAAAAAGTGAAGCCTACAAAGCAGGATATGCTACTATTGCTGATATTGCTAAAGAGCGCATACGCAGAGCTGCAAACAAAATAAAAGAAGAAAACCCAGATTATAAAGGCGATCTTGGTTTTAAAGTACTAAAGCTAGAAAACAGCAACTTTAAACAATGGCAGCAAGTAAAGGAAAATGACCCAAAGGCATTAGAGAAACAGATGAAAATGTTTGTAGACCCTGTCGCAGAGGGAGCTACTATAGAAAATATTGTATATGAATTGCTTTTAAAGAGCGGTAAAGACCTTAATAGCACTATAGAGCATAAAAACGACTATTATTGTATAAATGATAACGAACTGGTGCTAATGCTCGAAAAAGCAACACAGGATGTCGTAGATAATATTATTAAGGAGCAACCACAAAAAGTTATTGCGCTCGATAAACTGTTTGAAGGTAATGACCAGCTAAAAACCAATACCGTTTTACAGATGAAGGATGCTGGAATTGAATTCAAAACGATATAGTTATGTGTACTAATACCGTTATAGAAGGCATCATAATTGGTGCGGTTGGAGGAGCTATTGCTGGTATACTCATTTGGGTATTGGAAATAATTAGAAAAGAGATAGTAAAGTGGAATGACAAAGTAAAAGTCAGAAAATGGCTTGAAAAATCTACCCAAGCTTGGCGTACTACTACAGCTATTGCCAGTCATAACAATTTAACAAAGGATAGGGTTAGGTACATTTGTAGTACTCATAAAAAAATACAACTTAACACCAAGGATGGAAATGAATCTGATGAAAAATGGTGCCTAAAACCTAAGAAAAAATGAAGCTTAATTTTGAATCTAACTTACAATTTCAATTAGATGCTATAAAATCGGTAACTGATGTATTCGAAGGGCAACCTTTGGAGGAGTCTTTACTGGAACATAATATTGAAGATGAAGGCGAGCTACACTCCGTTTTAGCAGTAAGTAATAAACTTGTATTATCTCAAGAGCAAATACTCACCAACCTACAAGGCATTCAGGAAAAGAATGAGTTACCCGCAGTTACTCAACTCGATGGTATGCACTTTTCTGTAGAAATGGAAACAGGAACGGGAAAAACCTATGTGTACCTCCGTACCGTTTATGAACTGAATAAACAATATGGTTTTAAAAAATTTGTAATTGTAGTCCCTTCGGTAGCGATACGCGAAGGAGTATCAAAAAATTTAGAGATAACCCACAATCATTTTCAAAACTTATACGATAATATACCTGTGCATTTTGATGTATATAACAGTGCCAAGCCATCTACTCTTAGAGGCTTTGCCGACTCTAATACTATTGAAATATTGGTTATAAATATCGACTCTTTTGCTAAGGATGAAAATATCATCAATAAACCCAACGACAAACTAAGTGGTCGTAAGCCTGTAGAGTTTATACAAGCCACCAACCCGTTTGTAATTGTGGATGAACCACAAAACATGGAAACGGAGAAAAGAATTGCAGCTATTGAAAACCTTAATGCGCTTTGTACACTGCGATACTCTGCTACCCATAAAAACGAATATAATTTAGTCTATAGCCTAAACCCTGTAAAGGCGTATGATTTAGGTTTGGTAAAACAAATAGAGGTTGACTCTATTGTAGAAGAAAACGCCTTTAATGATGCTTACATAGCTGTAGATTCTATTACAGCCACAAAAACGAAAGTAACAGCAAAGCTATTTATCAATGTTAATAATAAAGGTAGTGTTACTAAAAAGAAAATAACCGTTGGCGTTGGTAACGATTTATATGCACTCTCTAACGAGCGTGAAATTTATTCAGATGGTTATATTATAGATGAGATAGACGCCTCAAATCAGTGTATCTCATTGTCTAACGGTACTGTTTTGTACCAGGGTGATAGCCAGGGCGGTTTATCTGATGAAGTGATGAGGTTTCAGATAAAAAAAACAGTAGAAGAGCATCTTAAAAAAGAGAAGAGACTAAACAAAAAAGGTATTAAAGTACTGTCACTATTCTTTATAGATAAGGTTGCTAATTATAAGCAATATGATGCCAGTGGCAATGCGATACAAGGTAAATTTGCACAATGGTTTGAAGAAATTTATACCGAATATGTATCACAAAATGCTTTTAAAGAATTAGATAAATTCCCGATTGACAAGGTACATAATGGTTATTTTTCTCAAGATAAAAAAGGAAAAATAAAGGATACTAATGGAGTTACTAAAGCCGATGATGATACCTATAGCTTAATTATGAAGGATAAGGAGAAACTCTTAAATTTAGACAATCCTTTACGTTTTATATTCTCGCATTCTGCACTTCGTGAGGGGTGGGACAACCCAAATGTATTTCAAATATGTACGCTTAACGAAACCAAATCAGAAACAAAGAAACGACAAGAAATTGGTAGAGGTTTACGCCTAGCTGTTAACCAGACAGGGCGGCGAACCTATGATCCGAATATTAATCGCCTTACGGTAGTTGCTAATGAGTCGTATGATGATTTTGCCAAAGCGCTACAAAAAGAAATTGAAGACGATTGTGGAGTATCTTTTAAAGGGCGAATTAAAAACAAGACTAGCAGAACATCTATTAAATACCGAAAAGGCTTTGAAGCTGATCCGAAGTTCTTGGAGATTTGGGAGAAATTAAAACAAAAAACAACCTATAGAGTAGATTATGATACTGCCGATTTAATCACTAAAGCCTCTAAAGCCCTTGTTGATTTACCTACTATTAAGGCACCTTCACTACGCTCTATAAAAACAGCGGTTACTATGAATACAACTGATGGAATAGGTGGAGAATATAAGGGCGAACGATTAGAAAGTTATGAGGAGAGAGTATGGAAAATACCTGATATTTTAGGTTATATACAAGGTAAAACAGAGTTAACACGCTCAACAATCCAAGCAATTTTAAATAAGTCTGGGAGGCTTGGAGATGTGTTAGTTAATCCACAATTATTTCTAGATTTATCATCACAAGCAATAAAACACTCGCTTTATGATATGATGATAGATGGAATAAAATATCATCATATCGGAAATTCCGAATATGAAATGTCTTCATTTGAAGCGCAAGAGCTTGAGGTTTATTTAAATGATTTTACATTTAATATTTCTGATAACTCTAAAACTATTTATGAAGAGTTAATTCCGTTAGATTCGGGTGTCGAAAATAGATTTGCCAAAGATTGTGAAAGTAGCGACCAAATAAAGTTCTATTTTAAGTTACCTAATTGGTTTAAAATTCCAACACCAATAGGTACTTATAATCCTGATTGGGCTTTGGTTTTTGAAGATGATAATAAGGTTTATTTTGTTGCAGAAACTAAAGATACAGGGACACCAGAGGTTGATTTGTTGAAACTAAGCAATGATGAACAATTAAAAATAAAATGTGGTAAAGCCCACTTTAAAGAATTTGAAAAACTAGAATATAAAGTAGTAAACAAAGTTGGGCAACTAATAGGGTGATAGTAATAGGTCTTTTTCAATTAATTAGGGAAATTTAGTATTTAGAAACCTCTTTATATAAAGTTTACAAACATTTTATGTAAGATAAATTCTTTTTAATAATTGATTATGCGAAGTTCGGTAGAGTTAGACTTTTTAAAATATAGAAAACTAGAGGATAACGATTTATTTATGAGCAGTGGCATGCCTATTAGAGATTATTATTTATATAAATGTTAGGCAACATTTTTTCTTTTTAATTTTATTTCCCCTGTTGTTTCTCTGTCTGTCCAATATTGTCCTTCCATTTCATCAACTTTAAACCCTTCAAATGTCAATAAAGTCGAACCATAATGAATTTCACTTCTATCTCTAACACTTGATTTTGGTGTATTGATATAGGAGTAAATTAATTGTTCCAATCCACGGTCTTTTTCAATGTCAAAAGAGGCTCCAATACTATGACTTCTACTTTCGTTAGTTTTAATTTCCACCTGAACATTAAAAAATGTCTGGGTTATTTTTATCTCGATTGGAATAGAGTCAAGTGATTTTTCCTTCCAATTAGATTTAAGCTCCCCTTTCCATTCACCTGATAGATTCGGGAAAGGTACAAGCCAAGGGTAAAATATCTTCCACTTCCATACACATTTAATGAACAAAGTCCATAGAATAACATTTATTGATATTGTTGTGGATATATGACTAACCGCTTTGTTCAAGTCAATACTATCTAAATTCTGAGTTAATAGAAATATCATTCCAAAGGTTATGAATGCTAACCCTAGGATCGTAAAGGCAAAGACTCTTATATTATATGTTATCATGGGCTAATACTGTAAGTGATTCCATAATAAAAGCATATAAGAGTTCACATCTTTATATGTCCATTTTCTGCCAATAAATAAGTAAAGTAATTCAGATACTTCTCCCCATTCTTTACAAGTTTTTTCTTCCTTAGTCTGCTCGTAAATGTAAGATATTGATTCTTTTAACCTATCTGTCCAAGTGTCGTTGTCATTCATAATACGATTTGGAACATTCCAAATAAGACATTCCAAAAGAAAAGAGGTAATATCATCGCTTACATTTTCACCATCATCAATCATTTTATATCGCAATTTACGGTGTAATCGAGTTAGTCTTTTAAATCTTCGGGAAGTATTCGTGTTTTTAACTATTCCATTTTCTATGTGTTGCTTAGGGTAATTTACAGTAGCTTTTCCTTTGTCAGACCAAAATTTTGCACCTAGTATATATTCGCCATTTTTTGAATACCTTCTGAAATTCCAAGTAGGGACTACATCAGTTTCAATTCTATTAGTATTCGCCTTTACTGTTATACATTTATCATTTCTGACAACTTCACTTCTTCCAAATTTATTCACTAAAGCAGTTTCAACATCATTTTTAAACTCAGAAAATGAATAATCACTTGGTCCTATATGGGCAATATTTACATGTTCTTCTGTTACCTCAGGAGGTAAGCTAAAGAAATAGCCGCCAGTGTATCTAACGTTTATATCAATATCACTATTTAATCTAACATTTGTGTTGTTCGCATACGAGCCTTGACCAAAAGTTTCGGTTGATCTCTTTTTTAATTTTTCATCAGAACCAATCGCATCACGAACCATTCTTTCAGAATTTTCAAGTTTAGTTTGTTCTGTATTACTTGGTGGCTTTGTCCAAGTTGCCAATTGTTCCTCCGTGTACTTTGCCATTTATTTAGATTATTTGTTACCTAACAATCAAATATACATATTATGGTTATCTGCTTTAGAAGAAAAATGTTAAGTGTATTAAACTGTTAAATTGATGTTTAGATGTAAAACTAACAATTATAAAATAGATTAAAATACCCATTGATGGGTATTTATTAATGAATGCTTTTTAAGTACTTAAAAAGTAATAGATCAGAACTACGTTAAATTGTGAAAGTTACAAAACCATCAAGACCTTTCTTCTTTCCCCTCAACCGCCAACCCCTCCCAACTAGGGAAGATTATTATTTTGCTGCTTTCCTATGGCTCTGCTCTCTCAGTGAAATCTGGATTCAAATCAAGCTAAAAGTATATGAAATGGAGCAAGAAAGGATTAAAAAGCTATAAATAGGAACATATCCCTATCAATTGGTATGGATTTCAGGTAAAATACGCATTGGTAGTTAAGTGCTGTACGGGAAGATCCCCTATTACACTATCCATAGACATCCGAAACACAGCATGGACATCACAAAGGCGGGCATTTTTTCAACAGCACGTCTATTGCTTCAATCATTACGAAAACTAAAAGGCTTATGAAAGACGCACATTTTACTGATCCTTTAAAATCAACTTTTCACAATAACGGAACGACCAATGAAGCTGTTAATGGGAAATCTACAGAGGTAAATGCTACCGACCAGTGTTATGCAACCATTGTTTCCGATACCGAAGTGCTGACCCGGTTCAAGGTTATACTCCGTTCGGGGGTGCTGCAATCGATCCCCTACTCCACACTGCCTATTATAACACTAATAGACAATCAATTACTGATCATTAAAGCGCATGAACTAACCATTAAGGTAACGGGAAGGAATCTTACCGTTTTGGAGAAGAATTTATCTTCTGAGAGGTTGATATACCTCAAGGAAAGTGCTTCGGGTAAGGATGACGGAACATCGCACGTTTTTATAGCTCATATCGAAATGTCAGGTAAAGCACTTAACTACGAAAAGGAACTTTAAACCTCATGTTATATGGACAAGAAAAACAACCTGAAGAAGGAATTTGAAAAACAATCCGGTATAAAAGAAAATGCCACAACTAAAAAAGAAGTCAAAAAAGAGCTGTCCGAGCAGGAGGCTAAAAAGCAAATTGGACTTTACGCACAACTAGACCCTTCGGAAACACCAACTTTTAAGCTGCAAGAAATACAAAAAGAGATGGATCAGGATATAGGAAAAATTAAACAGGATCATCTGCAACAGGAAATAAATCATATTCCCTATAAAGGGTATCAAAATGCTCAACAGGACTACGATACAATACAAAAAAACACAGCATACAAAGAACAAGAGGTAATCAACCGTTCTGTAGAGGAAGCCAAAGCGTACTACAGGGAAAATGGCAGCCTTACCAAAGTTTTTAATGAAAAAAGCAAAGGCAAGGATATGGATAAGGAATAACCGTATCAAAACCTCCAACCTATGAAAATATACCAATTAGAAGAAAATGACTTAGCAGAGCTTATTGAAACGGTAGTAGCGCGTATGCAAATAAAACAGCCTGTGCATTTGGATAAATGGATTGATGCGTCGGAAGCGATGCATTTACTACGGATATCTTCTGTTACCACCTTACAAAAATTTAGGGATGAGGGGGCTATCAGGTTTACGCAACCTTCGAAGAAAATAATACTATACGATAGACAATCGATCCTTGAATTTCTTGATAAAAACGCACGTAACCCATTTTAAATTTTTGAATTATGGAAGAACAATTACAAGTATCGGAAGACTACAAAAAGGCGTTCAATAAGGCTGATTTTATATGTAGCTACATGCCGCATTTACTAAAAGAGATAACCATTCCTGAAAAAGGTTCTGATGACTATACACAGGGTTTTAAAGACCGTGTGCAGCAACATGAAAAAGAAGTACAGCGTACCCTACAGGGTGCTATGCAAGCTATCAGAGACCGTTACGCTAAACAAATAAATGCTCCCGGTAAAAACAGTAATAAAGGTAAAGGCATGGATAAAGAATAAATAGCATCTTCTTAAATTAAAATTATATGAATTTTTTTAAACGAAATAGGGAGAACGAAACCCCAAAGACAAAGGAGACTATTTTAGAACAGGTTGTATTTGATATGCCGGGTACCGGAACACGAATCACCTATGCGGACAGTTTGGAAGGGTGCTTTATATGCGGTGCCATAGGCTCGGGTAAATCTAGTGGACTGGCTCAGATGATTGCAAAGTCGTATCTTAAAAATGGCTATTCCTTTTTGGTACTATGCGCAAAAGTGGATGAAGCTGAACGTTGGAAAAAATATGCTCGAGAAACGGGACGTGAACAAGATCTTGTTGTTTTTAATCAAAACAGCGGCTTGGCTTTTAACTTTCTCCAATACGAGATGCAACGCAGTGGTGCAGGTGCAGGTGACGTTATCAACTTAAACAGGCTGCTTCAAAATGTTAATGAACTTAGTAAAATTTTTCATGGCGATAAAGGAGGAAGTAGTGAACGTTTTTGGGATAATGCTGTTCAAAGGCTCATCAGTAATGCCATTATGTTTTTAAAAATGGCCGGAGCTGAAATAAGCATCGCCAATATCCGCAGGCTTATTTCCGACAGCTTTCAGGAAGAAGACCTGAAGTACTATCATCTGTTAAATAAATTAATACGCTCTACCGAAGAAATCGAACCGCAAAAAAGAATGTAGGCAAGGGCTGATTATGAGATATTCCGACAATCCAACTTCTTTCTTGGGCTGTTGGAAAAAATAAACGGAACTGATTTATCTGAAGAACAGCAGCAGGATTTTGAATTATTGAAAACGTATTGGTTGAACGATTTTGCCCTGCTCTCGGAAAAAACAAGAAGTATTGTTGTGGAATCCTTTATGGGGATTATAGAGCCTTTCTTGAATGACGGTATTTTACGGCGTCATTTTACAGGGGGATTGAGTGATGAATTAATCCCTGAGAATTGTATCGCCAACAATAAGATTGTCATTATTGATTTTCCGATTAAAGCCTATGGGTTAGCAGGCACTTATGCGGCAACCATTATAAAAACAGCTTTTCAGCAGGCTTTGGAACGCCGTAATATTGAAAGGGAAACCAACCCGAAACCTATGGCTTTATGGATTGACGAGTATCAAAACTTTTGTAATCCGTTGACTGATAGTATGTTTCAGTTGACCGCGCGTAGTTCTTGGGTTGCTTCTGTTTATATCACTCAGAATATCAATAATTTGCGGTTTGTAATGGGGAATAACCAACCGGAAGCGAGGGCTAAAAGTCTGCTGGGGAATATTAATCTTAAAATCTTCTGTTCTAATGCTGATTTTGACACTAATGAATGGGCTTCTCAAATGATCGGAAAACATTATGTGGAGGTGCAGAACTTGAATTACGACAAGGATATGCAGATGAGTAAAACCAAATCTAAAGAGTTACGGGATAAAGTGGCTATAGATACGTTTACCAAGTTAAAGACGGGGAAAAAAGAAAATCGTTATAGTGTGGAAGCAGTGGTTTTTAAATCGGGTAAAGTATGGGGTAAAAATGGTGATAACTTCGCTATAGTGAAGTTTGGTCAGAGAATATGCTAACGCTCTGTCTGATATGGTACCTATGGTGATGGTCTTTTCTCAAAATAAGATGGTCTAAACTGTCATAGTTTTTTAATACATCATCCCCAAAAATAAATTTTCAAGTGTGCTTCTAGATAAATCTTACTTTTTGAGAAACAGATTGTTTTTCTAGTTAGTCTTTTAATGTGTGTTCTTAAAGTGAGATTTTTTCTTTCAATGAGGTTAGTGCAATATCGAAATCGTTTATGAGTTGTTTTGGGAATCAGACTGGGATAGATATTCAACTTATCGGTGTAAATACTGCTTGGATTTAGTAATAAAACTTTATCAATTAAGGGCTTGATATTTTCTTTTGATTTGTTGCCTACAAAAAAAGCAACAACATTTTTGGTAGTTCTCTCTATAGCATAGGTTATCCATGTTACATTGGCTTTGTTACCTATAAAGCTCCATAATTCGTCAATCTCAAATTTACAACCTAACTTAGTAAAATTCATAGGTCTTATTTGACCACTTATTTTTAGCATTCTCGAAAGCACTGTTTTATTCGATATTTCTAATATTCGTGAGATGCTCCTTATACCGCAACCTTCTTTTAGCAGGCTCTTTATTAATGCATTTGTTTCCAACTTATAGGCTTTATATTTGTACGCTTTTTGGAAACTCTTTCTACAATTTTTACAGTAATAACGTTGCTCTCCATTGGCTTGTTTTCCATTTTTCACAGCTAATGTTTTACAGCTTGTACATTTCATAATTTTTCTATCAACTAATTGAAACCACAAAGGTGATAAAAATGGGTATTAAAGCCTTTAATTGTGTTTAAAATAGAAAGGTGTACATAATTGTACACCTTTTTCTAATCCTATCCTTATTTTAATTTATTGGTTTTCAGTAAATAACAATTATTTATTCACTATCAACTAATTTAAACCATTACCTACTGGCATCTATATTTCCATTTTCGTCAACAGGTATATTTAAATCTCTTCCAAAAATACTGGTCATGTCTACTTCGGTAACGTTACTTTGAGTATTGCCCTCTTCATGTGTATAGCCATCAGCAGGATAACCTAAATCCGTTGCCGAAAGACCGTCTCTATATTGCCTCATTTTAAAGCTTTGAGGTCAATAACAACAATTAGTACTTTAGATGTAAAGATTACTGATTTTAACAATTAACAAACTCATTTATCTAATAAAAAGCTCTCATACTATTACTATAAATAACTACATACTTATTATCTTCATATCTTTTTCTTTCGATATAAATATATTTATAGTTCATATTGCTCTTCTTTTTTAGATTAAATGAATAATTTAAACTCATATCAGTAATTTTTACATCTAAAGTATTATTTATTCGTATTACCTCAGCGAGTCCTAAAGACTCATCACTTTTTATAGTATCATTAAATATAGTTTTATCACCATTCTCGACTTTTATTAAATCTTCTTTAAAAACACTTGTAAAATAAATGAGAGAATAAATAGAATCCTTAGCATCTAAATCATTTAAAACCAAATTTCTACTGTCATCACTCATAATAATCATTTCCTTATACTCAGAAAACTTTATTTGAGGAGAGGAACAACTGTATAAAAAAATAAATAGTGAGTATAAAACAAATTTTCTCATAATTATTATTTGTTAAGATTTTTATTGGGTCTGTTGTTCTTCAACTGTGTTTATAATAACTGATCGTTGAAGTGGAGTTATATTCGTTGCATTAATGCCTTGTGTCATAAGATTATTAGTCCCGTCAACATTTATTTCTTGATGTAATTTTCTAACACTTGGACTATAATCATAATCTTCAGGATGCTTCAAGCCCCCCATATGTCCGTCCTCATGTGTTCCTGTTTTAGAAGCACTAGTACGACCATTTTCTTTCGAAACATTAATATGCCCTTGTCCATCAGTTCCAAATATTGTAAGGACATTTACTTCCATTAAATTTTCCTGTGTATTTCCAATTTCATCCGTGTGTCCAGCAGCACTTTTACCATCTGACTCTACTCCTTTTCCATGTAGCTCTGTGTTGTATTCCCAAATTAATGTAGCATCTTCACTTTCAATAATATTAGTGTTAACAGTTGTTCCTTCACCCGTTTTGCCATTAAAAGACTCTATTGTTTGGGCTTTTCTAGCTTCAACTAGTGATCGGAACTGTTCATTTGTTAGCATTTGTTCACCCTTATCATTTAAAGGTACATTATTTACAGGTTTAACTCTTATGGTTAAAGTAATAGATTTACCATCTTCAGATCTTTCAGATGTCATCTCTAGTCCTTCAAGCTCTACTCCTAAACCTAGCTTATTTTCCTGAAAAGCATAAGTAGAATTATAAACGTATTTTTCCGCCAGCGGGTCAACACACATAAATCTTCCTATGGCATAATCATAGTTACGCCATTTAAAGCTATCCCAGTTTAGCCCTAATTCATCTTGACGTTCTTGCCCTTGATACATATATTTCTGAGCAAGGTGATTCCCTCCGTTTATTACATTCCCTATTGTTCTGTGTTTCATTCCAAAGGCGTAGTAATCGTCCTGGGCTATTATCTCACTTTGTATGTTGGTCTTTTTCAATTCCACATCATCAAACCAAATGGTGTAACCCGTAGTATTGGAAGTTAATTGCCCATCGTTATCCAAACGCAATTTAAGCTTTTTTATGTTGGGTTGTACCATTACGGTTTTTGTTACATATACCCAATCATTCAACGTAGTTGGAGGTTGTTGTATTTGGGAGGTTGCGCTGGGTCCTGTAGTGGTGTTCTCGTCTTGCATGTACAAGAATAACTCGGCTCGGGGTCCGTTGGTGTACACCCATGCAGAGAAGGTGTATTCTGTAGGTTGGGTTATGTCGATATCGATCCAATCATTCATATAGGCAATCTTCTCAATATCGGTTTCATTGTCAATACGTGCGGAGTAGCTACCTGTTCGAAGTTTTCCAGTAGGGTAGCTGCTAAAGCCTGTCCAACTGCCTTGGGTTTCAAAACTGTCCTCTACAAGGTAGCGGCTGGCATCGTTTATGGTACCGTCGTCATCGGCATCGCTATAGCTCAGGCGGGTGTTACCCAAATGGTCTTTGTATTGGTACACATACTCAAAGTCGTTGGTGTTATAATACGGTAAGCTTTCAGGGTAATTTGGGTCTGCTGGGGTTATTGCTGGTACTGTTACGTAACCTTCGGGGTGGCTAAAAAATTGTAGTACGGGTGCGTTGTTATCTGTGCTTTCGTATACGTAACCATTGGCATAATCGGTTATGGTGGTTGCTGTGCCTTGGGCTACCGTTTTTTGTAGTTTGGTGCCTGTAGCATCGTAAACGTAGTGTATGGTACCTACTTGCTCGCCTGTTAGGGTTATGTGGGTGGGCAGGTTAAGGTGGTTGTATTGTATTTGTTCGGCTTCTACTTCACCTATGCCTTTGTTAAGGTCCATTACCATGTTGCCGTTGGGGTCGTACTTGTAATCTTGGTCGCTGCCTGTAGCACGGTTTTTAAAACCTTCGGTGGCACTGGCGGTGTCGTTTACGTAGCGGAGTTGGTTGCTATCGGGAAAATAGGCATAAATGAGTCCGTCTATGGTGTCGTACGTAGGGGGTAGCGCGCCGCCTACTAGTCCTTTTCGGTTTAGTTTTTTTAGGTTTCCGTTTTTGTCGTATGTTATTTGGCTGGTGCTGTAGTTGGCGGGCGAGCGATCTACGCCGTTTTTGTATTGGGCGAGTTGGATGCGGTTTAGCGCATCGTAATGGTAAAAGTAGCCTTTGCGTATGTTGTCGGTACGGCTGCGCCAAAAGGTTTCGCTTATGTTACCGTTGTATAGCGGTATGGCGTTTACTTCTTCGTTTAGGTTGTAATTTATCTTAAAGGCAAACAAATCGTTGGTTACAGGCATATCAGGGTTGTTTATGCTGGTTAGCCACCCGCGTATGTTGTAGGTATAATCTACGGTTTGTAGGGGTATGTAGCTAAGGGTACCGTTGTCTTTTCCTCCTACGCCTTTTTGTGCTAATTGCCCTAGTTCGTCGTAATGGTTTTGGGCTATTACGTGGGTATAGGGTCCTATTTGCCATCCACTTTGTGGGGTTTGCGATTGTTTGTGGTCGAGCAGCTTGCCTTGGGTATCGTAATCAAAACGGTTGTACACTACTAAATCGGGGAATCCTGTGCGTTTGTGTTGGCTTTCGGTATGGGTTACTTGTCCTGTAAAATCGAGACTGGTTTTGGTAATGTCCTCAGTACCTAAATAGTTGTTTTTACTATGGCTCCATATGGAGCGTCCTTTCTCGTCGTAGGCATTTACAGTAGTTATCCAATGGGTATTGCCTACATTTACGGTGTTGTTTTCTAACACGCGCACTTTGGTTACAGTGGGTAAGCCTTTGGTTACGGTACTAATTTGAGGGATGGTAGCTGTAGTTGGTACTGTAATACCATCCGTATCGGTAGTATAATCGTCGTAATAGCTAACGGTTAAGATATTTCGTAATATACCAGGTTTTGCTGCTACTTGGGTATAATCAAAACTAACTCCCTCTGTAGTTAAAGGGGTTGTTAAGGTCTCGTAAAGTTCTTGAGGGCTCGTTACACCATTTGCACCGTCTTGTAAAATCTCTCGAGTTGTTCCTGGTTTGTAATATATTCCTGTATAGGCTACTCGCCCTAAAGCATCGTATTTTGTTGTTAGCCATTCATCTTCTAATCGTTGGTTTTCATCTTGGGTTACTATGGGGCGGTCTAGCTTATCGTATACAATATACGTCCAACCTGCATCGGGGATGTGTTTTTCTATTACACGGTTACGACTGTCGTAATGGTAGATGTAGCATAGACCGTATAATGTACCGAATCGTACTTTAAAGGTTACATCGTTCAATAAATTACCCGAGAAGTTTACGTTGTTGAATTGCCCTGAGCCTGTGATGTTGAGTTCGTTCCCTTTTATGGATATTCCGTAATTGTAACCTGCTCCACCAATAACACCAAAATCCATATCGGGTAGGCTTCGTTGTAACGGTAGTGTTATTACGTTACCTTGGTTAAACTCTAACGGTGTGGTTGAGGATAGGTTTATGGCAAGGGTAACGGCATCGTTTTCGTCTACGGTTATGGCTATACCGCCCATAGCGCCGTAGGGGTTTGGGGTATAGGTGGTAAGTATTTCGCTATTGTCTAATGTTGCAATGTCATTTTCGTAATCGCGTGCTACTGTGGCATCGGCTTTGCAAAACGCTGTCCATGGGTAGTTCATGCTATAGGAGAGCTGCTGCGCACTGTTAAAGGCGGTGTTTAACGAGGGGACATCGCCGTTTCCTTGTACCTCGATGGTATTGCCTTTTATGATAAAGGTGTAACTGTAGCCTGTACCTGATACTCTACCAATTTCGGTGTCTTGAAAGGTACCGATATCTTTTAGGTCTAAAATAATACCTGTACGATAGGGCATGGGGGTACTGGTGGCTATATTAATACTCATAGTCAGTGTACCATCTGACTGTGGGGTAACAGAGAAGCCGCCTTGTCCTCCATACTGGTCGATTAAATCGAGGTTGAGTATTTCGGCGTTTTCGTAGTCTTGTAAGTAACGCCCATAATCTTGTGCCAGTTGCGCATCTACTTGGGAAAGGCTTGTCCACGGATAATTATTCCCTGGGTTGAGTAATGTGGATGTTTCTTGTACGATTTGATCGGCAGCAAGTGGTGGGATTACATAGGTTAAATTCGAGAATTTATCGTATACGTAGTAGGTATCGTGGGGTTGGTCGTTATCGTAATTTCTTTTTAAAACTACTCTGCCCATATCGTCGGTAAACTCTTCGGTAGTTTTGTTATTGCCATCGGCAGGCACCCAGTTTTCGTCCTTTGTTATGGTTTTGTACAGTTGGTTTGCGTCGTAGTAGTTTTTATATACTAATCTGGGTTTTTCGGGGTTTTCAATACTGTTTTCTTCTTCAAAGGCTACGTCAAAGTATCTTACTTCGGCTGCCTTATTGAGTTGATATTTTATTTTTACTGTATGGTCGTCATCATTATCAACATTGTTATCAATATCAATTGTTCCTTCCCATGGGTTTCCAGGTGCAGCTTGTTTACGGGTGCGGTTTAGCGGGGAGTTTTCTAAAAAGGATTGGCTATACGGGTTTTGTGTGTTTTCGTATTTGGGTGTATTATAAAAATTTTGCGTATTGGTAAGTGCGTTTGGCTCATAATCAAAGTCGGAACTGGAGGAAGCATAGGGTAAATATTGTTTTATTTGCCTTCCGAATTCATCGTACTCGATATGGGTAACGATATTTTTTTCGTTGCCTGATGCTTTGGCTACTATTTGTTGTATTGGACGCCCTAAGCCATCTAAGTAGGTGATATTGGTACGTGCTTTTGAGGTGTCTTGAACTGCTGTAGCACTATGGGCTGTACGATAGGTCATGGACTTAACATAGTTCTCTGTTTCTGTTTGGCTGAATCCAAGTATTGGGAGTAACAACAGAATATATACTATATTTTTCATGAATTGGTTTTTTGTTGATTGTAATAATAACATATTGTAAAGATTATTCTGTTGGCTCTGTTCGGTAATGGTATTCGTTTTCAGAGAGTACGTTTCCTTCATGGTCTATTACTTTGGTAAGTCGACCAAAGGCATCGTATTTGTACTCTATTTTAATGCCTCTTGGATCTTTAACACTTAAAACAACGCCTCTAGCGGCATCGTGAATTAGGGTTGTAACCTGATAATTGGACAATGTTGATTGCAAATTATCAAGTGCTGTTTCTAAAGCCATTAACGTAGATGAATCTGAATGAACATGATTATCGGAGGCTGTTTTTGCAATAGTAATAGCATCAGATATCGTCGTGTTTAGGTTATTTGTGCTAAAATTATCAATTTTTGCAATGGGTAGTGTGCCGTTGTACCCCCATATGTAATAGGTATGTGTGCCTAAGGTTGGCGATACTTCTACTGCGTTACCCAGTTCGTTGTATTGGTGATATTCTATTCGTTCATCGCCTACTATACCTGTGCCTTTTATGGTTTCTGCTTTGCTGGGTAATAATAGTCCATTAAAATTGCTATACTTGGTAATTACTTTTTGTAAGGGCTCGTTGTTTTTATAACTGGCTACTACAATAGGGGCGTTAATAATATTTTTAGTTATCATTTCGTCTATTACATCCTCTTCAATATCTGTAAACAAACTACTATCGTATCCACCCTGGCTTGGTGCTGGTACTGGGTAATCGTAGGTTGTTTTGTATTCGTTAACCTCATTGCCTTGGTTTACTATACTGGTCTGGCTTTTTATTTGGTAATTTGCTGTATTGTATTCGTAGGTGGTTAGGGTGCTTTTTGAAGTTTCAACGCCATTATCACGATAATACTGTATGTTTTGTGTTTGTTGTAATACTGCTTTGCGAGATTCAATGTCGTTTCTTACGTATTTGTAATGATCAAAAGTAGTACAACTATTATTATCATTAGGATCACCCAGAAAGTCACAAATTTGGTATTGGTCTTCTATAAAACAATCTGCTTGCCCTCCTATAGCACCTGATGCATCGCACTGAGGTCGCATTGGTATTCCTGGAAGCCCCGTATTATAGCTTTCCCAAGTATCATAAAAAACAATCCACTCACAATCATCATGTAGTGGTTTGTAAATATTTAATGAGAAAACAGCATCCCCAACAATAGTGTCTTCATCGTAGGTATTAATGGTTTCTTGCAGCTTCTGATCTGAATTATCCATTACCGTTGTTTTTAATAAGAGCCCACGCTTATAATCACGCGCTGGGGGTTCGTTATAAGGGTAAGTGTAGTAGATCGGATCTAAAGGAGCATCGTAAGCAGAAGTATAATTATATTGCGTATATCCTTTGGGATAATAGGATTGTATATGTGATACAATATCTGTATCCAAATCTTGTATAATTTCTTCGCGAGTATATCCCCCTTCGATTGCTTTTACTGAACGATATGTAACATAATTTCCTCCTTTGGCTAAAAATACAACGGGCTCATTAGTAATTACATTATAAGTTATTGTTCGTGGCATGAAACCTCCTACAAGGCTGTTGTCACCACTATTGTGTAAGAATCTCCTGTCCGAAGAATTATAGTTTTTTACAATATCGTGTGCTCCTTCAGTGACTCCATTGGAAGCGTTGAATTTAACAATGTGTTCGATTATTGTCATATTAGGCTCTCCCGTGATAGGATTAATACCTTGACCTATTAATGTATCTTTGCGAATACTGTCTCCAACAAAATGATAATCATAATTTATTGTTTTTCTTATCTCACCACCCTGGTCAAAAGATTTATCAACAAAAGAAATGCCTCCTATTCTTACACCTCCACCAAATAAGTAACCATTTATTTTAGTTTGTTTGCGGTAGTTTATATTAGTATAGCCTTGTACAATCGACCCTGCATCAGCATCGTCTATAAGTACGCTAGTATTACTTATCACAACTTTAAATGTTAAATACCCCTTGGGTACGTAAATAAAACCGTTATGGTTGTCAACATCAGCTAAATCATAGGATATGTTGTAGCTACCGCCCGTAATTTCTAGGCTTAATTTATCTTGATGCTGTATGTTTGCGGTAATATTAACCTCAACCTTAATACGCTGAGGGTGAGTAATAAGAATTGATACTCCATCATCAGTATGGGTTGTATAATTGGTGTCAGCCACTCCAACTTGAAAAGCGGAATCAGAATATTTAGAGTCACTATTTTCATTTAGAGGGTTCAAATGATAGCTATCCAAAAACTTGTTCCCTTTTTCATATGTAAAAGTATTAGAATCGAAACCAAAAAGTTTGCTCCCTCCAGTTGGGTAAGTTATTTTAGTTAACACCCCTCTTTTTACTGCACTATAATCGTAATAGAACAGTTCGTGAATATCATGTAAAACTTCTCTAAAATCACCGTTTTCATAGCCCCATGGATCAAGATTGCCTGAAGTTATAGACTGAAAATTATCGTTATCAAAATATTCAAATAGGTATTCTTGTGGGTCGAGTAAAGAACCTATGGTTACTCCGTTTAGCCATAGTCTTCTGCTATCAGTATCCTCAATTCGATGATACGCTCCATTTGGTTTTTTTTCAATTGTCTTAGTAGTTTTGGTACCATGATGCAGAGTTATTGATTGATATACATCGGCAGCACTCCTTTTTAATAAGATTTGTTCCAGATAAACACCGTTGTTTTCTGGATTGGTACCTTGGTTTGATACTTTAAACTCAAATTGAGTTCCATCCCTAAAATAAACGTAATTTAATTTTTTTGTATCCACTTCGATAATAGTCCAAGACTGAGAACGTTCAGGACGTAAGTACTGTATATTAGCAGAATTCCCGAGTAGAGTGTTCATGGCACTGCTAGATGGAGAGGTAATTCTGTTTTCTGTTCGACTAGGAGTAGTAGAATAATTTTCTTGGCTATCGGTGTAAGTAAAAGTAGCTAACGTCTCATCATTGCTAGTTTTTATTGATACAAGATGCCAAGCAGATACGGTTGAAACAACTACAGGGCTTATATCAGGCATTATACCTCCTCTTAGCGCCAAATTACCTCCAAGACCATAACCATCTAAAGGATTTAAACTTGGATTACCACCTACCCCAGTTTGAATTGGCTGTTGTGGATATACTATTGATGCGGATCTAGAACGTGTTGTTTCTATGGCACCGTCTCCAAAACGATATTTGATACCATTGGCATCGATAACTGTAAAACCTGTTATAACATAATCATTTGTGTAATTTAAAGTAATTTTTACCTTATTTTCTAAATTTAATAATTTAGGTACTAATATTCCGTTTTCCTTTACTACTGCAAAACGACCATTTAGTCCGAGTACACTATATTGAAATAGGTCGGGTTGAGAATCCCATGGTTTTTCAGGGTCTTTACCACTGGCATTCCATAAAAATTCGTTTCTAGTGCAATCATCAGAGCCAACCGAAGAGGCGGGGTCTGAAAGAAAGGAATTCCATACGTTACTATTATGATGAAAAAGACCAATTGATCGGGAACCTTCTCCTTCGTCTTGCTTTTCATCAGCAATTCCACCACGTACTGTTCTCGAAACAGTCCCTCCTGCTTCAAGTGACCAGCCTTTTCCTACCCAACCCGAACGGTCTTGAGGGCGTATACCTAATGTAGAATAGCGGAGTGCTATTGGTAAGGTAAGACCCGCTCCTAAATTCTTAGACGCTAATGGTATAGCTATATTAGGTTGTCCTGTGTGCATATCAACAGGTACTTCTTCAAAGTGCATTAAATTAGCAACTGTTGGTGACGGGGGAATGATTTCTGGTAGTTTAGGAGCGTCTTGAGCTTTTGCTAAAGCTATTATCGAAAAAGTAAATAAAAATGTTAAGAGCCTTTTATTCATTGGTCAGTTTTTTTGAATCGTGCAAAAATATTTCAATTAATACTATTCATTAATTAACTAACGTTAATTGTGTGTTAATAATTGTGTTTTGGTGAATAGAGTTTTTCTATAAATTTATATTAGCAGCAATTTTTCACTATGCTTACGAAATTTTCAAAAAAATATAGAAAGGCAATGAAAAAGCAGATAAATAAGCTACCTTCTTTCAGTTTACAAGAAATGCTTGTTGTACTACCTACCTAATGCTAAAAATTCCTTTTGCAGGGACTTTTTATAAGTAAAATATACCTAGCACAATTTGCGCAGGCGGTTACGCTACTTATTACATCGAAAGTCCCTATACTAAACAGTATCCAGATGGTTACTAAAATGATACGATTTGTGCCGTCAAAAGAAGCCCTAATCAAGGTAAAAGCAAACAATATGAAAGCTGAAAACTTGAGCGACAGTTTAAAAAATAATAAATTATTTGATAACAGAATTATTTCGCTTGTAAAAGTAGCCGAAGAAACCCAACTGAGTACATATTCAATCAGTTAAACGAACAATATAATAATGAAGTTATGCAAAAATTAAAAGTTCTATCTACTGTTTTAGAACCATTTATAATACTGTTTGTAGGCGCATTGATTGCTGTTTTACTTGTAGCAATGTATTTACCAATGTTCCAATTAAGTAATGCATGGGGTAGGATACTAAAAAAGGCTTTCAGATAAATCTAAAAGCCTTTACACTGTAGTAGCAAAGACGGGAGTTGAACCCGTGACCTCAGGGTTGTAAACTCTTAAATTTTGGATTATATTTTTTCATTTTCTATCTGTTTATATATGAAAAAACAACATCACTAAATCTCAATGATCATGTCATTATAAGCATCCAAGGCGGTATTGGAAAGACTATCTAGATAAACTTGAGTGGTTTTAAGACTTTCATGTCCGAGCATTTCTGAAATAGCGGAAACAGGAATACCTTTGTTATTGGCAAGAGAAGCAAATGTATGACGGCTTACATAACTTGTTAATTGTTCTTCTACTCCTGCTAAATCCGCTAAATGCTTTAAGTTTTTATTATAGCGTTTTCTTGCTTCCTGAATCCTCTTGTATTGGTTTTCTAATGAATCAGATTTGAGTATAGGAAATATAAACGATTCTTTTTGCTTATCTTTTATGTAGTATTTCAATACCTCATGAAGAGCATGCGATATTTTAATAGTGTAAGGGCGATGTGTTTTCTTACGGGTATAGTATATACGCCCATCAATAATGTTTTCCAGTTTTTTTCATCCCAATATTTCTCTTCGAGAAAATAGTGTAGCGGAATGGCTATGGTTTTTCTTTTTCTACGCTTATCGAGTGAAAGCACTATCGTGGTTGCCATTGATGAGGGATTAATGATTTAAAAATTTGCACGCAGTTTGCACGCAAATTTTGTATCTATATGGTTTTTCATGGTTCTTTTTGAAGAATAAAACCTCTCAAAACACTGATAATCAAAGGTAATAAAAACATTTGAAAATAAAGTAGTGCTGACTCATAATCAGGTGGTCCCTGGTTCGAGCCCAAGTGGGACCACACCAAAAAAAGCCTTACATTGCTGTAAGGCTTTTTGTTTTTTAAGTTATTGCAAACTAAGCATAACTATTGTATAGCCCGTATAAATAAGGTATAAGACCATATTGATTAAGATATACTAAAAGGCATTTGCCTTAAACCAGTTAAAGGTTGCTTAATGTAAATTATAACTTATAGGCGTGGGGGTACACTACGTTTATAACTAACGTGTAATATTACATTTTTAGCAAACGTACTGTAATTGTTGTACCATTAGTACTTGTAACTTTTAACAGATAGCACGCATTGGCAAATGTAATAGTACTCAGTTTGTTTTCGCCTTTGTAAAAATAGCCTGTAGCTACCTCAGCACCTAAAACAGAATATAATTTGTACTGCAATGTTTGGGTGGCGGTAATTGTAAATAAGTCTTTACTAGGGTTTGGGTATACACTAAATATTTCGTTCGTAAAATTATCGGTATGTAAAGGAGTGGCGGTTACCTCATCGCAGTACTGATTACTACCACATGCATTGGTTACCGTTACACAAACCGTATAAGTGTTAGGTGTGGCGTAGGCATGCGTTGGGTTTTCTTCATCAGAAGATGCGCCATCGCCAAAACTCCACGAAATAGTATCGTATGGTTCTGTACCGCTGTAATTAAAGCTAAATATACCTCCATTAGCATCGTTGGGCGCGAATCCGAAATCGGGTTCTGGCAAAGCACAATCGCAATTATCAGTACCGTGTTTGGCAAAGAAAAAATCCCAACCTTGTGCTCCGTTTACTAATGTTTCGTCGTTTACAAAAAGTTGTCCCTGAAATCGTCCGCCTACATAAAAATTACCTAAATTATCGGTTGCTACTGCTGTACCGTCATCTATAGCACCAAAGTTGCTACCTAAGGTATATAGTCCTATAATACTACCATCGTTAGCATTAAATTTACCCAACATAACATCGTAACCCGAGTTATTCTCTATAGATAATAGTTCGCCATCCCAATTTATATTGCCATGCCCTGCTACTACACCTACTTCGGTAGTGCTTGCTACAATACTGCTGGTTCTGGTGGAGCTATTACTGGTTGTAGCATTGGTACTCCATATAAGCTCGCCTGTAGCACTAAGTTTTAGTATAAACGGAAATGTTCCTAAATTCTCAGAGTTGAATGTTGCACCTGCAAACGTATCGCCGTTTGATGTCCCTCCCGTTACGTAAAGGTTGTTTGTTGCATCAACATACATATCTTCAATAACACCATCAAATTCATGGCTGTTTTCGTGTTTCCATAAATATGTTCCAGTGGCATCAAATGCTGCTAAAAACATAAAGCTGTTAACAGTGCTACCTCCTATTACGGGTGCTGTGGCTCCGAAAGGCAAATAGCCGCCTATGTATAGTGTACCTGTAGTATGATTTTGTACCATTTTAAATATAGGACCAAAGCCTATTGTTTGCATATCTAACGGGTTAGCACTTACAAAAGCGCCCGAAGTATTGTATTGTAGCACAAATAAGTTATCGCCTTCCGTTGTATTTTCAAAAGCACCATTAGCATACGTACCTTGTGGTAAAGTACATAACCAATAGGCGTTTCCTTCGGCATCTACCTGAAAATCTTTGGTTATGCTGTGCCCTTGTGCATCTATTTGTGTTACGTCATCTGCTTGGGGTAACGTAACCCACTGAAATACACCATCGGAATTGTATTTTGCTAAGAATAGGTTTTGTTTGTGTTGGTTGTTTTGTGTTGAATAAGGGAGGGTGTATGTCGTATCGGTTTCGCCTCCAAACATTACCTCAGAGGTTCGTTGTAATGTTCCTGCTACGTAAATGTTGTTTTGTGCATCGGTTTGTAACCGAGCTACTCTTTCAAATCCCGCTCCTCCTATAATGCTAGACCATCGGTAAGTACCCTCGCAATCAAAACTAGCAATCATATAATCAGGGTTTCCAAAAGCTGTTTTGCTCACACCATCTATTTCTAAATTGGTTTCGCCTACATGGGCTAGTATATACAAATTACCATCGGTATCAGTAATCATCGATTCTACTTTTTCCTTGTCCTGTACATCATCAAAGCTTCCTCCTTTTTTTGCCCATTGCCATGTTTGCGCCTGTAGTATTTGCGTGCATAGGCATAGGGTTACTATAATAAGTATAGTGTAATTTTTCTTCATAATATAAAAATGTTAATAAGCCGGAGCACATTATGTGCCCCGGCTATTAAATTAAAACTGTAGCTATTACTACTATTTCACTATTAATGCTTTTTGAGTTATTACAGTACCGTTAAGTTTCATAACTACTATGTACTGCCCAGCAGCGAAGCGCGATAGTTGCGCATCCCATGTGCCGTTGGTTTTCTCTAAACTTGTACGCTCCATTAATACTCCCATTAGGTTGTATATCTCAAGTGTACGAACGTCGTTGTCTGCACTATTGCTAAAGTTATACTGTAGTTGTACAGCATCTGTAGCTGGGTTTGGCGAGATTGAAAGTTTCGATTTCGCAAACGCATCGTCTGATATCGTTGAAGCACCCGACTTGGATAATTTTTTACATCCTGGTAACTCTATTGTACGTTTTGTAACACACGGTATACCTTTATAAGTACCTTGTATGTAAATGGTAACTGCTCCGCCAGTAAATCCGTTAAGCGGTACAAAATGTACTGTATGTGTACTGCTTCCTGGTGGTGCTGTTACTCCTGATGGTAGGAACAAGCCTTCGCCATTTGGTGCTGTTATAGTAAATGGTATTGTTACACCGTGTGGGTTGTAAATATCATATGTAATTGCAAAAGCACAAGGCCTGTACTTCTCATCTCTGGATATTCTTCTTACACGAAACTTAACCTCACAATCTTTACAATCAACAACTTCAATATTTACATCGCCACTAACTCTATCACATAAGCCGTTATCTAGTGTTAGCTGGTAGGTACCAGCGCCATAAGTACCTAAATCGAGGTCGCCTACAAGAGAGAACATACCCGAAAGTTGTACATCACCTCTAAGCCATGCCCAATAATCGTAAGGTACTGTAGGTCCTGCCGTTATTGACGATTGTCCTAGTAATTCTTCACAGAATTGGTAACATCCTACTGGAACCGTCCAGAAGTGTACTGCTGGATCTCTAGGTATAAATATGTCGCGTGTAGAAGTACATCCTGATGTATTGGTATAACGCACTTGGTAAGGTCCTCCTTGTGTTACTTCAATCGTATCACCCGTCATACCATTACTCCACGTATAGGTGCCTGGTCCAGGTCCTGTAGCTACAAGTTCTACCGTGTACGTATCACAATCTAACATCGTAAAGCTAATTGATGGCGATGCTGGTAATGCATTTACTACTACCGTGTGTGTATCGGTATTGGTACAGAAGCCTCCGTTACCGTCAGAAATACTAGTTGTTACTACGTAGTTGTACGTTCCGGCAACATTAATGGTTTGCTCTATACTGTTCTCTCCATTAAATGCTGTTAATGGTGAGCCATTTAGCGTCCAAGCATAATCTGCACCCGTACCGCCTGCTGGTGTAGTTAACACAAAAGTATCGCCTGCACAAGTCTCGTCCGGACCGTTAATGCTTGCTACTGGTGCTTTAATGAAGTTAACTATTACAGCAGGTAAATCCAGCGTACAACCTAAATTGGTTTCAACACTTAGGCTATAATTGCCTGATGTAGTTACGTTAAGTGTAGGGCTTGTGCCAACTACTACACCGTTTCTGCTCCACTCGTACACCGTTGGTGTAGGTGTACCCCCATTTGGTAAATAGGATAACGTTTCTGTTTGTCCATCGCAGGCTGTTAACGACGTTGCACTAATAACCCCTGCCAATTGGTTAGGCGTAACGTTAATAACAGATGAGCTTGTTGTTGAGCAACCAAACTGGTTGGTAACAGTTAGTGTTACAGTACGGTTACCAAAAGTATCGTATACCTTATCTGGCGATTGTTGCGCGTTACTAGAGGTATCTCCAAATTGCCACAGATACGTTAGCCCTGGCTGAATATCATCTGGTGCAAAGTTAATAACCGCATCTTCGCATCGAGGTGCATCGTGTGTAAAGGTAGCCAATGGCAACGCAGGTAAATCTATCGTTTCAATACTGGTACTACAGGGTGTGCTTGTAGGTCCGTCTATCGTAAGTTGTATAGTATGCATACCTGGTGGTAAACTTGCTAAATGGCTTATTGCTGCACCCGATTGTACTACAGTACCGTTGATACGGAAGGTATAGTTTGTAATAGGGTTACCAGGGTAAAAGTTAGAGTTATCTAACAATTCAACGCTATAATTACCACCTGTACCACACGTAACCGTATGTTTAAGTTCGGGTAAGTAAGGTACTACAACGGTTACGCTTTTGGTAACGGCACATGTACCATATATTACTCTGTAGAAGATAGTATAGCTACCCGACTCATCATATGTAAATGTACCTACATTGTTTGTAGTACTTTGCGATGCTGGTGGTGCAGGAGTTATCCACTGCACACTGGTTGGTGTACCTGTAAAGGTTCCGTTTACGGTTATTGTACCACAGTTATTTACTGCCGATGTTATGGTAACCGTTTGCCCCGTTGTACAAGGTGGTGGTCCGCCACAATTACCGTTGTATTGTGTAGTATTGGTAGTAGTAGTACAACCGTTATTGGCTGTTACTACTGCATAATAGCTACCGTAGGTTGTAGCCGTATAGGTTTGGTTTGCTCCAGGTGCTCCTGATACTTGAAGTACGCCATTACGATACCACGCAATAGTACTTAATGCCCCAATACCGCCTTGTATATTAACCGTTAGGGTTTGTGGCGACATGCTTGGGCAGATAGCATAATTACCTGCTGGGCTTATACTTGCCACTGGCGATGGGTTAACAGCTATAGAGTGGTTTACTATAGCTGGGTTTATACAGCCATTAGCATCATTAACCGTTATTACTACGTTGTAGTTTATTTGCGATGTGCTTGATGATGTAAATGTATGGGTCTGGCTTGTCCAACCCAGCATACTATCGTCTGTAGTTACTATAGTACCATCACCAAAATCCCATGTTACCGTTCCTGATGTTAATGTAGGTGTAGATAGTAACTGGAAGTTAACCGTATCGCCACTACAAATTGTAGCTGGTGGGCTGTTTAATGTAACGTTGGGTGATGTTATTACATTTACTGTATATCCTGGTTGTGGGTGTAATGTACCACATCTTTCAATAGCAAGGTTTACAGTTGCAATACCTGGTGTTTCGTTCCATAAAATGGTTACACTATCCGTACCGTTACCTGAGCTTACACTACCCGCAGTAGCAGGTGTTATTGTCCAAATATAGTCATCGCCATCAGCATATCCTGCATCGTACATTTCGTAGTTACTAGAACATACTGTAGTATCGCCCGTAATGTTAGATGTTACTACAGGCTCTGTAACTGTAATTGTAGTTTGATCAGAACGGCAGCTTGGTGCGTTTATAGTTTCGCGCCATACATTTATGGTATAAGGTCCTGCACCTGTAAAGATAATATCTACTTGGTCGCCGTAATTGCTTCCTGCAATAGAGCCCCCTATTACTTCCCAACCTATTTGCGTTCCTGGTACAGTATTGGTTACGCTATACGCTGTAGGTGTATCTCTACATACTACTGTTGGACCAGTAATACCCGATGGTGCTGCCTCAGCCGCTCTAACTAAAATATCAAGCTCCTCTGGTTGGCAAAAAGTACTACCTGTTACGGTAAGTGTATAATTTCCTGCAACGGTATAAAGGTGGCTAAAGCTACTGCCCGATCCTGTAAATGTACCGCCAGGTCCTGTAAG
Organism: Flavobacterium litorale; assembly: GCF_019613795.1. Taxonomy (NCBI): domain Bacteria; kingdom Pseudomonadati; phylum Bacteroidota; class Flavobacteriia; order Flavobacteriales; family Flavobacteriaceae; genus Flavobacterium; species Flavobacterium litorale. The sequence goes on from NZ_CP080429.1 coordinate 640,016, forward strand.
TGTCCAGTTACCCGAGCCACTTTGTAGTGCATAATTACCCGTAGTGTTGTTACACAAATCAATATCGCCTGTAAATACAGCTCTATCTCTAATACTTACTGTTATAGTAGCTACGCCACCACAGTTTAACAGTGTATTGTAGTACGTTGCATTAAGGATTACTTGACCTGTGTTGCTTGTACTTTGTATTACAATTTCGTTTTTATTTTCGGTAGTTGTTAATGTAGCACCTGTGCTACCTGCATCCAACGTCCAATCAAAATTAGTCGATGGCCATTGGGGTAGCTTGTATAAACTTTGGCTGTTAGTACACATTACCAAATCGCCAACAATAGTACCTTGTGCTTGTATAACAGGTACCTCTACCGTAACAATACTACCACACTCCATACCACAGTCCGACGCATCGTAAGTTACATAACCAAATCCGCTAGATCCAACATTGTCCCAAATCACTTGTACCGAACCACCATTAGGCTCGTACGATAATATCGTTCCGCCTTCAACACTCCAGTTTTCTTCTTTATAGCCGCATTTGTCAGCAATTTCTTCAGGCACCATGTAAGAACCTTGTCCGCCTTCGCATACTACGCTAGGGCATGTTATCTGGAAACCGCCTTCGCCTACTTCAATTTCCATTTTGTACCTACTGGTACAATTACACGCATTGGTTACCGTAAGTACTACTGTGTAGCCTCCGGGACTGTCGTAGCTATGCGTAGGTTCAAATTCCGATGAGAAGTTACCATCACCAAAATCCCAGTAATATGAGATAAGATCAGAACCGCCATTGGGGTTAGATAGGTTTACAAACTGTAAAATGTCTTCTAAGCACACTTGGGCAAAATTGGAACCCAAATCGGGTAGTAAACCAAATCGTGCTTTGGGAGAATCGATAATTTCAATACAAATTTCTACCTCTTCTATTGTATTATCGTTCTTAGTAATAGCAGCCATTAAAGTGCCTGCACCCGCTGCACCCCAGTTTACGGTACAACTTGTAAGTGAGCTACTTGCAATTGTACCACCAGTTGCTGTCCATGCAGTGCTTTGCCAGTTGGCACTATTACCCGTAAGATTATACGTTACTGAGCTAAATTCGCATACACGTACACAGGGACCATCCTGTATATCTTCTTCGTACTTTTCGCGTTGTTCATCGTAAACTAAGCAGCCTACTTCAGAATCCCACGTAATTTCGATTGATTGGGCGTAAGTGTTGCCCGTAAAAATCATGAGCCCAAATAGAGCAAACAAAAACAGCTTATACCGCCGCCCTTGCCAAAGAGTAGTGTTTTTTTCCATAAATTAAAATTTTAATTGGATGTTAAACAATAAGTTTTTTAGGTAATTAAATTTAGAAATTAATCAGGCTAATTTTACACAATGAAAATTGATGAAAAAGTAAAATTTTAAGATTTTTTATGTTTTAATTTAAATAACATTAACAATAATGCGGGTTTTCAAATTCATAACATTAAAACATATTTTTGTTATAAAAAAATATAAAGTATGCAATTTATAACTAAAACTTTAACTAATCTGCATGAGCAGCCTACTCCAAAAAATTATATTTTAAATACATAAAAAGTGAAAAAAATTGATTTTTTACTGATAATGTTGCGAATAATAACATTATTAGCTTACTTTTTTGAGTAATTGCCCTCTGAATTAAGATGCATTACGCGAGTACGCATCTAAAAATGAAAAAAAGCAAACAAAAAAGCCTCACAGAATTGTGAGGCTTTTTTATAGAATACTAGAGTTATTTTATGGTACAGATAATTGTTAAACTGTAGCAATATTCCAAACACCTGTACTGGCGGTTTGTTTTACGTAATCCGAAAAATCTATGGGTTTTCTGCCAAGCACCTTTTCTACATCGTTAGTAACTTGTGCGTTGTTTTGGTTATCTAAAACTTCGGTAAACAAATACTCTATTAACCATATATAATCTGCTGGTACACCTTGTTGTTGCATTGCGTTAACATAAGCCTGCATTGTTATGGGTGTAAATGCTATAGTTCTATTAGTAGCTGTAGCAATCTCGGCAATTACTTCTTTAAAAGTAAGCGTCCTAGCGCCTGTTAATTCATAAATTTTGCCATTGTGTTTGCTGCTTAATAATACCTCAACAGCAACATCAGCAATATCATTCGTATCTATATAAGGCACCTTTACATCTGGTTTTGGTAACGCTACATGCCCCGCCAAAATAGGAGCTAAAAAAAAGCTCTCACTAAAGTTTTGGTTAAACCAACTGGCACGAATAATAGTATAATCAATACCCGAGTGGATAACTACCTGCTCACAAAACTCAGCCTCCTTTTCACCTTTACCCGATAGTAATACTACCTTTTTTATGTTACTGCTTTTGGCTTGTTTGGTTATTGCCTCTATAGCCTCCAATGCGCCTGGTACTGCCAAATCGGGCTGAAAGGTAATATATACGGCATCCATCCCTTCCATAACAGCTGCCCAATTATCAGGCTCCTGCCAACTAAACGATGGTGTGGCATTACGTGAGCCAATACATACGTTTACATTTTGTTTTTCTAGTCGTTCTACTACTTTACGACCTGTTTTTCCTGTTCCGCCGATTACTAAAATGTTGTTTTGCATGATTTTACGATTTTAAATTATATTGAAAATAAGTTTGAGATTATAGGGTATGTTTACCGCTTAAATACAGGCTAATAACAAGCAATAGAAAAGACAATAAACTGGTTGTGGTTCGGATAAGATGAAGCTGATTCCAACGCACCTCAAACTGTTGGCGCAGTGTATACAGCTCCTCAGTTGTAGCCTGTAGTACATCTGTTTTATCTAACATTTCATTTAAAGGCACATTACCAAAAAGGGTTACTACAACCACTCCAAAAAAGTACAATAGCGTTGCAGTAAGTAGTAAAAACAGTATAATTTTTGGATGCCCTTTGTATAAAAAAGCGTTGAGTATCCCTATAAAAAAGGGAGCGAAAAACACCAGAAAAAATGTAGGGTTTAATATTGCCCTATTCATTTGCTGAAACGATTGCAAGTATACCACATCGGGTAAAGCACCTATGCCTTTGGTTACTGTGTTAGTCCATGTAAAACATAACCCTGCCGATAGCCCTGTAAATAGTACGGTTACTATTAGCGCAAAAAATTTAAACGATTCCATAATTATTTGTTTTTAATTATGGAGCAAAGGTGCTGCGAATGAGCCGTTTGAATTTGTTGCTAAGGGAGTATGATTTATTCCAGAAGTATTATTTTTTAATTTGGCTGGGGCGGTAACCAAACTTTTTTGCAAAAGCATTGGAGAACGAGCTAAGGCTATCGTACCCTACATGCCAGGCAGCCTCTTGCACCGTAGCGGCTTCGGTATGTATCATTTTATGGGCAACAGTAAGTCGTTCGTTTTGGAGGTATTTAAAAACTGGCACACCAAAAAGTGCTTTAAACGTTTTTTTAAGTTTAAAGGTATTTAACCCTATTTGTTTGGATAACTCGGTAAGCGATGGCGGATTATTGAGGTTTTTAAACAATATCTCTTTTGCCAAATACAGCTTTTCACGCTCTTGTTCATTAACAACCTCTTCTTCTTGTTGGGAGAGTTGCCCAAAAAAGTGCGATAGTAATGTGGTTATTTGGCTCCTAAAAAACATCATTTTAGTTTTGCCCTCATACGGAATATTAAAAACAGCATCTACAATTGTTTCCATTTCGGGCGTCATAAAAAACATTGGTCCCTCCACAAAATGGTCTTTAGGATGTACTAATTGATGCAAAAGGTTCGTAAAAATCTCACCTTCATCATTAGGTAAGTCACCTAAATTTCTTAGTGCTGTAGCTATAACAATACATTGCAAAGGTTTGTTGGGCGAAATGGTATGTATAAACTCTACAGCAGCATCGGCATAAAACGAAAAAACCAAACCTTTGGTATTACTGTAGTCTTTTTGTTTAGCGCCATACTTTACCGTTAAATCTACATTGCCAGAGCCATAAAACGCAACCGCTATAAGAGGCTCTTCAAACTTACAGGCATCGGTAGTAACCGTACCAGACGAACCTACTTCTACTAAAATTGTAAAATCGTTAATTTCTATAAAATCTCTAACCATCGGGTGGTAGTGTTTATAAAGCTAATGTAATAAAAAAACCTAAAAGCCTACTTATTTAACCGCTGTACGGTTTTTTTATGTGTTGGTTTATCTGTAGCTTTAAAATCGTTATTTTTACTAAATATCAAGAGGCATATAAGTATTAGGTTATGGAAGATAAATACGCACTAGCAAAACGTTTTAGGGAAGTAATCTTGAACGGAACATGGATTGCTAATACCAACTATAACGACCAGTTAACAAATTTGGATTGGAAAATTGCCACAACCCAACACCAGTCGTTAAATACAATAGCCGCACTGGCACAACACATACACTATTATATAAATGGTATTACAAATGTGTTTAAAGGAGGTAATTTGGATATAAGAGATAAATATAGCTTCGATTTTCCGCCCATTACATCGGCAACACAATGGCAAGCCTTCTTAACAAAATTTTGGAACGATGCCGAAGCTTTTGCCCAACATATTGAACAAATGCCCGAGGCACAACTGCACGGAAAATTTGTAGCCGAAAAGTACGGCACCTATTACCGAAATATTGATGCCATGATTGAGCACAGCTACTACCACTTAGGGCAAATTGTACTGATTAAAAAACTACTGCTAACAACCAACAACTAAAACACTATGGATTCGTATTTTATTATTACCGCATTAACCTTTTTAGCAGCAATATTTGGCTACATTAACGCCCGTTTTTTAAAGCTACCCACCACCATAGGCTTAATGCTTATAACCATTTTGTACACACTAGGCGTTTTTGTACTCAGCTATTTTGACGATACTTTATTAAGGGCTGAAACCGACTTAATTCGGGAAATTGATTTCGAAATGGTGCTAATGGATTATATGCTAAGCTTTTTGCTGTTTGCAGGAGCGTTGCATACCAATTTCCAACAACTCAAGGTACAACGGTGGCCTATTATGGCATTTGCAACATTGGGCGTATTAACATCTACATTTTTAGTAGGTACAGCCGTATTTTACCTGCTATCGTTTATGGGAACACCCGTAAATTACATTTACTGCTTACTGTTTGGAGCAATTATTTCGCCAACAGACCCTATTGCAGTACTCGGAATACTAAAAAAGGCTAACGTACCTAAAAAACTCGAAACTAAAATTGTAGGCGAATCGTTGTTTAACGATGGCGTAGGTGTGGTTGTTTTTTTAACCATATTTAGTATAGCCAGCTCTAAAAATGCAACCGTAACCCCTATGGATATTGTAACCCTGTTTGGTAAAGAGGTTTTTGGGGGCATACTGTTAGGCTTACTAATAGGTTGGGTGGCGTATAAACTCATGAAATCTATAGACGATTTTAGTACCGAGGTAATTATTACACTAGCAGCCGTTATGGTAGGTACCGTTACGGCGCAAAAATTCCACCTGTCCGCCCCCTTAGCTATGGTAGCCGCTGGGTTGGTAATAGGGAACGATACCATACGCGATAGCGCAATGTCGGAAATTACCGAGCGTTACGTAGATAAGTTTTGGGAACTCATCGATATCTTGCTCAACGCCATTTTGTTTGTACTAATTGGTATGGAAATGCTCATATTAACCTACGAGGTACATTATATTGTAGCAGGACTAATAGCCATACCCATTGTGCTGGCTTGCCGATATGCATCGTTATTTTTACCTATAAAACTATTTGAAAAAAAACTGGATTTTGTACCCAAAACCAATTTGATAATGACGTGGGGGGGCTTGCGTGGCGGAATATCCATTGCTTTAGCATTAACCCTAACCAACGAGATGGAAAGAGATATGTTTTTGGTATTAACTTATATTGTAGTGGTATTTTCAATACTAGCACAAGGCTTAACCATCGAGAAATTGGTGCGCAGGTTTATTCCCAAAAAAGAGTAAACCGTTAGCCCGTCGTTTTAAAAACACTAATTTTGCGAGCTAAATAGCACATAAAAATACACCATGAGAAAAATAGAACATATAGGTATTGCCGTAAACGATTTAGAAGCATCCAACCAACTATTCGAGAAACTATTTGGCGCACCCGCCTATAAAACGGAGGAAGTAGCTAGCGAAGGCGTTAAAACTTCTTTTTTTATGAATGGTCCGAATAAAATAGAGTTGTTAGAAGCCACTAACCCCGATAGCCCCATTGCCAAGTTTTTAGCCAAAAAAGGCGAAGGCATCCACCACATTGCTTTTGATGTAGCAGATATTACTGCCGAAATTGCCCGCCTTAAAGCAGAAGGCTTTACTGTACTAAACGAAACACCAAAAAAAGGCGCCGATAACAAATTGGTAGCATTTTTGCACCCTAAAGGTACCAACGGCGTATTGGTAGAGCTGTGCCAAGAAATAGCATAAAACACCAACAACAGCCACAGCATATAACTTTTAGCAAAACAACCGCTAACACAAAACCATAAATTGAGTACTTTTGTACCATGGAAGAAACAAACAGGCAAAAAAAAATAGGCACACTATTGCAAAAGGATTTAGTAGATATCCTACAGGGCGAAGTGCGCAAAAACGGGATTAGCAACCTCATCATATCAATATCAAAAGTAAACGTTACCTCCGATTTATCTATAGCAAAAGTATACCTTAGTATTTTTCCTACCGAAAAAGGCGAAGAGCTTTTAGCAGCCATACGATCGAACACCCCCCTTATAAAACACGACCTTTCGCAACGCGTAAAAATGCAATTGCGTAAAGTACCCAATCTTATTTTTTATATCGATGATACGCTGGACCAAATGGAAAAAATTGACGAGGAACTAAAAGGCGAAAACAACCCCATTACCAACCCCGACCTTTTGGACCGACGTAAGAAATCGTAATACCACACAACCACATTGAGCTTTTCGTTATACATAGCCCGCCGATATACCATAAGCAGGAGTAAAAGCTCAGCAGTAAACATTATTACACGCATAGCAGCACTTGGTATTGTAGCCAGTACTGCTGCCCTATTTATAATAATGTCGGCATTTAGCGGACTGCGCGAATTTACCGTATCGTTTACCAATGCTACCGACCCCGAACTGCGGGTACTCCCTAGTTTAGGAAAATCGTTTCTAATAACGCCCGAACACGAAAAGCAATTAAAAGGCATAAATGGCGTAGCCCAATACACCAAAATAGCCGAAGAACGCGTACTTTTTTATTTTGACGGCAAGGAGCAAGTTGCCTTTTTAAAAGGAACCGATAGTACGTACACCAACGTAAACGCTGTAAAAGAAAAAGTGATTGCGGGCAACTGGCTAGAACCAGAAACTAGCCAAGTAGTAGTGGGGTACGGTATTACCAATGCCCTATCTATGGGGTTATTCGATTTTAATAACGACTTGCAAGTGTTTGTACCCAAACCAGGGAAAGGACTTATTAACTCGCCCGAAGATGGTTTTAAAAAAGCACTACTCGTACCCATAGGCATTTACTCCATTAATGAAGATGTAGATAATAAATACGTGTTTTCCGATCTTGGGCTGGCGCAAGAGTTACTCCAATTTAAACCCAACCAAATAACCGCTATTGAGCTAAAGTTGGCACCCAATGCCAACGAAACCGAAATACGCGAGCAATTAAGCACCCTGTTCAACAACAAAATAACCATTAAAAACAGAGCGCAAATAAACGCATCGTTATACAAAATGCTGAATGCCGAAAATTTAGTAACCTACCTGTTTTGCTCGTTAGTGGTGGTAATGACGTTGTTTTGCCTTGCAGGTGCCCTCATTATGCTAATACTGGACAAGCGCGAAAACATTAAAACACTATTTAGCCTAGGTACTACCGTAAAAGAGCTACGCAACATATTTTTGTACCAAGGCATATTTATTACTACACTTGGTGTACTTATTGGGCTTGCCATAAGCGTTAGCGTAGTATTGGCACAACAGCACTTTAGCCTGCTTATGCTAACCAATACCCTTGCCTACCCCGTAAAGTTTACCATGGTAAACATACTTATTGTTATAGCTACTATATACATACTAGGCATATTAGCATCGTGGTTGGCAGCCAACCGTGTTAACAAAAAATTACTCGAAAATTCTTAAACCAAATAGTACTGGTATAATTTTTTATATTACATTTGCTTTAAATGCATATAGGAATATGATAGTTTTTGCAGTCCCCAATCAAACGGGACACCTACTTACCGCAAAATAAACCAAAGGCAATAACCTCTTTTATTGCCACATTACTATTATAAACTTTTACATCTTTATACAATGACACAAGTTGTACAGCGAAAAAATGCATTTTCCCGATTTTTTATATTACTCAAACAAGCGCTAAAAGGCGAAAATATTGATTTTACCAAAGGTAGCATCCGCAGGGCTGTATTATTACTTGCTATACCCATGATGCTCGAAATGATGATGGAATCGGTGTTTGCACTCGTCGATCTGTATTTTGTAGGACACCTCGAAAATAGCAGTTTTGCGGTACAAACCGTAGGATTAACCGAGTCGGTACTTACCATAATATATTCTATAGCCATAGGAATGAGCATGGCAGCTACCGCCGTAGTGGCACGCCGTGTAGGCGAAAAAAAGCCCGAAGCAGCGGCACGTGCTGGTATGCAAACCATACTGGTAGCCGTAGCTATAAACACCATTTTTGCTATTGTTGGCTTTATTTATGCTACCGATATTTTAATACTCATGGGGTCATCGGAAGCATCGGCTAAATTCGGAACAAACTTTTTTCGTATCATGATGGGGAGTAGTTATGTTATTATGCTACTGTTCCTGTTTAATGGTATTTTTAGGGGTGCGGGTAATGCCGCCATTGCCATGAAGAGCCTTTGGATAGCCAATATTTGCAACATTATACTCTGCCCTATTTTTATTAATGGTTTAGGTCCTATACCTGCCTTTGGGCTTACGGGTGCTGCCATTGCTACTACACTAGGTAGGAGTATTGGTGTAAGTTACCAATTGTATAACCTATTTAATGGTAAAGGCATACTTAAGGTAGTAAGTGCCTATTTTGTACCGCATTGGCAACAAATAAAAGGAATTGTAAAAATTGCTGCACCAGGCATAATGCAGTTTGTTATTGCCTCGTGCAGTTGGATATTTTTAGCACAATTGGTTGCTACCACTGGGGGCGACGAAGGCTCGGCGGGGTACCAAAGTGCACTCCGCATTATGATGTTTTTCCTGTTACCCGCATGGGGGCTAAGCAATGCGGCGGCTACCTTGGTGGGGCAAAACTTAGGAGCAAAACAGGTAGCCCGTGCCGAAAAATCGGTATTTGTTACGGCTAAGTTTAACGTTATTTATATGGCTAGTATTACAGGGATTACCTTGTTGGCTGCCGACCCTATTATGTGGTTTTTTACCAACAATACCCACGTACACGATATTGCTGTAGAGGCAATACAAATACTAAGCATTGCTTTTGTGTTTTACGGGGTGGGTATGGTACTTATTAATGCCTTTAATGGTGCGGGCGATACTAAAACGCCTACCCGTATTAACTTTTTTGGGTTTTGGTTGTTCCAAATTCCGTTGGCGTACATTTTAGCAAAAGTGGTTGATTTAGGACCTACTGGGGTATTTATTGCCATACCTGTTTCGGAGATGTGCATAAGTATGGCAGGCGTTATCTTATTTAAACGAGGGAAATGGAAAAAGGTTAAAGTATAACAACAAAAAAACGGCTCGATATTCAATCGAGCCGTTTTATTATTACTACTTTAATTATTCTTCTTAATCTTCTTGTAATACAGCCTGTAGGCTACATATACAGCTCCACTTAAATATATGAGAGTTAATATTGATTTGAAAACAATATCTTGAGAGTTTAGAAATCCCATAAAAAAGAAAATTGTTGCAACGAGTAATCTATAATACATGTTTTATTAGTTAAAAACATTACTATTTAGTTATTCGTTTTTTATCTTTTAACGAATCTATGCCGTAATAAATTAAAATAATAGCTACACAATAATTCATCACTTCATTAATAATTGAAGGGAGCCTATCAAAAATAGCGTTATAAATGTAATATGCCATTTTAAGCACTACTATAATAAGGGTAGCTATAATAATTACTTTTCTCATATTCATATCTAGTTAATCTGCATCAGCATCTGATAGACAAATGCCAAAATCTATAATCATAATGGCTGCACCGATTGGTCCTGCAAATTTACTTAAAGTTTTTGTAAGTGCCTTAGTGATAATTTTTACACCATTCTTTTTTAATTGCTTCATTCCAATTGTAGAAGCGATTCCTAAACCGACAGCTTCAACTACACAGTACCAAATTTCGCTAGGAGTTATAACTGCTGGATAATCATGATTATCTATAGTAATTTGTCCTCCACCTATAACTTCGCCCATTTCAGTAAATATCAAGCTACTTGCTTGTTCTTCAGACATTGTATCAAACTCTGGATACGATGTGTAGACATTGTAAACAAGATTATTAGCTTGTGTTTGATAATCTAATATTACATCGAAATCAAGACCATAAGCTGTATAAACATTTTCCACTTGTTGTATACTCATGTTTTCATCATTCATACTTCTTTTAAAATCTTCTGCTTTATTACCTAGTTTAGATTGCTGATAATAAGAGTAAGCAACGAAGTTGTTTAAATATTCTTCTGTGAATTTAACGAAGTCTGCATTTTTAGATAAATCAAAATTAGACTGAGTATTTGATTTCAGGCTAATCTCATTTGTTTGCTGATTTGTTGTGTCAATATCGTCATTATTACTTTCACATGAAGATAATAAAACAACGCTTAACAACATGATTGGAACATTTTTAATAATTTTTTTCATTGTATGGTATTTGAGTTAAACAATTAATAATCGCAAATTTAATTTACACCTAAAAATAAAAACATCCTCATTAATGGGTATTTTATGAATTTAAGAGAGTATTAATAGATGTTTATGACATTACTTTGAAAAAGTAAAAATCAAACAATGTCGATTAATAATTGCTTTTGTCAATATCATAACTTTAATAAAAAATATTATGACCAATTATGTGTAATTGTCTATTTATTTAAGATTTAAAACCAAAAAAGTTCAATAAAGTTCTTTTGAGTAAAAATAAGCTATACTTGAACACTAAACTTATCTAACACCTCATCCAATGCTGCAAAAACATCGGCAGGGTCATCTTTAGTAACCATACGTTGGCGGTATTCTTTAAAGTGGGGTATGCCTTTAAAGTAGTTGGTATAATGCCTACGGGTTTCTACTACACCCAGACGTTCGCCTTTCCAGTCCATTGCCCAAGTAAGGTGGTTGCGGGCTGCCTCTACCCTATCCTCTATAGTGGGTGCGGGCAAGTGTTCGCCTGTTGCAAAATAGTGTTTTATTTCGTTAAATATCCAAGGGTAACCAATGGCGGCACGCCCTATCATAATACCATCTAAACCGTATTTGTTTTTGTACTCTAGTGCCTTTTCAGGACTATCAATATCGCCATTTCCAAAAATAGGCATGGTTATGCGTGGGTTATTTTTTACGCGGGCTATAGGCTCCCAGTCGGCTTCACCCTTGTACATTTGGGCACGGGTACGCCCGTGTATGGTAAGGGCTTTTATGCCTACATCTTGCAGGCGTTCGGCTACTTCGTCTATGTTTATACTATTATCGTCCCAGCCCAAACGGGTTTTTACGGTAACGGGTAGTGTGGTACTTTCTACTACGGCTTTGGTTAAGCGCACCATAAGGTCAATATCCTTTAACACGCCTGCACCTGCGCCTTTGCATACTACTTTTTTTACAGGGCAGCCAAAGTTAATATCTACAATATCGGGATTTACGGTTGCTACTATTTTTGCCGATAGTGCCATTGCCTCCTCATCGCCTCCAAATATTTGTATGCCTACGGGGCGCTCGTAATCAAAAATATCCAGTTTTTGTTTGCTTTTCATGGCATCGCGAATTAACCCTTCGGACGAAATGAATTCGCTATACATAAGGTCAGCTCCATGCTGTTTGCACAACCGCCTAAAAGGGGGGTCGCTCACATCCTCCATGGGGGCAAGCAACAACGGAAAATCGGGTAACGCTACGTCTCCTATTCTAATCATCAGCTACAATTTTTGCAAAATTACAACATTTTATTATAGTATGTATTTTGCTATACTACTAGGCTAAAGGGACTAGAAATTATTTTATAAAAAAGTGCCCTAAAAAGTAATCCGCAACAGCGGTAAGTACGTAGATAACAATACCAAGATAGAATTTTTTTCTCTTTCGAGAAATATTATTATTACTGTTCTATTCTTTGTTAGGCACCTACACCCCCAGTAGGTGCTTTTTTTATGGTTTTGTTGTAGCCTATTTTTAAAGAGAAATTGATTTGAAAAGAGTACTACACGGCGGTTTACGCATTAACTGATAGTAAAAGTAACTTTATTAGATATATTCCTACAAAAAACAAAAATTCAACAAAACATAAATAATAATATTATTATCTAAATTTTAACTAAAAAAGTAGCGTTTTTTAATCTTAAGAAAGTAAAATACAGGAAAAACACGAATAAACGCAGGGGTTTTATTTATTTTACATTTTTATTGTGTTTTAAAACCATAACACTACTTTTGTAGCTATTATATAAATAATATAACTATTTGAATATGAAGACTCCCCCAACAAAGAAAGTCTTGTTTATGCTACTACTTTTTATAGCTACAGGACTTAGCACAGTAAGTGCACAACCTGATTTTGGAGATGACGTTGATGATGAACCCGCAGCAAGCATTTCGGACTATGCAGGACTTACACTTGCATTAGGTGCTGTTGCAGGCTATTATCTGTTGTCTAAAAAATCTAGGCTGAACAAGGCTTAATTTACAAATTTCTAATACCTAGTATATGAGAAAAATTTACGCATTATTGCTTTTATGCCTAGCGTTTAACTATGCAGAAGCACAAGTAACACAAATTTATACGGATTACAACAACTTTTACACCACGAGTTCTAGTAGTATAAACAGTACACAACCCAACTTATCGCACAACCTTTTGGCGTTTGTATGGAATGGTACAACCTACTCTACAGGGGTAAATGACACAAAACTAACCAACAACGGTGTAACGTTTGAAAACACAAAGTTTAGAGCATTACCTATTACTACCGTACCGTTAACCAGCCCAAATGCTGCGTACTTTGTAGGACTTGGTGCATTAACAGACGGTATTGCCAATGGGGTATCGAACACTGCACTTGATCCTTTGGTTACAACAGGAGAAATTAAAGCAACCTACCTTACTACAGGCGAGAGCGGACTGGATTTAGGTACTTGCCTTACCAACATACCTACAGGAAGTTCACTAACGTTTAACCTAAGTATTAATGGTATTACATTAGCAAACGTTAACGATGGTGTACCTGATATTTTGGTAAGCCAGATAGCACAACCAACAAGCTCGGGGGTAGACCAATTGTACTTTGCCGATATTAATGGTAATCTAGTTGGTAATGCTATTAGCATTAACCTATCTAACAACACCTTATTCCCTACAGTAGGTAACTGGAATGTTGATTTTTATAATAACGATAGTACACAGGATGGTGGTAACTTTATAAATACCAGCCGAACTGTAAAATTCTTTACGGCAGATATCTCGGAATTTGGTATTACAGCAGCAAATTATGCTAATGCCCGCAGGTTAGTATATGAGCCAGGCGGATCGTCTGACCCTGCGTTTATTGCATACAACGAGCCCTCTATAGGTGTGGCACAACAACTTGTAGTTAAAACGCAGCCTACAGAGTCTGACTGTGATGGTACTATGCCAAGTAGTTTTACGGTTCAGTTAGCCGATTCGTTTGGTGACGATGTTGAGCAAGCGGGTTACGATATTACTGCTTTTATGGAAACAGGACCTGGAGAATTATTGGGTACGGTTACACGCACCACCGATGCCACAGGACTAGCAACATTTGACGATTTGACATTTGAAGTTGGTGGCGACCATACTATTCGATTTGAAAATACAAGTTTAAAACCTGGTATTACCTCAAACATTGTAGGAGATACCAGTTGTAATGATAATGAGTGGACGGGTAACAGCGGTACGGCATGGAACGATGTTAATAACTGGACAGTAGCAGAGATACCTAACTCCAACAACAACGTTACAATACCAGCTGGGCGCCCTAACTACCCTGTATTAACAGCAAGTGCAGGAGCTAAAAACCTTATAATGGGAGCTAATACCAGTATTGATTTAAATGGTAATTTATTTACTATTAAGGAAGCTATTACTAAAGATGCTACTGCATATATTGATGCTGGAGATGAAGGTTCTGAGTTATTCATGTCGGGTAGTAGTGCACAAACTGTTCCTAACGGATTTTTACTTAACGACGAAATAGATAACTTTACCGTAGAAAATGCAGCAGGTGTTACTACACTTAATGCAATGAAATTAAGCGGTATTTTAGATGTACGATCGGGTAACTTTGAAACAAATGATATTGTTACATTAGTATGCTCGTTTAGCCCCAATAAAATAGGACAAATAGACAATATTGAGAGTGGTGCTAGTATATCAGGGCTTATTACTACAGAGCAATGTTTCCCAGCACGTCGTGCATTCCGATTCATTACCTCTACTGTAACAACAACATCAAGCATTCGCGAAAACTGGCAGGAAGATGCAGCATCGTATAACGACGACCCTAACCCAGGTTATGGTACGCACATTACAGGATATGGCTCATCAGGTTCTGATCCAGAAGAAACAGATGGTACAAACGGTTTCGACTGGCAGCCATCAGGGGCATCATCAATGTTCACATTCAATAACAGCACACAATCATGGGCTCCAGTAAATAACACAACAAGTGTATTAACAGCTGGAACGCCATACCGTGCACTTATACGAGGTTCACGTAGTGTAGACCTTACGTCTAACGCAGCATCACCTTCAAACACCAAGCTACGTGCTACAGGAACCATTGCAAGTGGTACCGTTGTAATAGGAGGTCTATCCTCTACTTCTGGCGATTATAACTTTGTAGCCAATCCGTACCATGCTATTGTAGATATGAATAAGGTAATGAACAATGTATCTACAACCAACCTTACTGGTTTCTATTACGTTTGGGATCCAACCTTAGGAGGTACACCCGTAGTAGGCGAAGCAGGTGGTCGTGGCGCATATGTAACAGTTAATGCCTCTACAGGCGAAAAAAGCAACTCAAGCTCAGCAGTAACACGCTTTGTACAACCTTACCAAGCATTTTTTGTGCAAACAGCTTCGCAAGGAACTGCACCTGCACTTACATTCAGAGAGTTTTATAAAGATACCGATGCTAGTGCAACAGCCGTTTTCAGAATGACGGGCAACCCATACATAGCATTAGACCTTTACGCTGAAACAGCATTTTCAAATGAAAATACAGCAGCCGATGGTTTAAGAATCGACTTTAAAGAAGGCGAAAGCAATGATGTTGACTTTAACGATGCTAAGAAATTCGGTAACATCGACGAGAATATTTCGCGCCTTAACGGTGAGGACTATGTTGCAATGGAAAATAGAAGTTTACCACAAGTAGACGAAGTATTACCACTTGCAGTATCGCGTTACAGAAAATCAGACTATGTAATGGCGTTTGAATTGGGTTACTTTAACGAGCTAGATGTTTACATTAAAGATTACTACCTAAACGAAGAAACGTTACTAGAGCAAGGTAATACAACAAACTTTAACTTTAGCGTAGATGCAGAAGTAGAAGCAAGTACCGATAGTGCACGTTTTGCAATCGTATTCAGAGCAGCAGCATTAAATACAGATAACCCAGTACAAGCAGATAGTTTTAGCCTATTCCCTAACCCATTAAGCGGAAGCGAGCTATACATCAACGCATCAGGTGCATACCAAACCGCAGATGTAGCTATTTACAACACACTAGGGCAACAAGTATTTAACGGTTCGGAATCATTTAGCGGTAGCAACCAAATTATGCTAAACGTTAACAATTTAGAGGCAGGTATATACATCCTGAAACTAAAAACCGATACAGGTGCAACCCACACTACACGATTCATAAAAAGATAATACACATCTTTTATAAATACCAAAACAGCACCCAATTGGGTGCTGTTTTTTTATGCCCCAAACCTAAAAACGTTACACCCTATATAACTCAACAACTTTAACTATATTTGCCGATTAATTAGCTACCTTTAGTAGCACCATATTGGGTATGCCCAAAACAGATAAATAACGAAGATGAAGCACATACGAAATTTTTGCATTATAGCCCATATCGACCATGGCAAGAGTACACTAGCCGACAGGTTGTTGGATGCTACCCAAACCGTAACCGCACGCGAGCAGCAAAACCAGTTATTAGATAATATGGATTTGGAGCGTGAGCGTGGTATTACCATAAAAAGCCACGCTATACAAATGGATTATGTACATAACGGCGAAAAATACACCCTTAACCTTATAGATACCCCCGGGCACGTAGATTTTTCATACGAAGTATCACGTTCCATAGCAGCCTGCGAGGGCGCACTACTTATTGTAGATGCCGCCCAAAGCATACAAGCACAAACCATAAGTAACCTGTACTTAGCCCTAGAGAACGACCTCGAAATAATACCCGTACTCAACAAAATAGATTTACCAAGTGCCAACCCCGAAGAGGTAAGCGATGATATTGTAGATTTATTAGGATGCAGCCACGACGATATTATACCCGCTAGTGGTAAAACAGGATTGGGCGTAGATAAAATACTCGAAGCCATAATAAACCGCGTACCCGCACCAAAAGGCGTAGAGGACGAACCGTTACAAGCACTAATTTTCGACTCCGTATACAACCCATTTCGTGGTATAGAGGTTATATTCCGAGTAATAAACGGCTCCATAACCAAAGGGCAGAAAATTAAGTTTATGGCAACAGGCAAAGAGTACTTTGCCGACGAGATTGGTACGCTAAAACTAAACCAAGTACCCAAACAAGAAGTAAAAACAGGCGATGTGGGTTACCTCATCTCAGGAATAAAAGAAGCCCGCGAAGTAAAAGTAGGTGATACCATTACTGATGCTAAAGAACCTACGCAAAACATGATTGCAGGTTTCGAAAACGTAAAACCAATGGTATTTGCAGGGATTTACCCCGTAGATACAGAGGATTACGAGGAGCTACGCGCCAGTATGGAAAAATTACAACTTAACGATGCATCGTTAGTATTTGCACCCGAAAGTTCGGCAGCACTAGGCTTTGGTTTCCGTTGTGGATTTTTAGGCATGCTGCACATGGAAATTATACAGGAACGTTTGGAGCGTGAGTTCGACATGACGGTAATTACCACCGTACCCAACGTATCCTACCATGCCTACAGTAAAAAAGAGCCCGATACCGCAATTATAGTAAACAACCCGAGTGACCTACCCGAACCCAGTAAAATGGAGCGCGTAGAAGAGCCATTTATAAAAGCAACCATAATAACCAAAAGCGATTTTGTAGGGCAGGTAATGAGCCTGTGTATAGAAAAGCGGGGTATAATAACCAACCAAACCTACCTAACACCCGAACGTGTAGAGCTAACGTTTGATATGCCTTTAGCAGAAATTGTATTCGATTTTTATGATCGATTAAAAACCGTTTCCAAAGGCTATGCCTCGTTCGATTATTCCCCTATCGGGATGCGTACCTCCAACCTCGTTAAGGTGGATGTACTGCTAAACGGACAGGTAGTCGATGCCCTTTCGGCACTAATCCACGCCGATAATGCCTACCACATTGGTAAAAAAATGTGCGAAAAGCTAAAAGAGCTTATTCCACGCCAACAGTTCGATATCCCGATACAAGCAGCCATTGGTGTAAAAGTAATTAGTCGCGAAACCATAAAAGCCCTCCGTAAAGATGTTACCGCAAAATGTTACGGTGGTGATATTTCGCGTAAGCGTAAACTATTGGAAAAACAGAAAAAAGGTAAAAAACGTATGCGCCAAGTAGGTAACGTAGAGATACCACAAGAAGCCTTTATGGCGGTGTTGAAGTTGAATGATTAAACTTTAGAAAAAAGATAATAGATTTTAGATAATAGAACCCGATACTGATGTGTCGGGTTTTTTGTTATATTTAATTATAAATTACTAAATAATGAGCTGGACTGAAAAAAAATTCTATGAAACATTACTTTATGACGGAAAAATAAAAGATCAAACAATAAATTTTGGTGAAGTTGACATTGAGATTATAGGATTTACTAATGATACTATTGAATTAGTAAATTGCCATATTACAGCTAAAAATATATCCTTTAAGGATATAAAGAATCAAAATCTATCAATAAGATTTACTTCTTGTTCCCTGAACACAAAACTTAGATTCGAAAACTGCAAGTTTCAGAATTTAGAGTTTATGAATATAACTAATTTAATAGCTCTTTACATGATAGATTATGCTAGTAATGAAAAAAGTCTTTTAGAATTAAACAGATTTTACTTTTTATACGATAACGAAACTAAAGAAACACACTTAGAAACTTATTTTTATTTTAATGGATGTAATTTTTTAAGTGAATTTTATTTAAAAAAAGTAAAACATTATGGAAGCAACTTTATTTTAGAAAATAATGTTTTTGGTTCAAATAGTAAATATTATGAAAGCTTCTCAATCAATTCTTCAAAATTAAATAATGTTGCTATTGCTAAAAATCAATTTAAATCAATTTTCCTATTTAGGAATTGCTCTTTCACTTTTAAGATAAAAGACAAATTAAAGTATAGGAACACTATCTTTATAGAAAACGTCTTTAATAAAATAGCTTTTTCAGGTTGCAATTTTGAAGATAAGACTTCGTTTTTAGACTGTACTTTTAATGATGTCGCAAATTTTGAAAGAATAGAAAATTTAAATAATTCAAGTTTATTATTTACAGGGTGTGAATTCTCTAAATACACCA
Source organism: Flavobacterium litorale (assembly GCF_019613795.1). Classification (NCBI taxonomy): domain Bacteria; kingdom Pseudomonadati; phylum Bacteroidota; class Flavobacteriia; order Flavobacteriales; family Flavobacteriaceae; genus Flavobacterium; species Flavobacterium litorale. Next base: position 659,033 of record NZ_CP080429.1, read on the forward strand.
CCTTTTCGAATGCTTTGGTTAGTAGTCTATCTTTTAAGAGAACAACTTTTCACAACATAGCATCATTCCAAGAGGCAGAATTTAAAACATTAATTTTGGATAAAGTATCTTTCGAGAAATTTGCATACTTTGATGGGATAAAAATTACAAAAAGAACATGTAATAGAGCTACCTTAAGAACAATTAAACAACAGCTCCAAAGTGCCGAGAATAAAATTGATTATAACCGTTTTAGAGCTTACGAGTTAGCTGCTTATAATAAAGAACTAAAATGGAACAAGAATTTTAGAGATAAATTTATCTTAAGCGCAACGTGGCTTGCTACAGGTTTTGACTATAGCTGGATGCGGGCATTAGTATTTACGTTACTCTCTGGATTTTTGTTTTACAGCCTATTTTTTATTTGGGAAAGCTATATGTATCCTTTTGACCTAAGTTATTGGAAAAAGTTCTTATCAGGGTATTTCAGGTTTTTATTAATTACTGATTTCTATAATCCATTAGCCAAAGAAAGAGAATTTTTAACTCATCCATTAAGCTGGTTTCTTTTCATACTAGGTAAAGTAGTAATAGCCTTTGGTATTTACGAAATGATACAGGCATTCCGCAAGTTTAAAGCATAACAATCCTGCAAGGTTTCTAAAACCTTGTAGGTATAAAAAATTACCACTTCCCGTTACAATCCGTTAGTAATAACAGCAACAGAACCTACGAGGTTACCAAAACCTCGCAGGATAATAAATCCAACGGTAGTAACTTTCTAACTTTCAACTTTAAGACTTTCCAACTAATATGTACCTTTGCCCCTTATAAACTTTACGACTTTTAAACAACTATGTTAGAAGACAAAAATCAAGAACGCACTAGCCTATCCAGCCTAGGCGAGTTTCAACTAATAGAACACCTTACTAAAGATATTGAAGCCAAACAACCTACTACCCTAAAAGGTATTGGCGACGACGGCGCAGTACTCAATTTTAAGGACAAGCGCACTGTAGTAAGCACCGATATGCTTGTAGAAGGCGTCCATTTCGACCTTGCCTATATGCCCCTAAAGCATTTGGGCTACAAAGCCGTGGTAGTAAACCTATCGGACATTTGTGCCATGAATGCCAAACCTACGCAAATAACCGTATCCATAGCCGTATCCAATCGTTTTCCGTTAGAGGCGTTAGAGGAGCTGTATAGCGGTATCCGCTATGCTGCCCGTATATACGATGTTGACATTGTAGGGGGCGACACCACCTCATCGCAAAAAGGGATGATACTTTCCATTACCGCCATAGGCGAATCGGAAGAAGATGATATTACCTACCGTGTAGGCGCAAACCCTACTGATCTGCTTGTTATGAGTGGCGATGTTGGAGCTGCCTATATGGGGCTACAGGTTTTGGAACGCGAAAAACAAGTATTTGAAGTTAACCCGAACAACCAACCCGATTTAGAGGCGTACGATTACCTTATTGAGCGCCAATTAAAGCCCGAAGCCCGTAAGGATGTAAAAGATCTATTAAAAGCCTTAGAGATTAAACCTACGGCAATGATTGATATTTCGGACGGGTTATCGTCGGAGATACTGCATATTTGTAAGCAAAGTAATGTGGGATGTAACCTGTACGAAAATAAAATTCCGCTCGACCCACAGCTAATAAGTGTATGCGAGGAATTTAATTTGGACAGCACTACCGTTGCCTTAAATGGTGGCGAAGATTACGAATTGCTGTTTACGATTACAATGGAAGACTTTGAGAAGATTAAAGCCAACCCCAACTTTAGTATTATTGGGCACATGACGCAAGAAAGCGAAGGCGTACACCTTATTACACGTGACGATACCAAAATTCCACTTAAAGCACGCGGATGGGATGCCGTTGACGAAGCATAATAGTGGTAAAAAAGTGACGAAAAAGAGATAGCAAAAGTTAGCTCTTTTTTTGATTATGGCACAAATTAAAAAAATTAACATACTGGTTATTAAGATTATTTAAAAATAATTTAGCTTTACCGTAAAAAAAAAGATGAAAAAGATTGTTTTGTTAACTTTAATGGCTTTCGGGTTGGGTGGTTATGCCCAAACGGAAACCGACACTACACGCGTTACAATTTTAGAGCGAAAACACGAAGTAAAGTTGGGAGCCGTAAAACTATTGGCAGGTCCTATTTTTGAGGGTACGTATGAGTACATTCATACCCGCGATTTTACTTTTGGAAGCTCTGTTTTGTATTCGTTTATTGATGGCGAAGATTATCCTGAAAACTTCTCGATAACGCCTTTTGCACGTTTCTATTTTCAGGAATCGAAAGAATATGGCGCACAAGGTTTTTTTGTAGAAGGATTTTTAAAGTACGTAAATGGTACCGATTTTGACAACCGTTATTTTCCTGAAGACAACAGTTATCGAGATGTGGAGCGCGATTTTAATACGGCTGCCGTAGGGCTAAGTTTAGGTAAAAAATGGATAAACAATACGGGTTTCGTATTCGAAATTCTTATAGGTGGTGGGCGTAATTTTGCTGGCGACGATTTTGCTCCCGATGCTGTTTTCCGTGGCGATTTTAATATTGGTTACCGATTTTAAGTATAAAAAAGCCTCCAAAACGGAGGTTTTTTTATGTTGTATTATAAGATTACTTCGTCGTTCCTCCTCGCAATGACGTACGGTATGTCATCGCGAGTGTAGTGCAACGGAATGTGGCGATCTATTTTATTCGTTTTAGTAAATCGTTTTACAATAAATGATAGCGACTACAGATTGCTTTGTCGTTCCTCCTCGTAATGACGTGCATTGTGTCATTGCGAGTGTAGTTGTAACTGGGCTTAGTAATCCATATTATCACTACGCAAAAAATGCCTCCATAATATGGAGGCATTTTTATATCGAAAAGTAAATTACTACATCTTCATTAACCAGTTGCGTACCGAAACCTCGTCATCAATAATGTTACGGAGTTCGGTTATGGCAACCCTATCCTGTGCCATCGTATCGCGGTGGCGTATGGTTACGGTTTTATCTTCCAACGTTTGATGATCTACAGTAATACAAAAGGGGGTACCCAGGGCATCTTGCCTGCGGTAGCGGCGTCCTACGGCATCTTTCTCATCGTAGGCTACATTAAAGTCCCATTTAAGGTCATCAATAATTTCACGCGCTACATCGGGTAAACCGTCTTTTTTTACCAATGGCAGTACGGCTGCTTTGGTTGGGGCTAGTACAGCTGGCAAACGCAATACGGTACGTGTAGAGCCATCTTCTAACGTTTCCTCTTGCAAGGCAGTAGCAAATACAGCAAGGAACATTCTGTCCAATCCTATAGAGGTTTCTACTACGTAAGGCACGTAGTTTTTATTGAGTTCGGCATCAAAAAACTGTAGTTTTTTACCCGAGTGTTCTTCATGCGCTTTCAAGTCGAAATCCGTACGGGAATGGATACCCTCTAGCTCTTTAAACCCGAATGGGAAGTTAAATTCAATATCGGCAGCAGCATTGGCGTAGTGCGCTAGTTTTTCGTGGTCGTGAAAACGGTAGTTCTCCTTGCCCAAGCCTAACGACATGTGCCATTTTAAACGGTTTTCTTTCCAGTAATCGTACCACTTCATTTCATCGCCCGGGCGTACAAAAAACTGCATTTCCATCTGTTCAAATTCACGCATACGGAAAATAAACTGGCGCGCCACAATTTCGTTACGGAAGGCTTTACCCGTTTGGGCAATACCAAAAGGTATTTTCATCCTGCCCGTTTTTTGCACATTAGCAAAGTTTACAAATATACCTTGTGCCGTTTCGGGGCGTAGGTATAAATCCATGGCATGGGCAGCCTCTGCGCCTAGTTTTGTACCAAACATTAGGTTAAATTGGCGTACTTCTGTCCAGTTTTTGCTTCCCGTTTCGGGGTCGGCAATACCAAGCTCCTCAATAAGGGCTTTAACATCGGTAAGGTCTTCCGCTTCTAACGAGCGTGCCATACGCTCTAAAATTTCTTTCTTTTTGCTCAAATAACCTACAACGCGCGGGTTGGTCGTTACAAACTCTTCCTCGTTAAAGGCTTCGCCAAAGCGTTTTTGTGCTTTTTCTATTTCTTTTTGGGCTTTAATGTTTAGTTTTTCGGCATAATCCTCAACCAATACATCGGCTCTGTATCGTTTTTTACTGTCTTTATTATCAATTAAAGGGTCGTTAAACGCCTCGGTATGCCCCGATGCTTTCCATGTGGTAGGGTGCATAAATATAGCGGCATCTATACCCACTATATTTTCGTGCATTTGCACCATTGCTTTCCACCAATAATCGCGGATGTTCTTTTTTAACTCGGCACCATTCTGCCCATAGTCATACACTGCGCTTAAACCATCATATATTTCGCTGGACTGGAAAATGTATCCATATTCTTTTGCGTGCGAAATTACATTCTTAAAAATATCGTCTTGTTTTGCCATGCCACAAAAATATAAAAAGCGATTATAATCGGGGCAGTTAAGGCAGCATAAAAACGCACTTAATTTGTGTATCCTGCAAGGTTTTAAAAACCTTGTAGGTGTTTAGTGCAAACTATAGAATATAGAAAGACCTACAAGGTGTGCTAGAACCTTATAGAAAAGGAGTTATACTATTTTCTTACTAAGATTGTAGTGCAACTTACAAGTCAATAAATCCCTTGTAGTTTCGTTAAAGAGCTACATACAATTCAAAAAACTTTCATTTTATATCCCTTCATGGTTTTAAAAACCTTGTAGGTGTTAGTATGTGAATTTACGAGGTAATGAATACCTACAAGGTCTTGTAGCCCTTGCAGGAAAAACAACGCTATTTTTTATATCTTTAAAACCCACTATTTAATTACGCTATATGCTAAAAAGTCTTGCTGCGTTACTATTCCCAAAAACCTGTGCGGGCTGTGCTAGTACCCTATCGGGTGGCGAGTCTATTATTTGCACAACATGCAGCCACCAAATGCCCTATACGCAACACCACGAAATAGCCGAAAACGAAATTTTTAAACGGTTTTATGGCAGGTTGCCTTTGCAGTATGCATCGGCATTGGTGTATTTTAACAAACGGGGCATTGTACAACAGCTTATACACAGCCTAAAATACAAAGGGCAACAGGATATTGGTACCCTTATGGGGCAATGGTATGTACCCTATTTACAACAAGTAACAGTATTACAAACCGTAACCGATGTTGTACCCGTGCCACTCCACCCTAAAAAACTTCGCGAACGCGGTTACAACCAAGTTGATGCTTTTGCTAAAACCATTGCACAAGGGCTAAACGCCAATTACAATACCACTACTTTAGTACGTACTACCTATACCAAAACACAAACCAAAAAGAACTTGGCAAACCGTGCCAGCATTATAGGCAGTGCATTTGATGTGGCGTACAACGAAACTACACCAACAAGCAAACACTTTTTGCTAATAGACGACGTTATGACTACGGGTGCAACCCTAGAGGCATGCGGAAAAGCCATCCTAAAAATACCAAACAGCACCCTAAGTATTGTTACTATAGCGTACACCCACATTTAAATTTTAAAAAACATTTCTGTTACACTAAATATAATTGTTATTTTGTGCTGTTAAAGAATACACTATGCCGAAGAACAGCTTACTGCTTTACGCATTTTTTATAACCATGGTAGTAACGGTATGTACCAGTTGCGCCAAACGTGGCTCTATAACAGGAGGTGCAAAAGATACCATTCCGCCGAGTATTGTACGTAGCTCGCCCCGTAACATGAGTACCGAGTTTAGGGGTAACGAAATTCGTATTGATTTTGATGAGTACGTTAAAATTAAAAACGCTAACAAACAGCTCATTATATCGCCACCTATGGAAACCGCGCCTATTATTACCCCAACAGGTAGCGCAAGCAAGTACATTAGGATAAAAATACGCGATACCCTACAACCCAATACCACCTACAGTTTTAATTTTGGGCAAAGTATTACCGATAATAACGAAGGTAACCCCTACTCGCAATTTCGTTTTGTATTCTCCACAGGTACGTATATCGACTCTTTACGCCTTGACGGCAGAATTAAAGATGCACAAAGCCAAAAAGCCGACGATTTTGTAACCGTTATGCTATACGAGGATAACGAAACGTATAACGATTCTACAGTATTTAACGAACGACCACGTTACGTTACCAATACGCTAGATAGTATGGTGGTGTTCTCCTTACAAAACCTAAAAAAAGGTAAGTATCATTTATTTGCCTTAAAGGACGAAAATAACAATTATCGTTACGACCCTAAATCGGATAAAATAGGCTTTTTACCGTATACCATTACTGTACCTAACGATACTATTTACGAGCTAGAACTCTTTAAAGAGCAACTACCTTTTGAGGCGAAAAGACCCAAACAAGCATCGTCCAACAGGTTGTATGCAGGCTTTGCAGGAACGCCCAAAGCAGAAGATATAAAAATTACTGTTGCCGACGCTGCCACTAACGAGCCTATAAAAACCATTACTACCGTTTTAAAGGATAAAGATTCGGTACAGGTGTGGCTACCCCGTAACATTACTACCGACTCGTTAAAGGTAAATATGGCGTATCGGGATTCGATTAACGATTTTACGATGCGCTTTAAGGAGATGAAAGCCGCCGACTCACTATCGGTAAACGCGTTGCAAACAGGAACGCTCCATTTTCGAGAAAAATTCACTTTAAAAACCACTACGCCACTAACTGCTATAGACAGTACCAAGATAAGCCTCATCCAAAAAGATTCTGCCAACGTACCTTTTACGTATGCCTACGATGATTTTAAACAGGAGTTGAAGTTCGATTTTGAAAAGGAGGAAGAACAGCAATACACCTTTACCTTACTACCAGGTGCGTTACGCGATTTTTACGACACCGAGAATGATACATTAACCTACAGGCTTAAAACAACGCTGTTGAGCGATTATGGTAACCTACGGGTAAAACTTACTAACGCCGACCGTTTCCCGTTGCTGTTGCAAATAACCAACGCTAAAGAGGAGGTACAGGCAGCATACTACTCGGAGGGCGAAACCGAAATTAATTTTGATGGTATACTCCCCACCCAATACCTATTACGCGTTATTTACGATGATAACAAAAATGGCAAATGGGACACAGGTAACTACCTCCAAAAAATACAACCCGAACAAATTATTTACTTTACGAAACCTATAGATGTACGGGCAAACTGGGATGTCAACCAAGTATTTAATCTTGCAGAGTAAAACTATCCCTATCGTTTAAAAAGCCAAATTTTGCACGGGCTTTATCTTGTAATTCTTTATCAAGGGTTACAGTAAACACACCCTCTTTTTCTGTAGGCGGCATAACATAATTTCCCATAGCAGCTACCACCTGCGAGTGCCCGTTGTGTGGGTAACCATTGTTATCTTCGCCCACTCGGTTAACGCCTATGGTGTAGCACATATTCTCTATAGCACGGGCGCGTAACAGGGCATCCCAAGCAGCTATGCGTATTTTAGGCCAATTGGCAACGTACAGTAGTAAATCATAATCTTCGGTATTGCGTGCAAAAACAGGAAAACGAAGGTCGTAGCATATTAGCGGGCATATTTTCCAACCTTTATATTCCAAAACCAACTTATCAATACCTGCGGTGTAGTGTTCCTCTTCGCCCGCAAGGGTAAATAAATGGCGTTTATTGTAGATTTTATATTCCCCGTTTGGGTACACAAAAAACAAACGGTTATAATACTTGCCATTCTCTTTAATGGCTAAGCTACCTGTTACAGCACAATTTTTTTGTATTGCTATTTCCTGCATCCATTGCACCGATGTTCCGGTGGTAGCTTCTGCTACCTTTTCGGGTTGCATAGTAAATCCTGTGGCAAACATTTCGGGGAGTACTATTACATCAGTAGCCGCAATAATATTAATTTTTTCCGTAAGATTATCCCGATTGGCTTGGGGGTTCTCCCATACTAAAGGCTGTTGGATTAAAGTAATTTTCATGCTGTCTGTTAATGTAATTTATTTTATAAATTTAGATAAAACCAACTATAAAAATGGAATATCTATTAAGTATAGCATCATAAGAGCTTCGAAGTAAATATTATTCTATCTGCTTTTAATTTTATATTTCTATGAGTGTAAGGAATTAACTTTCCATCTTTCATGTCTTCCAATAAATCCATAAAACGTACATAAGTAGGATTAGAAATCACATTATTAACAAAACATAATCGGTATTTCCCCTTATTTTCTAAGTAAAACAACCATTCCTTATTTGTAAGGAAAAATTCACTCATATTATTTATTGTTCCTTTACATTCATAATAATATGTACTATTACCATCGCTTATCTCAAAATCATAAGGCATAAACTGCTCCTGATCTTTATTGAGCCAATTAACTTTCCAATTGCTTTTTGAAAGTTCTTTATACAAAAATTCCTCTGCTAATCGCCCAATTTTATTGTTTAGTTCTGTGTTTTCATCAATTGTAATATTATGTAAAACCTCTGTTTTAGAATTTAACAAATTGACAATATTATCTAACTGATTTGTTATTAATTCTAATGATTTAGTATTTCGTAAAACCTGTAAATTTAAATTACTTTCAGCATTAAGTTTATTATTGGGATTTTTATCATTATTAGATGCTTCTTGGATAACTGTATCTATATTGGAATTTTTTGCAAATGATGAAATGTTTAATTTCAAAGCATCTGAAGTAATATTTGATTTTAAATTGAATAATAAGCTATTTAGTTGAGAAACCTCGTAATTCATTGAAATTAAATTTGTATAAGTTCCTTTGGTTTCTGAACAAATATTTTCACATTGCTTTTGTATATCTTCAGTTTGAGAAATGCCTACAAAATGAATTACTATATTTTTCTTAAGCTTTTTCAATAAGTTACTTATAACAATGTGCCAATTTTTATCAATCTTGCCTTCCCAATAACCTTCACCATCACTAAATATAACTATATGATGATTTAAGGAAGCAGAATGATTTATTTTATATAATAGTGACCTTCTAAGAGGAGTGCCGCCAGGCTCAGGATTATCGATTTTTTTTATAGAATTAAGTAGTTTAAATTTGTCGTATGTATAGGAATATTGAGTTGTTAAATCAGGATATTCAACATATCTTTTATTTTTTATTATCGGATTGCCTTCTGAATCAAGTTTCTTCCTATTTAAAAAAGTTTCAATAGAAATTGTATCGACAAAATCTAATTTTGGCAATAAAGAACTTATAAGAATTTTCTTCACTAAGTCAGTGCGAGTATGTTGTTCATCTATAAGGTATTTATTCTCAAATTCAGTTCCTTTCATAATACCCATACTTCCCGAAGCATCAATAAGTATATCTAAATGCATATCAAATGTTATATTTTAAATTTCATCTAATTTTTAAGCGTTGCACCTAATTAAAAACTGACATAATAATTAAAGTACTTTTCTATAAACATACCAAGATATAATAAAAAAGCGTACCTCAATGAGATACGCTTTTCAAATATATTTAGAAATATAAGTTTCTTATTTAAGGCTTGCCACTAAATACTCTCTGTTCATACGGGCAATGTTCTCTAACGAGATTCCTTTAGGGCACTCTACCTCGCAAGCACCTGTGTTAGTACAGGCACCAAAGCCTTCTTCGTCCATTTTAGATACCATATTAAGTACACGATCGGTAGCTTCTACTTGCCCTTGGGGTAGTAGTGCAAACTGCGATACTTTTGCCGAAACAAATAGCATTGCCGATGCGTTTTTACAACTTGCTACACAGGCACCGCAACCAATACAGGTAGCAGCATCAAAGGCTTTATCTGCATTGTCTTTCTCAATAGGAATTGCATTGGCATCTTGTGTATTACCCGACGTGTTTACCGATATAAAACCACCTGCATGCTGTATTCTGTCAAAAGCAGTTCTGTCAACCACAAGGTCTTTAATTACAGGGAATGCTTTGGCACGGAAAGGCTCTATGTATATGGTATCGCCATCTTTAAATTTTCGCATGTGGAGCTGACAGGTCGTTACACCCCTATCAGGACCATGTGCTTCGCCATTGATGAATAACGAACACATCCCGCAAATACCTTCGCGACAATCGTGATCGAAAGCTACAGGCTCTTCACCTTTATTATTTAAATCTTCATTTAATACGTCGAGCATTTCTAAGAACGACATATCGCCTGAAACATCGCTGATTTGGTAATCAACCATTTTTCCTTTATCCTGAGCGTTTTTCTGACGCCATATTTTTAATGTAAGATTCATCTTTATTGTATTTAGTAGTGAGTATTGAGACTCGTATCTAAAAGCTCAACACTAAAATCTTATTTATAACTTCGCTGTACTAGTTTTACATCGTTAAACTCAAGTTCTTCTTTGTGTAGTACTGCGTCGCTGGGTTTTCCTTTATATTCCCAAGCGGCTACATAGGCAAAGTTTTCGTCATCACGTTGTGCTTCTCCTTCTTCCGTTTGGTACTCTTCTCTAAAGTGTCCGCCACACGATTCATTTCGGTGCAGTGCATCTTTAGCAAATAGCTCTCCAAGCTCTAAAAAGTCGGCAACACGCATTGCTTTCTCTAGCTCTTGGTTAAATCCGTCCATCGTTCCCGGTACTTTTACATCGTTGTAAAACTCTTCGCGTAAGGCTGCAATTTCTTCAATAGCTTCGTTAAGCCCTTGGGCGTTACGTGCCATACCTACTTTATTCCACATAATTTTACCTAAACGTTTGTGGAAATAGTCTACAGAGTGTGTACCGTTGTTATTTATAAAACGTTCTAGTTGTGTACGTACGTTTTTCTCTGCCTCCTCAAATTCTGGTAAATCAGTAGAGATTTTGCCTGTACGAATATCTTGTGCTAAGTAATCGCCAATAGTATAGGGCAATACAAAGTAACCATCGGCAAGTCCTTGCATTAATGCAGAAGCACCTAGCCTGTTGGCTCCGTGATCGGAGAAGTTAGCTTCGCCAATAGCGTAGCAACCCTCAACGGTAGTCATTAGGTTATAATCTACCCAAACACCTCCCATAGTATAGTGTACTGCTGGGTAAATCATCATGGGTGTTTCGTATGGGTTTTCGTCAACAATTTTCTCGTACATCTGGAACAGGTTACCGTATTTGTTGGCAATAACCTCTGTACCTAGTTTTTTAACAAGTGCATCGTCGTCTGCATTAAGCCCTTTTATATTGGCTTGCTCTTTACCGTAACGCATTATTGCCGAAGCAAAGTCTAGGTAAACCGCCTCGCCTGTTTTGTTTACACCGTAACCAGCATCACAACGCTCTTTAGCGGCACGCGATGCTACATCACGTGGTACAAGGTTACCAAACGATGGGTATCTTCTCTCAAGGTAGTAATCTCTATCTTCCTCTTTAAGCTGTGTTGGTTTAAGCCTGCCTTCGCGAATGGCTTGGGCATCTTCAATATTTTTAGGTACCCATATACGACCGTCGTTACGCAATGATTCTGACATTAGCGTTAGTTTGGACTGGTGGTCGCCCGATACGGGTATACAGGTTGGGTGTATTTGTGTGTAGCATGGGTTAGCAAAGTACGCTCCTTTTTTGTGTACTTTCCAAGCTGCGGTAGCATTACTACCCATTGCATTGGTAGATAAGAAGAATACGTTACCGTACCCGCCTGATGCTATTACTACGGCGTGTGCCGAGTGCCTCTCGATAGCTCCTGTAACAAGGTCTCTTGCTATAATACCTCTTGCTTTACCATCTACCTTAACAAGGTCGAGCATTTCGTGGCGGTTGTACATTTTTATTTTACCACGACCTATTTGGCGGTTCATGGCAGAGTAGGCACCAAGTAGTAATTGTTGCCCTGTTTGCCCTTTGGCATAAAAGGTACGCGAAACAAGTACCCCACCAAACGAACGGTTATCTAACAATCCGCCATACTCTCGTGCCAATGGTACACCTTGCGCCACACATTGGTCGATAATATTAGCCGAAAGTTCTGCAAGGCGATATACGTTTGCTTCGCGCGCACGGTAGTCGCCCCCCTTAACGGTATCGTAAAACAAACGGTAACTAGAGTCACCATCACCTTGGTAGTTTTTTGCTGCGTTTATACCACCCTGTGCTGCAATGGAGTGTGCACGACGGGGTGAATCCTGAAAGCAAAATGCTTTTACGTTATAGCCCAACTCGGCAAGGGTTGCCGCAGCCGAACCTCCTGCAAGCCCTGTACCTACAACAATAACATCTATGTTACGTTTGTTGGCTGGGTTTACTAGGTTAATTTTATTTTTATGATTGGTCCACTTATCTGCAACGGAACCGTTTGGTGTTTTAGAATCTAAAGCCATATGAATATACTTTTAGAGTATGAAATGAATGTATAACGGAATAATAGCAAATAGTAGTGGTACTAGTATTGAAAATGCTTTTCCGAAGTTTGTAATAAATGGTGTGTACTTAGGGCTATTGGCTCCCATAGATTGGAATGCGCTGCCAAAACCATGATACAAGTGGAACCCTAACACTACCATAGCCAATGTATATAGTATAGAGGCTATTAAACCGTAATCGGGGTTTTTAAAGAATGCTACTGTAATTTTATAAAGGTCTTTGTATCCTTCTTTCATTTTTACACCTGCTGTAGCATCGTAAAAATCAGTTCTGTTTTTAATTTCTAAAATACCTTGCTCAAACTGCGATACTGGAAGGTAGCTACCATCGGTAGTAACGTAAAACTCGTTCGATGCGCCTCCGTTTTCTATTGTTATTGTTTGTAGTGGCATATTTTCGTCAAAATGCATTTTAGACCAAAAGTTTACCATGTGCGTAACGATAAACACTAAAATTAAAGTACCTAATACTGCCATGTTTCTGGAAGCCCAAATGGTATTTGCCTGTGGGTTTTCTTTAGCGTATTGTATAGGTCGTGCCTTTTTGTTTTTAACTGCGAGCAAAATACCATCTACAGCATGAAACAGGATTGAAAAGTAGGTAAGGTACGATAGTAGTTTTACCGCAGGATTACTCGTCATGAACAAAGCATACTTATTAAAGTTTAAAGCCGCGTCTTTGCCGCCTGATAACAACTGAAGGTTACCCAATAAGTGTCCTACAAGAAACAGACACAGAAATAAACCTGTTAAAGCCATCCAGTACTTTTTGCCAAGCGAGGACTTTAATAGTGCAGATTTTGCCATAGTATTTAATTAAAATATAAGTTTTGGTAAAAAAATGTATACAAAAATAGGGCTAAAACCAAACAGCTACAACCTTTTCGGGCTAATTTATAATCAGTATAAAGTAGTAGATTTCTTAGATTTTAATGCTCGGGATTTGAGTAAGAAAATCTAGCAAGTTCTTTAGCAAATCAACACGCTTTTGCTGCGTAGCGTACCGAATTGTAAGATTATAATTTCTGCTTTTATTAACACCAATAAATTGAGGGCTAAATTCGGCATCCAAATTAACGTATTCGCAAACAGCTACGAGTTGAGGGTTATTGGAACAATAGCGTATTAAACTCGTATTACTACTTTTAACTTTGAAGTTTCTTGTCCTTCCCCACCCTATTAATTTTGCGAAGAAACTAGGGGTTACAATTTCAAAATTTGGAAAATCGGTGTTTGATTTTGATACATTTATATCAAACAAATGTCTGTCGGCAAAAGAACCTAAATTAACAGCTTTAGGTTTCGTAAACTCCGATGAACGAAATTCATGCCTTATTTTGAAATCCCATTCTTTATGAGAAAAAGTAAGGCTGTACGAATACAACGGCAAATAAGCATGACCATTATACCAGCTACTTTCAGTTACGCTATAGTTACCGTTGTATTGTGTTGCAATTTCTTTAAAAAGTGCTTCCATGCATTACTGCCCTAATACGTCTTTGTCATATCTTCATCTACTACCAAGATGAAATCGGCTTTTAGCAAATGTTCGTCTTCCAGCTTGCCAATATCTTTTTGGGTTACGGCAGCAATGGTAATAATTTTTGCATCGGGCTTTTCGCGGTTTAAATACCAGTTAATGCCTTCGTAGTTATCGCTATGGTAGGTACCATTGTAGTGTATAAAAACGGTGTTGGGTTGTAGGTTTTGGGCAATAAAGTGTGCCATAGTAGCATCTTTTATGGCTTGTGCCTTTGGTAGGTTATCACCTCCGTGCCCGCCCATCATTTCTAGCATTTTTACGTAGCCTGGTAACGTAGCATCGTACGCTATAGGTAATGGTGCTATCCATGCTTTTTCGTTTTCTGGGAGGGTATCCAACACTTCAAAACCACCTCTAAAAACCATTTTGGCATAACGCCTAGGTATGTTGGTGGCTATAAAGGCAACTTGTTTTTCCTTAGCAAAATCTACTAAGGGCTTATAATCGGTTGTATGGTTAGGCCATAAGCGTGCCACAGTATCAAAAGCCTTTTGGTTTAGCTCCCCCTTTAAATACTGGTTCAGTTGTGTTTGGTTGTCTGCCTCTATCATTTCAGCCCCTAGTACTACCTGTTTTTGTTCGGCAATATCCTTAGTAAGCTCTAGCTCCAGCCAGTGCATCAAAGCATTATCATGATACTCGCCAAACAATACAATATCACTTTTAGTAGTGGCTTTAAGCAGCTTTTTATAGGTTACTTTTTTCCCTTTTTTATTATAAAGTTGGTACGGTTGTTTGTCCTGCGCGTGCAGTACACTAACCATTAGAAATGCAAGGAGTAGGTGGTATAATTTCATTAGTAGCGTATCAGGAGTTATTATTGGCGAAAATAATACAACTTCGCAATATTCTCACTAATTTTGAGACACAATTAAAAACAACATCATGAAATACCACCAAATAGACCGCAACCTCTTCATTAAAAACCGTAAAAAATTTATGGCTGCCATGAAGCCCAATAGCGTAGCGGTATTCAACTCTAACGATATTTACCCTATTAGTGCCGATAGTACCATGCCTTTTGAGCAACACCGCGATATTTTTTACCTAAGTGGCGTAGACCAAGAGGAAAGCATATTACTACTATTTCCAGATGCACCGTACGAGCACCAACGCGAAATATTATTTTTAAAAGAAACCAACGAGCATATTGCTGTTTGGGAGGGCGAAAAGTTAACCAAAGAACGCGCACTAGAGGTATCGGGAATTAAAACCGTACACTGGTTACAGGATTTTGAAAAGGTACTTGCTGAATTGATGACGTACAGCGATACAATGTATATAAACACTAACGAGCATTATCGTGCATCGGTAGTAACCGAAACACGCGAAGCCCGCTTTGTAAAATGGTGGAAGGAAAAATACCCTGCACACCAAGTAGCCAAAAGCAACCCAATACTACAACGCATTCGTAGCATAAAAGAAAGTGAGGAGCTGGATTTAATACAAAAGGCGTGCGATATTACCGAAAAAGGATTCCGCCGCGTACTATCGTTTACCAAACCTGGAGTTATGGAGTACGAAATTGAAGCCGAATTTATACACGAGTTCATTCGTAACCGCTCCAAAGGGTTTGCCTATACGCCCATTATAGCATCAGGTAACAACGCTAACGTACTGCACTATATTGAGAACAACCAGCAATGTAACGACGGCGACCTCATTTTGTTTGATGTGGGTGCCGAGTATGCCAATTACTCCAGCGATATGAGCCGTAGCATACCCGTATCGGGCAAATTCACTAAAAGACAAAAAGAGGTGTACAATGCGGTACTCCGCGTTAAAAACGAAGCTACAAAAATGCTTGTACCAGGTACACTCTGGAAACAATACCATGTAGAAGTGGGTAAATTAATGACATCGGAATTACTTGGGCTTGGACTATTGGACAAAGCCGATGTACAAAACGAAAAGCCCGACTGGCCTGCGTATAAAAAATACTTTATGCACGGTACATCGCACCACATGGGGCTGGATACGCACGACTACGGACTGCTACACCAACCTATGGAAGCCAATATGGTATTTACAGTAGAGCCAGGTATATACATCCCTAACGAGGGCTTTGGCATTCGTTTGGAGGACGATGTTGTGATACAAGAAAATGGCGAGCCATTCAACCTTATGCGTAACATCCCTATCGAAGCCGATGAGATTGAAGCGTTGATGAACCCGTAACTGGCTTTTAGTCATTGCGAGGAAGTATGACGAAGCAATCTTAAATAAAAACAATCTATTATTACACCTACAAGGTTTCAAAAACCTTACAGGTTCAGTATAAAGCTGCTATTTCACATTCCTACAAGGTCTTAAGTACCTTGTAGGTATTAATTCAGCACTAAAAAAATGCTTACCCTAATGGGTAAGCATTTTTTATTTGTCATGCCGAGTAACGAAGCATCTATTTAAGCGGCAGCTTGGTTTGCGGTAAAGGCTCACAATACGTTTTGTTTACAATGCGCTCGCGCATCATTTCTTTTTTATTAAAGTGGCGCGATACATTTTGGGCTATATCAGTATAATTATCTCCTTTTTCGTTTTGATGATAATATATCTTTATCGAAATGCAGTTTTTATGCTCAAATACTTTATTAAGCAAAATCCTATCCGACAAACCGCAGGAATGCCCCATGATATAGACTTGGAATTTATCTGATTCCAAAAAATCAATAAGGTTCTTATAATTCGGTGTATTTAAGTAAGCAAAAGACTTAATGTTTTTTAAATACTCGTTGTCATCCTTTTTTTCTATGGTTTTATAATCATCATCCATTTCATCACCAAAGCCAAAATTAATTGGATTCTCTTTATCATTTAATTTACCATGAACTTGATTATGGCTATATGTAGAGTCATTATAACTTATTATAAAATTTTCAATTATCGAAGTATAATTAAAGTTCAAATATTTAATCTCCCTTATTAAAACTTTTTGAGAATCATCTTTTGACAGCTCTTCAAAGAAATTATTCTTTAATTTCTTAATGTATTCATTCTGTAACTCTCTATAAAAATTATTAACTTCATCAGTTGTTTCATAATTAACCCTATAAAATATTTCTCTAATTTTAGAATTTGCTGATAATTCATATTTACTCTCTACCTCTGTAGTTAAGTACTCTTCTAAAAGATTTTTTACCTGTTCAAACTCCTCGTTCAGCTTTTTTACCTTCTTATTATCTTTCTCTTTAAGGCAGTCTTTTAGAAGTGTATAATATTCATTTTCTATATCAACCCAGTTTTGAATGTAATTTTTTGAGTTTACAGCCTCGAAAAACGAATTATTGAATTGGAATAAAACATTATGTTCTCTATTATGAGTATTTACCCTAATAATATTATTTACGCCTACAGACTTATTCCCCCACTCAATAACCTTGTATAAGTTATTAATTTTACTATGTTGGATATAGTCATCTAATTTATTTTTAAAATCTTTATAGCTTTTGACTTCTGTATATTTTAAAGATAAATCGTATGATTCATTTATAAAAACGAGGTCTTTATATGAATTAGGGGTTTTCGCTATTTTACCCCATAAATTATTCATAAAATCATTATATCCTGTTGGTAACCCGTGTGCTAAATCGAAACCATTGCCAATAATAACCAGTCTATTCATTTTTTAGTTGTTTACTACCTCAAATATAAATTATTTAATACAACCGCATTGCACGCATTACCAAGAAGTAATACTTTTGCCCAACACAATATTTAAAGCCAAAACGTGCAACTCGCTTATAAAAATAGTACTATTCATTATACCGATAAAGGCAAAGGCGCAGCCGTAGTATTACTACATGGTTTTTTAGAAAACCTAAGCATGTGGAATGCCTTTGTACCCGAAATAAGCAAGCGAAACCGTGTAATTGCTATAGACCACTTAGGGCATGGGCAAACAGGTTGCATTGGGTACATCCACACGATGGAGGATATGGCAGATGCCGTACACGCGGTACTGCACGAGTTGCGCATCCGAAAAGTAATACTGGTAGGGCACTCTATGGGTGGGTACGTAGCCCTAACATTTGCCGAATTGTACCCCGATATAATAAAGGGAATTGTATTGCAAAACTCTACCGCACGCCCCGATAGTGCGGCGCGTAAACTACACCGTGACCGTGCTATAAAAGCGGTTAAAAAAGACCATACGAGTTTTGTACGCCTTGCTATTGGTAACCTATTTAGCGAGCAAAACCGTAAGCGACTAAGTAATGAAATTGAAGCCTTACGTACCAAAGCACTAAAAACACCAGTACAGGGGATTGTAGCAGCATTGGAGGGCATGAAAATACGTAAAGACCAAGAGGTAATACTACATTTTGCTCCTTACCCAATTATGTTGGTACTAGGCGAACAAGACCAAACGTTGCCTTATAGTGAGCATGCCGACCAAATACACGATACCAACGTAGAGTTAGTTACTTACCCCGAAGGACACATGAGCCATATAGAAAATTACGACGACCTGCTAAAACGCTTACTCAGATTTATAAAAAAGTGCTAGGCTATTGCAAGCGAAGCGTAGCAATCTGTTCGAGTTTACAATTAGATTGTTTCGTTGTACCTCCCTGCAAGGTTTTGTAACCTTGTAGGTTTACATGTTTAAAATAGTTTTATTTATATTAAAAGCTAAGACTAAGTAGTAATAACCTCCTCAAAAGGTACTTCGGCGTTAAGTATTTGGTTAATTAATACTATAAGTTGTGTTTTATAGGCTTCGAGTAAATTATCATCTACCTCATCCATTGTGGTACTCCCTTCTTTAAAGCTAAAAGGCATAAAACCACTTTTCATATTTTTAAACGATATAATACCTGCTTCTATAGCCATACCGCTGGCATGGGGTTGGTACATAAACACGTAAGTGAGTAGCTGTATGATTTTCTCGTTTTTAACTTCGGTAGTTAGCCCCTCCCATGTTTTTAGTACTAGGTTATATTTATCTACTTTGCCCGTTTTGTAGTCAATAATTCTAATTTTGTTATTGCGTTGCTCAATACGGTCAATATTTCCCGCTATTTTTACGGCATAAGGCAATCTGTCGTCCTCTAACCAACGTTCATAGGTTTCTTCTAATGCTATTACTTTTACAGTATCATCAGCTTGTAAGGCTTGTTTTTCTTGCTTTAGCAGATTGTGCACATTACGCTTTGCTACCTCAAAAGCCAAAAGATTACGCCCTTTTTTAATCTCGCCCTCTTTGTACTCGGCTACAAACTGCTGCATTACAACCTCATTAGTAATAGTAGTCATTGCAGCTATATGTTCTAAAGTCAAAAACACACCAATGTAAGGCTTGTAAAGCTCCTCCAACGCACCATGGATAATAGTACCTAGTGTATTGAGTGCAATACTTTCCTCCACCTCGTCTGCCTCGTAAATACGAAGTACACGCTGGTAGTAAAACTGCATGGGGTTACGAATGTAGCCTGTTAGTGCCGATGGCGAAAAGCCTTTGCCTGTAGCAATTTCTTTAAGCCGTTGCTGCACCGCACCCGATTTGGGTACTACCATAGGCTCGTATGCTTTTTTAGGCAGGTTGGCATTATAAATAACACTTGTTAGGTTGTGGTTGGGTTTCTTTTCGATTTCCAGTTGGGTTAAAAAGCGGCTACGTTCGCCTGCATCCAAGCCCTCGCTTTCGGTATTGTACAGCAGGTAAATGTTTTTAGCCCGCATAAGCAAGTGGTAAAAGTGGTAGCTGTATATGGCATCTTTCTCTTTGTAGGTCGGCAGGTTCAATTCGCGTTTTACATCGTAAGGTATAAAGGAGTTTTGGGTTTTCCCTGCAGGGAATTTCCCCTCGTTCATCGAGGTAATAATTACATTATCAAAATCGAGTACCCTACTCTCTAACACTCCCATTAATTGCAAACCTGATAAGGGTTCGCCCTCAAACGAAACTTCAGCCAAATCGACCACTTGTTTGTATACCGATTGTAGTATGGCTAGGTTGCTCATTTGCGGATGCTGCTCGTAGTAATTAATGAGCTTATTGATAACTTTAAAGATGGAGTATAAAAATGCTTTGGCTATTTTATCCTGCTCGTTATCATTCCCTAAAAATGACTTTAAGAGTACTAAAGTATCAGAAAGTCGTTGGAGTACATTCCCCGTATTAACATCCCAACGGTTAAAGAGCAATTCGAAAAGTTTGGAATGTCCGCCTTGTATCTCAAACAATTTATTGAGCGAGAAAAATGTAATGTTGTTTTTGTTAATGGTATCTACCAGTTTGGATGCACCTAAGTAGGGCGCTACTAGTGGATGATTCAGCACATCCAGCACCTCGCGGTAGTATAACGTATAACTAGTTTGGCTGCGGTTTAGGGCATTGGTATGCATTTTAAACAGTTTTTGCACCAATATTTGTGCAGGGTTGTTACGGCTGCTGTACCCCATAGTAATATTGAGTGCGCCTACGGTATTGGGCAAACTGTACAGCATAGGCACGAGCATATTCTCTTCGCCCAGTACTAGGGCTGTTTTATCGAGGCTTTGCCCACTTTGCTGTATGCGCTCTACAATTTCGCCTGCTATTTTGGCTTGTCCAACAGTTTTGGGTGTGCCTATTATTTGTATGTTTTTAGGTTCGCTAAAAGCATCGCTTACCCAATTAAAGGCGTGGGTATTAAACTGCTTCCAGTTTCGTTTAAATTTACGAATAAACAAGCCTGCATCGTGGTAGGGGTCGTTTAAAAATGTACGGTCGATATCCCAATACACACTCCCTTGCCCCGATGCCATAAGGTGTTGTATTATTTTTTCTTCGGCAGCATTTAGGGCATTAAAGCCTGCAAAAATGAGCTGCTTTTTTTGGAATGCTTCCGAAAAATGATTGATGTTGGCTACGGCTTCTTTATAAATTAACCCTTGGTGGCCTGTACCCTTTTCTTTTAAATGATTGTATAACGTAGTGTAGTATTTGGGGAGTAGTGCCCAAAACTCCAAATAGTTTTTAATCATATCGGTTTGGCTATCCAAATCGAGCGACCAGTGCTTGATGTCCTCAATATCTTTTAGGTACGAGAATACGTGCTCTGGCGGTAGCAAGTAGCGGTCTATCTCGTTAAAATCTTGTAGTAATGTTTTTGCCCAGTTGGCAAAGGTTTCAAAAGGTTGTTGCTTTTCTTTGGGTGTTAGCTCGGTGTATATGGTGTAAAACTCAAATAGTAACTCTATGGTGTCAATACTGCGTATCCCTGCTACCTCTTGTATAAAATCTTCTATACTTATAATTTCTGGAGCAAATACTGTAGCATCCAAATGTCTTTTTAATGCCTCTATTAAAAATATTCGTGCCCGTTTGTTGGGCAGTATTATGGTAACATCGTTAAGGTTATTACCGTAGTGTTGTAGTAGTGTTGCACTTAGTTGGTCGAGAAACGTTGGGTTTGCCATGGTATAAAAATAAAAAGTTTTCTTTTTATATTATTCCTTTATTCTTGACAGAAGGTATTTAGTCATACCTATAGCCAAATATTTAATTAGAGACTCGTCATTCTCACTCTGTTCGCATTCAACAATAGTAGAAACATACTCTATTTGTTGCTCCTGTTCTTTAATTTCGGGAAAAATTGGAGGGCAATTATTTTGCATCAAAATAGCTCCTATAATTATCCGACACACTCTTCCATTACCATCTGCAAAAGGGTGTATATCGTTTAAAAATTTATTGTGAAAATATGCTATTTTAGTAAGTAGATGTTTCTCGTAAATTGAATTATCAATATCATCAAATCTATCATTAAACATATCAATATTAGTGCCCATAATAATTTCCAAATTATAATGAGGAGCATATTCTTTATTATCAAAAAAAGGTTCACGAGAACCCACAGTTGGTACATTTCGATAATTACCTACTAGTTCAGGTCTAAAATCAGTTTCCCAAGCAAGTGGAGATTCCATTAAATTAGCATGAATATTTTTTATAGTTAGCTCTGTAAGCTGGAAATTTTGTAAGTTTTCAAGAAGATTTTGCAGTACTTTTTGATGCTCTGAGATTCCTAATAGTGAAGTAAAATTAATACCTCTTACGGTTTCATTATTTAAAAAACGTATTGTATCCCCATATTGAAGCTTACAATCTTCAAGCCTAGCAGAATAAAAAGAATAATCATTAACTAAGGAATTTCTAAAATCTTCAGGCCATGTATTTTTAGGATACTTCTGTTGAAATTGAAGAAGAGTTGCATTAAAGTTCAATAAGTAGTCAGGCAACATAATACCTTATCTATTATACTTATTAAACATAAAAAGAGACCACTTTTTTATATCATGTGGATATGCAAACAAAATATTATTCTCTTTTATAAAGGTCTTACCAAAGAAAAATAATTGAAAGTCGCTCTTAAATGCAATAGGTATAGTATCAACTGCAATAAGATCTATTGTAGTTGATAATTTCTTTAGAGTTAATATATCATCTCTAGTAACTAGCATATTACAAAGTTATAAATTAGTTTTATGAATAACAACTTTATTTGTATATGCTACATTATTACATACCTTTTATTTATTATATTCTTATTTCCTCACTTTTATTTCTTATCATTTACCTTACGCAATCATGAACATAACAAAAAACGCCTCCACAATGTGGAGGCATTTCTTTATTTATTTGAGTGGGTTTAACTTATTTGATAAGTTTAACTTCTACTCTTCTGTTTTGTGCTTTACCTGCTTTGGTTTTGTTAGAAGCAATTGGCATTGTTTCTCCAAATCCTGTAGACATTAAACGGTCTCTTCTAATTCCGTTCTCTACAAGGAAGTTAACTACTGCAGCAGCTCTGTTTTCAGATAATGTTTGGTTAAGCTCGTTGCTACCATCGCTATCAGTATGTCCTTCAATACTAAATCTAGCTTGTGGGTACTCTTCAAATATTTTTTGCATATTTTTAAGTACTGGAAGTGTTTCGTCTTTGAAAGATGATTTACCACTATTAAACAAGATTGTTCTTGCATAGTCGTTAAGTTTCTTCATCACATCTTCTGATACTTCTGGGCAACCACGGTTTGCTTTAGTACCTGCAACGTCTGGGCAAAGGTCATCTTTGTCAAATACACCATCGTTATCGCTATCTGGCCATGGGCAACCATTGTTTGCACTTGGTCCTGAAACTTCTGGGCATTCGTCATTCTTATCCATTATACCGTCGCCATCTGTATCAGGGCAACCTCCCATACTTGCAATACCTGCAACTTCTGGACAGTCATCATTTTTGTCGATTATACCATCACCATCTGTATCAGGGCATCCTTGGAATTCAAGTGGACCTGCTACGTTAGGACAGTTATCATCTTTATCTGCTATACCATCAAGGTCAGCATCAGGACATCCTTGTAATGACTCTAAACCTGCCACTTCTGGACACGCATCGTCTTTGTCGTAAATACCATCTTTGTCAGTATCTTTTCCTCCAAATTTAAAGGTAATCCCTGCAAAGTGTTGTATGTGTCTTGGTACACTTGCTTCTGCTCTGTCTTCAAACGTGTGCTTGTATGTTGAGCGGAATGATAGACCCATGTTTTTAGCCAACCAAAATGTTACACCTAAACCTCCGTTTAGTGTACCATTTCCTTTATCGTCTATCCATGTGTAACCACCACCACCGTGTACGCTTGGCTCGAACCAATTGGTACCGAACAGATCCATAAAGCTGTAACGGATACCAGCATCTATACCATAATAGTTAAGATCGCCTGGGTTACTAACTTCGTAATCGTTTGTACCTGGTACGCGCGTTACTATTTTTTCTATTTGGTTTACAGAACCTGTAAGGTCTACTGTAAAGTTTCCGCCTACGTTTCTAGATATTGTTGCATAAGAAACTGAAGGGATAATATTCCAATTTTCTTTTACTTTAAAATAACCACCAAACTGGTCGCTAAATTCTGAAGCAGCACCAAAACGGTTAGTTACTGCATTGGTACCAAAGGAGATGGCCCAAGGGTTGTCTTCGTCCTGCGCATAGGTATTCAATCCTAATACCAGTAGTGCAGCAACAAATAGTTTGTTGAGATGTTTCATACTTTTTTCTTTTAGTTACAAATAGGTTATATCAAAGGCAAATTTACTTTGATAATATAGAACAGCAAAACGATTTATTAAAAATTATCTTACGTAAGGGGCTAAATCGTAGTTAAATTATCGTTAATGCTTTGCCAACTTCTGTGAATG
Organism: Flavobacterium litorale; assembly: GCF_019613795.1. Lineage (NCBI taxonomy): Bacteria > Pseudomonadati > Bacteroidota > Flavobacteriia > Flavobacteriales > Flavobacteriaceae > Flavobacterium > Flavobacterium litorale. Next base: position 683,118 of record NZ_CP080429.1, read on the forward strand.
AGGCTATTGCCTTATCCAAGTGTTCCTGCGTGTGGGCTGCCGAAAGTTGTACCCTAATACGTGCTTTATCTTTGGGTACAACAGGGTAAAAGAACCCTATTACATAAATACCCTTTTCGAGTAGTTGGTCTGCCATTTTTTGCGATAATTTGGCATCGTATAGCATTACAGGTACAATTGCCGAGTCGCCATCGATGATATCAAAACCAGCTTCTTTCATTCCTTTTTTAAAGTAATTGGTGTTCCATTCCAGCTTGTCGCGAAGTGAAGTATCTTTCTCCAATAATTCAAATACCTTTATAGAGGCACCTACTATAGCAGGAGCTAGCGAGTTAGAGAATAGGTAGGGGCGCGAGCGTTGGCGCAGTATTTCGATAACTTCTTTTTTAGCCGTAGTATAACCACCCATAGCACCACCAAGTGCTTTACCTAGTGTACCTGTTATAATATCTACACGCCCCATTACTCTTTTAAGTTCGGGGGTACCTATACCTGTTTCGCCAATAAAACCTGTAGCATGGCACTCATCTACCATTACTAAGGCATCGTATTTATCGGCAAGATCGCATATTTTATCAAGCGGAGCTACCAGCCCATCCATAGAAAAAACACCATCGGTAACTATTATTTTAAAACGGCGGTTTTCTTCGTTCGCTTTTATAAGTTGTTGCTCCAACTCCTCCATATTACTATTTTGGTAGCGGTAACGGGCTGCTTTACACAAACGAACACCATCTATAATAGAGGCATGGTTTAAGCTATCGGATATTATGGCGTCCTCGGCAGTTAACAGGGGTTCGAACACACCACCATTGGCATCAAAAGCAGCAGCATAAAGTATCGTGTCTTCAGTACCGTAAAAATCGGCAATTTTTTGTTCGAGTTGTTTATGAATGTCTTGCGTACCGCAGATGAAGCGTACGGACGACATTCCGAAACCATGCGTATCCAACGTATCTTTTGCAGCTTGCACTACCTCTGGGTGCGACGATAAACCTAAATAATTGTTGGCACAGAAGTTAAGCACCTTGCTACCATCGGTTAGGGTTATTTCGGCACCTTGCGGTGATGCTATAATACGCTCTTTTTTATAAAGTCCGTTATCTTTTATCGTTTCCAGCTCTTCGGCTAAATACTCTTTAATTTTTCCGTACATGGTTTTTATGGTTTGATGTTTGTTTCTCAGTTTTTAGTCGCAGTTTTCAGTTCCGTCATTGCGAGCGGAGCGCGGCAATCTGTTATAGATAAAGATTGCTTCGTCGTACCTCCTCGCAATGACAGTTAACACTAACTCCTACACCGACAAATTTACTACATTTATTTTCGCTCCAATATATACTAACGTTTTTTTAGCTACTTGCAAGCCCATTTGTTGTAATGCCTCTTGGTACTGCTGCAACTGCTTTTCGTGTTTGGGCAGGTGTGTACCTGTTTTATAGTCTAAAAGGTAGGCTTTGTTGTTGTTTACCACTACCCTGTCGGGTTTTATGGTAGGCATACCCAACCCAATTATACTTTGCTCGTTAAATACGGTAGCATCTGGCGCAAAAAACGCTTGCAATTCGGGGTGATTGATAACACTATGTAGTGTTGTGGTTACTGCTGCTTTTTGGCTTTCGGTTATTAATCCCGATTCTATGGCTTTTATAACTGCAATAGGTACATCATCGGGTATTTTTACAAAAGCTAAAATTTCGTGCATTACGTTACCAAAGGCTATTGCCTCCAATTGGGTGCTACCCCACATAATGGCTTCGCGCTGTGCAATTTTTACGGCACTGGGGCTAAGGCGTTGTTGTACTACTTGTATGGTGGGTTGCTGTGCTGTTTCGGCATCGGGTTCGGACAGGCGTTGGGGTACCCCAAACTCATATTCGTTTTTATCGGCATCGTACATGCCTTTTTCTTGCAGGTATTTGATGAAGTAGGACGACATATTATCGGTAAGCTCGCCGTTGGTTTTTACGTTGCGCCCCGATATAATGTACAACTGCTCTTCGGCACGGGTAAGGGCTACGTAAAGGATATTAATATTATCGAGCAAATCCTCCTGCTCTTTGGTGGTATATTGCTCGGCACTGCGCGCGCCATACTCGGCTACAGCCTTACTGCGGTCTATTAATGCTTTTTCGAAACCAAGTGAAGCATCGTCCAACTCCAACCACATTTTACTGCGTGGGGCACGGGCATAGTCTTCTTCGGCAAACGGAAATATCACTACAGGAAACTCCAATCCTTTTGCTTTATGTATCGTCATGATACGGACGGCATTATTGCCTTCGGGCGATGGTATGCTAAATTTGGATGCGTTGGCATCCCAGTAGGTTAAAAAATCGGATATGCCGGCTTGAGTGCGTATATCGCGTTCCAACACCAAATCTAAAAAGTACTGTACGTAGCTTTGGTTGGCACTTTGGTTTATAAAGGCAGCTACTATAGTTTCTACCGCTTCGTATAACGATTTTTTGCGACAGCCTTTAAACGATATGTATATGTTGTAATTGCTCAACCACTCCTCCAAAGCCGTTTCGGTAGGTTGTGCCATACCATCGGCTATAAATTGGTGTTTGCCGTTGCCCATGTTGTGGGTATTGGCTACAAAATATAAAAAATGTGCCTTTGCCTCATTGTCCTCATTACTTTTTAGGTAGCGCAATAGGTTGAGTATAAGTTTTACCTCAGTGGCATTTTCTATGAGTAAGGTTTCGGACGATAGTATGGGCACGCCCTGCTCGGTAAGGTAATTGGCGAGCAACACCCCAGGTTGGCGTTTCCGCGTAAGCAAAACCATATCTTTATAGGTAAAACCTAGTGCTTTTACCTTGCGTATGGTGGCAAGGGTAGCTTGTAGGTACAATTCGCTACGCTCAGGGGCGTCATCATTATTAGCATCGGTATCTGGAATAAAACTAAGGTGTACATAACCGCCCTGTTTTTTGTTGTGTTTTTGTTGGCTATTGCGATACATAGTGGCGTAATCCTGATTTTGGAATGTGTTTGCCAACGATGCAAAAAAGGCATTATTAAAATCGATAACGGTGCTGTAGCTCCTGTAATTGGTTTCGAGGTTAACCACCTCGGTATCGGGATTCGAAAATGGGTTTTCGCCTTTGGTAAGTGCAATAAATTGCTCGGCTTTACCGCCCCGCCAACGGTATATGGATTGTTTGGGGTCGCCCACCAACATAAGTGAACCTTTTACGCCCATAACTTCGGACGATAGTGCATTATCAATAAGTGGTATAAGGTTGTGCCATTGCATTTGGCTGGTATCCTGAAACTCGTCTATAAAAAAATGGCGGTAGCGTTCGCCCAACCGTTCGTATATAAAAGGTGCAGGTTGGTTTTGTATTTCGTTATGAATTATGGCGTTAAACTCGGATATGGAGAGTACGTTTTGCTCGGTTTGTATGCGCTCCAGCTCCTGCCCTATGGAGTTGAGTAACGATAGTGGTGTTATGTTTTTAAGGAAGGCTTCGTAAAAGTTTTTCTTCTCGTAGTTTTTATACACCCTTTCTAGCATTTTTACTATTTGGGGTGCAAGCCCTTGTATGGCATCGGCATCGGGTACGCCTTTTTTAGCTTTTATATCGGTAGGGTCACAAAATTTTTTGTGCGTGGGTAGTAGTGTACCCTCTTTTATGCGGTTAATGTGTACGGGTACATCCTGCCGCGGGAACGAGGCAGGATCTATCCCCTCCTCCGCTAGCATTTTGGTAAGGGCATTGCCAATGGCTTTACACTCCTCGTCCAACTCGGCTACAGCCGTTTGCAAACGCTCTTTTACGGTTATAAATTCCTGTATGGTTTTATCTTTAAACTGTAGTAGTTCGTTGCGGTTATTTTCGTTAATAAGGAGCTTACCTGTTTCTAACAACTCGTGTGTAACATCCCAACTTTTATCATTATCCGTTTTATCTAACGAGAAATCGACAAGCAAATTGGTCAATTCCTCGTTTTCGCCTGCTTTGGCAATAATGGCATCTACGGCTTCTTTAAGTAAATTATCGGTTTCGAGCGATACATCAAATGATACCGATAAGTTTAAATCGTGTGCAAAAGCACGTATCACTTTATGTGTAAACCTATCGATAGTCGAAATATCAAACGCAGCATAATTGTGTATAATGTTTTTTATGATGGCTTTAGATTTATCTTTAATGGTAGCCAACGATAATCCTGTTTCCTTAGCCAGCACTTTCATCAACTCGTCGCCACGCTCGGTAGTAGCATCCTGAGCAAAATCCGAAAGGTTCACAATAATACGCCCCTTCATTTCGGCAACTGCCTTATTGGTAAAGGTTATTGCGAGTATATTGCGATACGCATCATCTGTAGGGGCTTGTAAAAGTATCTTTAAATATTCTTTTACAAGCATATACGTTTTTCCAGAGCCTGCCGATGCGTTGTATATAGAAAATGCTGCTTTAGCCACGTTTATTTTGGTATTTTTAATATTTAGTACGGTAAATTATAACAAAATCTTATTTCTTTTTAGAGCATAAATCTCTAAATTTGGATTAAATTTAATATTAATCTTTAAAATACATACATATCATGGCTTTTGAATTACCAAAACTTCCTTATGCGTATGATGCGCTTGAGCCTCATATTGATGCTCGTACTATGGAGATACACCATACTAAGCACCATAACGGTTATACTACAAAACTAAACGATGCTGTAGAGGGAACTGATCTTGAAGGGAAAACAATAGAGAATATACTTATAAATTTAGATACTGATAATGCTGCAGTACGTAACAATGGCGGTGGTTTTTACAACCATAACTTGTTTTGGCAAGTAATGTCGCCTAACGGTGGTGGTGAGCCTAGTGGCGAACTTGAAGCTGCTATTGATAAGGCATTTGGCTCGTTTGACGAGTTTAAAGCAAAATTTGCTAAAGCAGCAGCTACACAATTTGGCTCGGGCTGGGCATGGCTATGCGTGCATAAAGGCGGTGCGGTAGAGGTATGTGCTACACCCAACCAAGATAACCCACTAATGCCAGAAGTTGGCTGCGGAGGTACACCTATTTTAGGGCTTGATGTTTGGGAACATGCTTACTACCTAAACTACCAAAACAAACGCCCTGATTACATTGAGGCATTTTTTAATGTTATTGACTGGGAAGAAGTAACCCGACGTTATGCTTTAGAGAAATAAGCAGTACAAAAGCTACATACATAAAAAAGCGGATGCCCTCACAGGTATCCGCTTTTTTATGGGGGTGTTTAGAGCTAAAAAAATAAAAGCGGAAACAATGTTTCCGCTTCTGCCCCCAAAAAATACCGTAAAAATTAATTTACTAATACTATTCGACTGCAAAAATACACTTTTATAAGCTATATAACAATTAATTAGTTATGATATTGATTATATAAACTAAAATACGCATACATACCATTTTATTTTAACAAAAAACTTAGAGGATATGATAATGCATTTATATTTTTTGTAGGAATACAGCGGTAAATTTTGATGACGGCTTAAACTTGAATAAAAAGCATAAAAAAAAGCGAAACCGTTGTAGTTTCGCTTTTTTTGCCCCCAAAATACCGTAAAAATTAATTTACTATTGCTATTTGATGCCAAATGTAAGGTAGGGGTTGGTTTTTCTGCAACCGTTTTGGCTAAACAGCACAAAAAATCGGTTAAATACATAAAAATTGGTTTTCTGCTAAGTAGTATTCTAAAATGTCGGTTTTATTTATCAATTTTAAAAACGTAAAAAAAAGCGAAACTGTTATAGTTTCGCTTTTTTTGCCCCCAATAATCCGTAAAAATTAATTTACTATTGCTATTATCTGATACAAATATATGCCAGTACTACACCCCCCAACAACTGTATTAGCCCAACAACACGAAAATTCGTTAAACAGTAACATAAGGCGCAGATTAATATCGTATTATGAATTTAAAACGGCACCTGAACCTATAATAAAAAGTAGCGAATAAAAAAAAGCAGAACTTTTTCAGTTCTGCTTTTTTGCCCCAAAATCCGTAAAAAATTAATTTACTATTGCTATTATCTGGTACAAATATATGCTAGTACTGCGCTTGCTAACAACCTGATTAGCCAAACGGTACAGAAAATCGTTAAATGGTAAAAAGCACATCGGAATAGTATACTGTGGTGTTGAAAGTGTAACAAAGCCGATACAAAAGTAAATGCATAAAAAAAAGCGGAACTTTTCCAGTTCCGCTTTTTTGCCCCCAATAATCCGTAAAAATTAATTTACTATTGCTATTATCTGGTACAAATATATGCCAGTACTACACCCCCCAACAACTGCATTGGCTCAACAACACAAAAATTCGTTAAACAGCGCAAAGCGCTTAATAATGAAATATTATAAGGCTAAAAGGAGTAATAAAGTAAAAGCATAAAAAAAAGCAGAACTTTTTCAGTTCTGCTTTTTTGCCCCCAAAATACCGTAAAAATTAATTTACTATTGCTATTTGATGTCAAATGTAGGGCAAAGGGTGGTTTTTCCGCAACTGCTTTAGTTAAACAGCACAGATATTCGTTAAAGTGCACAAAAAATATTAAAAAGATAAATTGCTATAAAATATTTGTAGTGTTAGGAGTAACGGGTTTGTTACAATCATAAAAAAAAGCGGAATCTTTATCAGTTCCGCTTTTTTTGCCCCCAAAATACCGTAAAAATTAATTTACTATTGCTATTTGATGTCAAATGTAGGGCAAAGGGTGGTTTTTCCGCAACTGCTTCGGTTAAACAGCACAAAAACTCGTTTAAATACGCAATTTTAATACTTATTAGGTAATTACAATATACATTTATAAGTATAGTACTACTAATTCAATACACATATCATATTGTGTTTTGTAAAAAAGCATGCTGTAAAGGGTATAAAACAAGAAAGCAGAAACGTTTGTTTCTGCTTTCTATCCCCAAAAATATCGTAAAAATTAATTTTTACTTGCTATTTGATGGCAAATATAGATTATTATTGAATATATAGCAACTAAGTAATTAGTAAAAACAAAAAATTTGCACTATGGTGTTACCCTAGGGTTATTAGTGTATTATATAAATTATAATTAATTGCAAATTACTCAAATACAATATGATACAAAAAAAGAGAGCAGAAACGTTCAGTTTCTGCTCTCTTGCCCCCAAAATACCGTAAAAATTAATTTACTTTGCTATTTGTATTAAATGTATAGCGGTACTGTTAATAGGGCAACATATTTAGACGAAAGGTAGTATATAATCGATAAAGTGCACAATTTAATACGCACGTGCATCATTTCCTTCGTAAAAGTTAATAAAAGCTCTATTTACTACCCTATTGCCTCCTGGTGTAGGGTAATTGCCTGTAAAGTACCAGTCGCCCAAGTTTTTAGGGCACGCTTTATGCAAATTGGCAACATTCTGGAAAATTACTTTTACCTCTGCTTTAATATCATCGGTTACTAGTAACTCTGCTATTTTATCCGAAATCTCGTCGTCGGTAAACGGTGCATAAAACTCTTTTACGTAGTTTACTACATCGGCATCGGGTGTGTTTTCCTGCTCTTTAGATTTTTTGTACACCTCGTGTACTATATGCTCCATACCGCGCTCTTTAAGCAATGCTAAAGCCGCTTGGAAAGCTACAAGCCCTTCTAGCTTTGCCATATCTATACCATAACAATCGGGGTAGCGTATTTGTGGTGCCGACGATACTACTACAATACGTTTGGGGTTTAGCCTGTCCATCATTTTAATGATGCTCTTTTTTAGCGTAGTACCCCGTACTATACTATCGTCTATAATAACTAGGTTATCTTTGGGTTGTATAACGCCATAGGTAACATCGTACACGTGTGCCACCAAATCGTCTCGGCTACTATCCTCTGTTATAAACGTACGGAGCTTAGCATCTTTTATGGCTATTTTTTCGGTACGTATTTTTACCGATAGTAACTCTTTTAGGGTTTCTTCGGTTAGGGTATGCCTGTTTTCGAGTATATGGTTGTTTTTTCGGGTATTTAAAAAGTCTTGCGCCGCCTCTACCAATCCAAAAAACGATGTTTCGGCGGTATTAGGTATATAACTAAACACTGCATTATCGGTATCGTTATTTATAGCCTTTAATACTTGTGGTAGTATTAGTTTGCCCAGCTCTTTACGCTCTTGGTATATTTCGGCATCGCTACCGCGCGAAAAGTAAATACGCTCAAACGAACAGGCTTTTTTGGTTACGGGTGGTATAATTTCTTGTACCGATACGCTTCCATCTTTTTTAATAATAATGGCTTTACCAGGTTCTAGCTCCTTAACTTCATCAAACGGTACGTTAAATGTGGTTTGTATTACAGGGCGCTCGGATGCTACTACAGCAATTTCGTCGTCTTGGTAATAGTAGGCTGGGCGTATGCCCGCTGGGTCGCGGAATACAAAGCTATCGCCATGACCAAATAGTCCTGCCATTGCATAGCCACCATCCCAGTTTTTAGAGGCGCGTTGTAATATGCGTTGTACATTTAACCTTTCGGATATTACTGCTGAGGCTTCTTGTTTGCTGTAGCCTTCTTTTTTAGATTCTTTGTATAAATCGGCAACCTCTTCATCTAAAAAGTGCCCTATTTTTTCCATAACCGTTACCGTATCGGCAAGCTCCTTAGGGTGCTGCCCTAGCTCTACAAGGCTATCAAACAGTTCCTTTACGTTGGTCATGTTAAAATTACCTGCTACAATAAGGTTACGGTGCATCCAGTTGTTTTGGCGTAAAAACGGGTGTACGCTCTCTATACTGTTTTTCCCGAATGTACCGTAGCGCACGTGCCCAAGGTATACCTCGCCTACGTAGGGTACTTGGTTTTTAAGCAACTCTGTATTGTTATTGTACTCTGGGTGGGCTACCAGCTCATCACTTATACGCTCGTTAATTTGCTTAAAAATATCTTGTATGGGTTGCTGTTGGTTGGAGCGCACCCTACTAATGTAGCGTTGCCCAGGTTGCACATCCATTTTAATACTTGCAAAACCAGCACCGTCTTGCCCGCGGTTGTGCTGCTTTTCCATAAGCAAATACATTTTTTGTATGCCGTAAAAAGCAGACCCGTATTTTTGTTTGTAATAATCTAAGGGTTTTAATAACCTTAAAAGCGCAATACCGCATTCGTGTTTAATAGCGTCGCTCATAAAAATATTCCTTGTGTTGTGTTGTTGTATATTAAAAAAAGCCCCACAATGAGGCCTTAGTTTTTTTATTCTTCTTCTTCCAGCGATATATCAAACTGGGTAAGTGATTTAAATTGTTGTAGGCGTTGTAACACCTCGTCGCGCTCTAGGCTTACCAAACGCTCTGTGCCAAATTTTTCTACACAAAACGATGCCATGTTGGAGCCGTGTATAATAGCGTTTTTCATGTTCTCGAACGATATGTTTTCGCTTTGTGTAATGTAGCCTGCAAAACCGCCTGCAAAGGTATCGCCTGCCCCAGTAGGGTCAAACACTTCCTCTAAAGGTAGTGCTGGTGCAAAAAATACTTCTTTTTTGTGGAAGAGTAGTGCACCGTGTTCGCCTTTTTTAATTACTACATACTCGGGTCCCATAGTGTGTATTTTGGCGGCTGCTTTTACTAACGAGTATTCGCCTGTTAGTTGGCGTGCCTCTTCGTCGTTTATGGTAATAACATCTACTCTTTTAATTACCTCTAGTAATTCGGGTAGTGCGCAGTCCATCCAAAAGTTCATGGTATCTAGTACTACTAGCTTCGGAGTTTCTTCCATTTGGTCTAACACACTGCTTTGTACTAATGGGTGTAGGTTACCCAGTAATACTACGTCTGCATTTTTATAATCTTGGGGTACTACAGGTTTAAAATCTGCCAGTACGTTAAGTTGGGTATCTAGTGTATCGCGCGAGTTTAAGTCGTTATGGTAACGCCCGCTCCAGAAAAAGGTTTTACCGCCTTTTACAACTTCTAGTCCCGAAATATCAATATTGCGCTCGGTAAGCAAGTCGATGTATTCCTGTGGGAAATCTTCGCCTACTACCGATACTATTGCCGATTGTAGGTTAAAGAACGATGCGGATAGCCCGATGTACGTGCCTGCACCTCCTAAAATTTTATCTGTTTTTCCAAAAGGTGTTTCTATGGCATCGAATGCTACCGTACCTACAATCAGTAATTTATTCATAATATGGATTAAAATTTGAAGCTGCAAAGATACTTGATAAGTTATAAACTACAAAACGAATGCCATACACAAGCAACGGCTGCAATAATGTTGAATAAAAAAGGCTGCTTGAAATTTCAGGCAGCCCAAATTTAATATTGTTCTGGTTTTTATTTATTGGATAGTTTTTTGTTGGTTTTAAAAATTATTCTTACCACCATATAAAGCAAGTATATAAGCCCTACAATTAACAGTAATACAACAAATTGCCATATAAATAACCCTATACTAAAATCGTTTACTGTTGTTTCTATGGGTTGGATTATTTTTTGTTCTTTAATTCTTCAATTTTTAGTTTAAGATACTTTCTTACTAATACGTATAAATCTGCAACTATTATTATACCAATTATAATAAATATTAAAGGCATAAGTGTTAAAAAAATTTCTTTCATAATATAAAGTGTTTAATTTATACTTTACACCAAGTAAGGAGTAAACTTTAAATGAAGTTGCCATTTGCCATTTATCTCCTCATATATAAATCCGTGTCCTGCACCTCCCCACAAACTGTCTTTACCAAAAAGATCAATTATAATTACTGCATACTTTCCATCTTTTGAGTATAGTGGTCTTGACATCTGTATGTAAACATTGTTTTTTTCGCTATCAGCTGTGGTAGCTATATTTTTGAAATCATTTATAATTGTCAGCTTATTCTTGATTTTTTGATTGTTAAAAAGATGCTTCTTCCACTTTTCTGTACTAGCCGTTTTATAAGCGTATTGCTGAGAAAAATTAACACCTTCTGCAAAAAATCCATTTAAATAATCGTCAGTTGTAGAAGTACTAGGTTCTTCAAGTAATCTGTATGCATCCCATTTTGAAAAATTTGATAAAGCCAATTGTGCTATCTCGTAATCTGACTTTACAAAATCATCATTTGATTTTAATGTTGAGCAGCTAGCCAACATTATCGTTATAAGCAATATTGGCACATTCCTATTCAAATAATCAGATATAACTTCAATGAACTTTGGCACTTAAAGCAATTTAAATTACGTTAGATAAGGCGTATAGGCTATCAGAAGCTCCCATTTACCATTTACTCTATGATACACCAAAGTGTACCCGTACATATCAGACATTTCCATATTAAATAAAACATTTAAATTTATAACAGCATACTCGCCATTGTCGGAAAATAGAGGTGGACTCATAGTTAAATAAGCATCAGCTTTCTGGTGTTCATGTATAGAAACCCGCTCCACTTTATCATAATCTTCAATAATTTCTAGCTTTCGCTTTATTGCTTTATCTTTAAAATGTTTACGTTCCCATTTGGTAACTTGCTTTCCTAAAAAAGTAAATTTATGGTTTCTTAAATCAATGGTAAAATCTGCTGTAAAACCATCATAATAGTCTCGTATAACCATAAATGTAGGTTCTTCAATAAGCCTAAATTTTTCATAGTCTTTAATGTGTTCGAGGGCAAGTTGGGCTATCTCGTAATTTTCCACAACCTTATTCTCTTTTTTAGTACTAGAACAACCTAGTACAACAGTACCGACAAAGAAAAATAGTGTTATATGTTTTATTTTATTTAGCACTTAAAGCAATTTAAATTACGTTAGATAAGGCTCATAGGCTACAAAAAGCTCCCATTTACCATTTACTCTACGATACACCAAAGTATATCCAATCATATTAGAAATTTCCAAATTAGAAAGTACATTCAAATTTATAACGGCATACTCACCATTATCCGAAAATAGTGGAGGACTCATGGTTAAATAAGGGTCTGACTTTTCAGGATGGTGAAAAGAAACCTTTGGTACTTTTTCAAAATCTTCAATAATTTCTAGCTTACGCTTTATTGCTTTATCTTTAAAGTGTTTTCGCTCCCATTTGGTAACCTGCTTACCTAAAAAAGTAAATTTATGGTCTGTTAAATCGATTGTAAAATCTGCTGTAAAACCATCGTAATAGTCTCGTATAACCATAAATGTCGGTTCTTCGATAAGCCTAAATTTTTCATAGTTTTCAATATATTTAAGTGCAAGTTGGGCTATCTCATAATTTTCCGCAACTTTATTCTCTTTTTTAGTACTAGAACAGCCTAGTACAATAATGCTTACAAAGAAAAGTAGTGTTATATGTTTTATTGTGTTTAGTTGCATGAGTTACTATTTGATGATGGAGTTTTTCCGTTAAATTCTTCGTTTAATTGTTCCGCTTTTATCCTATTTTTAATTGATTCGCGATTGGCATTACTGGGGACTAACTCCAAAAATACTGGATTAGTTATATCTTGATCGTTACTATCTTTTATTTCTGCTAAACCTTTCCATGCTATTTCATCGTATAAAAATCTTGGACACTTATATCTATAAGTTTAATTTAAAAAACTCCTTGCTACTCTTACTACTATAAAATGGATTACAAAAATAATAAATACCAAAGCTATGGCTAACCATTCTCTTTTAATACTAGCCCGTTCTTTTATTACTGTGTATCTTCTAAATATTGTAATTACAATAAGATGAATTAAAGCCGCTACGAATGCATAAGCTCCATAGACTCCCCATAAGGCATCAGCAAAAATAAGTATATAAAAAATAAGTGATATTACTAACAATATATATAACAACCACTTAGATAAGGTAAGGGTTTTATTAGCTATATCTTTGTATAGAATGTAAATGTAACTGAAAAAAAAGATTGAACAGTATGAACATAGATTGATTAAAAGAAACCACTGGTTAAGTTTAAAAGGTATTTTCAAAAAATCTCCTATAAAAAACGTGATAATAAAGGCTAGCAACGATACAGTTACTAACCCTAAAAGTAATTTATTAAAATTAATATTTTTCATCATATAACGATTTAGTTACAGCATAGTTCACTCATTGGTATTTCGCCTATTAGTACTCTTCGAACTTGACTCCATGCTGGTCGAAACGTTATTGGAGGAGTCATACTAGGATCTTCTGCAGTCCCCGAATTATTTTCTACAAATTGGTAGACCCCACTTCTTAAACTTCCCCATAGCGCATCAGGTGCATCAAAAGCACTACCTGTAATTGTAGTGTTTTCGGCAAATAACGATTCTAAACTATCTGTCATCCTATCCATACCTCTTGTATAAAATGTATATGATCCATCATTATTTTCAATAAGACCAAATTCCCTATTGCCACTTACGGGGTGAATTCCGTCATTTCCTTGCCCAGGGAACCATGGTACCTCAATAGTTGTAAATATCCAGCTATCATCTTCAGATTTAGAACAGATTACTGAGCCATCTCCTGCTGGAGGAGCAATATTAATATGAATGATAGCCTTAAGCGGGTTAGAAGAATTCCATATTTGATTTTCATTATAACCCGTTATCGTTGAAGGACTAAAACTACTTATGGATGTATCTAAGAAATCATTAATATTTAAACGGATATGATTTAAAAATTCTTTAGGTGTAAAGGTAGTACCTGTTACTGAATTAATTGGTAGCGTAGATATATTTACAGAAAAGAAATCCATATTAACCACAGCTCCTTTTCCATCTTTTACACGCTGAATAGCATAATCTCCAAAATTATCGTTATCTAATTGCTCTATCTTATTTACAACACTTGTTGGTATTGTATAGTTCATTAAATCAAACCATGGCTGCAAATCAAGATCCGATTTACCTAATAATGCAGTAGGATTTGTTTCAATTTCTTTTAACAAGTTAATCCAATTTTCAGCAAACTGTTTACTTTCATTACTCCAATTCTCATTCGTTAAATAATCTACTATAGCATCATAAGCCCCTTGGTTGGCAGTAGCCCATTGTTGTTGTTCAGGCTTCAGCCCAAAGAAAAATTGGTTACTTGGGTTAGCCACTACTAAGGGTTGTGTTATTAGTGTTTGCCCTTGTATTAAGCCATAGTTGGCATCGGGTTCTCCGCCTCCTGTGCCGCCATCGTTGCCACTTCCGCCTGTACCACCGCCTGTGTTTCCGCCTCCGTCTCCAGAGCCACCTCCACCAGTATTGCCTCCTCCAGTGTCGCCTCCGCTTCCGCCATTACCACTTCCGCCTTCATCGCAGCCTATATAGGTATAGGTTAATGTGGTGGGTTGTAGTACAATGTCGCTACCACCTACTTGGCAATCGGGATGCCCGGGTCCGTGGGGGTTTCCTGCTTCGCATTGCCATTGAAATTCGTAGTTTTGTGTTACATTAAAACAGTTTATGTTTATTAGTCCTGCTCCGTTTCCTGCCAATAGCGGGGTTACTTGGGTATTGGCTAGTATAGTTTCAGTAGGTAATTGGTGTAGGTTGCTGAGTTCTCGTTGTGTAAATAGGTATTTAAAGTGGTATTTGTTGTAGCTACCATCGGGGTTGGATTCTAATACTATGTTTTCGGTTTCGTTGTCTTTGCTGTTGGCTCTATCAGTAACAAAGGTTAGGGTGTGTTTTCCGTTGTATTCGGCATAGAGTGCATCTTCGTCTTTAATATCCAAACCTGCTAAGGAGGAGGCTGCTATGCTTTGTTTTGCGCGTGCTAGCTCTTCATCTATAAGGGCGGGGTTGGGGTAGTTGTGTTTTTCGAGCTTTTTGTAAATTACGTTATTTGTGGTGCCTGATTTTTGTTGGTAGGCTGTGGGGGCTTCATCGTTATCTGATGAACAGGAGAATAACGATAACAACAGTACACACAACAGAGCGGGTAGTGTGAATTGCTTCATAATGTTTAAAATTTTAAAGTTGGTTAATTAATAACGGTTAAATTGGGTAAATATTTTGGTTGCAAGTACACTAACATTTTAACCAAAAAAAATACCCATTAATGGGTATTTTTTTATTTAACTTATTTATATAAAGAAAGTTAATGATTAGTATTTTAAACTATCATCCATTACATCATAAATACTAGGTTTGCTAGGCAATGTAATCTCTTTTATTTGTTCTATATTAGCCTTAGCTATAAACTGATAGAGTTTTTCATAGCTTTTTTGAGTCTTTTCTAACAATACTTCTGTTGACTTGTAAAACTTCAACGCTTCTTCTACAGATTTAAAATCGGTTTTTTTTATGTTTTCCTCAAGCCATTTCTTTCTATATTCCTCAATAGACAATTCTTCTATTTTTTTCCCATTAGCTAAATATTCATCTAGCTTTTCTTGGGGAAACATTTGAAGACCATTCAATTTCTGAACCATCACTTTAATATTCTTTTTGTATTGAATATAGTTATCTGTCTGTATCATTTCCAGATACTGTTGTTTTGCAATTTGCAATTCCGATTCAGAAAGACCTTTGCCTATAGAGTCTTGAGCAATATCAACTGACTGCGCATTTAAAGTTATGGCAAAGAAAAAAAACAGAACTAAATACTTCATTCTAAAAAAATATTTATTAACAAGCACCTGCACAGGCATTAAAGTCTAGAGCTATTTCTATATAAGCATTTTCATAATTTGCTTCAACTGCTACGGTATACCCAAAATCTCCTGACAATGCTGCAAGCTGTAAATTTTGAGTATACTGAGTCTCTAATTCGTCGAGTTGAGCATCAGTAGTGTCTATACAGTTATCCAAACAAGTATCAGTGTTTGAAGGATAGTCTACAGTATGATTAGCAAATTCAGGCTCGAGAACTTCTCCTACTTGAATAAGATCTGCATTTCCAATAAAATCATAAAGATCAATGTTTGCTGATATCATTTTACTGAGCTTATTTGTTGTGTCATCGTAGATAGTTTCAAACTCGGCAATACTACTAAAACCTGTTTTGTTAAGATTATTGTTTATCCAACTCATCCACTCGGCTTTATTTGTAGCTCTAACTTCATTCAATAACAATTTACCTGTAAAAGTAGCTAATGCACTTTTATAATCCGTATACTCTTGTGTTGCCATCATATCAACATAAAATTGTTTAGCCGTTGCTAAATCAATTTTATTAGATTTTTTTAACTGAAAATTAGATGTATTGGCAGTAGTTTCAGTTGTCGTATCGTTGTTGTCTGTTGAACAAGAAAAAAACGATAATGTCAGTACGCATAAAAGCGTAGGTAGTGTGAATTGCTTCATAATGTTTAAAATTTTAAAGTTGGTTAATTAATAACGGTTAAAATGGGTTAATATTTTGGTTGCAAGTACACTAACATTTTGCACAAAAAAAATACCCATTAATGGGTATTTTTTTATTTAACTTATTTATATAAAGAAAGTTACTATTCTATTTCGCTAACACGTAGTGTGTTTACCATACCTTTGTTTACTACGGGCATTGCTGCAAGGTTTATTAGCATATCGCCTTTTTCTACAAAGCCTTTTTCGCGGGCTATGGCGTTAACATCTTCTACGGTTTCATCGGTACTACGGAACTCATCATAATAAAAGGCATTTACGCCCCATAGCAAACTCATTTGGGTTAGTATGGCTTTGTTGGATGTAAATACCAATACGTGTGCTTGTGGTCGCCATGCCGATATTTGGAATGCGGTATAGCCACTATTGGTTAGTGTGCTAATGGCTTTTGCCCTAATATCGTTTGCCATTTGGGCAGCGTGGTAACAAATGGATTTGGTAATAAAGCGTTTGGTACGCACGTGGGGTACATTTTGTGGTACACTAATCATGGGCGAATCTTCTACCGCCTCAATAATCTGCGTCATGGTTTCTATTACCTGTACAGGATAATTTCCTACGGATGTTTCGCCCGATAGCATTACGGCATCTGCCCCATCCATAACCGAGTTGGCTACATCGTTTACCTCTGCTCGTGTTGGTGTTAGGCTTGTAATCATTGTTTCCATCATTTGGGTGGCAATAATTACAGGTATGCGTGCTGTTTTGGCACGGTTTACCAGCTTTTTTTGTATTAGTGGTACTTCTTGTGCGGGTACTTCTACACCAAGGTCGCCCCTAGCTACCATAAGCCCATCACAATAGGCAACAATTTTATCAATATTTTCTACTGCCTCTGGTTTTTCTATTTTGGCAATAATCGGAATTTTATGGTCGGAGTGTTCCGCAATAAGGTCTTGCAACTCCATAAGGTCTTCTGGCGTTCGTACAAACGATAGTGCAATCCAGTCTACACGCTCCTTAACCGCAAATATGGCATCCTTAACATCTTTTTGGGTAAGGGCGGGTAACGATACTTTTGTGTTGGGTAGGTTTACGCCTTTTTTAGATTTTAACGGACCGCCTTGTATTACTTTGGCTTTTACCTCGGTGGTTTTGTTGGTTTCAATTACCTCAAAAATAAGTTTACCATCGTCTAGCAAAATACGCTCGCCTGCATTTACATCGTTAGGGAATTCTTTATAATTCATATATACCCTATCGGCAGTACCTGGTTCATCTTCGGCGGTTTGGAATGTTATTACATCGCCAGGGGCTACTACTACATCATTCTTCATTACACCTACGCGTAGTTTAGGCCCCTGCAGGTCGCCAAGTATAGAGGTGTTATAGCCGTACTCGTCGTTTAAGGCTCGTATTATTTTTATGCGCTCGGTTACATCGGTATAATCGGCATGTGAAAAGTTGATTCTGAATACGTTTACACCAGCATCAATCATTGCTTTGATTGTTTCCTTAGTACTACAAGCAGGACCTAGTGTAGCTACAACTTTGGTTTTTTTTCTTGTTGGCATATTTTATTAAAAAATTAGATTGTTTTTAGATTTGAGTTTATCGTGATCAATTGTGTAGGCAGTGGTTATGTGCTTAATACCCAGTAATTGGTTTACTACGGCATTGGGCTTAAAGGACGAGGGTACATTTTCTACTTTAAGTATATAATCTACCTTTTTTAATTCGGGTAACAGGCTACTGCTTGCTGTTATAGCTATTTCGGCTTCGCTAAATAAAGATGCGTTACTGGTACTGGTTGTTTTTGTAATGGCTCGGGTAGTTTTGTTTTGTATAAAATCCCAAACAACTCCTGTATCAGCATCTTCAAAAAAAAATCTGGAAAAGCAGCCTTCTGCTTTGGCAGATGTTACGCTAATATCTTTAGTGCTTTTTTCGAGCAGTATTTGTAACGTTTGGTTTATAAAATAGGCAAGCCTGTAATCTTCTGTAGAAGAATGAATGGCAATTAATTCATAATCAATCGTTACAAAATCGTCGATTTGTATTTTGTGAATAGCCATTTACGTCCAAATAAGCCGTAAATATAGCACTTATAAGTCATAAAAAACAGGCGAAAAATTTAAGTTTACGATAAATTAATCACGAAAACGTTTTAGTAAAGTGGTATTCTGCCTTATTTTATGTTAATTTTTTCCTGAAGTGCAAAATAGGCGCGTTGCGATGCTTTTTCTTCTGATTTTTTTTTGGATGTGGCTCGGGCTTTTGCTATTACATTGCCATCTATTTTTAGGCGTACACCAAAGTATTTTTGCCCTTCTACGCCGTTATCTTCGTACACTTCAAAATGAAATTTCTTTTTCTCCTTTTGGCACCACTCTATTAGCAAACTTTTGTAGCTAATAACCTTGCCCTCTAGCCGTGCTATATCTACGTAGGGGCCTATAACTTTTTTATGTATAAATTTTTCGCAGTAAGTAAAGCCTCTATCCAGGTAAATAGCGCCTATAAATGCCTCAAAAAGGTTGCCGTGTATGTTTTCGCCAAAGTGTTGCGGTGCAACATTGCTCTCTACCCAACTTATTAAATCAAGGTCGCGCCCAAGCTCATTTAAATGTTCACGGCTTACTATTTTAGAGCGCATTTTGGTTAAGTAACCCTCATCGCCCGTTGGGGCTTCGGTAAACAAATGGGCTGCTATTACCGAGCCTAACATGGCATCGCCTAAAAACTCTAAACGCTCATAATTTATGGGATTACCTTGTGCATCGGTTTTGTTGGACGAACGATGGGTAAATGCCCTACGGTAGTGGGATAGTGCAATAGGTTTAAAGCCAAGCAGCTTTTTCATTTCGTCAAAAAAAATCCCGTCTTTTTCGTTAGAAGGACGGGATTTGTTGAATATTTTTTTAATTACACCCATACCGTTTTACAGTTCGAGTTTTTTAATTAAAACACAGGCATTATGCCCGCCAAACCCAAAGGTATTGCTCATTACTACACTCATGTCGCGTTTTTGCGCTTTGTTAAATGTAAAGTTTAGCTTAGGGTCTATATTCTCGTCGTCTGTAAAGTGGTTTATTGTGGGTGGTACAATACCGTGTTTTATAGATAGTATAGAGGCTATAGTCTCTATAGCACCTGCTGCACCAAGTAAGTGCCCCGTCATGGATTTGGTTGAGTTTAGGTTAAGCGTATACGCATGCTCACCAAATACCTCCAATATGGCTTTACTCTCGGCAATATCGCCCAACGGGGTAGATGTTCCGTGCATGTTAACACCATCTACATCTTGTGGGCTTAGCCCAGCATCGCGCAAGCAGTTTATCATTACGTTTTTAGCGCCTAGCCCCTCGGGGTGTGGTGCTGTAATGTGGTGGGCATCGGCACTCATACCGCCACCGCCTATTTCGCAGTATATGGTTGCGCCACGTGCTATGGCATGCTCGTACTCCTCTATTACTAACGATCCTGCTCCTTCGCCCAGTACAAAACCCTCGCGGTCTTTATCCATAGGTCGGGATGCCGTAGTAGGGTCATCATTTCGTGTAGAAAGTGCGTGCATGGCATTAAAGCCACCCATACCTGCAATGGTTACTGCTGCCTCGCTACCGCCTGTTACCATAACATCGGCATGCCCAAGGCGTATGTAGTTAAAGGCATCTATAAGTGCATTGGTAGATGATGCACAGGCTGATACGGTGGTAAAGTTGGGACCTCTAAAACCATATTTCATCGAAATATGCCCGCCAGCTATATCGGCTATCATCTTAGGAATAAAAAAGGGGTTAAATTTTGGCACACCGTTACCCGTTGCAAAATTTGTTACTTCTTCTTGGAATGTTTCCAATCCTCCAATACCCGAACCCCAAATAACGCCTACTTTATCTTTATCAAGTTTATCAAAATCAAAATTAGCATCTTTAACAGCCTCGTCAGTAGCAACAACGGCATATTGTGCGTAACGATCCATTTTTCGTGCCTCTTTTCTGTCTATAAAATCTTTAACATCGAAATTTTTTACTTCGCAGGCAAACTTGGTTTTGAAGTTAGTAGTGTCAAAGTAAGTAATAGGAGCCGCACCACTTTTACCATTAATTAGCCCCTCCCAGTACTCCTGTACGGTGTTGCCTATAGGGGTAAGTGCACCCAATCCTGTTACTACAACTCTTCTTAATTTCATAAAGTAAAATTTTATAGTTTTAACTTATAGAACAATACCCATGAATCTCTTCAATTACATGGTAAGAAACATGGGCATCGATAATATTTATGAATGTCTTTAAATAAAGTAAAAGCCGTTCATTTTTGTTTTTAAAGCGGCATGCGCTGTACAATAAATAACAACATCCATACAACTAAGTTGCATGGATGCTTGTGTATTTATTATTTTTTTGCTTCTTCTATGTAAGAAATAGCCTGACCAACAGTAGAGATGTTTTCAGCCTGATCGTCTGGGATTTGAATATCGAATTCTTTTTCAAACTCCATAATAAGCTCTACCGTATCTAGTGAATCGGCTCCTAGATCGTTTGTGAAGCTCGCTTCCGAAACAACTTCGTTTTCGTCAACACCTAATTTGTCTACTATAATCGCTTTTACTCTTGATGCAATGTCTGACATAATCTTTAATTTTAGAATTTAAATTGAATGGCAAAAATAAAAAACTTTATTTTAAAACAAGGTTTTCATAAAAAAATGTGAGTACTAAAGTAAAAAATTAATTTTAGAAATGTAATACCCCTATGTGTTTTTGCAAATTATTATTCTTTTTTTTGCAATGTAAAACTGTAATCGTAATGAAAAAAATAATCGTCTTTGCATCGGGTAGTGGCTCCAACGCAGCACAAACAATGCAGTATGCCCAGCAAAGCAAGCACTATACCGTAGCAGCCGTATTTACTAACAACCCCAACGCTGGCGTACTACAAAAAGCACAAAACTACCAAGTACCCACCACCGTTTTTAACCGCGAGGAGCTTACCAACGGCACCGTACTGCAAGCCCTAAATACCATACAACCCAACCTTATAGTATTGGCTGGTTTTTTATTAAAATTCCCGAGCAGTATTATTGCAGCATATAACCAAAAAGTAATTAACATACACCCTGCCCTATTACCCAAATACGGTGGTAAAGGCATGTATGGCATGCATGTACACCGCGCCGTACTGGAAAATAACGACACCGAAAGCGGTATTACCATACATTACGTGAACGAAAATTACGACGAGGGCAACATAATACTACAGGCAACCGTTAACGTAGCAGACTGTACAACTGCCGAAGCCATAGCCGAGAAAGTACTAACTTTAGAGCACGAGCATTTGCCGAAAACCATAACAGCATTGCTTTCGGATAATTAGAATAGTAAAACGTAAGAGTACCGCTTACTAATCCAATCCAAAAAAAATACAATCATTAAATAACCCAACACACTAAAATGAACCATACCGTACACATATACACCGATGGCGCAGCCAAAGGCAACCCAGGCAACGGAGGGTATGGCATTGTTATGGAACTGGTGGGGCAACCCTACCGTAAAGAGTTTTACGAGGGGTTTAGGCGTACCACCAACAACCGTATGGAACTGCTTGCCGTAATAGTAGGGCTAGAAAAACTAAAAAACCCCAATACAAGCGTACTTGTGGTAAGCGACAGTAAGTATGTAGTAGATGCCGTTACCAAAGGCTGGGTTTTTAACTGGGAAAAAAAAGGTTTTAAAGACAAAAAGAATCCCGATTTATGGAAACGCTTTTTAAAAGTGTACCGAAAGCATAAAGTAGATTTTAAATGGATAAAAGGGCACAACAACCACCCGCAAAACGAACGTTGCGATGAACTTGCCGTAATGGCTGCCACACAACCCAACCTTAACATAGATGCCTACTACGAAAACGAAGGGGAGAAATTACTGTAACAAAAAAACAACACAAACTACTAATTGGTATAACGGCGGTAGCTAAGGCATACTTTTTGTTATCTTTGTCCCGAAATTTATAATACAGAAACATTCCCTAATTTATTACATACATATGAAATTAAAATCAAGTAATCCATTACTAAAAAACGACCGCTTTACAAAATCGGGAACTGCAACAGCATACGACCCCGATGGCAGACCGTTGGAAATTATTGACTTTAATAATACCATGACGGTGCAGGGTGCTATAAACAAAAGTATACTACTACTAGTATTACTTGTTGCTAGTGCTGTTTTTACCGTAGGCATTGTTTACACGGGTACCGTAGGCGTATACCCCTTAGCCATTGGTGGTATAATAGCTGCCCTTATACTAATGCTAATTGGTGGCAGAAAGCCCGAATACCTCCCCTACATAGCACCAGGCTTTGCCGTTTTTGAAGGCGTTTTTGTGGGAGCAATTTCTGCCATATTCGAGCTTATGTACCCCGGTATTGTACTACAAGCCGTGGCAGGTACATTTGTTACTGCCTTAGTGTGCTTTTTACTATACCGTTTTAGAATAGTAAAGGTAACCGAACAATTTAAATCGGTAGTAATAGCAGCAACACTAGCCATAGGTACGTATTACTTAATATCCATAGGATTATCGTTATTTACAGGCATAAGGCTATTCCACCACGATAACTCTTTAATGAGCATTGGTTTTAGCGTATTTGTAATTGTAATTGCTGCCCTAAACCTATTTTTAGATTTTGATTTGATGGAGGAAGGTGCAAAACGCAGATTACCTAAAAACATGGAATGGTATGGCGCTATGGGGTTAATAGCCACATTAGTATGGCTGTACATTGAGTTTTTACGATTATTATCGAAATTGCAAGACTAAGCAAATAGCTACTAAAAATAACAAGGCTGCCTTAGGCAGCTTTTTTTGTGCCTAAAAATCAAACTGTAATTGTACCGCTACCGCCTTTTGCTCGCCTTTAGTAGTATCGGTATTAAGGTTGGAGAGCGATATGCCCAACAACCGCACCGACTCTTTTAACCGCTCCTGGTACAACAACTCCTTAACCGTTTCAAACATCAGGTGCTTATCGTTAATAAAATACGGGAGTGTTTTACTGCGGGTTTGCTGCGTAAAATCGCTATACTTTATTTTAAGGGTTACCGTTTTACCACTAATTTTTTTCTTTTTAAGCCTGCCTTCCAATTGTTCGGCGGTCGTTTTTAGTTGCTCCTCAATAAATATTTCCGATACCAAATTTTCGGTAAACGTATGCTCTGTACCTACGCTTTTAGGTATTCGGTTCGGTTTTACCTCACTATTGTGTATGCCCCGTACCACATTGTAGTAATGCCTACCTGCTTTACCAAAATGCTGTACTAAAAACTCCTCCGTTTTTGTTTTTAAATCGGCACCCGTAAAAATACCCAACTGATACATTTTTTGCGTAGTAACCTTACCCACCCCATGAAATTTATTGATACCCAAATCCTCTAAAAATGGCAGTACCTCATCAGGGGTCACCGTTTTTTGTCCGTTAGGCTTGTTGTAATCACTCGCTACCTTAGCAATAAATTTATTAATAGATATGCCTGCCGATGCCGTTAACCCTGTAACCTCAAAAATACGCTGCCGTATCTCCTGCGCTATCATGGTGGCACTGGGGTTGCCCTTTTTGTTCTGGGTAACATCCAAGTAGGCTTCATCTAACGATAAGGGCTCAACCAAATCCGTATACTCTAAAAAAACAGCACGAATTTGTTGCGATATTTCACGATACCGCTCAAATCGAGGCTTCACAAATATCAGCTCGGGACAACGTTTTTGGGCAAGATATCCGCTAATGGCACTACGCACCCCAAACTTACGCGCCTCGTAACTGGCAGCAGCTACCACCCCTCGGGCAGACCCTCCGCCTACAGCAATGGCCTTGCCCTTTAGCTCGGGGTTATCCTTTTGCTCTACCGAGGCATAAAAGGCATCCATATCTATATGAATTATTTTGCGTTGGGGCAACTGGGTTTCCATACTACAAAAATACGCTAATATTTAACAGTTAACCTCCCTGTAATAGTAGGGCTTACCCTGCTTTTTGTGTTACCATGTACAATTTTATAGCACAATGGTATGGTAAAATGTTTATTTTTGCATACAACCAAAATTTAAAATACTATGTACTCAACCATTCAGGGGTTACACTCCTACCTTGCCATTGCCGTGTTAGGGCTTTTATTTATTACAGTGCTTAACTCGTTAGTGGGTATGAGCAAAAAAAGACCTTTTTTGAAGAAAGACAAACAAATAGCACTTATTGCATTGGCATTTTCGCACACGCAATTTGTACTGGGTATGATATTATTATTTACATCGCCTTACTACGAGAGTGTAAAAGCATCGGGCATGGGCGCTGCCATGAAAGACAGCACATTACGCCTTTACGTGGTAGAGCACCCACTTACTAATATTATTGCGCTTACGCTGATAACCATAGGATGGTCGGCACACAAAAAAGCAACAGATAGCACTGTAAAATTCAAGAAAATAGGTTACCTGTATGCCATAGGGCTTGTACTACTATTAAGTAGAATTCCGTGGAGTGCTTGGTTAAACTAATAGTATAAAAGCCCGTTTGGGCTTTTTTTTATATCGCTTACATTAATTATTACATCCATAATCGTCATATGGTAAAACGCATCCTACTCCTATTTGTAACGGCAACGTTACTATTATCCTGTTCATCATCTAAAGGAATAAGCACATCGCGCTCCTATAAAATGCACACTAAAAAAGCCGTAGCATCGTACTACGGTAATAAGTTTAACGGACGCAAAACCGCAAGCGGCGAACGCTTTAGCAACAAAAAATACACGGCTGCACACAAAAAGTTACCCTTTGGTACAAAAGTGCGTGTTACCAATAAGGCAAACGGAAAATCGGTAATTGTAACTATAAACGATAGAGGACCGTTTGTTAAAGGACGCCATATTGACCTCTCTAAACGGGCATTTATGGATATTACCGATAATAAAAAGCATGGGCTACTTAAGGTAACCATAGAGGTTGCCAAGTAGCGGGTTTATCCGTTGTTTGTAGTTGTAATAGCATCCATAATAATGTTGGCATGCACGCGCGAATTCTCTATAAACCATTTGTGCGTTTCCAGTCCGCCACATACCACACCCGCAAGGTAAAGCCCTTGCACGTTTGTTTCCATAGTATCGGGGTTGTATTGTGGGGTACGATGGATGGTATTGGCAATGTGTACACCTGCTTTTTGCAGAAATTCCAAATCAGGGCGGTAGCCCGTTAGTGCTAATACAAAATCGTTAGGAATTGTTACATCGCCATCGGGAGTGGTTATGGTAACCGCATCCTCACGTATTTCGGCAACTTCCGAATAAAAATAGGCTTTAATACTCCCCTCTTTTATCCGATTCTCTATATCAGGTTTTATCCAATACTTCACCCTATCGTTAATTTCGCCTTTTCGGATAACCATAGTTACCTCAGCACCTTTATGCCAGCACTCCAACGCAGCATCTACGGATGAGTTGTTGGCACCAATTACCACCACTTTCCTAAAAGCATATTCGTGCGCTTCGCGGTAATAGTGCCGTACTTTAGGCAAGTTTTCGCCAGATACATTTATATACATGGGTATATCGTAAAAACCTGTAGCTATAACCACATTTTTAGCGGTGTACTCGGTTTTATCCGTTACTAAGCTAAATATACCTGTAGGAGTTTTATGTACACTCTCAACCCTTTCATACAGGTTAATGTTCAGCTTAAATAATTTATGAATGTTACGATAATACTCCAACGCCTCTTGCCTACCGGGTTTGGGTGCAATGCAACTAAAAGGTACGTTGCCAATCTCCAAACGGTCTGCAGTAGAAAAAAACGTCATGTACAACGGGTAATGGTACAGGCTGTTTACTAGCGTACCTTTTTCAATCACCAAATAATTGAGTCCTTTTTGCTGTGCCGCTATGGCACACGCCATACCTATGGGTCCGCCGCCTATAATAATTACGTCGTATGGTTGCGGGGTTACTTCCATGTAGTAAAGGGTTTTTGGCTTAGGTAGGCATTATAATAACGTTCGTTACCTGTTACCTCCTGCCCTAGCCATTCGGGTTTTTCAAAGGCTTCGTTTTCATCAGTAAGTTCTACTTCGGCTATTACCAGCCCAGCATTATCGCCGTAAAACTCATCTACCTCAAACGTGTGGTTGCCTGCTTTTACCTCGTAACGGGTTTTGTCTATTATACCCTTTTCGCAAATAGCAAGTAATTGCTTGGCATCAGCAAGGGTAATTTCGGTTTCCCATTCCATACGGGTAGTCCCACTAGCATTACTTTCTCCTTTAATGGTTAGGTAACCTTTATCGGCTTTGGTACGTACCCTAACTGTACGCTCGGGCTCGGAGTTTAAGTACCCCTGTGTAATACGTTTTTGGGCGAAAGCCTCCGTTTTATAAGTGTCGTTTAGCACTAAAAATTTACGTTCTATTTCGGTCATACTATGTCGTAAAATTGTAGCAGCAAGGTAGTAATTTTAATACGGTTTATATATACCTACAAGGTTTTAAAAACCTCGCAGGAAGTTCTCTACAATCATAAAAAAGCAGTTTGTAAAGAGTATTCTTTTAGTCATTAAAGATAAAAAGCCTGTCTATTTAAAGACAGGCTTACTTATTATTAAGTATCAAAATACTATATCCTAACATACTTACCTAGCAATAATCTCATTACATAGTAAATAAATACTATTGCAAAGCATATTCCTCCTGTTATGAGTAAGAAATTTTCTACTGATTCGTACCCTGAACTCAAAAAAGTAAGACACAATGATACGATTAGAGCCGTTAAGCCTATTAGTCTAAGATATTTTATCAACATTTTCATATTACTATAATTTTATGGGCAGCAAAAAGATTGTATAGCCATTTCAAATCCAAAATCACCAACTCCAACAAATTTATGTGAAACCCCTCCTATAGAAGTACAACCTTGATGTTCATCAACAAACGAACGTGTTGCATACCATAAATCTGCCTCTGCTTCAGCTTGGGTAAACCCTACACCTGCGGCACGTCTTACTTTCCAAAACGGACATCCACCATTATTATTGTTCCCGTTATTTGAATTAGTTTCATACTCCTGATACGTGTAACTAGAACCGCCGTTGCCAGACTGTTGTAAGTGTGCCATAACAAGTACAAACTCTTCAACTACAAAATTTTGAATTGGTATGGTTCTAGTATTAACTAAGTTTCCATTTCTACGAAGATATGAATTTCCCGATGAATCGACAACGAGCTCGGAATTGTTCGTTTTCAAACTTGTTGAGTCATAAGTAACTGTATAGTTTGAAAAATCTACAAGTTGATCTCTGTAGTAAAAATCATTATACGTGGAGAAAGTGAGTACACTGCCAGTATCATGTATTTCTTTTACACCAAAGTCAAGTAATTCAATTATTATTTTTTTGCTATTATTTGTGGACTTAGTAACAAAATTTGTATCATAAGAGGTTGAATTACTTTCATTTATTGAGTTATCTTCGTCAGTAGAACAAGAAGATATCGTTAAGAAAGAAGTTGCTAAAGCCAAAAGTGATAGCGATTTAAAGTTTTTAAACATTTGTAATTTTTTTTAATTTATAATACGTTGAATTCAATTGTTTATATAAACACTTTAAAATGTGAAAATTTTCATTACAAATGAACTTCACGATTTTTAATCGTACAAACTAAATTTGTTAAAGTTTAAAAGGTTTAACATTGCATTAAAAACTGTTTAATATCGTATATTTAAATTATAATTTAATATTTATCTTTTATATCTATAAATGAATTACTTCGGCGTACCGCCTCACAATAACAATAAGCATTACCTACTTAATAACACAATAAAAAACACCTGCAAGGTTTTAAAAACCTTGTAGGTATAATAACGAAGTAGAAGTAGTGACTAATACATTCTTACTATCAGTTCGAGCGCATTTGAGAACGTAATAGATTACTTTGGCATACCGCATCGCAATGACAAAATGTATATTCTTATTGTATTCAAAAACACCTACGAGGTTTTAAAAACCTCGCAGGATACTACTCGTCATTGCGAGCGCAGTGTAATGCAGTGTAGCAATCTCAAAGCAGATTGCTTCGGCGTACCGCCTCACAACGACAAAGCGTACATTATTCTTATATGCAAAAACACCTGCAAGGTTTTAAAAACCTTGCAGGTGTAATACTATGTACTTTTTACTATTTGACTAATGCCTTTTGGCTATTGCCTATTTATTACGTTTGGCTAAAAAGGCTTTTAACAAGGCTGTTGTACTGCTATCGTGTGCTTTAACTTCGCCCGAATTAATTTCGCCTAAAATGGAGTTGGCTAATTGCTTGCCTAGCTCTACGCCCCATTGGTCATAACTAAATATATTCCAGATAACACCTTGTACAAATATCTTGTGTTCGTACAATGCTACTAGTGCGCCTAATGCTTCTGGGGTTAGTTTATCTATTAATAGCGTGTTGGTAGGCTTGTTACCTCTAAACACTTTAAACGGACGTAAAAAGTCGGCTTGCTCGCCTGTTACGCCTTTTGCATCAAATTCTGCCTGTACCTGTTCTTCGGTTTTACCGTTAAGTAGGGCTTCGGTTTGTGCAAAAAAGTTGGACATTAATTTATCGTGGTGGTCTTGCTTGCCGTGTAGTGGCTTAACAAAACCAATAAAATCGGTTGGGATGAGCTTTGTACCTTGATGAATTAACTGGAAAAACGCGTGTTGCGAGTTGGTGCCAGGTTCGCCCCAAATAATAGTACCCGTTTGGTAGTTTACGGGGTAACCATCGCGCCCTACGCTTTTACCGTTGCTCTCCATAATACCTTGTTGCAGGTACGGTGCTAGTTTTTGCAGGTATTGGGTATAGGGTATTAATGCCTCGCTTTCGGCACCAAAAAAGTTGTTGTACCAAATGCTAAGTAAACCGAGTACTACAGGTATATTCTGGTCGTGCGGTGCGGTGCGAAAATGCTCGTCCATGCTGTGTGCACCTTGCAGTAGTTTATCGAAGTTATCGTACCCTACTGCTAAGGCTATAGATAAGCCTACAGCACTCCATAACGAGAAACGACCACCAACCCAATCCCACATCGGGAAGATGTTTTCTTTATCAATACCAAACTCGGTAACGTTTTTTAGGTTGGTACTTACCGCCACAAAATGCTTGGCTACATCGGTTTGCGTAGCGTGTTGCAAAAACCACTCTTTTGCCGTTGTAGCATTGCTTAGTGTTTCTTGCGTGGTAAAGGTTTTAGATACAATTACAAAAAGCGTAGTTTCGGGGTTTAACCCTTTAAGGCTTTCCATAACATGGTCGCCATCTACGTTAGAGATAAAACGTACGTCCAAATGGTTTTGGTAGTACGCTAATGCCTCGGTTACCATAGCAGGACCTAAGTCGGATCCGCCAATACCTATGTTTACCACATGGGTAAAGGCTTTGCCCGTATGCCCTTTCCTGTCGCCGTTAATTACGGCATCGGTAAATTGTTTTATGTTGTTTTTAACCGCGTGTACTTCGGGGATTACGTTTTGCCCATCTACCTGTACGTTTGCCGATGCTGGCGCGCGTAGTGCGGTGTGGAGTACTGCTCTGCCCTCTGTACGGTTAATAGCATCGCCCCCAAAATAGCTTTGTATTGCACCGCTAAGATCTACCTCCTTAGCTAAATCCTGCAACAAGTGGAGCGTTTTTTGGTTTACGATGTTTTTGGAATAGTCGACTAAAAAATCATTCCACTTAATGTGGAATTTTTCGCTTCGGTTGCCGTCTTCAGCAAACATATCTTGCATCGATGCGTATTGCATATCCGCAAAATGCGCCCTTAGTTCCTGCCACGCAACAGTACCTGAGGGATTGGTGTTTTGGAGTGCCATAATTACTTTTTAAATGTGATGTTAGAGATGCTGTCCAATTCCTTTTTTAACGGCTTCATGTGTTGCATAAATGCGGGTTTATATTTTTTAGCCATTGGCTTGGAACTTGGTAATTTTTGTTTGAGCGCATCTACCTGCACCCCATTTTTCCAGAAGCGGTAACACACGTGGGGTCCTGTTGCTAGCCCTGTGCTGCCTACAAGCCCTATTACGTCGCCTTGGTTTACGTACTGCCCCCTACGCACTTTTATTTTACTCATGTGTAGGTATTGGGTGGTGTACGTACTGTTGTGTTTTATTTTTACGTAATTACCGTTACCCGATGTATAGCCTGCTGCTATAACTTTACCCGATGCAGTTGCCATAATGGGCGTACCACGTGGTGCAGCATAATCGGTACCTTTATGGGCTTTCCAGCGTTTTTGTACGGGGTGGAATCGCCTTGGCGAGAAACGCGAGCTGATACGGCTGTACTTTAGTGGTGCTTTTAAAAACATGCTACGGAGTACTTTAGCCTCTTCATCATAATAATCGGTAAGGTTTTTTTCGGGGTCTTGTTTAAAGGGGAAGGCGTATTTTTTGTTACCTCGTGTTTCAAAATAAGCAGCCTCAATACTTTCTAAACCAGCATATATGGTATCGCTAATGTAACGCTCGTTAATGGTTACGGCAAACTTATCGCCTTTTTGGATTTTAAAGAAATCAATAGACCACGCGTATATCTCGGATAGCTCTTGCGTAAGTGCAGCACTAGCACCAAGGTTTTGTACGGTTTTGGATAACGACCCCTCTATAGCTGCTGCAATGGTACGGCGTTTTATGGTAAGCGGTCGGCTGCGTTTGTAGGCTTTCGCGATGGAGTCACGTAAATCTATCACGTAATAATTTAACCTGTCGGCTTCGTACACAAAGACCTCTAAACTATCGGGATTTTTTTTGTTTTTGAGTAGCGTGTAGGGTTTACCTATACGAATGTTACGGAGGTTAAAGCTATCGCGTATTGCCTCGGTAACGTTGTATACATCGCTAGCAGAATAGCCTTGTTTTTGGAGTAATCCGCCAAAAGTATCGCCATTCTTTATAGTATCGTGTACTACATGGTAATTGTTTAGCACAAAGCCAAACTCTTTTTTTACCGTTTCTTTTTTAGCTACGGGTTGTTTTTTATCTTCTTTTTTATCATCGCCACAGGCTACTAGGGTTAGTACTAAAAGTAGGGCTGTAAGATATTTTAATTTCGGCATTTTAAATTAATCTGTTATACGTTTTCGCCCCATGTGTCCAATTCCTCCTGCGTCCATAATTCAGGGAAAAATATTCGGCGTTGGTACTTAGGGTGCATGTATTTTTTCCAGTCGCTACCTCCTGTAGCTTCCTGTGGTCCGTCTTGGCTCTCTATGTATTTTGCAGCAGCGTGGTAATGCCCCATTACCCATGTTA
This sequence comes from Flavobacterium litorale, assembly GCF_019613795.1. NCBI lineage: Bacteria > Pseudomonadati > Bacteroidota > Flavobacteriia > Flavobacteriales > Flavobacteriaceae > Flavobacterium > Flavobacterium litorale. The sequence goes on from NZ_CP080429.1 coordinate 714,672, forward strand.
CGTTTACGGTATAATCGTAATGGCGCATGGCTTTTACTAGCATAGCGTCCTTCTGGTCGGCTTCGGGCAGTTGTTTAAACTTACGCCAAATGTTTATGGTGTTGTATTTTTCCATATAACGCAGAAATCCTGCTTTATATTTCTTTTCAAAAGCTTTTATTAGGTAGCTTTTTTCGCCCGTTTCATAATCTTTACCTGCTGCCTGCCAATACAGGTGCTCAAAAGCATGCTCGTAAGGCGTGTTGCGGTCTATGGTTTTGCGGTAACGGTTATCTATAAGGTTAATTAAATCGGTGCTAGCAAATTCTATTAGGCGGTATTGCGCACTCTGGAAACCACTGGCTGGTGTTAGTGTGTTTCGGAATTTCATGTACTGGGCTACCTCCATACCATCGCCCATAATATCAAACGATGTGGTTAGCATATCAAAGTAACGGCTAATGCGCATTAACTTCTCGGTAAACATGCTGGTACTTGGGGCTTCGGTTTCGCAGAGTTGCTCTGCCTCCCAAAGTATCATTTTAAATAGCAGCTCGTTTACTTGGTGGTACATTATAAATACCATCTCGTCGGGCAGCGTGGTGCGTTGTATTTGTAGGTTGAGTAGTGCATCGGTTTGGATGTAATCCCAATATGTTATTGGTTTTGCCCAACGCAAGCCCTCTAGGTGGGTTTCGGTTTTTTGGTTTATGGCGCTAAATTTTTCTTCTAGTGCGCTTAGCTTATCCTGTATGGCTGTGGTTAACTCCATTGGTTATGTGTTTAGGTTGGTTTAAAGGGGTGTTTTAGCCCCTTGTATTCTACAAGATCTGCCTTTAACGAGCCTACGGCTAGGCTGGCTTTTATACGTAAAGGTATCTTATTTTTATCGTCTGATATCCAAACGGTTAAACTTTCTTCTTCTTTAAATACACGTCCTGCTTGTACGTAGGGTCTGAATACCATAGCAGAAACGTCTCCAAATTTAGTTGATAATTTTTCCCTGCCAATGAATTTGAGTTTGAATTTGGTGGTTTCGTCGTCAAAAAACATGTTTACGGTAATCGATTCTCCTATCTTTAGGTTATCCACATCGGGGTGGTTGCGCAGGTAGTAAAACGTAGATACCATATCTTGCACGTTGGCGGGTACTTTTATTACTTTTTCGGTTTTATGTTTGTAGTCTTTTACCAGTACGGTGTGGTCGTCTTGGTCAAAATAGCCCTCTTGGTTTTTGGTGTAGCCACCTTCATCTATTTTACGTACAAATTGGTAGGGTATTGTAGTTACTTTATCAAAATAACTCTCGTACCTATCGTCTACCTTAAAAAAGAAACGGGTCATGCCTGTGGTGCGCCCTTTGCCTACTACATGGTGTACGTGTTTGCCTTGCCTTACAGCATCTTTAACCTCGAGGGTGGCATAGCCTGCATTTACAATTCCGTAATGTATCCTAAATTTAAAATATTCGCCTGTAGAAAAGGCTGTTTGCGAAAACGCCCCTACGCCCATTAGTAAAAGCAAAAGTGTTGCTACGATTTTTTTCATAATCTAATTTTTGATTTGGTGACGTTAGGGATAAGGCAATTTCTGTTCCAAAAATAATAAAACAAAAAAACCCAGTCAAAATAATGACTAGGTTTTTATGCTATTAACCAACCAAAAACTATAAATTATGAAAATTTATGGCTAAGAAGGATTTATTCTGCACTACCTTCTTTTTTGCGAGTGCAAATGTATTCATATTGTTGAGGATTTTTTTGTGAAAAATCAACTTTAACACATTATCCTCAAAAAAATAGCTATTGGTTAGCCTAAAATTACACATACTGTAATTTTGAGGTTGTTTTATAATGTTCCTCGCAATGCTTGTTCGCGTTCTATGCTTTCAAACAGGGCTTTAAAGTTACCTGCTCCAAAACCACGTGCGCCCATACGTTGTATTATTTCGTAAAACAATGTTGGTCTGTCCTCTACAGGTTTAGTAAATATTTGTAATAAATACCCTTCTTCATCGGCATCTATCATAATGGCAAGGCTTTCTAGTACATTCATGTCTTCTTTCATCATCTCCATGTGCTCGCCCAATCGTTCGGGTATGGCTTCGTAATAAGCGTGCGGTGGTGCCGATAGGAATTCTACACCACGTGCTCTAAGCTCTGTAACGGTTTTTATAATATCGTCCGTAGCTATGGCAATGTGCTGTACGCCCGGACCGCCGTAAAAATCGAGATATTCTTCTATCTGCGAACGTTTTTTACCTTCGGCTGGTTCGTTTATCGGGAATTTTATACGCCCGTTACCGTTACTCATTACTTTACTCATTAGTGCCGAGTATTCGGTATGGATTTGCTTATCATCAAACGACAGGAAGTTTACAAAGCCCATTACGTCTTCGTACCATTTTACCCATTTGTTCATTTCGTTCCAACCTACGTTGCCCACCATGTGGTCTACATACTTAAGCCCTGTTGGGGTTGGGTTGTAATCGCTTTTCCACTCTTGGTAGCCTGGTAAAAATACACCGTTGTAGTTTTTACGCTCTACAAACATGTGTACGGTTTCGCCATAGGTGTAAATACCTGCGCGTACTACCTCGCCAAACTCGTCTGTTTCTACAGTTGGCTCCATGTATACTTTTGCGCCACGGCTTGTCGTTTCTTCAAACGATTTGCGTGCATCGTCCACCCAAAGGGCAATTACTTTTACGCCATCGCCGTGTTTTACAATGTGGTCGTTTATTGGAGAATCGGGGGTTAGTGGTGTGGTTAGTACTAAACGAATTTTATCTTGTTGTAGCACGTAACTCGCACGGTCTTTCATACCCGTTTCTAAACCTGCATAGGCTAACGATTGGTAACCGAATGCTGTTTTATAGTAATGGGCTGCCTGTTTGGCGTTACCCACATAAAATTCTACGTAATCTGTTCCTAAAAGTGGAAGGAAATCTTGCGCGCCCTCAAATATTTTTTCGAGACCATATTCTACGCTTTTAACTTCTTTGCTCATTGTGTCTATTTTTATATACTACCAGCTATGGGCAGTATTAATTTTTAATCTTGTTTTTTTTAGCCCCTCGCTTTCGGAGAGGGGTTGGGGAGAGGGTTTATTCTACCCAGCTTTTGTAGTACTCACCATCGTCTAACCCCATGGCTAGTTTGGTTACTTTTAGTGGGCGGAAGGTATCTACCATTACGGCAAGCTCCTCTGTTACCGTTTCGCCAATACTACGCTCGGTAGCACCAGGTGCTGGCCCGTGTGGTATGCCTTTAGGGTGCAGGGTAATGTGCCCCTGCTCTATATTGTTACGGCTCATAAAATCGCCATCTACATAGTACAGTACCTCATCACTATCTATATTACTGTGGTTGTAAGGTGCTGGTATCGATTTTGGGTGATAGTCGTACAGCCTTGGGCAGAACGAGCATATTACAAACGTACTCGTTTCAAACGTTTGGTGTATTGGTGGCGGTAAGTGTACCCTACCCGTTATAGGCTCGAAGTTGTGAATGCTAAAGGCGTACGGAAAGTTATAGCCGTCCCACCCTATTACATCAAACGGGTGTGTGGCGTATATCATTTCGTGCATCATGCCCTCTTTTTTTATTTTGATGAGGAAATCGCCTTTCTCATCGTACGTTTCAAGCTCCTGCGGTAGTTTAAAATCGCGCTCACAAAACGGCGAATGTTCTAGTAACTGTCCACTTTCGTTTTTGTAACGCTTAGGTGTGTACATTGGTGCTATCGACTCTACGTAGAACAATCGGTTATCTTCCGTATCAAAATCTATTTGGTAAATCATACCACGTGGTATAATCAAATAATCGCCGTACTCAAACGGTATGTTACCCATAAAGGTGCGCAATGTACCCGTACCTTTATGAATGAAAATCATTTCGTCGGCATCGGCATTTTTATAAAAATACTCGCGTAACGATTTACGGGGTGCTGCTAACCCAACAATACAATCGCTATTTACTAGCATGGGTTTACGGCTCTGTAAAAAGTCGTCCTCAGGCTCTAGTTCAAAACCTTTTAGTAATAACGATTTTATGTTTTTATCAATCGCTATCTCAGGTTCTACCGAGTACGATTTTACGATTTCTTTTACCTGTGTAGGGCGGTGTACTTGGTACAGTAATGAGGAGTGCCCGTTAAAGCCCTCTGTCCCGAAAAGTTGCTCGTAATAAAGCCCTCCGTCGGGTTTCTCAAACTGTACGTGCCTTTTTTGTGGAAATTCTCCAAGTTTATGGTATATAGGCATGATTAGATGTATTTAGTTATTAAACAGTAGGTTAAAAATGGAATTGTAGGTACAATTGCCTCACTCAGGATTTCTCTTAATGAGGAATTTTAAATAGCTTAATAAACCGTGCCATTGCGAATTCATGTAACAAATATCGGAAAAATTTAATTTTTGATGGTGGTTTTTCCAAAAAAATGAGAAAGATTGTAGTATTGGTAAAATTAGCTGTATTAGTTGGCAGTTTTTAGGTTGTATTACACCAAAAGCAATACTCGGTTGTAAACATTAATATTGCGCATGCACCCTCCTACAAGGTCTGTCCGATCTTGTAGGGTAGGTATTAGAATTTACAAAATGCTTTTAAAAACCTTGTAGGACATTACAATTTAGCTGTACAAGTAAAAAAGCAAACACTATAAACCAAAGGCATCATCCTGCAAGGTCTGACAGACTTTGTAGGTATAAAATAAACTGTTTACCATATAATAATAAAACCTACAAGGTTTTGAAAACCTTGCAAGGCATTACAATATAGCAACATAAATAAACACGTAAACCAAAGGCACTATCCTGTAAGGTCCGCACAACTTTGTATGTGTAAGAATTTATATCCCGTTTATAGAAAACTACAAGGTTTGAAAACCTTGCAGGATATCACAATGTAATTAGAGTGTAACAGCATAAGTAAACACTGCAAACAAAAGGTATCATCCTGCAAGGTCTGACAGACCTTGTAGGTGTAAACTACACCCGTACTAAACAAATCTACAAGGTTACAAAACCTTGCAGGATAATACACATCTAAAAAACAGGCTACTACACTTTTTGCAACATTTTAGTTAAAATGTTTTACGGATGTTTATTTTAATAGCCGTAAATCTTCACTTTTATTTGATTTTTGGTTTGTTTTCCTATCTTTGAAACCTATTTAACAAACCAATAACATTTTTTATGTCAGTAAAAGCAGAATCGTGGGGTTCAAGAGTAGGATTAATACTCGCTATGGCTGGAAATGCTGTAGGACTGGGTAACTTTTTACGATTCCCAGTACAGGCAGTACAAAACGGCGGCGGAACATTTATAATACCTTACCTAGTTTGCTTTGTGGTAATGGGGCTACCCTTATTGTTTATAGAATGGTCTACAGGGCGATACGGCGGACGTTACGGCAACCACAGTACCCCTTACATACTGGACACTATGGCAAAAGGGCGTATTTGGAAATACATTGGTGTGTTTGGTATTTTTACCAATATTGCCGTAGCTTCCTACTATTGTTACATAGAATCGTGGACGATGAGCTACGTGTACCACTCCATAATGGGTACGTTTAGCAATATGGACCAAGCGGGCATTGCCGATTTTTTCGATAAATATACTACCATAGGTAAATCGACAACGGGTATACCCTACGAAGCCGTTATATTTTACGTAGTTTGTTTACTATTAAACACTTACATACTATCTAAAGGATTAAAAGGTATTGAGCGTGTTGCCAAAATTGGTATACCAATGCTACTGCTTTTTGGTGCAATATTAGCCATTAAGGGGCTTACATTAGGTACCGATGGTGCCTCGGAAATGTTCCCTGATGCGAATGCTTGGGATGGTTTAAACTTTTTATGGACACCGCAATTCGACTCGCTTACCAACCCTAAAGTATGGCTAGCAGCCGCAGGGCAAATATTCTTTACCCTATCCGTAGGTATGGGTACCATACACTGTTATGCTGCCTACCTAAAAACAAAGGACGACGTGGCACTAAACGCCGTATCGGCAGGTTTTATGAATGAGTTTGTAGAGGTAGTACTGGGTAGCCTTATTGTAATCCCAATTGCTGCAGGATATCTTGGTTTAGACTGGGTACTGCAAAATGCAGGCTTTGGTATGGCGTTCCAAACCATGCCGTACCTCTTCCAGCAATGGGGTGAAACACTATCCGTATTTGCAGGTGTATTCTGGTTCGGATTACTCTTCTTTGCAGGAATTACCTCATCCCTCGCTATGGGTACACCCTGGATGGGCTTTATGCGCGACGAGTTTAAATGGAGTGGTAAAAAAGGCGCATGGTCGTTTGGACTTATTATCCTGTTAATGGGGCTTCCAACGGTATTCTTTTACAAGCAAGGCGTATTTGATGAGTACGATTATTGGGCAGGAACGGTAAGCCTTGTAGTATTTGCTTTCCTCGAAACCATATTATTTGCATGGATATTTGGTATTAAAAAAGGCTGGGCAGAAATTAACATGGGTGCCGATATTAAAGTACCCATAGTATTTAAGTACATGATATTGGTAGTAACACCGTTACTGTTGGCTTGGGTACTATTTAGCAGCCTACCCGATATGGCAGACAAAATTACCAACCAAGACACGAATAACAAAGAGTGGTTTACCGATACGTTTTATGCCGAAAATCTTGATGCCGATGGTGTGAAAACAGGTGTAGTAGATTCGGTAGCGACCAATTTTATAAAATTGTCGTACCAAAACGAAAAGCAGGTATATAACAAGGATTTAGACAAGCTAGAAACAGAAGTTTTTACCGACTATAAAACCTATAGCTTTAAAGACGGACAAACCGTTACAGTAAGTAAAGGCGACATTATAAAACCAAAAGATACAATTGCTACAGGTAGCTTTACCAACAATGTATTTTATAAAACACTGGGTAGGTTATTTTTAGTAGGACTATTTTTATTTATTAGCCTAGTAGTATACAGAGCATACGTTAAACGCAGAAAAGAAGGAAGGGTACACTCATGAAAACAGAAGCATTAATAACGATGGTATTGGCGCAAGGCTTTGTAATAGCAATGGCAGGGTACTTTTTTTATAAAGTACTCACTACTAAACCAAAGCAAGAACCCGACTCGTACTCGGAAAACGACGACGTTACTGACCGACAGGAATAATAACGTTTGTTTGTGGTTTAGAGTTAAGCGTTTACTGATAAAAAAACCAATCCGAAACCAATAGCCCAAACATACAGCTTGTCATTGCGAGCGTAGTGCAACGGAGCGTGGCAATCCGTTCAGATTACTTCGTCGTGCCTCCTCGTAATGACAGACCTAAAGCCTGACTGCGACTGGAGCTGCAAACTACTAATACAAAACCAACTCACTCCTCCAGTTTACTGGTAATATGAAAAACGGCATCGCCTTGGTACACAATCGGTGCATCGTTACCATTAATAATATACCCCCTATGTGGTGCCTTAAGCGCATGCTCAGACTTACCAAACGGGTCGGTAATAAGCGCAATAACATCCCCTTTTTCAACCAATTTACCTACCGAAGTAAGATTTTGCAACAACCCCGAGTAACTAGCGCGTATCCAAACCGAACGCTCTATATATACCGAAGGTACAGGTGCAGGCTTGGCGTTCTTTTTCGGGTTTAGCATATCCAAATGCGCTAAAAAACGCTTTGCACCCTTTACCCCCTCGCGGGTAACAACAGGGTTCAGGTCTAACGATTTTCCGCCCTCAAACAACAACACCTTTACGCCCAACCTACCGCAAGCATTCCTAAACGAACCTGCTATGTTTTTAGAGTACAAGGTAAACGGTGCATTAAACACATCGGCAAGCGCACGCAATTCAGGGTTATTCGGTACAATCCGAATTTGAGGCGCATTAAAACGGCTTGCCCCTCCAGCATGAAAATCAACACAATAATCAATATGTGGAATAATTTCGTGCAACAAATGCCATGCAAAACGACCTGCTAACGACCCACGCTGACTACCCGGGAAAACCCTATTCAGGTCGCGCCCATCCGGAAACTCCCTACTCTTATTAATAAAACCAAAAATATTAATAACAGGCATGCAAATAATAGTACCTCGTTTGGGCTTGTTAATTTTGCGTACAATTAGCTGGCGTACTATTTCAGTACCATTAATCTCATCACCGTGCAAACCTGCACAAAACAACACCACAGGTCCGTCCTCAGTAGCACGCTCTACAATAATGGGTACTTTAAGCTTGTTCATGGTATGCAAGCGTGCAATTTCCATGTTAATGGTTTTACTCTCCCCCAACGAAACCGTTTCGCCAAGTATTGTTATATCACTATCAGCCATAAAGTTATTTTATACGTGTAAAAGTAGCTATTAAACCAATATGTTAAATATTTATGAGCTATAAATATCAGCCCATACAAAACGAACTCCTGCAAGGTCTGGAGTACCTTGTAGGTATGGTTTACATATTAGTATATAAACTACACTATACCTACAAGATTTCAAAAATCTTGCAGGAAAACAACAAGTGAACTCTACTTTGTAATCATATAAAAGTACAACACAGTAATCTGCAACGATTGCGGCGCTACACCCGCAAACTAAGATAAAGGTCAAATTGAAAAAGTATATATTAAATGCTTATCAGGTATAAATACCAGCCCATACAAAACCAATTCCCGCAAGGTCTGGAATACCTTGTAGGTGTAGTGTAATGCTCTAATTTTTAACCAATAATAGGTAAAACCTACAAGATTTCAAAAATCTTGCAGGAAAACAACAATAGGTTAAATACCCGCATGTCATTACGAGGAGGCACGACGAAGTAATCCGAATATGGATTGCCACGCTCCGTTGCACTACGCTCGCAATGACAAACCCAAAATCTTTAACTGAAAACTGTACCTCATGACTGAAAACTGTACGCTGAAAACTCAAAACTAAATACTAACTTTGTAGTATGCCAACGCAGTTAGAACTCCAAATACAAACCATGCCCGATAGCCCGGGGGTATATCAATATTTTGATAAAGACGATAACCTCCTTTATGTAGGTAAAGCCAAAAACCTCAAAAAGCGGGTAATGTCCTATTTTAATAAAACCAGCGATTCGGGGCGTATTCGCATTATGGTACGTAAAATAGTTCGGGTAAAGCACATAGTAGTCCCTACCGAAAGCGAGGCATTAATACTGGAAAACAATCTGATAAAAAGCCTAAAACCCCGCTATAACATTCTGTTACGGGACGATAAAAGCTACCCTTGGATTTGCATAAAAAAAGAACGCTTTTCGCGCGTGTTTGCTACCCGTAACGTAATTAAAGACGGTTCGGAGTATTTCGGCCCCTACACCTCCTTTAAAACCGTACAAACACTATTGGGGCTTATTCGGGAGCTGTACCCACTCCGTACGTGTAATTACGACCTCAGTGAAAGCAACATACAATCGGGCAAGTACAAAGTATGCTTGGAGTACCATATTGGCAACTGTAAAGGACCCTGCGAAGGCTACGAGCGTTTAGAAGACTACCAAGACTGCGTTAACGATATTAGAGATATACTACGCGGTAATTTTAAACAAAGCCTAAAATCGTTCCGAACCAAAATGCAAGAACTGGCTGCCGAAATGAAGTTTGAGGAAGCACAGGAAATTAAAGAGAAAATAGAGGCGTTAGAAAATTACCAAGCCCGCAGTACCGTATTCAATCCGCGCATTAACAACCTCGATGTATTTAGCATTGTAAGCGACGAGAGTATGGCGTACGTTAACTACATACAAGTAGCGCATGGGGCAATAGTACGCTCGCACACTATGGAAATTAAAAAGAAACTGGACGAACCCGACGAGGATTTACTCCAAATTGCTGCCGTAGAGCTACGCGAACGTTTTGAGTTACGCTCCAAAGAAGTACTCGCACCTTTTGCCATTAATTTAGGCGAAAACGTAAAAGTTACCGTACCTAAAGTAGGCGATAAAAAACAAATACTGGACCTTAGTAACCGTAATGCACGCTTTCACAGAATGGATCAGTTAAAGCAAATTAAAATTGTAGACCCCGATAGGCACACCAACCGCATTATGGCACAAATGAAAAAAGATTTGCGCCTACCTACCGAACCGCGACACATTGAATGTTTTGATAACAGTAACATACAAGGTACCAACCCCGTAGCCGCCTGCGTAGTATTTAAAGATGGTAAACCCAGTAAAAAAGATTACCGCCACTTTAATATTAAAACAGTAGAAGGACCCGACGATTTTGCGAGTATGGAAGAGGTAGTACACCGCCGTTACCGCAGGCTATTGGAAGAAGACCAACCCTTACCCCAACTCATTATTATAGATGGCGGTAAGGGGCAATTATCATCCGCGTTAAAAAGTTTAGATGCATTGGGGCTGCGTGGTAAAATCACTATCTTAGGCATCGCAAAACGGTTAGAAGAAATTTATTATCCTGGCGACTCCGTACCTTTGTATTTAGACAAGAAATCAGAAACGCTAAAAATAATACAACACCTCCGTAACGAGGCACACCGCTTTGGTATAACCCACCATCGCGACAGGCGTAGTAAAAGTGCATTACAAACATCGGTAGAGAGCATACCGGGCATAGGCGAAAAAACAATGGTAACATTATTAAAATATTTTAAGTCGGTTAAACGTTTAAAGGAAGCTACCGAACCTGATATTGCCAAAGTAATAGGTCCTGCCAAAGCAAAAAAAATTGCCGAATTTTACCAAATAAAGCCCAACTGATGAAAAAAATTGTACTCCTGTTACTTTGCTCGCTACTATTTGGTACGGTTACCGCACAGGAGGACACAATTGCCACCACCAAACCCAAAATAGGCTTAGTACTAAGCGGAGGCGGTGCCAAAGGGCTCGCCCACATCGGGGTACTAAAGGTGTTGGAAAAAGCAGGTATCAAAATCGATTATATTGGCGGTACAAGTATGGGTGCCATAGTAGGTGGGCTGTACGCAGCAGGCTACTCGGCAAACGAACTCGATTCTATTTTTAGAAGCCTCGATTCTGATGCGTTAATACAAGACTATTCGCCCAGAGATTCCAAAAGCTTTTTCGAAAAACGTAATGACGAGCTATATGCCCTAACCCTACCCTTTAAAAACTTTAAAGTAGGTTTCCCCGCAGGCTTCTCCAAAGGATTATACAATTACACTACCGTAAACCGCCTTACCAACAATGTACGACACATACGCAATTTTAACAAACTCCCTATACCCTTTGTATGTATTGCCACCGATATAGAAACAGGCGAAGAAGTTGTACTACGCGAAGGTATACTGCCCGATGCCATACTTGCCAGTGGAGCATTCCCATCGTTATACTACCCCGTAGAGATTGATGGTAGGTTGCTGATAGACGGTGGAGTAACCAACAACTATCCCGTCGAGGAAGTACGAAAAATGGGCGCCGATATTATTATTGGTGTAGATGTGCAAGACGGGCTAAAAGACCGTACCCAAATTAAAGGCGCTACAGGCATACTGGTACAAATAAACAACTACCAGATGATTAAAAAAATGAAGGCTAAGCGCAAAGCTACCGACATTTATATAAAACCTGATATTTCCGATTATAACGTAGTATCGTTTGATGAAGGTCCTGCCATTATAGACGAGGGCGAAAAATCGGCAAACATTATCCTCGAAAAATTAAAAAAACTAGGCAAAGGCAGCCCCCTTGTAAAACCACCCCTAGCCATAAGCGACTCTATTAATGTAGAGGCGATAGAGATAGAAGGGCTTAAAAACTACGGGCGTGCCTACGTTATTGGTAAGCTCAACTTTAAACCTGGCTCAAAAGTTTCGTATAAAAAATTCAATCACGGTATAAGCAACCTCAACTCCACCCAAAACTTTAGGGCAATATCCTATTGTTTTGACGAAGGCGATGAGGGCGATATACTAAAACTTAAAGTAGCCGAAAACCCCGTAAACAGCTACCTAAAACTAGGGCTGCATTACGATGGGTTGTACAAAAGTGCCGTACTGGTTAACCTTACCCACAAAAATCTGTTTAGGCGAGGCGATGTAATAGCTGCCGATGTAATACTGGGCGATAATTTTAGGTACATGTTTAACTACTACATGGATAATGGTTTTTATACCAGCTACGGAATACGCTCTACCTTTAATAGTTTTAACCGCAATTTGCCTGCTAGTATTACAGGCGACGACGACCTTTTTGATGCCGTAAATATTGATTATACCGATTTTACCAACCAACTATACATACAAACCATATTTGCCCAAAAATTTTTAGTAGGCGGAGGCGTAGAGCACAAGCACCTAAAAATAGAATCGGAAACGTTAAGTAACGATAGCGATAAAACGTTTGACGATAGCGATTATTACTCGGCGTACGGTTACCTAACGTTTGATTCGTACGATAACCGCTACTTCCCTACAAAGGGATGGTATTTTTCGGGCGAAGCCAAATCGTTTTTATACTCTACCGATTATACGGATGAGTTTAACCGTTTTAGCATCTTTAAAGTCGAAATGGGTACGGCAAAAAGGCTACACCACAAAGTTACGTTAGAGCTGCAAGCCGAAGGCGGTTTTACCGTAAATGGCGATAATAGCGTTACCTTTTTCGATTTTGTATTAGGAGGCTACGGCTACCACACCATTAACAACTTTAGGCATTTTTATGGGTACGATTTTTTAAGCATTTCGGGCAATAGCTACCTAAAAGGGCGTGCCACTTTAGACTGGGAGCTGTTTAGGAAAAACCACCTGAGCCTATCGGCAAATTATGCCAACTTAGGCGATAACCTGTTGGACAAAGGCGAAATACTATCCATACCGCAATATACAGGCTATGCCCTAGGTTATGGCTTAGAAACCATGATAGGACCCGTGGAGTTAAAACACAGTTGGTCGCCCGAAACCAACAAGCACTTTACATGGGTTAGCGTAGGGTTTTGGTTTTAAGCCATCCGCGAAAATCGGCATAATCAGTGTAATTCGTGTTCCAAAAAATGCATTATCATTTATCTTTGCCTTCATGACAAAAAACGAAATCCGTAGCAAATACCGCGCACTCCGTAAGGAAATGCCACCCGAAGCAGTAGAAGCGCAAAGCCTTGCCATTGCCAACCAACTGTTACAACTACCCGTTTGGGATAAAACCTACTACCACTTGTTTTTAACCATAGAAGAACAAAAAGAGGTACAAACCGAATTTGTATTGCACCTGCTGGCAGGTAAGGATAAAGAGGTGGTTATAGCTACATCGGATTTTGAAACGCATACCATGCAGCACTACTTGCTTACAGACAATACCAAACTTGTAAAAAACAAGTACGGCATACCCGAACCCGTAGCGGGGCTAGAAGTACCCATCACTAAAATAGATGTTGTTTTTGTACCGCTTTTGGGTTTTGATGCAAATGGAAACCGCATAGGGTATGGCAAGGGTTTTTACGACCGTTTTTTAGCCGAATGCCGACCCGATACTGTAAAAATTGGGTTGAGTTTTTTTGAAGCAGAAACTACACCACTACCCCACAGCCCTACCGATATTGGTTTGGATTATTGCGTAACACCCCAAAAAACATACACTTTTTAGTAGCTAATATTTAACTTAATAAGTGCATATAATAATTAGTACCTCTGCTAAATGACAGAAAAGGAGCATAGAAAAACCGGAAATTTGTGACGATTTTTTCCTACAAATGAGGCTTTTAAATATTAAATTGGGTTAATTTTTTACGATAATCTATAAAAATTAACACTTAATCGAATAGTAAATTTTAGACGGTAGATAATTCGTATTTTAGCTTACGAACTCCAAAAGATAGATAATCTAGTCAACAGACAATTATTTACCTCCCCCGTAAATAATTTACATTTGCTATTTAAAGGCTGTTATAGTAACACTATAGCAGCCTTAATTTATTCATACCCCCATCTACGGCAAGCACTTGCCCAGTTACCCAGCTCGCATTTTCGCCCAGTAAAAAAGTAATGGCTTGCGCCAAATCGTTAGGTGTACCTATTTTTTTAAGCGGATTGCGGTTTTTGGCAGCTTCTGCCTTATCTTCCGAGCCTAATAAACGTTCGGCAAGTGGCGTATCGGTTAACGATGGTGCTACGCAGTTTACCCTTACTTTTGGGGCAAGTTCTGCTGCTAACGAGCGGGTTAAGCCCTCTACGGCACCTTTTGCCATAGCTACCGAGGCATGAAAAGGCATACCCGTAGTTACTGCCACCGTACTAATAAACACTACCGATGCTATACTGCTTTTTTTAAGGTTGCGCACATACGCTTGAGTAAAAGCTGCTGCGCCTAGCGCACTCACGGTATAATCGGTAGTAAAATCTTCTTCGGTTATACGATGAAAGGGTTTTAGGTTGATGGTGCCTGGGAAGTACACCAACCCATCTATCGCCCCCTCAACCGCAGGGAAAGCATCAAAACTGTACGACGGTACGGTGTGCCACTCGGCATAATTATCGTGTTGTGTTTCTTTTGTAGATATTCCGATAACTTTATGCCCTTGCTCTGATAGTAACGCTGCGGCTTGCACTGCCATTGCCGACGATGCTCCTGCAAATATGTATGTAGCCATAATTTGGTATGATTTATAGTACAAATTTACCGAATTACTAACGGGCTGCACCTTAAACAAGTACTAAACTATTCTAAACAAAAAATAGGGTGTAAGGGTATAATAACGGGTTGTTAGGGGTTGCAGTAATCGCAATACTGCGGGTCTTCGGTAGTTTTGCCTGTAGGGTATTTTTTAGTACTGGTATAGTTGCATTTGGTACATGTACTTACGTGATGCAGTACCGATTTTGTGGGCAGGCTACAGTAACTACAGGGCAATCCGCCCTCGGTAGCTGTAACACCAAACCCAGGAGTATCGCATGCTGGGCAACATACTAATGCTTTTGAGGCAAGTTTGTTTGCTGCAGCTTGTATTACCTGCATGCGGGTAGGGTTGTACATGGCGCGCATATCGGTTTCGGCATAAGCAGTACCGTATTTTTTTAATAAGGCGGTAAAAAAATTTTCTAGTTCGGTATAGCGTGTAATACCTTTGTGTATGGCACGGTTGCTCTCTCGAGAATCGCGAAGTACAATGGCATGCTCAGGGAAGTTTACGCGCTTAGCAAATGCGTACAAATCTGCCATGGTACGCACCTCTTCGCCATTAAAATTAGTGGTAATGCTTAACTCGCGTACTACAATTTCTACATCGTTTTTTTTATCTACCAGTACAAGTAACTCCTCGTTAGCAGGTAAAAACGGTATGTTGGGGTGCGCTCCAAACGAGCCTTCGCTGGCTACCGCAAGGTCGCAGTTGGATAGTTCCATAGCAGCATGGCATTTTTGGCGCGCGGCTTCTAGCGGGGTTAGGGTGCGCGGTATTTCGCCTGTAAAGGTGCCTAGTGTATTGGTATCTAAGCCATAGGGGGTAAAACAGTGTACCCCCAATACTGTTTCCAGTATGGGGGCTATAACACTTTCTTTTTTGTGCATGGTTGCTATGGCAAGTGGTCTACCCTCAAACATAAACCGTTACTCATCATCTACAACGCTAACGTGTATATCGCAGCTTATTTTAATACGCTTACCGCTTTCATTAGCTTTTTGTGCAATGCGTTGCATACGCGCTTTTTCTAGGGTAAGTTCAGTAACACGCTCTGCTGCATGCCCGTCATCATCACGATTTCTAATTTCGTTACTAAAAGCATCCAATCCGTGAAAATTAATTTTGTGGTTAATTAAACCAAGTATTACTTGGCTGGCATCCGTCGGATTAAAAGTACCATCTATTAGCTTTAATATTTCTGTATCGTTCATTATAATAGGGGTTTTATTTTTCATATTGTGTTACTGCGTATTAAAGTATCAAAAGAGTGGTTGGCATGTATAATGGGTACAGAGTATATGGGTACGTGCTCGCCATAGGCTTCGGCTACCAGCTCTTCTATTTCGTAAAAGAGTGCCATTTTGGTTTGTGCCGTTATTACATCGTTTACACGTTCGGTAATTTTGCCATCTATAAGGGTGTACGAAACGTTATCCTTATCTATGGAGGCATTGGCTATTAGCCCTTTAATTAGCAGTAAATCGGCCAATTCTTTTGGTTCAATACCCTTCTCTAAATATATTGTTATACATACCATGCTCTCTTTATTTTTACTGTCCTTGTCCTAACGAAAAGGCTGGTTTACCATCAAATTCGTATAAGTTTTCTGTTTTAATTACATCAATATTGTTATCTATAGCACCGCCTAGCAGGTTTACTATATCTTTTTTATCTATCGATTTTCCTTCTTGTGGCATAAAGCGGCAACGCCAATGGTCAGTACAAAACGTTTCTTTAAAACCGTTTGGCCATACTTTTATACCGCGGTTGGTTATCATGTTTAATCCTGCCTCGTCGGCATTAATTTTTTCTAGTAAGGCTGCTAGTTCGTTTGGCTCGCTACCCGTCCAGTTTACAAATACATCAATACCTACTAGTTTTTTGTCTGCCTGTGGCTTACGTACGTATTTAGGTAACTGTAGTACTTTTTCTTTATCGTAGGCTGCCTCTTTAAATTGTTGTGGTTTTTTACCTAGGTTGGCAACTACCGCTTCGGCAAACTCTTTTGTGCCTAGTAACTCGGTGCTAGTGCCCTCTTTATAAATATCAAAAGTGTGCTTACCTTCCTCTATGGTGCGTAACCATGCGTTTTGTATTTTCTCTGCCACTTCGGTTTGCCCAATGTGGTTTAGCATCATTACCGCACCTTGTAGTAAGCCCGACGGGTTGGCTTTGTTTTGCCCGCTAATAAGAGGTGCCGAACCGTGAATGGCTTCGAACATAGCACACTCCTCGCCAATGTTAGATGAACCTGCTAATCCTACCGAGCCTGCAATTTGTGCCGCAACATCACTCTGGATATCGCCGTAAAGGTTGGGCATTACAATTACATCAAACTCCTCTGGCGAGTCCGCCATTTTTGCAGCACCTATATCAATAATCCAGTGTTCATTTTCTATCTCTGGGTACTCTGCAGCTATTTCGTCAAATACTTTATGGAACAATCCGTCCGTCTGCTTCATAATATTATCCTTCGTAAAACACGTTACTTTTTTACGTCCGTAGTGGCGTGCATACTCAAAGGCATACCGTACAATTTTCTCACAACCTGGGCGGCTAATTAGCTTTAGGCACTGCATAACCTCATCGGTTTGCTGGTGCTCTATCCCTGCATATAAATCCTCTTCATTCTCACGTACAATAACCATATCCATTTTAGGATGTTTTGTAGCAACATACGGGTGCATACTTACGCACGGACGTACATTGGCATACAACCCTAACGACTTACGAATACTTACGTTAAGGCTTTTGTACCCACCACCTTGTGGTGTAGTAATAGGACCTTTTAGTAATATTTTGTTACGACGCACGGTATCCCAAGCCTGGCTAGAGATACCTGAGGTGTTGCCCGATAGGTACTCTTTTTCGCCTACTGTAATTTCTTCCGTTTTAATTTGCGCTCCAGCAGCTTTAAGTACTGATAACGTTGCATCCATAATTTCAGGACCTATACCGTCGCCCTTTGCAATAGTAACTGTTGTCATTTCTATGTTGTATTTGTTGATTATTACATTGCAAATTTGCGAAAACGTATTCATATATTTTTATTTATATTTGCAATGATATACATAAAAACTATTTATGAACTACACGCTGCACCAACTTCAAGTATTTTTAAAGGTTACCCAAACCAAAAGCATTACCAAAGCTGCCGAAGAGCTGTATTTAACCCAACCTGCGGTATCCATACAATTGCGTAACCTGCAAGACCAATTTGATATTCCGCTTACCGAAGTAGTAGGTAGGCAATTGTACGTAACTGATTTTGGTAAGGAGATTGCCGAAGCTGCCGAGGCAATATTAAACGAGGTACAGGCTATTAACCATAAAACCTTAGCCTACAAGGGGCAACTTAGCGGTAGGTTAAAAATATCGTCCGTATCTACAGGAAAGTATGTAATGCCGTTTTTCCTGTCGGGATTTTTACATGAACATCCTGGTAT
The DNA here is from genome assembly GCF_019613795.1 of Flavobacterium litorale. NCBI lineage: Bacteria > Pseudomonadati > Bacteroidota > Flavobacteriia > Flavobacteriales > Flavobacteriaceae > Flavobacterium > Flavobacterium litorale. The sequence continues at coordinate 732,719 of NZ_CP080429.1, forward strand.
AGAACTTTCGTTGGATGTTACGAATAAGAGTAAGGTGGTGGAGAGCTTGGCGCAGAATAAGGTGGATTTTACTTTGGTATCGGTACTGCCCGAAGGGTTGGACATTAAAAGTACACCACTAATGAAAAACAGCTTGTACCTTGTAGGGCACGATAAGCCAAAGAAGAAAAACTATACCAAGAGTTTTATGGGCGAGGTGCCGTTAATATACCGCGAAAAGGGGTCGGCAACGCGGGCTGCTATGGAAAATTTTGTAGATGGCAACCGTATTGCTGCCAGCAAACGGGTAGAGTTAACCTCTAACGAGGCAGTAAAACAAGCCGTAATAGCAGGGTTGGGTTACTCGATAATGCCTTTAATTGGGATTAAAAACGAACTATCTAACAACGATTTGCATTTGTACCCTATGAAGGGATTACCTATAGAAACGACGTGGAATTTGGTTTGGCTAAAAAGCAAACGCTTTTCGCCCGCTGCTGAGGCATACCTTGACTATATTACTAAAGAAAAAACCGATATTATGGCGCAGCACTTTAGTTGGTTTGAAAATTATTAAACCTATCTGCGTTTTGCTATTGTATTACCTGATATGGCACGTTGTCTGTTGCACTTAAAACGGTCTATACTCGCGTTACGTTTTTTGGCGTGTTTGGTTTTGCAACGCGCTACGCGGTTACGCCACAGGCGGTAACTACTAAACTTAAGCTCACGCTTCATTAACGCCTTTACCCTCTCTTCGGTAAGCCCAAACTGGTACTCAATAGCATCAAATGGGGTACGGTCCTCCCATGCCATTTCAATAATACGGTCCATATCCCTATCGGTAAGGGTAGCTTCGGTTTTGGGTACTATTACTTTTGCAGCCATAAATTTCTGTAGGTTTTTTTAGCATCGTAATCGCTAGCCTGCTTTTGGGGGTTAAAACGGCGGGCATCGCGGGGGTCGTTACCCACACCCGCTATGTATGCCCAGTTGCCCCAATTGCTCGATGCATCGTAATCTATTAACATTTCTTCAAAATACGCAGCCCCATAACGCCAATCTAATTTTAAATCGTGGCAAAAATAGCTCGCAACATTTTGCCTGCCCCTATTGCTCATAAAACCCGTAAGTTTTAGTTCCAGCATGTTGGCATCTATAAAGTCCTGCCCCGTTTTGCCGTCTATCCAGCTTTGTAGCACCTTGGGGTTGGGTGTATCCCATTTTACAGTGGTATTTTTTATACCACTAGGTAAAAACAGGCGGTTACGGTGCTTTTTCATCATAAACCTAAAATAATCGCGCCATAGTAGCTCAAAAATCATCCAATAGGTACTTTTATTAGCTCCGTTTTCTGCTTCATATTTTTTTACTTCGTGATATACCTGCCGCGCCGATAAGCAGCCCATTGCCAACCATGCCGAGAATTTAGAGGAGTAATCGCTACCCACCAAACCGTTACGGGTTTCCTTGTAAGTGGCTATAGCCTCCGTACCAAAAATATAATGGTTTAGGCGTTGTAGCCCCTCGGTTTCGCCACCTTTAAATGGCATTACGCCTCTGCTATCGGGCGTAAGGGGTGTTAATCCCAAATCGGGCAACGTGGGCAGTTTGGTTTCCGAAATTATAGGCGATGCTATGGTTTCGGGCTTATCAAATACAGGGCGGATGCCTGCTTCTTTTTCTATTTTTTTTCGGAAGGTGGTAAACACATCGGGGATGCCGCGTAAGGGGAAAGGTAAATCCTCGGCGTGGTACAGTGTGCTGGTACTAAAGGTTTCTACCACACAGCCTTGTTTCCAAAGGGCTGCTGCTACGCGTTCCTCCTGCTTTTTCTCGTCGGTAGTTACCTCTTTTTTGGCGTATACTTTTTTGGCATTGTACAGGCGTGCTATACGCGGAAGTTCTTCTTCGGGGATGCCACGCACTACTACCAACCCCGATTTTAACGCACGAAGTTGCGCATCGAGATCGGCTAACGATTCGAGCAAAAATTGCGCTCTAAAGCTGCCTGTTTTTTTAAAGCCAAATTCTGTTTCGCCAAACTGTGCATCGTCTATACAATATACGGGTACTATATTGTTACTTTGCTGTATGGCTTTTACTAATGCTTCGTTATCGTGCAGCCTCAAATCTGTTTTAAACCAAACAATAGATGTAGGCATAGTAAGTGGTTGTATTATTATTTATAAACAATCTAAATAAAATTGTCTCACAAATATAGTGTAATACAACTATAAATAATAGCCGTTTTAAATATTTTAGTATGTGTTTAAGGGTTGTGTAAGCTGTTTTTATGCCCTCCTGCAAGATTTTAAAAATCTTGTAGGTATTTTAAATTTGCGTTATTTACGATAACGATTTATACCTACAAGGTTTTAAAAACCTTGCAGGATAGCACAATGTTGAGATGTAATATAATACAGCAAATTAATAATGTATTTTTTTGCTCGCACTACGGTTAACATCTATAACATAAAAAAGTGCCTGTATATTGTTAAGGTGCAATTTAAAATCGGTATGTTCGAGTCTATAGCCGCAATACACCCCTAGACTAAATTATTTGTTTACGGCAGCTTTTTCCTATTAACATCAATAATTTTTCTGTTGTCAAACATTTCTTTAAGTTTATAGTTTGTTATAGATGAGGAGTTATAAAAAAAGTTCCAGCATTTTAGGAACTTTTTTTATTGTAGGTATTTAAAGTATTTAACAACTAACAACTCTGGCACATACCCTAGCATTAGTAGCATTTCTTTTAATCCTAATATCAAGGCACTGCCCACTTCTTAAAGTTTTTCTAAGGTCTGCAGCAGCCTCTTTCGATTTGTTTTCAGCACAAGAGTCCGTGTAACATATACCGTAACTTTTCCAGCCGTCACCTGCTTTTCCGCCACACTTTTTATTGTCATCATCTTCAGGGTTGCTATAAATTACAACCCCTAATAACGGTTCGGGCTGTACAATTATCGTTTTTTCGCGTTCGTTAATAAGTATGTTTGCAGCAATTTCATCTGATATTAATTGCCCCTGCTCATTTCTGTACGAATTCAATTCGCCTTCAAAAATTTCTACTGTAATAGTACCAATTATGGAGTCTCTTTCAATTTCAGTAGTGTAATTAAATGTTGTAGGTTGTGTAAAATCAATACGCAATGCTTTAACACCTTCTACTAAAGCATTAGTAATTCCCTCATCGGTTAGTTCCGTGCTTTCTTGGGCAGACTGTTTGTTTTCATCGTCAGAACAGGATGCAAAAACAATTGCCAATACTGCAAATAAGCACATTGTAATTTTTTTCATAATAGTAACTTTTAGTAATTAATAGTGGAGTGCTAAGCTATAGCAACTATTATGTTAAAAGCAAAATTTTATGCGTTAAAATCGTTGAAATACAAAAATATACGACCAAATACAATTATTATTTTGCTATAAGTATAAAAACATTTCTATTAAGCCCCCTTTAACTACTAAAATAACTATGCTAATAATGTATTTTTTATAGTACAACCGTTTATGGCTTTATACTTTCGTCAATGTACAGTTTTAGTCTAACAAATGTAAATACAAAAATTAGTAGTATACCCAAATACATCCACCAAGGGGTTTTGGCGGTGGCTTTAAAATCGTTGGCAATTTTATCAAGTTCTTTTGGGACTGTAATGGGCAAATGTTCACATTTGGTACACGATATTGCAACTACTCGTTCTTTAGTTGGATAGGTAGGAATCATCCAAAACAGATAATGATAGTACTGTATTATTTCGAGCTGTATGCTATTGCATGCATTACATTTGTTGCAATTGCGGTTTACATTTTTTTTGGCAATAACCCTGCCTGCCATTCCATAAAAAGTTTGCATGGTATTAATTTTTTCTGATCCAAACCCATATCAGGTACTGAAAACTATATAAGTACGATGAAACTAGGTATTAATTAATAATGTATTTTTTTGCTTACACTACGGTTAACATCAATAACATAAAAAAGTGCTTGTATATCGTTAAGGTGCAATTTAAAATCGGCATATTCGGGGCTATCGTTTAACGAGTGGCACGTAATATACCCCTCTTCGGTGTTATGTTCTACAATTTCTTTCAGCAAAGGCATTTTGCTTTGCGTAGTATAAATAACCCAATACGGGAAATCGCGGTACCGCAATTTATCTAGCCAGTGGTGGCGTTGCAACTCGCGCGTGCTCACAATACTATCGCGGGTAATGGCCTCGTTACTACCATCGTCCATACTATCGCCGTTTACCCTAAAGGCTACGTACCGCCCTTGCAGGGGTTTATCTACTAAAATGCCATGTTGTCCTAAATCCATTAAAAAATCAGTGTCTTGGTAGCTGCTTAAAAATCCTGCTTGTATTTTAAACTCTGCCAAAGGCATAAGCATATAGTACTGGCCGTTGGGTAGCTCAATAAACTTATTACCGTTTTTGTTGGTAAAATCTTCCTGTAGCGGTTGTACCTCGTTATACACCGTAGGCACTTCGTTAACCTGCGGAGTTGAAGCCAACACTTTGTGCAATATTTCACTTTTAGATTTCGGAATGGGGCGTCCCTTCTCATAATTAATAATAGTTTCCCTACTTGCACCAATAAGGTCGGCAAGTTCTTTTTGGGTAAGCCCTAATTTTTCGCGATGCTGTTTAATAGCTAATCCGTTTATTTCCATAGCCTTGTGTAACTTTAAATGCTAAATTCAAACTACGTGTCTAAAATTTAACATGATTTAATTTTGAAATGTGTAATATTACACTTAATTTTGTCCTGTCACTTTACAAAGATACATATAAATGTGTAAAAAGCAACATATAACACAAAAAATCACTGAATTAGAGTATATAAAATCGGCATACACCCGCTACATTATACAATATACTATAGCTAACGATGTGGAAAATGCCACAAAAATACGCTTGCAAAAGAAGCATATTAAGTATTTATTACGGAATTTATATGCTAAACTGTATCAAAAACAACCTATTATGGAAAATAGTAATCAAAAAGTGGAAAAAGTAACGGTTCGTAAAATTTCTGATGAAGAAAATAGCGCAATATTCAACTTTAACAACGATAAACGCTTTACTATTACCGAGTAGCATTGCATCATCCAACTAAAAAATACTAAACATGAAAAAAATATACTCCAAACTAAAAAACATAAACAGCCGGATTACCGACTGCCGAAAAGAAATACAGGCTGTACAGCAACTTCCGTTTTACAACATCTTTAACAGCGAGGCACAACGCGAAAAAGACCTCGCCGTACTACAAGCCTTGCTAAACAGCCTACTCCAACAAAAAGCAGAAACGCTACAAGCGTTACAGTTACAAGTAAACCAAGAAAAATTAGCTGTTACAACACTACTACAGCAACGTTAGGCACACGCCCCTATAGTAAACCAATACTTCTGTTTTTTTACTTATCAAATTTTTATTTATCATGACCATTACAGGAAACATTGAGAGCATTGAGTACCGCAACACAGCAGGACACGAAAAGAAGGTAGTGACTATTTTACCAGGTTACCGACAAAAGGCGTTTGTTGAATTTAGAGGGAGGCGTATGGCGGACTTGGATTCGTTTAAGGAGAACGACGAAATTTCGGTAAACGTAAGCCTAGAGGGTAAAATATCCAAAAACAGTGGCATACAGTACAACAACCTTGTAGCACAGTACACCACACTTATTAGCAGCGCAACAGACGAGTAGGCTGCACGCAACAAAAAAAATCCAAACAAATTATTAATTGTAAAAACCGCCCCTTACAATTTGGCACAGCCAAATTGGGGCACCACAACTATGGAAAGTAAACAACAAGAATACACCGTTAAAATATTAGGGCAATTGCAACACCTTTTTGAGGAAGCATCTGAAAATCATATTGATATTAAAGAGCTTGAGGACAACAACAATGCTTCCGATTTTTTTCATGCCCTTGCCAACCTAGCACCCGCAGTAGTGTACAACAAACTCACTAAAAACAATGCAGGCAGCCTCGATTTTAACCAAATAGCCAACAGGCTCTGCTTTCAAAACGCACACTTACCAGTAGATAAGAGTGAGGAGGAAAAAGCCAAAAGTTTGTAAATAAGCCCTATTTGTGTAGCAACATGGCACACACTATACAATAGCAAACCGCATTACCTATTGGCTAATGACTAATGGCTATTGGCTATTGGCTATTAACCACAAACAATTACAACTTCCAATTTTTCAATTATTAAATAATTACACTATGCAATTTAAAACCAAAGGAATTATAACCGCTGTAGGCGAAGTAAAAACCACCAAATTAGGTACAGCCGTACAACAATTACATTTTGAACAAGAAACAGGCAGGGTAATATACCCCTCGGCACTGGGTACCAAAATTGAGTTATTAGATGATATCTTACCTGGCGATGTAGCCGAGCTGGAGTTCCACATATCAGGCTCAAAAGGCACGTACAACAACGTAATAATCGATAACATTATACGCGTATAATGAAAGACCCTGCATTCCCATTCTATGCACAAGATTTTTTGGTAGGCACCATGCACATGACGTGTGAGCAAACAGGAGCGTACATAAAGCTCCTGGCTTACCAATGGGTTAATTTGGGCATACCTAAACAACGTATAGGCATTATTATTGGCACAGGTTGGGAAAACATTTGGCTATCCATCCGCGATAAGTTTACAGAGCGTAACGGCATCTATTACAACCAACGTTTGGAGGACGAACGCGAAAAGAGAGCGCGGTTTAAACAAAAACAATCCGAAAACGGTAAAAAAGGAGGACGACCTAAAAAAAACCCAACCCCTACCCAACAAAAGCCTTTAGAAAATGAAAGTGAAGATGAAAAAGAAAATGATAGTAGCTATGAGAATGAAAAAGAGGGTACGGGAGAAAAAACAAGCGTAATACACCCCTACCCCACCGAGGCATTTGCCCAGCAATGGCAGCTCTGGAAAAACTACCGCGCTACCGAGCATAATTTTTACTACCGTAGCCCCCAAAGCGAGCAGGCCGCCTTAGTCGAGTTAAGCACCCTTGCCGATACCCAAGCCACCGCCATAGCCATAATGCACCAAAGTATGAGCAAAGGCTGGAAAGGATTTTTTGAATTAAAAACCAATGAGCAAACCCGAACACCTGCCCGAAAAGGCAAAACACAGTATAGCGACGATTTCAAACGAAAAATTGCTGAAGGTTTACAGTCCCGTTAACTGCATGCGCCACGCAGGCAAGCTCATAACCGTAACCGATGCCATGTGTGCCCCCGCCCCAACGTTAGCAAGCATTCAGCGCGAAAAAAATGCAGCATTTGCCCATGCGCTCGTAATGGGTTGGTTGGTGTATCTAAATGATATCCTTAACCTCAACAAACCCATGACGGAGGAACAGATAGAGCTTTGCGCACAAGAGGTTAATAACAATTACTTTAACCTTAAAATGAGCGATTTAACCTATCTGTTCAAGAAAATAATATCGGGGCAATACGGCGAGTTTTACGAGAGCCTTACCATAGCAAAAGTACTCTCGTTTTTTAGAGATTATTTTGAAGAACGCTGCCAAGTAGCCGAAACCGAAAGCTACCGCACCCATGCCGATTTTAGTAGTAACGAGGAGTTTAACTACTCGCAAAACCTACGGCGCATTTGGCACGGCAAAAGCCAAAAAAGCTAATACCACCCAAAAAGGGGGATGCATCCAACTACGCTCTTTGATATCTTGTATAAAAAATAACATTAGCACAACACCACGCTGGGTTGTATATATGGTATAATTATTGTATTTTTATGCATTGTAACCGTACCTAAAAACAATTACCTTTGCAGTACCAACTACTAAAAGTAAAGCCCTATGTATAACCCAGTTACTGTTGTAAACTACTTTGTAAAAAAGTATGCCGACGATGAAAAACTAACACCAATGAAGTTAATTAAATTAACCTACATTGCCTATGGGTGGTACTTAGCATTAAGCGATGGCGAAAAATTAGTAGATGAAGAGCCCCAAGCGTGGGATTTGGGTCCTGTACTACCTACCCTATATCACAGCCTAAAAAAATACGGCGGTAATAAAGTTAAAGAACCCATTTACTTAAAAGATGCGGTTAAAGATGTTATTACCGATAAAGATGCCGAATTCCTCGATTTTGTTTGGGATAAGTACGGGCATTACTCCGGTAAAGAGTTAAGTGCCATTACACATACCGAAGGCACACCATGGTCTGAAATATACCCCAAAGGCTACAACCTAACACTACCCAAAAAGCTAGTCCAAAAATACTACGAAACCAAACTGCACGAACTCCTAGAGCGTGCATCATAAGGCAATTAGTAACGTACTAGCAACACCATGGGCGACAAAAAAAGCTTTAATTTTAAAGAACTAAAAAGGCTACGGCAACTATCGTTTCGGGATACCAAAATAGCGGTAACCCCCGAAGACGAAATTAAAGCCGAAGAGCAAGAAATTAGTTTTGAAGAACGCGAACGCCAAGCCGAACTGGAACGCTACGAAGCCGACTCCATCCACCGTAAAAAACTGATAGGCTGGGCAACCACATTAGTTAGTATTTGGCTCGGTGCTGTTATTATAATACTACTTATGGTAGGCTTTTCCATACTCACATTGTCCGATACCGTTATGGCTGCCCTACTCGGTACCACCACCTTAAACGTACTTGGCTTAATGGCAATAGTACTCAAAGACCTTTTTAGGGGTAAAATGCGGTAAAATTTTTAATGTGTTATAATTTAGTAATTGCAATAATATACACTTAAACGCGTTTAAGATATTGAAAACATATTTTAGAACATGAAGAAATCATTATTTTAATGTAAACTTTATATATACGTATCGCAAAACCTATTACACAAAAGTTAATCATAATTAATTCTTACATTAAGAATATACAATACTCTAGGATAAAAGCGCTCTTTATCTTAACAATGGGTTAAATAACATCACTAAAAACTATTTTAAGCTGAAATTTAATATATTTGCTGAGAATTCACATACAAAAAATATTACCATGAGCACTTTAATATGCGACATAGAAAACTTCTTTGGCATTTTTGATAATGTCACGGATATCTTTTCTGGTAATTATACTGGTGAGAACAAAGAAGTAAAAGAAATGAAAAAGGAACTACAAACAGAAAAAGTTCCAACCATAAATCAAGACCGACTTAATCTTAAAAGCGATAGCTCTAAAGTAGCTAAAGACTACAGAAAAGCATTCGAAGATAACAGAAAGTTCTCATAACTAATGGCTAGGCAAACTAGATCTCAAAAAAATATCCAAGTCCATAACAACAATGGGAAAGGATTACATCAAGAAAACACAGAAGTTTTCGATGATAACCTATTACCAGATGCAAGCGAAATCAAAGCGTTATCAGAGATCGATCCTGAAATCTTAAATTGGTTAAAATTAAGAGCAGAAAAAGAACAAGATTTCCGTCACAAGATTTTTTCAGATAGGACAAAAATATTGAAGTACGATGTCGAAGGAGAGATGAGATTGAATTATCTAGGTATGACATATGCTTTTCTTATAATTGTACTAGGTATGTGTTTTTCTGGTTTATTAATTTATTGGGAACACATTATCACAGGAAGCATATTTAGTGGGTTTACGATAATATATGCAGCTACTTTGTTCTATAAAAAAAGAAGTTCAACATTGCCACCCCCTCCAAAAAGAGAAAAATAAAATATTTCCAAATCTCAACTAAATGAAAGAAGCGCAACCTGCCGCTACTTCAACCAAAATACGCAAACCCCGTTACAAAGCAGCCCTCTGCGAGCAAGCTTACAAACTTTGCCTACTCGGCGCTACCGATAAAGAACTCGAAATCTTTTTTGGTGCAACTCCTAAAACCTTAACCCGTTGGAAAAACACCCACGAGGAATTTGCTAGGCAAATAACCAAAGGCAAAAAAGCAGCCGATATGGAAGTGGCACTCTCGTTATACAATGCCTCGGTAGATAGGATTATTACCATAAAGCAACCCATAAAATGCAAAGAGGTGTATTACGACGATAATGGCAAGCGGGTAGAAAAAGAGCGCATTGAAGTGGTGGAAGTAGAAAAACACGTCCCTGCCGACTTTAGAAGTCAGCAATTTTGGCTCAAAAATCGCAATCCCCAGCAGTGGAGCGATAAACACGACGAAGCCAACGAATCGCAACCAGAAGTACTGCTTAATTTGGGCTCAGGCGTAAACCCCCACCCCGATGAAACTCTTGGTTAAACAAGAACATGCCATTTACTACTTGAAAGACAACCAAACCGAAGAGGTACTTTACGGGGGCGCAGCAGGTGGTGGCAAGAGTGCCTTGGGCTGCCTTTGGCTTATGGAAATGTGCCAGAAATACCCCAAAACGCGCTGGCTTATGGGGCGCAGTAAACTCAAAAACTTAAAGGAAACTACGCTAAACACTTTTTTTGAACTTGCTACACTATTACAGTTAAGCAAACAATTCCAATACCGCGCGCAAGAAAATGTTATTCGCTGGAATAACGGTAGCGAAATTCTCCTAAAAGATTTATTCCATTACCCGTCCGACCCGAATTTTGATAGTTTGGGCTCGCTGGAGGTTACAGGTGCATTTATTGATGAGTGCAACCAAGTAGTATATCATGCATGGCAAATTGTAAAGAGTCGAATTCGTTATAAGTTATCCGAAAACAAACTAATTCCGAAACTATTAGGCAGTTGCAACCCGTCTAAAAACTGGGCGTATAAGGAGTTTTTTAAACCCCACAGGGAAGATGCTTTGCCCCAATATCGTAAATTCATACAAAGCCTGCCTACCGATAACCCGTACCTGCACCCAAGTTATTTACAATCGTTATTACGGTTGGATAAAAACAGCCGAGAGCGCTTGTATTATGGCAATTGGGAGTACGACGACGACCCCGCTACGTTGATAGACCACGATGCTATTGCCGATTATTTTAACCCCAACCATCTGCAACCCGAAGGGCTTAAATACCTCACTATTGATGTAGCCCGAAAAGGGCGCGATAATACCATTTTTAGGGTTTGGCACGGTTGGGTATGCATCCGCAGGGAAGTGATAGTCAAATCAGGATTGGACGAGGTGGTAGCACGCGCCCGAAAGTTACAAGCGCAATACGGTATCGCGCTAAGCAACACCATTGCCGATGAGGATGGTGTGGGTGGTGGCGTAGTCGATTTCCTAAAATGCAAGGGGTTTATTAATAATGCATCGCCGCTAGAAATTAAAGAAAATGGCGTGTATATAAACCCGAATTACGATAACCTAAAAAGCCAATGCAGCATTAAAATGGCGGAGCGTATAATGGCACGTATGGCAGGCGAATACTGCGATAACGATGCCGTACAGCAAGCTACTACGGAGGAAATGGAGCAGGTTAAACTCAAAGATATTGATAAAGACGGTAAACAGGGCATTATCCCTAAAGACCGCGTTAAAGCCTTAATCGGGCGTAGCCCCGACGAATGGGACAGTATTATGATGCGCTACTGGTTTGCCCTCCGCAAAAGTTATAATGCACGTGTTCGTGTTGGGTAGTCATTGCGAGCGAAGCGCGACAATCTATTTTAATTAGCAGAAAAGATTGCCACGTCGTACCTCCTCGCAATGACATAACCCAAAACCCTCAACTAATAAAAACAACTAGTAAAATGAAAAACATCACAGTAAAACGCTATACACAACTGGGTAACACCGCATTGTACGATGCCGTATTGGAGCACCTTAATCCAAACAACAGCTTTGCAGGCAAACAAATGAATGTAAACAGTATGCCGTACGCCAATGTAAAATATGCCATTAGGCTACTGCCTAAAATAAACAACTGGGACGGCGTGTACCAACTGTTTGAAATTTGCTACGAGGTAACCGAAAAACAATTCTGGAAGGCTCGTATTACCGACTATTTTAGTGCGCGGAAATTCATACTCAATAGCCTAGCGCAAGTAGTACAAAACGAAAATCGAGCGTTAAGCTCACAAAGTACCGATAACCACCTCTGGAAAATGGCAGGTGCCGAAAAATTGGCTCCCTATAACGATACTTTACCGCTGGTCCAACTAGGTAAACTATTGGGGCAATATCCGTTTGATTTAGGACGAAAACCCTATGGCGAAATTTTTAGCCTACTGGCACAAACCAAACTCCAAAATGAGGTGGAAGCCGATTATCAGAAATTGAGCAGACCGTAGTTTGTTTATTATTACAGTTTTCAGTTGTAAGTACGGTTGGCAATTAAAATGCTATTCCTATCGTGGCTCACTACCGTAACGCTTCCTGCGAGGTCTTAAAGACCTTGTAGGTATATAGCAAAAGACCTACAAGGTTATGTAAACCTTGCAGGAAAAAATCGTGGTCATTGCGAGGAGGCACGACGAAGTAATCTATTTTAGATTGCCGCGCTCCACTCGCAATGATAGAACGAATAAAGCTGTTATACTTTAGCCTTTAAATAATTAACAAAGGCTGAACACGATACCAACATAAACTTGGCATCTTCAAAAGAAGGCGAAACATCATCATCAATTAAAGCGTGCCTTATTCCACCTGTATTACTAGTATAACCATAAATAGATTTAAGTGCGCTTTTAAGCCCTCCATCGATTGAGTGTTTTTTTTCTATTTCAGTTAGAGCTTTTCCTAGAGTAGCTTTAGAATCGCTTGTAATTTTGATACAAGTTGCTTCTACAGCCGATATCGACTCTTTAATTGAATTTCGATAATCAGGGGATTCCCTATCGGATAAAAACTTGAGAGCCGTTTTTAAATGTTCATTTATAGACTGCCATCCGTTAGTTTCACTTAGTATTTCCTGAATTGAATCAACTTCTATATCTGATGCTATTGGCGTTACTACATTATTTATAATTTTATATGCAGATGCCTCCTTTTTTAATGCATCGTTAAAATTACTTGTAAAGACAGCTTTATTTAATACGGTGAGTTCACTTGATATAATAAACTCTACAAAATCATAAATTTCATACCAATGAGCTTCGTCAAAAAACCATCTTCTTATATGAGCAATGATTTTAACCGTATCTATATTTCCAAAAGGATTTTTATATATTGTATCGGAGGGATGAGCAAAAAAGTCTTTCCAAATAAAAAGGAGTATTTTATCCCTATCACTTTTCAAGCCAAAACTAAGGGATACATCATCAAACAACTCAAAATAATCTAAAATTATGTTCCACAATCTATTCTTTAATTTATTATTGATTGATTCAAATTGTAGAGCAGTTTCAAAAGGCGTTTTACCAATACGCTGCGAAAATCTCATATTGTAATTGTTTAGTTATATCGTAAATATATCAAAAATAAAGATACTCTAGTTTTCGATAATCAATTATTACAGATTGCTTCGTCGTTCCTCCTCGCAATGACGAAACTCGTAACCCATAACACTAAACCCAAAAACACACCACCCCAAGCTTTCTTCAAACACTTTTAATGAAAGACATTGTACGCATACTAGAAGACCTCGCTACTACCGAGGGGCTACAGTACCACTACGGTAAAAAAGCAGCCCTCAACCTGTTAGATGGGGCAGTAACTGCAGGCACAACCTACCTGTTACACGAATTTACCAACCGCAAAAGCCAATACAACAACAGCGGTACCGCCATTGAGGCTGCCCAATACGAAGGGAAGTTCTTTTTGGTAAAACAATCTGATTTCGATCAGCATTATTTTGCCGAAGTAGGCGAACAAGCTACCTCTAAATACGTAACCAACATAGCCCCATTACTAGAGGTGTTTACCAGTTTAGGCAACCAGCTTGCCTGTTTAGGCACTGTAGTTACCCAATGGGATAATATTGATGTTACCGATGCGCTAGATGCCAATATGGATGGGCTGTTGTGCAGCTACACCATCCGAATTCCGCAGAATTATGAGTAGTGTAGCAGCATTATTGGCTACCGAGTTTGAGGCACTAAAAGCCGATATTATTGCAGCATACGAGGCATCGGAGCTAAAAGCATCGGGCAACTGGGGTACAACCTTAGAGGTTAAAGCCACTAACAATGGTGCTACCCTACTGGGTGCAGCCTATGCCGATGGTCGCCCTGCGGGGAAACAACCGCCAAGTGAGGCAATACTGCAATGGATAAAAACAAAAGGCATAGCCACACAAACCGAAAACAACATTAGCCTGAGCAGCCTTGCCTTTTTAATTGCCCGAAAAATTGCGCGCGAAGGCTGGACACCCAAGCAAAGCGGTAGCAACATTATAGCCCAAGTAGCCACGCCCCAACGCATGCAAAGCATTATAAACACGGTGGGCGAAGCCTTTATAACCAAGCTTAGCAACAGCATTATTAACCATTTAAAACAAAACAAGGCATGATACATTTTTTGCAGCCACTAAACACGCAAAAACTGCGCATGGCGTACAACAACGACATTATTCGGTTTTACAGCGATAACGCCCAAAGTGCCGTATCGTGTACCATAACCGATGTTTTTAATGCAATTAACGTTACCCTGTACCCCAACCCACAAGGGCAATTTTACTTTAATTTTAAACCCCATATTTCGGCATTGGTTAACCGAGATAATTTTAACGACACGCAGGAAACAAACATACAAGGCAACCAGCCCACCAGCTTTGTGTACAACACCTACGCCAACCACAGTATTTTTACACAACGCAACGTTACCATTACCATTACTTTTGACGACGATACTACAGAGGCTACAAGCTACATACTATCGTGGTTAGCAGGCGTACAACAAACAGGCAACAATCATAATTTTACCCTCAACGATTTAGTAGTACAAGCCCCCTTTAAAAAAGATACAACCAACAGCTATTACCTAAAATACTGGCAGGGTTACCCATTCGATATTCCGTTTTTTACCACAGGCAACGAGGTACGGTTAACCAACACCACCAACCTGCTGCATACCGATTTTGATATTGCAGGCTATGGCGATAGGCTTTTTGTATCGGATGGGCGCACGGATGTATCGTTAGAAGATGTACTGCCCCTTGCCGAAGGCTTTAACGAACTTACTTTTTCGGTACGCTCTGGCGGAGGGCGAGCAGGGTCGGCACAGGAAAAACACATTACATTAGAGAAGATACCCTACACCTGTGGCGTATATTTAAAATGGTATAACGCCTTAGGAGGCTATAGTTATTGGCTGTTTGAGAATACCTACAGCCTAGACCGCCGTACAAAACACATAGGCGAAATTGCCCGCGATAACAACAACCTGGAAGATAGTTTTGGGCGCAGCGTTACCCTAGGCAAGGAGAGCCAAGATACCATACGAATTATTGCCGAACTGCTTAACGAGGACGAGCGCGCCATTGTAGAGAACCTTATGGACAGCCCTAAGGTATACCTGTTTACAGGCACACCCTTTTCGCAAAACAGTTACCAAAACTGGATAGAGGTAAGCCTAAAAACAAGCAGCGCAAGGCTTAAAAACCCAAGACAACCGCTTACCAACCTTACCTTCGATTTGGAGTTACCCCAAAGGTACACGCAAACATTGTAAGTCGGAAAGTCTTTAAGGTCTTAAAGTTGTAAAGTCAAACGGACTTTAAGACATTCGACCTTATGACCTTATGACTTTCTAATTTTAGGACTACTTAATATTTGATTATACTACGGCACCTTGTCAGAACTACTTTTATACGTAAACGGGCAACTGGTAGATTTAGATCCCAATCAACACATTGCCCAAACCAAGCAAATAAACAACCTTAACAGCCTTAGCAACAGGCAATCCAACTACACCAACCGTTTTAAATTACCAAAAACCGCTAAAAACCTGCAACTACTGCAATTTTTAGCTGTAACGGGCAACAACAGCACCGCCCCGTACCAACAAAACCAATGCAGTTTGTATAGCAAATCGGGCGAGTGTTTTGTATACAACGGCTACGCTACCGTTACCGATGGTGGCAAGTACTTTAATGTAGTACTGTACGATGGTATTATTGATTTAGAAAAGGTAATAGAAAACAAAACCTTTGCCGATGTTGATATTAGCGCACTAAACCACGAAAAGAATATTGCCACCATTACCCAAAATTGGCAAAACACCAGCAGCCCCTACCGCTATATTGTAGCCGATTACGGGGGCAATACAGGCAATACGGGCATTGGCGAAATAAACATCGATTTTTTAGTACCCTCCGTAAAGGCGGCCTACCTGTGGGAGCAAATACAAGCTGCATTTGGGCTTACGTTTAACGGCACCATATTCCAAACCGAATATTTCCAAAACCTTTGGATGACCTTCCCGAAAGGGATAAGCACCGAAGACCAAGCTCCTATTGTATACCAATGTACCGATAACGATTTTGCCGAGCACAACAGCAACTACTACATTAAATGCAATACCGCCGATATTAACGAGTACGAATTTGCTGATGATGAGCAATACCACCTGCGCATACCCGAAACAGGCACCTACCGCATAGATGTTAGCGGAAACATTGTAGCAGGCTCGTTGTATGGCAGCGTTCCACTACGAGTATTTTACGGGCGCAATGTGCAGGGCGTTGCAGCAGCCAACGTAACCGCCTATACCTACAACGTGTTAGGCAGTAACCTGCAAAGCAATACCAGCTTTGCGTTACAACCGATGTTGGTAAACCTTAACGCGAACGACACTTTGGCGTTGCTGGTAGACAGCACAGCACAGTACCCTATTTTTATTAACAATGGCAGTTCAGCAATTAGCGTAACCATAACCAAACTGGATGCTACCACCATTAGCTTTACCGATAGCCTTAGCGCCTTTGGTATTAAAGATTTTTTAAAAGAAATTGTACACCGCTTTGGGCTAACCATGGTAAAGAGCACCAACAATAACCACTACCATTTTTATACGTTTGATGAGCAGTTGCAAATAGCACCAACGGCTAACTGGAGTGAAAAATACCTGAGTACCGATAACGAGAAATACGTGTACGGAAGCTACGCCCAACAAAACTATTTTAGGTACCAGTACAACGATACCGAGAGCGATTATAACGACAGTTATATTGGTATTAATAATGCGAACATTAAACCGCAACGTGACGTTATAAAATCTAAAATATACAGCCCCGAGCAACGTGCGGTAACCTACCTTAACGAGGCATTTAACCAATACAAGTTATGGGACAAGGAGGTTGATGATGAGGGTGCGGTAACGTACAAAGCGTTAGACAAGCGTTTTTATTTTTTACGATCGGACACCGTTAGCCATACCGACCTTGCTTTTGCAGCACCATTCAACATCATGTCCAACAGGCTACCCGAAACCGCCACGGCAACAACGGTATACCGAGAAAGTTTTTGGCGATTGAGCTTTGGCGAAATTCTGCAAGATTTTTACAGCCCCATAAGTCGTATTTTAAACCAGTCGGTAATTGTAAATGCCCAAATGTGGCTTACCGAAACGGATGTTGCCAATTTCAATTTCATTCAGTTGTATTATATTGAGCAGTTGGGCGGTTACTTCATCGTAAATAAAATAAACAACTACATCCCCAACAAGCCTACTAAAGTAGAGCTAATACGGGTTATTTACGGCAACGCACCCGCTTTACTATCCAATTATCAAGAAATACGCATTAACAATGTTACTGCGTTAGAAAACGACTTTTATTATGTGGAATATGAGGCGAGTTACATCCCCCAAAGTGGCACAGCGTTTAGGTTCGAATCATCGTCCAACGGTACCAACTGGATTGATATTGATAATGGTATTAGCGGCAACATAGGCGAAGCTACCGCTACAATCAACTTGGCAGATTACGCATCGGGCTATTTACGCATTCGCGATAACGTAGCATCGGTAACCTCAAACGCCTATCAGCTAAAGCAAATTACTATAGGCAACGCCATACCGTCGGGGAACGACTACAATGTATTTTATACCCTAAGCTATACCCCCGATTATACCGATGTATTCAACTTCGAAATCTCCGAAAACGGCACCAGTTGGAACAGTACCGATTTTGGTATATCGCAAAACTACATTGGCACCAACCCAATACTGTTAGAAAATTTAAACACCTACACAGGCGGTTACATTAGGTTGGTAGATGTAAGCTCTGGAGTTACCTCTAATGCTTACAACTTCAGGAAAATTACCATTGCCAACGTTCAAAATGCAGGCGCTAACCTGTACACCTTAACCTACAATGCCAACTATACCCCCGCAACAGGCGTATTTTTTAGAATAGAGGTAACTAACAATGGGTACACTTGGGTGGATATAGACGATTATACGGGCAGTTATAACGGAAGCATAACCGTAAACCTTACCGATTTTACAACGGCAACACACATTCGGATTACAGATAATACGTACGCAATTTCTTCAAACGCTTTTTTATTATGATTTCAGAAATAAAAAACACCCCGCCCCGCATCAATTTTAGTTTTGGCAAAACCAGCGCAAGCATTGCTGTGGGTAGCCCCGTAACCGTATGGCTATCGCGCCAGTACAACGAGGTAAAATTTAATTACGCGGTACAGGCAACGGGGGCTACCGCCGTAAACCCAATATCTAACTTTCAGTACCAAATAACCTATGGTACACCTGGAGTATATACCCTGTATGCACAATTAACCGAAAAAACAACGGGCAAAACAACAGCACAAGCATTAACAAGCAATATTTTAACCTTAACCGTAGTATAACCATGGCAAACCAAAAAATAACACTCGCATCGCTCAACCTCGATACCGAGGGGCTAGTTAATGCCGCAAAACAATCGGAACAAGCAATAACAAGCCTTAAAAAAGCACTCGACCAATTAAGAGCTTCGGGAGCTAGCGCATCGGCAGATTTTAAACGTATGGAGGAGCAACTCGCCACACTTAACGCCATATACAAAGTACAGCAAGAGGCACTTACCAAGCTCAATAAAAAACAAGAAGCAGCCACTAAGTCGGCAAAAAAAGCAGCCAAAACCAACACAGTGCTTGGCAAAGCCATTACAAAAACCGCTAAAAGCGTAGACGACCTTAATGATGAACTGGAAGATGCTGCCGATGCTATGGACGATTTAAAGGACGAAGCAGCAGATGCAAAAGACGCGTTGGATGACCTTAACGATAGCCTAGACGAAAACGAAACCAAATCGGCAGGGAGTGGCTCGGCATCCAAAAAACTAGGCAAAACCTTTACCGATTATAAAAGTCAAGTGTCCGAATCGTTCGATAAAATTAACCTGCTCAACGGCGGTTTGGGCGGATTCATATCGCGTGCGCAAGAAGCTGGCGGTACGGGTCCGTTACTATCCAGCGCACTACAGGGCATGACCAGCGGTATTGTAGGCATGACCAAAGCCTCCCTCAGCTTTATAGCCACCCCCATTGGTGCCGTAATTGCAGCCATAGCCATAGTAATTGCACTAGTTAAAAACGCTATGGACAGCGGCTCGGCATCTGCCAAAAAAATTACTAAAATATTCGACACTTTTACGGCTATTACCGATGGCTTAATGAAGTTGCTAGAGCCATTAGGCGAATTTTTAATAGATGGTATTGCCGCAGGGTTTGAGCTAGCAGGTAAAGCTGCCGAAGCTGCCATGGGGTTTATTTCGGACGGGTTGCGCTTTTTAGGGTTTAACGATGCTGCCGAGGGCGTAAAAACGTTTACCGAAGAAGTAAAAGAAAACGCTGCCGAAACCCAACGCCTTAAAGATGCCCAAGAGGAACTAACAAAACAAACCACCGCACAAGAAATTGCTAACGAAAAAGCCAAGCAAAAAATTAGCGAACTTACCGATAAGGTAAACGACCAAACTCTGAGCGAGGAAGAACGCCTAAAAACCCTACAGGAGTTAAGCAAAGTAGAAAAGCAAAACCTAAACGAGCGTAAAAAACTAGCCGATGCTGCCTACAACAATGCCGTGGCCAATGCAGCCAAAGGGAAGTATCTTTCCGATGAAGAAAAAAGACAATTGCAGGAAAGTGGGGTAGCCTACGCCCAAAAACTAATGGCAGTAAAAGGCTTTACCCAAGAGGAGATAGATGCGCTTAAAGATGCTCAGTTGGAGCGTATGCGCCTAAGTAGCGAAGAAATTGCCCTTACAAAAAATACTGCCGAACAAGCAAACACCATTAGGCAGCAAAATTTGGATGCGGAGCACGAAGCGAGGCAAGAACGCATAGAAAAGGAGAAAGAACGGCTATCGGACTATGCAAAACAACTCGATTTAGAGCTGCAATTGTTTATGCAAAAGCAAAGCCAAAAAGAGATGAGTATTGAAGAAGAATTGGCATACCTAAAAGAAGTAGAAGCAAAACAAATAGCCATTGCCCAGGCAGAATTTGCAGCCTCAGAAAAAACGAAAAACGATGAGCTTGCACTCGAAATAAGATTGGGCGAAATTAAAGCCGAAACTGCCAAAAGCCAAGCCGATGCTGCCGTAGCCAATGCCAACAGAGAACTGGAAGCCTACAAGCAAAAAAACCAAACGCTTATTAACGAGGATACGGAGCTAACCAAAGAACTCGTAAAACAGGAAAACGAACGGCTAGAGAATATAAAAAACAAAAGCCTTGAAGCACTTGCCATTGCGCTAAAAACAAACGAAGATATAATTGCTGCCAAAAAAGCAAAAAACCAAGCGTTAACTGATGCTGATTTAGAATATTTGGAACAGAAAAAGGCTTTAGAGAACGAGTACCAAGAGCAGCAAAGAACAAATAACGAAGCCCTTGAAGAGGAGGAGAAAGCAAAGAAAGTAGCAAAACAAGAAGCAGAGCTACAAGAAAAAATTGAGAATGCTGCTACCGAATACGAGCAGCAAAGAATTATAGAAGAAGAACGCTATGCACAAACGCTTGCACAATTAGAAGAAAGAAGAGCTAACGAAAAACTTTCTGACGACCAATACAAAGCCTTACTATTAGAGGAAGAAAAAAATCATGCTGCTAATAAGCAAAAAATTGATAAAGCAGAATCCGATAATAAACTTGAGCTTGCTAAAGGTCTTTACAGCAACCTAGCAACCATACTAGGTAAAGAAAGTAAAGCGGGTAAAGCTATGGCTATTGCACAAGCCACTATAGATACATACCAATCGGCAACGGCTGCCTATAAAGCTATGGCAGGAATACCCGTAGTAGGTCCTGCACTAGGAGCAGTCGCAGCGGGAGCAGCCGTAGTAACTGGTATTAAAAATGTAAAAAAAATTGCAAGTACTAAGCCTCCAAAAGCCGAAAAAGGAGCCTTATTTAATATAGGCGGCAACAGGCACAGCACAGGCGGCACCCTATTTACAGGCGCCGATGGTACCCAGTTTGAAGCCGAACAAGGCGAACTTATTGGGGTAATGAACCGTAATGCAGCCCAACACTTTATGGCATTCAATAACGCTTTTCCTGCAGGAGGCAGTAGCCCATCGGCAAGCAATTATTTTGAGAATGGCGGTATTGTATCGCGTTCCATTGCAACACCAGGGTTAAATACCGACGAACTGGCTGCTAAAATAGCCGAAGCCAACAGTACCATGCCCGCCCCAGTAGTATCTGTAGAGGATATTATTACCGAAGGCGAGAGCTATGTACAAGTACGAGAAAGTGCCGATTTTTAGTTTCTTACAGATTTTTGCTTTAAGCATTTAATTATACCCTGAAGAACAGGAGCAGTCATTTCATATACTTCTTGTTCATATTTATAAAGTTCGTATTTTAAAACTTTATATTGCGTTAGTAGTGCTATATCCTCTTTATTTAAAACAATTGCTGCAGAATATTCCGTTTCAAACCTCCCTGGTTCAGCCTTTACATCCTGATCGGGCTTTACAATTTTTTTACCGTTCTCTAAATATATTGTTACCCCTTTACCCGTTTCGTTAGCTTTACTCTTGGCAAACAATTGTAATCCGTAAAGATCCTCTCCGTTATGGTCGCTTTTTATCAAATTAAATAAATAATCAGCTCCACCCATATACGTTTTTGTCTTATTTTCCTTAGCTACTTCGTTTACATAGTCACAATAATAGTCACTTGGCAAAGTAAAATCAATAGGGGTTATATATACCGCATTGCCATCTCTGTAAGTGTAATATATCGTTTCGCCATCACCCTCAAGTTGTAGCGTGTGGGTAACTACACCGTAGCTCGATACTTCTTTATACACTTCCGTTACAGCAAACGTACGCCCGTTAAATGTTCCTGGCGGAGTTCGGCGGTCGCCATTGTCTTTATAAGCTTTGCTATGGTCATCTTTATCTGCATAAAAGTGCTCGTAGCCAGATGAATATTCTAACTGCCATTCGGGTAAAGGTTCAACCTTAACTTTATAACCCCGCAATAGTGAGGGGTCTTTTTTAGGAAATTGAGCAAATGCAAAAAGTGTTGCAAAAAGCATGAAAATACAGCTAATTGTTTTCATAATAAGTAATATTTAGTTGATTATTATTTAAAATTTGTCAAATATATACTTATTAATTACTTCAGATTTTAATAAATAGTTATGAATGTAAGTAAGATACTATCAGGCTGGAAAAACTACCTCAGCAAAAGCGAGGTAACCGAAGCCATAGCAACAGAGCGGGCTGCACTATGTGCAGCTTGCCCTCACGCCAAGCAAGGCAAATTGCTTGCCTTTGTAAAAGATACTTTAAAAGAAGTTGAGGGAGCGTATTGTAACCAATGCGGTTGCCCCCTAAGTGCCAAAATACGCAGTAACGATATTTGCCCCATAAACAAATGGTAAATGAACCGCTACCAAACCATAACGAGCCTTGGCGATAATTTTATGAAACTACTGGGCAAAAGCCTAATACCCGTGCATATATTGGACTGGAAAGTGTACTACGAAGCCTACCTAAAAGAAATGGAATACCAGCAAAAAAACTTTAAAAAACCCCGTAAAACCCACGCAGCGGGCTGCGTAGCCGAACAATACAAAATTACCGAGCGTACCATGTTTAACATTATTGCTTTTATGGAGGGGATATAATCATATCAAAAAGACAACTAAATCAATCATTAATAGCTATTTTTAGCTACAATGATTGGTTTAACTATCTTTTAAAAATCAAAAGTTTGTTTTATAGATTTTATGATATCTTCAGGAACAGATACTTTTAAAGCATAGTTCTCCCAGTTATTAACCACTTCAATTATCCTATCTATAATCCTATGAGGTTGTTTTATATTCATTTTATTCGCTACTTCTATAAAATCTTCCCTATCTATATCTTTACGCTTTCCGTTTATACTCAAAGCATGTTGACTTACCCAGGTACTATTAGGACGATAGGCATGGCATACATCATATGCAGGTGATAACCTCCATTTACCCTGTTTATCCATAATAAAGGAAAAGTTTTTAGTATGATCATCACAATTACGAGCAACTACATTAAATACCATTCTACAAAATAATTGTTCGGCATCTGTATATGGTAACCTAAGTATCCGCATAGTTTCAAAAAGCTGTTCATAGCTATAAAGGTTTACCTCGTTATAATCAAAATGACGTAAGGCACAAAAAGTTTGTACATGTAATTTTTCATCATTACCTAAACGATCAAATCTTTGAGTCATAAAGTGTGCTCTACCATTTTCTTCTAACAAGCGACTAGGCATCATTTCAATCCCCACATCAAGAGCCATATAATAATAAGCTATTTCTACACGTCCATAACCTCCTGAGACACCAAATTGATTATCAAAAACCCCATCAAATTTAATAAGCCAATGTGAAAAGCCCTCAGGAGCTTTAGTCTGTCCACTTCTTATTTCACCTGTACTCTCATTATATGCAATAACAGCCTTAGCTCTTGCTCCCCCAGCAGACGTACCAATTTTTAAAATATCCAAAAGTGCTTTTTCCTCGTCAGATTTTAAATTAGTATTAAAATCTTCACGCCCTGATAAAATTTTTTTTGCTATATCAATTAAACCGTCCAACTCTATATTTTGAGCTTCTTCTTTGGATTTAATTGTAGCTGGTTCAATTTCAAGACCGCCCATACCACGCTCCCCTATAAAACAAAGCAATTCTACAGGGTTAAGACTATCAGAAGGGCGTCCTTGTTTACTAAGCCATACATTAATCAAAGTATTACCATACTTATCTGGAAGAATATCGGCTAGTAATCCTGGTAACCCTTTAAATGTATTCGAACGACGTAGCTCCGAAAAAGAATAAATCGTAGGCAATAGTGGCATTTTAATTGGTGAAATATCAAGCCCTGAATTAATAAATTCGGGAGTATATTCAAAAGAAGCTATTTCTTTAGAAGAATCCCAAGCCACAGCACCAACTACTATACCCCAAAGTTTTATAAATGCAGTAGATATCATTACCAATCGGATTTTGATTCAGAACTTCTTTTACCGCTCGCACGCTGTCTACTTTCACGTTCTATTTTAGCAAGTTTCAGCGGACTTATTTTTTGCTCTACTATAAAAACATTTAATACCTCCAACTTATCTAAAGCTCTTAGTACTTGTATAAGTGTAAGTATCTTAGATCGTCCTCCTCTTTCTAATTCTCCAAGAGTAACTCTATTAATGCCAGCTTCTTCAGCAAGTTGTTCTTGAGTTTTATTTTGTTCTAACCTATAATACTTTACAAAAATTCCAATATCAGTTAAAAATGCATTATTTGCTTTAGCCAATAACTGAATGTTAGTTTTATTCATCATAAAATCAATTTTAGATTAATAATGATTGTTTTAGAAATCAAAATTAAGCAAAAATACATTAATACGAAGTGACAATTATCGAACTGTTTAAAAAACTGAAAACCCCACTTCAGCAAAACCCTTACTAAGCGTTGTAACTTTGTAATATCAAAAAAACAGTACTGTTTGTATGGTTAATAGTAAACAGGCAAAAGGCACAAAATAGTATTTGTAAAAACTGTTGGCTACTGCCTTTTCCCTAGTAACCAAAAATACTTCCTTAATACTTCCGCAAATATTTCACTCATTCCTTACTGAATGACAGGAAACATTTATATCTCCGGTCAAATAGGCACGTTTGATGGCGTTACGGGTACCGAACTTATTGATGTAATAGGTCAGGTAAAAAAACAACCCCAGGCAACCGCCTTTAACGTGCACATTAACTCCGAAGGTGGCTTGGTAGATGTGGGTTTCGACATTTACCATTACCTACGCTCGTTAGGCAAACCCATTACCACCATAGGTAGCGGTATAGTAGCCAGCATAGCCACTGTAGTATTTATGGCAGGTAGCAAACGCGTAGTACGCGAAAACACCCCGTTTATGATACACCTCCCATGGGGTGGCTCTATGGGTACTGCAGATGAAATTGAACAGTTTGCCGACCAACTCCGCGCCATAGAAACAAAAATGGTAGGCTTTTACAAAAAAGCACTCCACGTGCAGGAGCAAGCCATATTACCACTGCTTAAAAACGAAACATGGCTATCGGGCACACAACTCACAGCCTTAGGCTTTACTACTTCGCAGCATACTAAAATAGCTGCAAAAGCATTCATTAATCCAAAAACTATTATGAGAGGAACACTTACCGAAAGGGACAGGCACTGGATGGAAGGTCTGTTCAGCCGTGTGCTGGCAAAATTTAAGCACACCAACGCTTACAACAAAATCGTGCAAGATGCCACAGGGGCAGAACTCGATTTTATTGAATTACCCGACGATGGTATTATTGAGCTGGGCGCAACAGCTACCGTAGCAGGTATGCCTGCCGAAGGCGAATACATGATGCCCGATGGTGCAACCTACGTATTTGAGGCGGGCGAGCTTGTAGAAATTATTGAAGCTGAAGAAGGCGACGATATGATAGAAACCGCAGCCCTGCGTGCCGAAAACAAAGCACTAAAACGCCAGTTAAACACCATTAAAGGCGAGGTACTAGCATTAAAAAGACAGGTAGGCAGCCGCTACAGCCTTGATGGCAAAAAAGTAGCTGCACGCAAACCGAGCCAAAACGACAAACTAGCCGGCATGAAGCAATATTTGCAAAATAAAAACAGAAAGTAATGGGGCTAATTAACGCAGATAACTTAACACTAAACGCCCGCGAGGCCGAAACGGTAAGCGAGGTAATTTTTGAAAGGGTTTTTAACGATAGCGACCTTGCCGAGTACCACGAAATAGAAACGGGTATTGATGTAAAAACACAAATTGCCTTTGCCGAAAGACTGGGGCTACTGGGTAAAAAAAGCGAAGGCTGTACACCTAACGAAGCAGGTGGTTTTGCCCTTACCGAAAAATTCTGGACACCCGTGCTGGAGGACTTTAGGCTAAAACACTGCCAAAACGATATGCCTGCACTACTAAAACTATTCAGGAAATCGCAGCGCATTAACCCCGATTTTTTTGATGCCGTAGGCTCAGAAGAATTTGGCGTAATCATATCCGCAGTAGAGTCGGCAATGTTAGAGAACATGCACCGTAAAATATGGTTTAACGATACCGCTGCTGCCACTATAGATAGTGCTGGGGTATTTAAAAACGGTACCGATTTGGGTTACTTTAACTCGTTTGACGGGTTGTTTAAACAAATCATGTCCGAAGTATCGGCATCCGATGCCAACTACGTAGCCATTACCAAAAACACAGGTAACTCCTACGCCAACCAGGCACTCGCCGAGGACGATGCTATTGCCATATTCGAGCAAATGGTTACAGCTGCCGACGAACGATTGGTAGCTACTGAAGATAGCTTTATACTTGCTACCCGTACCCTTGCCGATAACTACCGTGCAACATTAAGAAACAAAAACCTAGGTTCGGGCTTTTTAGAGGTAGTAGAAGAAGGACGCCCAAAACTATACTTTGATGGTATTGAGGTAAAAGTGCGCTACGATTGGGACAGGTACATTAAAGAGTACCAAAACGACGATACGAAATGGAACTTACCCCACCGTGCCGTGTTTACCACAAAATCGAACATACCCGTAGGTACACTTAGCGAGGAAGATTTAACCAAGCTAGATGCTTTTTACGATAAAGTACAAAAAACCAATATTATGGATGCTGCTTATACTATCGACTCTAAACACTTAGAGGCATACATGACGGTAGCTGCATACTAATAAGGCAAAAGTAAGCAGGCAATAGCCAAAAGTCACTTCAAGCGTAGTGCAACGGAGCGCAGCAATCCAATCGTTATCAAACGAAATTCAATAAAGTCATAAAGAGATTGCTTCGTCGTTCCTCCTCGCAATGACAGTTACATTGCCAAAACTAATGCCTTTCGGCTAATGCCTAATAACCAATAACAACAATACTTCAATCTCAAAAAAACAAAACAACAATGCCAGATTGTACAGGAAACTTAACCGCAGATATTTTATTTGACTGCGCCAATGCGCCAATAGGCGGAATAGAACAAAACATTGTACTAATTAATAAAGACGATATTGATGTATCGACTACTACTATTGATGGTACTAACCGTATTTTAGTAACCAACCTACAGTTAAAGCCCGGTACTACAGGATATATACTAGAAGGCGTAAAACAATCGAACGGAAAAGCGTGGGAATTGGTAAAGAAAGAAAACGCACCCGACAAGTTTAAACACACCTTTAGCGGAGTGGTATTTAACCCAAGCGCAGCCAACAAGCAACAAGCCGACGAATTATCGAAAGGAGCAAAATACATTGCTGTAGTGGAGCAAGTTTGGAAAGGCGAGGATAGTGTGGATGCCTTTGAGGTACTCGGATTAAAATCGGGGCTAGAGTTACTTACTATGACCAATAACTCGAAAGAAAACGATAATATGATTGTTTTCGAATTATCGTCTGCCGATGGTTTTGAAGAAACCACTATGCCGAAAACATTATTGGAAACGGACTATGCTACTACCAAAACCGCTTTCGACAATAAGTTTGCACAAGCTGCATCGTAAGTCATGGACTTTACCACTATGGATATCCGTA
This sequence comes from Flavobacterium litorale, assembly GCF_019613795.1. Lineage (NCBI taxonomy): Bacteria > Pseudomonadati > Bacteroidota > Flavobacteriia > Flavobacteriales > Flavobacteriaceae > Flavobacterium > Flavobacterium litorale. The sequence continues at coordinate 760,596 of NZ_CP080429.1, forward strand.
CCGTCGCCCAAGGAACAAGGGGCGACGGTGTTCGGTATCTGCAACTATTCTTACAACAATATACGGCACTGTTTAACGAGAAAGTTAACCCCAGTTGCCCTAAATGTTTAACCCAATACTTAGCAAAGTATAAAAACCACTTTAAAGCCATGGCAGATACATCAAAATATAGGCTACACGCCAAATACGAAAATATTCCGCTAGCATTCGGCTCACCTATACTGGTTAATAACACCAATATTACCACAGAGTATGCTACACAATTATTAGCACGCCCCAATGGCAAAAGCCTTTTTGCACACATTCCTACCCAAGCCCAACTAGAAGCTGCAAAACCCAAACCACGAAAAAAACGCGCTGCAAAACAACAACCTTTGCAACACACTATAAAAAAGCAAGCAAGCCTTGAAACAGATGATACCGACACTTTGCCTAATAACGAAGCAGAATGAAAACGCTCCTTATAGACGTTTGGAAAAGGCTTACCCCATGGAGCAAAAGTATCGATGTGTATGCTAACGATGTAGATAATGCCTACCCCGAAAGGATGGATAGACTTATTAATAATAGCGTTACCGCAAAATCGGCAGCAGCCATAATGGTACAGTACCTGATCGGTAAAGGCTTCGGAACGGATGCGGATAATCTTATCATCAATAAAGAGCAAAATTTAAAACTTATTGATTTTGCCGATGATGTAGCAGACGATTTGGTAAAACAACGTGGCGTGTTTATACACGTTAATTGGAATGCACTGTACCAAATTGCCGATTTTAGTGTAATTCCGTACGAGTGGTGCCGCATCGGTAAAACCGATAGTAACGATTACAATGGCAAAATTGCCGTTTGCAAAGAGTGGCTTCGCCCCAAAAAAGCAGATATTCAGCTTATTGATACGTATAACCCACGCAAAAAAGTAATAGATGCGCAGGTAGAAAAAGCAGGCGGATGGGAGCATTACAAAGGGCAAGTACTCTACATTAATATGGATACCAAGCTCATCTATCCCCTATCTCGCATTGATAGCGTTGCCGACGATTGCGATAGCGAAGCACAAGCAGCCGTGTATAAAAACAGGCTACTCCGCAAAGGCTTTTTCGGTAACACACTCGTAGTAACACGCCCTTTAGTAGGCGAAGGTTTAGAGCCTGGTAGCCATGCCTTATTGGATGCCGAAAGCGAGCGCGAAAAGTTCCAAGAAGCGATTAAAGACAGTTTGGGCGCACAAAACACAGGCGGTGTATTGTGCTTAGAAATGGATTTTGCAGGCGAAAAGCTGGACGATGCTATTTTAATAAAACAGATTGAAAGCAAAATAGACGATAAGCTGTTTAATTATACCGAGAGTAGCGTACGCGAAAACATTTTGGTTGCCTTTAACAACCTACCCGCAGGGCTTGTAAAAACCAACGAAGCATCGTTGTTTGGTAACTCGGGCGAGGCAATTCGTGAAATGAAACGTACTTACTGGGAAAACACTACTAAAGAGCGAAACCTGCTTGCTGCTATTATTAATCAGCTACTCCAAAAATCGCAAGATTACGCCAGCCTTACCGTACAACCTTTAAAACTTATAGATGATGCAACCCTTAATAACACGGACTGATATTGCGCAATACCGGCAAATATCTAAAACCCCAAACGATGCCAAGCTCAACGAAATGATATTGGATGCACAGCTACTGGACTTGCAACCTCTGTTGGGCGAAAAACTGTTTACTGCCGTTATGGCTGCACCCGAAAATTATACAATATTATTAAACGGTGGCGTGTATGAGCATGAGGGTATTAGCTATACTAACTACGGGGTAAAAATGGTACTATCGTACTTTACCTATGCCCGTTATACGCTATTTGCATCGGTAACCGATACGCCCTACTCGGTAGTAGAAAAACTAAACCCCGAAAGTCGCCCAGCAGAGGCTGCAACCAAAAAAAGTATGTATCAAGTCAACCGCGATGCTGCTCATAAAATATGGGAAAGCGTACACAACTGGCTAACACGAACCAACAACGAAGATTACAAAAAAAGCTGCGGTATGGGCAACACCAACCAAGGTATGCGATTTACAAAAATAGTATAACATGATTGCAATAAACAGTTTAAACGAAAGCCGATTTACCTTAAATGGTATTCAGTACTTTAAAAATTACGTTACCAAAGTAGCCGGCGATAGCCTTACCATTTACAATACCTACAACAACAAAGATGTATTGGTGCCTTTAACGCACTTTGACCAATTTAATATAAACGGTACCATTTACACCACAATAGAAGAGCTACAAGCAGCTATTATAAGCGTATGTTATACCCGCACTACGTTGGACGAGGGCTCATTATACAGCCAAAACAACGTATCGCGTACCCTGTATGCAGGAAACATATTGCAACCCGAAGGAGACCCAAGTTTTGATATGTCGGTAGCCGTAGCCCAAAAACTAAACGAGGTAACGGTAACCATAACCGCTATGGAAAGTCCTGTTTTCATTAGGGCATCTCTAGTAGTACCTGGTGCCGTTGCCGCAGAATATATTTATGCCTTTGGCGGTGGTAAGGGTACTTGGGGCAATGGTGGTACACCCTTTAGCTTTTTAGACTTGCATTTAATAAATGTAAAAAACTATACTACGCAAGATGTAGAAACTAACCCCGCTGCAAATATTATAAGCCTAGATGCACTTGCTAATGGCGATTACCTTACTGCTGCCAACAGTACACAATACGATTTTAGTGATGCTGGAACGGTTAATAACGATGGTAATATCATCAGCTACTACTTTAGCTACAGTACTGACGACGTGTTGTACTTCGTGCAGTTTGTAGGGGCAGCAGGTGTTTACAACGGTACGTTCACGGCAACCGATTTAATATCAAGCACGAATAGTAATGTAACTACTGATATTGATTTACAAACGATTACTGATAATGGGAATAGTATATCAAAAAATGGTGAATTTGAGACATTCTTTTCTCTAAACAATAGTTCAAGTAATGCGAATTTATCAATTAAAAACACAGACGATGGACTGATTAGTTTCATAAATGATGATGGTACTGGTGTGCTGTCTAACTTAACATCAGGCGGAGCACTGTTCGATAGTGGAAGTGGTACTTATACTATAATTAATTATAACGGAATAAACTTGTATGGAGATTCACAAATAGGCAAGTATGACGGAAATATAAATATCAGTGCAAATGCTAACTCTGCAGGGTTGTCAGGAGAGCATGATTATACTTCTAATATAACCGCCCTAGACTACGTACAAAAAAAATACGTTGACGATAGTTTATTAAATACGGCTTCTGTTGTTAATCCTACTTTTACAGGTAATGTAACTATTCCTGCCGATGGCTTTACGTTGTCTGGAGGCGATGCGGGCAATTTAGTTTTTGGTAATGGTGCACAAGTTTCAGGTTCTGGGTTCGTACGGTTTTTGCCATTAGGTACAGATAACACAGCTGGAGCTACAGATACCGTTACCAATAGTACAGGTTTTTCATCAAGTATATTTCAGTTACAAAACCAAATAACAAATTTAGATTTGCAAGCCGTATTGGAAAGCGGAAACTCTGCTACTATCAATAGTGATTTCTACGTAACCAGTGCTAATTCTACAACTGATAGCACTACACTAACAATAACAAACAATGAATTCCTAATCGATGTAAATACCGAAAACGGAGGATCTGGATTAAACATTGGAGAAAGTTTCAGCTGGTCGGGGTCAGGGGAAATCTCTATAGCAGGGACTGGAGGGTCTATATTTTTAGGAAATGATAGCGGGTCAATAGGTGCAGGAGCAGGAGGAACCTTAAACTTCAATTCTTCTACTGGTGTTTCGATAAACGGTAATGCAGGAGGAATTGTATTAAATGGATCTACTAATGGAGTTGAAATTGATGGTGGTGGTGGTGGAGTAAATATAGACTCACCTAATGGGTGGTCTATAAATGGTGGAGATAACGGTAGTATTACTGCTAATGCAGGAAGTGGTGTAAATATAAATGCTGGGACAGGAGGAATTTTACTAGCAGGAAATAACGATGGTGTCACAGTAAATGGTAATGGTCTTACTGTAAATGGTATTTTAACATCTACAGGAGTTTTGCAAATAGATAATATGCAGCCTAGCAATGGTGCAGGTGATTTTTTCAGTTTTAGTAACGGACCAGGAAGTAGCTGGAATATGAATTCTGCTGGAGCATTTTCGTTTGTTGCACAAGAAGATATGATCATTACTACCAACACAGTACAATTTAATTCTAGTATAGATGTGACAGGGCAAACAAATTTTTCAAATATCCCTACAACAATTACAGGTTTTCCTACCTTGGATGAAGAATTAACAAATAAAATATACGTAGACACCCTATTAACAGCAACAACCACACAGCTCCTTTTAAACGATGTTACAGATAGCACCACACTAACGGGCACTACTGATGAAACAGTATTAAAATCATTTTTAATAGCGGGAGGTACAATTAATACAGGGGTGTTTTCTTTCGCTACAATGTTCGAAAAAGCAGGAATTACAGGCGATGCCTACCACAGGGTATACATAAACACAACCAACAGCTTAACAGGCGCTACTAGAATTGCAAGCTTAAACTCAGTAACTAATGCCAGACGATTTACTGATTTCAGAAGAGATTTTATAATAAAGTCAGGAGGAATTCTATTCGGTCATTCAGCTACTAACTCCAATACTAACGGTGAAACAGAGAGTACCTCTGAACCATTAAGTACAAGTATAGACACTACCAACGATATTTATATTATATTTTCAGGAGTATTGCAAGACACTTCAGATAGCTTAACGCAAAAATCATTAAAAATAACTTTTGAAAAAGCTATAACATAATAAACCACACAACTAAAAAAGCGTAAAAGCAGTAAAATTACTACCACGATTTCTGAAAATAATAATGTAGCATGAATCTAATCGAGAAAATAATAACCAACTTACTAGGGGCACACACATTCGATTTTTACATTGTTTATTTCCTGTTTGTAGTTATAGGGGTATTTTTAAGCCTATCGGTAGCCGTATTATTTCGGAATAAAAACAGCGTAAATACCCCATATAAGTTTAGCAGTAAATTCCTTTGGAAAGACAACAAGCACCGCGTAATCGCATCCGTTTTAACCGTTTTCCTATCCGTACGTTTTGCGCCCGAACTATACAAGGGAGAGGCTACCTATTTTACAGGATTTCTACTGGGCGGATGTTTAGACCAAGCCATTTATTGGCTAGGGCAAATACAACGCCGTGGACGAGAAAGGTTTAAACCCGATGATAGATAACATTATCGATAGCGGTATTGGTGTAATAGCAGGGGTTATTTTAGCTTATATTACCATACGATTTGAACGCTATTACAAAAAGAAAGACAACCGAAAGCCCAAAAAAATAGCCGAAAAGCTAAAACAATTATTAGAACTACAAACAAATAAGGAAAAGGAAGAACAACAACGAAACGAGAGCAACAACATACAAGTTTCCAAACAATATTTAGAAGTAGATATTATTCTTAATACAGCAAAACAGCACAGCCATATCGATCGCTTTCTTATATTTACTACACACAATGGCGCGGGCGAACCCAGCCACATAAAACCATACAAAGTATCTGTATTACAAGGCGAAACACACCGCCCCGACAAGCTACACTTTTATGATGCGTTAAAAGTAGACTACAGTTATACCGAAATGCTCGTAGCTATAATAACCAATAAAAATAAACCGTTACAATACAAAGTAGATGAAATGCCCGCTTGTATGCTAAAACGTATTTACATGACCGAAGGAATAAAATACAGCGAAATACACTTTTTAGCCTCTACTCCAACAGGCGTAATTTACTGCTCACTATCTACATTAGTAGATAACGTTTATTTTGACGATCCTACCGATAGGCATATAATAGAAATGCACATAAATGAGCTACGGAAGCACTACCAAAACGAAACACTACGTTTACAACGCGACCGCATTAAAATGCAAACCAATACTAAAGAATTAATACAGTTACAGAAAGAAATTACCGAACTCCAACAAAAACAATAACTATGGTTGCCGACAAAATAACACTAGAAAGAATTAAAGTATTACACCCCAGTATACGGAAAGAAGTACACGATGCCTACCTATACGTTAACAACAAACTACTAGGCAAAGGCGTACGTTTACGATTTGCCCATACACTACGAACAATAGCCGAGCAAGATGCCCTGTATGCACAAGGACGCACCACAAAAGGACCAAAAGTAACCAATGCCAAAGGGGGACAAAGCATACACAACTACGGGTTAGCTATAGATATTGTTTTGTTGTTAGATAAAGATGGTAACGGAACGTTTGAGAGTGCCTCTTGGGATACTAAAGCAGATTACGACCGTGATTTAACCCCCGATTGGATGGAAGTTATTAACCACTTTAAAGCCATTGGTTGGGAATGGGGTGGCGACTGGAAACGTTTTAAAGATTACCCCCACATCGAAAAAACATTTGGCAACAACTGGAGAACATTAAAAGCAAAAATAGATAACCAAGACTTTTTTACCGAGACCATTAAGAGCAAGATTTACAAGTGGGCAAATGTATGAAACACTACCTACCGTATGCCGTAAGTATAGCATTGGCTATACTACTGCTACACCAATGCCAAAAATACAACCACAACACCACCATAGCCAATCAAAACCAAGCCGCCTTAACCGATAGCCTAAAGCACTACCAAAACAAATTAGGCACCACAACAGCCAGTATAAAAACCCTACAAGCAACCCATAAAAAACAATTAAGTGCATTGCTTGGTAAGGACAGGGAAATTGAGAAACTAAAACAGGAATTTGCCAACATAAAAACCGTTGTAAAGTACAAAACCGTAACACAATTTGATACGATAAAAGTATTTTTTGAGCAACCAATTCGGGAATACGATTTTGTACGCGCAGGCAAAGTAAACCATAAGCATTACTCCTTTAGTTATAGTGCAGATAATGTTGGTTTTACTTTAGAGGATTTAACCATACCTAATAAAGTAACCATAATTACAGGCGTAAAACGCAAATGGTTTTTAGGCAAACAATACATTACCACCGATGTTACCAACAGCAACCCCTACGTTACGGTAACCAACTTAAAAGCGGCCGAAGTACAAATACCCCAACCGTGGTATAAAAAATGGTATGTATGGCTTGCCGCAGGTTTTGTAACAAGTACGGTTATAGCTAACTAAACACCTCGCGCAATACATCTAACGATTTTGGGCGCACAAAGCCATCTAGGTGCAAGGCGTAATAATCCATAAGTATTTTTAATAACAACTGTCGTTCCGAAACATGAAACATTTTTGCCGTATCGTCTAGCTTTAAGGGCATTAAGGTACGGAGTAAACTTGTTTCCTTTTCGGAAAGGCAGCTTATGGTTGGGTAGGCTACAAAAACCCCTTCGGACATTTCGAAAAAAGCACCACCACTATTGTTACTCTCGGGATAAAACCCTAAAAACTTTGTAATTTCTAGTAATACTATTAAGTGGAAATTGGTTACCTCGTTGTGCGTGTCCAGCCAAAGCAAAGCCGTTTCTAAATACTCGTATAAGTTTTGGTTTTGCTCCTCCTCTTTAATACAATGGTGCAACATCTCTGCCATAAATAGGGCTATAGCTGTTTTTACAATATTGGTATTGATAGAAAAATAAGGGTGTGCCAAGCGTACCTCTTTAAAATACTCTAGCCGACCATTGTTTTTATGCGTTGCCTCTATTTCGAGGATGTTTAACGGGCGAAAGTAAACCGTTTTTTGGGTGCTTTTACGCGATGAAAAGGCATCGCGCACGTAGTACGATTTTAATCCGTCGGATGCCGTAAAGCATTTTACAATCAGGCTTTTTTCCTGATAGCGTAACGAACTAATAACAATAGCTTTTGTTTTTACAAGCACTCGTGGTAAAGTATAGGGTTATCGTACAATCATTACTTTTTTAACCTTAGTTTCGGTAGCATCTTCCGAGGCAATAAAAATCATATACACGCCCGAGGCTACTTTGTATTTACCAAAAGCGGTGGTATCCCAAAGTACGGTACCCCCTTCGGATGTAGTTTCGTGTACAAGGTTGCCCTCAATATCGGTAATTTTAATATTGGCGTTATCAATAAGCCCGCTTATTTTTACCTCGCCTTCAAAACCAGGGCGTACAGGGTTAGGGTATACAAAAACGTTACTCAAATCGTCCTCTGCAGCTGTAGCTGTACCTTTGTAGGCAACCATACCCCTATCGGTAGCAAAAAACACATCGCCCGTTTCAGGGTCAATAGCCATATCGTTTATGGTGTTGCTGGGTAGCGGTGAATTTTGCTTGGTAAAGTGGAAAATGGTATTTTGCCCATCGGGCGATACTAAAAATGCCCCTGCACTACCAGTAGCTATCCATTTGTTGTTAGAGCCATCTATTTCAATATCGGTTATATCTTGTTCAAACAGTAGCTCTTGTGCCAAGCCATCTTCCTCTATAATAATGGCATTTGTAGTTAATACATCTTCGGTTAAAAAACGGTCGATACCCGACAGTACGCGCAACCCTGCCGATGTTCCTATCCAAAGCCTATTGCTATTATCTATAGCTACCGCCTTTACGTAAATGTTTGGTAAATTTCCAAAATCGTCATCGCCAATTACAATAAATTTATTGCCTTGGGTTTCGTTAAAGGCAATAAGCCCCGAGTTTATAGAGGGTATCCATTTTGTGCCATTCCTGTCAATTATCATTTTTTGGTATTTGTTGGATATGGGGTCGTCCACTTCATCTACAAAACTATACGATGTCCAGTTGCCATTACGAAACACACGTAAGGGCGATTCTGTTAAATCATTTGTCATCCACAGTCCACCATTAGCATCGTAGGCTAAACTATTTACACGCAGGTTATCAAAACCTGCTACGGCTTGCTGGTTTTGTAGCGGGCTATTGCTTTCGTCGTATAATTCTATGGGTACATCATCCTGTAGTTCTAACAATCCTTTATCGTACGATGCTACAAATACTTTACTCTCGTCGTTAGGGTTTACGGCTACATCGGTAAGCGATAAGGCTCCCAATACATCCTCAAAGGGTATGTTAAACCAACCCTCGTTGGTAAATTTACTAATACCTTTTTGTGAGAAATCGGGGATAAACTGAAAATCGTACCCACCAAATACTGCCCATAGGGCATTACGTGTTTTTTCGATAGAAAAAATGCTGCTACGCAACGGACCGTTGGGCGTAATGTTTTCGCGTATGGAAATGTTTTCGATGAAACTTTCTATTACACCGTTTTCTTGCGTGCCAATAAATATTCTGCCCGATACTACGGTGGCACAGGTAAATACAACATCTTCGCCAGGTAGGTTGTTTAGCTGGAGTACTTGTGTAAAATCTTCATCGAAAACGGTAATACGGCTGGCGGTTGTTACTACTAGGTAACCGTTGGCTGCCCTAAAATCTACTGCGGTTGCTCCTGTAAAGGTAAACGGAAAGGGGCTACCGCCTATTAGCCTAAATACGTTACCCGCAGTATCTGCCCCAAAAAGGGTGTTGCCAAAGGTAGCTATGCCCGACCATGCTCCGCCAAACTCCTGTGTCCATTGGCTAAAATCGTTTAGGTTGGGGTTGGCAAGCAGTCCTTTACGAATACCGTTGGATGCTGTGGCAGCATACAGGTAACCGTTTAGTACGGAGGCTTGTATTACGGCTATTTCGGCTCCGTTGGAACCCAAAAAATAGGTGTCCCCAAATTCTAGGCTGGCAATATCAAAAACGGCAATACCAAAATCGCACGATATGTAGGCTTTGCCTTCGTGTTCGTAAATGTGGTTAATGCGTTTTTTGCTGGGTTGTACTATGGCTTCTTCTACTATATCTATTTTATTTACAATGGAGTTATCGGCATTTACAATTATTAGCAAGCCGTTATCGCTACCAACTAGGGTACGGTTAAACTCGGCACTATAGTGTATGGCGGTTATGGTTTCGGGCTTTAAGCCATCTACGGATGTTATGGTACGGAGCTCGTTGGTAATAACGCTTTTGGAGAACATGGCACTCTCGGCAGCGGCATACATTCTGCCGCTAGACTGCGTCATGTCCTGCACACTGGTATAGGAAAAATGCCCTACCCATTGTTGCGCATTTTGTGCAAAAATGGCGCAGGTAAATAGTAAAAAATATAGTGGTGCTAAGCGTTTCATTAATATAGTATTTAATGGCAAATATAAGCTAAAACGAATTTATTATGGTTTTTGTATAACGGGTATAAAAAAAGCTGCCTAGTGTGTAGGCAGCTTTTTTACGTTATGGTAAAAGGGGTAGGTTTTATACTACACCTTGTGCTAACATGGCTTCGGCTACTTTTACAAAGCCTGCAATGTTTGCTCCTTTTACGTAATCGATATGTCCGTCGGCTTCTTTACCGTGCTTAATACAAGCTTCGTGAATATCGTTCATTATCTCTTTTAATTTCCCATCTACTTCCTCTCTTGTCCAGTTAAGGCGTAGTGAGTTTTGCGACATTTCTAGTCCTGATGTTGCTACACCTCCTGCATTGGATGCTTTACCAGGTGCAAAAAGTAATTTTGCATTATGGAAAGCTGTTACTGCTTCGGGTGTACAGGGCATATTTGCACCTTCGGCAACAGCCATACAACCGTTATTAATAAGCATTTTAGCTTCGTCGCCATTTATTTCGTTTTGTGTAGCACATGGTAGGGCAACATCACATTTTACTTCCCATGGCTGTCCGCCATCTACGTACTTCGCATCTGGGTATTTGTCTAGGTATTCTTTAATTCTACCTCTACGCTCGTTTTTAATTTCCATTACGTAGGCTAGTTTATCAGCATCAATACCAGCTTCGTCATAAATGTATCCCGATGAATCGGATAGTGTAACTACTTTACCGCCTAATTGGATTACTTTTTCGGTTGCGTATTGTGCTACGTTACCTGAACCTGATATTACTACAGTTTTACCTTTAAACGAGGTGTCTTTTGTGCTTAGCATGCTTTGTGCAAAGTACACACAGCCGTAACCTGTAGCTTCGGGGCGTATTAACGATCCTCCGTAGCTCATGCCTTTACCTGTAAGTACACCTGTAAACTCGTTACGTAGCCTTTTGTACTGCCCGTACATAAAGCCTATTTCTCTACCGCCTACACCAATATCGCCCGCAGGTACATCGGTATTGGCACCTATGTGTTTGCTAAGCTCCGTCATGAAGCTTTGGCAGAATTTCATTATTTCGTTGTCTGATTTTCCTTTCGGGTCAAAGTCAGCACCACCTTTACCGCCACCCATAGCTAGGGTTGTAAGGCTGTTTTTAAAGGTTTGCTCGAAAGCAAGGAATTTTAAAATACTAAGGTTTACGGATGGGTGAAAACGAAGCCCGCCTTTGTAAGGACCTATGGCCGAATTCATTTGTATTCTGTAGCCTCTGTTTACCTGAACCTCTCCGTTATCGTCCAGCCAATTAACGCGAAACATGATAACTCTTTCTGGCTCTGCCATACGCTCCAAAAGCATTTTGTTTTGGTACCTTGGGTTATTTTCTATAAACGGAATTACCGTTTCGGCAACCTCATGCACGGCTTGTAAAAACTCTGGCTCGTTTGGATTTCTTTTAGAAACTGCGTCCATAAAAGACTGTACACTTCCACTCATATTGTATAAATTTTGTGTTTAAGAAAACGTTTTCGTAATAGTGGCAAATATACAGTTTTCTTACATACAGTTATATATTATTGCTACTACTTTATGTATTGGTTTTTATTTTTGTGTTACCTCGCGCACAGCCTGTTACGGCTACCACGAGGGAGTACTTGTATTTGTTTATAGGTTAAGGGCTTGCTCTAGGTCGTTTAGTAAATCTTCACTATCCTCTATTCCTACACTAAGGCGCACCATATCATCCGTAATACCTAGCTCCTGTCGCTTATCTTCGGGTACCGATGCATGCGTCATTAAAGCAGGATGGTTGGCTAACGATTCTACACCACCTAACGATTCGGCAAGGGTAAATACTTTTACTTTTTCGAGGAATGTAATCGAGTCTTCTTTTTTACCCGATTCAAATGTAAACGATACCATACCGCCAAAACCATTTTGCATTTGCTTTTTGGCAATTTCGTGGTTAGGATGATTCGCTAACCCTGGGTAGTACACCCGTTTTACTTTTGGATGGTTGTTAAGGTACTCGGCTACTTTTTGCCCATTTTCGCTATGGCGTTGTATGCGCAGGTGTAACGTTTTTATACCACGTAGTACCAAGTACGAATCACTTGGTCCTAACGTTGCGCCTGTTGCAAATTGTGCAAAGTGCAATTGCTCGCCTAGCTCTTCGGTTTTGGCTACTAGTGCGCCCGCAATAACATCCGAGTGCCCGCCTAGGTATTTGGTTGCCGAGTGCATTACAATATCTGCCCCTAAATCCAGTGGATTTTGTAGGTACGGTGTTGCAAAAGTATTATCTACAGCAAAAAGTACATTTTTCTCTTTTGTTATTTTAGCAATGGCTGCAATATCGGCAAGCTTCATTAGTGGGTTGGTGGGGGTTTCTACCCAAACCAGTTTTGTGTTTTCGTTGAATAACGACTGGAGTTTATCCAAGTCCGTCATATCTACAAAATGAAATTTAATACCCATATTGCTATACACTTTGCTAAACATACGGTAGGTACCACCATATAAATCGTCCATGGCAATAACCTCATCATTCGGTTTTAGTAATTTCAGTACGCAATCGGTAGCTGCCAATCCGCTCGAAAAAGCAAGTCCGCGCGCACCGTTTTCTATACTTGCCAAAGCATCCTCTAACGCTGTACGTGTAGGGTTGGCAGCACGGCTGTACTCGTACCCTTGGTGAACGCCTGGGCTAGATTGTGCAAATGTTGAGGTTTGGTATACGGGTGGCATTACCGCCCCTGTAGCAGGATCGGGGTGTTGCCCCCCGTGTATGGTTTTTGTATTAAATTTCATATAATTTAATTTCGTGATTGTTTTTATATTCAGACAAATTTACTGTAATTTGTTTACTGTTGTATACTGTTTACAGCTCCTTTTACAAATCTATAACATTTATTATGAAACACTATATTACAATAGCTTTTATAGCCCTTTTAATTACGGGGTGCGGAAAGGATAAGAAAGGCACTAATGACATTGAAGATATGGATGCCGAACCGCCTGTAGCGCTAGCGTTGGAAACAAAGCAGTACAAAGCCACAACATCGTTACCGTGTAAGGATAAATGCCCTAAGGTAGAAATAGCTGTACCCGTAGCTACAGGACCACAGCCTACTGCCGACAGTATTAATAAAAAGGTGTTTAATACCGTTAGGGAGATTATGTATTATGGTGAAAGACCGTATGAGGCCACCAATTATGATGATTTAATGGCATCGTTTATAGGCTCGTACGAGGAATTGAAAAAGGAATTCCCGAAAGAGGCGTTGGAATGGGAGGGTAAAGTAACTGCCAATGTAATACGCAAAACCGATAGCTTAATTAACATTGAGCTAAAGCATTATACCTACACAGGGGGTGCGCATGGTTACGAGGGCTTACGCTCGTTGTTGTTTGACCCTGCAACAGGACATGCCTTTGCTTACCGCGATATTTTTAACGACTTAAATGGTTTTACCGATTATGCCGAAAAACGTTTTAGAGGTAAACACAACATACCCGATGGGCAACCCATAAACAGTACTGGATTTATGTTTGAAGATGATACCTTTAAGCTACCCAATACTATATTTTTTATGGAAGATGGTTTGCTGCTGTATTACAATACCTACGAAATATCGTCGTACGCCGAAGGACCAAAAGAGTTGTTGTTACCGTATAGCGAGCTTACGGAATACTTAAAGTTTAAGTAAAAGAAATCCCACGCATTCCTGCAAGGTCTGTACGACCTTGTAGGTATAAAAACAAAATACATTTTAGTAAATTAGTCAGGGTAAAACCTACAAGGTTCCCAAAATCTTGTGGGCTATTATTATAGCAACCTCATCAAAAAATTTTGTTATTTATAGTATACCTACAAGATACCTACAAGGTTTTTAAAACCTTGCAGGAAAAAAGCAATACAATTTAGCCCCTTACCAAAAAGTAAATAATTGCTAATTACGCTTTTTTTGCATCTGCTTTAGCAGGAAACATAAACGACACTATTACCGAAATTACCAATATACCACCCACTACTGCTAACGATACGGGCGATGAGATATGGTAAAACGGACTGATGAGCATTTTTACCCCAATAAACGATAGTATTATTGCCAAGCCATAGTGCAGCTTGCTAAACATGTGCATAAAGTTGGCAAGCAAAAAGTACAAAGCACGTAAACCAAGTATGGCAAATATGTTGGAGGTATAAAGTATAAACGGGTCGTTGGGTGCTATGGCAAATATGGCAGGGATAGAATCTACAGCGAAAATAAGGTCGGTAAACTCAATAACAGCAACTACTACCAATAATGGTGTTGCCACGCGCTTGCCTTGCTCATAAATAAAAAAACGGTCGCCCTCAAAGTTTTTGGTTACTTTAAACAGCTTATGAATAACTTTTGCGCCTATACTATTAGAGAAATCTTTCTCTTCTTCATCTTCCTCCTCATTGGATGACCACGATTTTATACCCGCATATAGTAGGAATAACCCAAATATGGTTAGTACGGCGTTAATGCGTACATTCATACCAAATACTTCCATTTCGGGTAGGTAAGTGGCATTAATAAGCTCAACCCCCGCAAAAATAAATATAGCCCTAAATAACAACGCGCCTATAATACCCCAAAATAATACTTTGTGGTGCAGGTACTTGGGTACTTTAAAAAAGCCAAAAACGAGTATAAATACAAATAGGTTGTCTACCGAAAGGGCTTTTTCTATCCAATACGCACTTTGGAACTGTGTAAACGACTCCCAGCCCATTACCCAATAAATAATACCGCTAAATAGCATGGATAGCGATATCCAGACTACTGACCATGTTAGTGCCTCTTTACTGGAAACTTCGTGACTGTTTTTATTAAAAACCCCAAGATCTAAAAGTAACATAACAACTATTGCTATAGCAAACCCTGCTATGAGCCAAGGATGATTTATAAGACTATCCATTATATTCCGTGAGTATTAATCTAGTTTTTCGGTTAATTTTTTAAATACATTTTTGGCATCCTTGCCCTCGTATAGTATGCTATATACGGCATCTATAATAGGTGTTTTGGCATTGTACTCTTGGTTAAGGGTATAAGCACTTTTGGTAGCATAGTAGCCTTCGGCAACCATACTCATTTCCATCATTGCCGATTTTACGGTGTATCCCTTCCCTATCATGTTACCAAACATACGGTTACGCGAAAATACGGAGTAGCCTGTTACCAATAAATCGCCTAAGTAGGCGGAGTTATTAATATTACGCTTCATGCGATGCACTTTACGGATGAATTTTTTCATCTCGCGGATGGCATTGCTCATTAATAGTGCCTGAAAGTTATCGCCGTACCCCAAACCATGTGCTATACCTGCAGCAATAGCGTATATGTTTTTAAGCATAGCAGCATATTCTGTACCAATAATATCATCGGATATTTTTGCATTAATGTAGTGGCTACTAAGGTTTTTGCTTACTACTTTGGCTTTCTTTTGGTCGCCACACGCAACGGTTAGGTACGATAATCGTTCTAACGCCACCTCTTCGGCATGGCAAGGTCCTGTTAGTACACCAATATTATCGAATGGAATACCATATTCTTGGTGGAAGTGTTCGCCTACAATAAGGCTGGTTTCGGGTACTATACCCTTTATGGCAGAGAAGATAATTTTACCCTTTAAACTTGCAGTAAGTTTTTTGAGCTCACCACCTAAAAAAGCCGACGGTATGGCAAAAATAACATAGTCGGCATAGGCTACTGCCTCGTTAATATCGTTAGTAAGCCGTAGCTTTTTGGTATCAAATTCTACAGAACTAAGGTAGTTGGGGTTGTGCTTTTGGAGTTTTATATGCTCTATAGCATAAACGTTGCGCATGTACCAAGCTATTTCTGGTACGTTTACACAAAGCATTTTTGCAATAGCAGTTGCCCAGCTTCCGCCACCTATAACGGCGAACTTTGGATTCTCGTTCATGTTGGTTTAGTGTTTGTAAAGCAAAAGTACTTAAAATTTATGCCCTATGCCAATTACAAGCAATTTCTTAAAGCATACGGGGTTAGCGTTGGTAGTTTGCAGCACTACATAAAGATTAACATTTTATTATGATGCCTTACGCAATTTACAAAACGTGGTGCCGTTAGTATATAGAATTTTGTTTGAATAAACAGAATTACAAGGTTAGTTAAAATTTTTGTTTTTGGTGTTTAAAAGGCATTCGCTACATTAGTAACGAGTGCCTTTTTTTATACTATTTAGTAACTAAGCTCTACTATTTCTTTCACTTTATCGGGGGTAATGTTTTGGCGTTCGCCAAGGGCTTTCCAGCCACGCTCTTCAAAGCGGTTTACTATAAAGCTGGCTGTTTTCTCGTAATCGTCGGTGTAATTGGATAGTTTGGTATCCATCCCCATAGTATGGAAGAATGCTACTGTTTTCTCTATAGCTTGGGTTGCTGCATCATCTACAGTATCAGCATCAATATTCCAAACACGTTTTCCGTATTGTGCTAGTTTTTCTTTCTTACTATCAAACATTACACGGTACAGGTTGGGTGCTATTATGGCAAGCGTACGGGCGTGGTCTATATCATACAGGGCTGTAAGCTCGTGCCCTATCATGTGGGTAGCCCAATCGGTAGGTACCCCTTTTTGTATTAATCCGTTTAGTGCCATAGTACAGCTCCACATTAGGTTGGCTGCTAGTTTGTAATCGCTAGGGTCTTTGGCAACCTCAGGTCCTACTGTTATAAGTGTTTGCAGTATGCCTTCGGCAATTCTGTCTTGCAATAACGCATCGTGCGGATAGGTTAGGTACTGCTCCAGCACATGGGTATAAGCATCTATAACACCGTTTTGCACTTGGCGCGTAGGTAACGATGCCATTACTTTAGGATCGCATATAGAGAATTGCGGGAATAGTGCTGGACCTCCAAAGGGTAGTTTTTCGTGTGTTTCTTCAATAGTTACTACAGAGCCTGAGTTCATTTCGCTCCCTGTTGCGGGTAGGGTAAGTACGGTACCAAATGGCAAGGCGTTATCCTCAATACGCATGCGTTTGCGTAATATTTCGGCTGCATCACCCTCGTAATTGGCTGCTGCCGAAATGAATTTTACACCATCTATTACAGAGCCTCCTCCTACTGCTAAAATAAAGTCGATGTCTTTTTCTTTAACCTCCTTTACCGCTTTCATTAACGTTTCAAAGCGCGGGTTAGGTTCTACCCCACCAAACTCGGTAACAGTATGTTTTTTTAGTGCATCGGCTACTTGCTCGTGTATGCCATTTTTAAAAATACTCCCGCCACCATATACCATTAGTACGTTAGCATCGGTAGGGATTAGTTTAGATAATTTGGCAATTTGCCCTTCGCCAAATACAAGGTTTACGGGGTTATAATATTCGAAATTTTGCATAATTTTTAATTTTTACACAAAGCTACAAATTATGAAAACCGACCTGTAATAAAGGAATGTTAAGACTGGGGAGTGATGCCATACTACTTTTAATCCTGCAAGGTCTTAAAGACCTTGTAGGTATTGTTAGATTATAATAGCTATCCAAACCTACAAGGTTTTGGAGTGCTTGTTTGGTTTTAATGGCTACTAAATTGAGCCTTATGTATACCTACAAGGTTTTGAGTGCTTGTAGGTCTAAGTAGCTACCAAATTACGCCTCTTATGTATACCTACAAGGTTTTGGAAACCTTGCAGGAAGAAGGTATTATTTTTTATAAAACAAGTTATGGTCTATGTACGCCCATACTTTTTGGGGTAGTAAGGGTTGTACGTTTTTACCTTGTTTTATGTTGTTTCGGATAAAGGTTGACGATATCTCTATAACAGGTGCCTCTATACGGTGTATTTTTGGGTTTGCCAGTAACGTTGCATCGGCAACGGCACTATTAATACGTGGATACACATAAATATCGTGATTGGCTAGTAGTACCTCATAATTTTTCCATTTGTGTAATGAGTTGAGATTATCTTCGCCCATTATTAACGAAAATTGGTGCATGGGGTATTTTTCTAGTAAGTGCACTAGCGTATTTACGGTATAGTTGGGTTGTGGTAGGCTAAACTCAATATCGCTGGGGCGGATGGTATCGTAATCTTCAGTAGCAAGGTGTACCATTTGTAACCTATGGCGATCGTCCAATAAAGTGCTTTTCTTTTTGTGTGGGTTATGGGGGGTTACCACCATCCATATTTGGTCGAGGTCAGAATGCTCTGCCATGTGGTTCGCAATAATTAAATGCCCTGCGTGTATGGGGTTAAATGTACCAAAGTAAAGCCCTATTTTCATTTTAATTGTATTTTTTACTTACGGTTGCACCTGCAAGGTCTTTACGACCTTGTAGGTTTATTGGGTTAGTAGTTACAGTTAACACCTACAAGGTTTTGGAAACCTTGCAGGAGATTATTCTAATAAAAATTTCTCGTGTAAATCTAAATTTCTCTGTTGGTGTACAAAGATAAAATTATCTCGGTCGCCAAAATAGTTTAATACCTCATCTCTTTTTAAAATAGTTGGTTTACTGCTCAAACACGCTTTATATGATGTGTATTTATACCGCTCAAAATCAATATTATAATGATGTTTTGGGTTAAGGTGTATATATACTATAAGTTGTTTCAAATACTCTTCGTTATGTATGGCAATCCGCTTAAAATGCTTTTCGAATAAACTCCCCGTACGATTTGTAGCTTTATTAAAAGCTTTAGCATACGCGTTAAAAAAGTTGGAAAAACTTTGTGTGACTTTTTCGGCAGGGTCATCTACACGAATAAGCAAATGAAAATGATTATCCATTAAACAATAGGCGAAAACACTACAATGTGGTGCTACATATTTTGAGAGTAATTGTAAGAAGTAGTTTTTGTTTTCATCAGAAACAAAAATAGGGGTACTATTTATCCCTCTATTGTAAATATGATAAGTGTAACCCCGTTGTAATACCTCTAATTTCACAAAAAGTACTTTTAACTATTGTACATTTTTTCGTATATATCCTGCAAGGTTCTAAAAACCTTGTAGGATTTTAATTTTATAATTCTCAATATAATCGTTAGACCTACAAGGTTTTGGAAACCTTGCAGGAGGGTATTGTTAACGTATAAAATCCTCTACCAAATCGTGGGCTTCCTGCTTGGCAGTATCTAGGTCGTAGTTTTTAATAATAGTATCAAACTGCGGTGCGGTGGCTAACTCTACCGATGCTTTTGCAATACGCATGTTTATTTTATCGTCACTCTCGGTACTGCGCTTTTTAAGGCGAATTTTAAGCTCATCTACGCTTGGTGGCTTTACAAATACCGCCAATGTTTCTTCGGGGAATTTCTTTTTAATGCGCAGTCCGCCTGCAACATCAATATCAAAAATTACGTTTTTCCCTTTTGCCCAAATACGTTCTACTTCGCTTTTTAATGTGCCGTAAAAATTATCGCGGTATACCTCTTCCCACTCTACAAAATCTTCGGCTTTTATGTGTTTTTTAAACTCCTCTGTACTCATAAAGTAATAATCTTTACCATGCTGCTCTTCGCCACGAGGGCTACGGGTAGCCGCAGAGATAGAAAATTCTAGGTTAAGGTCTGCTTGCTCCAACAGGTGCCTTACTATGGTGGTTTTACCCGAACCCGATGGTGCCGAGAATACGATGAGTTTACCTTTATTCATTGTGTGTTATGTTGTTGTACCCAACACGCCGTTTAGGGATGGCGCGTTAGGTATTTTTGTAGTTTTTTATACAATTGCTTACAATACGTTAAGCACCTGCTCTTTTATTTTTTCCAGCTCGTCTTTCATCTGTACTACTAGCTTTTGCATTTGTGCGTGGTTGGCTTTAGAGCCCATAGTATTTATTTCGCGCCCCATCTCTTGGGTAATAAAACCTAACTTACGCCCATTGGCTTGGTTGCCCTCTAGGGTTTCTACAAAATAATTAAGGTGATTTTCCAAACGGACTTTCTCTTCCGTAATATCCATTTTTTCGAGGTAGTAAATTAACTCCTGCTCAAAACGGTTTTCGTCTACATTTACCTTTAGCTCGGCTATGGCATTTTGCAGTCGGGTTTTTACACTTTCAATACGTTCGCCATCGTGGGCAACAGTTGCCTCCATTAAGGCTTTAATATTGGCTATGCGGGTAACAAAATCTTTTTGCAATGCTGCCCCTTCGCTTGCGCGGAAACTTTTTATGTTTACCAACGCTTCGTCTACCACGCCTTGTATGGCTTTCCAATCGTTTTCATCTATCTCCTCGCGTTCGGTTTTTAAAGCATCGGGCATGCGTACTGCCATTTTTAGCAGTTCGGTAGCATCGCCATCTACTACTTCGCGAAGTTGGTTGATGTACGATTGTACTACGGGTGCATTAACTTTGGCTGTGGTTTCCTCGCCCGTAACTTCTACAAAAAGCGAAAATTCTACTTTACCACGCTCTAGCTTTTGTGCTACTTGGTTGCGCAACCCGAGTTCCATTTCGCGGAATACGGAGGGCATCCTGAAATTAAGGTCGAGCCCTTTGCTGTTGAGTGATTTTATTTCGACTGTAACTTTTTTGTTGGGTAGTTGCAACGACGATTTGCCAAACCCCGTCATGGATTGTATCATGTAAAAAATTTAGAGGCACAAAGTTAAGAAAAAAATAGCGCGTAGGTACGTACAACCGTATCAGAAACAGGTACTATACCAACTACTTTACTTTTGCTTACGCAATAGGCTTTTTTACAGGTCGGGTTACTAAATACACGCCTACAAATATTAGTGCTGCCGAGCCTACTTTTACCCAATCGAGATTATCTTTACCCAAACCTATAGCAAATAGGGTAGCAAAAAACGGTTGCAGGTAAATAAATACGGCTACGGTGGTAGGTTTTAGCTCGCGCATGGATAGCAGGTTAAGTAAGTAGGTTAAAAAGGTAGATAGTAGTACTACAAACCCTACTTTTAGGTAAATGTTGGTGGGGAGTAGTGCCCATTGTACCACCTCGAGCTGTTGCCAACCAAAGGGTAATACCATAATAAAACCAAAAAGGTAAATCCACTTTACAAAGGCAAAGGCATTGTATTTATCCATTAGTTTTTTAACCAAAATGAGGTACAAACCATAGGAAACGGCATTTACAAATACCAAAAAATTACCCCAAAGGGCATTATCAGCACCTTTTACCGATTTACCGTAAAGAATGAGGAGTACCGTACCTATAAGCCCTAAAACAATACCAAAGGCTTTTTTGCCAATTATTTTCTCCTTCATGATAATAGCCGATAGTACGAGTACAATTATGGGTGTGGTTACCATAAGTACCGATGCCATTATGGGCGATGTTTGGCTTAACCCCTCAAAAAAGGTGAGCATGTTAAAGGCTACACCAAAAAATGCGCTGGCAATAATACGCGGAAAATCGGCACGATCTATTTTTTGTTGGGAAAACAAAGGGGCTACTATCCAAAACAATACCGCCGATATGCCCACGCGCAAAGCAATAAAACCAAAGGGTTTTATGTAGGCAGGCATTACATCTTTAGCTATGGTAAAGGTTACACCGTATATTATGGATACTAGTGTTGCAGCAGCAAGGGCTAGGGTGCGTTTACTCATTTTGCAGGTGTGCTATAGCAGCTTCTGTCATTTTTTTGCTGTTGCCTATAAATATGTTTTCGCCATCTACAATTACGGGGCGGCTTAAAAAAGTATAATGCTCTAAAATGTATTCTTTATAGGCGGCTTCTTCAAGCTGCATTTCTTTAAGTCCGCGCTGTTTGTATAGGGTAGCCCTACGGCTAAAAAGGGCTTCGTAGCTGCCTGCTAGGCGTTTCATCTCGTCCAGTTGTGCTACCGTTATAGGGTCTTTTTTAATGTCTTGTAAAACAAAATCGTCGGTGTTGGGCAACGCTTTTAGTATACGTTTACAAGTATCGCAGGTTTTTAGGTAAAATATAGTTTTCATGGTGTTGGTTTGTAATGGTGCTGCAAAGGTATTTATTAGGCGGTAATTACACTAATTTTTACATTTTCGATTTCCCATAAAAGGTGTACTTTTATCTGAAAATACAGTATAATGGAAAATACATTTACAATTACTCGTAATAGCCGAAAGCTATTGTTGGCGTTTTTAGAAAGCCACTCGGTAAACCAACTTAACAAAATACCCAAAGGGTTTAATAACAATATTTTTTGGAATATTGCGCATATTGTGGTTACACAGCAACGCATTGTGTACTCGTTATCGGGTTTGCCCATGCAAATTAACGAGGCAATGGCAGACCGCTATAAAATAGGCACAAAACCAGAGTACGATGCTACTGCAGATGAGGTTGCCGAACTAAAAACGCTACTAATTAGTACTATTGACAAAACGGAGGAAGATTTTAAGAATAACATTTTTGTGCATTACAAGGAGTATCCTACATCGGTAGGGTATACGTTGCGCAATGCTAAAGATGGTATGGAGTTTAACAACTACCACGAGGGGATACACCTAGGGGCTATACTGGCGTTGCGTAAGTTGGTTTAACTACGGTACAACAGCCCCTCTTGCGAGAAGGTACGGCGAAGCAATCTGTCCCGTAAACTTTAGCAATAATTATGTTAGATTGCTTCGTCGTACCTCCTCGCAATGACAGATGGGCTTTCCTTCTCCTGATGGCGAGTAACAATCAAAAAAGCAGCAACCCGATTACAAGTTGCTGCTTTTTTTATATTGCGTAGTAAAGGGTTATTTTGCCATTACGCCATCTTTAAAAATAACGGGGATTTCTTGGTAATTTGCCTCGTCAATGCTATTGGCTTTAAACACAAAGTTTTTATCGTACAAAACGTCATCTTTAAAATACGTTACCATAAAACTGTTGTTTAGCGGTAGTACATTGTTTTCTACCAACTCTATGCGTACGGCGGTATTGGGCAAAACTTCGGCAAAAACATGGCGTAGCATGGATGTTTTACGCTCTTCGCCATTAAGCATTCCTGATGCGTTGGATACCACTATTGCCGACTCTAGTTTTTGGTTGGTACCATTAACAAGGTAGGCGTACCACGTATTTTCCATAAAATCGTCGTTCCACTCGCGTAGTGCTACTACATATACGTTTTTTACCGCAGGTATTGTAATATCTTTTCTCATACTATAAAAAATTGTATGGTACGATTATATACTCGATTTGAATTGCTCTAAGAAACGTACATCGTTCTCGTAAAACATTCTAATATCGCCTATTTGGTACTGTAGCATGGCAATACGCTCTACGCCCATACCAAAGGCAAAACCGTTGTATTTATCGGCATCTATACCGCAATTTTTTAGCACGTTAGGGTCTACCATACCGCAACCGCCAATTTCCAACCAACCTGTACCTTTGGTAATACGGTAATCGGTTTCGGTTTTAAGCCCCCAGTAAATATCAATTTCGGCACTAGGCTCAGTAAACGGAAAGTACGACGGACGCAAACGTATTTTGCTCTTACCAAACATTTCTTTGGTAAAATACAAAAGCGTTTGTTTTAAGTCAGCAAACGATACATCGGTATCAATATACAAGCCTTCTATTTGGTGGAATATACAGTGCGAACGTGCCGATATGGCTTCGTTACGGAATACTCTACCAGGCGATATGGTACGGATGGGTGGTTTATTCTCCTCCATGTAACGTACCTGTACCGATGAGGTGTGCGTACGCAACAATACATCGGGGTTGGTTTGTATAAAAAAGGTATCCTGCATATCGCGCGCAGGGTGGTATTCGGGCAGGTTTAATGCCGTAAAGTTGTGCCAATCGTCTTCAATTTCGGGTCCTTCGGACACGTTGAAGCCAATATTGGCAAAAATATCTATAATCTGGTTTTTTATGATGGATATAGGGTGGCGCGAACCTGTAGTAAATGGCTCACCAGGGCGTGTTAAATCGCCGTAAATACCTTTAGCCTCCTCCTTGTTTTCCATAGCTTCCTGTAAGGCAGCTACTTTTTCTTCGGCGGTTTTTTTAAGGTTGTTTACTATTTGTCCAAACTCTTTCTTCTGCTCCTTAGGTACATTTTTAAACTCCGCAAAAAAGTCGTTAAGTATTCCTTTTTTACCTAAGTATTTAATTCGGAATGCTTCCAGTTCTTCTTTGGCTTGCGTGGTAAACGCTTCGGCTTCGGCTATATGACCTTTAATCTTGTCTATCATCATTACTTAAACTAAGAGTGTGCAAATTTAGGTATTTTAATAATGCTGTGCTACCTATTTGTGTTGTATAATTGTGATGCTTGGGTTTAGGCAATTAGCCCATTCTCTATAAAATAATCTACTATTGCCCCTTTCATTAATATGCTTTGTTCGCCTGCTTTTAGGGTTGGCAATTGCTCTTTTACCGTGTAGTGTGGCCAACCATCGTCATCAAAATAATCAAACTCATAATAGCCGTAGGGTTCTAACAATCGGCAAATGGCTATGTGCATTAGGTTGAGTTTATCGTCTTTCTTGAATTTACGGTTGAATTTACCCAGTTCCTGTACGCCTATTAGGTAAATTATGGCATCGAGGTCCAGCGTATCGCCATCGGCAAAACGGTCGGATAATAGTGTTACGAGCTGTTCCCAGCGTTCTTTTAATTGTTCGTCTCTAGACATTGGGTTGTATTTATTGCGCAAAGATAGTGAGTTGAAAGTTATTCAGGGCAGCCTTTTATTTTTGAATTATTGAGCAGGACGTTTACCTTTGCTGCTATGGCTGTTATGGATATTATTATATTGGGTTTGCTACTGTATGGCTTTATTAAAGGTATATGGCGGGGCTTTTTTATTGAGCTGGCAGCCTTTGTATCGTTATTTGTGGGGCTGTACGTTTCGGTAATGTTTTCGGACTATGCAGGCGCGTTTATTAGTGAATATGTTAGTTGGGAGGAAAAGTACATTAAAATTACGGCTTTTGTAATTACGTTTGCGCTTGCTGTTGTTGGTGTTATCTTGTTAGGCAAGCTGCTTACCAAAATAGCTACGTTTACCCTTATGGGATGGCTTAATAAACTACTGGGTGGTATTTTTGGTTTCCTGAAATGGTTACTGATTTTGAGTGTGCTGGTACACCTGTTTACCAAACTAAATACGAATAATAATTTTGCTGATAAGAAAACACTCGACGAATCGTGGTGTTACAACCCTATACTGGATGTATATGGTGTTATAGCACCAATGTTCTCGGAATGGTCGGATAGTTTTTGGGAGCAATCGGAAACGGAGGAACAAGAGCAACAAACGCCTCCGCCAAACGAAGAAGAGGAAGATAACGACTCTTGGATTGATGAGCTTTATAAAAGTATTTAACTGAAGAAGGTATTCACTATCCTGCAAGGTCTTTGAGACCTTGTAGGTGTTTTGGAATTCCAAACTTAATTTTTAGACCTACAAGGTTTTGGAAACCTTGCAGGTATATAATATTTAAGCCACCAAACTTTTCAGTACATTATACCTACAAGGTTTTAATCTAAAAGGTCATTTCATCTCCTGCGAGGTCTTTTTAAGACCTTGTAGGTATTCTGGAGTTCTCAAACTTAGTTAACGCTCACTTTTAAACCTACAAGGTTTTAGAAACCTTGTAGGATAGTTGGTTTAGCGCACCTCCTCGTAATGATAATATGATTTTTTTAGACTTTGAGACATTACAAACTTTCCAATTTGTAAATTAGTCGCCTACTTTAGTTCTTTTATAGCATCTTTTTTAATCCAGCCTTCGGTATCGTCAGCAAGTTCAATTTTTTTGTAGTTGCCTAGTGTTTCCAAAACGTACACTTTTGTGCCTTCGTGCAGTATAAAAGCATCAGGTGCGCCATCAGTAGGTTCGCTTTTTACCGATACTACTTCGTTAAACACAATAGCGGGGCGTTGTTTGGCACTTTCTGCCTCTACAAATACTGCCGAAAGTATGGTTACTACAATACCCAAAAACATAAGTACCATACCCATAAAAAAGACACGTTTTAGCGTGGTAGTACCTGCAAAATAATACCCTATAAAACATAATAAGAATAATACCGAACCTATTACGGCACCCCATGCCCAGACATCGTAATGGTAAGCACCTGTAAAGTTGTGTACTATTTTGCTGAAGCCTACTTCGGGTACTGCCTGTATGTCGTCTATCGTCATTTTTTGGGCATAGCCTAAGTTAATTTTAGCATCCTCGTAGTTGGGTTTTAGTAGCAATGCTTTTTCGTAATTGTAAATAGCAGGGGCTACCGCATCCATTTTATAATAGGCATTGGCAAGGTTAAAATACACCTCTGCCGATTGCTTACCATCATCTAAAATACTTTGGTAGGCTTTGGCTGCTTCGTTATACTTGCCCTCTTTATACAACGCATTGCCCTCATCAAAAGTTGATTGTGCAAAGCCTTGTACAAAAAATAAAGCTGTTAGTATGTATAGTATTCTTTTCATTGTGTACGTGCTAACTTTATACTCCTGCAAGGTTTTAAATACCTTGTAGGTTTTGCTATTGTATATTATTCATACCTACAAGGACTTAGATTCCTTGCAGGAGTTATATCTCTTTTTCCAGTTTTGTAATTACGCCAACTGCATGGTCGTAATCCTGTTGCATGGCTGCACCCGATGATGGTGCATAGCGTGCAAACTCGCAATTGTTCATTATCGTAATAAAATCGGTTACGGTTTCTTGTTGCGCGCCACGCGACAATAACAACTCCTGAATGTTTGGTTTTGTCATTTCGGATGTTTCAATACTCAATTTTGCTTTCAGGAAGTTGTGCAAGGCTTTCTCTAGCGAAACATAAAACGGCTCTTTGTTACCCAAATGCTTTTTGGCTTCGGATAAGTATTTTTTAGCCAACCTATTATTCTTCCTGATTTTATTGCCTGTAACATCGTTATCTCGGGCTTGTTTTTTCTTTTTCAGCAGCATAATAATCGGTATCAGCACAAAGGGCATCAATAACAGTATGTAAAATAGTACCGACCTAAAAAAGTGTTGCTTGTTTTTGGGTTGCAGTGTAGTGTTAAGTGCTACAAAACGGAATTGCGCTGTAGTTTGTACCGCTTGCTTTTGTGCGCCCTGTGGCGTAACAGTAGCATCGGCAGTGGTGTTGGACACACTGAGTACATCGATTATTAACTCCTCCGAAGTAATGGTTTTATATCGTTTTTCGGATAAATCGAAATACGAAAATGCCATTTCTTTGATGGGGTACTTTCCTTTGTTTTGTGGGATTATCGCATACACATCCGAAATACTACCTTGCATACCCGATAGCGGAATGGAAATATCCTCGTTATGCTCGGGGTCGTACATCTCTAACGCAGCAGGTACAACAGGTTTGGGTAGGCTGAACAGTTTTAAATTCCCTTTACCCGAAACTTCGACAGTAAGTTGTAACGATTCACCATCACTTAACGTGGTTTTACTTGGTGTTACTTTAAAAGTAAAGTCGCCTACCGCACCACTAAAATCGGCAGGTTTGCCTTGCTCTGGCAACGGTTTTACAGTAATGTATTTGGAGCCCGACGACATTACTTTTTGTGTTTGCGTCATTAGCGGGCGGTTAAAAAAGTCGCGCCTACCCGTAGGTACATCAATAGTAAGCTCCATGCTTAATGGCTCTATTTCCAGTTTGCCACTTTTTTGAGGGTACAATACCACTTTTTTAAGTTCGATGTAACGGTAGCTCTCGCCGTTATACGTACCTTGTTTTATGGTATTACCCGATGCATTTATATCCTGACTCCAAAAGTCGTTAAACTGGGGGATATCCATTTGGCGGGTACCGCGTACGCTGGAATCTTGGCTTACATACAGCTTATACACCACAGTAATAGGCTCATTTACATAGGGATTATAATTGCTAACCTCTGCTACTACATGGATGCCTTTACCTGCATTTTCTGTTGCGGCTGCCAAAGGATCGTTAGGTTTATCTACGGCTGCAGTAACGGTAACTTTAAACGGAATGGTTTTGTAGGTTTTTCCGTCAACCTCTATGCTTGCCTGCCCTACGGTAAACGTACCACGTGCGGTAGGGGTTAACACATAGGTATAGGTTTTACTAAAACTGCGTTTGTTGTTTACCCACGAGTTGCTTATCATTTGGCTTGGTCCTGCAGCATTAAACCCATCAAATGGGGGTGGGTTGAAATTATCGCCATCTGCCGTCATGGTAAACTCTACACGCAACCGTTCATTAAGCCCTAATTTGGTTTTACTGGGCGTAGCGGTAAATTCTACCTGAGCGTAAAGCCCCTGCAAACAACATAATAGTAGTAGTACTAAATACTTCTTCATCTTTTTTTACTTCCTTAACTTGAATACGGTTTGGTTTTCAAATTAGTCGCCATAATGGTACAACTGTTACCAGTCTTTCTCCTGTTGTTTGGGTTGTACCTTTACTTTTTTGGCATTTATTTTATCCTGAACTTTCTTTTCTTCTTTATTCATGGCATCCAGCACACGTTGCATTTGCTGTTTGCCCGGTGTGGGTCCTTCTTCCTCTTTGCCATCGCCTTTGCCTCCTTTATCCTTTTGGTCGTCACCCTGCTTTTTGTCCTGTTTGTCGCCATCGCCACCCCCTTTGTCTTTTTGGTCGCCCTTATCATCTTTATCCCCCTTATCTTTCTGGTCACCTTGGTCGCCTTTGTCCTTGTTATCGCCTTCGTCTTTGGGCTTCTGGCTTTTGTCCTCCTTATTCTTATCTTTATCCTTGTCGTCGTTTTTATCGTCTTTTGGTGGCGGTGGCGGTGGATTTTTCTCCAGCATTTCTTTGGCTAAAGCAAAGTTATAGCGCGTTTCCTCATCATACGGGTTGTTACGTAAGGCATTTTTGTACGCCTCTACGGCTTGCTGGTAATTTTTTTCTTTCATTAAGGCATTGCCTATGTTGTGGTATGCCTTGTGTTTTTGCGCTTTGGTTTCGGCATTTTCTATCGCTTTTAGGTAGGCGTACATCGACTCTCTGGGTTGGTCTTGCCTGTAAATAGCGTTGCCTAAATTGTAGGCTGCATCTGCCTTGGCTGGGGTTTTAGATTGCGCTATACGGTAATCAGCCTCCGCAGCAGCGTACTGCTTTTCGGAAAATGCTTTATTGCCTTTCGGCAGAAAAGTATCGTCGCTTTTTTCTTCTTCCTGCGAGAAAGCGAATACCGTAAAAAACAACAGGATGTAGGTAAGTTGTACTTTCATTTTATTCTTTTTCGTTAAACAGGTTTAATTTTCTAATCCATGCCGTACGGCGTTCCAACAGGAACATTTCGATGAACAACAGCAAAAATGCTGCGCCTAAAAACCATTGGTATTGCGACTCGTATAAGGATACTTCTTTCGATTCGAATTCTGTTTTTTCGATGTTCTCCAAAGCATTCTTCACGTAGTCGGACACTTTGCGGGTACTGTTGCCGTACACATAACCTCCTTTTGTAATTTCAGCTATGGTTTTTAACTGGTCGGGATACATTTTGGTTACTACCACCTCGCCTGCGTTATCACGTTTAAAAGTCTGGGTTATACCATTTCGCTTTAGCGGAATAGTACCTCCTTTTTTTGTTCCTACTCCTACGGTAATAATTTTAATGCCTGCTTCTTCGGCTGCTTGTGCCGCTTCGGCACTGCCCTCGCCGTGGTCTTCGCCATCGGAAATTAAAATAACGAGTTTACTGGTTTGCGGGTCATCAAAAAAGGTGGTGGCAAGTTCCAACGCATCGCTAATAGCCGTTCCCTGCGACGATACCATATCGGTATTCATGCTTTGCAGAAACATTTTTGCCACACTATAATCAGACGTTATGGGCAGTACGGGGTAGGCACTCCCTGCATAGCCTACAATACCAATCCTGTCGTTACCCAACTGGTTTATAGTTTGCGAAACTATTTGTTTTGCTTTTTCCAGTCGGCTGGGTTTTACGTCTTCTGCCAACATACTTTTAGATACGTCTATGGCAAAAACAATATCGATACCCTCACGCTTTACCGTTTCGGTTTTTGTACCTATTTTCGGGTTTACCAGTGCAATAATTATGCCCGACAGCCCCAATAATAACAATATGAGTTTGGCAACGGGTTTAAATACCGAACGCTCGGGCGTTAGTTTTTTTACCAGTTCGGGGTTACCCAACGCACGCTGCTTTTTGCGCTGCCAGTACAGGTTGCCTAAAAAGAGCAACAGTACTACGGGGAGCACGGCAAAGAGATACAGGTATTTTGATTCGTCTAATTCGTACATAATTAAATAAAGCTTCTGTAAATGGTTTTGCGCAACAGTACCTCAACAAGGAGTAAACCAAGGGCTATTAATACCCATGGGCGATACTTCTCGTCGTAATTATAAAATTTCATTTCGTTTATCTCGGTGGTTTCGAGTTTGTTTATCTCATCATAAATAGACTTTAATTTGCTGTTACTGGTAGCTCTAAAATATTGCCCATCGGTTTTTTCGGCAATTTCTTTCATCAGATTTTCATCAATTTCTACCTTCATGTTGCGGTATAAAAGGCGTCCGTTGGGAGCTTTAGCATACGGGAATGGGGCGTTGCCGTTTGTACCTAAACCTATGGTATATACTTTTATGCCATACTCTTTAGCAATGTCGGCAGCCATACGGGGGTCTATAAACCCTGCGTTGTTTACCCCATCGGTAAGCAATATAATAATACGGCTTTTGGCTTTGCTTTCTTTCAGCCTGTTAATGGCGGTGGCAAGCCCTACGCCTATACCTGTACCGTCTTGTAGTACGGTATCGTCGTATGCTACGGATTTTATTGCTTCTTTTACCAACTGTTTGTCGCTGGTAACGGGTGTTTTGGTGTAGCTTTCGCCTGCATATACTACTAAACCTATCCTATCGTTAAGGCGGTTATCTACAAAGGTACCTGCTACCTCTTTAAGCGCTTCCAGCCTATTGGGTTTTAAATCTTTTGCCAGCATACTACCTGATACATCCATTGCCATAACAATATCAATACCGCGTGTGGTTTTGGTTCGGCTGCTTACATCTACGCTACGTGGGCGCGCTAAGGCCACTATTATGGCGCTAAGGGCAAGTAGGCGCAAGGCAAAAAGCACAGGCTTTAGCTTGGCTACTACCGATGGTTTTACTTTAAACCCATTTAGGGTGCTTATGGTAAGGGTTGCTGTTTGTTGCTTTCGTTTCCAAATGTACCAGCCTATTGCCAATGGCAACAGCAGGAACAGCCAAAAGAAAGCAGGATGTAAAAAAGTAACGTCTCCCATGTTTTAATTTATCTTAGTCAATTCTATCGAATTCTTAACTCTGTCCAACAGTTGCGGGGCATACTCATCGCCCTCGCGGTACATTATGTTTACTTGTTGCAAGCCGTTATCTTGTTTAAACAGCAGTAACTCGTAGTACATACGCACCGACTTTTTAGTAACAAGATTGAGCATGGATAAGTTACCATAGGCACGCAAGCCGTTTATACCATTTGGGGTACTAAACGATTCGGTTTTTACCAACACATTGGTTGCGCCTTGTGCCTCCATTGTTTTAAGGGTAGCATCGGCTACTTGCTCTAACGGTATGTCTTTTTTCTCTTTGTAGTGCATGGTGCTTAGTACTACATAAAAATCGTCTGCCATAGCACCGTAGCTAAACAGTTGCATATCTTTTAATACCGCCATTGCCTCTTTGGGTAGTATCTTTTCGGGGTCTTGCCTCTTGAGTACTTCTGGCGTTTCTATCGTTATGGGTGGGCTACCGTAGTTGCTTTTTACCCACTCGCCATCCAATAGCTCTTTGGTGGGGATGCCTGTTACGTACTCGCGCATTATGTTTCTACCCAAAAAGTAGAATAATGCGCCCGCCACTACTACAACGGTAGCAATACTAATAATTAGGTTGCGTTTACGGCGTTCGCGCTTTTCTTTTTTGCGTTGGGCATTTAGCCATGCTAAGGTATGCTCTTCGTCCTCCTCTTTTTCTTCGGGTATGCTTTGGTCGATAACCACTATTGTTTTTTCGATACGACTACGGTCGTCAGCAATTTCGTGTGCTACGGGGCGCATTTTGGCAAACTTTACCAAATCGGCATTGCGCAAAACCCGTTCTAGTTGCTCAAACGTTTCTTGGCTGAGCTTCATGTTTTTTCGGCGCACTGCCGTACGCATGGCATTAATTAGCTCGCTCGTGGTGCTTTCCATAGCGGGTATGTGTATTGCCTCCTCAATATAAGTACGGGCAATATCGGTTAACTCGCTATAGTAGTTTTTAACTTCGCCTTTATCTAATAGGGCTTTATTTTCGAGTACTTGTAGTTGCGTGGTTGCTTTTTCTATAGGCGATGCGTGGAATTCTTCTTCAGGTTCGGGTGCTGGTTGTTTACGTTTTTTTAGGTACCACCATACGCCAAAACCAATACCTGCCGCGAGCAGTATGCCTAACACAATCCAGAGCCATAACAAACTATTACTTTCGGCAGTAGCTACATCTTTAATATCGTACATTTTTTGCTTGAGGGTATCGACTACCACTGGGGTAACCTCAATAGCTAACGAATCGGTACGGATGTTTTTATTGTTGATGAATACGGATAGGCGCGGAATGATATATCGCCCTGAATCGAACTGGGTAAGTCCGTATTTTTTTACAAGCTCGTATTGGGCGTTGTTTTCCTCGTTCCGAACGGTATCTACAGGATACGATTCCAGTACCTCTAGTAGCCCGAAGTTTTTCCCTTCGGGGAAGTTGACTTGGGCGGTGGTATCTACGGTTGTTTTTAGGGTTAGGTTAAACTGCGACCCTATTTTTATTTGCGTAGAATCAATACTCGTAGCTACTTTGGGTTGCTGTGCAAAGGCGGTGGCAGCAACCAGTAGCAAGAGTAGTGTATAGTGTTTTATTTTGGTGTGTTTCATCGTTATTCAGCTATATATTTATCTTGCCTTAAAATAGCCAAGCAACTTGGTTACATACGATTCGTCTGTACGGGTAGTTACGGTACCTGCCCCGCAACGGCTAAAGGTTTCTTTAAAATACTGCACTTTATCGCGGTAGTATTTTTGGTATTGCAGCCTAATATCTTTGGAGCCTGTATTTACCAATTGTGTTTCGCCTGTTTCGGCATCCGTCATGTTTACAATACCCAAATTAGGAATGTGCTCCTCGCTATGGTCGTACACGCGTACGCCTGTAATATCGTGGCGTTTGGCAGTTATTTTTAGGGTATGCTCATAATCGCCTGCCATAAAATCGGATATTAAAAATACAATGGCTTTCTTTTTTTGTACGCCCGACAGGAATTTTAATGCCTGTGCTACATCGGTTTTTTTACTTTTGGGATGAAACTCAATAAGCTCCCGAATAATGCGCAATACGTGCGATTTTCCTTTTTTGGGCGGTATAAAAAGCTCTATAGTATCTGAAAATAAAATCAGCCCAATTTTATCGTTGTTCTGGGTTGCCGAAAATGCCATGGTAGCAGCAATTTCTGTAACTATATCTTTTTTAAAGGCGTTTTGTGTACCAAAGCTTTGCGAGCCGCTTACATCTACCATTAGCATCATGGTAAGTTCGCGCTCTTCTTCAAATACTTTTATGTGGGGTTCGTTATAACGTGCGGTAACGTTCCAATCTATAGCACGCACATCGTCGCCAAACTGGTATTGACGCACCTCGCTAAACGTCATTCCCCGCCCTTTAAAGGATGTATGGTATTCGCCCGAAAAGATATGATCGCTCAACCTTCGGGTTTTAATTTCTATTTTACGTACTTTTTTTAGTATCTCTTTTGTATCCATTTGTCCTCCCCTAACCCCTCCAAAGGAGGGGAAATTTGACGATTATTACTTGGTTTCACCCACCCGCTCCCCTCCTTTGGAGGGGCTGGGGGAGGTTATGGCACTTCAACCTCATTAACTATTTTATTAATGATGTCGATAGAGGTTACATTTTCGGCTTCTGCCTCGTAGGTTATACCAATACGGTGGCGGAGCACATCGTGTACTACAGCCCTTACATCTTCGGGTACTACATAGCCCCTGCGTTTTATAAATGCATAACATTTTGCCGCGTTGGCTAAGTTAATACTACCCCTTGGCGACGACCCAAAACTAATGAGTGGTTTTAGATTCTCTAAATTGTATTTTTCGGGATAACGGGTTGCAAAGATGAGGTCGAGAATGTATTTTTCTATCTTCTCGTCCATATATACCTCGCGTACGGCTTGTTGCGCACGCAAAATTTGGTCTACCGATACTACTGGGTTTACTTTCTCAAAACTGCCTTTTAGGTTGTTACGCATTACCAAACGCTCATCTTCAATTTTAGGATAATCGATAACCGCTTTTAGCATAAAACGATCTACCTGTGCTTCGGGTAGTGGGTACGTACCTTCTTGCTCTACAGGGTTCATGGTTGCCATTACTAAAAAAGGTTTTTCTAAGGTAAAAGTTTCCTCGCCAATGGTTACTTGTTTCTCTTGCATGGCTTCTAGCAGTGCACTTTGCACTTTGGCGGGTGCACGGTTTATCTCATCGGCAAGTACAAAGTTGGCAAAAATGGGTCCCTTTTTTATGGTAAACTCATTTTGCTTCATGTTGTATATCATAGTACCTACTACATCGGCAGGTAACAAATCGGGCGTAAACTGTATACGGCTAAAGCTACCTTGCACAGCTTGGGATAGTGTGTTAATAGCTAGCGTTTTTGCTAGCCCTGGCACACCCTCAAGCAATATATGCCCTTGCCCTAGTAAACCTATAAGCAAGCGTTCTATCATGTACTTTTGCCCCACAATTACCTTGTTCATTTCCATAACAAGCAGGTCTATAAAAGCACTTTCACGCTCTATCTTTTCATTAATCGCCCTGATGTCTAAAGCAGCGGTATTTTCTTCCATACGTATGTTTATTTTTGGTGGTGTGAAGTTAACAATGCTAATGTAACGATGCAAATTGAAATTTAATATATGTTTTGTTGTTAACGACATGTTAAATGTAGCGGATTGGTATGGGGATGCCCTGCCTTACATCGGCAATTTTTTGCTACTTTTAGCATCGCAATGGCAAAACGGTAGTAACATCTAACACGTGTTAGGTTTACCATTTTAAGCTCTTTGCAAAAAGCACACAATACTAAAATACAAACACATTACATGAACATTACACTATCGCCTATTGTTGCAGGAGTTATGAGTTGGGGCATTTGGGGCAAAAAAATGAACACAAGCCAAATGACGGAGCTTATGCATGCTTGCCTTGAATATGGTATTACTACGTTTGACCACGCCGATATTTATGGTGGTTATACTACCGAAGCTGAATTTGGTACTGCCTTGGCAACCAATAGTATTACTAGGGAGGATATACAATTAATATCAAAGTGTGGTATACAACATACCGATGGTAATCGTAATAATACAATAAAGCATTACAACTACAGTAAGGAGTACATTATACAATCGGCAGAAGGGTCGTTGCAGAACTTACAAACCGATTATTTGGATGTACTTTTACTGCACCGCCCTAGCCCATTAATGCAACCCGACGAAATTGCCGAAGCGGTAGCACAGCTACAAAAAGACGGTAAGATTAAAGCCTTCGGGGTATCGAACTTTACCAATACGCAAACCGATTTAATTAGGAGCCGTACCGAGGTGTTTTGCAACCAAATAGAGTTTTCGGCTACGCAACACAGCGCAATGCTAGATGGCTCTTTAGATTATATGCAGGTAAATAATATAAAACCATTGGCATGGAGCCCCTTAGGGAGTATTTTTAAAACCGATACTAAGCAAACACAACGCCTAAAAGAGTTGTTAATGACATTGGTTATAAAATATGAGGTTACTGCCGATGTTATACTACTGGCGTGGATAATGCAACACCCCGCAGGTATTGTACCTGCAACGGGATCGACCAATCCCGACAGATTGAAAAACCAGATGAAAGCAGCTAATTTAACTTTAGAGCTAGAGGACTGGTTTGCTATTTGGACGGAGAGTATGGGGCATAAAGTGCCTTAATTGAGTTGTAAAGTTTGAAAGTTCAATGTTTAAAGTTGCTCCGAGTAACTTTTTAAACTTTCAACATTACGACATTTAAACGAATAATAAAAGATACTAAAAAAAGATGAAAACAGCATTAATAACAGGTGCAACCAGTGGTATAGGTAGGGCAACAGCCCACCACTTTGCCAAACACAATTTTAAATTAATACTATGCGGCAGGCGTAACGATAGGCTAAAAGCCCTACAAAATGAGCTAAGCACACAAACGCAAGTATACACACTAAACTTTGATGTTAGGGATAAGCAAGCGGTGGATAGCGCTATAGCTAGCATTCCTGCCGAGTTTACTACTATTGATATATTGGTAAACAACGCAGGCAACGCACATGGGTTAGACCCGATACAAAATGGCGATACTAACGATTGGGATGCTATGATTGATATTAACGTTAAAGGGCTACTCTATGTGTCTAAAGCTATCATCCCGAGCATGATAGTGCGTAAACAGGGACATATTATTAATATAGGCTCAATAGCTGGTAAAGAGGTATATACCAACGGTAACGTATATTGCGCCAGCAAGCACGCCGTAGATGCTATTAACCAAGGTATGCGCATGGATTTGAACCAATACGGCATCCGTGTAGGAGCAATTAACCCTGGTTTGGTAGCCACCGAGTTTAGCGAAGTGCGCTTTAAAGGCGATGTTGAAAGAGCCACCGATGTATATAAAGGGTACGAACCTTTACAAGCCGATGATATTGCCGATATTATTACCTTCGTGGTAACACGACCGTATCATGTTAATATTGCCGACCTTATGGTACTGCCTACAGCACAGGCAGGAGCAACTATTTTAAATAAAGATAATTAAAACATCCTGCAAGGTCTTTGAGACCTTGTAGGTCTGAATTGTAAGTCGGCTGTAAGAATAAATACCTACGAGGTTTTGTAAACCTCGTAGGATAAAGAGCTTCAACTGGTAATAAGTGAAATACTTACCCGTGAGAGAACTATTTGAATATAGCTAATTAAACAAGTCCTGCAAGGTCTGTAGCACCTTGTAGGTCTGAACAAAAAGCTACATATATAATTGATATAATAATAAATACCTACAAGGTTTTGTAAACCTTGTAGGATAAAGGGCTTAAACTGGTAATAAATGAAATGCTTACCCGTAAAAAGCCATTTGGATATAGCTAACTAAACAAGTCCTGCAAGGTCTGTAGCACCTTGTAGGTCTAAATTGTAAGTCGGCTGTAAGTAATAAATACCTACGAGGTTTTGTAAACCTCGCAGGATAAAGAGCTTCAATTGGTAATAAGTGAAATACTTACCCGTAAAAAGCCATTTGTATATAGCTAGCTAAACAAATCCTGTAAGGTCTGTAGTACCTTGTAGGTATGAATAAAAAGCTGTATTTATAATTGATATAATAATGAATACCTACAAGGTACTACAGACCTTACAGGATAGAGAGCTTAAATAATGATAAACAAACGCTTACTCATAAAAAACTTACTGGCTCACAATGATGAGAGTAGTTTTTATGATAAAAAGCGACAGTTAAATTTACATACTAAAGAGGGCAAAGGTAAATTCGTAAAACACATCTGTGCGCTCTCCAACTCCAACCCTTCCAATAACTCGTATATTGTAGTAGGTGTTGAGGATAAAGACAACGAAATTCGGGGCGCCGATTTTTACGACGATAGCCGTATACAAAACCTAGTAAACGCCTACTTGGATAATCCGCCCAGAATACAATACGAAAACGTACCTTTCCCTAACTTGCCCAAGCACAAAGTAGTAGGTTTGGTAACCATACGCCCCAACAATAAAATATCGTCCTTTAAAAAATTTATACATAACATTCCGTATGGGGCTGTTTTTATGCGGCGTGGGAGCAACTCTATTCCTGTAGACCGTAATGAGGAAATGAATTACCAAAATACGGCTACGGTTATTGATATTGAGAACAGTTCGCACAACAGCATAGCCCACACCCTAGAGGGCGTTATTGATTTCCTGAACAACCACAAAAAAAACATGGTGGCAGAGTATAAAGTCTTTAAAGAGTTGTTTATTGTATGCTGGGCAGGAAACAAAAAGATGGTTCGTGGTAAAACCTACTATTCGCGCGTGGATATTGAGTTGATAAACGAACAAGTGAAGCTGTTTTACTCTACACTTGATGAGGTGCAAATTGAGTACGATGAAAGTAATTTTTCGATTACCGAATATGTTTCGTTAGGGCTTAACGACCGTACGAGTTATTACCCGTTAGAGAAAGTAACTATTAACTTTCACGATAATGGCTACTATAAAATAAACTCTACCCTACTTTTTGACCCTCCGCAGTACAACCGTAAAATGATGCACCACATTTATAACGCTAACTTGGCACTTATTGCAAAACTGCAAAAGGGGTTACCCCTATCCGAACGCGAGGATAGAGATATGAATAATCTACCCCATACGCTTATGATTTGTTACCTCAACGGTTTTGATGATGCCAAACAAAAACTAATAGAGGCAAAACCACTACTAAAAGCGCACCCTGATAAAAACGTGTATATTTCGTTTAAAGAAGCCATGCGTGTACTACGTAAAATGAAATACGCCTAAAAGCAATAAGCCAAAACAATTAAATGCTTTGGCTTAGTTTGTATAAACTACTTTGGGTGTTTATAATTGTATTACAATAACTTAATTTTCAAAATTAT
The DNA here is from genome assembly GCF_019613795.1 of Flavobacterium litorale. Taxonomy (NCBI): domain Bacteria; kingdom Pseudomonadati; phylum Bacteroidota; class Flavobacteriia; order Flavobacteriales; family Flavobacteriaceae; genus Flavobacterium; species Flavobacterium litorale. Next base: position 799,473 of record NZ_CP080429.1, read on the forward strand.
TCCAATAGTTAGATGAACTTCTTGCTACTGAAAAAGCAGAGAATAAAGCTACTTTATCCGAATGTGTTAACTCATTAGATTCGTACACCGTTTGCGAATAATACTCTAAAATAGCGGTAATTTCAGAATCAGATGATGTTTCGAAGAAAGCTTCTGAAAATAGTGATAATACAACTCTTACATTCTCAGAAATTAAACCATGCTCTCTGTATGCAGTTGATAAGTAAGATGGTCCGTAATCTCCTTCTATGTAAGCATTTGTAACCTCAATTGCTATATTTTTGTTATTTTGATAAGCATCAGAATTATAATGTACTAAAAATTCTTCACCATAGGTATCTACCAAATAATCTTCCATTGCGGTATCACCAAAAAAAACGTTTGATAAAAAATCATTGTGCTGTTGTCCTATATCTGATGTTTCTACAAATTCTTCTGGAACTTCGTAAATAACATTAAAATCACCGTGCATAGGAGGTGGAATATCTATATCTCCATTTTCATTGGGACGACCAACAGCATACGAAGCCCAAGCAGCAGTAGAACCATTAGGTGGGTATTCAGAATAATAAATAGATTCAAATGATGCTGCTTCAAAATCAGCCGAAATAATTTGTTGCAGTTTCTTAACACTTAATTTTGGTCGAGGTGTTGATGAATTGAAGAAGGCATCATTGTAATCACTAAGTGCCTTTTCAATTTCCAAACTCTGGTTTGACGTTTCTACATCGTTGTTTTCCGAACATGAGAATAGGAAAACCAAGCACAAGGCTGTGCCGATAACTTTTTTCATAATAGTAATGTTTTAATTGAAATTAATATCTCGAATATAATTAATTTTCTTTATTCAAATTTATCAAATTGTTATTTTTAATGTTAAAAAATAGCATGCGACTATATTATATTTAAATATTTGCAGCAAAATTTAAATTATAATTAAAGAATGTGTTTTTTGAAGTACACAAATCTTTTCGTTACTTTACTCAAAACGATTTTTATAATAACAATGAGCAGAACTTTAGTAATTGGCGATATACACGGTGCCTATATAGCGTTGCAACAAATTTTGGAGCGGGCTAATGTAACTACGGATGATACCCTTGTTTTTTTGGGCGATTATGTTGACGGCTGGAGTCAATCAATACAGGTAATTGATTTTTTATTGGAGCTTAGGCTAACGCACAATTGCATATTTATGCGGGGTAATCATGATGAGTTATTGCTAAACTGGATGAAAACTGGAAAGCATAACGAATTGTGGTTTAAACATGGTGGTAAAATTACGGCAGAAGTGTATGCTAAGGTGGCAGAAGAAAAAAAAGCCATACACCAAGCGTTTTTGGAGGAATTAGAGGATTACTACCTCAACGATAATAATAAATTGTTTTTACACGCTGGTTTTACCAACTTGCACGGTGTAGCAAACGAATTTGCCCCGCATATGTTTTACTGGGACAGAACTCTTTGGGAAACTGCGCTGGCACTTGATGATCGTTTGGATAGAGACGACCCAGTGTATCCTAAACGCTTAAAGGTATACAACGAAATTTTTATAGGGCATACCGCTGTAACACGTATTGGCAAAACTACACCTATAAATAAGGCCAATGTTTGGAATATTGATACGGGGGCTGCCCACAAAGGGCCACTTACTATTATAGATGCTGAAACGAAGCGGTATTGGCAAAGCGAACCTGTGTATACCTTATATCCTGATGAAGATGGGAGAAATTAAATAATATTATATCAATTTTATGAGAACATTTATTTTATGCTTAGCTCTTACATCAATTATTTTACATGGATGTTCGTCACCCCGAATAAAATTTGCTGAGTATGAATGGACATTAAGTGATGATAGTAGAAATAAGTTTTTAGATGACTTCAAAGCTAAAGACTCTATCTTTTCCATTATTATTTTCACAAGTGTTTTCAAAAAAGATTTAATAAGGGTAGAAACTCGTAACAAAATTTTATTTAATGATACTATAAAAAGTGATCGTTCACTAGGGCTAGCTAAAATTGTACGTATAAATAATACTTTTGATGTAAAAGTTACTGATTTAAGTTTAAATTATTCTTTTAACCTAAAAAAGAAACACAACGTAAATTATAAATATATTTATATCCAAAGAAAAAGATATGATGGTAATAAATACGTAGTGACCTACAGCAATACTCTAAGACAATTTAAATAAAAAGCCGCCCCAGTTGGGGCGGTTTTTAGTATCAGGATGTTTTTTTGGCTTTCTTGTTTTTACCAGACGATTTTTTAACCCTTTTTTTAGCGAGTGCTTTTTTCTTTTTTACTCGTTTAATATTATCGTCCATGGCATCCATAAAGGTATTACAAAGGCATAGCATTTTTGCCTCGTTAAAGTAACCTATAGCCGTACCATACATTTGGAATTTTTCGTATAATACTCCTTTGTACGACACTAAAATTGCCTCATCTATTCCTGATACTTTTAGTCCAATTTCAATAATTTTGAGGGCTTCCTCAAACCTGTTCAATTCTATAAGCAAGGCTACGTATTTGTAGTATACAGGGGTATAGTGTTTATCTAAGTACAACGTCATCCTGTAGTAATATTCGGCTTGTTTATAGTCTTGCAACTGCTCGTCGTATATTTGTCCCATTAGGCAATGTGCTCCTGCATGCTCATCATCAGCAGCAATTACATATTGCAATTTTTCTATACATTCATGTACATCGTAAGGGTAATTATCCTTTGCTTGTATGTACATTACTTCGTAGGTGTTAATTCCCATTGTTATTTTTTGTTTGCCTTTACAGGCGATTAATTTTTTGTTTTTAAGTAGCAGGGCAGGTAAGCTGCCCTGCTTTTAATTTTAGCTGGGTATTAGGCTACACAACCTCTAATTAATAATACAATTATAGCCCCTAATGCTATACACCAACCATTAATAGTTACAGTGTATTGCTCTTCCCGAACCTCTTCTGTTGGGGGCTCATAAAAGCCATCGTAATACTCGCAACTAAAAGTTAGCTTTTCTTTTGCTGCCCACTCTTTTACAAGTTTATCTTCCTCTTGGGTAGGCATTTCGTTATACTTACCTTTAGCTTCTAGTATATCGTTTGTTTTAAGGCATACCTCTATGGTTAGTATTCTCCTAAAATCGGTATCGGTAGCGTTACTATTGTATGCTCGTAACGAGAATATCGCTGCTTCTCCCAATGCGCAATCGTCGGTAAATTCAGCAATACAGTGGTTCATTTCGTATCCTTCTTCATACAATGCTTCTGATGATGTAAGTTGTACGGTTCGGTACACTACATTACCTTCTGCTTTATAAAAATCTGTTATCTCGGCAGGCTTCCATTGCATATAACCTGCTGCATCGTTACGTTTTACCATTTCGGCTTTCCACATTTCAGCTTGTCGTAACAATGCATCCCATGTTCTGCCTTTCATGTTTATGTCGGGCTGTTGTACTCTAAGCGCTTCCAAATGTTCCAGTACTACTTGCAACTTATCAAGCGATACCTCTTCTTTTACTTTGGCTACAAATTGTACCACTTTTGCCCAAAACACTTCATTTTCAAAACCATTTGCCAGTACCGACCATGCTATAACCTCAGCTCTTTCGGTCGTTGCGCCGTACCCTAGTGCTTGTGCGCGGCGTATGGCTTGGGGTACAGTATAGGTTGGCGGTGTAAGCCTAAACCAGTGTGCCATACTACTGGTGTAGCTTACAGGAAAACCGCTTAGTGCCAAAACACTATCGCCCCTACCTAGCTGTATGTACCAGTACATGTGTACTTTTTTATCGGTATTAAATACATGCTCCAAAAATTCGGGTACGGGGTATTTTGCAAAGCTGTACCTTATTAGGCTTGCTAGTTGTGCTTCGGGCACAGCGGTTTCTTTTTTCCAACCTTGTATGTCGCGTACTGTTTTGTTACCAAAGGCACTAATGTTTGCCAAAACTGCTATAAAGCCTGGGTTTTTAAGTAGTGTAAAGCAGCCCTCTGCATGCAATTGCAATAGCAACGCACGAAACGTATCGCGCTTCCATACGTTGTTTTGCAGACTCATTTGTGCAAAGTGGCTGGTTATTACACTTGCTAGTGTACCCTTGTTACCTTGCAATAGGGGTGGGGTGGTGTAGGCGCGTTCTACCATTTTGGCAAAAGCGGTTTTACTCATTACTGTTATTTGCTTTTCCATAGCGTTACGTGTTTTGGCTACACTTGCTTGTTGGTTTACGTGAAGCCTGTTGTTCTTTTTATCATCTAATTATTTATTGTTCTGTTGTATGCTCTGTTGTTTTTCATTCCACCGCCCAGCATAAAAAAAGCCCGATTCTGTTTCAGAACCGGGCTTTGCACAATGCAAAGGCATTATTCCTCCTTTCAACAGGGAATATCCGGTTTACCGCATGGTAGTACAAGCCCAAATAGTGGGTTGTTGCATGGCTGAATGTGTATTTTTTTATATGCTATTATCATACTATGTTGTGCATAAAAAAACCCAGAGCTTTTTCAAGTCTGGGTTTGTATATTTTTAAAAATAGATTGTTATCTAAAACTAAAATTATCTATTAAACCCGACCTGAATGCACGAACACCGTCCGCTGCACACTCTTGCTTATATGTCGAATTTATAAATAACATGATTTCTATCTTTTTTACTTTTCTGTTTGTTTGCAGTGCAAAGCTAAAGTAAATGTTTAAAAATCCAAACGTACGGAGCTATTTGTACTAAATCTAATTTATTACTGGCTTACAACGGGCAGGTTGCCATAAATTTTATAAATTGTAGTCAATTCGGGTGTAAACGGGCTTTTGTATTAGTTTTACATTGTTTATCGCAACAATTGTTATTTTTTGGTTAAAAAAGACAGTCCGAAGTATTCTGCTAGGCATAATTTGTAATTTTAAAATCTATTACCTCTTACAAAAATGACTCTTTTAGACACATATACCACCGTAAGGCAGCATACTGAAGCGATATGCAGATTACTGCAAACAGAAGATTATGTACCACAACCTGCAGCTTTTGTTAGCCCACCCAAATGGCACTTAGCCCATACCACTTGGTTTTTTGAGCAGTTTATACTCACACAGCACTTACCCAACTATAAGGTATACAACCCCGATTTTTGTTTCCTGTTTAACAGCTACTACAATAATGTGGGCGACCGCACTTTTAGAGCCGACAGGGGTGCCATAACTCGCCCTGGTGTAGAAGAAATATATGCCTACCGCAAGTATGTAGACATACACATGGAGTTGGTACTACAACTAAAAAACGAAGCCGTACACAGCTTAGCAACACTCGGGATTAACCACGAGCAACAACACCAAGAACTTTTACTTACCGATATAAAATACATACTTAGTTGCAACCCAACATTCCCTATTTATAACGAGGATATTAATTGGGAGCAGCAAACCAATAGCCATTTAGGATTTATAACCATACCCGAAGGGGTGTACGAAATTGGTTGTAATACCAATGGTTTTAGTTACGATAACGAGCATGGCAGGCACAAAACCTACCTGCACGAGTTTGATATAGCCATTAACCTAGTAACCAATGCCGAGTACATGGAATTTATGGAGGCAGGCGGTTATACCAATTTTAACTATTGGCTGGACGAGGGTTGGGCATGGGTAAACCAAAACAACATTAACGCCCCGCTGTACTGGCACAACATAAACGGCAAATGGCAACAATTTACTATGGTAGGCTTACACGATGTAAACCCCAATGCCATAGTAACCCACATTAGTTTTTACGAAGCTGCTGCCTATGCCGAATGGAAAGGGATGCGATTGCCTACCGAACAGGAGTGGGAAACAGCATCTAACAAGTTGGACTGGGGGCAACGTTGGGAATGGACAAATAGTGCCTACCTGCCCTACCCCAATTACAACAAACCCGATGGTGCTGTGGGTGAGTATAATGGTAAGTTTATGATTAACCAAATGGTACTCCGTGGGGCATCGTGTGCTACAAGCCCCGAGCACAGCCGTAACACCTACCGCAACTTTTTTCACCCCAACGAACGTTGGCAATTTAATGGCATTCGCCTTGTAAAAAAATAAATGGACAAAGCAACAGAGATACCCGTAAACTCCTTTGCAGCCGATGTGCTTAAGGGACTTACTGACGAGAAAAAACACCTATCATCCAAATACTTTTACGATGATAACGGCAGCCGTATTTTTATGGAAATCATGAAAATGCCCGAATATTACCCTACAGGATGTGAGTTCGAAATACTATCGCAGCAATCGGGTAACATATTAAACGAGTTGCCTTTTAACGAGCGTTTTAATATTGTGGAATTTGGTAGTGGCGATGGCGTAAAAACCAAACAACTGCTAAGCACTTTTATGGAGAAAGGGGCTGATTTTACGTATGTACCTATCGATATATCGCAAGAGGCTATAGATGCCCTCGAAAAGAATATTACCAGCGTACTACCCAACATAAAAATGAAGCCTAAAACGGGCGATTATTTTAAAGTGCTGGAAACCCTGAGTAAAGATACCACCCCTAACCTATTCCTGTTTTTAGGCGGTAATATAGGCAACTACCTGCGCCAAGATGCCTTAGGCTTGTTACGAAAGTTTAATGCGGGCATGAAAAAAGGTGATATGCTGCTTATGGGTATGGATTTAAAAAAGAATCCGCATATTATACAAAAAGCCTACGACGATGCACAGGGTATAACCAAAGCCTTTAATATGAACTTACTGAGCCGTATAAATAACGAGTTGGATGCTGATATTAAACTGGACCAGTTTGATTTTTATAGCAATTACAGCCCAAAAACAGGCGAGGTAAACAGCTACTTGGTAAGTTTAAAGCAACAACACTTTCATAGTATGGTGCTAGACACTACATTCCATTTTGAGAAAGATGAGTTAATTTGGACGGAGCTTTCGCAGAAATATAGTTTTGAGGATATTGATATTCTTGCTAACGAGGCAGGCTTTACCGTTACCAAAAACTTTATGGATTGCAAATACTACTTTACCGATAGTTTGTGGGTGAAATAGTACTTATATAGAATCACCTTATAGGGTAATTAAAATATTACCCTGTAACCTTTTATTATAAACATCGTCATATAGGCAGTTAAAAACAATTATATGCCTATTGAACAAAAAGGAGATGCTAATGGTTTGATAAAACCAGCTAATCGTCTAGGAGTTTTATTCGACCTAACTATCTACATATCAACAATGTTTCTGATAAGGGAACTCTATTTTCCAGAGGTTGGTTTTATTATAAATGGGCTCTTTTGGTCGCTTTCAACTTTAATTATTGCTACTTGGAGAATGAAAGCTCGCAATGTATCGTGGAAAGATTTAGGACTTCGAAAACCTGAAAGCATAAAAAAAACGCTATTAACTTCTGCCGGAATTTTAGCAGCCACTATTTTATCAATATTATTTTTTCAGATTGTAAAGGACTACTTACCTTTTTCTTTCGAATCAAATAATTATTCTGAAAATTCAACTTCTAAGTTTGGGGAGTTAAAAGGGAATTGGTTGCTTTTCTTCGCAATTATGCCAGCAGTTTCACTTGAATCGATGCTAGAAGAATTATTAGACCGAGGATTTTTAATAAATTGGTTTGAAAAGTTCTTTTCGCAAATCTCTATAGCTACAATTCTTGCTGTGGTTTTACAAGCTGCAATTTTTGGATTCAGACATTCATATGATTTATCAGAAAGATCTATTACAGTAGGAATTATTGGTTTAGTTATGGGAATAGCCTATGTAAAATTTGGGCGAAATTTATGGGCGTTAATTATTGCACATTGTATACTAAACACAATGTCTATGATAGACAGGGTACAGTAATATATAAAAACAAAAAACCGCTTCAGTTTCCTGAAGCGGTTTTTTTATAAACACTTTATAAAAGTAAGATTGAATTAGTTACGATTATAGGTCGAAACTAATACCTTGTGCTAGTGGTAACTCTGTACCGTAGTTAATGGTATTGGTTTGTCTTCTCATATAGGCTTTCCAAGCATCCGAGCCACTTTCACGACCGCCACCTGTTTCTTTCTCGCCACCAAAAGCACCACCAATTTCAGCACCCGATGTACCAATGTTTACATTGGCAATACCACAGTCTGAACCTACTTGCGATAGGAATAATTCCATTTCTCGCATACTGTTTGTAAATAATGCAGAAGAAAGTCCTTGTGGTACATCGTTTTGCATTGCAATAGCATCCTCTAAGTTGCTGTACTTCATAATGTAAAGTACGGGTGCAAATGTTTCGTTTTGTACAATTTCAAAGTGGTTTTCTGCTTCAATAATACAAGGCTTAACGTAGCATCCGCTCTCGTAACCTTCGCCTTCCATAACACCACCTTCTACAATTACGTTACCGCCTTCTTCTTTCGCTTTCGCTATGGCGTTAAGGTAGTTGTTTACAGCATCTTTATCAATAAGTGGTCCTACGTGGTTGTTGCTATCTAATGGGTTACCAATTTTAAGCTGTGCGTACGCCTTTTTAAGTACTTCTACCACTTTATCATAAATACTATCGTGTATAATAAGTCGTCTTGTTGTAGTACAACGTTGTCCTGCCGTACCTACTGCACCAAATACAGCCCCTACTAATACCATGTTAATATCGGCTTGGTCAGAAACAATAATAGCATTGTTACCGCCTAGCTCTAGGATGGTGTTACCAAAACGCTCGGCTACTGTTTTAGATACGTGGCGTCCTACTTTTGTAGAGCCTGTAAACGATACCAATGGTAAACGCTTGTCGTTATTCATACGGTCGCCATTATCTCTACCGTTAATTAAACAACTAACACCTTCGGGTACGTTGTTTCTTTCTAGTACGGTTTGTATAATGTTTTGGCATGCTATACCACATATTGGTGCTTTTTCGCTTGGTTTCCAAATGCAAACATCGCCACATACCCATGCCAGCATCGAGTTCCAACTCCATACGGCTACTGGGAAGTTAAATGCCGATATAATACCTACAATACCTACTGGGTGGTACTGCTCGTACATGCGGTGCATTGGGCGCTCGCTGTGCATGGTAAGTCCGTAAAGCTGACGCGATAAACCTACAGCAAAGTCGCAAATGTCAATCATTTCCTGCACTTCGCCTAAACCTTCTTGTAGGCTTTTACCCATTTCGTACGAAACAAGTTGCCCTAGTGGCTCTTTATATTTACGGAGCTCATCGCCCATTTGGCGTACAATTTCGCCTCTTTTTGGTGCTGGCATTAAACGCCATTCTTTAAAGGCTTTGCCTGCTTTTTCCATTGCTGCTTCGTAGTCTGCCTCGGTAGAAGCTTGTACTTTGGCAATAAGCGTACCATCTACGGGTGAGTACGATTCTATTATTTCGCCATTTGCAAAAGAGTTGCTCCCTGTAGAGGTTCCTTTGTTTACTTCCTTTATACCTAGTTTTGACAAGGCTTCTTGGATACCAAATTGTTCGGTGGTTGTTGCCATATTTTAACTTTTATGCTATTTAATGTTATATTTTACAAATATACTTCTTTTTTGCTTTTTTGATAATTTTGAGCCGTTTATCCTATTACCAAATGGTTATTTTGCAACGATAAGCAAAACAAACCCAGTAATTTGCAATAAATGGGCTGTTAGTGGCGTAGTGTTTTATTATACGAAACGTTCCTCAAACATTGTTTTTGTCACCTTTTCCTTTGCTTCTTTAAAGAAGCTAATGTATGGTTTATACTCATTCCAAAGATCATAACTATATAGCCTCGAACAAGTATCAACCTCTTTGTCTGTATTCAAACATTCATAAATGAAATAAAATATTTCTTCACCGTGAATATATTTATATCCTCCTACTTCCCATTTATTTAATGAAGGACAAAAAAAAGTAAACTTGAATGTGAATTTACCAATTGATAAATCATCTTTACAAAATGTTGCAAAATCAGTTAGGTCTTTATTCGAATGATAATTCAAATACTCTTTAAATTTTTTTATTATTTCATCATTATTATCGGAAACACCAACCCACTTTACAAGTTTTTCTATACTAGAATCATTATTTTTCAAACCTTTATTAAATTTTACTTTATTTGGATTACTAGTGTTTTTTACATCTGCTACAATAATTTCAATTCTTTCATTAGAACTTTTTAGATAATCGACAACATTAACCTTTCTATCATCTTGTGAGTGATGAGGCATTCTAATTCCCAAAATATCAAGCTCTGACTCATTATTACCTATTTTCTCAGAGTGTATAATTAGGTTTGTAACAAAATATCCCTTAAGTCTTAAATAGAGTCTAGATAAATTCTCGTAATGTTTATTTAATCCCTCGTTCATTTAATATGATTTTACTTTACAAACCGCTTATCAGCTTCCATAACGGTACCACAATTATTGCACGTTCGTAATGCCTCCGAGCCATAAAAATGCTGAAAATGGGGTAAAAAATCCTTTTCTATATCGTGTAATTCAAAATATACTTCGTGTAGCTTGTGGTTGCAGTTATCGCAATGCCACAGCAAACCATCTGTAAACCCTTTGCCAGCACGTACACGCTCTACTACCAAACCTATAGAGCCTTCGGCTCTGGAGGGCGAATGGGGCGTTTTGGCGGGGTGCAGGTACATATCGCCTGCATTTAATGTCATTTCTTTACGTTTGCCTTCGTGTTGTACTACTACGGTTATGGTACCCTCTAATTGGTAAAACAACTCTTCGGTTTCATTGTAGTGATAATCCTTGCGGGCGTTGGGTCCTGCTACTACCATTACAATGTAATCGTCGGATAGTGGGTAAATGTTTTTATTGCCTACGGGTGGCTTTAATAAATGGCGGTTATCTTCTATCCATTTATTAAGGTTAAAGGGTGGTGTTAGCGCCATGTTGGTGTGCTTTAAATTTGGTACTAAAGGTACTAAATAAAAAAGGTTAGCCGAAGCTAACCTTTGTATAAACTTTGTGGTAAAAACAGGGTTGTTTTTACATCTCTTTTATTAGGTATAGGTATACCGGGAAGTGGTCGCTGTACCCTGGTACACCATTCCAGTTTCGTTTTGGGTAGCCTTTAAAACGTCCTGATGTTTGCATAAGGTAGGGTTTGTTGAATACGCCTGCTTTCCAGAATGAGAATGTTGTAAAATCTTTTCGGATAAGTGGCTCCGATACTATCATTTGGTCAAACAAATCCCAAGCATCGCGGTAAGCTAATGTACCAATCCCTCTGTCCGACATTTCTTCCATAGGGTTGTACAATCCTTTTTCCTTAACACTCTCTTTTTTGGCTTTTGCACCAAGTACCTTTTTTACACTCTTGTTATAAGGTCCGTCGTTAAGGTCGCCCATAGTAATAATTTTAGCATCGGCGTTTATGCTGTACAACGAGTCGATAATTTTTTTATTAAGTGCAGCAGCAGCTTCTCTAAAAGGGCTACTCCTTTTTTGCCCTCCCGAGCGCGATGGCCAGTGGTTTACAATAATATTTATTTCTTCGCCATCCAATAAACCTGTTACTACCAGTTGGTCACGCGTATATATTCTGCCCGAATCATCTGCTTCCAGCTTATCATCACTTTTCTCTTCGTCCTTTTTCGCTTTTCCTTTAGCACTATCCTTATATATAATAAGCGGTACATTTTTATAGCTTGTAGGTATAAAGTGGTCTTTTTGGTACAGTAAGGCAACATCTATCCCTCGTTTATCTGGCGAGTCAAAATGTACAATGCCGTAGCCTTTGCCCTGTAGTTGGGGTTGCGCTATTAAATCCTCTAATACGCCTCTGTTTTCCACTTCGCATACGCCCAAAATGGTAGGCGAGTTGGGGTTGTTGGCTGTACCTATTTCTGCTATTACCTTAGCAAGGTTCTGTAATTTCTTCTGGTATTTCTCAGGAGTCCAGCTCTGTCCTCCCGTAGGCAGCCACTCCTCATCATTAATCTTAGTGTCGTCCGTAGTATCAAACAAATTTTCAAAATTGTAAAAGGCAACAGTATGCACTTTGTACTTCTTTTGCTGCGCTGTAGCGACTGAGAGTGTGAAGAGAAGAACAAGTAAAGTAATCGATTTTTTAAACATTATATAACAAATATTAATTTAACATCAAATTTTATAACAAAACAGGTGCCAAAAGTAGTTATTATTTTTAAATACTGTACATTTGCGCCCGTTAAGAAATATTTAACTTAACGGATAAGAAAATAATTTAATTTTATCTATGAAAAAACTAGTATTCAGCCTTTTAGTAGTTATGCAGGTTATGGTCGCATGGTCACAGCAGGTAACTTCTGTAAAAGGTAAAGTAGTCGATTCTAAATCGCAACAGCCCCTAAAGAACGTTGTAGCTACGATGGAGGGCACCAACCGTACGGTGGTAACAGATGCAGAAGGTGTGTTTGTTTTTGAAAACATTGCCAATGGCAACCTAACCCTAACTATAGGCAGTACAGGGTTTGTTACACAAACCTTTGCCCTTGAAGTTGCCGAAGGTGAAACGGTTGATGTAGGTGTAATTGCCCTTGTAGAGGATATTACTACAGAGCAGCAATTGAGCCTTATTACCCTTACTGAGAATGATTTGGGAGATGATAATGGTAACTCGGAAAGTACAGCAGGATTACTACAAGCATCGCGCGATGTATTTATGCAAGCTGCGGCTTTTGATTTTGGACAAGCACGTTTTAGAGTACGTGGTTTGGACAATGAGTACGGTAAAACAATGATAAATGGTGTACCAATGGATAAGATTTACGATGGTAGACCACAATGGAGCAACTGGGGCGGACTTAACGATGCTACCAGAAACCAAGAATTTACAATAGGTTCGGATGCATCCGATTATACTTTTGGTAGTATATTAGGTACGCAAGAAATTAATACAAGAGCTTCTACCTACCGCCCAGGGAGTAGAGTTTCTTTCTCTGGAACAAACACCAACTACAGCTGGAGAGCTATGGCTACCCATGCATCGGGTATGAGTACTAGCGGCTGGGCTTATGTAGTATCGGGCTCCAGAAGATGGGCAGAAGAAGGTTACTTTGAAGGTAGCGACTACAGTGCTAACTCGTTATTTATAAGTGTTGAAAAGAAAATAAACGACAAGCATAGTATAGATTTTACAGGTATATATGCACAAAACAGTCGTGGTAAAACATCGCCAAATACACAGGAGATTACCGACCTTGCTGGCGAGCGTTACAACTCGTACTGGGGATGGCAAGATGGCAAAAAAAGAAACTCGCGTGATAAAGATGTTGAGGAGCCTATATTAATGCTTAGCCACTACTGGCAATTAAACGAAAACTCATCGTTAAACACTAATATTGCTTACCAATTTGGTAAAATTGCAAACAGTAGGTTAGATTTTAACTTTACACGTAACCCCGACCCTACGTACTACAGAAACTTACCAAGTTTTTACACTACACAGCACGACTTTAATGTAATTGGTGATGATGGAGCACCCGTTTACGTAGGCGATAGCCAACGAAATTTAGATGGGGCAGCTGCAGTACGAGAGGACTTTTTAGAAGATAGACAAATAGACTGGGATAACCTTTACGAAGATAACATTGAAAATGGCGAAAGTTTAGCCGTATTGTACGAGGACAGAACAGACGATAACCTATTTACAGCAAACTCCATACTTAACTCGCAACTTACAGACCATATTGTACTTAATGCAGGTATTACCTACAGAAACCTAGAGTCGCACAACTACCAAAACCTTATTGACCTTTTGGGGGGTAGCGGTTACCTTGATATAGACCCTTTTCTTATTGGAGATGCTAGGCAGAGCGACCTTAACAACCCTAACAGAATTGTAGGCGAAGGCGACGATTTTGGATACAACTATAAGTTATTTGCCAATGTAGTTGATGCCTTTACGCAGTTTAGGTTTAACTACGGTAAATTAGATTTTTATGTAGCACAAAACGTAACATGGTCGCAGTACCAACGAGAGGGAATTTACCGTAACGGTAACTACGCCGATAACTCGTTTGGAAAAAGCGAGAAGGTAGACTTTACTAACTTTGGTTTTAAAGGAGGGGCTACCTACAAAATTACAGGACGCCACATATTAGGCTTTAACGCACTTTATATGGGTAAAGCACCAACGTTACGAAATTCTTTGCCTAATGCAAGATTAAATAATAACTTTGTAGAAGGACTTGAAAGCGAGACCATTATGGGTGCAGATGCCAGCTACATTATTAGAGCTCCAAAATTAAAAGCACGTTTTACAGGGTACTACTCTAAAATTACCGATGCTACCGATATTGGTTTTTATTTTGCCGAAGGTTTAGGTGTACTTACTGCTGACGGCAGACAAATATCGTCTAACGGTAACGCATTCGTATCCGAAACGGTTACAGGTTTAGATAGAGTAAATATGGGTGTTGAGCTTGGTTTAGAGTACCAACTTACCTCTACCATAAAAGCCATTGCAGTAGCAGCTTACGGGCAATACACGTACGATAGTAACCCTAACGTTAAACTAAATGTAGATAATATCCGTTCTACTGTTGACTTTGGACGTGCTACTATGAAAGATTACAAACAACCTGGTATGCCACAACAAGCGTACTCGTTTGAGTTAGAGTACAGAGACCCGCATTACTGGTGGGTAAGCGCAAGTGTTAGTTACCTTGCCGATAGCTACCTGGATATATCTCCGTTATTACGAACAGATAACTTCTTTATTAATGATAGAGATCCTGATGGTTTCCCATTCCCAGAAGCAACAGAGGAAGGCGCAAGAGAATTTTTAAAACAAGAACGTTTGGACCCTGCTACACTTATTAACCTAACAGGTGGTAAATCTTGGAGAATTAGCTACGGTAAAACAATAGGTATTTTTGCAACTATTAATAACGTGTTCGATTTCTCATACAAAACAGGTGGATTTGAACAAGCAAGAAACGCGAATTACAGACAAGTAAATCAGGATTTTGCAGGACCTACGCGTTCATTCGGTCCTAAATATTTTTATGGTTACGGCAGAAACTTCTTCGTAAACTTATACTACAACTTCTAAATAAATAAAAATTAATATGAAAACAAATTTTGTAAAATCGATTTTAATGATGGCGTTGGCAGCTGGATCTCTTACAAGCTGCGTTAATGACGATGATTACTCTATTCCTAATATAGAATGTAATGAGCCTAATATTACTGCGAATACTACCGTACAAGAAATATTTGATATGGCAACCGAAACGGCAACCCTTTACGAAGGTGATGCTGTTATTGAAGCCGTAGTAGTATCGAGCGACAGAGGAGGTAACTTCTTTAAATCTATGTACGCTAACAATATTGTTACTGGTAATGACGGCGAGCTTCGTGCTGGCGAAATAGGTTTCTCATTACAAATAGATGAGTCTGACCTATTTACTGATTACGGTTTAGGTAGAAAAATATATATTAAGCTAGACGGGCTTTACACACAAATACGAAGCAATACCTTACAAATAGGTGCGCTTAACGATGGTAATGTAGGTCGTATACCAGCATTTGAGTACGAAGACCACATTCTTAGAGCGTGTACTATTATACCAGAAGAAAACCTTGTTAATGTTGTTACTGACCTTACGGCAGTTAATGATGCTTTACTGGGCAGACTTGTTCGATTTGAAGGCGTACAATTTAGCGATGCTTCACTTAACCAAACGTATTATAATGCTGGTAATGTAGATGGTGGCGGACAAACACTTACGTACATAGTAAACTCTGAGGCAGAAGAAGTAAGCATTCCTTTCAGAACAAGTTCGTTTGCTGACTATGCAGGTACAGAGGTATCGCCAAACAGCGGTACAATAACAGGTATACTTACTAAATTTAGTACTACCTACCAGTTTGTAGCTCGTTTTACCGAGGATATTAACCTTACTGAAGAGCGTATTGGTGGCGAGCCAGTAGACCCAGGTACACCATTTTTTACAGAAGATTTTGAGGATGCTGTAGATAATACTGATTTTGATTTCCCAGGATGGTTTAACATCATCGAAACAGGTTCAAGAAAATGGAGCGAGCAAGTTTTCCCACCAGATGGAGATACTAATGGTTACGCTGAGTTTAGCTCGTTTAACTCGGGTAACGCTGTTAACGAGGCTTGGTTAATTACACCAGCTATTGATATGGATGCTAGTACTAATGTTACTATGCAGTTTGAAACGGCACAGCACCACCTTGATGGCGATACTGATGGTAACAAGCTTGAAATATTTGTATTAACTGGCTTTGATGGGGTAGACCTTGCGAGTGCTACGCAAAACAACGTTACTAGCCAAGTAACACTACCAACATCTAGTACATCTTGGTATGAGTTTATTAACTCTGGTGTTATAAACCTTTCTGGTTATACAGGGCAGGTACACATCGGGTTTAAATTTACAGGTTCAGGTACTGATACTGCTAATGACGGTGCTTTCCAAGTAGATAATCTTGTGCTTAGCGGTAACTAATAGTTACACACACAACAACCATAAAAAAGGCGGAGCTATTAGCTCCGCCTTTTTGTTTTTATAAGTAGCCCCTGTTTGCTTAACTAAGCATTAGGTAAAGCCATAGTATTATTCGGCAGCATCGTTTTCGTTATAATCAGGGTATAAAAAGTTATTGTACGGAAAACGGGTAATGTGTATTTGCCTAACGGCCTGGTACACCTTTTTCCTGAATTCCTCAAAATTCTCTTTGTTGGTTGCCGATATAAAAAGGGCGTTATCCTCGCCAACATTACCCATCCAAGTAGCCTTCCATTCGGCTATGGTATTATGCATTGGTGTTTTATCGGTTACCAAATCATCCTCATCAATAGTTAGGGGTTGGTAGGCATCAATTTTATTAAACACCATAATTGTAGGCTTATCCATACTATCAATATCCTGTAGTATACTGTTTACGGATGCAATATGGTCTTCAAAATCAGGGTGCGATATATCTACCACATGTAAAAGTAAATCAGCCTCACGCACCTCGTCTAACGTACTTTTAAACGATTCTACCAACTGCGTGGGTAGCTTTCGTATAAATCCAACAGTATCCGAAAGTAAAAAAGGTAAATTTTTAATTACCACCTTGCGCACTGTAGTATCTAGCGTTGCAAAAAGTTTATTTTCTACAAACACCTCACTTTTGCTAATTACATTCATTAAGGTAGATTTTCCTACGTTGGTATACCCAACCAAAGCTACACGTACCAGCGCACCTCGGTTGCTACGCTGCACAGCCATCTGCCTGTCTATATTACGTATCTTATCCTTTAACAAGGCAATCCTGTCGCGTACAATACGTCTGTCCGTTTCAATTTCCGTTTCACCAGGTCCTCGCATACCAATACCACCACGCTGTCGTTCAAGGTGCGTCCATAACCCCGTAAGCCTTGGTAGCATGTACTGGTACTGTGCCAACTCAACCTGTGTACGCGCATACGATGTTTCGGCACGTTGGGCAAAAATATCCAGTATAAGGTTAGTTCTGTCCAGCACCTTACAATCCAGTATCTTATTCAGGTTTTTTTGTTGCGCAGGGCTAAGTTCATCATCAAAAATAATCGTCTTTACATCGTGTTCCTTAATGTATTCGTGTATTTGGTCTATTTTACCCGCACCTAAAAACGTTTTAGGGTTGGGGCGATCCATTTTTTGTGAGAAACGCTTTATAACTTCACCCCCTGCCGTATAGGTTAAAAACTCCAATTCGTCCAAATATTCCGATAATTTATCTTCGTCTTGGTCTTGTGTAATAATACCCGCCAATACGGTTTTTTCAAAATTTATAGTTTCTTTCTCTAGCATAGTTTTGTTTATCGTACAAAAATACAAAATAACGAGTTTTATATTTTATATATGTTTTATAAAGAAACTTTACAGTTTTTTTATGTTAAATTTCACTAAAATGTTATAAATAAGTTATATTTTTCTAAATTTGAGAATTAAAATTAGCTAAATCATTAACCTATGAAGAGAATTACTTTCTTATTTTTCATGTCATTGGTGTCTTTGTGCGGATTTGCACAGATGCCCCTACAAGGGTTTGACGACACTGGTGTATTCCCACCAACAGACTGGGAAGTACACGATAATGGCATAGGACCTTTATGGTCTTGGGGACAGGCTTTAGGAGCTGGTCCTCAGCCAGCCTACGAAGGGCTGCACGCTGCATACATTAACAGAGAAAATGTAGCAGTAGGACTGCCAGAAGACTGGCTGGTAACTGAACAGTTTAACGTACCTACCAATCCGCAACTCCGATTTTGGTCGAGATTGACTATTGGTGGTGACGATGGAACGCTTTACCGTATATACATAACGGACGACCCTGGCGTTGCTTTTGACCCTCTTAACTACGATCAGATTCAAGAGTGGACAGAGCTACAAATTAACCCTGCACAAACAGTTTATACTGAGCAAGTAGTTGATATCCCTGCAATTTATGTAGGGCAAGACGTACGCCTTGCTTTTGTTATGATTGGCGACAACGGAGACCGTTGGTTGGTTGATAGCGCAAGCGTTGTATCACAATGTCTTGACCCTGAAAACTTAAGTGCTGCCCCTGGCATTGATAATGCTGACCTTAGCTGGGATAACCCAAGTGGTGCTACAGAGTGGGAGATTGAAGTGTTAGCTGCTGCTGCAATACCAAATGGTGTTGGTATTACATACAATGGTACTTTACCATACGAAGCAACAACAACAGATGATGGTGTTACAGCACTTACAGAAAATACAGATTATAAGTATTATGTACGTGCATTGTGTGACGATGGCGGAACTAGTGAATGGGTTGGTCCATTCCTGTTTAGCACTGTAGCCTTAGGAGCTACTTGTGAAGCTGCTATTGAAATTACAGCTTTACCGTATACAACAACAGATAATACTGGAGATTATGACGATGATTATAGTGGTAGCCCAGGTGCTGCAGGTTGTGGTACTACATCGGGTTACCTTAACGGTGATGATGTGGTATACGAGTATACAGCTACTACTGATGGTACAATTAGTATTGATATGACAGATAACGGCGCATGGTCGGGTATGTTTATATACGACGATTGTGCCGATATTGGTACTGAGTGTATTGGCGGTGGTCCTGGCGGAGGTGCAGGTAACGATGTATCTGTTCCAGCACTTGCAGTTACTGCAGGACAAACATATTACATTGTAATATCTACATTTGCTGCGCCACAAACTACACCGTATACGCTAACGATACAACAAGTATTTTGTGATCCTCCAGTAGGACTTCCTGCAACCAATGCAGACGAAGACTCTGTTGACCTTTCTTGGACAAATCCAAGTGGAGCAACTTCATGGGAAATTGTAGTACAAAACCCTGGCGACGGTATTCCTGCTGGTGCAGGTACTACGGTAGCTACCAATACAGAATATAATGTTGACTCATTAACCGAAGCAACAAACTACGAATATTATGTAAGAGCTGATTGTAACGATGGTAACTTTAGTGCGTGGGCAGGTCCTTATCCTTTCTCTACCACACAAGTAGCTGCAACAATGGATTACTCGCAAGATTTTGAGGGTGTCAACTCAGGCTTCTCTCTGAGTAACGGTACTGCAACAAACCAATGGGCTATAGGTAGTGCCATTGCAAATGGTGGTACACAATCATTATACATCTCTAACGATAATGGTGTAAGTAACGAGTATACTAATAACTCTACGTCAGTAGTGCACGCATACAGAGACATTCAAATGCCAGCAGTAGTAGACCAAGCATTGGTTTCTTTTGACTGGAATGTTGACGGTGAAAACTGTTGTGATTATGTAAGAGTTTGGGTAGTACCTGCATCTTTTACACCTACAACAGGAACATTAATAAACGCAGGTGCCGCAGGTGCTAACGCTATACAAATAGGAGGTAACTTTAACGACTCTAATGGGTGGGAAACTCAAAACAATGTTGTTGATTTATCTGCCTATGCAAATCAGGTAATGCGATTAGTATTTGAGTGGAGAAACGATGGTAGTGTTGGTCAGGCACCCGCAGCTATCGATAATATAGATGTTTCACTTATTACTTGTCCATCACCATCAGATTTAGCAATAGCAGACCTACAAGAAGAGGAAGTTACTTTTACATGGACTGCTCCTACATCTGTAACACCTACATTCGATTACTATTTTGCTACCGATACTACTGCTCCTGATGATGCAACGCCACCAACAGGAAATGTGGCTGTAAGTACCGTAAACATAGGTTTACTCACACCCTCTACTCAGTATTCATTCTGGGTAAGAAGTAACTGTGGGGTTGGCGATACCAGTTTCTGGGTTGGTCCATTAACCTTTACTACGCCACAAATACCCGCAACAATTGATTATGAAGAAGATTTTGAAGGTACAATAGAATGGACTTTAAGTAATGGTACACAAACCAACCAGTGGGTAATAGACGAAGCTATTAGTAGCTCACCAACACACTCACTTTACATCTCTAACGATAACGGTGTAAGTAGTGCATATACTAATAACAGTTCATCTGTAGTACATGCTTACAGAGATATTGCTATACCTACAGGGGCGGCAGATGCCGATTTGAGTTTTGATTACAATGTTGATGGAGAAAACTGCTGTGATTACGTAAGAGTATGGGTAGTGCCAATAACATTTATACCTACACCAGGCGCATTAATTAACGGAGGTGCTGCTGGAGACGATGCTTTCCAGGTAGGAGGAAACTTTAATAACACTGCTGATTGGCAAACAGAAAATACTGTAATTAATGTGGCTGCCTACGCAGACGGAGTAATGCGATTGGTATTTGAGTGGAGAAATGATGGTAGTGTTGGACAAGCACCAGCAGGTATTGATAACGTAAACGTATCGATAATTACATGCCCTCAACCACTAGACCTTGCTGTTTCAGATATTGGCGAAACAGGAGCTACAATAGCTTGGACTAACCAAGGTACAGCAGCCGAGTGGGAAGTGTACATTGTATCAGCAGGCGACCCTGCACCTACAGATGCTACTGTAGGTATTACAACTACAGATAACCCCTATGTGGCAACAGGACTAGATGATAGTACAGAGTATGATGTATATGTAAGAGCAATTTGCGACCCTACAGACTCTAGTAACTGGACGGGACCTGCTAACTTCCAAACACAATGTGGTTCGTTCGGCGTTCCTTTCTTCGAAGGGTTTAATACGGACTCAACAACACAATTGTGTTGGACGGTATTAAATGATAACGGAGACTTTGATGCTTGGAATATGGATTATAACCCTAACCCATTTGAAGGCGATCAATCCGCAGCTATAACTACCGATTTTAATAATGGTAACAACGACGATTGGTTGATTTCACCAACTATTGACCTTGATAGTGGAAATAAAAGATTAAAATTCCATCAAAGAGTACAATCATCATTCGAACCAAATGATTTCCAAGTACTATTGTCAGTAGAAGGAGCTGATATTGCTGACTTTACAGCACCAACAGCAGTAACATTAATCCCGCTTGCAGAGTATGATAATACAGAGTACATTGAGTACGAAGTATTCCTCGAAGATGCTGGTGGTACATCTATTACAGGTGAGGTTAACATTGCTTGGCACATACCAGATGGCGGATTAGACGGATGGCGTTTGTACATTGATAACGTAATTATCGAAGATATACCTTCGTGTCCGCAACCTACAGACCTTGCTGTATCATCAGTTGGAGATACTACAGTAACACTAGAGTGGACAGAAGTAGGACCAGCAACAGCTTGGGAAGTATACGTAATACCAACAGGTGGTGATGCACCAATAGATACTACAACAGAAGGTGTAGTTGCTGCGGACAGTAACCCATTTGTTTACGATATTGACCTTGAAGCAGGAATTGTTTATGATTTTTATGTGAAAGCTGTTTGTGGACCTGACGACGAAAGTTTCTGGTCTGGACCATTCACATTCAATACAGCATTATGTCCGTTAGAGGACCAATGTAACTACGAATTTGTAATGTCTGATACAGGTGGTAACACTTGGAACGGTAATACAATGACCGTATCGCAAGGTGGTATAGACATAGCTACCCTAACAGGACCAACTAATGCAGATGGTACTGACCCTATAACGCAAATTGTACCACTATGTGCAGGTATACCATTTGAGTTATACTGGAATGATGCCGGATTCTCTGATCAGCAAGTAGCCATATCAATTATTAACCCATTTGATAGCGAAACTGTATTTGACAAGCCAGCAGGTGAAGGAAGTGATAATACGCTACTATACACAGGCATACCTTTCTGTTCAGAAATTACATGTCCGCAACCAACTGATTTAGTTGCAGAAGGATATAATTACATCGACTCTATACTACTAGGATGGACTCCAGGTGGTACAGAAACAGAGTGGGAAGTAATTGTACAAGATGCAGGAGGTACCTACCCTGGAAATGACCCAGACCCTACAACAATTGTAACTGTTACGGGTGACCCAGAGTATATTGCTGGCGATTTAGTTCCAGACGATTTCTATGAGTACTACGTAAGAGCAATTTGTGGACCAGATGATGCAAGTTTCTGGACAGGACCATTTGAGTTTAGTATTTTTGCACCACCAGGATGTGCTGCAGTAGAAGTACTTGACGAATTAACGCTAGAGATAATTGTACCTAACTCAGAAGTTAGCCTTTGTCCTGAAGACGAAGCATGTTATGAGCTTAGCGCTAACTACTACCAATTAAAAGGTACAGATAGCTACGCAGTAGAATCTATCGATTATGCTCCACCATACCCATTCCTTGGCGGAACAGAGTTAAACGTAAACACAGATGATATTTGGTCTCCAGTAGTAGACCTACCATTCGAATTCTGTTTCTATGGCGAAACCTATAACGAAGCAAAAGTAGGATCTAACGGAGTAGTACAATTTGGAGAAAACATGACTGACGGAGGATTCTGTCCATGGTCGTTCGACGAATCAGTACCAGATGCGAACTTCCCAATACTAAACGCTATATACGGCGTTTACCAAGACGTTAACCCTAACGTAGCAGGAAGTGAAGTAAACATAAACTACCAAGTACTAGGTAGCTACCCATGTAGAGCATTGGTAGTAAACTACTTTGATGTACCACAATTCTCATGTGGACTAAACGTAGGAACACAAACTACACAAATAGTAATCTATGAGATATCTAACATTATAGATGTATATGTGGAAAGCAGAACACCTTGTACAGGATGGCAAAACGGTGCTGGTGTAATCGGTATCCAAAATGCCGATGGTACAGAGGGTATTACGCCTCCAGACCGTAACACAGGTGATTGGACAGCTACTGAAGAAGCATGGCGATTTACACCAGATGGTGAAGATTTAAATGTAGTATTTGAGTGGTTACAAGATGATGTATTTGTAACAAACGATACCGACTTACAAGTTTGTCCTACAGAATCAACAAACTTAAAAGCACGTGTAACATACACTACATGTTCTGGTGAGGAACTCATTAGAGAAAACAACTTTACTATAAACGTTGCAACTCCAATTATAATCATTAACGACCCACAAGACTTAAGTGCATGTTCTACAGGTGAAGCTGTTGAATTTGACCTTACAGATAGTTTAGAAGGTATAATGGACGACACGACAGGGTTTACATTTACATTCTATGCAACAGAAGAGGCTGCTGATTTAGGATTAGATGATAATTTACCCGATTTATACACTACCGATACCAATGAAACAATTTGGATTAGAGTAATGGAAGATGGATTTGATTGTTACATAACAGCTTCATTTGAACTGACATTAAGCAACATTCCACCAGAATTTACAGCTAGTGATGATATAAGTATTTGTGAAGGTACGGATACAACATTAGAGGTATTTGCAGGTAACTTTGACCCTAACTCTCCAGATGTATCCTATACATGGACGCTTGATGGTAACGATACTGGCTTAACAACACAAGCCATAACAGTAACAGCAGGTGGTACGTACGAAGTAACAGTTAACAACGCAGGTTGTGTTGGAAGCGAAGAAATAGTAGTAACAGTAGTACCAGTACCAGTAGCTGATGTACTAGCAGACGCAACCGTATGCGACAGTTATGAGTTACCCGTATTAACCATAGGAAACTACTTTACCCAAACAGGCGGTCAAGGAGCAGCCCTAAGTGCCGGTGATATGATAACCAGCACGCAGGAAATCTACATCTATGCCGTATCAGCCGACAATGCCGACTGTACCAACGAAAGCTCATTTACCATAACCGTGAATGACAGCCCAGAAGTAAGCACACCAGGCAATCAAACCGCATGCGACAGCTACACCCTACCCGCGTTAACCCTAGGAAACTACTACACCCAGACCGGAGGAGCAGGCACCATGCTAAACCCAGGCGACGCCATAACAAGCACCCAAACCCTGTACATATACGCAGAAACAGGCACCACGCCAAACTGTACAGGCGAAGAAAGCTTTGAAGTAACCATAATCGACAGCCCAGAAGCCCAAGTACTAGCCGACGTCACCTCATGTGACAGCTACGTACTAGAAGCCCTAGACGCCGATAACAATTACTTCACCGCACCAGGCGGTACAGGCACAGCCCTAAGCGCAGGCGATGTAATCACCAGCACCCAAACCCTCTACATCTACGCACAAACCGGTACCACACCCAACTGTACCGACGAAAGCACCTTTGTAGTCAACATCATAGACAGCCCAGCCTTCAGTCTAGGCGGACCCTACAACACCTGCGTTGCAAACAATGTAACCATCAACGTAGAGCCAGCCAACTTCAACACCGCTGAAGCCACCTATGCATGGACCCTTAACGGAACACCCTTAGCCGACACCGGCGCAAGCGTTGTACCAACAAACTTCGGTACCTACGAAGTAACCGTAACCGTAGGCATTTGTACCAGCGTACAAAGTATAGCCGTAACACAAGACACCAACGCCATAGCCGTAATGTTTGAAGAAGGCTGTGAAGGAGGCGACTACATGATAACCATAATGGACGTAGACGGATCATTCAACCCAGACAACGCAACCTACGTATGGAGTGGCGAGGGAGGCTTTACAGCCACTACACAAACCGTAACCGTACCCGGCGCAGGAAACTATACCGTAACCGTAACCACACAAGACGGATGTATAGGCGGAACCACCGTTAATGTACTCGATACAAGCTGCTCGATACCAAGAGGTATCTCGCCCAATAACGACGACAGAAACGACAAGTTTGACCTAACCTCACTCGATGTACGCCAAATCAGTATCTTCAACCGTTACGGAAAAGAAGTATTCAGCTACGGCGCTTACACCGACCAGTGGCACGGACAAACCAACGACGGTGATGAACTACCAACAGGTACGTACTTCTACTCGATAGAACGTAGCAATGGAGAGAGCAAAACTGGATGGGTTTACATTAACCGAGAAGAATAAAAATTATAACAATTATAAAAAGGAAAAAGTCCCGCCGCAACAGGCGGGGGTTTTCCTTTTATTATTTCAATAGTAAACAACAATAACACAAAACAAGAAACAGCAAAACAAATATGCACCCGTGTACCACAAACTACACACCCCTTGTTTTATATTGTTTTTCCAGAGTAGAAACAGTACTTAGCCCATATACAACACATAAAAAGGAAAAAAGCAACAACAGAACATTTTTATGTTAATTTAATGCCCACAACCCTTGTATGTTGTATTTATTAAGTATCTTCAACTTTGGGAAAAATAATTGAATATTTAGTTAACACACACACATGAAGAAACTATACTTAGCCGCCTTAGTAGCCCTTTGGGGCATAGGCGAAGCCACGGCGCAGCAAGACCCGCACTACACACAGTACATGTACAACATGAACGTGATTAACCCAGCCTATGCGGGTTCTAAAGAAAATCTTGCCTTCGGACTTTTATATCGTGCCCAGTGGGTGGATGTAGATGGTGCTCCTAATACGGGTACTTTCTCGGGCCACACACCTGTGGGTAAAAATGTAGGACTGGGTCTATCGGCTATTGTTGATGAGATTGGTCCGGTTCAGGAAACTAATGTTTATGCTGACTTTTCGTATACGCTAAAACTAGGGGGTGAACACCGCTTGGCTTTTGGGGTAAAGGCAGGGGCTACCTTCCACGATGTGGGGCTCTTTAGTGAAATTGGTAATGGTTTTGTACCTGCACCGGATGATCCTGCTTTTAGCGAGAACGTAAACGAAACGTATTTTAATGTTGGGGCAGGGTTCTTTTACTACACGGATAATTACTATGTAGCTTTATCGGTTCCGAACATGCTTGAGGCCAAACACCTTGATGTAACGGATAATGGTACGGCCTATGAGTTTGGTTCGGAAACCCAGCACTACTTCTTAACGGGGGGGTATGTATTCCAGCTTTCTCCTAATACCAAGATGAAGCCTTCGTTTATGTTGAAGTCGTCTTTTGATGTGGCGCCTTCGATTGATGGTTCGTTGAACTTCTTGTTCTTTGAGAAGTTTGAGATTGGGGCTACTTACCGACTGGATGATAGTTTTGGGGGGATGGTGAATTATGCTATTACTCCGAATTTACGTATTGGATATGCTTATGATCATATTATATCGGATTTGGATGTTACTACGCCATCTTCGCATGAGATTATGCTGCTATTTGATGTAAACTTCCCTAAAAAAGTATCCCGTTCACCGCGTTATTTCTAACCTAAAAGCGACATAAGAAAATGAAGAACTTATATATTACCCTTAGTTTTATGCTCGCCACTACGGCAGTAATAGCACAAAACAAAGATACCAAGACCGCAGACAAGCATTTTGACCGTTTTGAATACGTAGAAGCTGCCGAAGAATACCTAGAACTGGTAAACGATGGCAAAGCCGATGGTTACGTATACCAGCGCCTAGCCGATAGTTACTACAATGTATTTAATTACAAAGAGGCTGTAAAATATTACGACAAAGCGGTAGCCGCTGGTGTTGCCGATAGTGAAACCCACTACCGTTATGCACAAATGCTAAAAGCTGCAGGACGTTATGAGGAGTCCAATACCCAAATGCGCAAGTTTGCACAGCTGGTACCATCGGACAAACGTGCGATGCTGTTTATGGAAGATCCCAACTACCTTCCGAAACTCAGAAAACAAAACAAACTCTTTGATGAGAAGCTATTGGAGATTAACTCAGAAGAATACGGATCGTTTGGTCCTGTATTAACAGATGACAATACCCTGTACTTTACCAGTGCCCGTAACACAGCACGTAAAACGTACGAATGGAACGACCAACCGTACCTGGACCTGTACATGGCTACATACAATGCTAATGGCACCTTTAGTGAGCCAGTACCTGTAGACGGTATAAACAGCAAGTGGCACGATGGTCCTGCTGCTGTTACCGCTGATGGGAAGGTAATGTACTTTTCGAGTGAGAGTTTTAAAGAGAGTAAGCAATTTGAGCGCGATAAAGACGCCAATGCTAAAATCGGGCAAGTATACCTATACAAGGCCACCAAACAAGGCGATAGCTGGGGCAATGTACAACCTTTACCGTTTAACGATAAGCGTTGGAGTACAGGTAACCCAAGTATCAGTAAAGATGGTAAAACACTCTACTTTACATCCGATAGAGAAGGATCTGTAGGCGATACCGATATCTGGATGGTAGAAGTAAAAGGCGGCAACAGTTATGGTGAGCCTGTAAACTTAGGAAGCAATATTAATACCGAAGGAAAAGAAACGTTCCCGTTTATTACGGAAGACAACCACTTGTATTTTTCTTCGAATGCACGTCCTGGATTTGGTGGGCATGATATTTATATGGTAGACCTTGATGAGGGTGGTGCTCCTATGAATGTAGGTGCTCCAATAAACTCACCACAGGACGACTTCTCGTTTAGCTACAACGTAGGTAAGAAAATGGGCTACTTTGCTTCGAATAGAAGCGGAGTGGATAAGTTATACAGTGCTACGCCCATATGTGGTGTAGAGGCTATTGTAATGGTAAAAGATGCCAATACAGGCAAACCCCTAGCTTCGGCTAAAGTGGCCATACTGGATGAGGAGAACAATGTAATTGAGGGTAAAATGACGGGTGCTGATGGTAAGGTAACCTACAATATTGATTGTGACAGGGCTTATACCGTACAAGCCATTACCAAAGGGTATGAGGGCAACAGCTTCCCTGTAGCCGAAACCGATGGTGGTAAAGTAACTATAAACGCCGAACTGAAACCGATTGAGGAGATTGTGGTACCACCAGTTATTGTACTGAATCCGATCTTCTTTGAGTTTGATAAGAGCAACATTACCCAACAGGCGGCTTTTGAGCTGGATAAAGTGGTGCAGCTAATGCAGGAGAACGAGGATATGGTAGTGATGGTAAAAGCACATACGGATAACCGTGGTAGTGATAAGTACAACATGCGTTTATCGAATCGTAGAGCCAAATCATCGGTACAGTATATTATCTCGAAAGGGATTGCTAAGAGCCGTATATCGGGCGAAGGTTTTGGTGAGAGCCAACCGAAAGTGGATTGTGGTACTGACTGCTCTGAAGAGCAACACGCCGAGAACAGAAGAAGTGAATTTATTATCGTAAAGAAATAAATACACCTATCTAATATTAAAAAGCCCCACTATATGTGGGGCTTTTTTATTGGCATATAATACATAATGGCTTAAAAACCGTAGTTTGCTGCTACACCAAATACTTGGCGTATTTGGAAGCCTTTAAAGGCATTATCGTCGTATATGGTTTGGAACGATAGATTTGTGGTTAGGTAACGGTTAATTTTCATTACAATGTTTAACTGATAATCAATATCTACGTTTTGAGGATCTTCGAGGTAGTTGGAGTATAGGTTAACAATATTCTCGAAGGTTACATTAGCAATAACCCCCAATTTGTAATATGCCGAGGCATTAAAACCAAGCTCGTAACGCATTGTTTTCCCTTCTTCTACACCAAAGTAGGCTTCATCGGGTAACGTAAAAGCTTTATCTACGAAAGTGAACTTTGATGTTGCCGGCGATAGGTTAAATTTAAAATTATCGTCTTTTTTATACAAAAAACCGGGACCTACTAGTAAATAGGCTGGCGATAGGAAGTTAGTATATTCCTCACGTACCTCTGCCCCATTTTCGTCTTGAGAATAGTTGTAGCCTTTGGCAAATTGGGTACGGAAGTTAAGGAATGCCGAATAGTTCCAACGTTCGGTAATGCTTTTACCTAAGGTAGAGTTAAACTCTATACGGTCGTCTGTTTTTTTAGCAAATGCACTTGTTCGGGTTTTAACTATACCGTAGGAGGCTATAAGCTTGTTATCCCAACTCCATTCGCCTTTCTTATAATTAATATCGTAATTAAGCCCCGCATTACCCGAAATGTTGTTTTCACCACCTGCTAACCAATTATCGAAGGTAGATTGGTTGAATAAAAACGATGCATTTCCTTTTGCTTTCCAAGCACTAATGGTGTCGTTGGCGGTATTTGCCGAATCTTGGTCTTGAGCGTTAACGCCCATCATGCATAAAGCACTACACAATAAAATAAAGTTTTTTTTCATGACTATAGTTATACGATTTTGTACAAATATAGCCAAATACGCATTTATGCTATGCAGTACTACTAAAAAGCTACTTTTTCTTGTATAAAGGTACTGCCGAGCAGGCTTCACCAAACATAATACTTTTGGCAAAAGGTAGCAGTTTTTGTGCTGCTAGTACGTAGGCTTCTTCGGGTACGGGTTTGTGCGCGCAGCCTTTTATTATTACGGGTTTGCCTGTGTAGGGTGTATAGTCGATACCCGAAAGTATATCTTGGTACAATAGGGTGTTTAACTGAGCTGTACTGCCCTGTACTATTTTTTTAGCATACGGTTGCAGGTGTACAGTTATTAATATGTATGCCCAAGCGGGTACAATGGCATCGGTACTGCAATGCAGGGCTACGTACTGCCCGTTGTATTGCTCCCAATTGTGCTCTTTTAACGCCGCTCTAAACTCTTTTTCGCGCAATACAAAGCCTTCCAAAAGCCATTGGGCAATATCTATTGTGTTGCGTGCACCTTCGGGATAGTATTCTTCTAGGTCGAATACTTGGAGTACGCTATTGGCAACACGGTTTACTATTTCTTTCTCTTCCATAGTTCTTTTAGGTTTTGAAACTGTTTACTGATACTGAGCACCGTAAACTTTTTACAACATTCCTAGCTCTAACTTCGCCTCTTCGCTCATTAAATCGCGTGTCCAAGGTGGATCAAACGTAATTTCTACCTCAGCCGATTTTATGCCCTCAATGGCTACTACTTTATCTTCTACCTCCTTGGGTAAACTTTCGGCAACAGGGCAGTTGGGCGATGTAAGCGTCATGAGTATTTTTACCTCATTATCGGTATTTACCATTACATCGTAAATTAAACCAAGTTCGTATATATCTACAGGAATTTCGGGATCGTAAATGCTTTTAAGTGTTTTTACAATCTCTTCTCCTAATTGTGCGGTATCTATTTGTGTATCCATAGTAATTAGTTTTTTGCCTGAAATGCTAAGGCATACATTTTTATCTGTTTAATCATTGATACGAGCCCATTGGCACGTGTTGGCGAAAGGTGCTCTTTTAAGCCTATCTCATCAATAAAAGCGGTATCAGCTTCTAGTATGGCAGCAGGTTCTTGGTTAGAGAATACTCTGATGAGTATGGCTATAATGCCTTTGGTTAAAATAGCGTCGCTGTCGGCAGTAAAAACAATTTTATTGTCCTGTTGCTCACCGTGCAGCCAAACCTTGCTCTGGCAGCCTTTAATAATGTTTTCGTCGGTTTTATACTGTTCGGCTACAAGTGGTAATGTTTTACCAAGGTCTATAACGTATTGGTAACGCTCATCCCAATCATCAAACATCGAAAATTCGTCTATTATCTCCTCTTGTATTGCTTTTATGCTCATGGTGTATTATCTCTTATTTTTAAGTGCCGAAGCGTTTACAATTTTAGTAACCAGTTCTTTTATTTCGGCAGGCGGGTTGCCGTGGTCAAAAACGGCACTCCTGTAGGTTGTATTGTTTTTTATAATGGTAAGGTTAGCTGCGGGTGCAGCATCGCTGGCATACCCTGCACTGGGTGCTTTTAGTTTACTTACCTTATCCAACTCCACTTTTTCAAGGGCGGTAAGCATTTTATTCCACTCCCCATTTTTTAATCCTGTTGTTACGGCATCTTTTACAGCTCTGGAGGTAAATGTAATAACAGTATCTTGTTTTACAATTACCTTGTTGTAGCCCATCATAGTTACGGCTTCGTACTCAAAAGCAATACGTTCGCTGTCTTTTTTTAGTTTAGATGACGAACATCCAACGGCAAAAAACAGCGTTACAAATAATAATGGCAGTAGTTTTTTCATAATCATAAATATGTTGTATTAACTCAGCATACGCTGTGCTTTTAGTACCGATGCTACTAGGGCATCTATTTCTTGTTTAGTATTGTAAAACGAGAACGACGCACGTACAGTACCAGGTATCTTAAAAAAGTCCATTACAGGTTGTGTACAATGGTGTCCTGTACGTACGGCAATCCCCATTTTATCGACTATCGCGCCAATATCGTACGGGTGAATGTTACCAACGTTAAATGATATTACGGATGTTTTATTTTGGGCAGTACCGTATATTTTAAGTCCTTCGATTTCTAATAATTTTTTGGTGCCGTATTCTAGCAATTCTTGCTCGTATGCCATAATATTATCCAACCCTACCGAGTTAAGATACTCTATAGCGGTACCGAGTACAATGCCGCCAGCTATATTGGGTGTTCCTGCTTCAAATTTATGGGGTAAATCGGCATAGGTGGTTTTTTCAAACGTTACCTCTTTTATCATTTCGCCCCCACCTTGGTAAGGTGGCATTTTGTTAAGCCATTCTTCTTTACCGTATAGTATTCCGCTGCCTGTTGGTCCGCATACTTTGTGACCTGAAAAAGTGTAAAAATCACAATCTAACGCTTGCACATCAGGGCGCAGGTGTGGTGCCGATTGCGCACCGTCTATCAGTACCGCTGCTCCTACGGCATGGGCTTTGGTTATAATATGCTCAATGGGGTTTATAGTACCCAACGAGTTGGAAATATGGTTTACGGCTACGAGTTTTACTTTTTCGGTAAGAAGTTTCTCAAACGCATCCATTAGTAGCTCGCCCTTATCATTCATCGGGATTACCAATAAATCGGCTCCTACCCTTTCGCATAACATTTGCCATGGTACTATATTGCTGTGGTGCTCCATTGCCGATATTAGTATGGCATCGCCTTGTTTTACAAACGGTGCAAAGCCATTGGCAACAAGGTTAATACCATGTGTAGTACCGTTGGTAAACAGCACCTCGTGGCTGTGCTTGGCGTTAATATGCTGCTGTATTTTTTGCCTCGAAATTTCGTAGGCATCCGTAGCCAACTGGCTTAGGGTATGTACCCCACGGTGTATGTTGGAGTTTATGGTAGCATAGTAGTTTGCAACCGCATCTATAACCACTTGTGGTTTTTGCGATGTGGCAGCATTATCAAAATATACAAGGGGCTTTCCGTTTACTTTTTCGTTAAGTATCGGGAAATCTGCCCTAACTTTATTTATATCCAGCATTATAATCGTTTCAGTTATATAAAATGTGCTTATCTGTAGGTGCTTATCCTACATAATAATACGTTATGCAAAGTTACAGCTTGTTTTTTTAAAAACAGATTTTTAGCATGGATTTAAGACGGTAGAAATTTTCAACTTTTAACGCCTTATTTTTTCTCATTCTAAATAAATCTGTTAGATTTGCAGTAATTTAGATTTATTAAAAATAGTAATTCCCTACCCATGAAGCATATAACTAAAACACTAGCATTGGCACTTATAGTGTTAACCACAATATCGTGTAAAAACGAGAAAGAAAAAACCGACGAGACGACCACTACAACCGATAGTATTGCTGTAGTAAAAACGCAACGTATTATATCGTTAAACGGTGCACTTACCGAAATTGTAGCAGGATTGGGGCATCGTGACGAAATTGTAGGTGTAGATGTTACCAGCAGTTACCCCGAAGCCATTAAAGAAACGGCACAAGATTTAGGGCACGTACGAAGCATATCGGTAGAAGCAATAATGGCACTAAAGCCAACACTTGTGCTAGCTACTAACAGAGATATTAGCCCAGAACTGGCACAAAAAATTGAATTGGCGGGGGTCACCACACAAATATTTGAACGAGAATACACACCGTATGGTGCTAAAAAAACAATAGAGGAAGTTGCAAACATATTGGAAGACGATGGCGCCGAACAACTTAAAAAGCAAATTGATAACGGACTTGAAAAGGTTAACGTATTAAAGCAACAACCTAAAGTGCTGTTTATTTATGCGCGTAGCGCAGGCGCGCTAATGGTAAGTGGTAAAAATACACCTGTAGATAAAATAATAACACTAGCAGGCGGTGTTAATGCCATAGATGGTTTTGACGATTACAAACCCCTTACACCCGAAGCGGTGGTAAAAGCCAACCCCGATGTAATATTAATGTTCAACTCGGGTATTCAAAGCCTTGGCGGTGTAGAAGGTGCTATGGCACAAATACAGGGTATTGATAAAACCAACGCAGGAAAGAACAAAAAAATTATTGCCATGGATGGTGGGCTACTCTCTGGGTTTGGTCCGCGTTTGGGCGAAGCAGCAGCCCAGCTAAACAGCAAGTTGGCACAAAGCACCAATGCAAAATAAGTTACCCTTATACCTGCTACTTAGCATACTGCTCCTTATTGTATTGGCAGCAGTATCGTTATACATGGGGGTATATACTTTTGAGAAAGAATCGTTTACCGCCTTACTAAAAGGGGTTATTAGTAATGACAATAACATATCGGACAGTGACCGTTTTGTTATGATGGATTTACGCCTGCCCCGCATTAGTATGGCAATATTAATAGGCAGCGCACTCGCAGTATCGGGTACGTGCTTGCAGGGGATGTTTAAAAACCCGCTTGCCACCCCCGATTTAATCGGGATAACATCGGGAGCATCGTTATTTGCAGCCATTACTATAGTGTTGGGTAGTGCTATAAAGCCCTACCTGCCCGAAGTAGTACAGTTTTCGCTACTCAGTATAATGGCATTTGTAGGGGCGTTACTTACCATGATTTTGGTGTATCGTATCTCTACCTCCAACGGTAAAACAAACGTAATTGTAATGCTCCTTTCGGGCGTGGCCATAACAGCATTAGGTTTTGCCATTACGGGGTTTTTAATTTATATTTCTAAAGAAGAACAATTGCGCGACCTTACCTTTTGGAACTTAGGGAGCCTAGCAGGTGTCACATGGACAAAAAATGCAATCCTGCTGGTTATAATAGCTATATCGTACCTGTTTTTAATTAATAAAGGAAAAGCCCTTAACGCCATGATGCTTGGCGAGCGTGATGCGCAGCATTTGGGCATACCCGTAGAGCGCATTAAAAAACAAATAGTATTGCTAACCGCATTAATGGTAGGTACATCGGTAGCATTTGCAGGTACTATAGGTTTTGTTGGGTTAATAGTACCGTACATTTTACGGCTCATATTCAAATCCAACTACCACATTATACTACCCATGTCGGCAGTATTGGGTAGTGTATTATTACTAACCGCCGATACCATTAGCCGTACCATAGCAGCACCCTCCGAGGTGCCTATTGGAATACTAACCGCCTTTATGGGAGCACCCATATTTATAGTAATACTCATCCGAAATAGAAAATCAATGTAGTTGCCATGTTACAAGCAGAAAAAATATCGTACGCACACCGCAAGTTTACCATATTGGAAGACATTGATGTTTTGGTAAATACTGGCGAACTATTGGTAATAGT
The DNA here is from genome assembly GCF_019613795.1 of Flavobacterium litorale. Taxonomy (NCBI): domain Bacteria; kingdom Pseudomonadati; phylum Bacteroidota; class Flavobacteriia; order Flavobacteriales; family Flavobacteriaceae; genus Flavobacterium; species Flavobacterium litorale. Next base: position 834,314 of record NZ_CP080429.1, read on the forward strand.
AGGACCAAACGGGGCAGGAAAATCGACACTCCTGAACCTTTTAGCCAATGAGATGGACGATAGTAACGATAGCATCTTCTTTAAAGAAAAAACCTTTGAGGCGTGGGACAAAAAAGAACTCCCCCACCACAAAGCCAAATTCTCGCAAAGCAATAGCCACGATATACCCCTATCAGTAAAAGATGTAGTAATGATGGGGCGTTACCCTTACTTTAACACTACACCTCAAAAACAAGATAGCGAAGCCGCAGCCAAAGCTATGGCAGAAACCGATGTAGCTGCACTGGCACTACGCGATTATAACCAACTATCGGGAGGCGAAAAACAACGCGTACACCTAGCACGTGTACTGGCACAGTTGGATAATGAGGTAACCAATAAACTCGTTTTTTTAGATGAGCCACTAAACAACCTCGATGTACTGCACCAACACCGCATACTACACACCGTAAAAAACTTTACCGAACGGGGCAACACCGCCGTAATGGTACTGCACGACCTTAACCTTGCAGCACAATTTGCCGATAGCGTAATGCTGCTTAAAAACGGAAAAATAGTACGCCACGATATCCCCGATAAGGTATTTACCCGCGAAATTATTAGCAGCGTGTACAACTTTCCGTGTACCATATGCCCCAACCCCGTAAATAAAAATCCGTTAATCATATTTGGAACCTAACATAAAATAGAACAATTATGGACACTATAACCAATACATTAAAATCGCAGTGGGAGGCGCTTAAAGCAGAAAACCCACACATACGCATTCGTAACGCTGCCAAAGAATTAGGCGTTAGCGAAGCCGAATTACTAGCCACACAAGTAGGCGACACCGTTACCCGCCTTAAACCTGAGTTTGCAGCGATACTTACCGATGTTGAAACATTAGGCAAAGTAATGGCACTAACCCGTAATGAGGAATGTGTACATGAGCGTAAGGGTACTTACCTTAACCCCGACTTTAGCAGCCCGTATGCAGGCTTATTTGTAGGCGAGGATATCGATTTACGAATTTTCCATATGCATTGGGAAAAGGCATTTGCCGTAAACGAACATAGCCAGCATGGTAGCCGTAAAAGCCTTCAGTTTTTTGGTAAAGATGGACTTGCTATGCACAAAATATACTTAACACCCGATAGTAACGAGAAAGCTTTTGATACTTTGGTAGCAAAATACAAATCGGACAACCAAAGTACTAATGAAACGGCTGTAGAAATACCATTGAGTATTGAAGAAAAAGCTGATAGCAGTATTGATGTTGTTGCCTTTAGAGAAGAGTGGATAAACCTTAAAGATACCCACGACTTTTTTGGAATGCTTAAAAAATACGGCGTAACCCGTACCCAAGCCCTACGCCTTGCCCCCGAAGGCAACTATGCCGAGCAAATAGATAAATTGGCTATTGTAACCATGCTAGAGGGTGCTGCCGAGCAAAAACTACCTATAATGGTATTTACAGGCAACAGAGGTAATATACAAATACATACAGGACCCATACGCAAAACCATGTGGCACAACGACTGGTATAACGTTATGGATCCTGATTTTAATATGCATTTGGATATGAGCAAAATTGCTCAGGTATGGATAGTGCGCAAACCTACCGAAGATGGTATGGTTACTGCCATTGAGGTGTTTAACGAGCTGGGCGAAATTATTGTACAGTTTTTTGGTAAAAGAAAACCTGGTATTCCTGAGTTACAAGGCTGGAGGGATTTAGTTGCCTCGTTGTAAGCCCCCTATTTTATACGTTTAGTTTGAAACCGCTTCTTTCTTTAGGAGCGGTTTTTTATTGTAACTATGCGTGTTTATTGCAACTATACATAGCGACACCTACAAGGTTTTAAAAACCTTGTAGGTGTGTTTGTTTTAGAATCAGAGCCTCAACGTCGTTACGAGCGTAGTGGAACGGAGCGTGGCAATCTGTTGAGATTGCTTCGTCGTACCTCCTCGCAATGACGCTTAATCTGTAATAAGAAACAAAAGAAAGTTCGTTCAAAAATCTATCCTACAATACCTACAAGGCTTTAAAAACCTTGTAGGTGTCAGTTCATAAATACAGTGTCATTGCGAGCGGAGCGCGGCAATCCGAATTAGATTGCTTCGTCGTGCCTCCTCGCAATGACATGTGCCACAACTCCAGAAAATGCATACATTATAAAACAAAAACCCGATAGTGCACTTACACACTATCGGGCTTACTCAAACAAACATTGGAAGTTCAGAAAATACTTAACATTAAAGCTTATATTACTTTATAATAAGCTGTCTTTTTATTGTAACTATATATGGCAACACCTGCAAGGTTTTAAAAACCTTGTAGGTATCAGTTAATAAATACGGTGTCATTGCGAGCGAAGCGTGGCAATCCGAATTAGATTGCTTCGTCGTGCCTCCTCGCAATGACACGTGCCACAACTCCAGAAAATACATAAATCATAAAATAAAAACCCGATAGTGCACTTACACACCATCGGGCTTACTCAAACAAACATTGGAAGTTCAGAAAATACTTAACATTAAAACTTCTACTACTATCTTATAATAACTTGTACTGAAATAGCGGGAAACCACGCTCGCCATCCGTATTAAGCATCGATATAAATTTTATTTTATAGATGTTGCCTGTGCCATCGCGTAGCACAAAAAAAACATCGTTATATACTTGTACGGGCAATACACTACGCCAGTTAACACCTATAGCACGTTGGTCGTTGCTAAAAGTATAATCGCCTGCCTCTAGGGTTGCTCTGGTAAAGGTTTCATAAGCTGCCGTATCACCCTCTACCATTAAAGCGGTTACCCCTGCTACGGTATTGGTAACAATAAAATCGGAATAAAAATACGCTCCTGCTGATGCTCCCGAGTTATCGAAAACTTCATTAGTAAACGTAGTTAATTTCATATCCCACTGGTCTTTTTGTGGCTCAACGTTTACAATACTCTCCGAAGTAAAACTGAAAAAAGTGTAGTTATAAGCTGGGCTTTTAGGTATAGTTACCTCTTGGTAGGCACCTACGGCAATATCGCCATACTGCATGGTATAGCTTGTACCATCTTGCCAAATTTTTACCTTTTTCCAACCGCGTGCATCGCCTGCTGTATTTACCGAGCCTGTTGCTGGTGCGGTAGTAGGCACCTCGTTACCTAGGTTTACTAAAAATACTTTAGCGGTTTCTTCGCTAGTTGCAATGGTACCAAAGGCAGTACCTGCAAGTGCACCATCGGGGCTATCTACGTAGTTTAAATTCTCTGCCCGAAACGTACCTACAGCTACCGTAGGGTCTTCGTTATGGCGCTCGGTAATATCAGTAGTTTCAAGCTCTTTTGCTGCCATAAGCAACGAGCCATTTATAATAACACGGAAATCGTTTCCGCCATAAAAGCCCAAATCCCAACTATCGCGGGCTACAACAAATGCCGCTTCTTCGCTAAGGTTTACAAATACTTGGTTTTGTTGGTTGGGTCCGCCCACGTTTAATGGGTTCTCGTCGGTGCCAAAAATACCGCCTTCAGAAACAGGTTCTATCGGTGCAATATTACCATTAATATCGTCGCTAGAGCAACCTATTAACGATAGTATGGCAAACAAAGGGATGATTATTTTTTTCATAGTAATTAAAAATTAAGATTGTAGGTTAATTTTAAGAAGTAAGAACGCCCGTACCCCATAAGGATGTTGGTTGTACCTGCACTGTGTGCATCGCCACCAGCTACGCTGCTTTGTATGTTAACAACATCCAGCAGGTTACGTGCACCAAGCGTTACATCGAATTTATTTTTAAAGAACGACTGCCGTATGGACGCATCCATAAGCCCAAACGATTCAATTTCTGATAGGATGAATTGCGGGTCGCTTAACGAGCTGTCCTGTATGTACTGTTGCTGTTTACCGTTGTGCTTGTAGTATAACGATAGTAAGGTGTTCCACTTGGGTATGGTGTACGCAATGTTGGTATTAAACTGGTAGGTGGTTAAATAACGATCGTCCGAAGCTACCAAACCCGTATTTATGGCTCTGGATATACCTGTTACCGACACACCTACGTTTGCCTGCCAATTTTTGTAGGCGAATTGGTGCGTAGTAGCAAGATTCCACATACTGTAGGTATCTATGTTTATAAAACGGTATTGAAATGAAGGGAATGTAGCGGTTATAGCGAGCTCAATACGGTCGCTTACGCTGATGAAACCTATAGTAATGTCATTTTTGAGTTGTAACCCAGAATCGAAAAAAGTTTGCTTTTTAAGGCTTGCCTCAACCGAGTGCCCACTTTCGGGTAACAAATCGGGGTTACCTTGCAGGTTGTGGTTGGAATCGACAAAAAAGGTATATAATTCTTCGTAATTGGGCGTACGGTACGACCTCCCGTAGCTTAGCCTTGCTTGAAAACCGTTGCCCAATAATTGGCGTAGCCCCATTGAGGCTGCCCATTGGTTATCGAATTTGGACTGGAAGGAATACCGAAAACCTGGACGTACCGAAAATTTATCGGTAACTTTTACCTCAGCAGCTGTAAAAATATCATAATTCTCTAAACGTTTGTTTAGGTTAACATCGCCCTGTTCGGGGTCGTTAAAATTGCCGCTTAGCGCAGAGGTATAACCGTAGCTGTTAACCAGCTCGTACCCCAACTGAAAATCGAAACCGTCTGCTTTAAAAAAGTTACTTAGCGTTCCAGTAGAATAAAGTATTTCGGTTTCTTGGTAGGTTTCAGTATCGTTGCCTGTTTCGGTATCGGTTTGTATGTAGTACCGAAACTGCTCTATGTCGCGTTGTTGTTTTTGGTGCGATGCCGATACGTTATAATCCAAACCAAACACTTTACCTACCGCGTTAAGGTGGTGGTAAAACTTCTGGGTAAAATAACGCCTATCGTCTGCATAACGGAGTATGCCTACGCCCTCTACCAGCTCGCTTGCTACAACGGGGCTGTAAAAATCTATGTTCTCATCAAAATATTCAAACCTGTAAAATATGCGGGTATTGTTTTTTTGGTAGCGTACCAGTGCGTTTGTAAATAGCTGCTCTTTGGGTAGCCATGTATAGCCCCTTTGCTGGCTGGGGTTATTAGGGTTATTGGTAAACTCTTTACCGCCTAAACCGCCTTTGTAACCGCCAAAATCGTTTCGGTTAGCCCCTAGTGCCACAAACCAATTATTGTTAATGCTGTGGGCTATACGGAGGGCTTGTATGTGCCTGCCATCCTCATAAAAGGGGTTGTACTCATTGCCTACCGTTTCCTCTTGTGCGGTAGCCGTAATTTCCCATTTGTTTTTGGTACTTTTTTTAGTGATGATGTTAATAATACCACTTACAGCATTTGCCCCGTGGGTAACGCCCATTGCGCCCTCTATAATTTCTATTTGCTCAATATCGTCAAGGTTTATTTGGGTAAGGTCTATATTATTACCTAGCCCTGTATCGCTTACTAGCGGAATATTATCCACTAGTACTTTAAGGTATTGCCCATCTAGCCCAAACATGGATAGGGTTGAGCGCCCCTCGCCACTTTGGGGTTGTACGTTTATGTTGAGGTACTGGTTCATTACATCGGCAAGGTTATTCCCTGCCTGCCTTTTAATATCTTCGGCAGAAATAATCCGTACGTTAAATACCGATTTTTTTATCGATTGGGGTTCTATTTGCCCCGTAACTACTACCTCGTTTAGTTCGGTAGAAACTATGGTATCGTTTACGGTTTCCTGCGCTTTTGCGGTATAGGCAGCAACTAAAAGCACAGGTAATAAAACCCTTGTATTAATTTGCATTACTAAGTTAGATTGATTCTAAATTGCAAATCTAAGTGTAGGGTATTACATATCCAAATTATTTTTATTAATTCTAAATAAAAGAATTGTAGCTTGCCGAAGATTAACTTTTGTTGAACGTACAGCACGTAAAAAATAATAGGGCTAAAAACAAAAAACGACCTTGAGTAAGGTCGTTTTTCAACTATATATATTCACTAAGTGTTAAAGATCAAAACCCATATTAACTCCTAGTTTTTTGGCAATAAGTTTTGTAATCCTGCTTTTGAGTTCGGGTAGCCTAATACTCTCAATTACTTCGTTGCTAAATGCGTACATTAGTAATGCTTTGGCTTCTTTTTTAGGAATACCACGCGACTGCATGTAAAACATAGCACTCTCGTCGAGCTGACCAATGGTACATCCGTGTGAGCATTTTACATCATCGGCAAATATCTCTAATTGTGGTTTTGCGTTTATCGATGCTTTTTCGCTCAATAATACGTTGTTATTCTGCTGGAAAGCATCTGTTTTTTGTGCTTCTTTCTCTACGTATATTTTACCATTAAATACCCCCGTCGACTTATCGCCATAAATACCTTTGTAGTTTTGGTGGCTTTCGCAATTTGGGGTTGCGTGGTGTACTAGCGTATAATGGTCCACGTGTTGTCTATCGCCAATAATGGTAATACCTTTCATGGTACTCTCTATATGCTCGCCTTTGTGGTAAAAGTTAAGGTTGTTACGGGTAACATTACCACCAAACGAAAAGGTGTGTACCGATGCGTTACTGTTGCGCTTTTGGCTTATGTAGGTATTATCAATAAGGTTTGCCGTTTGTACATCGTTTTGTACTTTGTAATAGTCGGCAATAGCATTTTCTGCCACAAACATCTCTGTAACACTATTGGTTAGTACTGGGTTGTTGTTAAGGCTTTGGTGACGCTCTATAATTTGTACCTGTGCGTTTTCGCCTACTATAACAAGGTTTCGAGGGTTTGTCATTAACGCTGCCTCATTCCCTGTAGAGAGGTACATGATTTCGATTGGTTTGTCGGCTACCTTGTTTTTGGGTACATTAATATAGGCACCCTCTACAGCAAATGCTGTGTTAAGCGATGTAATACTATCTTTAGTATCGGCTACTTTATTGTAGTAGGTATCTACAACATCCTTGTACTTGGGTTTGTTTAATGCTGATGACATTAGGCAAACATCAATACCCTCGTGCGTAGTTGATGATAAAAAGGAGCTAAATATACCATCTATAAACACTAACTTATAAGTATCTACATCATGAATAAAGTACTTTTTTACCTCAGGGTAGCTTATTGCGTTTTCTTGTTTTGGGAATACGCTAAAATCGTTTTTAAGGATGTTATTAAGCGATGTATATTTCCAAGCCTCGTCCTTTTTGGTAGGAAAGCCGTTATATTCGAAGTTTTTTATGGCATTGGTGCGAATATCGTGTAAATCCGATTCGATATCCAAACGCTCCTCAAACGCCATAAAAGACGATAATAGTTTTTCTTTTAAATCCATTGTGTGGTTTTTAAAGTTTGAATGTTGAACGTTGAAAAGTTTGGGTATCGCTGCTACAACTTTCTAACATTATAACTTTTAACTTTTTAACAACTATAGGTTTTCCGACTTAATCCAGTCGTAACCTTTTTCCTCTAGCTCGTAGGCTAGTTCCTTACCGCCCGATTTTACGATTTTACCGTTGTAAAGTACGTGTACAAAGTCGGGTACAATATGGTCTAGTAAGCGTTGGTAGTGGGTAATTACTACTACAGCATTATCTTTATTACGGAGCTTGTTAACGCCATTTGCAACTATACGGAGCGCATCAATATCCAAACCTGAATCGGTTTCATCCAATATTGCCAGTTTTGGCTCTAGCATTGCCATCTGGAAAATTTCGTTACGCTTTTTTTCACCACCCGAGAAACCTTCGTTTAACGAGCGCGAAAGGAACTTACGGTCAATCTCCAACAACTCGCTTTTTTCACGGATGAGTTTTAGCATCTCGTTAGCAGGCATCTCTTCTTTGCCTTGTGCTTTACGGCTTTCGTTAATGGCGGTTTTCATAAAATTGGTTACCGATACGCCTGGTATTTCTACAGGGTACTGAAACGAAAGGAAAACGCCTTTGTGCGCTCTCTCTTCGGGAGCTAGCTCGCCAATATCTTCCCCTTCTAAATGAATTCCACCATCGGTAACTTCGTACTCTTCTTTACCAGCAATTACTGCCGAAAGCGTACTTTTACCCGAACCATTGGGTCCCATTATAGCGTGTACCTCTCCAGCTTTTACTTCAAGATTAATTCCTTTTAGAATCTCTTTATCTTCAACACTTGCGTGTAGGTTTTTTATTGATAACATTTTTATTGGTTTGAAGTTTAAGGTTTAAAGTTGCTTATCGAAACTTTGTGCCTTTAAAATCTTTATTGTTTAAATAGATTATAAAATTATTTATTTTCCCACTCAAATTTTCAAAATCAGTTTTAAGCGAGTTAAATTCTTCTTCTTTGATGTAGCCATAATCAAATAGCCTGTATAACTGCGATCTTGCCTCGCCTGCTGAACCCTTTGCAATAGACAAAAACTGTCTGAATTCAAGATTTCCATTTCTTTCAAAGCCTTCAGCAATGTTATCCATAACAGAGCCTGAAGAAGCTTTTATTTGGTTACGCAACCTAAAATCTGACTTTAATCCCGTTTCATTCGAAATTTTATGTATTTGGGTAGTAAGCCTTCTTGCTTCCTTCCAAATCTCTAAATCTTCAAAACGTTTGATTGTGGCCATCAATATATTTTTTGCTTAAGTTTAAGGAACGTCTTATCGACTTTGAACCCTAAACTTTAAACTTTTTCTTACCCAACACTACCCTCAAGGCTAATTTCGAGTAGTTTTTGTGCTTCTACCGCAAATTCCATTGGTAATTTGTTTAGTACCTCTTTACTAAAGCCGTTTACAATAAGTGCAATGGCTTTCTCTGTAGGGATACCACGCTGGTTGCAATAAAACACTTGGTCTTCACCAATTTTACTGGTGGTTGCCTCGTGCTCAATTTTAGCAGTTGTATTTTTCGATTCGATATACGGAAAGGTATGCGCACCACATTCGTTGCCCATAAGTAACGAGTCGCATTGCGAGAAGTTACGGGCATTTTCGGCACGACCATTTATTTGTACCAATCCGCGGTAGCTGTTTTGCGATTTCCCTGCCGAAATACCTTTGGATATAATGGTACTCTTGGTGTTTTTTCCCAAGTGTATCATTTTGGTACCCGTATCGGCTTGCTGGTAGTTATTGGTTACCGCTATGGAGTAAAACTCACCTACGGAGTTATTCCCTTTTAATACACAGCTTGGGTATTTCCATGTTACTGCCGAACCTGTTTCTACCTGCGTCCACGATATTTTGGCGTTGTTTTCGCAAAGCCCACGCTTGGTTACAAAGTTATATACACCACCTTTACCCTCTTTATTACCAGGGAACCAGTTTTGTACGGTGCTGTATTTAATTTCGGCATCGTCCATAGCAATAAGCTCTACTACGGCGGCGTGCAATTGGTTTTCGTCACGGCTTGGTGCGGTACAACCTTCTAAATAACTTACATAGCTACCTTCGTCTGCTACTACAAGCGTTCTTTCAAACTGCCCTGTACCTGCTTGGTTAATTCGGAAGTAGGTAGAAAGTTCCATAGGGCAACGTACGCCTTTTGGGATGTAGCAAAAAGAACCATCTGTAAATACTGCCGAGTTTAGGGCAGCATAAAAATTATCTTTTTGTGGTACTACTGTACCCAAGTGTTTGCGCACTAGCTCTGGATGCTCTTTTATGGCTTCGGATATGGGGCAGAATATAATGCCTTTTTCCGCTAATGTTTTTTGGAAGGTAGTCGCTACCGAAACAGAGTCTACAACAATGTCTACCGCTACATTATTCATCTTCTTCTGCTCATCTACAGAGATGCCCAGCTTTTTGTACATGGCTAAAAGCTCTGGGTCTACATCGTCCAATGTTTTGTTAGGGTCTGCTTTTTTAGGTGCGGAGTAATAGGATATTGCCTGAAAATCAGGTTTCTCATAATGTACATTTGCCCACTCGGGCTCTTCCATTTGCTGCCAAACCCGAAAAGCCTCCAATCGCCATTCCGTCATCCATTCCGGCTCTTCTTTCTTTTTAGAAAGCGCACGAACAACATCTTCGTTAAGCCCATTAGGAAACGTATCCGATTCTATATCTGTATAAAAGCCGTATTCGTACTCTTTATTCTCGAGCTCAACTTTTAATTCTTCTTCTGTATATTTACTCATCTTAGTTTGAATGTTTTAACGTTTGAATGTTATAACGTTCCCGATAGGTACTTTATAAAACCACTCAATAGTTTTGATATATCATTAATCTTAACATTGAGTTTTTTAAACTCATCATTAGATATATAATTTAAATCTGATGCCAGATAAAGCTGCGATCTGAATTCTCCTGCCGAAGCCTTTGCTATATACAAAAACCTTATAAACTCTTTAGTTGTTTCCCTTTCGAAACCTTCCGCAATATTTGAGGTTATAGAAATACTAGCCTTCCTAATCTGATCCCTCAATCCGTAATCCTTAGCAAACAATACATTCTCATTTGTAACCTTATATATTTCTGCATTCAGTTCTCTCGATTTTTGCCAGGCAATTATTTCTTCAAATGAATTTAACTTCGCCATACAAAAACATTACAACATTACAACTTTCGAACTTTACAACAACATTTTACTTATAACGAAAAACTTTCGCCACAACCGCAGGTACGCTGTGCATTAGGGTTGTTAAATACAAAGCCCTTACCGTTAAGCCCTCCGCTATATTCTAGTATTGTACCCGCTAGGTACAAAAAGCTTTTTTTATCTACGGCTATTTTAATGTTATTGTCTTCAAATAGTTTATCGTTTTCGCCCATGGCTTTGTCAAACTTTAGGTCATACGATAAGCCCGAACATCCTCCACTCTTTACGCCTACCCTTACGTAATCCGTAAAGGCATCAAAACCATCGTCCGCCATTAGCGTAACAATCTTACTCTTCGCTGTTTCAGAAACTTTTATCATAATACTACAAATTTTAATTCGCAATACGGCAAAGATACCGCACAAAGTTAGACATTACAATAGCAGTTACCACTTTTATAACTATGTTAACTATAAAGAATATTTATAGTACAACGTTGAGTGCAATAATTCGTGTTAAATCCGTAACTTGCTAGCTTTAAAATCCAATACAACACCATGAAATTATACCCAATAGAGAGCGGTAACTTTAAGCTCGATGGCGGTGCTATGTTTGGCGTAGTACCCAAAACCATTTGGAACCGTACCAACCCTGCCGATGCCAATAACCAAATAGATATGGCGGCACGTTGCCTGCTTATTGAAGATGGCAAAAAACTAATACTTATTGATACGGGTATGGGCAACAAACAAAGCGATAAGTTTTTTGGCTATTACGCTATGTGGGGCGACCACTCTATAGATAAATCACTGGCGAAATACGGTTTTAATCGTGATGATATTACTGATGTGTTTTTAACCCACTTGCATTTTGACCACGTGGGCGGTGCCATACAATGGAATAAAGACCGCACGGGATACGAAACGGCTTTTAAAAATGCACATTTCTGGACGAACGACAACCATTGGGAGTGGGCTACACAACCCAACGCCCGCGAAAAAGCATCGTTTTTAACCGAAAACATAATGCCTATGCAAGAGAGTGGGCAACTAAAATTTATTGAACGCCCACAAGGCGATTTTAAAGAAAATAGCGAACTAGGTTTTGGAATATTATTTGCCGATGGGCATACCGAAAAACAAATGCTACCCCACCTAAAATTTATGGGTAAAACATTTGTGTACATGGCAGATTTATTGCCTACCGCAGGGCATATACCCCTACCCTACGTAATGGGTTATGATACCCGCCCATTGTTAACGATAGACGAAAAAGCAAAATTTTTAAATGCCGCTGCCGATAATAACTACCACTTGATATTAGGGCACGATGCGCACAACGAAATAATTACAGTACAGCACACCGAAAAAGGCGTACGCTTAAAAGACGTTTTAACGTGGAGCGATGTACTAACAGGATATTAATTTACCCTAAAGTGTAACAAACCAATAACAAATTATACTAATCTCAATAAAAGTAAACTTAATCGGATATGAAATTTAAATCAATTTACCTGTCGGCAGCCCTCGCGTTATTTCTTGTGGGATGTAGTGCTGGCAAAAAAATTACGGCAGAGCCTATTAGCGTTACTACACCGCTAACCCCTAAACAGGCTGAATTAACAGAAACAGAATTAGAGCGTTGGAGTCATCTTGACTTAATGACAGACACTATACCTGGAATGAGTGTAGATAAAGCATACAAACTACTTGAAGGCAGAAAGTTTAAAAAAGTTGTTGTAGGCGTTATTGACTCGGGTGTAGATATTGAGCATCCCGACTTGCAACCAGTTATCTGGACGAATGATAAAGAGGTTGCTGGTAACGGTAAAGATGATGATAAAAATGGTTATGTAGACGATGTACATGGATGGAACTTTTTGGGTGACATTAACCACGAAAATATGGAGTTTGTACGTATCCTGAAAAAAGGCGACGATGGCTCTGAAACGTACAAAAAAGCAAAAGCAGAATACGACAGAAAGTATGGCGAAGCAATGGCAGGAAAGCAACGTATGGAAGCTATTGCCAATGCCGATAAAGTGATGCAAGAGGCAACAGGTAAAGAAAACTATACTGCCGAAGATGTTAGAAACATCGAATCGGAAGATGCAACGGTAAACCAATTTAAACCCATGTTTGTACAAATACTAAGCAACATTACTCGAAAAGAGCTAATGGAGCAGGTAGAAGGCGGTATGGAATACTTTGGCGGACAAATGGAGTACCATTTAAATATGGAGTACGATGCCCGTAAAATGCTAGGCGACAACCCTGACGATTTTAACGACAGAGAGTATGGTAACGGCAACGTTATTGGTCCAGATAAAGATGGCGCAAAACACGGTACACACGTAGCAGGTATTATAGCACAAGTACGTAATAACGGTATTGGTGGCGACGGTGTTGCTAGCAACGTGGTAGAAATTATGGCAGTACGTGCCGTACCCGATGGCGATGAGTACGATAAAGACGTAGCACTAGCAATACGCTATGCCGTAGATAACGGAGCAAAAGTAATTAACGGAAGCTTTGGTAAATACTACGCTACACACAGCGATTGGGTATACGATGCAATTAAATATGCAGCCGAAAAAGATGTACTAATTGTATGTGCAGCAGGTAACGAGGGTACAGACCTTAACAAACCAGGTGGTGTAGAGCGTTACCCTAACGATAACCGAAATGGCGGTCCTGAAATTTCAGACAACTTCCTGTCGGTAGGTGCATTAAACTACCCGTTAGATGCTAACCTTATTGCAAGTTTTTCTAACTACGGTAAAAAAGATGTAGATGTATTTAGCCCAGGAGTTGAAATTTACGCTACAACGCCAGATAATAGTTACGAGTTTTTACAAGGTACTTCAATGGCATCGCCAAACGCAGCAGGTGTAGCAGCACTTATACGTGCCTACTACCCTAAGCTAACAGCAGCACAGGTAAAACGCATTATGATGCAGTCAGGACTTCCTATTGATATAGAAGTTGCCGCTGGAGGTAACCCCGAAGACATGCGCGCATTTAGCGATGTATCTATGACAGGGCGTATTGTAAACGCTTACAACGCTATTATTCTTGCCGATAAAATGTCGAGAATGTAAAACTAATTGTTAATATATATCCCTTAAAAACCCCACGAACCACATTACTTCGTGGGGTTTTTATTTTTACACCCTGTTTGTACTTCGCTCTCATATCTGAGCTGATTGAAGAGTTTAAAAAAACAGTAAAACTAGAACGCGAACAACACAGATTAGGCAAATTATCGCTAATAGACAGTATGATTGTAATAGTATAGGTTGGAGAAACTATATTTCCTGCAAGGTTTTTAAAACCTTGTAGGTACTTCATAACAATTAAATAAATACGTGACTAAAAGATTGCCACGCTCCGTTGCACTACACTCGCAATGACCCAAGCCTGAGAGTAACATAGCGGAATGAAAAATATAAAATTTAGAACACAAACAACACAGATTAGGCAAATTATCGCTAATAGATAGTATGATTGCAATAGTATAGGTTAGAAAAACTGTATTTCACGCAAGGTTTTTAAAACCTTGTAGGTACTTCATAACAATTAAATAAATACGTAATTAAAAAATTGCCGCGTCCTGTTGCACTACACTCGCAATAACGAGTACTGGCACTTTGTTAAAAATAAAAATTTCTATTTGTGCCAATTAGTATTAGTATTACCTTTTCTTTAAAACTTTTTATATTTTTAACCCATGAAGAAAATAACGTTACTTACCCTACTAATTACAGGCAGCCTATGGGCACAACACCAACACAATAACCCCAACCCAGGGTACTGGCAGCAACACGCCGATTATACAATGGAAGTTGCTATGGATGTAAAAACATACCAATACACAGGTACGCAAGAGGTGGTATATACCAACAACTCGCCCGATACCTTGCGCCATGTATATTACCATTTGTACAACAACGCTTTCCAACCCGGTAGCGAAATGGATGCACGCCTTACTAGCATAGCCGACCCCGACAAGCGTATGGTTAAAAGCTTTAAACGCGGTACCGAAACCATAACCGAAAGCCGTATTAGCACCCTAAAACCAAACGAAATAGGCTATTTAAAAATAAACAACTTAAAGCAAGATGGTACCGCAGCCCGAAACACTGTTGCAGGTACAGTACTGGAGGTAATACTACCCAAACCCATACTACCAGGAGCATCTACCACTTTTACCTTGGATTTTGAGGGACAGGTACCGTTACAGGTACGCCGTTCGGGCAGAAACAGCTCGGAGGATGTAGCCTTATCCATGACGCAATGGTACCCTAAAATGGCAGAATATGATTTTGAAGGCTGGCACGCCGACCCTTACATTGGGCGCGAATTTCATGGTGTATGGAGTAATTTTGATGTAAAAATTACTATTGATAAAGAGTACACTATTGGCGGCACGGGCTACCTGCAAAACAAAAACGAAATTGGTAAAGGCTACCAAGACGAAGGTATAAAAGTAAAACACCCACGTAAAGTAAAAACGCTTACATGGCACTTTGTTGCGCCAATGGTGCACGATTTTGCTTGGGGTGCTGATGACGATTATATACACGATAAAGTAGTTGCCGATAATGGCACAGAACTCCACTTTTTTTATAAGGACAATAAGGAGTACAACGAGAACTGGAAAAAAATGCAGCCTAAAACGGTAGAGTTGCTCAATTACTTTAATACTAACATCGGGGTATATCCGTACAAACAATACTCGGTAGTGCAAGGTGGCGATGGCGGAATGGAATACGCCATGTGTACCCTTATTACAGGTAATCGCAGCTACGGTAGCTTGGTGGGCGTTACAGCACACGAATTTGCACACTCATGGTTCCAACACGTGTTGGCAACCAACGAGGCAAAACACGAATGGATGGATGAGGGCTTTACCTCGTATATTTCGGATTTGGCTATGGAGGCCGTTATGCCTTCTAAAGAAGAAAACGCCAACCCCCTTGCAGGTGCTTACTCTAACTACTTTTATATGGCAGCGTCGGGCAAGGAGCAACCGCTTAGCACACATGCCGACCGTTACGACCAAAACGTATTGTATGGTATATCTGCCTACAGCAAAGGAGAAATTTTCTTGGCGCAATTGGGTTACCTCATCGGAGAAGATAAACTAAAGGAAACCATAAAACGTTTTTACACCGATTATAAGTTTAGCCACCCAACCCCTAACGATATTAAGCGTACTGCCGAACGTGTTAGTGGGGCGCACTTGGATTGGTATTTAACGGATTGGACGCAAACTACCAATACCATAGATTATGGTATTAAAGAAGTTAAGGCTAACGGGAATACAACCACAATTACGTTAGAGCGTATTGGGCGTATGCCAATGCCATTGGATATTATTGTAGCATACGAAGATGGCTCGCAAGAGAGTTTTTACATTCCATTACAAATGATGCGTTACGAAAAAGATAACCCCTACCCAAAGCTAAAGCGCACAGTAAAGGCAGACTGGAGTTGGGCGCACCCAACGTACGAGTTTACCATTAATCGCCCTAAAAGCGCTATTAAAGTTATGGCTATAGACCCTACCGAAACAATGGCAGATGTAAATAAAGAAAATAACCTGTACACACCACAAAATAACTAATATACTGCTAACGAGTAGGTTTAACAGAAGTTTAGCACTGCATTATCATATAATTTTGATATGCATGCCTACCTTTGTAGTGTAATAAAAATTAGTTGGATGTAATTATATAAAAAACCGCCGAAGTAGTGCCCGGCGGTTTTTTTGTGTTTGTACTTTTGCCATATTACGTCATGGCGTTAATGCGGATGCTTGCTTTTACTAATGCCAATGCTTTTACTTGCGCCAATTGCACCTCTTTATCTTGGTGGTGTTTGTTTTCGCTTACCAGTTTTATGTATTGCTTGTCGTCTGCCTTATGCACGTACTTCACGGTAATGTATTCCTCACCACCCATATCAATACTCAACAAGTACATTTCGCCCCAAAAAATACCGTTAGCAATATCGTTTATGGCTTTATACATTACAATATCGCCGCTTTTTAATAACGGGTACATACTATCGCCTGTTACGTACACCGCACCATCACATTTGGGTAAATGGGGTATCATAATATGGTCTACAGGTTTAAAAGCATTGTTATCGCCAAATAAGGGTACTAATCCCGCTACAGCCTCCAAATCGTATAACGGTATTTGTTGGCTTTCTACAGCAGTATCCGTTTTAAGGCGGTAAGTATTAATACTACTGTTTTGCCAAACAGTATCGGTAAGCAGCATATCGCCCTCGCCCGTAAGCAACCACGTAGGGTTAAGGTCGGGGTAAGTAGCATGAATTTTTTCTAGCATATTAGAGCCTATGCTCTTGCCATCCTTTACTGCTTTAGAGATGCTCCCCCTACTCGCACCAAGGCTATTCTCAAAAGCATAATAGCTTATTCCTTTTGCCTCTATGTATTTACCCACACGTTCTGATACCATAGTGTTATATTATTTTAGCACAATAATAAGAAAATAATCTGACATTTACTCGATACTCTTTTCCAGATTTTAAAATAATGTACCTTTGCGGCGTATGAAACAACCCGATTACACGTACCCGAAACACGAAAAGCTAAAAAGCAAAACCACTATAGACCGCTTGTTTACCGAAGGTAAAACGGTGGCTAAATATCCGTTGCGGTTGGTGTATGTACCCATTACCCATATTAAGGGCGGTGGTACATTGCAAATGGGGGTGTCGGTTTCTAAAAAACACTTTAAAAAAGCGGTAGACCGCAATTATTTTAAGCGTGTACTGCGCGAAACCTACAGGCTTAATAAGCACATTCTTACCGATAAAATTACCGAACCTACTGCCTTTATGTTTTTTTACCAAACTAAAGACCGCTTAACGTACGAGCAAATAAATACCAAAACCATACAACTCTTTGAAAAGTTTATAGCACAAGAAGGGCTGTAATGTACTAAGTTCTTGGTTTTTTACGTTTTTAAAAAGGTATTTAATGGTATAATGCCTATTTTCGTAGTTGCACTAGTTGTAATTCGCAAAAAATTAAATCGCAAAAAACATAAATCACTATAAAATTATGCTTCCTAAACTAAAGAAAAGATACATTGTTACCACGTTGGCAGTTGTTTTTCTGTTTGTTGGTACCAGCTTTAAGAGCGACTTTTTTGAAATCGCAAAGCAAATAGAAATATTTACCACCCTCTACAAAACAGTAAACACCAATTACGTAGATGATACGAACCCTGGCGAGCTTATGGATACTGCCATAAAAAGCATGCTGGCAGACCTAGACCCTTACACCAATTATTTTAACGAGGCCGATGTTGCCAAGTTTAAAATTAACAACACGGGCGAGTACACAGGCGTGGGTGCCTTAATTACCCGTAAAGAGGGTAAACTAATTATTAAAGAGCCGTACAAAGGGTATACTGCCGATAAAGCAGGGCTGAAAGCAGGCGACGAGATAATACAAATTGGCGATATAAACCTTACCGATTTTAAAGAGGATGCCCGAGAATTGCTTAAAGGAACACGCAACACTAAAATTAATATTAAGTACAAAAGGCAAGGCAAAGTATACAGTACCGAATTGGTATTGGATGAGGTAGATTTGCGTGCTGTGCCGTATTACGCTATGGCAGATACCGAAACGGGCTACATTGTGCTATCGCGTTTTAACGCAAAAGCATCTTCCGAAACCAAAGCAGCATTATTGGCATTGAAAAAAGAGGGCGCAAAAAAAATAATACTGGATCTTAGGGGCAACCCCGGTGGTTTGCTTAACGAGGCAGTAAATGTGTGTAACATTTTTATTCCTGCAGGAGAAACCATCGTAACCACAAAATCCAAAAATGCCAAGTATAACAATACGTACATAACGCAAAAGGCACCTGTAGATACCGATATTCCGTTGGTTGTTTTGGTAGATGGTAAAAGTGCATCGGCATCCGAAATCGTATCGGGCGCATTGCAAGATTTAGATCGTGCCGTAGTTGTAGGTAGCCGTAGTTTTGGTAAAGGTTTAGTACAACGCCCACTGGAGCTTACCTATGGTACACAGGTAAAAGTAACCATTTCGCGCTATTATACGCCTTCGGGCAGAGGCATACAGGCGTTGGATTATACACATAAAGATGCCGACGGTAAAGCCATTCGTATTGACAAGAAAGATTACAATGCCTTTAAAACCCGAAAAGGACGTACCGTGTATGATGGCGGAGGAATATTACCTGATGTGGTACTGGAAGAATCGAAACAAAGTACTATAGCCGATGCCCTACAGCGCAACGATGCTATTTTTAACTTTATTACCGATTATTACTACCGCAACCCCAACTTAGGTACTAAAATACCGCAGATAAGCGATAAGGATTTCCAAGATTTTAAGCATTTCCTTAAAAAAGAAGATTTTGAGTTTGATACCGAAACCGAAAAAGCATTAAAAGCAATGTATGAGGCATCGGTAAAAGAAAAAATTGACGATACTATTGCAAAAGAGTACAAAGAACTGGTAATGGCTTTGGAAAAAAGCGAGGAAAAGGAACTGGACGAGCATAAAACCGAAATTAAAAAACTAATGTTGGACGAAGCCATTAAACGCTACCAGTACCAAGAAGGGCTTTACAAATACTACACTACCAGTAACCCCGAAATTATAAAAGCCACAGCACTACTTAACAATACAAGTGAGTACAATAAAATACTCTTAAAATAAGCAACCCAAAAATATCCCCTTTTTATTATAGCAAGGGGATATTTTTTACGCTAAACTTTAAATATAAGGCGTTAATAAATGCCTAATTGTTAAAAACCTATACCTTTGCGCTTTAATTTTTATAAACCGTGAGTAGTAATCACAACAACCTAAACAAGGTAACAACAGGAGGAATTATTGTTACGTTGGGAATAATTTACGGAGATATAGGTACTTCTCCACTATATGTAATGAAAGCCATAATGGGCGAAGTACCTATAGCCGAAGAAGTAGTACTTGGTGCATTATCGTGTATTTTCTGGACACTCACGCTGCAAACCACCCTAAAGTACGTACTACTAACACTACAAGCCGATAACAATGGCGAAGGGGGTATATTCTCGTTATACACACTATTAAAACGCTTTAAGAAAAAATGGATGATAGTACCCGCCATTATTGGGGGTAGCTGCCTTTTGGCAGATGGGTTTATTACGCCCCCCATATCGGTAGCCTCTGCCGTAGAGGGTTTGCGGGTATTTAACCCTACCATAAACACCATTGCCATTGTAATTGGTATTCTTTTTGCACTATTTTTTATACAACGCTTTGGTACTAAGTTTTTAGGGCGGTTTTTTGGTCCTATGATGCTAGTTTGGTTTAGCATGCTAGGTATACTCGGCTTTATACAAATTTTCGATAACTTCTCCGTATTTAAAGCCCTTAACCCGTACTATGCTATTCATTTGCTTAGCATCCACCACGAAGGTTTTTACGTACTGGGCTTTGTGTTTTTATGTACCACAGGAGCAGAAGCACTGTATAGCGATATGGGGCATTGTGGCAGGAAAAACATTAGGGCAAGCTGGGTTTTTGTAAAAACCATGCTGGTACTAAATTACTTTGGGCAAGGTGCCTTTTTAATGAAATATTCGGGGCAAACCCTTGTAGATTTGGGTAGCTCGGGCAACCCTGGTAACCCGTTTTATATGCTAATGCCCGATTGGTTTTTGCCTGTAGGTATTGTTATTGCAACATCTGCAGCCATTATAGCCTCGCAGGCACTTATTAGCGGTTCGTTTACCATGATTAGTGAAGCAATGCGCCTGAATTTTTGGCCAAAAGTATCGGTTAAGTTCCCCACAGAGTTAAAGGGACAATTATACATCCCCTCTATTAACTGGTTACTGTTTTTTGGGTGTTGTTTTATAGTACTGTATTTTGAGGAATCCAGTAAAATGGAAGCAGCCTATGGGTTAGCCATTATTATCTGTATGCTCATGACGACGTCTTTACTTGGTATGTTTATGGCAACAAGGCGGTACAACCCGTGGGTTATATTTTTAATAATATCCGTTTATGTAACTATAGAAGGTGCCTTTTTTATAGCCAACATAGATAAATTTAGTAGCGGAGGTTACGTATCGGTAATTATAACAGGGGTACTTGGTATTATAATGACGGTATGGTACACCGCCAAACGCATCCGTAGCGATTATACGGAATTTACGAAAGTAGACAATTATAAAACCGTAATATCAGAGCTTAGTAACGACCGCTCTATACCTAAATATGCAACGCACTTGGTGTATTTAACCAACGCGCAGTTTAGCGATGAGATAGAATCGAAAGTACTGTATTCTATACTCCAAAAACGCCCAAAACGTGCCGATTTGTATTGGTTTGTACACGTTAACGTAGTAGACGAGCCGTACCGTATGGATTATCGTGTAAGGCATATTATAGAGGGCGACGTTATCCGTGTCGATTTCTATTTGGGCTTCCGTGTAGCACCCAGAATTAACCTTATGTTTAAAGAGGTGGTTAAAGATATGGTAGCGCGCGGCGAGGTAGATATAACGAGTAGGTATAAATCGTTAAACCGAAACAATGTTATTGGCGATTTTAAGTTTATAGTTATAGAAAAATTCATGTCGTACGATAATGACTTGCCTTGGTACGAAAGAATTATTTTGGACATTTACTATGTGCTTAAAAAAATCAGTCTTTCGGAGGGGCGTGCCTTTGGTTTGGACAGTAGTGCTGTAAAAGTAGAAAAGTTCCCTATAGTAATACATCCGCCCGAAGATATAGCCTTAAACCGAGTAGATGAGTAAAAAAATAATTAAATTAGCAGAAGGATGAAGATGATTTTTAACATACTGCTACTACTATTTACTACTGTTGGATTTGCCCAAGAGGAAACCGTTTATTCTATTTACTTTGAATTCGATAAATACAATCTGGACGATAAACAGGGTAATAACGTTGTGGCTTTTATAAAAGCCATAGATACTACTCGTATTGAAAGCATACAGATATTTGGCTATACCGACGATAGAGGTAAAGACGAATACAACTACAAGCTGTCTGAAAACCGTGCCAATACCATTAAAAACAAGATGATTGAAAGTGGTATTAAAAACAAAATTATTGTAACCATAGAGGGTAAGGGGCGTATTTTACTGGACGATGATATTGACGATGTATCGGAAGCGCGCTCTAAAAACCGCCGTGTAGATGTATTGGTTAATTTTGAAATCGCTCCGCCACCCAAGTTAGAGCCTGGTGTGTACAATACCGTAAAAGACGATATGATAGTAGGCGACCGTGTGTACCTACAAAACATCCTATTTCAACGTGGTAGTAGCAAACTTACCCGAAAATCGGTAACCGAGCTGGAACGGATTGCCCGTTTGTTGCACAAGTACCGAAACTTACATTTTGAAATTCAGGGGCATGTGTGCTGTACACCTACATTCCAAAAAGAAGCTATAGATAAAGATACCCGAAAGCGCGAACTCTCTATAAACCGAGCGCGTACCGTATATAAATTTTTACTAAAAAAACGAATTCCTGAAAGCCGAATGAGCTACAAAGGCTATGGTAATACTGTACCACTAGGTAAAGGCTCGGAGTACGACCGCCGTGTGGAATTGGTAATTACTAAAATTTAATTACCGTTTCCAGTTACAGTAAACAGCCACAGTTCTTAAGCATAATGAGCAATAATTATGTCCGTTTCATTCTAATGTGGGGTATGCCATCCTCTAAGTAGTCCTCGCCTACCTGCACAAAACCATGTGTTTCGTAAAACTTTTTTAAGTATAATTGCGCCGATATGGTAATCGCGGTAGTATTGTAATGCTCCTTAATGCCTGCTATAGCAGCCTCCATTAGGTTATGCCCCCATTTGCGGTCGCGGTATTTTTCGCTAATAACTACTCTGCCTATAGCGGGTTCGTCAAAATAATCGCCTGCTGCAAAAATACGGGCATAGGCAACTACACTACCGTTATAAGTGCCTACAAGGTGTAATGCCTTTTCATCCTTACCGTCAATATCTTGGTATACGCAATCCTGCTCCACCACAAACACTTCGCTACGCAATTGTAGTACATTATATAGTTCTTGTAACAAAAAGGCGTTAAATGGCTTTATTTTGAATTGGATGCTCATTACTGGAATTCTAATGATTTTATAATCGATTCTAATTCGATGATGAGGTCGCGTTTGGGCGACGACGGGCTGTATATAAAACCCTCTATTACCAAATAGCACTGGTGTTTGTTATCGCGAATGGCATAGTTAAGAAAAGGACCATTCATAAAATCGTTTTCCATATCCCAATTACCCCGTGTTTCAAAAGCACGCTTGTCTTTAAAACTCGTCATAAAAAGGTAGGGCGAATAGGCTTCTTCCGTTTTCATGTGCGTACCTTTTTCTTGCCCGTGTATGTACAAGCTGCCTATAGAGTCGCGCATGCTAATAATATTACCGAGTATTGTTTTTTCGTGCTCTATACGGTGGTAAGGCACACTGTACAACAAAATATTGGTATTACCACTAGGAATATCTTTTTTAAGCCAAACAAAGTTATCGTTTTGTATGGCGTAGGTGTAGGTTGTGGGTACCATTAAGCCTACATTAAATTGCTGCCGAATGTGGGTTATATCTAGCAGCCCCTCTTCTTCGTTACGTTTTTGGTTCTCGGCAATTTCGGTTTCTTTTATCTTCATGATAATATCGTACGAGTACATATCAATGAGTTCTAAAAGCTCTTCTACGGTTTCGCCACTAAAAGTAAACACGTTTTGAGGGGAACAAAACGTATCTTTTTTCGAGGTAAAATTTTTATCGCTGCCTTCGTTTACAATAATAATGTTTCTACCTTTTTTAAGTACGGCATCAAAGGTGGTGTCGTGGTATTGGTTAAGGGTAAAAAGAGGTTCTTCTTGCGTAAGCCCATCTACAGGGGCAGCTAGTTTTCTGCGTAAGCTATCGCCAACATCGCCATTCCAGAGCGCATCGTTTATAATGATGTATATCTCGTTAATGTTGCTTTTGGATGCTGTAGCTTCAGCATCGTTAGTGTTGTTGCAGCCTACGGCACAAAGAACAAAAACAAAAAATAGTATTTGTTTTATTCTTATCATGATATATTTACCCTCTTTTTCATCCTTAGTTCAGAATTACCCTCAGCTCCATACCTGGTTGTAGGTTGTCGCCCTCTATGGTATTCTTATTCCAGTTTTTTAGGTTTTCTACGGTTACACCAGGCAGTTTTTTAGCAATGCTAAACAACGAGTCGCCTTTTTTAACAATGTACATACGTTCTTCTTCGTAATTAGCGGCTTCGGCTCTTTTTTGCTTTGGTGTTTCGGCAACAGCTACCTCGGTAGTAGGTGCTATTTCGGGTTCGGTTGGTGTCTCAACGACAGCAGGAGTATCCTCGCTATTTTGTTCGTCTGTTGTGGCTACTGTTTCGGTTTGCTCCGCTATGGGTGCTTTTGTATTCTCGGCAATAGCCTCCTCTGGTTTTGGTGTTGCAACCTCAACAGTTACAGGTTTTACTTCTTGCTGTTTTTGTTCCTTCTTTTTGGCGGCAGCTATGGCTTCTTTTTCCTTTTTAGGAATAGCTACTATTTTAGTTTTGTATATTTTTAGGCGTTGCCCCACTCTAATCATAGTGCCTCTAATACCATTCCACCGTTTTAGCTTGGCTACCGATACACCGTGCTTTTGAGCTATTGCACCCAAGTTGTCGCCACTACGTACGCGGTAGGTTTTGGTGGTGGTTATTTTCTTTTTACCGTTTTGGAGTAATACTACGGCATCGTTACCATCGTATATGGGTTGTTCGCGCTGGCTAGCCTCGTAATCTATATAGGCATATATACCTTCCTCATTTGCTGTAAACAGCCCTATTTTATTTTTGGGCAACCTTAAATAAAAGGGTTTGGTAGAGCTGTACGGAACAACATCGAGCTTGTAAACGGGGTTGAGTAGTTGTAACTCGGCTACAGGGATATCGAGCAGGTTGGACACTTGCGCAAACGACATTTGGCGTTGCACTTGTACAGTATCTGTTTCGGCATACGCAATAGGTGCTTTGCCTGCGGGTTTAATACCATGTGCATCGGCATAGTCAAACATATACATGGTAGCTAAAAAAGCGGGTACATAACCACGCGTTTCTCTGGGTAGTTTGCGCCTAATGTTCCAGTAATTCTTTTTCCCGCCCGAGCGTCGCATGGCTTTGGTTACGTTACCTGGCCCTGCATTGTAGGATGCAAGTACCAAATCCCAATCGCCAAACATTCTGTAAAGGCTGGATAGGTATTGGCAGGCTGCCTCGGTAGCCTTTAACGGGTCGTAACGCTCATCAATATACGAGTTTACTTCGAGCTTAAACTGTTTGCCAGTAGGGTACATAAACTGCCAAAGCCCTGATGCGCCAACTCTTGATTTTGCGCGTGGGTTAAGTGCCGACTCTACAATGGCAAGGTATTTTAACTCCATGGGTATATCGTACTTTGCCAAATGTTCCTCGAACATCGGGAAATAGTATTCTGATAATACCATGATGCGCTCTATGGTTTTTTTTCTGTTTTTTAAGTACGATTTTATAACGTTTTCTAACGATGCATTGTACTCGATATGGAAAGGCGAAAGTGCATCCATAGCTGCTAACCTTTGTTTCAACACTTCGCTAGAAAGTTCGGGGTACACTACTACCGAATCGGGATTTACGTTGTGTATTTCTTCTTGCATGGTTGCAAAAAGAGCATCGTTAGTAAGCTCTTTTACCCAAAGGCTATCTATACGTGCAAGTGCCTCATTATGGGTAAATGTTGCTTTTAAAGAGTCGATATACGATAGTTTTACCTCTGCCTTTGGCACACTTATAGGTGCCTGAGCACTCTCTTGTGCAAACGCAGTGCAAGAAAGTATCCCAGCAACAAACAACAGCATTCTTTTCATCTTCATAAATTACTTTTTAAGGGTTATAGGTTTGCACAAAAAGTGTATGCAAACCTATAACTTTACATAGTGCGTATTTCGTATAAATTTTAACAACGTTTTATGCCTGTATTGCAGCAATACCAGGTAGGGTTTTACCCTCTAACATTTCGAGCATGGCACCACCTCCTGTGGACACATAGCTCATTTTTGGCTCTAAACCGAATTGTTTTACGGCTGCTACCGAGTCGCCACCCCCAACAAGCGAGAATGCTCCGTTTTTGGTAGCTTCAGCAATAAATTCGCCTAGTGTTATTGTACCTTTAGCAAAGGTTTCCATTTCAAAAACGCCTAACGGTCCGTTCCATAATATTGTTTTAGAATCTAGTATTACCTGCCTAAGGTTCTCTAACGATTTTGGTCCTGCATCAAGCCCTTGCCATCCGTCTGGAATTTCGTTAGTGTTAACCACCATAGTGTTAGCATCGTTTTTAAAAGCATCGGCAGCCACAACATCTACAGGTAAGTGTACTTGTACGTTTTTGGCTTTGGCTTTTTCTAATATTTCTAACGCCAGTTCCTGCTTATCGTCCTCACAAATAGAGTTTCCTATTTTTCCGCCTAATGCCTTTATAAATGTAAAGGTCATACCACCACCAATAATTAGGTGGTCTACCTTATCCAGTATATTCTCGATAACGGTAATTTTAGACGATACTTTGCTTCCGCCCAAAACTGCTGTAACAGGTTTTTCGCTATTTTTTAATACCTTGTCTAAACTTTCAATTTCTTTAGCAAGAAGCGCACCAAACACCTTATTTTTTGGGAAAAACTTTGCCACTATTGTTGTAGAGGCATGGGCGCGGTGTGCTGTACCAAATGCATCGTTTACATAAACATCGCCTAGTTTGGCTAATTTTTCGGCAAAAGCCTCATCGCCTGCTGTTTCTTCTTTATAAAATCGGAGGTTTTCCAACAGCAAAATTTCGCCCGCTTTTAGGTTCGCTGCGGCTGTTTCGGCATCAGTACCAATACAATCGTTTACAAAATGTACTTGTTTTCCTAAAACTTCACTTGTTTTATCTACTATATGTTTTAGAGAGTATTGGTCTTCTTTCCCTTTAGGTCTGCCCAAGTGGCTCATTAAAATAACACTACCTCCATCGTTTAAAATTGTATCAATTGTTGGTTTTGCTGCCTCAATGCGGTTGGCATCGGTAACGTTAAAATGCTCGTCGAGTGGTACATTAAAATCTACTCGTATTAATGCCTTTTTACCTGCAAAATTAATATCAGAAAGCGTTCTCATCTCTATACGTTTATTTAGGTTTTTGTTTGAAGAAAACAAATATAACTTTTTATGTTTTATGGTGTATTGATTGCAGGTATAAAATAGATTGGGATTGTTTGGTCTGCCTTTTAATAACCGCCATTCGGGGCATGAAGCAACCTGTTAATGCCTAGTAATACTATCCTGTATTTTAGATTACTTTGTTGTGCCTCCTCGTAACGACGCATTGGTCATTGCGAGCGTAGTGTAACGGAGCGCAGCAATTTAGTTTGTTCGTTGCTCCAAGAACAATCAATATAACGTACCTCAACAGATTATTTCGTTATACTTCCTCCTAATGACGCATTGGTCATTGCGAGTGCAGTGCAACGGAGCGCGGCAATCTACCTGTAACAATCAAAAGATTGCTTCGTGCCTCGCAATGACAGTACGCAGCAGCTTACAAATATTGCTCAATCTCAAAATACAAATCCTTCCATTCTGGGTTTAGCTTTTGGATTAATGCAATCTTATTCGCTCTCGAGCCTGCTTTTAGTTGTTTTTCTCGTGCAATGGCATCTTCTATCATCTGAAAGGCTTCAAAATAAACCAGTTTATTAAGATTATACCGTGCAGAAAATGAATTTGCGTAACGCTTGTGCTTGTGTTCTTTTATACGTTCGTGTAAATCAGAAGTTACACCTATGTACAATGTGGTATTGGTATAATTGGTAATAATGTAAATGTAACCAGGTTTCATTCAACTTATATATTTTGGTACAATGATAAACTAAAGTAATAAAAAGATTGCCACACTCTATTATACTACGCCTGCAATAACACGAACTGTCATTGCGAGGCACGAAGCAATCTGTTTTGTAGTTAACAAGAGCATCGTGTAGTGAGTAGATTACTTCGTCGTACCTCCTCGTAATGACGCATTGGTCATTACGAGTGTAGTGCAGCGGAGCGGAGCAATCTACTACCCTCTTTTTAAAGATTGCTTCGTACCTCGTAATGACAAACGAAATCATAGTACATACGTGAAATTGCCCTATATTTGTGCTATGCTTTTCTCAGAAATTTTAGGACAGGAACATATTAAAAGCCACTTAACGGCAAGTGCCGATGCTGGCAGAATACCGCATGCACAACTGTTTGTGGGGCCTGAGGGTTCGGGTACATTGCCTATGGCAATTGCCTACGCACAATATATTTTGTGCAGCAATGCCAACGGAGAAAACAATGGCGGTAACGATGCCTGTAACCTAAAGTTTAGCAACCTATCGCACCCCGATTTGCATTTTGTGTTCCCTGTAGCACCTAATAGCGAGGTAAAAAGCCACCCCGTAAGTGCCAATTTTTTAAAGGCTTGGCGCGAGTTTGTAACCCAAACGCCCTACGGTAGCCTTTTTGACTGGTACAACAAAATTGATATTGCCAAAAAGCAAGGGCAAATTGGTGTTGATGAAGCGCAGGAAATTGTAAAATCGCTTTCGCTGAAAGCCTATGAGGGCGGCTATAAAGTGATGATTATTTGGATGGCAGACCGTATGAATATCCCTACTGCCAACAAGCTATTAAAGTTACTAGAAGAACCACCCGAAAAAACGATTTTTTTACTGGTTACCGAAGATGAAGATAATATACTACAAACAATAGCATCGCGCTGCCAAGTACTGCATTTTGGCGGGTTAAGCGAGCAGGCTATAACAGATGCCTTAGTTACTCGTGAAAATATGTTGCCTGCTAATGCCAAGAAATTAGCCCACCAAGCACAGGGCAATTACAATAAGGCTTACCATTTAATCCATAAAAAAGGTGATGAATACCCTTTTGAGGAGTGGTTTGTGCAATGGGTACGCGCTGCCTTTAGGGCTAAGGGTAATGCTGCTGCCATACAGGATTTAATTGTTTGGAGCGAACAAATTGCTGGTATTGGGCGCGAAGCGCAAAAGCAATTCCTCGATTTTTGTATTACCATGTTTAGGCAAGCACTCATGCTCAACTATCAGGCTAAGGAATTGGTTTATGTTGAGCCTACTGTGGAGAAATTTAAACTGGAAAATTTTGCTCCGTTTGTAAACGGTAACAACATCAGTGGTATCTTTACAGAACTTTCGGATGCTATTTATCATATAGAGCGCAACGGAAATGCTAAAATTATTTTAACTGATTTATCTATTAAATTAACACGACTAATCCATAAAAAATAACAACCATGACTTATGCAGCTATAATTGCCGTACTACTATTTTTGGCAATAACATTTATACAATCGGGCTACGATAAAGCTACAGATTGGAAAGGGAATATTAATTGGCTTAAAGGACACTTTGCCGATACATTTTTAAAGGACCAAGTGCCTTTGGCACTACTTATTATCCTTATAATGGAAGTAATTACAGGGTTTTTCTCGTTAATGGCAATTATAAAACTATTGATGTTTGACGATCCTTATTTTGCATTCCTAGCAGCGTGTTTCTCGTGTGCTACACTCCTAATGTTACTTTTAGGGCAACGTGTTGCTAAAGATTACGATGGCGCACGTACCATTGTAATTTACTTTATCCCAACAGTGTTATTAC
Organism: Flavobacterium litorale; assembly: GCF_019613795.1. Taxonomy (NCBI): domain Bacteria; kingdom Pseudomonadati; phylum Bacteroidota; class Flavobacteriia; order Flavobacteriales; family Flavobacteriaceae; genus Flavobacterium; species Flavobacterium litorale. The sequence continues at coordinate 863,608 of NZ_CP080429.1, forward strand.
TAGCTTGGTTATAATTTAAGATTATTGGATTTATTAGATTTTCAGACTAATCGTTAGCTAAACTAGCTCGGTATAACCTAAGTTCGCCCCAAGTAAATTGGTCGCCACTCTTTTGTTTTATATCTGTTAGGGTTTGCCCTTCTTTAAAATCGGCAAAAGCAGCCTTTAAGGCTTCTATTTTATCGTTGGGTAAAGCATCGGTTACTTTTACCTTGCCCTGCTGTATTAAGCCTGCAAAATGGCTTTGTATGGTGGTTTCGGTAAGTTTACGTTTAGCAGCAATTTCGGGTATGGATAGCTTTTGTTGCCAGAGTTCAAAAGTTTCTTCAAGAGTCGATTTTTTAGGTACTTTAGGCTTTTTCTTTTTAGCAGTATAGCGTTCTGTATAATCGTCCTCAAAAGCATCATCCAAAATGGTGGGTGCGGCAGGCATTGTTTTACGAATGGCTGCCACCTTATCTTTTTTATACGATTGTATTTCGGGCGATGTTAGTTGCTGTCGGTTTATCTCCACCCCTGCTGCTACGGCTTGCATTAGTAATTTTGCTCGCATTAACTGGAGTACGGTAGTGGTTTGTATATCCTCGAGTTCGGCAAGTTCTTCATAAAAACCTTTGGCTTTGCGTTGGCGTTTTATTGCTTCCATCTTGCTTACTATCTCGGTTGCTAAACCATCTAACGTAGGGAAAAAATAATTGTACGCTGCCATTACCCTTTCTTTTACAAATTCCATATCAGTAGCTGGATTCCGAAACAAACTACTAAGCTGGTTAACAAATTTAGCTGCGGGGCTTAGTAATTTATGTATTTTATCGTCTTGCTGTTGTGCCCATTGCCTATGGCTGCTTTTTAGTGCTTTACTCCCCTCATGCAAATAACTCATTTTGTGTTTTTGCCATGCTTCGGCGAGTTCTTGCCAACTAAAACCACTTTTTAGGAAATCGAATATATAACGCTTTGTTTCTTGTTGTAACGATGCCTCCAAATCGTCCTCTTTGGCTTTTGCCGTAGCATAATTCATTACATCGGCATCGTTTAGTATGCCATTCATTTGCATTGGGGAGAGCAATACAAGCCCCTGTAACGAACGCAATCGGGATAAGGCTACATACGCCTGCCCTGGCATAAAAACACGCGATACATCCAGCACCGCTTTATCAAACGTTAAGCCTTGGCTTTTGTGTACGGTTATTGCCCAAGCGAGCTTTAACGGGTATTGTACAAACGTACCCATTATATCTTCTTTTATTTCTTTGGTTTGCGGGTCCACGTAGTAGCGTATGTTTTGCCACTCGTATTTTTCGGCTTCTATGGTGCGGTTCTCCTCAGGAAAATGTACTAATATTTCTCCTTCGGATAACGACTCAATGATTCCAATTTTACCGTTATAGTAGTTTTTATCGGGCGAGGTATCGTTTTTTACAAACATTACCTGCGCACCTACTTTTAGTTGTAACTCTTCCTCTACGGGGTATATCTTTTCGGGGAAATCATCTACAATTTCGGGGAAATAGGTATGTACTTTACCCTTTAGGTCGTTAAGCGCGTTGGCATTCATAGCATCTGCCTTAGCATTGTGCGTGGTAAGGGTAATGTAGCCCGTATGCTGGTTAACATCAAAATTGGGGTTTACAAACTGGTTAAGTATTTGTAAATCGTCTTTGGTTATAACGTTATTCCTTAGGTTGTTGAGTACGCCTATAAACTGCTCGTCGGTTTGGCGGTATATTTTGCTAAGCTCTATGTATAAGGGTGGGCTTTGCTGCACTACATGCGAGTGAAAAAAGAATTTACCGCTGTAAAACTGCTTTAGTACCTCCCACTCCTCGTTACGTACAACGGGGGGCAACTGTAATAAATCGCCTATATAGAGTACTTGTACACCGCCAAAGGGTTGTTCGTTTCGGCGTACGCTTCGTAACATAAAATCAATGGCATCCAGTAAGTCGGCACGGAGCATACTAACCTCGTCTATCACCAATAATTGCAGGTTTTGCAGTATGGTTTTTTTGTCTCCTCGCATTTTAAAATGCCTGCGTAGGGTGTTTTTGGTTTCGAACTTTACCCTATCGGAAAATTGGGGTGGGTGGTTTGCATCGGGTATAAACCCCGCAAAGGGCAACTGAAACATGGAGTGTATGGTTACCCCACCTGCATTTAGGGCTGCTATGCCCGTTGGTGCCACTACCACCACATTTTTATGGGTGGTTTTTATAATTTCCTTTAACAATGTGGTTTTCCCTGTACCTGCCTTACCTGTTAGGAATATTGACCTATTGGTTTGGTTAATAAAACGTAGCGCATATTGGGCAGTTGTGGATAAGGATTGCATAGGTGTGTACTAAAGCCGAAAAATAAGGATTTTTTAGGCTTTAGTACACAAAAAAACCAAATAATACCCAACTGCCTTTGCCCTTAAACTTTGGTAGCTATTGCTGTTTTAAATGTATTTATAAGGTGTTCTTTATATGCCTGCTTATACTCATCTACCATTTGCTGGGTTACATTTTTTTCTAAGTCATGGAAATGGATGCCGTTTATCTTTTCTAATGATGCAAACTGATTCATTTTATGGAAACCGAACAGTACGCCGTCATCTACGCTTTTCATATCAAAAAACTCACCAGGAAGTGTAAATGATGTTTTAGGAGCGTTCCACGTGGTTGTTACCATGTATTTTCTGCCTTGCAGGCTTCCTCCTGTACCATAGTTAACATCAGGGTTATAATTTTTACGCCCGTCGCTGTAGTAAATTCCTTTTTTGTGTCCTGCCGTAAATACCACATCTATATACTCTTTCAGCTTATAGGGCATAGAAAACCACCAAACGGGGAAATGATACATAATAACATCTGCCCAAACGTATTTCTGTACCTCTTCATCGGGGTTATACGCTTCATTAATGTCGGTTACCTTCAACTCAAAACCGTTTTCCTGTGTAAAAAAGGCTATATCCAGCGCTGTAAGTGTTTTATTGAACTTACCGCCCGAGTGCCCAAAGTGCTGTCCTCCGTTAATTACAAATATTTTTGCCATGTTTCTTTTGCTTTACTAATTACAGGGACAAAATTAGAGTGCATCAATCACTAATAAAAATAATGTAAATTTGCATAAAGTATAATAATTATTATAGTGAAAGCTAATCTTGAGTGGTTCAGAACTTTTAGGGCGATATACGAAACGGGAACAATGAGCGGTGCCGCCAAGCAATTATATGTTTCGCAACCGGGTATAGGGCTGCACTTAAATGCACTGGAAGCTTATACAGGGTTTCCTTTATTTGAGCGTACTGCCCGAAAAATGATTCCTACAGAAAAGGGTAAGCTTCTTTATCAGCAGATGATAAACTCATTGCTATGTATGGAAGATATTGAAAGCCGTTTTCAGCGCAAATCTGGTAACGACAGGGCTACTGTAAATGTGGGGATGTGTGTAGAAACTTTTCAGCAAGCACTGGAAAAACATATTCCTGACTTTGGGTTTAATTTAATTATGCAGTTTGGCAATAATGACGCGTTGATTCAGGCATTGGAACACGGTTCTGCCGACCTGATATTAACTACCTCTACCACACTTGCCAATAGTTTAATTTATAATCCTTTTGCCACAGAACGGTTTATAGTGGTGGCAGGAAACAGTACTGATGTTTCAGCATTTGAGCGTTTGGATAAAAGCAACAAAAATGAGGTGATGGGCTGGCTGAAATCGCAATTATGGTACAGTACTGCTGCTGATATGCATGTTTTAAACCTGTTTTGGGAAAACAACTTTAACGAACGCCCTAATTTTTTACCTAACTACATTGTTCCCAATAAGTTTTCTATAATCAGATGTTTATCAAAAGGAAAAGGTATTGCCATTTTACCCGATTTTTTGTGTAAAGAGGCAATAGATAACCAAGAGGTATTTAAGATATGGGAAGGCTATAAACCCCTTACAAATATACTATATTTTGGCAAACGCAAGCAGTCTTTACTTATGGACGAAATAAAGTGTATTGAAGCTATATTATTCGGCGAATTTGGAAACGAAATAAAGGGTAATCCCGAAACCATTAAATAAAAAAAGCGAGATATAAATATATCCCGCTTTAATCTGTTTATATAAAAATTATTTTTATTCCGCTGCAACTGGATCTTCTTCTTTAGCCTCAAGAGTTCCTTCTGTTTTTGTAGCTCCGTTTTTGTACCTGTCGTTTAATTCTTTAAGGATAACATCGGTAATATCGTACTCCTCTTTTCCGTATAATATACTAGCAGCATCGCCTGTACCATACACATAGTCGTAGCCTTCCTTTTTGGCGTACTCCTTAATGTAATCTTTCATCTGTATAATAATGGTATCACGTTGTACACCAAATTCTTTTTGCAACTGCACGTACATACTTTCTTGCTTAATACCTAAATCACGCTGTCTTTTTTGTAGCTCTTGGTATTTCAACTCTGCCCACTGCATTCCTTTCGATTTTGCTTCGTTCTGGAAGCTCGCAGCGTCAAGCTCTAACTGGCGCCCTTCTTCTGTAAGTTCACGCTCCATCTCCGCCTTTTTTATATTTCCTTTAGACTCCCAATCTTTCAACTCCTCGTATTCATTCATTAACTCTATCGTATCGATATAAGCCGTTTTTAAACCTGAAGTTGATGTAGTTTCTTCTTTACAAGAAATCATGGCAAAGGCAGCAGCCAAAAGTATAAGTGATTTTTTCATTTTCTGAATTTAGTTGTTTTAAAAATTTCGACAAAAGTAATAATTACTTCCTAAACTACAACACAACCCTTTTTATTGCTTTTTATTGTTATTTCAGTACTATAAGTTTTACTTATTGTTTTTTAAATTAAAATAGCTGTAGTAAATTAAAATAGGCTTTTTATTTTGCGCGCTGCTTTATTTTTGCTTTAAAGCTAATGGTAATTGTTATTGGCAAGTACAAAACGCGCTTAAATAGTCTTATTTTGCGTTTTGGTTGTTTTTTATGATGTAAATGTGCGATGAGTACTCCGAATTTTGTTTTCCTTTGATGTTGGACTTTAATCCGACCCAAAATCCTTTTACAAAATTCATTTTTCCTGTTTTGTATTTTTCCGATAGTAAACTCACATAAAAACTATCAAACAGCATGGGGCGTATTTTTACCACCTGCATGCCCTGCATACCAAAAAGTTTTTTGATGGCTGTTTTACTAAAATGCCATAAGTGTCTCGGCACATCGTAGGCTGCCCAATACGTACCATAGTATTTTGCATCGTACGATTTAAAGTTGGGTACTGCTACAACAATAACGCCATCGGGTTTTATAATACGCTTTAGTTCGGTTATTTGTTTTGCTACATCGGGTACATGCTCTAAAACGTGCCATAGGGTTAAGGCATCCAACGAAGCATCTGGAATACTAGCCAAATCATCAGTAAATACCACACCTTTATTTTGTGCTATGTTTTTGGCTTTTTGACTCGGTTCTATACCCGTTATATCCCAACCGCTTTGTTTGGCTGCTAGTAAAAAATCGCCTGTACCTGCGCCAATATCCAGTAGCTTTCCTTTTTGGGGTTTAAATTGTTGTACGAGTTTTATTTTATCACGAAGTGCTTTTTGCTTTACAGTGTGGTACAGTTTCTCAAAAAGGGAACGCTTACCATCGGTATGCGAAATGTAATCGTCGCTCTCATAATAACGCCCTAAATCTGATGCGCTGGGTTGCGGATGTGTTTTTAAAAGTTGTAGTTCTTCGTTACATAATAAATCGAATGTTTCGCCCGAAACCGAGTGATCTTTTACAGTACAATAAATGTTGGCGTTGGTAAAGTCCATTTAATTATTCAGGTATTCGTCCTTTAATCGCTTTAGGTAGTTTACGGCAATGTTTTGAAACAACGAATCATCCGCTAGGCAATCGTCATTCGATTCATTAATCATCGATAGGCATATAAATTTAGCCATAGATCCTCTAATATTGGCATCTGTTTCGGCATTGGTAACAATATACTCCGAAGTATCAAAATACTTTTCTACCTCTGCATTTTCGTATAAAAAAACTTTGTATCGGCTGCCCTCTACGGTTACCCAATAGCTCACATCCCGATAACTGCCTACATTGTACTTATCGGCTAAAAACTGCTGAAACGGAATGTTTCTGGGGTTGTTCTCAAACATAAAGGCGGTTAAGCCCTGCTCCTTGCCTAATATTTCTTTTCCGTTGTTGAGCAATATATAATCGGTAATCTCTACGGTACGCCGTTGTGTAATGCACGATGTAGCAAACGCGAGCATAAAAAACAGCAAAAACCCTCTTTTAAAAAGGGTTTTTGTAGTATGTTTCACGTGGAACATCATCGTCCCATGTGTATTAATAGTACCGAAACATCACTTGGCGATACACCGCTAATGCGGGATGCTTGCGATATGGTAACGGGACGTATGTTCTTTAATTTTTCGCGTGCTTCCATCGAGATGGACTTGATTCCATCAAAATTGAAGTTTTCTGGAATTTTTACGTCCTCTAGCCTATTGAGCTTATCGGCATTGTTTTTTTCTTTTTCGATGTAGCCTGAATATTTTACTTGTATTTCGGCTTGCTCTATTACTTCGTTATCCAAATTGTGTTCAGCAATGTATTCCTTTACCTTATCAAAAGCAACAATATCGTTGAGTTCAATTTGTGGTCGTGAAAATAGCTTGAACATTTTATCGGACTGCGTCATTAACGACGAGTTTTTAGCCTCCAATATTGGGTTAGCTTCTGCAGGGCTAATACTGGTTTCTTTAAAAAAGTGTACAAAAGCATCACTTTGGTCGCGTTTGCGTTCCATTCTGCGCAAGCGTTCTTCATTAGCCAAACCTATCTCGTAGGATAATGGCGTAAGCCTAAAGTCGGCATTATCTTGTCGTAACAACGTACGGTACTCCGCACGCGACGTAAACATCCTATACGGCTCTTCTGTGCCTTTTGTAATCAGGTCGTCTATCAGTACGCCAATATAAGCTTCGTTACGTTTTAGTATAAAGGGGTCTTTATCGTGTACTTTTAAGTGGGCATTGATACCTGCCATTAAACCTTGCGATGCTGCCTCTTCGTATCCTGTTGTACCATTTATTTGCCCTGCAAAATATAAGCCCTCTACTAACTTTGTTTCGAGGGTATGCTTCAATTGTGTAGGCGGAAAGTAATCGTACTCTATGGCATAGCCTGGTCGGAAAAACTTCACGCTCTCAAAGCCTGCTACTGATTTTAATGCTTTGTACTGCACATCTTCGGGTAAGGAAGTAGAGAAACCATTTACATACACTTCTACGGTATTCCAGCCTTCGGGTTCTACAAAAAGTTGATGCCTGTCTTTATCGGCAAAGCGATTAATTTTATCTTCGATAGATGGGCAATAACGGGGTCCTAAACTTTTAATGCGTCCGTTGAACATGGGCGAACGGTCGAAACCTTCGCGCAATACATCGTGTACTGCTTCGGACGTGTACGTCATGTGGCAGGAGCGTTGGTGTGTTAAGGGTTTTGTTATATCGAGATACGAGAACTTATCGGGATTTTCGTCGCCAGGTTGTTCTATCATTTTAGAGTAATCTAAGGAGCGTCCATCTACACGCGGTGGTGTACCTGTTTTCATTCTGCCCGCTTCAAAACCTGCCTTTACTAAATCTTCGGTAATACCAAACGATGCTCCTTCGCCTGCTCTACCACCACCAAAGTTTTTATCGCCAATATGGATTAATCCGTTTAAGAATGTACCATTGGTTAGCACTACGGTTTTGGCTTTTATGGTTAAGCCTAACGATGTTTTTATACCTGTTACTTTACCCTTTTCGATAACAATACCCGAAACCATTTCTTGATAAAAATCGAGGTTATTGGTTTGCTCTAACATCAATCGCCACTCTTCGGCAAAGCGCATTCGGTCGCTCTGTACGCGCGGACTCCACATAGCGGGTCCTTTGGATTTGTTGAGCATCCTGAACTGTATGGCTGTTTTATCGGATACTATACCCGAGTAACCACCCAAAGCATCTATTTCACGTACTATTTGCCCTTTGGCAATACCGCCCATAGCGGGATTGCACGACATTTGGGCAATGTTTTGCAAGCTCATAGTAACCAACAAGGTTTTAGAACCCATGTTGGCAGCAGCAGCAGCAGCCTCCGAACCAGCGTGCCCTGCACCTACTACTATAACATCATATACATCCTGAAACATTTATTCTCCTTCTTTTTATTTGTTGTTCCACGTGGAACTTTTTGTATATCGCACTCTAAAAATTAGTTATGTGTTCCACGTGGAACACATAAATGCCGGAACAAAACAACCTAACGTTCCACGTGGAACATCTGTATTTTCTCTTCCTCTTTACTACGCATTAGCGCAGCGTCATCTTCTGCTTTATCTTTGTAACCACAGTAGTGTAACACTCCATGTGCCATAACGCGTTTTAGTTCTTCTGTAAAAGCTACACCGTACTCTGAGGCATTATCACGCACCCGCTCTACCGATATAAAAATATCGCCGCTAATGAGGTTGCCCATCGTATAATCAAAACTTATAATGTCTGTTAAGGTATCGTGGTTTAGGAACTCTATATTTTTCTGGAGCAAGTAATCGTCATCGCAAAAAACATAGTTTATTTCGCCCGTAGTTTTCTCTTCCGATGTTATTACACGCTCAATCCAATCTTCAAATTGGGCTTCGTTATCCAGCTCAAAATCGGTTTCGTAATTAAAACTAATCATCTTTCCTAAAATAGGTTTGCACCCTTTGGTTAAAATTCGGGCGCAAAGGTAAGGCTTGGCGGTTTAATATTTCAACACTATTTAAATATTCTTTTAAGGCTTCGGGCAACTGTTTTACCTGACTGTTAAACTCCTTACGGTTGGTTTGCGACTGCCTTTTCTTCTCTTCGCCCTGCTGTTGTATGGCTTTATCGAGTTTTAAAAGCTCGTGTTTTAGGTTTTGCATGCGCTCCATGGTTTCGTTACGGAAACCTTTGTTGAGCAACTGCTTTTCTATTTCTTTCATTTGGCGCATGGCGTTCTGCCCTGCTTTGCCCAAACCTTCTTTCTCTAGGGCTTTTTGTAAGGCTTCTCGAAGTTGTTGTTGCTCTTTATAAATTTCAAGGAGTTTTCCTGCATCGCCTTCCGAGCCATCTTGCCCTTCGCCCCCTTCGCCTTTACCGCCAGGTCCTTCGCCGTTGGGTTTGCCTTGTTCGCCTTCTTGTCCTTCCTCGCCTTCCTTTTTACCGTCTTTCATACCCTTTTTCATCTTCTCGGATAGACCTTCTTGCTTCTGGATAATATCGGGTAGCTGCATACCCTGCCCCTGCCCTGGCATGGGTTTGCCCATACCTTGCCCTTGTAGTTGCATTTGCATGCTGTTAAGCATATCACTAAGCATGTCCGCTAGTTTATTTGCCGATGTTACCGCATATTGCTGGCTCGATACGCCACGTGGTACTTGGTTATCGGCAAGGTCGGTTAAGGCTTTGTCCATATAATAATGTACTTCGCCTACCTCCTTAGTAACTTCTTCGGTAATTTTTGGATTACGAAGCGATAATGCAAAGATACTATCGTCTACATGGCGGAATTGTTGTTTTAAATCTTGTTGGCGTTTTAGGTATTTACTAAACGATGCCGAGCGTGAGGTGCTAACTTTAAATTGCTCCATTACGTCTTCTTGCGAGAAAGAATATGCTAGTAAGTTATCTAATATCTGGCGGAGCATTTTTACATCTTCCTGCATCATTTCCATATCGGCACTCATCATCATTTGCATCATTTTGCCACCCATTTGTTTCATCTTTTCGCCTGCCGATTTTTGCTTGGGTTTGGCTGCACCTTTATTTTGTTTTTGCAACTCCTCCTTTGCCTTTTCCATATCTTCCTCTATGTTTTCCTCCTCCAATTCGTCGGTAGGTAAATCCATAGGTTTTTTAAGCTCTTCATTCTGCTTTTCGAGTTCGCGCATCTCTTCTTGCATCTTATCAAACTCCTTATTAATGTCCTCTTGCTTTTCAGCAGAATTCTCTTTATCGTCGGCAAGTTGCTCCTGCTTTTCGCCTAACTTTTGCAATTTATCCGCAAGTTGTTCGGCTTTTTTCTCTACATAAAAACGCTTGGTAAGCTCTACCAGTTGCTCTAAATTTTTAGTTTGATTCTTCGCTTTTTGTTTGAATTTATCAATCTTTTCAGCAAGTTCTTCTTTCTTAATTTTATCGGCAAGCTCTTTAAGTTCGTCCAGTAGTTTTTTGTTTTTCTCTGCCTCTTCTTCATTCTTATCAAGACGTTTCATAAGTTCTTCTTTAAACTCGTCTTTCTTTTCGGGGTTAAACTGTTCCAAGTTTTCTTCTAATTTCTTAGAAAACTCTTTCATCATATCTTCCTGCTGCTTTTGCCTGTTGATGAATTCCTGAATTTTCTTTTGGTCTTTAAAATCAAGCTCCGTTTTCTCCTTGTTCATTTTACGGAGTTTATCTAACTCAGTAAGTTGCTTGTCTTGATTTTTAATCGACTTTTCGAGGCTATTTATATTGCTGTTTTGCTCTTGCAATACTTGTTGTTCCTTTTCGTCTGCAGTTAACTCTCTATTCGAAAACACAGACGATTTTGTACTTTTATAATTATGTACGGCATCGTTATCAAACACTTCAAAGTAATATTCGTAATTAATACCTGCTTTAATATCCAATCCTTCGGGGAATGTATATACAAAGCGGTCGTAGGTGTCTTTTTGTACGGGTATAGTAAATTTTTTAGCACTATCGGGGGTATCCTGCGGATAATAGACCAATCGTAACTTGGTAAGCCCATAATCGTCGGATACTTGCCCTACCAATACCTCTTGCTTTAGCTTTAAGCTATCGGGTGCGGTATTAACTGTTATGGTTGGGTATTGATCTTTTATAGTGGTTATTTGGTACTGTAATTTTTCGTGATGCTTTACTTTTTTGTTAGATGTAAGTATCTGATATTCAGTATTATTGTATATGTTTTTAGTCAGTACAAAATCGTTCGCCGTGTTCTCAAAAGGAACAATTCCCTTATCCGAAGCCCACTCTACACCCGTAGTTGCTAATGCTTTAACTTTCCATGTAACTTTAGTGCCTTCGGGTACTACGGCATTACCTGTACCGCGCACAACCTCATCAGTTTTGCGCAGGTAGTTAGGATAATCTAATACCATCTCGAAATTGGCAATGGTAGGTACAGCAATTACATTTAGTTGGTACGGTTGCGATATTACATTGTTAGCCGTAAGCTGAAATAAAATATCTTTTGATGGCTTCTCAAACGTATATTCAAATACACCCGAACCTGTATTTTGCAAGTAATAGTTCTCCTTACCTATGGTTATCATGGCATTTTCAGGTATTACATTACCCTGCGTACGTACTTCGAGCTTAAAATCTTTGTCCTGTTGTGCCGTAAGGTTTTTATTTACCAGCACAAACTCAAACGGTGCGGGGGGTGCATAATGTTTATCGTAGTGCACTACCCTATCAAAACTTTGGGTAATAACCCCGCTGTTACCGCTTATCATAAAAAATAAAATAAGCAATAAGGGTACGGCGGCATAGGGTACGTATTTTACATTCTTTTTAAAACTAACGGCATTGGTAAACGGTACAGGTTGCAGGCTGTTTGCCTTTTGCTCGATGGAAGCAGCAAGTAGCTCCGATTGGTACGATTCGCCACTAAGCTGCAAAAAGTTAGTTAGCTTATCGGAAACCTCCGTAAAATGATTCCCGATAATTGCCGATGCTTGTTTATAGTCGATACCCTTTTGTAGTTTAAACAATTTAAACAATGGGAAAAGTATAAACCGAAACAATAAAAAGGCTTCTACCCCGATAAACACCCAAAACAATGCGGTACGCCCTGTTTGGGGCAACCACAAAAAGTATTCTATTAGTAGGGTTACTATAAAATACAGCAAGCCAAGACCCACAAAAAAGATACTCCCCCGAATAAGCTCGTTGGTGTAATACTTTTTTATAAAGTCCTCCAGCTTTTGATATATACTATTTTTTGCTTCCAAAGTATTGACGATTGTTAATAACCCATAAAATTACAATTTATATTGGATAGATAAACGTTAAATATCGGTTTATATGACAGATAGCCCTGCCACGAAATTGTTAATAACTCTGGTATTAGTGAAACAGCAGCAAAATATCTGCCATAAATAGCTACAGCAAAAAATTACATAATTGTATCTTTGCGCCAAAACTACATTACAATGTCAAGACAAGTACGTGTGCGTTTTGCACCGAGCCCCACAGGACCGTTACATATAGGCGGTGTACGCACAGCCCTTTTCAACTATTTATTTGCTAAAAAGCACAACGGTATTTTTTACCTAAGAATTGAAGATACCGACCAAAACCGCTATGTAGCAGGTGCCGAAGATTATATTGTAGAAGCCCTAAACTGGTGTGGTATTCCGTTTGACGAGGGTATAGGTAAAGAGGGCAAGTTTGCACCCTACCGCCAAAGCGAACGCAAAGGTATGTACCAAAAATATGCACAACAACTTATTGATAGCGGTTGGGCGTACTATGCTTTTGATACTGCCGAAACATTAGACGCTGCACGAAAGGAAGCCGAAGGCAAAGGCGAAACATTTATGTACAACCATGCCACACGCGATAATCTGGACAACTCGTTAAACATTTCTGCGGAAGCAACACAGCAGCGTATAGCCAATGGCGATGCTTATGTTATCCGTTTTAAAATGCCTGTAGGCGAAACCCTGCAGCTAACCGATATGGTACGTGGCGATGTAAAGTTTGAAACGAGCCTGCTAGATGATAAGGTATTGTTTAAAAGTGATGGTATGCCTACGTACCACCTTGCCAACATAGTAGATGATTACTTAATGGAAACCAGCCATGTAATTCGTGGTGAGGAATGGTTGCCTTCACTCCCACTCCACGTACTTTTATACAAAGCATTGGGTTGGGAAGCACCCGAGTTTGCCCACCTACCGCTAATACTAAAACCCGTAGGTAATGGTAAACTAAGCAAGCGCGATGGCGATAAATTTGGTTTCCCTGTGTTCCCATTGGAATGGAATGCTCCCGACGGAAGTACATCTATGGGGTACCGCGAAGAGGGCTACCTGCCCGAAACCGTAATTAATTACTTAGCTTTATTAGGTTGGAATCCCGGTAACGACCGTGAATTTTTTACTTTAGAAGAATTAATACAGGAGTTTGACATTAATAAAGTACAAAAAGGCGGTGCCAAGTTTGACCCTGACAAGATAAAACACATTAACAAACACTACGTACAACAAACCGATAACAGCATACTGGCTGCACACTTTACAAAAGTGCTTGAGGAAAAAGGCATTACCATGCCTATGGATAAGGTTACCGAAATTGTAGGCTTGGTAAAAGAGCGTGCTGTATTCCTTAATGAGCTGTGGGATTTAAGCGATTACCTTTTTGTAACGCCAACAAGCTACGACGAAAAAGCAGCCCAAAAACAATGGAAAGCTGATACAGGCGAAATACTAACGGAGTTGGTTACCGTACTGCAAAATACTACTGATTTCTCGTCGGCTAACACCGAGAGTGTTACCAAAACATGGATGCAGGAAAAAGAGTTGGGTATGGGCAAAGTAATGCCACCACTCCGCTTAAGCCTAGTAGGTGCCATGAAAGGCATACACGTATTTGATATTATGGCATTACTAGGAAAAGAAGAAACCCTTAACCGAATTAACAAAGCCATTAACACACTATAAAGCGCACTTAAAACCTCCTTAATCGGGAGGTTTTTTTATAAGCCTGCATGTTATATAGCAACAGTATGTAACATTTATGATTATTTACATACCTATAACGTAACAGAAACGCTATTTTTAACAATCAAATTAAAAACACTACAACCATGGAAAATATTGGCATTTATTTATTTCTCTTTCTCGCCGTTATTATTTTACTACTATCGTTTTTTACGGTAAAGCAACAAACGGCTGCTATAGTAGAGCGTTTCGGGAAATTTAATACCATTCGTAATGCAGGTTTACATTTAAAAATACCTGTTATCGATAAAATTTCGGGGCGTATTAACTTAAAAATACAGCAGCTTGATGTTATCATCGAAACCAAAACGAAAGAAAATGTATTCGTAAAAATGAAAGTTTCGGTACAGTTTAAAGTACTACAAGAAAAAGTATACGAGGCTTTTTACAAGCTAGAATATCCGCACGATCAAATTACATCGTACGTATTTGATGTAGTACGTGCCGAAGTGCCGAAGTTAAAACTGGACGATGTTTTTGAGCGTAAGGATGATATTGCGATAGCCGTAAAACGGGAATTAAACGAGGCAATGACTACGTATGGCTACGATATTATTAATACGCTTATTACAGATATTGACCCTGATATTCAGGTTAAAAATGCGATGAACCGTATTAATGCCGCAGATAGGGAGAAATCGGCAGCAGAATACGAAGCAGAAGCATCGCGTATTAGAATTGTGGCTAAAGCAAGAGCAGAAGCAGAAAGCAAAAGACTACAGGGACAGGGTATTGCCGACCAACGTAGAGAAATTGCACGCGGATTGGTGGAGAGTGTAGATGTGCTAAATAAGGTGGGTATTAACTCACAAGAGGCCTCTGCCCTAATTGTAGTAACACAACACTATGATACGTTACAATCTATAGGGTCCGATACCAACTCCAACCTGATATTATTACCCAACTCGCCACAAGCAGGTAGCGAAATGCTAAATAACATGGTAGCATCGTTTACGGCATCCAACCAAGTGGGGGAAGCAATGAAACGTGGTAATGAAGAGCGATTACAGCAACAAAATGCAAAAACGCAACAGTTACCTCCTGAAATAGCACCTGAGGATAACTACGATGATGCTATTGACGATGAGAATGAGAATAAACAATAATAAAAAAGCCCGTTATACAACGGGCTTTTTTTTATTTGAATATCCTTTTAATAAGTAGTGTAAGTGCTACGTTTTTTAAAGGTTTGGCTAAAGCAGCGGCATAGCCTATAATTTTAGCAGGCGTAGACCCTATTAGGTTTTTAGCTTCCAAACTATCTTTTGTTGCCTCAAATTCTTTCTTAAACTTTAAGTGCGATATGTCGCGCTCGATTTTAAATATCTCAAGATCTTTATTAATATCGGCGAATGACTTATATTCTTTTCTCAACTCCATACAAATTAATCTTCATCACTCAAAAGTATCTTTGAGAAGTTAACAATTAGTGGTTTTTCAACAATTTCATTTCTAAATTTGTAAGCAATAAATGTTACTATTAGATAGAAACCTCCAACAATAAAGAAGCCTAAACCGTAGCTATCTAGCGCCGAGCCTATAAAAAATGCTAAACCAAACGAAAAGAAAAATAGTACTAAAAGTAATAGTACCCCAATCATAACAGCTTTAACAACTGCTGTATTAGTTTTAATGAACGTTTTAAATAACAGTAGCTTATAATATTTTAAGTTGGCACTTACTACATCTTCACCACGGTCTTTAAGTGTTCCAAAATTTTCTTTTACGTCTTCAAAAGCCATATTGCTGCTTATAAGTTAGTTGATGGTGTTTTGGTATGCAAATTTTTATTTGCGTGCAAGTCTTTATTGGTCGACTTTAATGTTTCTAATTTTCTTTCTAACGTAGTAATAATATCGTCTTTCTTCTCCTCTACGCTTGCTACAAGTCTATCAAAACCTTCTTCAAGATTTTCTTTAGATGAACCAAACTTATCCTTTACTTGGTGCGTAAGCTCATCAATTTTATCTTTTAGCTCGTCGCGTTTTGCATCGTAACCATCACGAAGCTTTTTTCTTGTTTTACTACCCTCTTCAGGTGCAAATAAAACTCCTACTACTGCTCCTACCGCAGCTCCTGCAAGTGCAGCAACTAAAACATCTGATTTACCAGCCATAATTTATATTTATTTAATTTATCGTTATTTATTTTTGTAAAGGTATGTACTTTAACATTTGTTGCATGTTAAGATGTAGTTAATTGAAATATAAAGTATGTAAAAGCTAAACTATTAGCATTTGGTGGCATTTTGCTTACTAAGGCAGTACATAGCATTATTTGCTTTAAAAAACGCACTGTAAAAGCTTTATATAAAGCCATTTTTAATAAATAACACTTATTGGTACTTGTTAGTAGTATTACAAAAATTAATACTAAACAAACAGCCTGCAATAGCAGGCTGTTTATAAGTAAAATGTATGGTTGTGTATTTTATTTGCTTTCTACTTTTGCCCAAGTATCCCTAAGCCCTACTGTTTTATTAAAAACAATTTTTTCGGGTGTGGTATCGCGGTCTACACAAAAGTAACCCAGTCGCTGAAACTGGTATTGCTCGCCCTCTTTGGCTTTTTTTAGGCTTGGCTCCATATAGCCTGTAATTACTTTTAAAGAGTCGGGGTTAATGTATTCTTTAAAATCTACCTCTTTATCGCCATCAGGGTTTTCGTGGGTAAATAACCTGTCGTATACGCGTACCTCAGCAGGTATAGCGTGTTGTACCGATACCCAATGCAAGGTACCCTTTACTTTGCGCATACTGGCTTCGGTACCACTACCACTACGGCTATCAGGGTCGTACGTACAATGTATTTCGGTAATGTTACCTTTTTCATCTTTTACTACGCTTTCGCCTTTAATTATATAGGCGTTTTTAAGGCGCACTTCTTTCCCTAAGGTAAGACGGAAGAATTTTCGGGAAGCTTCTTCTTTAAAATCTTCACGCTCTATGTACAGTTCTTTAGCAAAAGGTACTTTTCTAGATCCTGCGCTTTCGTCCTCAGGGTTATTTTCGGCATCAAGCCATTCCTCCTCCCCTTCTGGGTAATTGTCTATAATAAGTTTTACGGGGTCTAGCACCGCCATTACACGGGGTGCTATTTTATTTAAATCTTCGCGTACGCAAAATTCTAAAAGCGAAACATCTACTAAATTGGTGCGTTTTGCAATACCAATGGTATCGGCAAAATTACGTATTGCCATTGGGGTATACCCTCGGCGGCGTAAGCCTGAAATGGTAGACATACGTGGGTCGTCCCACCCTGTTACATGCCCCTCTTGCACCAATTGCAATAGTTTACGTTTGCTTACTACGGTATGGCTTAGGTTTCTGCGGGCAAATTCACGCTGTTTTGGGCGTGTTTGTGTAGCATCGTAAACGGTATCTAAAAACCAATCGTAAAGCTCTCTGTGCATGGCAAATTCCATAGTACAAAACGAATGCGATACACCTTCGATGTAATCACTCTCGCCATGCGCCCAGTCGTACATGGGGTATATGTGCCAGTTACTGCCTGTACGGTGGTGCGATTTGTTTAAAATACGGTACATAATAGGGTCGCGCATTAGCATATTGCTAGACGTCATGTCTATTTTAGCCCTAAGTACATGGGTGCCTTCGGCAAACTCGCCATTTTTCATTTTCTCAAAAAGTTCCAAGTTTTCCGCTACAGGTCGGTTTCTAAAGGGGCTGGCTGTACCATGTTGTGTAGGTGTACCTTTTTGTTTTGCCATTTCCTCGCTGCTTTGGCTATCTACATAGGCAAGGTCGCGTTTAATTAAATCTATAGCCCAATCGTATAATTGCTGAAAATAATCAGATGCATACCGTTCTTCTGCCCATTCAAATCCAAGCCATTCTACATCGCGCTTAATAGCATCTACATATTCCTGCTCCTCTTTGGCTGGGTTGGTATCATCAAAACGTAGGTTTACGGGTGCGTTGTATTTTAGCCCTAAACCAAAGTTTAGGCATATAGAGCTGGCATGCCCAATGTGCAGGTAACCATTTGGCTCTGGTGGGAAACGAAAACGGAGTTTGTCCTGTTCAAATCCTCGTTTTAAATCTTCTTCTATGATCAGCTCAATAAAGTTAAGCGATTTCTCTTCGTTTGACATATACAATAGGGTTGTTTAAAGTAGTGCAAAGTTATTTAAAAAAAACTGATATAAATTGACGCCTTTAAAAGATTTAAACTGCGGTATAACGCTTAGAAATGTTTATTTTTACATTAGGAAATTTACAGGATACGATGGGAATAATACGATTACAGGACATACGCACCTTTAGTTACCATGGGTGTTTGGTGGAGGAGGCTAAAATAGGCTCGGACTACTTGGTGAATTTGGAGGTAAAAACGGATTTGCGTAAGGCTAGGCATACGGATGATTTGAATGATACGGTTGATTATGTACACCTAAACAGCATTGTGGTTGAGGAAATGGCTATACGTGCCCAATTGCTGGAGCATGTGGCAGAACGGATTATTAAGCGTATTTTTGAGGAGCTTGCTGCGGTATCTCGAATTAAAATAGCCGTATCTAAGGTAAACCCGCCTATTGGTGGCGATGTAGCTGCGGTTACGGTACAAATTGAGGAATACCGCAACTAGTAAGAAATACTAAATTTTAGGGTAAATTTGTTGCGATAGTCCAAAATATATGTAAATTTGCCATCCATAAAAATGGCATCGTGGCCGAGTGGCTAGGCAGAGGTCTGCAAAACCTTGTACAGCGGTTCGAATCCGCTCGATGCCTCTACAAAAAAAGCTGTTACTAAAAAGTAACAGCTTTTTTTATTTGGGTGTATATGATATATTCTATTCGTCTGCTTCTAACTGATCCATTACAAATACTCTTTCGGACGGCGACCATGCTTGTGCTAACAGGGCTATACCAAAAATCATGAGTATAATGCTTATTACTTTTTTAATTTTAAGTATGTTGCCTGCTGTTAACTTGCTACGCAGTTGTTTGGCTAGTAGTATTTTAAAAATATCGGTAATAAAATAGGCTGCTAGTATGGAGGCAAAAAATACAGCCATTCTGCTTTTTTCCATATCCAATTGTGGTCCTACTGTTATTAGTATTGCCAACCAAAACCCGAGTACGCCTACGTTGATAAAATTGAGCAAAAAGCCCTTTAAAAAAAGCCCCAAGTAATCTTTTTTCATGATTTCTTTGGACTCGCTTTTTTTTATCATTTCGTTTTTGCCTACCCGCTTTTGCTTTATAAAGGATATTAGCCCGTAGGTAAGCAGTATTAGCCCGCCAAATACAAATAGTGCAGGTTCGTCTTTAATGCTTTGTATAAGCCTGTAGCTGCTAAAATAGGCAATGCAAATAAAAACCAAGTCGGCAATTACTACCCCTATATCAAATGTTAGGGCTGCTCTAAATCCTTTTACAACACTGGTTTCAAGAAGTACAAAAAATACAGCCCCAGGCATAAAACTAAGCATAAATCCTAATGGTAGCGCCGCAAAAATATCGTCAATCATTCAGTATCAAAATAAGAAACTGCAAGTTAACATTTATATTTTTAAAGCAGAAATATTACTATCGCATTATAGTAATTTCGGCATCGGACGACTTGGATTCATTAACGTTTCTTGGGTTACCGTATATGGTAAGTTCACCGTCAGAGGCTACTGTAGCATCTACATTTCCTTTGCAGTATATACTAGCTTCGCCATCGGATGCTATGGCAATACTGCAATTGTTTTTGGTTTTAAGTTCGTTGCCGTTCAGTTCAGCATCAGAAGCTACGGCTGCATTAAAATTCCTTGCACTACCCGATAGTGTTATCTCAGCATCGGATGCTGCTACAAGCGTAAAATTATTAGTATCTACTTTTAATTGTACTACTACATCGCTATTGGCACTTAACATAAAATTTCTGGATTTTATAGTATCCTCACACGTAATTTCTACATCGCCCGAAACTGTCATTTCATTTATATCATCCGTGTAGTATACTATCATCTCTAAATCATCATAATCGTTGGATATAGCCAAATATCCTCCTGCTGAAGAGACTCTAAAATCATCCGATAAATCTTCGTTATCTGCTCCCGAAATAACAAGTTTATTTTCAGATGATTTAACAAGTTGTAACTCCATATCGGCATCGCCACTAATGGCTATTTTATTAAAGCTATCTAATTCGTAGGTTTTTTGTGCTGTTGCGAACTGAAATGTTGCTATGGCAGCTAGTAATAAAAATGTTTTCATAATTGGAATGTTTTATTGTTTTGTAGTAAAGACAGTGCTTAATAGTAAATGTTACAGTATTTTGTAAAAAATATAACCCCAGCATATTATTTTATATATACTGGGGTTATAAATATATGATTTTTAGTGTGTTACTTTATTCTGATTCTGCCTCCAAAAGTTGTTTTTTTATCTACTTGCGATGGATTACCATACACATCTATATCACCACCTGCTGTTACTTTAGCATTTACGTAATCGGTAGCGTATATTTCTACTTCGCCACCAGCACTTACTTTTATCTCGGTTTGCTCGGTAATTAGTTGTTTTGCCTCAAGTATACCCCCTGAGTTTATTTTAACCTCGTGGTTAATGCATTTACCATAAAGCTCTGCAATACCACCTGAGCTAATTTTAGAATTTAAATGCTGTACGTCCATCTCTACTTTTATAGTAGCACCTTCTTTAGCATTTAAATCGAGCGAAGTAACTTTTAAAACGTCTGAAGAGCCTATGTACGAACCTTCGTTGGCTTCTATTTCTCTTATTGTGCCCGTGTAGTATAAAGTAGCCTCAATGTCTTCGCCAGCTAGTAATTTTGTAAACTCCATTTTTATTTTGAGTTTACCGTTTTTGTTTACTACCACTACTTCGTTAGCTCTGTCGCCTACAATTTCTATTTTATTTTCGGATGATTTAACGAGCGTTACGTTAATCATATCGAATACTTTTACGACTGAAAAATCGCCTAGCTTTTTGGTTACCTCCTGCGCATTAATACATTGACTTATAGTTAATAATGCTACTAAAATTAACTTTTTCATTTTGTGATTGGATTTAATTTGATGATTTTATATGTTTCATTACATATACAAAGACGAGATTAAACTGCCAAAGGTTACAGGTTTTGGTAAAAAATTTTGCTTTTAGCTTATTTTAAGCAGCTAATCATCATCTTTTACTGTTCCTACCAACTGAAAATCAAGCTGTTTCTTAACCAAGTCGGCATTTTTTACTTTTACATAAACTTCGTCGCCCAATTGTAATAAGTTGCCTGTAACTTCGCCTACTAAGGCGTATTGCTTATCATCAAACGTATAATAATCGTCTTTAATTTCGCGTATACGGCACATACCTTCGCATTTGTTAGATACTATTTCTACGTAAATACCCCACTCGGTAACGCCCGATATTACACCCAAAAACTCCTCATCCTTATGGTCCAGCATGTACTTAACCTGCATGTATTTAATGCTATCGCGCTCGGCGTTTACTGCAAGGTATTCCATGCCTGAACAGTGGTTGCATTTATCTTCGTACACCTCTTCATCTACTGATGCACCTCCATCTAAATAATATTGCAATAAGCGGTGTGCCATAACATCGGGGTAACGGCGTATGGGCGATGTAAAGTGCGAGTAATAATCGAATGCTAAACCATAATGCCCAATATTATCTGTGGAGTATTTGGCTTTGCTCATACTCCTAATAGCAAGGGTATCTACAAGGTTTTGTTCTTTTTTACCACGAGCATCTACCATTAATTGGTTTAAGGATTGCGATATGGTTTGCTTTGTTTTAAAGTTAACGCTATACCCAAACTTGGATATTACCGTTTGCAAATTCATTAATTTATCGGTATCGGGTTCATCGTGAATACGGTATACAAAGGTTTTCTTTTGTTTGCCAATATACTCGGCTACTTTTCGGTTTGCCAACAGCATAAATTCTTCGATAAGATGATTGGCATCTTTAGATTCTTTAAAGTACACGCCTATAGGTTCGGCATTTTCGTCGAGGTTAAATTTTACTTCTACTTTATCAAACGATATGGCTCCTTTTGCCATGCGTTTTTTACGCATTATTTTAGCAAGTGCATCCATTTTTAGTATGGTAAACTGTATATCATCACTAACAGTATATGCTTCTCCAGTTAACGAAATATCAGCTGGTATGGTAGCCTCTTTGGTTTCAATAATGTGCTGTGCTTCCTCATAGGCAAAACGCTGATCGGAATAAATAACCGTACGCCCAAACCATTGGTTTACAAGCTCTGCTTTATCGTTAAGCTCAAATACTGCCGAAAACGTATATTTTTCCTCGTGTGGACGTAACGAACAGGCAAAGTTAGAGAGTACTTCGGGTAACATGGGTACTACCCTATCTACTAAATATACCGATGTAGCACGGTTGTATGCCTCATCATCCAATATAGTGCCCTCTTTTAAGTAATGCGATACATCGGCAATGTGTATGCCTATCTCATAATTACCATTGTCTAGTTTCTGGAATGATAATGCATCATCAAAATCCTTAGCATCCTTAGGGTCTATAGTAAGCGTTAATGTTTTACGCATATCCCTCCTACGGGCAATTTCATCTTCGTGTATTTCGGTATCTATCTTTTGCGCATACGCCTCTACATCTACAGGAAAATCATACGGCAATCCGTACTCTGCCAGTATAGCATGTATTTCGGTATCGTGTTCGCCAGGGCGTCCTAACACACGGGTTACCTCGCCAAAAGGGCTATCGGCTTTAGCAGGCCAATCTTCTATTCTTACCAATACTACATCGCCATCCTGAGCATTACCCAATTTGTTTTTCGGGATAAAAATATCGGTATACATTTTTGGGTTGGCGGTAGATACAAACGAAAAATTCTTTTGTACATCTATTACCCCCACAAAGTCGGTTTTAGCGCGCTCTAGTATCTCTACTACTTCACCCTCAGGGCGTTTGCCCCTACGGCGGTTATAAATATAAACCTTAACCCTATCGCCATCCAAAGCCTTATTCAGGTTGTTGGTAGGGATAAAAATATCGTCTTCCAATTCTGTCGATACAAAATAAGCAGTCCTCCTGCTCGTCATATCAATAACGCCTTCTATGTAATCGTTTTTAGCAATTACAGTATATTTTCCGCGTTCTGTTTCTTCAATTTTTTGTTTGGCAGCAAGATATTTGAGTTCTTTAATAATTTCATTACGTCCTTTGGTATCGGTAACGTGAAATGCAGCTGCAACTTGTTTGTAGTTGAATGATTTGTTGGGATCTTTAGCTAGTAGTTTATAAATTTTTCGTGAAAAATCTTTTTCTTTCTTAGCCGAAGGTCTTCCGTTGTTTTTACTCATATAATTTTAAATATTGCTGAAAATTACGAATTACTAGACTATTAACCTGCCTATTTAATGAAATAATAACTTTTTTGAGATAGAATTAATTTATAAGAAACAACAAAAAAGAGTACCTTTAGTAGCATAACTGTTTCTATATGAAAGATTTTATTACAGCAGCCGTATTTACCTATCCGCACGAAATTACCATACTAAAGCACTTACTTACCGAGGCAGGCATTAGCTACTTTTTTGAGAACGAAACCATGACATCCATAGTACCCATGTACTCGGCAGCATTGGGTGGCATTAAACTAAAAGTACACCCCAACGACTTAGAGGACGTAAAAGCAATACTAAACAATTTTTCGTCCAACAGTAACCTCAAAATTGTATAGCCACTCCCTCCTATTCCATTTTAAAGTTGTTAACATTTATTAAAAATACTATAATAACTTTTTTAAATTTTAAAATAAAATGATGGTTATTATAGCGTGTTAATAAGAGGTAAAACTTTATTGTATTTTTTTGCATTACTTACTTAACGGTATTTATACAAAATAATCAACAATGTTAACTTAATGTAAAATACTGTATCGTAACCATTTTTACAACACTTAGGGTAGTTATTAACAATGGTTAACAACAAAAAATGCTAGTGTTTATTTAATAATTTACCTTATTAATTACTGTTAATAACTGCTAGTAAACTGCTGATAAAAAAATATGAAAAAGTAAAAACTTTGCTTGCATTTTTAGTTTTACTTTCTGTATGTAAAAAAATTGTTAAGAACCTGAATATTTTTATAAAATTCGTTATCAACTTATCAACAATATCATTCATTTTGTAACTACTTTATTTACAATAGGTTTTAAAATTTATAAACATTACAGTATTTTAACATATATATTACTATATTAATGGCGACACCCACCCTAAAAAAGATTACCGTATTGAGTACTAGTATATTAGTAATTGTTTGGTAACTTTGCCCGAAATAAACAACATAACACAACAAGAATAATGAAAATTTCGATAGGAAACGACCACGCTGCTCCCGACTATAAAAAAGCAATTGTACAGCACCTAGAGCAAAAAGGCATAACCGTTATTAACCATGGTACTGATACTTTTGATAGCGTAGATTACCCCGATTTTGTATACCCTGTAGCCAACGATGTAACCAATGGTACTGCCGATTTTGGTATACTATTGTGTGGTAGTGGTAATGGCGTATCTATGACGGCTAACAAGTACTCCAATATTCGTGCTGCACTATGTTGGACCAAAGAAATTACCGAACTGGCCCGCCAGCATAACGATGCTAATATATTAAGTATACCAGCTCGTTATACCTCCGTACAACAAGCTATAGCAATGGTAGATGCTTTTATTAACACTGATTTTGAAGGTGGACGCCACCAAAACAGAGTTGCTAAAATTGCTTGTAAGTAATAGTTAGTAGCTTTTAGATATAAAAAATCCGCTTGGAAGAGCGGATTTCTTTATTTATTACGTTTGAGCTTAATGGGATTTTGCCGAGTATCGAAAACATCAGCAATTTTAATTAATTGTAGCTTTTTGTCTACCGAATAGATAATTTTATAGTTATCGCAAAGTAAACTAAAATAGTCAATTTCACGATTTAAAAGTAATTCCTCACGCTGGCTAATTTCAGGATTATTTATTAGTCTATCAGGTTCAGAAATTATTTTTTGAACTATTTTCTTGGCAAAATTTGTACTAGCATTTTCACAATAATATTCAAATATTTTATCCAATTCGCTTTTCGCAAAGTCAGACCAAACAACTTTAAAACCCATTATTCGTATTTAGAAAGTAATTCTTGGCTGGTTGAGTACCTACCGTTTTTAAAATCCTCTTCCGATTTATCAATTCTCGCATTGAGTTCTGTTACCGTTGTAGGAGTAAAACTTTCACTTTTAGTAGTAATGGTTTGTTTTTTTAGTACATTTTCGAGGAGCGTAACAATTTCCTCACTCTGAAGTTTTAAAAACTCCTGTACAAATTCTATTTTTCGGGTTTTTAAATCCATAGCAGTATAATTTATATCAAAAATACTAAATTATTTTTTGCTATTATTTTTGGTTTTATATTTTTGGAATTTTGTAATGAAGTAAAGATTTATAAGTATCAAAAATTCACTACAAGAGGATTAAATTAATTTTTTGCTTTTAATATTAGTGGTTTATCATTAACTCCTATTCATTTAGACAATGATGATATTCTTGAGAACATGTAACGTATTATCAACATATTTTCTAGGCGAGCCACTAGCAGTCATTCGAAACTTTTTTATAGTTTCATTAATAATTTTCTTTTTTTCATCTTTATCTGTCATTTCCATTACGCCACCAATTTTGATAAACCAGTTTACATTCGTATGCTCAACTTTACCACATTTTAGAGGTGTTAAACAATCGAATAAAATTTCATTTATATATTTCATGTCCAAAGAATCATGATTTTGATTAATATAGTTATTTATACTATTATGCGCTGTAACTCCAAAATAATACACATCTTCTTCTATTAAATAAGCATCTATAATAGGTTGACCGAAATATATTTGTTCGGATTTATTTAAACTTATTTGACCGTATGCCATTCCTCCTTTCATTGGAATATCATTTTCGATGGCTTTTGCCAAAAACCATCTTACTGCAACTAAAAAAAACCTAAAATTTTCACTATCGCCATTCTTTGAAAATAGTACAATCGAATCTGAGAAACTAACAGTATAAATTTCAGCATTTCCAACTTTTTCTTGTATTTCATCATCAGCAGTAAGCTTTTCTAACCATTTCTTAATTCTTGAAATCTCATTTAGTTTGTCGTAAATCTCATTATGGGTTGATCTCATAACCATATCTTTAAATCCGAGAATATCAAAAAAGGCTACAAATCTTTTATCCGTAGGAATCCACTTTGTTTTATTACTCTTTGCCATTATTAAATTTTTTAGTTAGATTACTAACTTACAAAAACTTTCTTAAAATCATAATTTAAATATTACTCCAAAAATATCCCGTTATCTTTGTAAACCTTAGAATTACAAAGCATGACAAACATTCAATATATAGCGGGGGTGGTAACTGCACCCGTAAAAAGCATAACCGCCACACTACAATTACTAAACGAAGACTGTACCATACCCTTTATAGCCCGTTATCGTAAAGATGCTACAGGTAACCTCGATGAGGTAGTAATAGAGCAAATAGCCAAGCTCAACCAAGCCTATGAGGCAATTGTAAAGCGAAAAGAAGCGATACTTAAAAGCATTGAAGAACAAAACGCACTTACACCCGAATTACAGGATAAAATTAATAGTAGTTTCGACCTTATAGCGTTAGAAGACTTATACCTGCCCTACAAAAAACGCCGAAAAACCAAAGCTGATACGGCGCGCGAAAATGGATTAGAGCCGTTGGCAAAAATAATTATGGCACAAAACGCTGATGATATTGATTATGTAGCGGGTAAATACCTTAATAACAAAGTAGTTAACGAAGATGATGCCCTACAAGGTGCACGCGACATTATAGCCGAGTGGATTAACGAGAATATGTACATAAGGAAAAACCTGCGTCGTATTTTTAACCGTAATGCAACAATAACAACCAAAGCCGTTAAAACTGCCGACCCCGAAAAAGCACAAAAATTTTCGCAATACCTCGATTGGAGCGAGAACCTAACCAAAGCACCATCGCATCGACTGTTGGCAATGCTACGGGCAGCCGAAGAGGGGATTATAAAATTTAAAATAGAAGTGGATAAAGATGCTGTTTTGGCTTTTATGGAGCAAACGGTTATTAAAAACCCCAAAAAAGAAACGGCACCACACCTGCAAAAAGCCATAGCCGATAGTTACAAACGTTTGCTAGCACCTGCCATAGGCAACGAGGTATTGCAAGAAGCCAAGACGAAAGCCGATGCTACAGCCATACATGTATTTGCCGATAATTTACAGCAATTATTACTTGCACCACCATTGGTAGGAAAACGCATACTTGCCATAGACCCTGGATTCAGGTCGGGTTGTAAAGTAGTCTGCCTCGACGAAAAAGGCGATTTGTTATATAACGAAACGATATTTCCGCATCCGCCACAAAAAGAGAGCGCCATTGCCATGAAAAAAATACGTTCTATGGCAAATGCTTACAAAGTAGAAGCCATAGCCATTGGTAACGGTACAGCAAGCCGCGAAACCGAACATTTTATTAAAAAAATAGCCTGGGACACGCCACCACAAGTATTTATAGTAAACGAGGCTGGTGCATCGGTATATTCGGCATCAAAAATTGCACGTTCAGAATTCCCAAATTACGATGTTACCGTGCGTGGTGCAGTATCCATAGGGCGTAGGCTGTCCGACCCACTTGCCGAACTGGTAAAAATAGACCCCAAAGCCATAGGCGTAGGGCAGTACCAACACGATGTAGACCAAACCAAACTAAAAGAAGAACTCGATACGGTAGTAATGCGTTGTGTAAACGCGGTGGGTGTAAACATAAACACCGCTAGTAAATCGTTGTTAAGTTATGTATCGGGCATAGGGGATAAGCTCGCCGAAAACATCGTGGCGTATCGTACCGAAAATGGTGCTTTTGAGGACAGAAAACAACTTAAAAAAGTACCTCGACTAGGAGAAAAAGCCTACCAACAGGCAGCAGCGTTTGTACGCATACCCAATGCTAAAAACCCGTTGGATAATAGTGCTGTGCACCCAGAAGCCTACCTGATTATTGAGAAAATGGCAAAGGACTTAAAGTTAAAAACGGCGGAGCTAATTTCGAATAAAGTGGCTAGTGCAAAAATTAATATTGATGATTATGCTACTGAAAATATTGGTGTACTGGGTTTACAAGATATTTTAAAAGAGCTTGAAAAACCTGGGCTAGACCCGCGTAAATCGGTTAAAATGTTTGAGTTCGACCCCAATGTAAAATCGATTACCGACCTCAATACAGGTATGATTTTACCTGGTATAGTAAACAACATTACCAATTTTGGTTGCTTTATTGATGTAGGCATTAAGGAGAGTGGACTGGTACATATATCGCAATTAAAAGAAGGTTTTGTGAGCGATGTAAACGAAGTTGTAAAATTACACCAGCACGTTACCGTAAAAGTGATGGAAGTGGACGAAGCCCGAAAAAGGGTACAGTTAAGTATGATAGTATAAGTTACCTATCATCCTGCAAGGTCTTTACGACCTTGTAGGTATAAACTACATAACAGCAGAGTAAACCTACAAGGTCGTAAAGACCTTGCAGGTGTCCAAAATAAATTTGTCAAATGAAATGGTTTGTAGGTTGCCCACGCTCCATTACGCTTTGCTCGTAATGATATACTAGAAAAAACATTACGAGGCACTAAGTAATCTATTTATAAACAAAAAACCCTATAGCACTGCTATAGGGTTTGGGTTAATTGCAAGTATGTATTACAATTTATTGTCTTCTTGTGTTTGTTGCTTTTTAGACGTTGCGGGCTGCTCATCCTCTTTAGCAGCATTTTTAAACTCTTTAATACCAGAACCAAGTCCTTTCATTAGTTCAGGAATTTTTCTTCCGCCAAAAAGTAAAAGTAAAACCACAACAATCAATATGATTTGTGGTGTGCCAATCATTCCCAGAAAAAATGCTAATGAATTCATAATAATAGAATATATATTTTCGCTACAAAGTTAAACATAAATTATTTACAACAATTGCATACGCTAATTATTTGGTTATAGTTTGCGTTAAATGTTGTTTATTTAACGTTATGTGCTATGCTTTTCGCGTATGTACAATTTCATTCTGCTCACGAGATTAGTATATTTGTATATTAAACTGTTATGTATGGCAAAAAAAAGGCTCAAGAGAAAGGTAATCAAAAAAAAGCTATTTAACAAAAGCCGTTTGGTTATACTGGATGAGGATAACTTTGAGGAAAAATTTTCGCTCAAGCTTAACCTCATGAATGTTTTTGTGGTACTTACTACGGTAAGTATTGTAATGATAGCACTTACCACCTACATTATTGCCTTTACACCCTTACGGGAGTACATACCAGGGTACAACTCTACCAAACTAAAACGAGAAGCTACGGAAAATGCTATAAAAACAGACTCGTTAACACAAGAACTGGAGGCGAATAAAGCCTACCTAGCCTCTATAAAAAAAGTGCTTACAGGCGATTTGGAGCTGACGAAATTAAATAGAGATTCGATTTACGTACCCGAACAAAAAGAAACACCTCATATAGACGTATCGCCATCTGAAGCTGAGCTGAAGTTAATGGAAGAGGTAGCACTAGAGGATAAGTATAATTTATTTGAAGAATCCAAGCCACGTGTAAACCTCGTACTATTTTCTCCTGCAAAAGGGCACATTACCGAGCCGTACAACTCTAAAAATAAACATTTTGCTGTAGATGTTGCTTTGGCTAAAGATACACCTATAAAATCGGTAGCCGCAGGTACCGTATTGTTTGCCGATTGGACGCCTACCAACGGTAACGTAATTATAGTACGCCATAACGATGGTATTATATCGGTGTACAAACATGCTGCTACATTAACCAAAGAACAAGGCGATATAGTGCACTCGGGCGAGGCAATAGCTCTTGCAGGCTCTACGGGCGAACAATCTACAGGAGTACATTTACATTTTGAGCTATGGAAAGACGGTTACCCTATAAACCCCACCCAATATATTAATTTTGAATAGATGCAAGATATACTAAATGCAATAACAAGTATTTTTTTCTTAAGTGGCTTTGTACTACTTGTAACGGCTATACTAATGCATTTTTTTCCACCAAAAAAAATTAACGATTTATATGGTTATCGTTCCAAACGCTCCAAGCAATCGCAGGAAAATTGGGATTTTGCTCAAAAATTTTCCACCAAACAAATGCTAAAAGTAGCTATATTTATGCTGATTTCAGGAGGGGTTAATGCCATGCTTGATTTAGAGCAACAAACAGAAGCCATTTTTGGAATACTAATGCTACTAGTAGGTATGGCTTACCTTTTTTATACCACCGAGAACGAACTAAAAAACCGTTCTACCGATTAATAAACGCAAAACATGTCATTAAAATCGTTCGCTGCAAAGCTATTCGCTCGTAACGTATACAACACTACCCAAAAATGGGCACAAAACCCTGTAGCTACCCAGCAAAAGGTATTTAAGCAATTGCTAAAAAAAGCAGCGCATACGGCTTTTGGTACCGACCATAACTTTAGCACCATACAAAACTATACCGATTTTGCAACCCATGTACCCGTACGCGATTACGAGGCTTTAAAACCGTATGTAGAACGTGTTGTAGCAGGCGAAGCTGATGTATTATGGGTAGGCAAACCCCTTTATTTTGCAAAAACATCGGGTACAACATCGGGTGCGAAGTATATTCCGCTTACCAAAGAGTCCATGCCCTACCACATAGAAGCAGCCCGTAACGCCATATTGCTGTATGTGCATGAAACAGGTAATGCCGATTTTGTAGATGGCAAAATGATATTTTTACAGGGTAGCCCCGTGTTGGAGGAGAAAAACGGACTCAAATTTGGGCGGCTCAGCGGTATCGTGGCGCACTACGTACCCAGTTACCTACAACGCAACCGCATGCCCAGTTGGGAAACCAATATTATTGACGATTGGGAAACCAAAGTAGATGCCATTGTAGAAGAAACCTACCCCGAAGATATGCGGGTAATATCGGGCATACCCTCGTGGGTACAAATGTACTTTGAGCGTTTGCAGAAAAAAGGAAACAAAAAAGTAGGCGATATTTTTAAGAATTTCAGCCTGTTTATTTACGGTGGGGTTAATTACGAACCCTACCGTGCAAAATTCGAAAATTTAATAGGACGTAAAGTAGATAGTATTGAGTTATTCCCAGCTTCCGAAGGTTTTTTTGCCTACCAAGACAAACAGGGCGAAAAAGGGATGTTGTTGCTCTTAAATGCAGGTGTTTTTTACGAATTTATAAAATCGGATGAGTTTTTTACCGATAATCCAAAACGCTATACCATAGGCGAGGTAGCACTGGGTGTTAACTACGTACTCATAATTTCTACCAACGCAGGGCTATGGGCATACAATACAGGCGATACTGTTGCGTTTACATCATTGCAACCCTACAGGGTAATTGTAACAGGCAGGATAAAACATTTTATTTCGGCATTTGGCGAGCACGTTATAGGCAAAGAGGTGGAAAGTGCCCTTAACGAAGCTATGGAGGGAACACAAGTACGTGTAAACGAATTTACCGTTGCACCACAAATAAACCCTGTTAACGGTTTGCCGTACCACGAATGGTTTATTGAGTTTGAAAACGAACCTGATGATATGGAGGCTTTTGCCATAGCAATAGACGAAGCCATGCGCAAGCAGAACACCTATTACGACGATTTGATACGAGGGAGTATACTCCGTACCGTAGTAATAACCAAGGTAGGTAAAAACGGTTTTCAGGAGTACATGAAATCTATTGGTAAATTAGGAGGGCAAAACAAGCTACCCCGATTGAGTAACGATAGGAAAATAGCCGATGCATTAAGCTAATGTAAAATAGCAATAACAAGTAGTGCCGTAGCGTTGCTACTTTAAACAACTAAAAAAATAAATCCTACATTTGCGGATAAAACAACAATTAGAATGCGAAGCACCAGAAATATATCGCGTACACGCGCACAAGAATCTTCGGCAGCCATAGAACGACTGTATATTACAATGCGTCATCTATTTAACCGAGGTTTTTACAAACCCATGGGTGTATCGGGCGAAACACTTAGGGAAGCACTTTTGGAGTTGCGCCCCGAAATATATGGCTCTATAGCCGACGAAAAAGCCGAGCTTAACGGACTATTGTATGTTATAGAGCGTTTGCCTATAGGTATAGAGGAATGCCGTTTTATAAACCTCACTTCGGACGAAGGCTACTCGAAATCGCATTTCCAAGCCATAGTACCACCCAAACGCCGCCGTAACTGCTACCGTATTGATGAGGAGCAGATGAATGTAGATATTACACGAGGCAGGTCGGACATTTACGATATTCTTACGCACCTTACCTTTATATTTATAGAGTCGCACAAAATACGAAACCGCGTATTGATAGATGAATCGGGCGAAATGACCCGCGACTGGCAAAAACTGGAGCAGGTAATTTTGCAAAACAAAAAATTAAACCTCGAAGGCCGCGAAACAGCCATTTCACATGTATCCAACATATTAGGGCGTACCTTTGCTGAGGTTACCGATATTTACGATGCGTTTGGTAACGCCACCACCCCCGACAGGTTTTTACACGTAGTGTATTGGCTGGGCAAATTGGCTATAGATGAGGCTTTGGGCGGACCAAAACGCGCCATAACGTTTAGCCCTATATTGCGTGAAAGGCTAGGGCACCACATACATGGCGAAATATGGGCCGATAATATTAAGGCAGTACTAAAGCAAAACGGATTACTGCAACGCCCCATACATATTATTAGTGCCAACATGCACAGTGTAATGAACTCCATATACGCACCGCACGTACTTAAAACCAAATATAAAGATAAACCCGACTTTTTTATTTACGAGGAGCTAAGCAAATCGGGTAATAAGGACAGGGACAAGGTAGAGGCATTTGCCCTTAAAAATGGCATGATTGCCATGCCCGATACCTCAGGGACTAATATTGACGTACAAATATTCGATTCCGCTAAAATCGATTTCTCAAAATCGGCATTTCCATCGGCAAACGTAGGGGAGGATAAACCCGTTATTATCGTAATGGATTATGCTTTTGGTGAGCAAGCCTATGAAACGATTGATGAGTTATTAAAACCGTATAAAGAAAACAGTACCAAAACCTTCCTTAATGTAGATTCTGTTTCCATAATGGGTAAAGCAGGAATCTTGGAAGGCAATAAGGGCGATATCATGATACCATCCGCACACGTTAACGAGGGTACAGGCGATAATTACCCGTTTAATAACGAGCTTACTGCCAAAATGTTTGAGGGCGAGGGGATACCCGTATATACAGGCTCTATGGTAACGGTATTGGGTACATCACTCCAAAATAAAGACCTACTCAAGTTTTTCCATAAATCAACATGGGGTGTTATAGGGCTGGAAATGGAAGGTGCCTATTACCAAAAAGCCATTCAATCGGCATCTAAAATCAGAAAAAGCATCAACCCCGATGTAAAAGTGCGCTATGCCTACTATGCATCGGATAATCCGTTAGAAACGGGTAGTACACTCGCATCGGGCGGATTGGGCACAACAGGTGTAAAACCAACATATTTAATTACGATAAAAATTTTAGAACAACTTTTTAACTGTAAATAAAACCAATGGCAAACCAAACAAACAACAACCAAGACGTAGATTTGGCAATGGTATCTGGAAAAATAAGAGGCTATTTTACCCGTGCTAACGATTCCTTTTTTGATGGAATACTGTATTTAAAACGCAATATTTTGTGGGTAGCCCTAGTTATTATAGCAGGTATTGCATTAGGCTACTATATGGACCAAGGTAAAAAAGTTTATGAGCAACGCGTAGTGGTAATTCCTAACTTTGATAGTGTTGATTATTTGTACGATAACGTAAACCTCATCAGTCAAAAAATAAAAGAAAGTGACAGCGATTTTTTAAACAAAATTGGTTTGGGTGGTGCACGCATTGGTGATATAAAAATAGAGCCTGTTATAGAAATTTATGATTTTATTGATGATCGTGATGATGAGCAACAGCGCAGAATGCAAGTATTTAAATTACTAGCAGAAGGTGATAATATAGAGGATGTTTTGGAGGACATGCCCACAGCACGAAACTACCCAAAACACCTTATTACCATTTACACCTCGGGTAACGCGGAGCGTAAAACAACCGTAGATCCTATAATGGACTACCTAAACTCTGATTCGTATTTTTTGGAGATGAAAGTGGAGTATACCAAAAGCCTCCAAGCCGAAATTGCAGCTAACGATACTACTATTGCACAAATAAACAATATGCTAAACGATTTTTCGGGTACTACACGTAAAGGTGCTGATAATTTAATTTATTACAACGATAATACCCCCATGAATGAGGTTATCAAGCTCAAAAACAGCCTCTTAAAAAAGCAAGCAAAAAATAAAGTAAACCTTTTAAATTACGATAAAATTGTTAAAGAGAGCAGCGTAATACTCAACACAAAAAGGAAATCATTTATTTCGGGCAGAATGAAGTTTGTAGTACCACTCGTTTTCTTCTTCTTTCTTTTTGTGCCTATTGCAATGTTTGTAAGTTACTATAAAAGGCAAGTAAACAAACGAAAAATAATTATTACTAATGAATAAGGCATTATTAATTACAGGAGGTGCAGGTTTTATAGGCGCAAACTTTGTAGTACATTTTTTAGCAAACAACCCCGATTATTTTGTAGTAAACCTCGATTTGCTTACTTATGCTGGTACACTAGATAACCTGACTGAAGTAGAGGGCAACCCCAACTACAAATTTGTACAAGGCGATATTTGCGATAAAGCATTAGTAGCAAAATTATTTGCAACGCACAATTTTAAAGGCGTTATACACTTTGCTGCCGAGTCGCACGTAGATAATTCCATCTCAGGACCCGAAGCCTTTATGCAAACCAACGTAATGGGTACCTTTACCCTGCTGGAAACGGCAAGGCAACACTGGATGAGTGCACCCAATACCTACAAAACAGGGTACGAGCTGTGTCGTTTCCACCACATCTCTACCGATGAGGTATACGGTACGCTTGGCGCAGAAGGACTTTTTACTGAAGAAACACCCTATGCACCCAATAGCCCATACAGTGCCTCAAAAGCAGCGTCGGATATGGTAGTGCGTAGCTATTTCCATACCTATGGGATGAATGTAGTAACCACCAACTGCTCCAACAACTACGGACCAAAACAACATAATGAAAAACTCATACCTACCATTATACGCAAAGCCGTAGCGGGAGAGAATATTCCCATTTATGGCGATGGGCAAAATGTGCGCGATTGGCTGTACGTAACCGACCATTGTACAGGAATTGAATTAGCCTATAAAAACGGTAAGGCAGGCGAAACCTATAATATAGGCGGACGTAATGAGCGAAACAATTTATATATTGCCAACACAATATGCGAATTGCTAGACGGTATGTACCCTAAAAAAGATGGTAGCTACAAAGACCAAATTACTTTTGTGACTGACAGACCGGGGCACGATTTGCGTTACGCCATTGATGCCAACAAAATAGAAAGTGAATTGGGCTGGAAAGCCGATGAAAATTTTGAAACAGGAATTGTAAAAACCATACAATGGTATTTGCACAAACTAACCAAATAGTATGAAAGGAATAATACTAGCAGGAGGTTCGGGTACAAGGCTGCACCCCCTTACGCTTGCCGTAAGTAAGCAACTTATGCCCATTTACGATAAGCCCATGATTTACTATCCGTTATCTACCCTAATGTGGGCAGGTATTAAGGAAATATTAATTATATCCACCCCGCACGATTTACCACTGTTTCGTCACCTACTAGGCGACGGTAGCACATTAGGCTGCCGTTTTGAGTATGCCGTACAAGAAGAACCCAACGGTTTGGCTGAAGCCTTTATTATAGGTAAAGAATTTGTAGGTAACGATAAGGTAGCCCTAATACTAGGCGATAATATTTTTTACGGTACAGGGCTTGCCGATTTATTACAATCCAACAACAACCCAGATGGCGGTATTATATATGCCTACCACGTACACGACCCAGAGCGTTACGGCGTAGTAGATTTTGATGCCAACGGAAATGTATTATCTATAGAAGAAAAGCCCGAAAAACCAAAATCGAACTTTGCCGTACCAGGTATATATTTTTACGATAACAATGTGCTGGATATAGCAGCTAACATACAACCCAGCCACAGAGGCGAACTCGAAATTACCGATGTGAATAAAGAATACCTAAAACAAGGCAACCTAAAAGTAAGCATACTCGATAGAGGTACAGCTTGGCTCGATACAGGTACATTTAACTCACTAATGCAAGCCAGCCAGTTTGTACAAGTAATAGAAGAACGCCAAGGACTAAAAATAGGCGCTATAGAAGAAGCAGCCTACAGAATGGGATATATAACTAAAGACGAACTTGCAGCGTTAGCACAACCGCTTTTAAAAAGTGGTTATGGTACGCATTTAATGAGCTTAATAGCATAACAATGGCAGCAATACCAACAAAACTGGAAGGATGCTTTATTATAGAACCCAACGTAATACCCGACGAAAGGGGCTACTTTATGGAAAGCTATAACGAAAAACGTTTTGAAGCCGAAACAGGAACAAAAGTGCATTTTGTGCAAGACAATCAGTCATTCTCTACCAAGGGTGTATTACGCGGATTGCACTACCAAACAGGCGAGCACGCACAAGCAAAATTGGTACGCGTATTACAAGGCGAAGTGCTGGATGTTGCGGTAGATATTAGACCAGATTCGCCTACATTTGGAGAGCACGTAGCCGTTATGCTAACTGCCCAAAATAACAAGCAACTATTTGTACCCCGTGGCTTTGCACATGGCTTTTTAGTAGTGAGCGAAACTGCAACCTTTTTTTACAAATGCGATAACTTTTATAATAAAGAATCCGAAGGTGGTATTATTTATAACGACGAGCGCATTGGTATAGATTGGGGTATGGAAGCATCCAATTTAATCATATCGCAAAAAGATACCGTATTACCAAACCTTCAAAATTCACGCCCCATATGGTAGTATTAGTAACAGGAGCATCGGGGCAGTTAGGGCAGGCAATACAGGCAATTGCACCCAAATACAAACAAGTACAGTTTCATTTTACCACTTCGGCAGAAGCCGATATTACAAATACATCAAGTTTGAAAACTACATTCAATCGGGTTAAACCCGATTTTTGTATTAACGCAGCCGCCTATACCGCTGTAGATAAAGCCGAAAGCGAACCCGAAAAAGCACATTTAATCAATGTAACGGGCGCTAAAAACCTAGCAGAAATCTGTAAAGAATATGGTACAACACTAGTCCATATTTCTACCGATTTTGTTTTTGATGGTAACAAAAATACGCCGTACGATGAAGAAGATGCAACCCATCCGCAAGGGGTATACGGTGCTACTAAAAGAGCAGGAGAGGAGGCAATAGAAGCGATATTGGAAGCGCATTACATTGTCAGGACATCGTGGTTGTATTCCGAATACGGCAATAACTTTATGAAAACCATGATACGCCTTGGTAACGAGCGCGATGTACTAAGTGTAGTAAACGACCAAACAGGTACACCTACCAATGCTAACGACCTTGCCGATGCCATACTGCAGATTATAACAAGCGATAAAAAGGCTTACGGAATATACCATTACAGCAACGAGGGCGTTGCTACATGGTACGATTTTGCTAAGAAGATATTTGAAGTTAACAACATTACTATAAATTTGCAGCCTATTAGTACTGCACAGTATCCAACCCCTGCCAAACGACCTGTTTACAGTGTAATGGATAAAAGTAAAATAAAGCAGGTCGTTGGCGTTGATATTCCGCAATGGGAAGCAAGCCTTACCAATTTAACTAAAAATAGCTAATGAAAATAGTAGTAACAGGAGGTGCTGGCTTTGTAGGGTCGTCACTTTGTCTCAGTCTAAAACAAAAATATCCAAATTACACCATTGTTGCTTTTGATAATTTAAAAAGGCGCGGTTCTGAACTAAACTTGACAGATTTTAAAGAGCAGGGTATAATTTTTATTCATGGCGATATACGCAATGCGGAAGATATAGCAGCCTTAGGCAGCTTTGATGTATTGGTTGAAGCTTCGGCAGAACCATCGGTAACGGCAGGACTGGATTCTGATCCTACCTATGTTA
The DNA here is from genome assembly GCF_019613795.1 of Flavobacterium litorale. Taxonomy (NCBI): domain Bacteria; kingdom Pseudomonadati; phylum Bacteroidota; class Flavobacteriia; order Flavobacteriales; family Flavobacteriaceae; genus Flavobacterium; species Flavobacterium litorale. The sequence goes on from NZ_CP080429.1 coordinate 901,645, forward strand.
TTAACAACAACCTATATGGCTCTATCAATTGTTTTAACGCTTGTGTAAAACATAACGCCAAACTAATATTCCTTTCAACTAGTAGGGTATATCCTATCGATGCCATCGAAAATGCTACGTTTAAAGAAGAAGCAACGCGGTTTTCATTTTCTTCCGAACAGGAACAGCAAGGAATTTCAGACAAGGGAATTTCAGAATACCTCAGCCTTTCAGGCTCACGTTCCTTTTACGGTACAACAAAATTATCTTCAGAACTTTTTATTCAGGAATATGCAGCGTTTTATGGGCTTAAAGCTGCAATTACCCGTTTTGGTGTTATAGCAGGACCACGCCAAATGGGAAAAACCGACCAAGGAGTTGTAACCTTGTGGATGGCAAAACACTATTGGAAACAGTCGTTACAATACATTGGTTATGGCGGTACAGGAAAACAAGTACGCGATATTTTACATATTGATGATGCTGTAAACCTGATAGCTATGCAGATACACAATATTGAAAAATTTGAAGGACACGTATTTAATGCTGGGGGAGGGGTAGAAAACAGTGCCTCTTTATTGGAAATGACTAAAATTTGTGAGGAAATATCAAACAATACAATTACTATTGGTAGTGAGCCTATTACGAGACCTGCAGACTTGAGAATTTATGTAACGGATAATAGTTACATTGAAAATGTAACAGGCTGGAAACCTAAAAAATCGGTAAAAACTGTATTTACAGATATTTACAACTGGATTAAAGAAAATGAAAACCAACTAGAAGGAATTTTAAAGTAATGGCTATTATACCACAGCTAAAGACATTTATAAAACAACCAGCCAACCTTGTAGGTATTATACTTGCCCTTGTGTCTGCTTATATGCTTTTTCCTGCTGTATTTACAATGCCTACTGGACCACTTCAGCATGAAGGCTATTTATATAATTCACTAGACCCTTCTTGGCTTCTTACCCTTAATTATGCCAATAACGAAAATTTGGTATGGGGTAGCGACTTCGCTTTTACTTATGGGCCATTATCCTACCTGTCTATGCGAAAAGGGTGGGGGTGTAGTAGTATCTCGTTTATTTTTTACGACCTTTTTTACTTTTTCAATTTGGCAATGTTGTTTTTTATAAGTTTCAGGAAAGCAAAAAATCCATTTTTGGCAGTAGTAATGATAGCTGCAAATGTATTGCTTATAAGTACTTATTTAGGAGGTTCCAATGCCTTGGTTTGGATGCTTATTCTAGTTTTTTGGATAATCCAGAACCTAAATAACCCTCGCTTACTGTATTATATAATCCAGTCAATAATAATTACGGGTCTTTTCTATATTAAGTTTAATACAAGTCTTATTTCAATTGTATTATATTATATTTCTTTAAGCTATCTGTTTGTATTCAGGAAGGATTATTTATGGAGAGTTTCTCTGTTTGCAGTACTACCATTACTAGCTATTGCTGTTCTGCTTCCAGTATTAAATGTAGAACCTTGGGGTTACATAGTTTCTGGATACAATTTTGTTTCCGGGTATAACGAAATCATGCATCTTGGCGATGAGGTTTCCACACCATTATTAATTCCTACCTACACTATTATAAGCATGATGTTGTTTTTTGTAGGTATCAAATTATTGTGGATAAAAGGTATATTTAGCCGTTACGACCTTCTGTTCAAAAACCTCATATTAGGTTTTGTTTTTATAATGGCATTGTTTGTTCTTTATAAACAGGCTTTTGTAAGAGCGGATATATGGCATATCATGGAATTTTTTACCTATTCAGTTTTCCTCATGTTGTGTTCAGGTATGTTTGCTTCCTATAAGTTTAAAAGTCCTGTAACAGCCATAGTTCTTATACTGGTTGCATTACCAATATATATTATTTTTAAAAACCCGCTACCAGGCAGTAGTAGCTTCAATAAAAAAATACATAAAGGCGCATACTTTACTGGATTGGCTAATTTTACACCACAGTCGGACATGAAGCTGTTTCCAAACAATAACCAGCTTCCACCAGAGATTAAAAAAATAGTTGGTAACAAAACGGTAGATACCTATCCGTGGAATACACACATGCTGTTTGAAAATGCGCTCAATTATGTACCACGACCAGTAATGCAGTCATATGCAGCTTATACTCCTTACTTAGAAAACCTTAACTACGAGTATTATAACTCAAACAAAGCACCACAGTTTGTATTGTACGATTATGAGTCTATAGATTATCGCTATCCGTTGTTTGACGAAAGTAAAATGAATTTACTACTCCTTAAGCGCTACAAACTGGTAGCCTCATTCGAAAGTTATGATAGGCATATGCTACTTTTGGAAAAGAAAGAAAATGCGGCGCCAGTTAAACTGGAGTTTTATAGAGAATATGCTATGTTCATTAATACTGGCATAGTACCTCAGGAAGGTATGTATTATGAAATATCTCCATATAACACTATTAAAGGTAAAATAAGAGGTTTTTTAAAATATGCACCAGAACTTATACTTGAAGTTAGGAGTATAGATAACACGCAAAAGCAATACAAAACATCAATACCTTTACTTAAAACGGGTATTTTTTCGGACGTTGTTGTAGAAAACACACAAGATTTTGCCAACTTGTTGAAGAATGATAGTATAGAGGCTAACAAAAAAGTAAAATATTATAAAATTAACCCTAAACATTCTGGAATGTTCAAAGAAAAAATACGGGTAAAAGAATATAAAATAGTACAGTAAAATGAAAATATGTTTAATTACAGGTTCGTCGGGACTTATTGGAAGTGAATCGGTAGCTTTTTTTGCTGATAAATTCGATAAAATTATTGGTATTGATAACAATATGCGCGAAGTGTTTTTTGGTGCTAATGCCTCTACAGAATGGAACACGCAACGCCTGATAGATACCATTCCTAACTTTGAACACCATGCAATTGATATACGTAACGTTGAGGAATTAGATAAGCTCTTTTCACGATACACTACTGATATTGACCTTATAGTGCATACCGCTGCACAACCTAGCCATGACTGGGCAGCACAAGACCCATTTATGGATTTTACCGTTAACGCAAACGGCACGCTAAACTTGTTAGAGATGACAAGAAAGCACTGTACAGGAGCTACATTTATATTTACCTCTACCAACAAAGTATATGGTGATACACCAAATTATTTGCCCCTCGTAGAATTAGAAAAACGTTGGGAGATAGATGAAAGCCATCCGTATTATGAAGAGGGTATTGATGAGCTGATGAGTATTGACCAGACAAAACATTCGTTGTTTGGAGCCTCTAAAGTAGCAGCAGACGTTTTGGTGCAGGAATATGGCAAGTACTTCGGTATGAAAACAGGTGTTTTTAGAGGAGGTTGCCTCACAGGACCCAACCATTCGGGTACACAACTACACGGTTTTCTTTCCTATTTAATGAAGTGTGCCATAACAGGCGATAAATATACTGTATTTGGTTACCAAGGAAAACAAGTACGCGATAACATACACAGTTGGGATTTAGTAAATATGTTTTGGCATTATTACCAAAACCCGAAAGAAGGCGAAGTATACAATGCAGGCGGAGGCCGTTTCTCTAACTGCTCTATGGCTGAGGCCATAGCAATGTGTAGCGAAATTACAGGCAAACCCATGAACTACGAATATTCTGAAACCAATAGAATAGGCGACCACATTTGGTGGATTAGCGACGTACGCAAATTTAAAACACACTATCCTGAGTGGAGCTGGAAGTATAATATTAACGATATACTCTCTCAGATTTACGAAAATATGAGTAAAAGATAAAATTCAATTAATGAACATAAGGCGAAAATTCATACAATTTGTAATTGGAGTAAACGAAAATATTTTCTTTTACCCTAAGTTAAAGAAATTCTATAGTCTGCATTTCAAAAACAAACCAATAACACTAATTGATGTAGGGGTTAATAGGGGGCAGAGTATTGATTTCTTTTCAAAAATTGGCAGTAGCATAACTGTTTTCGGGTTTGAGCCAAATAAAAACCTGTATAAAAAATTATTGCGCAAATACGCCTCAAAACCCAACATACAACTTATTAATAAAGGAATAAGCGCACAAAAGGGAATGCTTACCTTTCATGAAAATGTAATGGACGAAACCTCTACGTTTGAGCAATTAAATTATAGTTCAGACTATTTGCAAAAAAAAGCTAAGGTTTTGGGTGTTAAGCCAGAAGATATAATTGTTGGCAGTTATGATGTTGCCGTTGAAACGCTTTACAACTTCTTGCAAGAGCAAAATACGTTTTTTGATGTACTTAAAATAGATATTGAAGGGCACGAGTTAAGTGCTTTACAGGGATTGTTTAACAAAAGTGATGCTAAAATCCAGTATCCTATAAAGTTTATACAATTAGAAAGCCATAACGATACCATGTACCTAAACACGCAGGATAACAAAACAACAATAGATAATTTACTAACCAAAAATGGTTTTAAACTTGTAAAAGAGATTAAGCATGGCTTTGGCGATTTTAGCGAAATTATTTATAAAAACACCCGTTTGTAATGAAGCTTAGCATTGTAATACCTGCCTATAACGAAGAAGAATCTATAACAGAAACTATTGATGGTATAGAAAAGGCCTTTGCTAAGGTAAATATTGAGCACGAAATATTTGTAGTAAACGATAGCTCTAAAGACGGAACATTGCAAGTGCTAGAACAGTTAGCACTAAAATACCCATCGTTAAAATACGAAACAAATGAAGGACCCAACGGTTTTGGCTATGCGGTACGCTATGGTTTGGAACGTTTTTCGGGCGATTGTGTAGCAGTAATGATGGCAGACCTTTCTGACTCTCCTTACGACCTAATACGGTACTACACCACAATGCTAGAGGGTAATTACGATTGTGTATTTGGTAGCCGTTTTATTAAAGGAGGTAAAGTGATAGACTACCCTTTTATAAAAAAGATAATTAACAGAGTTGCTAACTTTATTATAAAAATTACTATGGGCATACGGTACAATGATACTACCAATGCCTTTAAACTTTACAAACGAGAAGTAATAGAAGGTGTTAAACCAATACTAGCCCCACATTTTAACCTCACTATAGAGCTTCCGCTAAAAGCCATAATAAGAGGATATACATATACTGTAGTGCCTAATTCGTGGACGAACCGTAAATATGGTGTTTCTAAACTCAAAATTAAAGAAATGGGAAGCCGTTACTTTTTTATATTGGTATATTGCTTTGTAGAAAAATTTTTTTCTAGAGGTGACTTTAAACGAAAATAAACAACGTAAGTAATGAAAAAAATAAACCTCATTCTATTTCTTATGCTAGTATTGGCTGGATGTAAGGGAGAAACTCCTATAGATGATTTGCCTTTGGTAAAATATGAAATTCAGGTTAGTAAAATAGCGGTGGGAATGAATGCGATAGTTCGTAAAGACGATATCTTTCAGATTTTTTACACAGAAGATGGTTCATTAAATTTCTCTGGAGAAAAAACATTACGCGTAAATGTAAAAGGGAGTAAAGAACCACAGGATATTGTATTTGAGCTACCTGAGCGCATAAAACTGACCAATATTAGAATTGATACTGGAGAAAACAAAGCGCAAGGCGAAATAATCATAAAACGATTTTGGGTAAACAATTTTGATAAACAATTTGAAGTAAAAGGAAACTCTTTCTTCAGCTACTTTACTCTTGGACCAGATATGAAAGTAAGTATGGAAAACTCATCAATAACCACTATTGTAAAAGATGATACGGTTTACGACCCTATGCTATATCCCGATCCAAAATTAACAGCAGAGCTTAAAAAATTATTAAAACAAGAACAGGTAGATGAATTATAGCGACAGAAGATAGAGCTATTACGCCAATATTAGCCACGACTTAATAGCCATAATAAGCAAAAAACAGTATTTTGCGCCAATACTTTAAATAACTAGTATGTTTGTTACTTTTGTTCCACTATTTTGCAAGACATGATTGTACTGCAATAAATTTTTCTACATGAGAAGATTAAAAATTCTTTTTTATTGGATGTTCATCAACAAAAACAATGTTAGCTTTACCGAGTTAATCCAGTTTTTAGTAAAGCCAAAAATTGGTACTCTTGCCAAAAAATATCTTGATACTATTGTAGAAAAAGAAGACTATGAAGTTTCCTTTAAAGGAACAGATAAAATACTTTATTGGCCAAAAACATTTCCATTAAATAGGCTCGACCAAGTAATATGCGAAACGTTTGATACTTCGGATTGGCATTACTACCAAAAAGAACATACACCTATTGAGCAGGGCGAAATACTGCTGGATATTGGTACCGCCGAAGGTTTATTATCGCTTTTAGAAGTTGATAAATGCAAGCATATTTACATGATAGAACCTGGAGTAGGTTTTTATAAAATAATCCAAAAAACATTTGCCCCTTACAAGGATAAAGTTTCTATTTTTAATACCGCTGTGGGTGATGAGGATAGTGAAATACTGTTTAGCGAAGATTCGCTTGATGGTAGGGTTGCCGAAGGTAACGAAGCAAATGCTCAGAAAATAACACTCCGAAAAATAGATACGCTACTATCCAACAACGAAAAAATCACTTATTTAAAAGCCGATATAGAAGGTTTTGAAGAAGAAATGCTACGCGGTGCCGAGCAAACCATTAAACGCAACAAGCCAAAAATAGCAATAACAACGTATCATGAGCAGAACGACCCTAAAGACATTATTAATATTATAAAAGGTTTTGTACCCGAATACAACTATTACGTTAAAGGCATTTACGAAAAAACACCAAAACCAGTACTAATTCATTTCTGGATATAAGCCACTGTATTTTATGAAACCAGAGCTCTCGGTAATAATAGTTAACTACAATGGTTTACAATACCTTAAAGGCTGTTTCGATTCTTTACACGATAAGCTACAGGGTATAAACCATGAAATTGTTGTTATAGATAACAACTCTAAGGATAATAGTTGTGCTTACATTAAACAACACTATCCTGAGGTTGTATTAATAGAGAGTAAAGAAAATCATGGTTTTGGTAAGGGCAACAACGAGGCGGTAAAACATGCCAAAGGCGAATATATACTCTTACTTAATAACGATACCATATTACAAGATAACTTGCTACCTGTTTTAAAGCACATAAAAGCAGATGCGACTATTGGAGCAGTGGGTATAAAAATGGTATCGGGTACTAAAGAGTATTTACTATCTGTAGGGAAATTCCCCGATTTTTTAGGCGTACTAAAAATAAAAAACATGAGTAAAGTAGGTACAGATTTAGTAGCAGCCAACTTTACTAAAAATAGTTATGATGTAGATTGGATAAGCGGATCGTTTTTACTGATGCCTAAAAAAGTATACGATGAAGTAGGTGGTTTTGATGAAAAGTACTTTATGTATGTAGAGGATGTAGATTTGTGTCGTGAAATATGTAATAAAGGCTATAGGCGTGTATTTTTGCCCAATTACAGCTACGTGCACTTTGTAGGTTTTAATAAAAGCAAAAACCCGTTACTGTTGCAAGGACTCAAAACATATATTAACAAACATTATTCAGGATTAGCAGCTATAAAATTAAAATTAGCGTTAACAATAAATGCCACAGTTAAACGATTTAAAAATATCTTTAATTTGGATTAACTTTTTATAGCGTGCTTAACGCACCCACAATAATAAAATGAAACTGAAGCCAGAAACAATATACGCACCGCTATTTATACTACTATTACTAGTACAGCTTTACTTACCATCGTTTAAGGTAAACTTAGCAATACAAATAGTGGTTTTAATGGTGTTTTGTTTTATGGAAAATGCTACGCTATCTAAAAAAATGATTGGTCAGGTAGGCATCTTACTAGCCATACTATTACTGGGCTTTATTGGTACGCTACTCCACAAGTACAACGGGTATAATGTAATTAAAGATGTATTTCACTTTATAAAACCAGTAGTAGGCATCCTTATAGGCTATTTGTTTTTTAGAAGAATAGATAACTTTAGGGTATTTGTACGAATTATTGTAATTGCGGGCGTTATATCGGCACTCATACATTTTTACATATTATTTTTTAAAGTAAACCTTATGAGTGGCTCTGTAGCAAGAATACGCCACTTTACACGCGATAATTTTTTAGAGCTGTTCTCTATTTTCTTTTTAGTGTTTTACAGGAAATACGAGGGCAAACAACTTTTTAGCAATATTATTTTTAGGGCTTTTGCATTTGTACTATTATTATTTTCCAGTATGCTGTACTTATCCCGAACAATGATAGTTATGGCTATAATACTACTCATTACCGTGTACGGATACACAAAAATTACCAAAAAAACACTAGCTGTAGCAGGGGTTGGTATTGCGGGTATAGCTTTATTGTTTGTGTATTTAAATAATGCTAACATACGTAGGGGAAAACCAGGGTTAGAAGGCTTTTTGTACAAAGTAAAAATGGCACCCGAAGAGATATTTGTTACCAACATAAACCGAGACGACCACCGCGATTTATGGGACCACTGGCGCGGTTATGAGGCTATGCGAGCCTATGCCTTAATGAAACGAAACCCCTCTAGCTTTATAGTAGGTACAGGGCACGGATCGTTAGTTAATTTGAAATTTTATGCACCCCTATCGGGTACCCCCGAGGGGTTACGATACATCTCGGAATTGCACAATGGCTATATGTATGTTTTTTACAAGATAGGTGCAATAGGCATACTACTATACCTGTTTATATTGCTCCGTTGGTACAGTTATATTTATAAACGCAAAACGTTTGCAAATGTATTTGTATCGGGCATTGGGGCAGTATATATTTTCTCCTCAATTACTATTACAGGGCTGTTTAATGGTCGCGACGTAATAATATTTATTTTAGGAGGGTTACTGTATTATTCTGCTAAGGCTAATAACACACCTAAGGCAATAGATGTTGCTTTATAACCTTAACAACCTTTTCACTTGCTTTTCCATCTCCATAAGGGTTAGTAGCGGCAGCAATACTATTGTAGTGGTTGGCATCATCTAATAAAGCAGACGCTTCATTTATAATTTTTTCAGTATCAGCACCTACCAGTATGGCAGTACCAGCGGCTACACCTTCTGTACGCTCCGTAACTTCGCGCATTACTAATATTGGTTTACCAAGGCTCGGAGCTTCTTCTTGTATGCCACCAGAGTCAGTTAATATAAAACTACTTTTATCCATCATCCATATAAGCTCGTTATACCCTAGTGGTTTTAATAGTTTTATGTTATCTCGTACCAAAAGCTCGTGTGCGGCAGCTTTTACATTAGGGTTAGGGTGTACGGGGTATAGTATCTCTACACTATCCTTATACTTATCGGCAATGGCAACCAAAGCCTTACATATAGCTGCAAAAGGAGCACCAAAGTTTTCCCTACGGTGGCAGGTAACTAAAATAATTTTTTTACTAAAATCAATAGTGCTAAAATCTTTTAATAATGCAGTAGTATCAACTTTTTTAATGCCCAAAAGTAACGCATCTATAACCGTATTACCTGTAACGTAAATGTTTTTGGTTACACCCTCTTGCAGTAAATTCTGTTTGGCATGCTCAGTAGGGCAAAAATGAAAGGATGCGAGTTTGGTTGTTAATGCCCTATTCATTTCTTCAGGAAAAGGCGAGTGCATATCGTGGCTACGAAGCCCTGCCTCGATATGAGCAATTTGTATTTTCTGATAAAATGCGGCTAATGATGCAGCTAATACTGTAGTAGTATCGCCTTGCACAAAAACCAAATCAAACTTCTCTTTTAAAAGAATATCTTCTGTAATTCGTGCTATAAGTGTTGCAGTAAGTCCGTGCAGTGTTTGGTTGGGCACCATCACGTTTAAATCATAATCGGTAGTAATCTCAAAAAAGTCCAGTACTTGGTCCAGCATTTCTCTATGTTGTGCAGTAATGCCTACTCGTACGGTAAATTGACTTGTTTGCGAAAAAAGCCTAATTAAAGGTGCCATTTTTATGGCTTCAGGTCTAGTTCCGAAAAGAAATAAAATCTTCTTCATTAACGTTCTAACAGCGATATTATGATTAACGCGTGTAAAGCTACTAATTAAAACTATATTTGCAAGGTATAAACAACAATCGATGAAAGTACTTTTTCAGTCCAGAGTAAACCTATACGAAGCACCAGGGGGTGATTTGGTGCAAATGGAAAAAACGAAAAAATATCTTGAAAAATTAGGTGTTACAGTAGCGATATCTTTAGAGGCAGAGCCAGATTTAACCGATTACGATTTGGTTCATCTTTTTAACTTAATGGAGCCGCAGGATATTTATATACAAATGCTTAATGCTAAAAGGCAGAATAAAAAAATAGTACTTTCTACCATTTACGGATTGTATACTGAGTTTGAACGCAAGGAGCGTGGCGGACTTTTCCAGAAAATTGCAAATGTAATTTCGCCCTATCAAATAGGGTATATTAAAGCCCTAGTAAAAGCAATGGCAGCCCGTAACGTGCATAAAGGCGTTTACAAAATGCTGTTTAAAGGCTATTATGCCATGATGAAAGAAGTTACAGCTAATACTGCTGTATTTTTGCCAAATTCTCACTCCGAAATGAAGCGCGTAGCAAAGGAGTTTAAAATTAAAAATCCTCGTTATGTAAGCATACCCAATGCTATTGATAAAGAGGTTTTTAAGTTAGATGATAAACCTTTGAAATACTCGGAATATAAGGATTGTATTTTGTGTGCAGCACGAATAGAGGGCAGAAAGGGCTCGTTAAAATTAGTACGAGCCATGAAAGATTTGCCATACACATTGGTACTTGTAGGAAAAGAATCGGTTAACCAAAAAGAATTCGTAGCACAAGTGCATGCAGAAGCGGGCGATAACGTAGTGTTTTTAGGACCTGTACCACACGAAGATTTAAGAGATTTGTACGCACAGGCACGTGTACATGCCCTTACCAGTTGGATGGAAACACCTGGACTATCGTCGTTAGAGGCTGCTGCTATGGGTTGTAATATTGTTGCAACCAAAAAAGGCGATGCTTACGATTATCTTGGCGATTATGCTTATTACTGCGACCCTGCCGATTCTGATTCTATAAAACAAGCAATAGAAAAGGCATACAATGCTCCTGTAGACCCTAAATTACGCGAAATGATATTGGAGAAGTACACTTGGGAAAAAACAGCCGATGCTACCCTAAAAAGCTATAAAATGGCACTAGGGCACGAGCAATAAGTTTTAGGCATGTTTTTAAAAAGGGACTTTTTTAAAAGAATCGTATAAAAATGTACTAAACGTAAATAATAATCACGCTAAATTTTCTATAGGTATAGAATATATGTATTTTTGGCAACTGAAATAGAGAGAATAGATTGATGAAAATTGCCATTTTAGGAACAAGGGGGATACCTAATTATTACGGAGGTTTTGAACAGTTTGCCGAATTTTTTTCGGTGTACCTTGTTAAAAAAGGGCATGAGGTGTATGTATACAATTCGCATAACCATCCGTATCAGGAAAAAACATTTCACGGCGCCAATATTATACATTGTTACGACCCCGAGTACAAAATGGGTACGGCGGGGCAGTTTATTTACGACTATAATTGTATAATGGACAGCAGAAAGCGCAATTTTGATGTTATACTGCAATTGGGCTATACCAGTAACTCTGTTTGGTGTTTTCTTTTACCTAAAAAGCCTGTAATTATTACCAACATGGACGGTTTGGAGTGGAAACGCTCTAAATATTCCAGACCTGTACAGCAATTTTTAAAATTCGCCGAAAGGCTTGCAGCGGTTAGTAGTGATTATTTGGTGGCAGACTCTTTAGGGATACAAGCGTTTTTAAAAAAACAGTATAAAAAGGACTCCGAATACATTGCCTATGGTGCTACGGTGTTTACAAACCCTAACGAAGCAATACTGGAAGAGTACGGTTTAAAAAAGCATGGCTATAACATGATTATGGCACGCTTTGAACCCGAAAACAATATAGATATGGTACTGGAGGGGGTAGCAAAAGCTAACGACAATACTCCAATATTGGTTATAGGCAACCACAAAACAAAACATGGTAACTACCTTACCGAAAAGTACAGTGCCTACAAAAAAATTAAATTTATGGGTGCGTTGTATAACCTAGAGCATCTGGATAATTTGCGCTTCTTCTCTAAAATATATTTCCATGGGCACTCTGTGGGAGGTACAAACCCATCGTTATTGGAGGCAATGGCATCGGGGGCGTTAATAGCAGCTCACAATAATGCGTTTAACAAAGGCGTTTTACAGGATAATGCGTTTTATTTTGCAAATCCAGATGAGGTAATGTACCTATTGGAGCATTTGGATAAAACAGCACACAAAGAAATTATACAAAACAATACACAAGCAATACAAAACGACTTTAACTGGGAAAAAATAAATGGCAAATATTTACAATTTTTCGAGGCATGCTTTGCTAAAAAGAATAGGACTCACGCCGGGTAAAAAAATGCTTGTTTTTTTCATTTCGGCAGCGTTGTTAACCATACCGCTGGCGTATGTGTACAACAGTATTACGCTTATTCTGTTTGTACTGTATACCTTTTTATCATTTAGTAATAAAAACATAAAGTTACGGTTGCCGCTACTGCCTGTAATGCTACTTTTTTTACTTATGGCAGTATCGCTCACATGGTCGGTAGATCCTAAGAGTACCCTAAAAGCATTGGGCAGGGAAGCCCCTTTATTATTTATTCCGCTGGCGTTTTGTTTTAACCAGCCACTATCGCGCAAAGCGCTATTAAAAGTACTGGAAAACTATAGTTTAGGGATTACGGTATTTGCATTATTCCTGTTAGGCAGGGCTTTATTCCGCTATAACGATGGCGCAAGTGCCGATGTCTTTTTTTATCACGAATTAGCCACTAACGATATTAATGCCATATACCTGTCGGTACTTGTATCTACAGCATTAATGTATGTTTTATGCAAAAAACGAAAAACCGTTTTTGGGTACTTTTTACTCGTTTTCCTACTGGTTTTTCTGTTTCTGCTATCTTCAAAAGTCATTATTATTACCAACGTACTGCTCATAGCCCTATACTATATTTTTTATTCGGGTTTAACGGTTAGGGGGCGTATTGCCGCACTAGTAATGCTAATGGGTATTACTGTGGCAATTGGGTACTATGGTAAAATAAAAGAGCGCATTGCTGCCGAGTTTACCTACAGCGAAGCCAACCCAATGGAGGAGGGGGTACACAAGGTTACCTTAAAAGAGGCTTGGACACGAACCGATTTTAACGCTAACGATTATTTAAATGGTACAGCATTTAGGGTATACCAAGTAAGGGTATTTACCGAGATGTTGGATGAGGATCCTGTATTGTTTACAGGCTATGGGCTTAATGCATCGTGTTATAAAGTAGAGGAACAGGGTATGGAGCATAATTTAGTACACGGCTCTGAAGATGGTATAGTTTACAACAAACTCAACTTCCATAACCAGTATGTACAAGCATTTGCCGATTTGGGTGTTTTTGGGTTTTTACTCGTGGTAATTATGCTGTTGGTTAATCTTAAAAATGGTTTTAAAAAGAAAGATTTTGTGCATATTGCTTTTGGAATTGTTATGATAAGTTTATTTTTGACGGAATCATTCCTGTGGAGGCAAAGAGGGGTAGTTTTCTTTACCATGTTTTACTGCATTTTTAATACCGCTTTGCTAACAGGCATTACAGACAAAAAATAGATATGAAAAGAATACTTATAACGGGAGCGGCGGGCTTTTTAGGCTCACACCTTTGCGACAGGTTTATTAAGGAAGGATATTACGTTATGGGTATGGATAACCTTATTACGGGCGACCTTAAGAATATACAGCACCTTTTTAAGCTCGAAAATTTTGAGTTTTACCACCACGATGTAACCAAATTTGTAAGTATTCCAGATAAATTAGATTATATACTGCATTTTGCATCGCCAGCAAGCCCTATAGATTATTTAAAAATACCCATACAAACCTTAAAAGTAGGCTCGTTAGGAACACACAATTTACTTGGTTTGGCACGTGTAAAAGGCGCAAAAATACTCATTGCATCAACATCAGAAGTGTATGGCGACCCGCTAGTACACCCACAAACCGAAGATTATTACGGTAATGTAAACACTATAGGACCGCGTGGTGTGTACGACGAAGCCAAGCGTTTCCAAGAGTCCATTACCATGGCATACCATACCTTTCATAACGTAGATGTACGCATTGTGCGCATATTTAATACTTACGGACCCAGAATGCGCCTTAACGACGGTAGGGTAATACCTGCCTTTATTGGGCAAGCCTTGCGTGGCGAAGACCTTACGGTGTTTGGCGATGGTATGCAAACACGCTCGTTTTGTTACGTAGACGACCAAGTAGAGGGTATATACCGATTGTTACATTCCGATTACGTGTACCCTGTAAATATTGGTAATCCCGACGAAATAACCATTAAAGATTTTGCCGAAGAGATTATTAAACTTACAGGAACCGACCAAAAAATAGTATACAAACCATTACCTAAAGACGACCCTTTACAACGCCAACCCAATATTGATAAGGCTAGAGAAATATTAGGATGGGAGCCAAAAGTAGGGCGCGAAGAAGGAATGAAAATAACCTACGATTATTTTAAATCGTTATCTAAAGAAGAGCTGCTAAAAGAAGACCATAAAGATTTTTCAGGATTTATACATTAACATGATTTCATTAGGCAAAGGCAGGTACTCGAAATATTTACGACCCATTAGCATCCTATTCGATATACTTGTTATTAGTACAATGTATCGCTTCTTTTTTAGTGCCCTAAACGTAAACAATGTCCATTTCACGGCGTATCAGCTGGCATGCTGGTTAATTATATCCTACTTTTCAGGCTTTTACGAGGTATACCGTTATACTACCGTAGTGCAAATACTCTCCAAACTGTTTAAGCAAGGAGTACTGTTTTTACTAGTAATTATTGCGTTTTTCCCATTTGCTAAAGAAACCTTGTTTAGCGGGCAGGCAATAGCCAAATACATGGTAACCTTATTTGTTACTATAACTGTTTTTAAGCTGTTACTGTTTTACTACCTAAAAAAATACCGCATAGCCACAGGTAGCAATTACAGGAATGTAGTAATAGTTGGTTTTACCCAGCAAGCCATAAACCTTAAGGAGTTATTTGATACGAGAGTTGATTATGGCTATAATTTTCACGGCTATTTTTCAGATAAAAAAACAAACCCGCAAATAGTTGGTAAACTCAGCGAGATAAAACAATTTACACTCGCCAATAAAATAGATGATATTTATTGCTCATTAAACGAGCTGAACAACCAGCAAGTGCGCGACCTTGTAGCGTTTGCCGAAAACAATAACAAAACCATAAAGTTTATACCCGATACGAAGCAAATACTATCTAAAAACCTGCGTATAGACTATTATGAGTCATTCCCAGTACTATCGTTACGTAAAACACCACTACATGAGCCTATTGCCAAAATAATTAAAAGAGCTTTCGATATTGTTTTCTCATTGCTCGTAATTATATTCGTGCTATCGTGGTTTACACCCTTAATGGCACTCATTATAAAACTAGAATCCAAAGGACCTGTATTTTTTATGCAGAGCCGCCCTGGGATTAACGAAACCGAATTTTTCTGCTATAAATTCCGCTCCATGCGCGTTAACAAAACCACAGAGCAATCGGTAGTAAAAAATGACCCAAGGGTAACCCGAGTGGGTAAATTTATACGAAAAACCAGTTTAGATGAGCTTCCGCAATTCATCAACGCATTAAAAGGGCAAATGTCGGTAGTAGGACCACGCCCCAACCTATGGTTACAAAACAAGCAGTACAGTGCTACCATAAAAAAATATGGTATGCGCCACTATGTAAAACCAGGTATAACAGGGCTTGCACAAGTAAAAGGTTACCGCGGGGAGATTAGTACCGATGAAGATATGATTAACCGTATAAAATACGATATATTTTATATTGAGAATTGGTCGTTATTACTCGACTTAAAAATTATCCTACAAACCGTTACCAACATAATAATGGGCGACGAGAAGGCTTACTAACTACAACACAAACAGCAACACACACAGATATGAAAATTTTACTATTAGGATCGGGAGGAAGAGAGCATGCACTAGCATGGAAAATGGTACAAAGCCCAAAATGCACATCGTTATTTGTAGCACCAGGCAATGCAGGTACAGCAAGTATAGCAACCAATGCAGCCGTAAACCCAAACGATTTTAATGCGGTAAAAGATTTTGTACTTGCCCAAAATATAGGTATGGTAGTGGTAGGACCCGAAGACCCTTTGGTAAATGGTATTTACGACTTTTTTAAGAATGATGCACAGCTTGCCAACATCCCTGTAATAGGACCATCAGAACATGGGGCGCAGCTTGAAGGAAGTAAAGAATTTGCCAAAAAATTTCTGGTAAAAAACAATATACCCACCGCAGCGTACGACAGCTTTACTAAAGATACCGTAGCGGAAGGATGTAAGTTTTTAGCAACCCTACAACCGCCTTACGTACTTAAAGCCGACGGATTGGCAGCAGGGAAGGGCGTATTAATAATACAAGATTTACAAGAAGCCCAACAAGAGTTGCGCAATATGCTTGTAGATGCCAAATTTGGCGATGCAAGTGCTAAAGTGGTTATAGAGGAATTTTTAGATGGCATTGAGTTGAGCTGTTTTGTACTTACCGATGGTAAAAGCTACAAAATACTCCCCACAGCTAAAGATTATAAGCGTATAGGCGAAGGCGACACAGGGCTTAATACGGGTGGTATGGGGGCAGTATCGCCCGTTCCGTTTGCCGATGATGCCTTTATGCAAAAAATAGAAGAGCGTATTGTAAAACCTACTATACAAGGTTTACAAAACGATGGTATAGCATACAAAGGTTTTGTGTTTATAGGGCTTATAAAAGTAGGCGATGACCCGTTTGTAATAGAATACAATGTGCGTATGGGCGACCCCGAAACGGAAGTAGTATTACCAAGACTTAAAAGTGATATTGTAACCTTGTTTGAAGCCTTAGCCAACCAAACACTAAGCAAAACTACGCTGGAAATAGATAATAGAACTGCGGCTACTATAATGCTAGTATCAGGCGGATACCCTGAAGGTTATGAGAAAGGAAAAGTAATTACGGGGCTAGATACCATTACCGACTCTATAGTGTTTCATGCAGGAACAAAGCAAAATAACGATGGTGCTGTAGTAACCAATGGCGGTCGTGTACTAGCCGTAACATCGTATGGTAATAGTTGGGACGAAGCCATAAAAAAATCTTATCAAAACATAGAAAAGCTACATTTTGATAAGATGTATTGTAGAAAAGATATCGGTTTCGACTTATGATAAGAACGAGTGTGCCGTAGTATCTTGTTCGTCGTCGCGGTTTTCTTTAAATATCTGTAATTGCTTAATCCAGTATACGGTAGCAGCACAACAAATAATAATAAAAATCCAAGTAATAATATTAGCAATCCACCAGTTTTCCAGTTCCAAAGCACGGAACATATCCATTGGTAGGAATAATATATCAGTAAAAAGGTAACCTATAGCTTCAAAAAACGCTCTCATCTTTAAACAAGTATTATATTTACATCCACAAAAGTATATAAAATTTCCAAATGTTAGCAAGTGTTTTTAATAAATCGCGGCCTATAAATTATGTAATAATAGCCGTTACACTTGTTTTATTTTACATAGCCTACCTTTTAAAGGCATATTCGGGGATAGAAACGGGACATGTTTCGCTCATATTCCAAAAATTTGGGCTGTTGTTATTGCTTGTAAGTGGGCTATTTCTGCTAAATTTTATTGCCCATAAAAACAGGCTAAGTAAAGATACTACCTATGCCATGCTGTTGTTTATGGTTTTTTTATTGCTTTTTCCTACAGTATTTGTAAACACCAATAGTATTATAGCCAACTTCTTTTTACTGTTGGCATTGCGGCGGCTTATATCATTACAATCGTTATTAACACCTAAAGAAAAAATATTTGATGCCTCTTTTTGGATATTTGTTGCCACCTTATTTCATTTTTGGAGCATTGCGTATATTATAATGGTATTTATTGCCATTATTATTCACGTAGCTGTGGATTATAGAAATTGGGTTATTCCGTTTATTGCTTTTTTTGCAGTAGGCATATTGTTTGCCATGGCAACCCTTATTATAAACCAAGATTTTTTTACCCACGTTGTAAGTGAAATGCGCGTTAGTTTTGATTTTACGTACTTCGAAAATATCCATCAAAACATAGCACTAGCCTTTTTTGCCTCAGTAACAGTACTATTTTTATTTGCCTATTTGGTTTTTATAAATGGCATGCCCATTAATTTAAAAATAGGGCACAGGCAAATACTACTCTCGTTTTTAATAGGGGTAGGCATCTATGTACTATCTGCCGATAAAAACAACAGCATACTAGTATTTACTTTTGCACCATTAGCTATAATGGGAGCAAATTATCTGGAAAATCAGGAAAAATACTGGATTAAAGAGGTAGTACTTATAACAATAGTACTTGTAGCTTTATTGCTATTTATATTGCAAATGCTATAATTTGCTACCATAGGCAAGGTCGCCCGCATCGCCCAAACCAGGCACAATATATTTTTTATCATTTAAACCCTCATCCAATGTAGCAATCCACAGGTGGCAATGGTCGGGGAGCTGTTCTTTTAAGTATGCTACGCCTTCGGGAGCTGCAACAACTACAGCAATATGAATTTCTTTTGGTGTTTCCTTTTCCATAAGCTGGTTAAACACGGCTACTAACGATTGCCCCGTTGCCAACATTGGGTCTACCAAAATAAGCGTTTTACCGTTAAACGAAGGCGCAGCACGGTACTCTACCAATATTTCAAAAGCATCATCGTTATTGGGGTGGTGCCTGTAGGCAGAAACAAAACCATTTTCGGCATCATCAAAAAAATTCATAAAACCCGTATGCAATGCCAACCCAGCACGCAGTATGGAGCATAATACCACACCATCGTTAAGTGCTGTGGTTTTTTTAACCCCCAGTGGCGTAGTAACCTCAACATCCTTATAGGTTAATGCTTTACTAAGTTCGTACGCCATAATTTCGCCAATACGCTCTATGTTTTTCCGAAATCGCATGCTATCTTTCTGTACCGATACGTCCCGCAACTGCGTTAAAAAATGGTTGAGTATGCTGTTAGTATCAGAAATATAATGGATGTTCATGCGAAAAAAAATTAGTATTAGCAGGATAAAAGTATTAAAACTATATTTGTAAATAAAATTTTGAATATGTTTTCCGAAATAGCATTCCCCGTTTTTGAACAAAGTATCCGCGATTATCATGCATTTGATAATGTAGATCAACCAATTAACAATCCTTACAGTAAAAATACAATAGAGCACTTGCTTTATGCAAAAAACTGGATAGATACGGTGCAATGGCACTTGGAAGACATTATTAGGAACCCCGAGATAGATCCTGTAGCTGCTTTAGCATTAAAACGCCGTATTGATGCCTCTAACCAAGAGCGTACTGATATGGTGGAGTATATTGATAGTTACTTTTTACAAAAATATGCTACCGTACAGGTTAAACCCGAAGCAAAAATAAACTCTGAAAGCCCCGCATGGGCATTAGACCGATTATCGATATTGGCACTAAAAATATACCACATGCACGAAGAGGCTACACGTAATGATGCATCAGAAGCGCATCGCCAAAAATGTACCGATAAATTAAATGTATTGCTGGAGCAGAAGAAAGACTTATTTACTGCTATAGATGATTTAATTGCCGACATTGAAAATGGCGATAAGTATATGAAAGTCTACAAGCAGATGAAAATGTATAACGACGAGGAACTAAACCCCGTTTTGTACCAAAACAAAAAGTAAACTTTTGGCGCGTAAACGACATATCCTTGTAATAAGGCTGTCTGCAATGGGCGATGTTGCAATGGTAGTACCTGTATTACGAGCGTTAACAGCACAGCATAAGCATGTGCGTGTTACTGTTGTATCCAGAATTTTTTTTAAGCCCTTTTTTAACGATATTCCTCGTGTAAACTTTTTTGCTGCCGAACCTAAAGGCAGGCACAAAGGCTTTTTAGGCTTACTAAAATTGTATAAAGAACTTAAGGTATTACATTTTACGGGCGTTGCCGATTTGCACAATGTAATCCGAAGCAAGGTAATAACAAAACTGTTTGAGCTAAAAGGCAAGCGGGTTGCAACCGTAAATAAAGCCAGAGAGCAACGTGCGGCATTAGTACGCCCCGAAAATAAGGTTTTTGAACCCCTAACGCCTGTAATACAACGATACGCCGATGTATTTGCAGCATTAAACCTACCTATAGACCTTACTGCAATTAGCTTTCCAGAGAAAGAAGAATTATCGCCCGATATACTAGCCAATACAGGCGATAAAGAAAGCAATAACTGGATAGGTATAGCCCCTTTTGCAAAACACAGGAGTAAAATATATCCTACAGCACTAATGCAGCAAGTTATTACAACACTTGCCACCAACCCAAATAACAAACTGTTTTTATTTGGCGCAGGACGTAGCGAAATACAAAAGCTACGACGTTTTTCTGGAAATAACGATAATGTAATTGTTATTGCAGGTAAAATGAATTTAAAGCAAGAACTACAGCTTATAAGCAACCTCGATGTAATGCTTAGTATGGATAGTGGTAATGCGCACATTGCAGCCATGTACGGTGTTAATGTAGTAACCCTTTGGGGGGCTACCCACCCGTATGCAGGCTTTGCACCGTTTAATCAGCCTCAAGAGAATCAGTTAGTTGCTGATAGGGAAAAATATCCTAAGTTGCCTACCTCTGTTTACGGCGATAAAAAAGTAGCGGGTTATGAGGATGCTATGCTTACCATAAAGCCCCAAAAGGTGGTAAATACTGTAAATAAGTACCTAAAGTAAGTACACTATACAAAATAAAAAATCGGGCAGTGTTTACACTGCCCGATTTTTTTATTACTGGTAAACCAACGGGTTTATACATCATCGTAATCAACATAAAGCTCTTTAGATGTTGGGTGCGCCTGGCACGTAAGTATAAGCCCTTCTGCAATTTCGCCGTCAGTAAGTATGGCATTCTTTTTCATTTCGGCACTACCGCTCGTTACACGCCCCATACAGCTACTGCATATACCCCCTTGGCAGGAGTAAGGCGCATCTATGCCTTGTTTTAGTGCAGCATCCAAAATGGTCATTTTTTGCGACATATCAAACGTGGTTTCCTCATCGTCTACCATTACCGTAATTTTAGAGTGCCCCTCTAGGCTCACATCAATTTCATTTTCTGCAATAGGGGTAGAGAACAACTCAAACTTAATGCACTTTTCGGGTACATTACTTTCTTTAAGTACCTCGCTTACCGTTTTAATCATAGCCTCAGGTCCGCACAAATAAAACTTAGAAAACTCCTTTTCCTTATGCTTATTTTTTAGCACAAAATTCACGGTAGAACGCTCAATACGTCCAAAAACCGAATCTTCCGTACGGGCCTTACTGTACACAAAATGCACAAAAAAGCGTCCTACATATTGCTGCTGCAT
Organism: Flavobacterium litorale; assembly: GCF_019613795.1. NCBI lineage: Bacteria > Pseudomonadati > Bacteroidota > Flavobacteriia > Flavobacteriales > Flavobacteriaceae > Flavobacterium > Flavobacterium litorale. The sequence continues at coordinate 923,223 of NZ_CP080429.1, forward strand.
GTCGTGCAACAACTCATGGAATATGGTGTCTTCGGGTGTTTTATTACCATATGCCAGTACAAAGGTACTTTTAGGCTCGCCCTGTAATACCGCCTGTATTATAGCGAGTATGGGTGTAATACCACTACCTGCTGCAAAGGCAGCATAATTACGTTGCCTGTCGGATTTAGGTTCAAAAGTAAATTTACCTTCGGGGGTACCTACTTCTATAGTATCGCCCACTGCAAGTTTTGTATTGGCAAACTCCGAAAATCCGCCGTGATTTACCGCCTTTATGGCTACACGTAACTCGTTACCGTTAGGCGGAGAGCAAATAGAGTAGGCTTTACGTACCTCTTTACCGTTTAAGTTGGTTTTTAAGTTAATGTACTGCCCTGCTATAAATTTATAATCGTTTTTTAGTGCATCAGGAACATCAAAAGCGATAGATACCGCTCCTTTCGTTTCTCTCTTAATGTCTTTTATGGTTAAGGGATGGAATGTTGACATATTTTATTTCTATTTAGTTGCAAAATTAAGCATTCCTCACAGGTAAATAAAATTAAGGAATGCATAAATTATACATAAAAATCTTATGCATAATGAAATTATGTATATATTTGTATTATAAATGATTTTGAATACAAACCCAATATGAAAAAATCCTCGTTATATAAAGGCAGCCTTACTACCATAATTATGAAGCTTTTAGAAGAAAATGGGCGCATGTATGGTTACGAAATAACCCAGAAAGTAAAGCAAATTACCAAAGGAGAGCTACACATTACCGAAGGTGCGTTGTACCCTGCATTACACAAGCTGGAGGGTGGCGGGTTGTTGGAGGCTGAGGTAGAAAAAGTAGATAACAGGCTGCGCAAGTACTACAAACTTACCGAAGATGGAAAACGCGAAACCGTAAACCGCATGCACGAGCTAGAAGAATTCATCCGCAATATGCAAACCCTTGTTAGCCCTAATACAAACCCTGATTTACAATTTTAAATTATGATAATAACAGCACAAAACATTGAACAGATTGATGCAAGGCTTATTAAAATAGGTGTTGCTTACGCAGATATAAGAGCCGAACTTACCGACCATGTTGCCACAGCCCTAGAGGCGCAAGAGGGTAACTTTAACGAAGCGTTTGAGGCGTATATGGTACAAAACAAAAAGCAATTAAAACGCATGAACCGTAAAATGTTTTTTACCTCGTTTAAAACCTCTCATGTGCAAATAGTAAAAACAATTGTACAGCCCATTTTTTTGGTAGCTTTTGTAGTGGTGTTTTCACTTGCTTACCTGCTAAGTATCATTATAAATTTAAAAGTACTAACAGGAGCAATGTTTTTTATTTTTTGCGTTATAGGTGCTGTTACCAGTATTTTATCGTTAGTACGTACGTTTTCGGGTAAGTACAACTACTCGGGTACATTAGGGTATGGTGTTACAACGTTGGTATTGCTGTATTCGGGCATTTACATGCTGGGTTGGCAACATAGCCTAAATAGTAGCTTGCCTGTACTGTTATTTTATACGGTAACCATTGTAGCATCGGCAGCTATGTTTGTTACAACCCAAAAGCAATATAAAAAATACCGATTGCAGTACGAAAAATAGTGAATGCGTTATGAAATGGGCTAGTAAAGATAAAAAAATAACCGCAGCGCAAATGGATAGGCTATTCCGCTGATAGAGCTGTACCCAGAATACAGCATTGTAGAGCAATAATAAGAAACTGTAACATTTTATTATGTTTTGCTACTAACTGAATAACCAAAACAACCAAAATATGTTCAGTAAATTTATTGCGCTCGAATGGAAATCCTTTTTTAGGTCTCCTGCACTAACGGGCAACCTCATCATGAAAATACTCATGGTGCTTGGGGCACTGTGGTTTATTATTAGTTTTTTAATGTTGGGTATTGGGAGTTATTTTATTATAGAAGATAACTTTAAACAAGATCCGCTAGAGGTAATAAACAAATACCTAATATACTACTTTGTGGCAGATATTTTAGTGCGCCTACTGTTGCAAAAAATTCCTGTTGTAAACGTAAAACCATTGCTTACGTTACCCGTAAAACGGGACACCATAGTAAAGTTTGTATTGGGTAAAACAGCATTATCGTTTTTTAACTACCTGCACGCCTTTTTGTTTATTCCATTTTGTATAATACTAATAGCTAAAGACTATAACCCGCTTAATGTTGTGTTTTGGCATTTGGGTATTATGGCATTGGTATATTGCAACAATTACCTGAATATGATTTTGAATGATAAAGATAATCTTTTCGCCATCTTTATCGGATTCATAATACTAATGGCAGTATTACACTATTACGATGTATTTGATATTACCAATTATACGTCAGTATTTTTCTACGGAATGTATACAACCAACTACATGTTTGTACTACCATTACTAGCACTTATAGGGCTATTGATGTACAGTTTTACGTACTTTAAAAAACATTTGTATCAGGACACGGGGCTTTCTAAAAAACAATCGCAAGCCACTACTCAAGATTATGCTTGGCTTAACCGTTACGGTACATTAGGAACATTTCTTAAAAACGACATTAAACTCATCCGTCGTAACAAACGCTCTAAAACTACAGTACTATTAAGCGTACTGTTTTTATTTTACGGCGTACTTTTTTTTACTGATGCAATAGATGTGTATAAAGACAATTCGTTTATGCAAATGTTTGCAGCCATATTTGTTACAGGTGGTTTCTTGTTCACCTTTGGGCAATTTGTACCCAGTTGGGATAGCGCCTATTACCCCCTTATGATGAGCCAGAACATAAAATACCGCGAGTACATATCCTCTAAATGGTGGTTAGTAGTTATAGGTACTTTTATTAGTACATTGCTAGCATTACCCTATTTATATTATGGTATAGATATTTACCTCATGATACTTGCAGCAGGCGTATTTAACATAGGTGTAAATTCCCATTTAATACTATTGGGCGGAGCCTATATAAAAACACCTATCGATTTAGGTTCGAGCAAACAAGCCTTTGGCGATAAAAAAGCCTTTAACATGAAAACCATGCTACTATCGTTACCCAAAATGATACTGCCTATGGCACTATACGGTTTGGGTACAGCATTTATTAGCCATAACTGGGGCGTAATGCTTGTTGTTATTGCAGGCATTGCAGGTTTTGCCCTCCGCAATAAAGTATTTGCCATGGTAGAAAAGATATATAAAACAGAAAAGTACGCAACACTACAATCGTACAAACAAAAAAACTAAAAGCAATACACAATGATACAAGCACATAACTTAAAAAAAGCATATAGCGGTGTAACCGTACTAAATATAGGAAACCTAGAAATACCAAAAGGCGAGAGCTTTGGGTTAGTAGGTAACAACGGCGCAGGGAAAACCACATTTTTTAGCCTGTTGCTGGATTTAATACAACCCTCTAGCGGTTATATTACAAGCAATACCATAAAAGTGAGTGAAAGCGAGGCTTGGAAACCCTTTACATCGGCATTTATAGATGAAACCTTTTTGATAGGCTACCTTACTGCCGAAGAGTATTTTTATTTTATTGGCGAATTGCGAGGGCTAAACAAAGCCGATGTAGATGCGTTACTACTAAAACACGAAGATTTTTTTAACGATGAGATTTTAAGGAAAAAGAAGTACCTGCGCGATTTATCCAAAGGAAACCAGAAAAAAGTAGGTATTATAGCCGCGCTAATAGGCAAACCCGAAGTAATAATACTGGATGAGCCTTTTGCCAACCTAGACCCTACAACCCAGTTTAGGCTTAAAAAAATAATTAAAAATTTGGCAGAAGACCCCGAGGTAACCATACTCGTGTCCAGCCACGATTTAGCCCATACAATAGAGGTAAGTAACCGAATAGTAGTACTCCAAAAAGGCGAAGTGGTAAAGGATATAAAAACATCCGAAGAAACACTAAAAGAGCTCGAAGCCTTTTTTGCAGTCCAATAAGTACACCTCCTGCCAAAGCAGGAGGATTCTTTTGTATTCCATTTTTTGGCGTAAAAGTATTCTCTAGTAACGAAAAGAAGTGTATTTTTACCCCCTCTTTATACTAAAAAGTGAATTTAATAGTTAAAGGAATAAAAATCTATACAATTGAAAACCAGTACGTATAAATATTTTCTTCTTTTTGGTATGGTTATATTTTTCATAGCCTGTTCTACCAAAAAAAATAGTTTCGTTAACCGTAATTACCACGCGGTTACTACCGAGTTTAATGTTTTGTATAACGGTAACTTAGCGTTAGATGCGGGCGTTAACGAACTAAAAACAACCTACCAAGATAATTTTTGGGAATTGCTACCCGTAGAACGTATGCAGGCTACCAAAGAGGAGATGACGCCTAACGAAAAGCGTAACCCCAATTTTGAGCGTGCCGAAGAAAAAGCAACCAAAGCCATACAAAAACACTCCATGTACATGGGGGGTACCGAAAAAAACCCACAAATAGACGAAGCCCACCTACTACTAGGGCAATCGCGCTACTACGATAACCGTTACATACCCGCATTAGAGGCATTTAATTACATACTGTACAAATACCCCGATAGCGATAAAATTGGCAATGCTAAAGTGTGGCGTGCCAAAACCAACATGCGTTTGGATAATGATGAGGTAGCCATTAAAAACCTAAAGGGATTATTAGAAAGCAACAAAAAATTAGACGACCAAGTGTACGCCGATGCCAATGCAATACTAGCACAAGCATACATTAAAATAGAAGCACCCGATAGTGCTTTGGTAGTGCTTAAAAGGGCTGCCGAATACACCAAACTAAAAGAAGAAAGAGCCCGTTACTACTTTATAAAAGGGCAACTGTACAAACAACTAAATTACCCCGATAGTGCCTATGCAGCCTTCCAAGAGGTAATAGACATGAAGCGTAAATCGCCCAGAAGGTATGTAATACAAGCACACGCTATGCAAGCAAGTCAGTTTGATTTTGCGAATGGTGATACACTGGCATTTATGGAAAAATACCGCGATTTACTCGAAGACAGGGAAAACCGCCCGTACCTTGATGTTATTAACCATCAAATAGCTTTGTTTTACGATAAACAGGATTTAGACGATAAAGCTATAGAATATTACAAAGCATCGTTGCACACAAAATTACCCTCTAAAGATCGTTACTTAAAAGCATCAAACCACCGCAATATTGCCGAGATACACTTCGAAAAAGCACGTTACCCTATTGCAGGGCTGTACTACGATAGTACTATGGTGTACTTAAACAACCGTTCGCGCGAGTTTAAAGCCATCAAGAAAAAACGTGATAATCTTGAAGATGTAATTAAGTACGAAGGCATAGCACAGGTTAACGATAGTATATTGCGCTTAGTATCGCTCCCCGAAGAGGCACGAATAGCCCACTTTGAAGCTTATATTGAAAAACTCAAGGAGGCAGACGAAAGAGAACGAGAACGACTAGAAAAAGAAGCAATCCGTCAAGAAAATATGGCTAGTGCAGCTAGCGGTGGGCAAGTTTCGCAAGCACAAATGGGTAACAATACAGCTAACAGTAAATTCCCTATGGGAGGGGTAGTCCCTAAAGACGGAAGTAAAAGAAGCGCACCAGGCTTTAGCAACCCCAACGGCTCAGCTATAGGGCAAGCAGCAGGAGGTACTTTTTACTTTTACAATACTGCTACAGTATCTTATGGTAAAATTGAATTCCAAAAACGATGGGGCAATCGCCCATTGGCAGATAATTGGCGTTTAGCGTCGGCACTGCAAAATATTGCCACAGCACGAGGCGGAAACGATGGTGCTGACAGCCTTGCTGTAGCAGGAGCAGACGCAGATAGTGCTAACCCACGTTATACCCCCGAGTTTTATATTGAGCAATTACCAACATCGCAAATGGTGCTGGATAGCCTTGCCAAAGAGCGTAACTTTGCCTACTACCAATTGGGGACTATTTATAAGGAGAAGTTTAAAGAATACCAACGTGCTGCCGATAAATTGGAGCAGTTGCTCAAAAACAACCCCGAAGAGCGTTTGGTACTACCCTCCAAATACAACTTGTACAAAATATACCAGATTATAAACCCCGAGAGGGCAGCGCTGTACAAGCAACAAATACTAAACGAATATCCAGATAGTAGGTATGCCGAGATTATAAAAAACCCAACACAATACAATGAAGATAACCAAAGCCCCGAAGCGGTATATGCCAGCGTATTTAAAAAATATGGCGATGGCGAAATACGAGAATCGGCTGCATTGGTACAGGAGTATATTAATCGTTACACGGGCGAGGATATAGTACCTAAATTCGAGTTACTAAAAGCTACCATTTCAGCTAGGCTTGCGGGTATTGATGCGTATAAAAAAGGGCTCAACTTTGTAGCCTTAAACTACCCCAATAGCGAGGAAGGCAAAAAAGCAGAAACGATGCTAAAAACCAATATTCCTCCGCTAGAAGCACTTACATTGGGCAATCCGTCAATATCGTATAAAATCATCTTTAAATTTGACGACCCGAACGACCCGAGAATAAAACCATTAGCGGCTAAGATTAAAAAATATATTCAAGAGGGATTAAACAACAGCATAACCCTATCGCAGGATGTGTACACAATGGAGTCGGACTTTTTGGTAGTACACGGCTTTAATAGTAAATTAGCGGCCGAAGATGCCGTATCGGTACTAAAAGATTACAAAAAATATAAAATTGCCGAAACGCCTTTTATCATATCGAGCGAAGACTATAAAGTAATTCAGATTAAAAAGAATTTTACAGAATTTTCAGCTATAAAGTAACACATATTGTATAAAAATGTTTGACAAAAAAGCACAAAAATCAGGAGGTCCCGATATAGGGAAAACCAACCGAATTGTAGAAGGAACTTTAATTAAAGGAGATATTACCTCGCAAGCAGATTTTCGACTTGATGGCGAACTGGAGGGTAATTTTATTTCGAGTGGTAAAATCGTTATAGGAACGAGCGGTAAAGTATTTGGTGACATTAAATGTAAAAACGCCGATATAGAAGGTAAGTTTAAAGGCAAAATGGAAGTAGAGGAATTACTTACCCTTAAAGCTAGTGCAAGCATTCTGGGCGAGGTTATTACAGGCAAACTATCTGTAGAGCCTGGAGCAGAATTTACTGCTACCTGTTCCATGAAAAGTACTGTAAAGCAAATTAGCAAAGTAAATGGACAACAAGCGGGATAACAACAACCGCCATAAATGGATTGCCCTTATTAACATACCCATACAAATGGGAATAATTATTTTTTTATTCTCGTGGTTTGGTGGTTGGATTGATGAGGAGTACGCTAACACAAAAAACACAAATCGCATAATCTTTACACTCTTGGGGGTGTTTATAGCCTTATACAATGTAGTAAGGCAGGTAAACGAGCTCAACAAATAATTATGAAAAAACATATTGGTATTTTTGTTGCCACAACCCTAATAGCAGCAGTATTATTAGTAGCTAACATCCTTATTTACGAGCAGCCCGAGCTACAAGCTACAAAACAAACATTTATATACGCATTGCCTACCATGTATCTCTTCTTTTTTGGGTTTACAGTAGCAATATTAGTAGCACTTATTATTACAGGTAAAAAAAGCAAAGAACAGATAGGATACGTCTTTCTTTTCCTAACAGCAACCAAAATGGGGCTTAGCTATCTTTTTGCCCGACCTATACTTAATAAAGTTGTTGATGACCCTACAGAAAAAATAAACTTCCTTGTAGTGTTTATTTTGTTTTTAGCAATAGAGGCTTATTATACAGCACGTTTATTGAACAATAAATAACAGATGCGCAATACTACTAAAATTATCTTAAAAATTTTCCCGTAATCAATTTGGAATATTAATTAAAAATGTACCTTTGCACAAAATTTTAGGACTGTAAAATTAAGATATTTAATAAGATGGTGTTTCCCGGAAAATTATTTAAGAACACAATAACAGCCCTCTTTGCTGTAATTCCTTTACTTTCTATTGCTAATGTTTCTGATGGAGCACAGCACGGACACGATGAGCCTAAGGACAAGAAAGAAGTAGTTGATGCCTATATACAGCATCACCTTCAGGACTCTCATAGTTTCATTCTTTTTTCTGATGAGGAAACAGGCGAGCACTACGGTTTTCCGCTACCTGTAATTTTATTTGATGACGGTGTTAAAATATTCTCATCATCAAAATTTCACCATGGCGAAGAAGTTGCCGAAGTAGATGGTAACCACTACGCGCTACACCATGGTAAAATATATAAAACAGATGCTAAGGGTACTTTAACTTTTGATGAGCATCATCATCCAACAAACGAAAAGCCATTCGATTTTTCAATCACCAAAAACGTATTTACAATGCTAGTTACAGCATTAATAATGTTTTTATTATTTGTAGGCTTGGCTAAATCATACAAAAAAGGTCCTATTCCAACAGGAGCAGGCAGAATTTTAGAGCCACTTATTATTTTTATTCGTGATGAGGTAGCTATACCAAACATTGGCGAAAAAAAATACAGAAAGTTTATGGGCTTTTTGTTAACGGTTTTCTTCCTTATCTGGATATTAAACCTATTGGGTATGACACCGCTGGGCGTAAACGTAACAGGTAACATCTCGGTAACCGTATGTTTAGCACTATTTACATATTTTATAACACAATTTAGTGCTAATAAAGAGTATTGGAAACACATTTTTTGGATGCCCGATGTACCTGTACTAATGAAAATAGTTTTAATGCCAATAGAAATATTAGGTACGCTAACAAAACCATTTGCACTATTAATACGTTTATTTGCCAATATTACAGCAGGTCACGTAGTAATAATGAGTTTAATTGCCATGATGTTTGTAGGTAAAAACCTTGCAGCAGACATGCCAATATCAATAGGATTAACATTATTTATCTCTATAATCGAATTACTTGTTGCATTCCTACAAGCATTCATCTTCACAATGCTATCATCACTATTTATTGGTATGGCGGTACAAGAACACCACCATGAAGAAGACCACGATGAGCATACAGAAGAAGAGCCAATAATAATATAATTTGAAGTTTAATTTTTTTTAATATATACTTATGGAAGGTACTCTTAACTTAATTGGTGCTGGTTTAGTAGTAATCGGTGCAGGCGTTGGTCTAGGTAAAATTGGTGGTTCAGCAATGGACGCTATAGCACGTCAGCCAGAAGCTGCTGGTAAAATCCAGACTGCGATGATTATTATCGCCGCTTTATTAGAAGGTTTAGCATTCGCTGCTCTTATCCTTGGAAAATAATAAAGAAAAAAGTTCAATGCTACCTGCAACGGTTGGTTGTAGGTAGTATTTGATAAAAAATTAAATTAAAACATATACTTATATAAAATGGATAAGTTAGTAAACGATTTTTCATTCGGTCTGTTCTTTTGGCAAGCAATTATCTTAATTGTACTTATACTACTATTAGTAAAGTTTGCATGGAAACCTATAATGACTGCTATTACCGAAAGAGAAGCAGGTATTGCAGGTGCACTTGCTGCTGCTGAGGCTGCACGTAAAGAGATGCAGAACCTACAAGCAGATAACGAAAGAATTTTGCAAGAGGCTAGAGCGGAAAGAGATGCCATGATAAAAGAGGCAAGAGAGATTAAAGAAAAAATGATTACTGATGCTAAGGCTGAAGCGCAGGTGCAGGGAGAAAAAATGATTGAGCAAGCAAAAGCATCTATAGAAAGCGAGAAAAACGCTGCAATGACAGAGCTTAAAAACCAAGTATCAGTACTTTCGGTTGAAATCGCAGAAAAGATTCTTAAAAACGAACTGTCTGACGTAGCTGCTCAAACCGTTATGGTAGAAACAATGCTGAACGACGTAAAATTAAACTAAGTTGGTTATGACAGGTTCAAGAGCTGCAATACGTTATGCAAAAGCAATACTCGAAACGGCACAGGCCGCAGGTAACGCTGCACCCGTAAATGAGGATATGGCGCGCATAGCATCTACGATGCAAGAAAACGCAGAATTACGCGATTTTATTAGTAGTCCTACCATAAAAGCAACAATTAAAGAAGAAACCCTTAAAGAAGTATTTGCAGGTTCGCAAAACATTACCTTAGGGCTTTTTAGATTGCTGCACGAAAACAAAAGATTTGAAATACTTACGCAGATAGCGTTACAATACGGTATCCAGTTTGATGAGTTAAATGGCAGAGAAGAAGCCGTTGTTACAACAGCCTTCCCAATTACTCCAGTGCTAGAGGCGCAAGTACTAGAAAAAGCAAAAGCACTATCTAACAAACATTTAGTGCTAAAAAATATTGTAGATCCAGCAATAATTGGCGGGTTTATATTACGTGTTGGCGACAAGCAGTTAAACGCCTCTGTAGCAAACAACCTATCAACATTAAAAAGAGAATTAAGTAATTAGTATTTACCACACGCAAGTGTTTAAATTATAAATAACTATTATGGCAGAAATTAAACCTGCTGAAATTTCAGCAATATTAAAGAAACAATTGTCCGATTTCGAATCGGGTGCTACCCTAGAAGAAGTAGGAACAGTACTTCAGGTGGGTGACGGTATTGCCCGTGTTTACGGATTATCTAACGCACAATACGGTGAGTTAGTAGCATTCGATAGTGGGTTAGAAGGTATTGTACTTAACCTAGAAGAAGACAATGTGGGTGTAGTATTGCTGGGTCCATCAACAGGAGTTAGCGAAGGTTCTACAGTAAAAAGAACACAACGTATTGCTTCACTAAAAGTAGGCGAAGAAATTGTTGGTCGTGTAGTAGATACCCTAGGTAACCCTATAGACGGTAAAGGAGCTATTGGAGGCGACCTTTACGAGATGCCACTAGAGCGTAAAGCACCAGGGGTAATCTTCCGTCAACCCGTAACCGAGCCATTACAAACTGGTATTAAAGCAATTGATGCGATGATTCCTGTTGGGCGTGGGCAGCGTGAGCTTGTAATTGGCGACCGCCAAACGGGTAAAACAACAGTATGTATTGATACCATACTAAACCAAAAAGAATTTTACGATGCAGGTAAACCTGTATTCTGTATATATGTAGCCGTAGGGCAAAAAGCATCTACCGTTGCAAACATTGCAAAAACGTTAGAAGAAAAAGGAGCAATGGCATACACTGTTATTGTTGCTGCTAATGCTTCAGACCCTGCACCGATGCAGGTATACGCTCCATTTGCAGGTGCTGCAATTGGTGAGTACTTCCGAGATACAGGTCGTCCAGCATTAATTATTTATGACGATTTATCAAAACAAGCGGTAGCGTATCGTGAGGTATCACTTCTTTTAAGAAGACCACCAGGTCGTGAGGCTTACCCAGGGGATGTATTCTACCTTCACTCAAGATTATTAGAGCGTGCTGCTAAGGTAATTGCTGATGATGGTATTGCAAAAGATATGAATGATTTACCAGATTCGTTAAAACCAATTGTAAAAGGTGGTGGTTCGCTTACAGCGCTTCCAATCATCGAAACACAAGCGGGTGACGTTTCTGCTTATATTCCAACCAACGTAATTTCGATTACCGATGGTCAGATATTCCTAGAGTCCGATTTATTCAACTCAGGGGTACGTCCTGCAATTAACGTAGGTATCTCAGTATCGCGTGTAGGGGGTAACGCACAAATTAAGCCGATGAAAAAAGTAGCGGGTACACTTAAGCTAGACCAAGCACAGTTCCGTGAGCTAGAAGCATTCGCAAAATTTGGTTCGGATCTTGACTCGGCTACATTAAGCGTAATTGAAAAAGGTAGACGTAACGTAGAAATCCTGAAACAAGCTGTAAACGATCCGTTTACTGTAGAAGATCAGATTGCAATTATCTACGCAGGTTCTAAAAACCTACTTAAAAAAGTACCTGTAGATAAAGTTAAAGAGTTTGAAAAAGATTATATAGAGTATCTTAATGCAAAACACAGAGATACACTAGACCAGTTGAAATCGGGTAAATATACCGATGCACAAACTGATGTGCTTGAAAAAGCAGCAGCTGAAATATCGGCTAAATATTAATTAAGATATTAGATTTTAGTTGTGAGTATTGAGATGAACCACGTTCTCAAATCTTAATTCTCACAACTTAATACTATAAAAAATGGCAAACTTAAAGGAAATACGTAACAGGATTGCTTCCGTTTCATCGACAATGCAGATTACCAGCGCGATGAAAATGGTATCGGCAGCAAAGCTTAAAAAAGCACAAGATGCTATAACAGCAATGCGACCTTATAGCCAAAAGCTTACCGAGCTACTGCAAAACCTAAGCGCTACTATGGATGGCGATACGGGTGGCGCATTTGCTGAGCAACGCCCTGTAAACAAAGTGCTCATTGTAGCCATTACATCAAACAGAGGGCTTTGCGGTGCTTTTAATAGTAATATTATTAAGCAGGTAAAAACACTAGAGGCAACTTATGCGGGCAAGCAAGTAAGTATTCTTAGCATTGGTAAAAAAGGTAACGATGTACTTGGTAAAACATGTACTATTACCGATAATAAGAGTGCTGTTTACGACGATTTAACGTTTGAAAATGTAGCCGTTATAGCACAACAACTTATGGACGAGTTTGCTGCAGGCGAGTACGATAAAATAGAGTTGGTATACAACCACTTTAAAAATGCTGCTACACAGTTAGTACTTACCGAGCAGTTTTTACCACTAGTACCTGCTGCTACCGAAGCGGTTGATAATAGTAGTGTTGATTACATTTTTGAGCCATCGAAAGAGGAGATAATTGAGCAGTTAATACCACTATCGCTAAAAACGCAGTTGTACAAAGCTATACGCGATTCGTTTGCATCAGAGCACGGTGCCCGTATGACAGCAATGCACAAAGCAACCGATAATGCTACCGACTTACGTAACCAGCTTAAACTTACGTATAACAAAGCACGTCAGGCTTCTATTACCAACGAAATCCTTGAGATTGTTGGTGGTGCCGAAGCATTAAATAACTAAAATTATTTAAAATAGATATATAAAAGCTATCCGAAAGGGTAGCTTTTTTTTATTTTTGAGAATATTTTGTGAGATGCTTGAATTGTTGCAACCCTAAATTTATACGAATATGATTCGATTGATGTCAATATTTAAATTATATCACAAATTCAAACTTTACCCTCTTCGAAAAGAAGTTTTAGTGAATCAATTTGATAAATACGAAAACTTTCTTCCATTAGTAACACTCGACCTATCCTATAAGGGAATCAGAGATAAAATACATATCATATTCGTTTGCTTTGCCCACTCGTCCAGACCTATTGACCCCGATTTTCCTCTAGGAGAAAGTATGGGCAATTACACATTTAAAATAGAAGAAAATAACTTGTATAAACCAATATTTTCTAAAAATGCTTTGAATATTGATAATAAATACCTGAATCATTTTGAATTGATTCAAATAGAATATTCCAAGCTAAAAAAGATGAATAAAGATATCCTTCATACAATAACTACACCCAATAAGCCTGAGTGGTGGCAAAATGACCAAACACCGTTAAACTCTATCGGTAAGGAATTTAAGTTCGTATGTCAATTAGAAATGGATAAGATATTTGGAGATCATGCATTAATGTGTACTTACATTTTTTATGATGAACACGACCGCGAGGTAAAGTATATACATCAGTTGGACTAAAACAAAATATAAAATTAGCATCTACACTAATATTCTCTACTTTTGTAACTACTAAAAAGTAATCCATAACCTTTGACCCTCTTTAAAAACCTTTTCAAACAAACAGCTATATACGGCATCGCTACGGTAGTACCGCGTATGTTCAGCTTTTTGCTTACGCCATTATATACCGAGTTGCTGCCCGAGGAGGAGTATGGCGCAGTATCGGTTATTTTTGCATGGATGGTACTTTTTAACGTGGTATTGGCGTACGGTATGGAAACTGCTTTTTTCAGGTTTTATACAGCAGACGATGCTAAAAAAGTACAATCTACGGCTACCGTATCCATATTCTGGACGTCATTACTGTTTTTGGCTGCTGCGCTGTTAGGTCGTAATTACCTTGCCGAAGCTGCTACGATAGATGTACGTTATATAACCTATACCATCTGGGTATTAGTTTTTGATGCGCTGGTAATTATACCTTTTTCCAAACTACGTGTTACGGGTAAACCAACGTTTTATGCCGTAGTTAAAATTGGTAATGTAGCGGTTAATTTGGGGCTAAATGTGTTCTTTTTGTTGTATTTGCCACAACTTGCAACCGCAAACCCCAATAGTGTTTTAGGCAGTATATACATACAAGGTTTTGAGATAGGGTATATATTTATATCCAATCTCGTAGCAAGCCTACTTACGTTTGCAGTGTTAGCACCGCACTATTTCCGAATATCGTGGCATTTCGATAAAAAATTGTGGAAAAAAATGATGCGCTACGCCATACCTGTATTAGTAGCAGGTGTAGCCTTTGCCATAAACGAAACATTTGACAGAATACTACTCGAAAAACTACTACCACAGGATGTTGCTAAAGCCGAAGTAGGTATTTATTCCGCCTGCTACAAGCTCGCTATTTTCATGACGCTATTTGCTACCGCATTCCGTTTGGGTATAGAGCCGTTCTTTTTCAGTCATGCAAAAAACGAGAATGCCCCTCAAACCTATGCCATAATTACCAAGTATTTTGTAATACTAGGCTCTATAATACTGTTAACTGTAATTATATTTTCGGATATACTTAAGGTGCTCATCATCCGAAACGAAGGCTATTGGGAAGGCATGCAAGTGGTACCGCTCATTATAATGGCAAATTTCTTTTTGGGCATCTACCATAACCTATCAGTGTGGTACAAACTATCAGACCGTACTAAAATGGGCGCCTACATCTCTATAATAGGTGCTATAATTACATTAGTGCTCAACTTCGTACTCATACCGCAATACAGTTATATGGGGTCGGCAATAGCCACCATAACTGCCTATGGCACCATGATGATTGTGTCGTACCTATTGGGCAGCAAATACTATCCCATTCCGTACGATTTAAAACGAATACTAGCCTATTTGGCACTATCCATTGGGTTATCCCTACTCTGCTTTTACCACTACCGCGCTAATTATGCGGTAGGCGTACCCATACTATTTATTTACATAGGCTTTGTTTACTTTAGCGAAAAAGACACGCTACATCGTATTATAAAACGAGGGTAACAAATTAATCAAACCAAAGGTTTGGTTATTAGTAATAGTATTTTGATATTTGATTGATAAACACATAAAAATGACAGTTAAAATTATAAATCGTTCGTCGCACCAGTTGCCTAGTTACGAAACGATTGCCTCGGCAGGGATGGACTTACGCGCCAACCTTGATGCGCCCGTAGTGTTAAGTCCGCTAGGCAGAGCCATTATAAAAACAGGATTATTTATAGAGTTACCCATAGGTTACGAAGCCCAAGTACGCCCCCGTAGCGGACTCGCTGCCAAAAAAGGAATTACCGTACTAAACAGCCCAGGCACAATTGATGCCGACTACAGGGGCGAAATAGGCGTAATTTTAGTAAATTTATCAAACGAAGCCTTTACCGTAGAAAATGGCGAGCGCATAGCCCAACTGGTTATTGCCAAACACGAACGCGCTGAGTGGCAGGAAGTACACGAACTTACTGAGACCACACGTGGCGAAGGCGGTTTTGGTAGTACGGGAGTAAAATAAAGCAATGCAACAAAAACAAACACCAATACAACAAAAATAAACATGAAAATTATTGTCCCCATGGCAGGTCGTGGTTCGCGTTTACGCCCACACACCCTAACAGTACCCAAACCATTAATACCTATTGCAGGTAAGCCCATTGTACACCGCTTGGTAGAAGATATAGCAGGTGTAATTAATCAGGAGATAGATGAAATAGCCTTTATTATTCACAGAAGTTTTGGTACGCAGGTAGAAAAAGACCTTGTAGCCATAGCCGAAAAATTAGGCGCCAGAGGCACAATATGCTACCAAGACGAACCCTTAGGAACGGGGCATGCCATTATGTGTGCTAAAGAATCGATGAGCGGACCTATAGTAGTTGCGTATGCCGATACACTATTTCGTGCTGATTTTACGTTAGATACTACAGCCGATAGTGTAATTTGGGTAAAACAGGTTGACGACCCAAGTGCTTTTGGTGTAGTACAGCTTAATGATAATAAAGAAATAGTCGATTTTGTAGAGAAGCCAAAAGAGTTCGTATCCGATCTTGCTATAATAGGCATTTACTACTTTAAAAGTGGCGAAACACTACGTAGCGAGTTACAATACCTTTTAGATAATAACATTGTAAAAGGTGGCGAATACCAGCTTACCGATGCTTTAGAGAACATGAAGCAAAAGGGCATGAAGTTTGTTCCGGGTAAAGTAGATGAGTGGATGGACTGCGGTAACAAAAACGTAACTGTAGATACCAATAACAGAATGCTTAACTTCCTGCATGCCGACGGTCATAATATGTTAGCCGAATCGGCAGTAGTAGAAAATAGCGAAATTATACAGCCATGTTACATTGGCGAAAACGTAGTGCTAAAAAATGCTACCGTAGGTCCAAACGTATCGTTAGGCGACAACACTACCGTAGAAAATACTACTATTAAAAACAGTTTGGTGCAAACCAATTCGGCAATTAAAAATGCCACGCTTGATAATGCTATGATAGGCAACAATGCACGTTTTAACGGTAATTTTACCGCAATTAGCATTGGCGACTATTCGGTTTTAGAATAAGATATATGAACATAAGAATTCTTTTTAGCGGATTAACGCTTTCTGGTTTGTTGCTGTGCCCCGTAATTACACAAGCACAGCAACAAGAGCCAGACGAAATTGTATTGGCACAAAACGAGTTTGAAGACAATTTTTACGAAGCCATAAAGCAAAAAGGAATTGAGAATTACGATAAAGCCCTACAAGCCCTACAAGCCTGTATTGCAATAAACCCCAATGAGCCTGCCATATACAACGAGGTAGGTATAAACCAACTAGCACTTAAAAATTTTCCTGAAGCCGAAAAAGCATTTTTAAAAGCTACTCAGCTCGATCCCGAAAACCGCTGGTACTGGCAAGGCTTATACGATGTGTACTACGCCGTGCAGGACTGGAATAAAGCCATAACCATAGTACAAAAACTTACCAAATGGCGCAAAGAGTTTTACGAGGAAGATTTAGTATCGTTATACATGTACACCAGCCAGTACGATAAAGCCATAGCGCTTATAGATGCATTGGATGCTAGTGTTGGCGAATCGCACAAGCGCGAAATGTACAAAGCGCAAATTATGCAAAACGAACGCTACAGTAAACCTAAAAAAGAAGTACTAGAAGCTGCCATAAAGAAAAATCCGAAAGAAGAATCTAATTACTTAGAGCTTATCTACCTTTATTCGGAGAGCAACCAAGAAGAAAAAGCGGAAGAGGTAGCTAAAAAACTCGAAAAAGAAATTCCCGATTCCGATTGGGCACAAGTAAGCCTTTTCAAGTTCCATCTTAATAATAACGAAGGCGATAAAGCATCAAAATCGTTATTCAGAGTATTAGAAAGCAATAAAATAGATCGTAAAATAAAACATCGTGCATTTAACGAGTTTTTAATTTTTGTGAATAACAATCCACAATTTAATGATGACTTGGCTACGGCAGCCGATTATTTTGAGGACGATGAGTTTGTAAATGTACCCAAAGAGGTAGGAAAATTCTTTTTTAGCAAAAACGATTATACACGTGCTATAGCCTATTTTAAAAAGAGCCTTGCTAACAATTCAGACGATATTGAGGCGATAGAGCTATTATTATACGCTTACAATGGGAGCAACCAAAATGAAGTACTCCTAAAAGAAGCCGAAAACTATTTGGATTTATACCCTACCCATGCAAGGCTGTATTACCTTGCAGGTTTAGCCTGTAATAATTTAGGCACCTTTAAAAAGGCAAAAGATTGGCTGGAAATGGGTATTGACTTTGTGGTTGAAGATACCGAGCTCGAAGCAGGTTTTAATACCGAATTGGGCAGAGCCTACGAAGGGCTTGGCGATACAAAACAAAAAGAATCGTATTTTGGTAAAGCGGAAAGATTGCTAAAATCGAAAAAAACAAGATGAGAAAAATAACCGCTTTTTTGCTAACAGTAACTGTATTGCTGTTGGCGTCCTGTAAATCCAAACAACAGGCTATACTTGCCGAAAAGCGTGCTACCAAGCCAAAAACAACCGCCCAAATAATACAAGGGCATTACACTAATAAAAAGGATTTTAAAACGCTGTACATACGTGCAGGCGTACGCTATAGCGATAAAAACACATCGCAAAAACTATCGGCAGATATACGTATTAAAAAAGACGAAAAAATACTGGTAAGCCTAAAGTTTTTGGGCATTACTATGGCAAAAGGGCTTATTACCCCCGAGGGTGTTAGCTATTACGAAAAACTAAACAATACCTATTTTCAGGGTAATTATGCTATGCTTAGCCGTTGGCTAGGTGCCGATTTGGATTATAATAAAGTACAAAACCTTATTTTAGGTAAAGCACTATACAACCTTAACGAGGGTAATTATAAATCGGGTATTAAAGACGATTTGTATGTACTGGGCGATACTACAGGAGGCATCACTAAACTATTTATGTTTGAAGGAGGTAATTTCCTCCTTAAAAAAGAAGTTATAGCACAAGGGGGTATGGATGCCCGTAGTTTAGATATACAATACCCCTCGCACAGCCAGTACCCTAATGCGGTATTGCCCGCAGCCATAAAAGTAATGGCAGAACAAAATGATAAGGTTACTATAGATATTGAGTACAATACTGTTACCTTTGATGAAGATTTTTCGTTTCCGTACAGCGTACCTGTAGGCTTCGAGCAGATTTTTCTTGATTAACCGAATATATAAACATGATAAGAGCAGTCCTTACCATTCTTTTTATAACTTTTACAACACTTGGTGTTGCGCAGACTGACCAGAAAAAGCAACTGGAGCAAAAAAAAGCGCAAATCCTTAAAGAAATCAGTGGGTTTCGCAGCCTTTTAAGCAAGGAGAACAGCAGGGAAAAATCGGTACTTACCAAAATTTCGGAAAGCGAAGCTAAAATTCGTCTTAACGAAAAACTTATCCAGAATACCAAGAAACAAACTAAAATACTTACCGACGAAATTTATCTGAATCAGCTTAAAATAAACAAGCTCAACAGAGAATTAAAAGTATTAAAAGAGGATTATGCTGCCATGATTGTAAAGGCGTATAAAAGCCGTTCGCAGCAAAGCCGTATTATGTTTATACTATCGTCGCAAAACTTTTTACAGGCATACAAGCGTATGCAGTACATGAAGCAGTATGCGAATTTTAGGAAGATACAAGGCGAAGCCATAAAAGCTAAAAAAGCTGAACTGGAAGTACTAGCAGCAAAACTAAATGCCCAAAAAGTAGAGAAAGAAGCACTACTTGCCGAAAACCTTAAAGTAAAAGCAGAGCTGGAAGAGGAGAAGAAAGAGCAAGAAAAACTCATAAAATCCATACAAAAGGATAAGAAGAAATACATTGCCGATATTAGAAACAGAGAGAAAGAAGCAAAAGCTATAGAGCGCAAAATTGACAAAATAGTACGCGATGCTATTGCGGCTGCCAACAAAAAAACAGCAGCATCGGGTGCTACAAAAGCAAGCAAAGGTTCAAAATCTACAGCAGAACCCAACAAAATAGTACTTACTAAAGAGGGTAAAATAGTTGCCGATAACTTTAATGCCAACAAAGGAAAACTACCTTGGCCTGTAGAGAAAGGCTACATGTCCATGCGTTATGGTAAGCAGCGTAGCCCGCTTGCGCCTAACGTGGAGATAGACCATGGGTGGATAGAAATTACTACAGAGGAGGGTGCCAAAGCCCGTTCTATATTCCAAGGAGAGGTAATAGATGTACAAATAATATCGGGGCTTAAATCGGTATTTGTACAACACGGTAACTACATAACCGTATATGGTGGTTTAATTAGTACCGATGTTAGTACAGGCGATAAGGTTGTTATAAAACAAAGCTTGGGTAATGTGTATACCAACCCTATATCGGGTAAAACCATAGTAAAATTCTCGATATTTAAAAACACCACAAAACTAGATCCGCAGTACTGGATAACACCATTATAAAAAACGTATTTAATAAAAATACTTTGTTTTCCAAAAATTAATATGATAGTAATATCTTTAACATGAAAATTATATATTTTCGTTTCAAAGTAGTACTAATCATTTAGATTTTGCATCCAATGGAAAAACACATTAAAACGCTATTATTTTTAGCATCATTGCTTATATTTTTTGTAAGCTGCTCATCAGCCAATGACGAAAAGATGAGTGAAACTTCCGAAATTATAGCCAATGAAAGAGATAAAATGCAACCAAAAAGCGGTATAACTCTTCCAAACCTTCGCTATTCTGGAAATGTTGAATTTTGGGATAACAAATCAGAAAATGAGTATGGAATTTTTTTTAAAGATGATAATGACCTATTCAATTTCATTGTTCTTAGCGATATAGGCAATACAACTACTTTACCAGACGGTAATTATGATATTGATGTTTACGAAAACGGTATTACCATTACTTCACATACATTACCAACAAAATCGTATTTTTTTGGGCTAGATAGCAATAAATCGAGGGCATTATTAACCGATTTAGAAACGAGTTATGTGTTTGAAAGCAGTAATGTAAGTGCAGGTTCATTATTACACAATTGGGGGCTTGGTTCCATCTATGATGATAAAACAATAGCGAGTGCTCCAATAATGTATCCGAGCCTTATACGCTTTTTAAACAGTTTTGCTGTTTCGGGGCACAATTGCCAGTCGGGAGGTGTAGGTTCATCTTCATGTTCATCTACATCGCAATATGGCGGTTGTTCAATTACTTGTAAAAGTGGCTATCATTCTTGCTGTGCAGAGGCTACACCTATGAAAGCAGCAGATTGTTCTTGTATAAAAGATGTCAAATAAACGGCTAAATATTCAAACAAAAAAGGGAAGCTAGCAGCCTCCCTTTTTTATTTGAGATTATTGTACAAATAACGCTTTTAATTCGGTTGCTTCGCTGGGGTTCATCTTTCCAGCCAATACAAGGCTTAGTTGTTTTCGGCGTAAAGCTGCCTCGTAACGTTGTTTTTCTAGCTCAGTTTGTGGTTCTATAGTAGGTATCTCTACAGGTCTGCCCGTTTCATCTACAGCCACAAAGGTATAAATAGCTTCGTTAGCTTTGGTTCTCGTACCCGATTCACGGTCTTCCGTCCAAACATCAATAAAAATTTCCATAGAGGTACGAAAGGTGCGCGATACCTTTGCTTCTACCGTTACTACACTACCCAATAGTATAGCGCGGTTAAAAGCTACGTGGTTTACCGATGCGGTTACCACAATACGGCGCGAGTGCCTGCGGGCTGCAATACTTGCTGCACGGTCCATACGTGCCAGCAGTTCGCCACCAAAAAGGTTGTTAAGCGGGTTGGTTTCTCCAGGTAATACCAAATCGGTCATGGTGCATGCCGAATCGGACGGATATTTTGACTGCATATTGTTTTTTGGGCAAAGATACACAGTAAATAAAAAATCCTCCGTAGTGGAGGATGGTTTTATCATTCTTTTATGAGAAGCCAAGCCTCCCTGTTGTCATTTTCCCGTATAGTATATAATGCTTGTAGTGCCTCGTTACTGGATGCGTAATTGCCGTAAATAACGGGGTGCAAGCCAAATTTGTTTTTGGCAATGGTTCTTGCCTCTGCATACCCTCTTGCTTTTAATTGTGCTACCGCAGTATCGGCATTTTCGGGGTTGCGGTAGGCTCCTGCTACTACAAAGTAGGGCAGTACGGCAACAACCTCCTCTTTAACGGGCAGTGTTACGGCAAAGGGGTTATCTATAAAAAAAGTAGCCTGTTGTATTTTTTGTTGTACTTCGGCTTGTGCCTCTTGTTGTACTAATAAAGTTTCGGTAGCTATTTTATCGTCATGGTACCATTTAAACCCAGCCCCCCCTATGGTTAGGGCTACGGCAAATACAGCCGCATATTTAAGGTAGCTGTAATTGCGTTTTCGGGTAGGGGTAAGTACTATAGGTGCTTTTTCTTCTAGTGCTTCTGCTATGGCAATATATTCCTCGCGCTTTATGGTGGGCGATGTAAACGAGCTTAACCCAAAAGCATCCGTAAGGTAATTTATGGGTGTATCGGGCGCAAACACAAAGTTTCCTTCGGCATTACTAGTAATAGTACCTAAGTTTTTAAGCGTTAGTGTTTGTGTATCTTGCAACTCGCTATACCAGTGGTTAACAGTGTTGGCAATGGCTGTAATAGCCTCATTGTACGATATTTTTTCTTGCAATGCGATATGATTGCCCAAAAGCCCATCATTATTCTTTAAATTCGCATTAAAAGAGATGCGTTTTTTAGGCGGATAGAAAGTATGTGTATCGTTATCGAGTTGTGCCGATGTGGTTTCGGCAAGAAATGCACCAAAGCCAGGAATGGTAACACACTGGTATCGATATAGTAGTGCGGATATGTGTTTTTCTATCATCATAAACACAAAATTAACGATTCAAATAGGAAACCAAAATTTTATCCACAAATTTTATTAACAATTACCAACTAATCGGGTAGCAGTTTATTTTATTTTTTAATGACTGATATTGAATTACTTAACACGCTTGCGCTACTCTGTGTAGAGGGCGTAGGCGATATTGTAGCTAAAAAATTAATACACCATTGCGGTAGTGTCCAGAATATTTTTTTGGCATCGCGTTCGCAATTATTGGCTATAGATGGCGTAGGCGATGTACTGTATAAAAAGCTTCAGGATAAGGCAGTTTTTCGTCGGGCGGAAGCCGAAATGAAGTTTATAAAGGACAATAATATCAATGTTCAGTATTATGGTGATGCGGATTATCCCGAAAGGTTGAAACATTGTATAGACGGACCTGTTTTGTTGTTTAGCTCGGGTGCTATAAACTTGCACGCCCAAAAAACAATAAGCATAGTGGGTACGCGCCAAATGACATCGTACGGTGCCGATTTTACCCGAAAACTACTAGCAGATCTTGCGCCGTTAAATCCTGTTATTGTAAGTGGTTTTGCTTACGGGGTAGATATACATGCGCATACGTTGGCTATGGAGCACAATTTGCAAACTATAGGCGTATTGGCACACGGGTTAAACCAAATATACCCTAAAGCACACCAAAAGTATGTGGCACAAATGAAAGAAAACGGTGGTTTTATAACAGAGTTTTGGAGTACTACTAAGCCCGATAAAGAAAACTTTGTACGCCGTAACCGTATTGTGGCAGGGCTTACCGAAGCGACTATTATTATTGAGAGTGCCGATAAAGGAGGCTCGTTAATTACGGCTACTATTGCTAATGATTATAACAGGGATGTTTTTGCCGTACCGGGGCGCATTACCGATAAATACAGCCAAGGCTGCAACAAACTCATAAAAACACAAAAGGCTAATTTACTTACGAGTGCCGAAGATTTAAAATACATACTAAATTGGGAGCTTGAAGATAAGAAACAACAGCCCGTACAAAAGCAATTGTTTATTACGCTTGAGGCGGATGAACAACAGGTGTACGATTATTTACAGAAAAATGGTAAAACGTTAATGGATATTATTGCGTTGCAATGTGGCATGCCTATCTTTAAATTATCGGGGTTACTACTCACTATGGAGTTAAAGGGTGTAATACGCCCTTTACCAGGTAAAATGTTCGAAGCTATTTAAAGTAATTTTCATTCGCAGTATGAAGTTCTCATCGACTGATTACTGAAAACCGTTACATATACCCTAACTTTTCTCTAACTCTGGCAAGTACGCCGTTGGCTATTTTCGCCGCTTTTTCTGCTCCTGTTTTTAATGCAGCATCAATTTCGGCAGGGTTGTTCATATAGTAACTGTATTTTTCGCGTGCTGTTTTAAACTCTCCTACAATTAGCTCGTATAAAGCTTGCTTGGCGTGCCCATAGCCGTAATTACCCCCTAAGTAGCTGGCGCGCATTTGTGCTACTTGCGCATCAGTACCAAGTAGTTTATATAATGCAAACACATTACAGGTATCGGGATTTTTAGGTTCTTCTAGCGGAGTACTATCGGTAGCAATACTCATTACCTGCTTGCGTAGTGGTTTATCGGCTTGGAAAATATTAATGTAGTTATTGCGCGATTTACTCATCTTTTCGCCATCCGTACCCGGAACAATTTTGGTAACATCGCTTGTTATAGCCTCAGGCAACACAAAGGTGTCGCCCATTTGGTGGTTAAAGCGCGAAGCTACATCGCGGGTAATCTCTATGTGCTGTATTTGGTCTTTCCCTACAGGTACAAACTCAGCATCGTATAGTAATATATCGGCAGCCATGAGCATGGGGTAGGTAAACAGCCCAGCATTAACATCGTCTAGCCTATCGGCTTTATCTTTAAAAGAGTGTGCTAACGTTAAACGCTGGTACGGAAAAAAACAGCTTAAATACCACGAAAGTTCGGTTACCTGCGGTACATCGCTTTGGCGGTAAAATACTACCTTATTAATATCCAAACCACAGGCTAGCCAAGTAGCAGCAACACTATAGGTGTTTTCGCGCAGCATTTTACCATCTTTTATTTGCGTGGTAGAGTGCAAATCGGCTATAAAAAGAAACGATTCGTTTTCGGGTTTGTTTGCCATTGCTATGGCGGGTAATATTGCACCCAATAGGTTGCCTAAGTGTGGTGTACCCGTACTTTGGATGCCTGTAAGTATTTTTGCCATTATTTACTTTTATTTTTTACAAAGGTAACGGTTTTGTTAAAAAAGTACTGCGCTAATTCTTACATTTGGCATAATGAAAATAGTAAAATATTTTTTGTGGCTATTGTGGCGCATCTGGTTTTACATCCTGATGGGAGTCCCTATTATACTACTATCGCCTGTACTCATATTGTCTATATTATCCGAAAAAACGTATCCGCAATTTTTCTTCATAGCACGTATATGGGCAAAAATTATACTATTGGGCATGGGCTTTTATTATAAAATTGAGCGCGAGCAAAAAATTGAGCGCGGCAAGAGTTATATGCTGGTTGCCAACCATACCTCTATGACGGATATTATGCTGATGCTCGTAGTCTCTAAAAACCCATTTGTTTTTGTAGGTAAAAAAGAACTCGCCAAAATACCCATATTCGGCTTTTTTTATAAGCGTACCAGTATACTGGTAGATAGGAATAATCCCAAAAGCCGACAAGAGGTTTTTACCCGTGCACAGCAAAGGCTTAACGATGGGCTGAGCATTTGTATTTTTCCTGAAGGTGGCGTACCTACGGATGAAACCGTTGTACTGGATGAGTTTAAAGATGGAGCGTTTAGGTTGGCTATAGAACACCAAATACCTATAGTACCCATGACGTTTCCTGATAATAAAAAACGCTTTTCGTATACTTTTTTTAGTGGTAGCCCTGGGCTAATGCGTGCCAAAGTGCACCGTTTTATACCTACAGCAGGCTTAACGCTTAACGATAAAAAGGTAGTAAAGGATACAGTAAAGCAAGTTATTTATAAGCAGCTATTAGCTTATAGTACAAAAAAATAAAGCGCCCCTATGTGTGCATGGACGCTCTATCCGCTCCCGATGGGAACTACTTACAAATTGAAAATTAACAAAACCAAATAATCATTAAAAACTGAAACTTACACCCGAGTATAAGCCTATAAAGTAAGGTCTGAAATTGCCTGAGTTACCACTAAAAGTATTTAGCTGATATTTAAATGTAGGCTCAAAACTTGCCTGAAACGATTTTAAAAAGCGGTATTTAAAGCCAATACCAATGTTGGTACTAAAATTAATACTGTTTAGGTTGTTTGCCTCACCAAGTGTAGCACTCAACCCTTGGTCGGTTACTACACTCACATTGTTATCGTTTAAAAACAGTGTACTAAATCCGCCAATAACGTCAATACCAAATTTTTTATTGACTAAGGCGTACGACATCTCTACAGGTACCTCTATATACCCCATTTCTTGTAGCATCGAACCTCTAAAGGTTTCTTGTGAAAATGCTGTGCCGAATTCAGCTGCTGTACCTTCGTTTTGCACCACCAAATTAGCGGTACGCGATGCCGTGTTGCGGGCACTAATATTACTTGTTTGCTCCGTCATAGACGGGAAAAATTCCACCCCCTGCGTGGAGTAACTCAAGTTAACGGTATTAATACCCGAGCGGATGGATATCCTGTCTGTAACAGCGTAGTCAATACCAACGCCAAAACTCATGTTACTATCGTAATCTTTGCTATTATTGGCTAAGTCTGAATTTATAGGTGAACCATCCGATAGCGAGTTGTAAAATACAGGAGCTACCTGTGGTTTAACATTCCACTTCTTTTTGGCATCTTCTTCGGCTAAAACATCTTCTTTTTCCTCATTTTCGCCATTTAGCTTCTCTTGTAGTAATTGCTCCAATTCGTTTTCGGGTAACACTACAGATGCCGTATCAACTACAACATCGGCAACAGCTTCTTCTACAGGGATTTCTTTATTTATAATACTGTTATTCGTATCATCTTCCTCATCCTGAGTATTGGTTTTACTTACAGTAGTAGTATCGTTTCCGTTTTGCGCAATACCTGTTTCGTTGCTTTTGTTTTCGGCAATGCCATCTATACTATTCGTTTTACTATTACTCTCACTATTAGCCTTGTTTGGTTTATTCGCAATACCGCCATTCTCTTTATTAGTGTTGTTGGTATCGGTTTTGCCATTATAGGCTATTGTAGCTTGGTTTTTATCATCCGTATAATCAATAGTATTATTCTGATGACTATTAACTGCTTTGTTTGCTGTAGCTGTTGGGTTATTGCCGTTGGTAGGCTTGTTATCCGAAATAGTAGTACTACTTACTACGGCATTACCATTGTTGTTAAAAGCACTATTATTGGTTGTTGTATTAAAGCTGTTATTTACATCCGAATTGTTATTGGATGTTACATCGTTACCGCTTTTACCTGAATTGTTTTTATCTGATTTATTACTTGTTACAACGGCATTTGTAGTACCAAAACTTTCTGGGTTTATGTTGGGTTTACCAGTAATAGTACCCTTAGTGGTTTTATTGGGGGTATTGGCATTGTTGGAGTTCGTTCCATTGCTATTTACAATAGGGTTATTGTCCGTTTCTATTTCAGTGTTAAACGGATTAATAAGCATAAGCCCCAATAGTAAAACGGCAGCAACACCGCCCAGTTTAAACCAGATGGGTATAACCCTGCGTTTTTTCTTTTCTTTCAGTTCCGCCTCAATGTTTTCCCAGACAAATTCTGGCGGAGTGGCTTCAAAATCCTTAAATTTTTCCTGAAACAGCCGGTCTATGTTTTTTTTCTCACTCATTTGCTGTAGGTATTTTTAGAATTACCTTCCTGCGCTTCAATTTTTTCTTTCAATATGGCTCTTGCTCTCGACAGGTTCGATTTAGAAGTGCCTATTGTAATGTTTAGCATGTCTGCTATTTCCTTATGCGAATACCCATCGGTTACATACAGGTTAAAAACCATTCTGTACCTATCGGGTAGCTCTTGTATTAACGATAGCAGAAAATCCATACTCACACTATCGCTTTCAACTTCTACCTCGGCCTCATCGGGCATATTTTCGCTAACCAGCTCAAATACCCCTTGCGAGCGGTATTTTTGCAATACATTGTTAACCATTACCCTTTTTGCCCAACCCTCAAAAGAACCCTTAAACTGGAATTGTCCAATTTTTTTAAATAACAATAAAAAACCGTCTTGTAAATTATCTTGTGCATCCTCATAATTGCGCGAATACTTTAGGCACACAGCAAACAACTTAGGGGCAAAAAGCCTGTACAGTTGCTCCTGTGCCTTTAAGCTGTTTTGCTGACAATCTTTTATGAGTTGTTCTACACCCAATGGCATTAAGTATTAAATTATTATTGCGCAATGGGTACTTCAACTTTCTCAAATACCATGTCACCACTAGCATCATCTCCCTTGTAAATTTCAAACGTATACGAGGTTCCCGATGTACTTACATCGTAGGGGGGGCATGTAAACGTGTAAATTTCTTCCTCCAAGGGCTCTTCCTCTTCCGAGTTGCAAGTGGCGTTTTTAATAACTAAGGTTTGCACCGCTAATAACGACGAGGTTTGAGTTGTTTCGGTATAAATACCATCAAAATAATGGCAATTGGTAGGCTTTCTGTAAAAAATTTTCAGGTCGTAAGTAGTGCCACTCGCCATGTATTCAGGAAACTCAATACTTTCTATAGGTACAAATTCTACCTGAAATTCTGCGGTATTCTCTTCGAAAGAGCAACCACTTATGCCCATAATAACCAGTAATACTACTACTATCTTTTTCATATATATAACATCAATCAATACATCCTGTAATGTACAGATACAATTTTGTGCAAAAGGTTGCGCCTTTAAGGTATAAAAAAACCCGAAATTAATCGGGTTTTTGTTGTGTTTATGACATGTACTCTTTTATGGCGTCTTTTATTTTAAGTTCCAGCTCATCAGCGAGTTCTGGATTGTCTTTTATAAGCGATTTCACGGCATCGCGCCCTTGCCCTAGTTTGGTATCGCCGTAGCTAAACCACGAGCCCGATTTTTTTACGATTTCGAACTCTACCGCAAGGTCGAGTATTTCGCCTGTTTTACTTACCCCTTCGCCGTACATAATGTCGAACTCGGCGGTTTTAAATGGGGGTGCGACTTTATTCTTAACCACTTTTACTTTGGTACGGTTACCAATAACATTATCGCCATCTTTAATTTGCGAGGAACGACGGATATCCAAACGTACCGAAGCATAAAATTTAAGGGCGTTACCGCCCGTTGTGGTTTCGGGGTTACCAAACATAACACCAATTTTTTCGCGCAACTGGTTAATAAAAAATACGGTACAATGTGTTTTACTAATAGTAGCAGTTAATTTTCTTAGGGCTTGGCTCATAAGGCGGGCATGAAGCCCCATTTTACTGTCGCCCATTTCGCCTTCAATTTCACTTTTTGGTGTAAGTGCCGCAACCGAATCAATAACTACAATATCTATCGCTCCAGAGCGGATAAGGTTCTCGGCAATCTCCAAAGCCTGTTCCCCATTATCGGGTTGCGATATAATAAGATTTTCAATGTCTACGCCCAATTTTTCGGCATAATAACGGTCAAAAGCATGCTCGGCATCAATAAAGGCAGCCACACCGCCTGCTTTTTGCGCTTCGGCAATGGCATGTAGCGTTAACGTGGTTTTACCCGACGATTCTGGTCCGTAAATCTCTATTATCCTACCACGAGGGTAACCGTTTACGCCCAAGGCTAAATCAATCCCCAACGACCCCGAAGGAATGCTTTCTACTTCCTCTACGGCTTTGTCGCCCAAGCGCATTACGGTACCTTTACCGTACGATTTATCTAATTTATCTAACGTAAGCTGTAATGCTTTTAATTTGGCTTCTTTATCTCCGCTCATTATATGGTGTTATTTTTTAGTAAAAATACTGTATTTATTTTGAGAGCGCAATGTAAGAAAATAATCTTATAAAGTAAAACTTAACTGTTAAAGTTTTTCGTTACTTTTATTGTCTGATATTTGTTTAACAGGTATCAATATATCCAACTAACCAAATACTTATGACAGAGCAACTAATAAAGGAACATTTATCAAATGGTTTTATTGGTATATTAGCAGCTAATAAAGGCTTTATGATTGACAAGCCTAGTGTTGATTATGGTGTTGATTATCAGTTAAAAAAGACTACGACTTATACCCCTCCATCTGGTGGGACTCGTTATATACAAGATAGTAGATATATAGATTTACAATTAAAGGCAACAACAGAAAATTCAGTTATTTACGAACCAAACTTAATAAAATATGACCTTGAGGTTAAGTCATATAATGATTTAGTAGAAAGGCAGATTAATGGAATAGCCCCTTTAGTTTTAATTCTTTTTGTATTACCTTCAAATCCTCAAATTTGGGTTGAAGTTGACGAAGATGAAATAAAACTTAGGAGGCATGCTTATTGGTATGTTCCTCCAAAGGGGTCAGTGCTAACTAATAACATACATAGAGTAAGAATTGAAATTCCTAAAGTAAATATGCTTGGAATAGATTGTTTTAGTGATTTACATCAACAGTTTTATCCATAAGATATGATTACACAAAAGATAATATCGTTTCTTATAAATAGGGATTGGAAACCTTTACAGGAAGAAAATGGTTTTATTAGCTTGAAACCACCGAAAGAATTTAATCTTGAGGACAACTTTAATCTTTATATTCCTATAGATGTAGATAAAGTTGATACAAGCAGGTTTATTAATAATATTTTAGGTATTGTAGCGGATTTTTATGATTTGTCTATAGATGATTTAGACGTAATACTTGAAAAAGAAAATACTGTTTTCAAAGTAAGAGTATATGATGGTCAAACAGAGGAAGGAAGGATTCCACTCACTAGGTTTGAAGAATTGGTTGAGAAAGTTAGATTTATCTTATCTGATACAGCTAGTTTTGTAATAGACAGAAGCGTTACTTCTACAAGAGTGCCTGAAGAAGTAAATAGATATTTGAACCTCTGTAATTTTATGCAAACGGAAAAAGGAAGCTTTGTCGCGAAAATTCAATTACCTTCAAGAGAATTAATAAAAGAGAGTGAATTATTTGATAGAAATGAGGTCTTTTCGGAAGAAATCAACCAAAAGCTCAAAGAGGTATTATTGTATGTAAATGAAAATATTTTTGAAGGTAGCACAGAAGTTACTGAAGAATATTTAATCGAGAATGAAACTAGGCTTAACATTAAGTTATTGAAAAATATTGAAGCATTTTTTACTAAAGCCAATCTTAAAAATATAGATTTTTCATTTCATAATATACAGAACAGTGGGTTTGTAATAAACCGAAATATTACCAAATTGAAGTTAAGTAAATTGACGAAATTTGTTGAAGATATTGAGTCGTATTCGTTTGAGGTTGGAGATTTTAGTTTTACGGGTGCTATTGTTGCTTTGAAATCTAGAAATCCTGATGGTTTAAAAAATAGTGTAACTTTTACAGGTATTCACGATAACATGCAAATGGTAGCTACTGCAAACCTTGATAGTGAGGATTATAAACATGCTATTGAAGCGCATAAGTTAAAACAACAGATTACAATTACGGGATTAGCTAAAAGAACAAAATCTAGAGCAAGATTTATTGAAATAACGAATATAGATATTCAAGAATAAGCCTTATTCCCAAAAATTCATACCTTCACCCAGTCCCGCCAATAGGGGCTGGTACATATTGAAAAATACTCACTTAAACTTCCAGTAAAAAATTCCCATTACGGGAATTTTTTACTATCTTTGTCAAAACTAAAAGTATATTGCGAGTTATTGCCATAAAAACACTTCGGGAATTTTGGGAAACACATGCTGGTTGTGAACAGCAATTAAAGGCATGGTATAAAGAAGCAGGTAAAGCTGTTTGGAAAAACCATAACGAATTGAAACAAGAATATCCTTCTGCCAGTATATTGCAGGATAACAGGGTGGTTTTTAATATTAAGGGTAATAATTACAGGCTTATTGTAAAAATAAACTACGATTACCAAATGGTATGGATACGGTTTATTGGTACGCATGCCGAATATGACAAGATTAATGCTAACGAAATATAAATAACAATGGACATCAAACCGATAAGAACAGAGCAGGATTACAATATGGCGATGGAGCGGCTTGAGGCTATTTTTGATGCCAAACTAGAAACTCCAGAAGGCGATGAACTTGAAGTTTTAGGAATATTGATTGAAAAATATGAACAGGAACATTTTCCTATAGCAATGCCTGATCCTGTTGAGGCTATAAAATTCCGTATGGAGCAAATGGGCTATTCCCAAAACGACCTTGCCGATATTATCGGTTTAAAGAGCCGTGCTAGTGAAATACTAAATAGAAGAAGAAAACTGTCATTAAAAATGATACGTAATATTCACGATAAGTTAAATATTCCTACAGAGGTATTAGTACAGGCGTACTAATCTGAAACCCTAATTTGCTCCATTTCCAAAAATTCCTACCTTTGCACCCAATCCCGCCAATAGGGGTTGGTACATATTGTAATAATTTCTCACTTAAAATTGTATAGCATGCAACTGTTCAATACGTTAAGCGCAGAGGAAAGAGCGGAGCTTATCGACCAATCGGGTAAGCAACGATTAACGCTATCTTTCTATGCCTACGCACACATTAAAGACCCACAACAATTTCGCAACGATTTATTTTTGGCTTGGAATCCACTAGAGGTACTGGGCAGAATATACGTAGCTACCGAGGGTATTAACGCGCAATTATCGTTACCTGCCGATAATTTTTACACCTTTAAAGACCATATTGAAACCTACCCGTTTATGAAGGGCATGCGCCTAAATGTAGCGGTAGAGCAGGACGACCACTCGTTTTTAAAACTCACCATTAAAGTACGCCACAAAATTGTTGCCGATGGGCTTAACGACGAAACGTTTGATGTTACCAACAAGGGCGTTCACTTAAAAGCAAATGAGTTTAACGAAATGCTGGAAGACCCTAACACGGTGGTGGTGGATATGCGTAACCATTACGAAAGTGAGATTGGGCACTTTAAAAATGCCATTACACCCGATGTAGAAACGTTTAGAGAATCGTTACCAATTATAGAGGACGACCTTTCGAAACACAAAGAAGATAAAAACTTGTTAATGTACTGTACGGGAGGTATTCGTTGCGAAAAGGCTTCGGCATTTTTTAAACACAAAGGATTTAAAAACGTATACCAGTTAGAAGGCGGTATTATTGAATATACCCGACAGGTAAAATCGGAAGGTTTAGAGAGTAAGTTTATTGGTAAAAACTTTGTGTTCGACCACCGTTTGGGCGAGCGTATTACCAACGATATAATTTCGCAATGCCACCAATGTGGTAAACCGTGCGATACCCATACCAATTGCCTTAACGAGGCGTGCCACCTGCTGTTTATTCAGTGCGAGGAGTGTGCTACTAATATGGCAGGCTGCTGTTCTGCTGAGTGTGTGGAGGTTATTCAACTTCCAGAAAACGAGCAACGCGAAAGGCGTAAAGGCATTACAAAAGGCAATATGATTTTCAGAAAAGGAAAATCGGACGCCTTAAAGTTTAAAAAATCGGGTAATGCTGTTGCTGCCGTTAACTTAGCAGCCGTACCCAAGGTTAAAGATGTTCGTAAGCGCGAACGCAAACTATTGGTAGGTAATGCCGAGCATTATTTTACTAAAGCTAGCGTAGGGCAGTTTATGGTGAGTCGGGAGTTAAAAACAGGCGATAAAATAGTTATTACAGGTCCTACCACAGGTAGAGAAGAGCTTGTAGTTGCTAATATGCATGTAAATGGAAAACCTGCCGATGTTGCCCAACAAGGCGACAGGGTAACCATACATGTACCGTTTAGGGTTCGCCTTTCGGACAAGTTGTTTAAATTACTGCAAGAATAGAAACATTGTTTTTTATATATAGTTAACCTGCACCAACGTGCAGGTTTTTTTGTGCCTATCTGTTATTAACTATGGTTTTAATGCATTATTACTACAGGTAATTACACCCAAGTGTTACACCGCGTGCCTGTTACGCTACTTTTGCTACCTTTCACATAAAAATATACTATCTTTACCCACAAAATCGTTATTATAACAACGTAGCGGCTGTAAAAAGTCGTGATCATTATATATTCAAATTTATGGCATGTACAAACTGTTCTACGGGCTCCAAAGATGGTTCGCCCAAAGGATGTAAAAATAATGGGACTTGCGGAACGGATAGTTGTAACAAACTAACTGTTTTTGACTGGCTCTCTAATATGAGCCTCCCTGGAGGACAAGCACCGTTCGATTGTGTTGAGGTGCGTTTTAAAAACGGACGTAAAGAATTTTATAGGAATACGGAGGGGTTAACCCTTAGCATTGGCGATATTGTAGCCACTGAGGCTTCTCCCGGGCACGATATTGGTATTGTAAGCCTTACGGGCGAGTTGGTTAAAATTCAGATGAAGAAGAAGCGTACTAAGGACGATAGCGAAGTAGCTAAAATATACCGAAAAGCATCGCAGCGCGATATTGACATCTGGCGCCAAGCCCGCGACCGCGAAGAACCGATGAAGGTTACTGCGCGCGAATTGGCAATACGCCTTAATCTGGAAATGAAAATATCGGATATTGAATTTCAAGGCGATGCTTCAAAAGCAACGTTTTACTATACGGCAAGCGACCGTGTAGATTTCCGTCAGCTAATCAAAGATTTTGCACGTGAATTCGGCACCCGTATCGAGATGAAACAGGTAGGTTTCCGTCAGGAAGCAGCCCGCCTTGGTGGCGTAGGCTCGTGTGGTCGTGAGTTATGCTGCTCTACATGGTTAACCGATTTTAGGAGTGTAAATACATCAGCGGCACGATACCAGCAACTATCATTAAATCCGCAAAAACTAGCGGGGCAATGTGGTAAACTAAAATGCTGCCTTAACTATGAGTTGGATACCTATTTGGATGCAATTAAAGAGTTGCCCGACCTCGACACAAAATTATATACCGAAAAAGGCGATGCCTATTGCCAAAAAGTAGATATTTTCAAAGGAAATATGTGGTTTGCCTACGCTAAAGATAATGCACACTGGCACATGATTAATGCCGAACAGGTAAAGGAAATATTAGAGATTAATAAGCGAAAAGAGCGTATAGCATCGTTAGAAGAATATGTGGTTGAGGAGGCTGCCGATGCAGTAGTAGAGAAAAACTTCGAAAACGCTGTAGGGCAGGATAGCCTTACCCGTTTTGATGCCCCTAAACGCAAGAAAAGACAAAACAACAGAAGAAAAAAACCTGCTGTTGCTAACGATGGTAACAAGCCAAACACCAATGCAAAAGCAAAAGGTAAGGGCAGCGATAATGCCAATGATAACAACACAAAGCAAGGCGGCAGAAATAATTCGGGCAGAAACACCAACAGTAAGAACAGAAACAACCGAAATACAAACAAGAATACTAATAAAAACAATAACCGAAACGCTAACCCCAATAATGAAGATAAAAAGTAGCCTTTTTGTTTTTGGAGCGTTACTAGTGCTGTTATGCTCTTGTGACGATAACTATGTGTTTGACGATTATAAGTCATTTGATGGTGCTTGGCATAAAGATACCATTGTTTCATTTCAGTTTGAGCAGCAAGACACCACATCGCTATACAATATGTTTATTAATTTAAGAAATAATAACGATTACCCGTATAGCAACATCTTTCTTATTGTAGCAATGCAAGAGCCCAATAATAAAACTACTATAGATACCTTAGAGTACGAAATGGCATACCCCGATGGTACGCTTATGGGCGAGGGGTTTACCGATTTTAAGGAGAGCAAACTTTGGTACAGAGAAAACGTAAAATTTCCCAATCAGGGGAGCTACAAAGTAAGCATCCAACAAGCCGTACGCGAAGCTGATAAAGTAATTGGCGTACAGGAGCTAGAGGGTATTACCGAAGTAGGTTTTAGGGTAGAGACAACAGAAAAATAGTACAAATGGCAGCAACAAAAAAAACGAACAAGGCAAAAGGCACTACAGGCTTCTGGAAGTACATAAAAATATTTTGGGGCATTGTTTTACTAGGTTTCGTATCGGTAGTGCTATTTTTTTTAATGGCATCTTGGGGTGCATTTGGTAAAATGCCAACGTTTGAGGAATTGGAAAATCCAGAATCGAATGTTGCTACCCAAGTCATATCTGCCGATGGTGTTACTATAGGCAAATTTTATTTAGAGAACCGTACACCCGTAAAATATTCTGATTTACCTCAGAATCTTGTAGACGCACTTGTGGCTACGGAAGATGAACGCTTTTTTGAACATTCGGGCATTGATGCACGTGGTACATTAAGAGCTTTTGCCAATTTTGGAACCGATGGTGGTGCAAGCACTATTACCCAGCAGTTAGCCAAAAACCTATTTCACAAAAGACCCAGCAACCTCTGGGGGCGTATAAAGCAAAAAGCAAAAGAATGGGTTATTGCTACCCGATTAGAGAGGCAGTACACCAAACAGGAAATTATAGCCATGTACCTAAATACTGTAGATTTTGTTAATCAGGCAGTAGGGATACGTTCGGCAGCAAAAACCTATTTTAATAAAGAACCCAAAGACCTTACGGTGGAAGAGTCGGCTGTAATTGTGGGGATGTTAAAAAATCCGTCGTTATATAATCCTGCCCGAAAATCGAGAGAAGAGATAGTATTTAACAGACGTAATACCGTGCTAGGGCAAATGGTGAAAAATGGTGTTTTAAAGCCAGAACTTAAACAAGAGCTAGTCAAAAAACCTGTAAAACTCGATTTTAACCCAGAAAACCATAACGAAGGGATAGCTACTTATTTTAGAGAGTACCTAAGAGAGTTCATGAAAACGTGGACTAAGGAAAACCCTAAAAGCGATGGTAAAGAATATAATTTGTACCGCGACGGACTTAAAATATACGTTACTATCGACTCGCGCATGCAAGAATATGCCGAACAAGCTGTAACAGAACATTTATCCAACCTACAGGAAGAGTTCTTTATCAAACAAGAAAAAAACAAAAATGCCCCATTTGTAAATATTTCAAAGCAAGAAACGGAACGTATATTGGACCGAGCCATGAAAAACTCCGACCGATGGAGAATCATGAAAAACCTAGGAAAATCAGAAGATGAAATCGTTAAATCGTTTGATGTAAAAACAGAAATGAAAGTTTTTACATGGCAAGGGGATAAAGATACCATAATGACGCCCATGGATTCTATCCGCTACTACAAACACTTTTTGCAAACTGGCGTAATGTCCATGAATCCGCAATCAGGGCACGTAAAAGCATGGGTAGGTGGTATAAATCATAAACACTTTAAGTACGACCACGTTAAACAAGGGGCAAGACAGGTAGGTTCAACCTTTAAGCCATTTTTGTATGCAACGGCTATAGAGCAATTGCGTTTTTCGCCCTGCGATTCCATACTCGATGCATCGTATACCATAGCAAAGGGGCGCCACGATTTAGAGCGACCTTGGACACCTAAAAACTCCAACGGTAAGTTTGAGGGTATGGTTACCATGAAATATGCATTGGCACACTCTATAAATACCGTTTCGGCAAAATTAATTGATAGTGTAGGACCAAAAGCAGTGGTAGACCTAGCCCATAGGCTTGGCGTTACTGCTAATATAGACGAACAACCCGCCATAGCACTTGGCGCGGTAGAACTAACGGTGCAAGAAATGGTAGCTGCCTACAGCACCTTTGCCAACAAGGGTATGTACATAAAACCCATAGTTATAACCCGTATAGAAGATAAAAATGGCATAGAGTTGTACCATAGCATTCCGCAAACCAAAGAGGTTGTAAATAAGGAAATTGCTTATGCTGTTATTAAGCTACTGCAAGGGGTAACCGATTCGGGTTCGGGCTA
The DNA here is from genome assembly GCF_019613795.1 of Flavobacterium litorale. Taxonomy (NCBI): domain Bacteria; kingdom Pseudomonadati; phylum Bacteroidota; class Flavobacteriia; order Flavobacteriales; family Flavobacteriaceae; genus Flavobacterium; species Flavobacterium litorale. Next base: position 960,731 of record NZ_CP080429.1, read on the forward strand.
TCGCCTAAAATCAACATGGAAAGGCAGGGGCTACAACCGCGTTACAGGGCATCCCTACAAATTAACTAATCCTATTGCAGGAAAAACAGGAACAACCCAAAACCAGTCCGATGGTTGGTTTATGGGCATGGTACCCAACCTTGCTACAGGTGTTTGGGTAGGTAACGAAGATCGTTCGGCACACTTTAGGAGTATTACCTACGGGCAGGGAGCTACTATGGCACTACCCATATGGGGTATGTACATGAAAAAATGTTATGCCGATGAATCCCTGCAAGTTTCTAAAGAAGAATTTGAACGCCCCGAAGAATTATCCATACGGGTAGACTGCAACAGGAAAGTAGAAAAGGACAGTCTTGATTTACAAAATGAAAAGATAGACGAGTACTTCACTACCTTTTAACTAAAAAAACACCTTTCAAAAAGGTGTTTTTTTATATATTTATACACAGAAACTAAAATAAATTGTATGATTAATAAAACGGTGCAAAACGTTGCAGAGGCGTTGCACGATATAAAAGATGATATGACCATTATGCTTGGCGGGTTTGGTTTGTGTGGTATTCCTGAAAATTGCATCAACGAATTGGTTAAAAAAAACATTACCAACCTAACATGTATCTCCAATAATGCAGGTGTAGATGATTTTGGTTTGGGACTGTTGTTACAAAAAAAGCAGATTAAAAAAATGATATCGTCGTATGTTGGTGAAAATGCTGAATTTGAACGCCAAATGCTTAGTGGCGAGCTAGAAGTAGAGCTTACACCACAAGGTACACTTGCCGAGAAATGCCGTGCAGCACAAGCAGGCATACCCGCGTTTTATACGCCAGCAGGTTACGGTACCGAAGTTGCCGAAGGCAAAGAATCGCGCGAGTACAACGGTAAAATGCATATATTAGAAGAAGCCTATAAAGCCGACTTTGCTATTGTAAAAGCATGGAAAGGCGATGAGGCGGGAAACTTAATTTTTAAAGGTACAGCACGTAACTTTAACTCGTGTATGGCAGGTGCGGCTACCGTTACAATTGCCGAAGTAGAAGAGCTAGTGCCAGCAGGTAAGTTGGACCCCAACCAAATACACATACCAGGCATACTGGTAACCCGTATTTTTAAAGGAGAGCAGTACGAAAAGAGAATTGAGCAACGAACCGTTAGACAACGATAGTTTTTAATTAAAATAATTAACCAATGTACCAATTGGTATGGAACGAGAAAATATTGTAGTATCCAAATCAATTGTGTTTGCAATAGATATAATCGCTTTTTGCGAGCTTCTGGAAAAAAACAAGAAGTTTGTTGTAGCGAGGCAATTGTTAAAATCAGGAACAAGTATTGGTGCAAATGTGCATGAGGCGCAAAATGCAGAGAGTAGGGCTGATTTTATTCATAAAATTAAAATAGCCGCAAAGGAAGTTGAAGAAACAAAATACTGGTTAACGCTTTGTGAAAAAGCACCTAGTTATCCTTTTGATAATATGCTAAAATCTAAAATAACAGAACTTGGGTTAATTATATATAAAATAGTAAGTAGCAGCAAAAATAATAAGTAACACAAAGCACAATTGCTACACTGTTACATTAAAACATTGATACATTTTATGTTAGATAAAACAGGAATCGCTAAGAGAATTGCAAAAGAAGTTAAAGACGGCTATTACGTAAACTTAGGTATTGGTATACCTACATTGGTTGCCAATTTTGTACGTGAAGATATATCGGTAGAATTTCAGAGTGAAAATGGCGTATTAGGCATGGGACCTTTCCCGTATGAAGGAGAAGAAGATGCTGACATTATAAATGCAGGAAAACAAACCATAACAACCTTGCCAGGAGCTTCGTTTTTTGACTCGGCAACAAGTTTTGCCATGATACGTGGGCAACATGTAGACTTAACCATATTAGGTGCCATGGAGGTTGCCGAAAATGGTGATATTGCCAACTGGAAAATTCCAGGTAAAATGGTAAAAGGTATGGGCGGTGCTATGGATTTGGTAGCATCGGCAGAAAACATCATCGTAGCCATGATGCACGTAAACAGAGCAGGACAATCTAAACTACTAAAGCGTTGCTCGTTACCCTTAACAGGTGTAGGTTGCGTTAAAAAAGTAGTAACCGAGTTAGCGGTTTTAGAAATTGTTCCAGAAGGATTTAAATTATTAGAGCGCGCTCCGGGAGTAACCGTAGCCGAAATACAAAAAGCTACAGAGGGTAACCTTATTGTAGCAGGAGATATACCCGAAATGGTACTAGATTAGTAACAGTGTTCAGTTTATGGTCACAGTTTATCTTTCAAGAAGTATTTGTCTTTTTCATGAAGTAGATTTAAAAAAAACACACTTCAGGATTTTTAGCTAATTTAAGAATGACATAATACGCGTAAACTGTGGCTGAAACTGCTCACTAGTTATTTTGGTATAGCAGCAATTAATTTTTTAGTGTACTCCTTTTTGGGGTTTTCGTAAAGCGCATCCGCCTCGTTCATTTCCTCAATTTTACCTTTATTCATAACCAGTACTTGGTCGCTCATATATTTAACAACCGCAAGGTCATGCGATATAAATATATACGTAAACCCAAAATTCTCTTTCAACTCATTCAGTAAATTAAGCACTTGTGCCTGTACGGATATATCCAGTGCCGATACCGACTCGTCGCATACAATTAACTTTGGTTGTAAAGCGATAGTACGTGCAATACCAATGCGCTGCCTTTGCCCACCCGAAAACTCATGCGGATAGCGGTGGAAGTGCTCATTACCAAGCCCTACACGGTTTAGTATTTCTAGGGTTTTCTCTTTTCGTTCTTTATCGTTTTTATACAGTTTGTGTACCTGCATTGGCTCCATTATGGCACTGCCTACCGTTAAACGCGGGTTGAGTGACGAATAAGGGTCTTGAAAAATAATTTGTATTTCTTTACGGAGTTCCCGCAGTTGTTTTGGTGCTAGTTGTGTAAGCTCAGTACCTCGATAGACTATTTTACCTCCTGTAGGCTTATCCAGTTGTAGTATGGCATTGCCTAATGTCGATTTACCACAACCCGACTCGCCTACCAGCCCTAAGGTTTCCCCTTCGTATATTGTAAAGCTCACATCATCAACAGCTTTAAATTTTACGTCTTTATCAAACAATCCTGCCGACGAAATGTATTCTTTCTCCACATTCATCACTTCCAGTAAAGGAGGTTGGCTGTATAATTGTTCGTGTTCTTTTTTGCGTTGTGCAGGCTCTACAGCTATGTTATTAACAGTGCCAGTAAGATAATCTTGTATGGTAGGGAGTCGTTTCAAACGCACATCCAACGACGGGCGCGAACTTATGAGTGCCTTAGTGTAAGTGTGCTTGGGAGTGTTAAAAACCGCTTCGGCAGTACCCTGCTCTACAATTTCGCCTTTATACATTACCAATACCCTATTGGCAATTTCGGAAACTAACGATAAATCGTGCGAAATAAAAATTATACTCATACCCGTTTCTTGCTGTAGCGCTTTTAGCAGTAAAATAATTTCTTTTTGTACCGTAACATCCAATGCGGTGGTAGGTTCGTCGGCAATAAGTACTTTGGGTTTGCAGGCAATAGCCATAGCAATCATTACCCGTTGTTTTTGCCCTCCTGATATTTCGTGCGGATAACGGTTATAAATATTTTCGGGGTTGGGTAGTTTTACTTTTTCGAATAACGATAAAACGGTAGTTTTTATCTGTTTTGATGATAAATCGGTGTGTTCTTTTAGAATTTCGGCTACCTGATACCCACATTGTAACGATGGGTTTAAGGAACTCATCGGTTCTTGGAATATCATACTAATGGCATTACCCCGTACTTTGCGGACTTCTTTTCCCGAAAGTGTAGCCATATCATTACCCTCAAAATCAATCTTACCTTTGGTGATGGCTAAAATACCCTTGGGTAATAATCCCATAACGGCTAATGAGGTAACGGACTTACCTGAACCCGATTCGCCTACAATGCCCAGTATTTCGTTTTGGTTGAGTACAAAATTAGCATCTTTTACAATAGGTATCCATTGCCCTTCTTTTTTAGCCGAAATGGTAACGTGGTCGATATGGAGTAGGGAATTATTCATGTACGGTAAAGTTATGGATTTTAGTAATTCTAATTTAGCGTATGTTATTTGATAGATTCTTCACTCCGCTACGCTCCATTCAGAATGACAGTAATGATTTTTAATTATAGTTTTTGTTATTCTGACGCAGGAAGAATCTGATTTAATTATGTAAGATTCTTCACTCCGCTATGCTCCATTCAGAATGACATTGAATTATTTGTTATCATATTTTCTTTGTCATTCTGAGGCACGAAGAATCTAATGTATTTATCTAAAGATTTACCCTTTATTCAAAATGGCAAGAGTTATACGTGTATAATTTCGTCCTCAATTAGTAAATCTTCTCTGCGGAAGCGCAATAGTACTTGTGCTACAGCAACTACATCTTTTTCGCAATAGGTTACAATACGGTCAATGTCTTTTTCTACATAATATACATGCCCTACTTGGCTACCGTCTATATCGCCTTTGGGCGAGGGTATGCCCAGTATTTTAGTGAGTAATTTTAATGAGGTAAAACTTTTATAATCGCCAAACTTCCATAATTCCATCGTATCAAGGTGGGGTACTTCCCATGGTTTTTTACCAAACAAATTGAGTTTGTTGGGTAGCGGTATGCCATTAATTATCATGCGGCGTGCCATATACGGGAAATCAAACTCTTTGGCATTGTGACCGCATAAAATGTGCTGGGGTTGGTTAAAATGATTGGTGATGAGGTTGTTAAAGTCTTTTAATATTTTAGGTTCATCGCCAAAAAAAGAGGTTACCCTAAAATGGCGGATATCGCCTTTAAAGGTAAAATACCCCACCGATAGGCATACTATTTTACCAAATTCTGCCCAAATGCCTGCGCGCTCGTAAAACTCTTCGGGTGTTTCGCCATCCCTACGCTGGTATTGCGTTTTTAGGTCGTACAGTTGTTTTGTTTCGTCATCAAGCGCATTAAAGTTAGGGTGTTCGGGCACGGTTTCTATATCTAAGAAGAGGATATTATCTAACCTTATTTTTTCTAACATACTACTACTATTAAAAAAAGAACTGTATTATTTTAATGCTTTTTTGTTGCCTTGTCCCTCATTGGGTTGCATCATGCCCATCATTTTATAGGCTTCATCTACATATACATAAAAGTCGTTGCTATGTGCATCGGTACTGGTTTGTAATCCTTTTAAATGCCCTAGTCGGGTAATAATAATAGCATCCTCAGGAATTACAATTACAAACTGCCCTAAATGCCCGCGCATATAGTACATTTTTTTACCGAGGTAATTGTGTAGCCACCAGCCATAGCCGTATTGTGGCGACTGGTTAAAGCGTGGTGTTACCATTTTAGCTACCGATGTACTGTCCAGCAATTTCTTACCATTCCAGTTACCGTTACGCAAAAACAGTTTGCCAAAGCGCGAAAAATCGCGGGCATTGCTACCAATACAGCAGTAGGCTTTTTCGATGCCATCGGGGTCGTCCAGTTGCCAAAGGGCTTCGTTAGCTGCACCCATAGGCTTCCAGAATTTATCTGATACGTAACTGGATAGTGTTTGCCCTGTGGCTTTGGTTATTACCATAGCAAGCAATTGTGTGGCGCCACTAAGGTATTTAAATGCTGTGCCAGGTTCTTCTACCACGTCAAGCCCCAAAATAACTTCATCGAGTTTGTCATCAAAATACGCACGGGTAACAATGGAGAACGGACTATAATACTTTTCGTCCCAGCTTAACCCTGATGCCATAGACGATAAATCGCCTACCGTCATTTTAGCACCCAACCCATCTTTAAATTTCGGATAAAAATCGCTTACTTTTTGGTCGAGGCTTTTTATTTTACCTTCTTCAATAGCTTTAAATAAAGCTGCCGAAACAATGCTTTTTGCCATAGAAAAGGAGTTGGATTTGCTATTGGTACCATACCCATCATAATAGCTTTCGTGCCATATACTATCGTTTTTAATAATAAGGTAAGCTACAGTTTTAAGTTCTTTGTGGGTTTCCTGTAATCGGGCTGTTGGTTGTACTTTATTATAGTCGGTATGTTCTGCCCATGGTTGTGCGGTACCTTTGGGTATGGTACGGTTGGGAAATTCTTTATAATCATCTAAAAAAGCGGTGGTTTCGCCTCTAAAGTATATGGTGCGTACGGCACGTAGTAGGTAATCTACATCAAAAATATACATTAGAATAATAATACTGGAGAGTAGTAAAACAAACCAGAGCAGAAATTTTTTAAGAAATGTCATAATTAGTAGTTATGGATACTGTACGAATTTAAATAAAATTTACTTTAAAGCTATTCTAGCTTTGTATTCTAGCCACGGATTACACTAATTTTCACGAAAACTATTTTAAACTCTCTCTAATTACAGGTTTGGATTGTATTTACAATTATGTGTTATTAATGATACCCTACGTTTATTATAGCCACGGATTACACTAATTTTCACGAAAGTATAGTTTTACACTCTTTGTTAATTACAGGTTTGGGTTGTATTTACAATTATGTGTTATTGATGATGCTTTACGTTTATTCTAGCTACGAATTACACTAATTTTCTCGAAATTCTATTTTACGCTTTTAGCATAGCCACGAATTACCGAATTGAACGAATTTTTAATTGGGAGGCTAAACTTTTTAAAATAGGCTTTGCTGTGTAGGCGGATTCTCGTGTTCCAAGAGCCACTTTTTGCGCCAAATACCCCCTGCATAGCCTGTAAGCGAACCGTCTGACCCTATTACGCGGTGGCAGGGTACTACTATCCAAAGCGGATTTTTACCGTTGGCAGCTGCTACGGCGCGTATGGCTTTTACATCGCCTAATTGTATTGCTAATTTTTGGTACGATGTTGCGGTTCCATAGGGTATGGTAAGTAGCGCTTGCCATACTTTTTTCTGGAAATCGGTTCCTTGTGGGTTCAGTTTAAAAGTAAAGTTGTTGCGTGTTCCTGCAAAGTATTCTTGCAGTTCGGTTACGGCTTGTTGTAGCTCGGTAGGTATAGTAGTGCTTGCAGGCATTTTATCATCCAATACCGATATTTTGGTAATACCTTCAGTATTGCCTTTTACTATAGTAGTACCTAAAGGTGTTGTAATGTATGCTTCTTGCATGGAATGTGCTTTTTACAAAGCTACAATTTTAAATACAACGCATGCCTTTTATAGTAAGTACTTTACTAGTCCTCGTTTTCTAACGTAAATATTTCGTTTACCGTTTTTTGGAACAGGTCAGATAGTTTTAAAGCCAATACGGTTGAGGGTACATACTTTCCTGCTTCTAGTGCATTAATGGTTTGCCTGCTCACGCCTATTTTTTCTGCCAATTCCTGTTGTGTTAGGTTAAATATGGCACGTTGTACTTTTATATTATTCTTCATGGCTAGCAGTATTAAAGCGATACATTTTGTAGCGGAACAAAAGTATAAAAATTAGTAATTGCGACACCATAGCTACCATAAGCACATTAAAAAACACAAGACCGTATATAAACAGGTAACCAAGTAGCACTATAATATAGTTTACAATGGTTGCCCATGCTAAACTATTCATACGGAGTGAAGCCACCATTTCGTCCTCATTTTTTTCTTTTGAGAAAGCGTATATAATCCCAAAAGGAATAACAAAAAGCATTAATAACTCATCGGTAACAGAAGTTTCTATCCAATTAAATAAAGTGTTTTTGCTACCCAAACCAGAGTCTCCTAGTACGGCAAATACTTTTGCATTTATTTCAAATCTGGACGAATCATCAGACGCGTAGAGTAGCGTTAACAGGATAAAAGAAATTGTAAAGAGTATGCCGCTTATTAATTTAAGTCGGTACGGAAATAAAAAGTTCGTTTTCATACTGATTGATTTTAAATGATGTATCAAATGTAAAAATAATTTTCCAATAAGTAAAATAAACTTTACATTTTGTAAAATAAATAAGCCACTCTGTTAGGAGTGGCTTACTATACTAAATAAGGTTTGTGCTATTATTGTTTTGATCCAGCTGCTGGTTTTTCAACCTCTGGAGCAATAACCCTACCTTTAATTTTAAGTATTTTTCTTGCATCAGTATCGTTAGTGGTTACCGTAACACTTTTGTTAAAGCTACCGTCTTTACGTGCATTGTACGTTGCTGTTACCGATCCCATTTCGCCTGGCTTAATAGGCGTTTTAGTATATTTGGTAGCCGTACAACCACAAGATGCTTTTACTTTAGTAATAAGTATCGTTTGGTCTGTAGTGTTTTTAAAGGTAAACTCGTGCGATACGGGTGTACCTTTTTCAATTTCACCAAAGTTGTGCGTGTCCTTAGTCCAAGTAATTTTAGACGGTGTCATGTTTTTTTCAGTAGCACTGTTAGCAGCCACTTTAGCAGGTGCTTGCGCGTTTGCGTTGAATGCGAATAAAAGTGCTCCAGCAAATGCGAATAAAGATAATTTTAATGATTTCATAATTAGAAGTAATTAATATAGGTTAATAGTATGTTTTAATAATTAAGCATTACAAATATAAACTACTAATTTTAATATAGTTGTTAACCGCTTTCAAACGCTTGTTAATGACTTGTTAACGACTTGTACCCTACGCTTTTTTATAGTAATATCGGTTAACGAATTAAAAACAACCCCATAAAAATTGAAGTTTAATAAACTTAATATAATTGTATTTGTTGGCTTGCTTGCCATAATAGGCGTAATTACCATGCAGTTGGTAATGCTAAAACAAGCCTTTATGTTTGAGCGTAACGAAGTTGCCGATAAGATACATTTTGCCTTGCAGGATGTGGTAAACAAAATATACCGCGATAACGGTAGCGAGTTGCCTACAGCCAGCCCCATTAAAAAAGTGGCAGACGATTATTATGTAGTAAACGTGAATGATGTTTTTGAGGCCAAAATATTAGAGTATTACTTAAAAAGCGAATTCCAGAAAGTAAAACTGGATATTGATTATGAGTATGCCATATACGATTGTGCTTCGGATGAAATGATGTACGGTAACTATATTAACGCAGCAGGTTTTGAAGCGGAGAATGATATTGCCAAGTGCGAAAACTGTTTTACCAAAAAAGAAGGACTCATTTATTACTTTGCCATTCGGTTTCCGCACCTGCACTACAACTATAGTGCCTCCTTACAACAATATTGGGTGTACACGGGCGTACTGTTTTTAGTACTCATTATATATGTGTATTCGGTATTTACACTCTTAAAACAAAAACGCTACACCGAGTTGCAAAAGGATTTTATTAATAACATGACGCATGAGTTTAAAACACCATTATCGTCCATATTAATAGCATCAAATTACGCAGTTAAACAAGACGTTATTGAGCAAAACCCAAAACTTAATAAATACCTGAAAATTATAATAGAACAAAGCAATAAGCTCAACCAACATATAGAGCGTATACTAAATGTAGCCAAAGCTGATTCTGACCTTATGGGGTTGGATAAAAAAGAATTCAATATTGTTGAAACATTGCAATTAGCTAAAGACAATGCCGAACTAAAGTACCCCGCAACCCAAATAACTTTTACAAGTAGTAAAGATAATTACACCGTAGCTGCCGATGCCTTCCACTTTTACAACATCGTATACAACATTATAGAGAATGCTATAAAGTACAGCAACGATACCCCTGAAGTAGCCATACAAATTACAGAAACAGCTAAATGTGTCGATTTACAGTTTACCGATAATGGGTCGGGGATACCTCCGCAGCATTTAGAGCATGTTTTTGATAAATTTTACCGCGTACCCCGAGAAAACAAAAAAGAGATAGAAGGTTTTGGTATTGGGCTGTTTTACGTAAAGAAGATTTGCGAACTCCACGGATGGAAGATAAAAATAGAAAACAATACCGATAAAGGCATAACCATAACCATTGGCATACCCAAAAGCAGCATACTATGAAAAAGAAAATACTATATGTAGAAGACGATACTACGCTTGCTTTTTTAACTGCCGATAATTTAGAGCAGGAATACGAAGTAGTCCATTACGATAATGGCAAGGAGGCCTTTGATGCCTTTACAGAACAAGATTTTGATTTGTGTGTGTTGGACGTTATGCTACCCCAAATGGATGGTTTTGAGCTGGCAACTGCCATACGCGAACGCGATGTAGAAGTACCCATTATATTCCTATCGGCTAAAACATTGAAAGAGGACCGTATAAAAGGCTTGCGGCTTGGTGCAGACGATTATTTGGTAAAGCCCTACAGTATGGAAGAGCTTACACTAAAAATAGAAGTGTTTTTACAGCGCAGCCAAAAACAATCCAAACAAAAAAATAGCAAATATACCATAGGCAATTTTGCTTTTGATGCCGTAAACTATACCATAACCCATAATGGCAAAACCACGCAGTTAACCGAACGAGAGTCGGCGTTGCTGCAGTTGTTTATTGAGAATAAAAATATCGTACTTAAACGTGAGCAAATATTAAAATCCATTTGGGGTACGGACGATTATTTTATGGGGCGCAGTATGGATGTGTTTATCTCGCGGCTGCGCAAAATATTTAAGGCTGACGAGCGTATTCGTATCGAGAATATACCCCGCGTAGGTTTTAAACTTGTAGCACCGTGATGCAGTTTTCAGTCGCAGTAGGCAGTCATTGTAATTACTATATACCAATTATGAAAACTGTGACTGTAAACTACTTTTCTTGAAAGTACATCATATAATCTACCACTGCCTGCATTTCTTCATCAGTAAAATGTTTGGTAATGTAAAAGTTGGTTTTCATTACATCATATTGCGATGGGTCTACAATCGGGTCGGCTTTACCACGCAAAAAAGCAGCCATATCGCCGTTTTGCTCGGCGTATATTTTTGTAATTTCTTTAATGCTTGGTCCAATAACTTTTTTGTCGGCTTTGTGGCAGGTGTGGCAATTGCCTTTGCCATTAAAAATTTCTTGCCCCAACGTTTCCGAAGCCGTCATTTTAGTTGCGGTACTTTCGCTAGTTGCTTCCGTCATACTTTCAGGGTATAACGATTCTTTTTTTTCTTCTTTTTTGCAAGAAATTAATACTAATACTGCGAATATAGAAAGTAAGTGTTTCATGATAAAAATAGTTTTAATAAATGCTGTTAAAAAGCACTAAAAATGGGGCTTTATCACCCCAAATTGTACTGTGCTATTGGGTATAACAAAGATACGACCCAAACGCCGAATACCCTATTGTAAACAGCAAATTTGTAGGTTAAAATGTATACTATTTTTTATCCGAAAAATGGTTATTTATTTAGTACTATGGCAGCCTCTTTGGCAAAGTACGTAGAGATGAGGTTAGCTCCTGCACGTTTAATGCAATGCAACTGTTCTATCATAATTTTATCGTGATCCAGCCAGCCTTTTTCAGCAGCAGCTTTTACCATGGCATACTCCCCCGATACATGAAATACCGATACGGGTACATTTACCGCATTTTTAACCTCGCGTACAATATCCAAATATGCTAAACCTGGTTTTACCATAATTATATCGGCACCTTCCTCTACATCGTGTAGTGCTTCTTTAATGGCTTCAATGCGGTTGGCATAATCCATTTGGTAGGTTTTTTTATCTTTTGGTACGGGTACACCACTACTTTTAGGTGCGCTATCCAATGCATCCCGAAAAGGACCGTAAAACGACGAGGCATATTTAGCACTGTAACTCATAATACCCACATTGTGGTGTCCGCTTTCTTCCAATGCTTTACGAATTGCCAGCACCCGCCCGTCCATCATATCACTAGGAGCAACAAAATCGGCACCTGCATCGGCATGGCTCACACTCATACGGGTGAGCGCATCAACGGTAGCATCGTTTATAATTGCGCCGCTTTCTACAATACCATCATGCCCGTAAATAGAGTAAGGGTCTAGGGCTACGTCGGGCATAACAATCATGCCTGGTACGGCATCTTTTATGGCTTTAATAGCTTGCTGCATTAGTCCGTTGGGGTTCCAAGCCTCTTTACCTGTATTATCTTTAAGATTATCGCTAACCTTTACATAAATGTTTATGGCTTTAATACCCAAACTCCAAAGCTCTTTCACTTCTTTTACGGTAAGGTCTACCGAACGGCGATAGATGCCTGGCATGGAGGGAATTTCAATTTGTACATTTTTACCTTCTGCAATAAACATCGGGAACATAAAATCGTTAGGCGTAAGCGTAGTTTCGCGCATAATAGCACGTATGGCTTCTGTAGTACGTAATCGTCTGTCGCGTTGTATGGGGAACATTGTTTTTCGTGTTAAGTTATTAGGTTAGCGGTTTACTATCGAATCCACTCTTTCGGCTTTTCTAATACTTGAATTAATCTTTCTTCTGCACTTCCCTTTTCAGGATGATGGTCGTATACCCATTGCACATAGGGTGGTAAGCTCATTAATATACTTTCAATACGTCCGTTGGTTTTTAAGCCGAATAGGGTGCCTTTATCGTGTACTAAATTAAACTCTACGTAACGCCCGCGCCTAATTTCCTGCCACGTTCTGTTTTCGGGTGTATAGGCTATGTTTTTTCGTTTTTCTACAATAGGCACGTAGGCATTTAAAAAACTGTTGCCTACTTCGGTAACAAAGTTATACCATTGTTCCATACTAAAATCATCGGTAGCTTTGCAATGGTCAAAAAATAGCCCGCCAATACCACGTGCTTCGTTACGGTGGCTGTTCCAAAAATACTCATCGCATTGCTTTTTATATTTCGGGTAAAATTCAGGGTTGTGTTTGTCGCAAGCCGTTTTGCACACACTATGAAAATGTGTAGCATCTTCCTCAAATAAATAGTAGGGGGTAAGGTCCTGCCCGCCACCAAACCATGCCCCTCTCAATCTCCCCGAGGGGGATAGGTCGGTTTTATCGTACATCTCAAAATAACGCCAGTTGGCATGCACTGTAGGCACAAAAGGGTTTTTAGGGTGGATTACCAAACTTAATCCGCAAGCAAAAAAATCGACATCACCCACGTTAAAATAGGCTTGCATGGCTTTGGGGAGTGGTCCGTGTACTGCTGAGATATTTACGCCGCCTTTTTCGAATACAGCTCCGTTTTCGATTACACGGGTGCGCCCGCCACCGCCTTCGGGGCGTTCCCATAAGTCTTGCTTAAAGGTTGCTTTGCCATCGGCTTTTTCTAGCCCTGCCGTTATGGTATCTTGTAATTGTTGTATGTAGTGGTAAAATTTATCTTTCATTATACTCCGATTTCAAAAGTCCAAAATACAGTGTGTCTTCCAGTTTCCCGTCGCCATTTTTAAAATCTTCCCGCAATAGCCCTTCCTGCAAATAGCCATTTTTTTTGGCTACTCTTTGGCTGCCAATATTGGTTGTTGCGGCACAAATAAATACTTTATTCATATTGATTTTGTTAAAGCAATAGGCTGTTATATTGCTTACGGCTTTAGATATTATGCCCTGCCCTTGGTAATCTTTATCAACAAAATAAGCCAATTCACATTTATCGCAATTTCGGTCGATATTCTTAATACAGATGTAGCCAATCATTAAATTGTCGCTATTGCGTAAATAAAAATAGTAGCCTCTGCCTCCCTGTTCTAAAGCAGCAGCATTTTTTAAAAAGGTTTTTGTTTTTTCTAAACTGGTGCAACTTGAGGACGTAGCTGGAAATGTTAGGTATATGTGCTGCCTATTACGCACTATAAGGTCGTAAAACTCCTCAGGCGTGGTATTGGCAATACGGTCGGTTTTCCAGCTTATTGTTCCCATAAGTTTTTATTTATACTCTTTTACGGCTTCTATAAATGCCTTGGCATGGTCTACAGGAACATGGGGTAATATACCATGTCCTAAGTTTACAATATAGTTATCCTTACCAAATTCATCAATCATTTGGTGTACCATTTTTTTAATGGTTGGTATGGGCGATAGTAATCGGCTTGGGTCAAAATTACCTTGTAGTGTTATGTTTCCGCCTGTTAGATACCGTGCGTTGCGTGGCGAACACGTCCAGTCTACCCCAAGTGCCGATGCTTTACTTCGTGCCATTTCGTCCAATGCAAACCAACAGCCTTTACCAAATACAATTACGTGGGTTTTGGGTGCTAGTGCCTCTACAATTTGGTTAATGTATTGCCACGAAAACTCCTGATAATCAACAGGGCTTAGCATACCACCCCAACTATCGAAAATTTGGACTGCATTAACGCCAGATTTTACTTTTTCTTTAAGATAGGCAATAGTGGTATCGGTTATTTTTTGCAGTAGTGCGTGGGCTGCTTCGGGTTGTGAAAAGCAGAATCCTTTGGCTTTATCAAAACTTTTAGAGCCTCTACCTTCTACGGCATAGCAAAGTATCGTCCATGGCGACCCTGCAAAACCAATTAGCGGCACTTCGTCGTTTAGCATTTCTTTGGTTAGCTTTATGGCATCCATAACATAACCCAGCTCTTCATTAATTTCAGGAACGCGTACTTTTTCTACATCCTTAGCGGTACGTATGGGGTTGGGTAAATACGGACCAAAATCGGGTTTCATTTCTACGTCTATTCCCATAGCTTGGGGTATTACCAAAATATCCGAAAATAGTATGGCAGCATCGGGTTTTACAATGCGTATGGGTTGTACAGTTATCTCGGCAGCCAGCTCTGGTGTTTGGCAGCGGGTAAAAAAGTCGTATTTATCTTTTAATGCCATAAACTCGGGCAGGTAGCGTCCTGCTTGGCGCATCATCCATACAGGTGGACGTTCTACGGTTTCGTTACGTAGTGCCTTTAGGAATAAATCGTTTTTTATGCTCATTTTGTCTTTCTATTATGTATTTACTAAAACGGAATTTCTAATACCCGTTCTTTATATTTTTTATTTTCAATAATTAATACTGTAGCATAAGCACCTGCACCATCACTATTATTGGCTATTATATAAAGCGTATCTTTAGCTGTATCATAATGTACTGATGTGTTGCTCAGGTTTGGTTCGTATAAGTTTTTATAAGATTGCTCAGGTAAAGTTATAGTCTTTCCATCAATTTTTATAGTGATGTTTTTATATTCCATACGAGGGATATTACCATCAGTACCCCAAGGTTCCTTACCATCAATAAGCTCTAGATTGTATATGCCTTTGTCATAATGATAATACTCATCATCTGAGTAAAAACATTTATGTTCTGATTTTACGAAATTCCTCTGTGTTATTTGAACAAAAATATTCTCACTCGTGAAAGAAATACTATTATTTGTTGATGAAGTGTTTTTTACCTCTTTTAAAGACGAAATTTTCTTTACGCGACTTTTATGAACATATCCACTTGTTGCTATATCATTTTTTAGACCCTCTGCTTTCGAGCGTTCAACAAGTATCCAATTTCCATCTTGTTCGTAAGCAAACATTACTTTTCCATTTTGTAACTGTTTATCAATGCTTCCTTTTATATTGGGTGTATTTCTTAAGTTGACAAAACTATCTTCAGGGTCAGTTATTATTACAAATTCATATATACCTACAGGCTCCGTGCTGTTTTCTTGCCCGAAACAGTAGATAGCTTTAAGGAACAAAATTAGCATTGTAATAATTTTAAAGACCCTTTTCATGCTTTAGGTGTTATCTTTATAGTAGTTAATACACTGTATTATCACATTCTCTATAGTGGGTTTGTTTGCTACTATTATCTTTTTTGTTATGCCTGTTAGAGCTTCTGCTGTAGTAGTGCCAATGCAAAAGCAGGTGGCAGTACCAACAGTGTTTTGTTTTAAAAAGCTAGCTACCCCGCTAGGGCTAAAAAACAACAACCCGTTAGCCTCGGTATTCATTTTATGCGGTGTTAGCGCTGTTTTGTATACTTCAATTTCGTTATAGTCTACCCCTGCATTTTTTAATGCGTTGGGCAATGTGTCTCGGCGAATATTACCCGATAAGAACGTAAAACGTTCTTTGTTGTAATTGTTTATAATCGTTGCAGCCAATTCCTCCGCATAATCCGAAAAAGCAATAACCGTATATCCTTCACTTACTATTACATTGCGGGTTTTTTGACCTACGCAAAATATAGCATGGTTTTTATATGCTCCGCCCAGTGGTATGTTGGCTAAAAAGGCTTTAAAACCGTTTTGGCTTGTAAAAATCAGGTTTTTCCTTATATCGTTTGTTGTAAATGTTTTATGCTTAACGCTTATAAAATTGGCTTCGGTTAGTGCCAGCCCTGCATTAAGCAGGTACTGCCGTTGGTTGGACTGTAGCTTTTTTGTTGATACGATGCGTACAGACCTTTCCATGACTAACGATTGCTTTTTTGCGAGCGGTTACAAAACTTACCAATATCTTTATTAAGCCCAAATACTACCAATAAGTCGTTTTCCATTATAACACAATCTTTAGTTATAAAACCTTCAGATTGGTCTATTTTACTGGTTGTCCCTATTATCGACTTTCGTACTTGCTTGCGTATAATGGTTACTACGTGCATGTTGTAGGTTTGCCTAAACTCCAATTCTTCAAGGGTTTTTCCTGTAAACTCGGGTAATGCCTTTATTTCCGATATGCTGTAGTTTTTATCAATATTAAAATTATCTACAATACCCTTTAGGTTTATTTTTTTAGCAAGCCTATCGGCGAAATCCTGTTCAGGGTGAATAATTGTTTCGATACCCATAGCCTCCAGTACCGTATCGTGAATGGGTGATAGCGAACGCCCTATAATACGTGCACCCGATAGTTTTTTAATAATGGCAGTAGCTATAATGGCAGCCCCTTCGTTTTCGCCAATGGCAATAACAGCAAGGTCGGCATCCTTTACGGGGAGTGCTTGGTAGGCTAGCTCGTTGGTGGCATCCATACACACAGCGTGCGATATTTGGTTTTTTACCAAGTTAACCTTGCCCATATCGTTATCAATACCAATTACCTCGTTGCCTGTTTCTGTAAGGTTTACGGCTAACGACATCCCGAAATTTCCTAGTCCGAATATGATAATCTTCATAACTTTACTTTTTAGTTTATCAGTATGTTTTCTTCTGGATATTCATAACTATGGGCTTCCATAGTTTTTAGCATACCCACTAGTAGGTTGAGTAGCCCTATCCGTCCTAAAAACATTACCATTATCAAAACATATTTACTACCTATACTAAGCTCTGCTGTTATGCCCAAGCTAAGCCCAACGGTACTAAACGCCGAGAATACCTCGAAGGCGACTTGTATAAGCGAGAAATCTTTTTCAAAAAACAATACCATTAACACGCCCATACCTATTACCATGAGCGAAATGCATATAATGGCAAACGCCCGCTTAACCGATTGGTTGTTAATTTTTCGGCTGCGTAGCTCTATGTGTTGTTTACCTCGTGCTATAGATATTATGTTGAGCGTAGCCAATGCAAAGGTACTGGTTTTTATACCTCCTCCTGTTGAGCCTGGTGATGCTCCTATCCACATTAAAAATATTACAAACAGTATGGCGGGCATGGATAAGGATGCGAAATCGAAAGTATTAAAACCAGCCGTACGTGCAGTTACCGATGTAAAGGCTGCCGATGTAATTTTACCAAAAAGCGTTTCGTCCTTAAAGGTATTGTTGTATTCTGCAAAAAAGAAAAAGAAACTACCTACGGTAAGCAATATTGCGGTGGTTATAATAACAATGCGCGAGTTGAGTGTAAGGGTGCGTACAGGTGCCTGAAAACGCATATTGGTTACACTATTTACGATGAATAGCCTAATGTACCGTACAAAGTTAAACACGATGTTATAACCCAAACCACCAAAAATAACGAGATGCATAATTACCCATTGGAAAGCATAGGCATCTTGCAACGATTGGTCATTTAACCCATCGGAAAAGGTTGAAAATCCTGCGTTACAGAATGCTGAAACGGAGTGGAATACCGAGAAAAATAGTTTGTTTTGTATGCTGGGTATATCTACTATAAAGGAGTAAATGAGTAACGCTCCTGCAATTTCTACCCCTACTGTAAAGGCCACTACCCGCATGGCAAAATGGAGTACATTTTGCAGGTTATCGCTATCTACAAAGCTACTTACATTCATTCCCTCTCTAAACGATGAACCCTGCTTGAAAAAGAAGGCAAAAAACGATGTAAAGGTAAGCATACCAATACCACCCAATTGTATAAGGCAGAGTATTACAGTTTTACCCATAAAGGTAAAATCGGTGGCGGTATCCAATACAATGAGCCCCGTAACGCATACTGCGCTAGTTGAGGTAAAGAGAGCATCAGTAAAACTTATGCCGTGTGTGGTAGCGTTGGGTAACATGAGTAAAAAGGCACCTATAAGCCCCGTAACGGCAAAACTTCCTACAAATAGTATGGTAGGGTTGTAATAGAGTGCGTATAATTTGCGGAGTAGGCTAGTGAGCCGTAAAAAAAAGTAGAGTATAAGCCCCGTATCTATAACTAAATTGGCGTTGTACAGGCGTTCGTACTCGCCGCTGCTCATAAAAGTGGCGGTTGCTGTTACTAGCGTTAATGCTAGTACTAGTGTGTTTGCCTTGAGCATTTTTTTTAGCGTTGGATTTTCGGTATAAAAAAACCGTACCACGTTAAAGCCCATAAGCCCAACAATTAATCCAACAAAGTAGAGTGTTTTATGCTCGAATACTTCGTAAATGAGATTTTCGAAGCCAAAATCGAACACCAAAAAGGTAATTAGTAAGATATCTACAAACCCGTATATCTTAGACAGTACGTTCGAAATATTTTTAAACATCTTACTTTTACGATTATTTTTTACTTAGCGCATTTCGTATTGCCTGCATTAGTGCTGTACCACCATTGTTTAATATTTCTTGTGCGCATTGCTCTCCAAAGGTACTGTAATCAGCGTTGGCAGCAATTGTTTTTTGTATCTCTATTTTTTGCTTTCCGTTTATCGCTAATAATGCGCCTTCAAAATAAATAGCATCATCTTTAAACTGTGCCAATGCACCAATAGGTGCTGTACACCCGCCCTCTAGTTTTTTTAGGAACTGACGTTCTATAAAGGTACAAATTTCTGTTTGGTTATCGTTAAGTTTGGCAATAGCTTCGCGGCAATAATCGTCGTGCTCCATAGCTACCACTACCATAGCCCCTTGTGCGGGTGCGGGTATCATCCAATCCAGATTGATATGATTTTCGGGTAGTAGGTTAATCCGCTTTAGCCCAGCAGCAGCAAATATGGCTCCGCCCCAGTTGCTTTCTGCTAATTTTTTAAGGCGTGTGTTTACATTACCGCGCAAATCGGTTACGTTGTGTTGTGGGTAACGGTTTAACCATTGCGCTTGCCTACGTAGGCTACCTGTGGCAATAGTACCTTCGCCTTCTAAAAAGTCCAAACTACCTTTGTGTACTAGTATATCTTCAGTTGCGGCACGCTCTAAAACGGCAGCTTGTACAATACCTTTGGGTAGTGCGGTGGGTACATCTTTCATGGAGTGTACGGCAATGTCTACCTCGCCTTTAATCATGGCAACATCTAGTGTTTTGGTAAATATCCCTGTTATACCAAATTCGTATAAAGGTACATCCAACACTACATCGCCTTTAGATTTTACAGCAACAATTTCGGTAGTATAGCCTAAGGCTTCTAGTTTTGCCTGTACGGTGTGTGCCTGCCATAGTGCGAGTTCGCTATCGCGGGTGCCTATTCTTATGGCTTTGTTCATTTTGTGGAGTTTTCGATGCGGAATACCTTTTCTATCCATTCGATGCTTTCATCTACCATAGTATCCCTGTCTTTCAGGTGGTTTGCAAAATGTGTTGTAATTTTATGAATAATACGTTGGCTGATTATTTCTGCCTGATCTTCATCAAAATTATTTATTTTTTTGCGCTGAAAGTTTAATTCGGTATCCTTTATTGTGTTAAGTTTTTCCTTAAGCGCGTGTATGGTTGGTGCAAACTTTCGGGCATTAAGCCAGTTTACAAAATCGTCTTCCACTTCGGCAATAATAGCTTCTGCTGCAGGAATGTATTTTTTTCTGTTTTCTAGCGTATCATCTGTTATTTTAGATAAATCGTCTAGGTGAACCACAGTAACGTTATCCAGTTCCTTAACATTATCGTGTACATTTTTAGGGA
Organism: Flavobacterium litorale; assembly: GCF_019613795.1. Taxonomy (NCBI): domain Bacteria; kingdom Pseudomonadati; phylum Bacteroidota; class Flavobacteriia; order Flavobacteriales; family Flavobacteriaceae; genus Flavobacterium; species Flavobacterium litorale. Next base: position 980,828 of record NZ_CP080429.1, read on the forward strand.
TAGAAAGATCCAGTATTAACAATGGCTTTTTAACCACTAAAATATCTTTATCAATAGTAGGGTTTTGCGCTCCTGTAGCCACTACCAACACATCCGATTTCGGTATCTCTAGTGGTAAAACATCGTAATCTTTTACAACAAGGTTAAATTTACCTGCTACTTTTTCCGCTTTGTCCTTAGTACGGTTTATAAGCGTAATGTGCTCGTTTTTGGTATGCTTTACAAGGTTTTCGCAGGTGTTTCTGCCAATTTTACCCGTGCCAAAGAGCAAAATGTTTTTATTTTGCATATCGGCAACATTATTCATAATGTATTGTACCGATGCAAACGATACGGATGTTGCACCCGAGCTTAGCTCTGTTTCGTTTTTAATTCTACGGCTCGCCTGTATCGTGCAGTTTATCAATCGTTCTAAAAATGCATTGGCAAGCCCTAAGTTCTTAGAGGCTGAAAATCCTATTTTTATTTGGCTAATAATTTCGAAATCGCCCAATATTTGGCTATCCAAACCTGTACCCACACGAAGTACATGATTAATTGCCTCGTTATTTTTATATACAAAGGCAACACGCTGAAACTCCTCAACAGTACCACGGCTATTATCACAAAGTAATTTTATGAGTTGGAAAGGGTGATTGGCAAAACCATAAATTTCGGTTCTGTTACAAGTAGATACAGCAACAAGGCTGCTTATGCCCTCTTGTTTAGCCTGTTGTAACAAGTTATGCTTGCCTTCGGCATCCAAACTAAATTTCCCCCTCATCTCGGCATCGGCTTTCCTGTAGCTCAAACCTACAGCATAAAAATACTGATGCTTCGATGTATTATGATTCTCCATAGTGCTCACTTTCCTAAAAGTGCTACAAAAATAGTGTCAACATTTTTTTAAAAGTAACGCTGTAGGTTCTTTTTATGTCGCTATCGGATATTTTAGCACTAAAATCCTTTTATAACTATAAATACGCTATTTTTGTAATAAAATCAATGCTTTGCGATTGTTTAGTTTAGAACTATTCTAAATAAATAGGCTTGAAAAGGGAAAAAATACAACCAAAAAAATACCGCTATGAGTACTCATGAAGCGATAGAAATTGAAGATAATTTTTTTGTTTTACGTTTTGAAAATGATACTGACGAAACGCTTCACTTTGAGCGTGAGGTGGGTGTAGACCTTATCCAATTTCACTTTGGTGTAAAAGGGCGTGCCAAGTTTATATTTAACCAAGGGCGTTATGCGCTCGATTTGCGCGAGGAGGTATCGTTATTTTTGTATAACCCTCAAAAAGAGTTACCTGTACACTTAGAAATTGCACCGCAATCGTGGGTGTTAACCGTATTAATCTCCATTAAAAAATTCCATAGTTTCTTTTCTGAAGAGGCAGATTATATACCTTTCCTGAGCGAAGGCAACAAGGATAAAAAATATTATAAGGAAGATAAAATAAATCCATCAATGGCTATAGTGCTTAGCCAGTTGTATCATTTTAACCTGCATCAATCCATTAAAAAACTGTATTTTAAAGGAAAGGTGTACGAATTGTTGAGCCTGTACTTTAATCGTACCGAAGACCCTAATGCCGAGCAATGCCCGTTTTTAATAGACGAGGAAAACGTAATAAAAATACGCAAAGCAAAGGATATTGTAATAGCCAACATGGCAGAGCCACCAGGCTTGCAGGAACTTGCCGACCAAGTGGGTATTAATTTAAAGAAACTTAAAATGGGCTTTCGCCAGATATACGGCGATAGTGTATATAGTTTTTTGTTTGATTATAAGATGGAGTACGCCCGCAAGTTGTTAGATAGCGGCTCGTACAACGTAAACGAAGTGGGGTTGCGTATTGGTTACAGTACGTCCAGCCATTTTATAGCGGCCTTTAAAAAGAAATTTGGTACTACACCTAAAAAGTACCTGATGAGTATGAATGAGAAGATTTAAAACACACTAGCTTTAAAAATGCTTAAACAATTCACAAAAGTTAGATTAATGTAATATCTCTCACTATTTTTGACTAGAAATTAACAGATTAAGAATTATATAAACAGAATATGAAAGGAGTACTATTAGTAAACCTTGGCTCGCCAGCCAGCCCCAATCCAGAGGATGTAAAACCGTATCTTGATGAGTTTTTGATGGATAAATATGTAATAGATGTTCCTTTTTTATTACGGGCTTTATTGGTTAGGGGTATAATATTACGCAAACGACCAAAAGAGTCGGCGCACGCTTACCAACAAATATGGTGGGACGAGGGCTCGCCACTTATTGTGCTTAGTGAGCGCATGCACAAAAAAGTAACTAAAAAAGTAGATATGCCTGTTGCGCTAGCCATGCGCTATGGTAGCCCCTCTATAGAGAGCGGTATGCAGGAACTTTCGGATAAAGGAGTAACAGAAGTACTATTGTTTCCGCTGTATCCGCAGTATGCCATGGCATCTACATTAACCATATTAAAATTAGCAGAGGAACTCCAACGGAAGAAGTTCCCGCACATGAAAATTACCGATGTGCCTGCGTTTTACGATAAGCCCGATTACATAAAAGTACTGGCAAAATCCATAAAAACATCTTTAGAGGGGTACGATTACGACCATTTGTTATTTAGCTACCACGGTATACCCGAACGCCACATTAGAAAAACCGATATAACAAAATCGCACTGTAAAATAAACGATACGTGCTGCCAAACACCATCGCCAGCACATAAGTTTTGTTACCGCCACCAATGTTATGAAACCACCCGATTGGTAGTAGAAGAACTGGGGTTACCCGAAGATAAATACTCGCTTACGTTTCAATCGCGCCTTTCGGGCGATAAATGGTTGGAGCCGTATACGGATGTTGAAATTGATAAAATGCCCGCCAAAGGCATTAAAAACTTAGCCGTAGTAACGCCTGCTTTTGTATCGGATTGTTTGGAAACACTAGAAGAAATAGCCATGCGCGCCAACGAAGATTTTAAAGAAAACGGTGGCGAAAACTTTATGGCAATACCCTGCCTTAATGATAACGACGATTGGGTAGCTGTAGTTGCCAACTGGATAAAAGAGTGGGCACACGCTGAAACGCCCGTAGCATAATGTCAGTTTCTTCAAAAGATCTGGCAAATAAAAGTATCAACAGCCTGCTTATTAAGCAGGCTGTGCCTGCCTCTATAGGTATACTATTCCTAACTGTTAACCTACTTATCGATACTATTTTTGTAGGACGGTGGATAGGTGCGTTAGCCATTGCAGCCCTATCCGTAGTAATGCCCATAACCTTTTTTATATCCTCCATGGGTATGGCAGTAGGTATAGGCGGTAGCTCGGTGCTTTCGCGGGCATTGGGTAAAGGCAACCATAAAAAAGCAGTGGCCACTTTTGCGCATCAAATTATGATGACGGTTACCATTTGTGTACTTTTTGTAATAGCAGGATTTTTTTTTAGCGAAGAAATTTTGTTACTCTTTGGAGCCAACGGTGCTATAATGGCACCCGCCAAAGCGTTTTTTATGCCCATACTGCTTGCCGTGCCGTTACAGGCATTGTGCATGATGGGGAACACCGTAACACGCGCCGAAGATAAAGCGCGCTACGCTATGGTAGCCATGATAGTAGCAGCAGTATCCAACATTGTGTTGGATATACTTTTTATAAAAGTATTCGACATGGGAATTTTTGGGGCGGCATTGGCTACCGCATTTTCGTTCCTGTTTTGCTTTTTATACATCCTATGGTTTTTTGTGGTAAAGAGTGAACTCCGATTAAAAATAATCTCCTTTAATTTTGATGTAAAACTTACTAAAGAAATTCTTTCGTTAAGTTTTGTAACCTTTGCCCGCCAAGGTGTAATTAGCATCCTTGCCATTATACTTAACCATACCCTGTATGCCGAAGGGGGTGAGCAGGCTGTTACTATATATGGTATTATTAGCCGTATGCTTATGTTTATGCTGTTCCCCGTATTGGGCGTTACACAAGGTTTTATGCCCATTGCAGGCTACAACTACGGTGCAGGCAATTACACCCGTGTAAAAGAAGCCATACTTACCGCCATAAAATATGCAGGCTACCTATCGGTAATTATTCTTGTAATAGTACTTGTTTTTGCAAAACCTATTGCATCCGTATTTACAACCGACCCACAGATAATAAAAGAAACGCCGAGTGCATTGCGTTGGGTATTTGCAGCATCGCCTATTATTGCGGTACAACTTATAGGCGCTGCTTATTTTCAGGCAGCAGGCAAAGCCACAAAAGCCTTATTACTTACGTTAAGTAAGCAAGGATTTTTCCTGATACCATTAATACTTATATTACCACAGTTTTTTGGTATTTTTGGGGTATGGATAGCCTTCCCGATTTCAGATATCCTATCAACAACCATAACAGGGCTATTCTTGAAAAAAGAAATGGCAAAAGAACTTAAAGAATCTTGATGGAAGCGTATTACGACTATATAAAATCGTTACACCTCATTTTTGTAATAACTTGGTTTGCTGGGTTGTTTTACATTGTGCGTCTATTTGTGTACCATATAGAGGCAAATAGCAAACCATCGCCCGAAAAGGAAATACTCATAAAGCAATACAAACTCATGGCGTACCGTTTATGGTATATCATCACGTGGCCATCGGCAGTATTGGCAAGCCTGTTTGCTTTTTTAATGTTGTTTGGTACAGAAAGGGGAGCGGTATGGTTACAATTCTCATGGATGCACGTAAAACTAGGTTTTGTATTTTTATTATACCTGTACCATTTAAAATGCCATAGCATATACAAGCAATTGCAAAACGATGAGGTAAAATACTCCACCACCTTTATGCGCCTTTGGAATGAGGGGGCAACCATAATACTATTTGCCGTAGTTTTTTTGGTAATTTTAAAAAGTGCTGTAAACTGGGTATTTGGCGTAGTAGGCATTATTGGTTTTTCGGTACTACTAATGTTAGGATTTAAATTTTATAAACGAATACGGGAACGGAACAAATCCTGATTGGATGAATAAACAGTTAAAGATAAGCAGATGGTCGTTACGCGTACGAATATTCCTTTCGATGATATTCGTTACCCTTGTTGCCTCGTTGCTTATTACAGCCGTATCCATTTACCAGTTTAAAAAAGAAGCCAAAGATTACCACCAAGACCGCGTAGATAGGAAAGAGAAAGCCATAACGGAGCATATTAACTACATTCTTTCCACTACCACCTATCCATTATCTACCGAGAATCTACCACTTATTTTACGCGAGCGCATACACGAGTTGTCAAACATCCATGGTATGGAAATTGACATCTACGACCTTGATGGTAACTTGCTAAAAGCATCCAAAGCTTCCTTTTCTGTAGATACCATTAGCCGAAAAATTCCTGAGCCTGTATTGCGCGTAATACGCTCTACCGCCGAGAAACGCTATGTAGATTTACTTACTACCGAAGAGGGCAAACGCTTTCGTTCGTCGTACAGTTATATAACCGATACCAAGTTTAAACCTTTAGGTATACTTAACCTACCGTACATTGAGGACGATGGGTATTACGAAAGGGAGATTAATAATTTTATGATGCGCTTTTTTCAGGTGTACTCTTTCATGTTGCTCATCTCCATCATAATAGCCTATTTTCTTTCCAGTTATATTACTAAATCCCTCAAATCCATTAGCGATAGGATAACCGAAATACGCCTGAGTAGTGTTAACGAAAAAATAAATCAGCTCGATTCGCCACAGGAAATTAGTCAGCTTGTAAAAGCCTATAATACGCTGGTGGACGACCTTGACGAAAGTGCAGCCAAACTCGCGCAAAGCGAAAGAGAACAAGCGTGGCGCGAAATGGCAAAACAGGTAGCCCACGAAATTAAAAACCCGTTAACACCCATGCGTTTAACGGTACAGAGTTTTCAGCGTAAGTTTAATCCTGACGACCCTGATATAACAAAAAAACTCGACGAATACTCCAAAACACTCATACAACAAATAGATACCATGACGTCGGTGGCATCAGCATTTTCCAGCTTCGCATCCATGCCTGCACAACAAAACGAAACCATAAACATGGTTAAAATTGTGCAGTTGGCACTAGAAATCTTCAATGAGAACTATATTGTTTTTAATGCAGAAGAGCCTGAAATAATAACCCGTATGGACAGAACGCAGTTGATACGGATTATTACCAACCTTGTTAAAAATGCCACACAAGCCATGCCCGAAAATCATCCGAATCCGCTTATAGAGGTAAGCGTTTATCGTAAAGAGAATAGCGCTATTATAGCCGTAACCGATAACGGAAAAGGAATAAGTACACCCAACAAGAACCGTATATTTGAACCTAAATTTACAACCAAAACAAGTGGTATGGGCTTGGGCTTGGGTATTATAAAAAATATTGTAGAAAATTATAATGGTACTATTACCTTTACGAGCGAGTTGGGAAAAGGAACTACTTTTACTGTTACGTTTCCTATGACGGATATTACTAACGAAGGACAAACAATGCTATAAATTATAAAACCAATACGAAAATGAATTACGAAAATATCCTTACAGAAATAGAAGAAGGAATTGGATTAATTACAATTAACCGACCTACCAAATTAAACGCGCTTAACAAAGCCACTATTGAGGAGTTACACGAAGCTTTTAAAACATTGGATGCCGATGCTGCTGTAAAAGTTATTATTATAACAGGTACAGGCGAGAAAGCTTTTGTAGCAGGGGCAGACATCTCGGAATTTGCTAACTTCTCTGTAGAAGAGGGTGGAAAACTAGCGGCAAAAGGGCAGGAATTACTCTTCGATTTTGTACAGAACCTGAGTACGCCTGTAATAGCAGCCGTAAACGGTTTTGCACTGGGCGGCGGTTTGGAGTTGGCTATGGCAGCACACTTCCGTATTGCGTCTGATAATGCCAGAATGGGATTACCCGAAGTATCGTTGGGGGTAATACCAGGTTATGGTGGTACGCAACGTTTGCCACAGCTTGTAGGCAAAGGGCGCGCTATGGAAATGATTATGACGGCAGGTATGATAAATGCTACCGAAGCAAAAGCCTACGGATTAGTAAACCACGTGGTGCCACAGGAAGAATTAATAGAGTTTTGTAGAGGTATTGCAGGTAAAATTATGAAGAACTCGCCAAAAGCAATAGCTAGAGCAATAGAAACAGTAAATGCTAACTACCAAGACGGCGTTAATGGTTACGAAACCGAAATAAAAGCCTTTGGAGAATCGTTCGGTACAGAAGATTTTAAAGAGGGTACTACTGCCTTTTTAGAGAAAAGAAAAGCAAAATTTACAGGTAAATAGAAATAATCAAATACATAAAAAGCAGTCTGGAAAAGGCTGCTTTTTTACTTTTCGCCTTCCCACTCGGCATAAAATTCCGATAGGAAGTGTACCATATAGTTGTGCCTGCCCTGTGCTAAGGTTTTACCTGTTTCGGTATTCATACGGTCTTTAAGTAATAATAGCTTTTCGTAAAAGTGGTTTAGTGTAGGGCTATCGCTATTCTTGTACTCCTCTTTTGTCATTCTGGTTTTGGGTGCAATATCGGGGTTATACAACGCCCTGTTTTTAAACCCACCGTAGTTAAAAGTACGTGCTATACCAATGGCACCCAGTGCATCGAGCCTATCGGCATCTTGTACTATTTGTAACTCTACAGAGGTAAAGGTTTGCTCAAAGTTACCGCCTTTAAAGGATATGTTTTCGATGATTTTTGTAACGTGTGCTATGGTAGCTTCATCTACGTTTTCTTGTTCCAAAAATGTTCTTGCAACTTTAGGTCCAACAGTTTCGTCGCCATCGTAGAATTTACTATCAGCAATATCATGCAACAACGCGCCTAATTGCACTACTAATAAATCGCACGCTTCATGTTCTGCAATAGCTAAAGCATTGTTATATACGCGTTGTATATGAAACCAATCGTGACCTCCTTCGGCATTTTGGAGTTGTTTTTTTACAAAAACAATAGTGTTGTGTACAAGCGCAGGGTTGCTCATGGTATGGGTTTAGGTTTTGCAAAAATAGTTAATAGTAGGCTAACTATATCCATTTTAACACATCAAAAAAGCCACCCTTACGGTGGCTTTTGGTAGTTTATTTTATAAGGGCAGGTTGTACCCATTTAAATATATGCGATTCTTCGGGTATTACAATCCTTTCGGATATTCGTGCCATTCTATCGGGTAATTTCATTAAGTAATCTCTGGCTTTTTCCGCTTCGGCGGTAAGCCCGTCAATTTTATCTATTTGCCATTTGTTTATTAGCTTACGCAGAATTTCTACATAATCCATAGCGGTATAAACGCCTATACGCTGTGCAGAATCGGAGAATTGGTCGAAAGCTGTACCTAAACTATCGCCTGATTGTCTTAAAAAGTGAGCAGGCATGGTTATCTTCAGTTTCATCATATAGTTAAATGCCAACATCATTTCGCTAGGGTCTACCTTAAAAATACGATCTACAAACTCGCTATATGCCATATGATGGCGCATTTCGTCGCCAGCAATTAGCTTGCACATTTTAGAGAGTTTTTTGTCGCCAAATTTTCGGGCAATTTGCGATACTCTGTTGTGCGATACGTAGGTAGCCAATTCCTGAAAACTGGTGTACACAAAGTTTTTATAAGGGTCGCGATCCGTACCAATATCAAAACCATCATTTAACAGGTGGTGCGTCGTCATTTCTACTTCACGCATGTTTACACGCCCCGATAGGTATAGGTATTTGTTTAATACATCGCCATGGCGGTTTTCTTCACCTGTCCATTTACGTACCCATCGCGACCATCCGTTGCCACGTCCGTCTACTTGGTTTACACCTTCAACATCCATTAGCCACGACTCGTATGTAGGTAGTGCCTCTTCGGTAATGGTATCGCCCACCATAACCACCCAAAAATCGTATGGTAAATCTTTTGCTATTTCTCTTAGTTCTTTTACGTCGTCGTAAAAAGTTTCTTGCTGTGAGTCAGGCAACAAATCGGTAGGTTGCCATATTTCCTCTACGGGTACGAGGTATTCGTCAACAAAAGAGTCAACGTCTTTTTCTAGCAGTTGCATTACCTCCAACCTAACATTTTTTGTAGACATATATTTATTTTTTTATTCCTTGTTTTACTGCGCGTTCTGTTCGTTCCATAACTTCGTCAAAAGGAATGTTTTTTATAGCAAAGGGTTCCTGTACTGTTACAGTAAACCTATTGCCCAGCCCTAGTGGGTAGTTCCCGAATTTAAATAACTTCCATGAGTTATTAATGCTTACGGGTACAATGTACGCAGACGGGGCGTATTTACAAAGTATTTTAAGTCCGTTTTCTGAAAACCTTTTGGGTTCTCCCGTTTTGCTTCGTGTTCCTTCCGGAAATATTACTGCCGAGCGTTTATGCTGCTCTATATACACTCCCATTTTTTTTATGGCAGGTAGTGCTTGTTTGGGGTCTTTACGGTCTATTAATACCGAGCCACCATGCCTTAAATTGTACGATACGCTGGGTATGCCTTTCCCCAATTCTTTTTTACTAATAAATTTAGGGTGGTACTTGCGCATAAACCAAACTAGCGGTGGTATATCATTCATACTTTGGTGGTTGGCTACAATTATAAGCGGTACCCCCATAGGTATGTTGGCTGTTTTGGTAAATTTATAGGTTGTGCCTAAAATGTGCGTACACCGTAATAACGACAGGTTTAAAAGGCTTACACTTTTTTTATGGGCGTTGTAGCCAAATACGTTAAGGCAAATCCATTGTATGGGGTGAAATATAAGCAGCAACATAAAAAAAACAATGTAATATAGTGCTGATATAGGATATGACAGTACCTTTTCCATAACAGGTTTAAAAATTCGCGTAAAACTACTACCTTTTTACAACATACTAAAAAGTTTTGTTATGCAGGCATAGTTGTGTGTTGTAGCTAAAAACCACGCTAATTAGCGTGGTTTTTTGGATGTTGTTATTAGTGTTGCTTAGCAATGCTCACTATAGGCATCTTTAAGATTTTCGGCAATCATTTCGGCAGGGCGTCCCTCTATATGATGACGCTCTAGCATGTGTACCAACTCACCATTTTTAAACAATGCCATACTTGGCGATGAGGGTGGGAAAGGGAACATCGACTCGCGCGCTGCATCTACAGCCTCTTTATCTACACCTGCAAATACAGTTACCAGTTTGGCTGGTTTCTTGTCGTTATCAAGACTCATTTTTGCGCCTGGGCGTGCATTTCGGGCAGCACATCCGCATACTGAGTTTACTACCACTAGTGTAGTACCTTCGCCGTCGATAGCGTTTTTAACCGCATCGGCTGTATATAGTTCTTCAAAACCTGCTTCTGATAGTTCAGCACGCATCGGTTTTACTAATTCTTCAGGATACATATCTTTATTTATTAAAGTTTAAGTTTACAAAGTTACAAAGAAATGCTTTTGCAAAAAACAGTGTGTATGTGAAGGTTTACTTAATTTTTTATGCTGTTTTCCAGATTATTTTTGTGGTGCTATTATTTTAGTACTAATTTTCTGCCAAGTGCTTGTATAAAGGGGAGTTTAGGGCAACTTAGTATTACTTTTAATTCCTCTGCAAAGGTGGTTTCTTCATCCAGAAATTTAAAGATGAGTTGTGGGTTTTCTTTTTTAAACATTGCCGAGAAAATACTACTGCCTTTCTCGTTAGTGCGGTACAAAATATCTATTAAAAGTAAATCGTACAGCCAAAACCTATTTTTTTTATATAGCTTGGTAAAATCGGGGTTGGGCTGCTGTAGGTAGTTAACCAACTGCTCGGATTTTTTGGTGGTATTTTTAAACGTGTACCCCGTACTTGCTTTTGTCCAGCCCCCTGCCGAACCTATATGCACGATGTTTTTACTATTATTTTTCCAAAACGGGTAGCACGTCATCGGTATATTGCCAGCCTCTTTTTCTACAATTTCGTAACCACCATCGTTAACCCCTAAATTTTTAAGGTACTCTCGTATGGCATTTTCATACTCCTGTTTTTCCAGTAGGTTGGGCGAAAATAGCGTGTATTCTACCAAAGCTTCTTTCTCTGATGTTGGCAATACGTACATAAAGCGCGTATTGCCCAATTGTGGCACACTAAAATCCATAAAAGTAGCCATACCACTACTAAAAACAGGTTTTTTGGTTTTTACAAACCAGCCTATAAAGTGCTGTTGTACCAGTTGGTAGTTGCTTTCGTGTACAAAGTTGGGGTTGTATATACTGTTAAAAAGCTTGTTGCAAGTATAGTTTTCTGTTTCCGTTTTTACTAAAACGTGCTGCGATGCATCCGAAAAATCGACTACTTTTTGCTGCACAAATGTTATGTTGCTGTGCTTACTAACGGTATTAAAAACATGCTGGTAAAAAGTAGCCCCTTTTATCATTTTGTAGCTGTAGGGTGCCAATACCATGTTTTTCCTGAAATTGCTACTGGCAAACAGGGCATTATCCCATTTTTTGCTCACAATGGCATCCCACTCGCCTGCGCCTGTTTCCCAATAGCACCATGTACGGTCGTTACTCTTTTTGGCATCAGCATCAATCAATAAAATATTTTTATCCGAAAATTTACCCGAAACCGCCATTCTGTAAACCGTTATTAAAGCCGAAAGTCCCGCACCTGCAAAAATATAATGGTAGTGTTTCATAGTATTTGTTAGGGATAAAATCCAAAAATACGAAAAACGAATGCAGTATTACAGTGTAATATTTAGACGCATCTAAAAAATAGTTTAACCGTATCAAATAATCACTATATTTGCGCCATAATACAGTTTACTAATGACTTATTCTGAAGAGAATTATCTTAAAACAATCTACCATTTATCTACAGGTACAGGCAAAGGCATTACCACAAATGCTATTGCTAACGATATGGAGAGTAAACCATCGTCGGTTACCGATATGATTAAAAAGCTTGCGGATAAGGAGTTGGTTGTGTATAAAAAATACCAAGGAGTATCGCTTACCGAAAAAGGTAGGTTTACCGCCTTAATGATTGTGCGTAAACACCGCCTTTGGGAAGTTTTTTTGTTGGAAAAACTCGATTTCTCTTGGGATGAGGTGCACGATGTTGCCGAACAGTTGGAGCACATAAAATCGGAAAAACTGATTAATAAACTAGAAGAGTTTTTGGATTTCCCTACGGAAGACCCTCATGGCGATCCTATACCCGATAGGGAGGGAAATGTGAAGAAAATAGATAAAAAATTACTATCGGAGGTAGCACCTGGTGCAAAAGTACTATGTGTTGGCGTTAAAGATAGTTCACCTGCTTTTTTACAGTACCTCGATAAACAGCAAATAGCACTTGGCTCGGCTATTACTGTACTTTCTAAAGAAGATTTCGATATGTCGTTAACCTTACGTGTTCATGATGCCGAAATGACTGTATCGAATAAAATAGCCGCTAACCTTTTTGTAAAAACACTATAATTACATGTTTGAAGATATAGTAACGTATTTTGAATCGATAGACCCTGTTTTGGCGGCACTATACGCCACGTTATTTACTTGGGGTGTTACCGCACTAGGTGCATCGGCAGTATTCTTTTTTAAGAACATGAACCGTGTGGTGCTAGATGGTATGCTTGGTTTTACAGGTGGGGTAATGGTAGCTGCCAGTTATTGGAGTTTACTATCGCCCGCTATTGAGATGAGCGCGGGCGAAGGTTTTATTAAAGTGCTACCTGCTGCTGTAGGTTTTATGCTAGGCGCTATATTTTTATTTGGGTTAGATAAAGCCTTGCCTCACTTGCATATTAACTTTAAAGAAAGCGAAAAAGAAGGGATAAAAACCCCTTGGCAACGTACTACGCTACTAACGTTAGCCATAACGCTGCACAACATACCCGAGGGGCTTGCCGTAGGCGTATTGTTTGGTGGTGTAGCTGCGGGTATACCCGAAGCCTCTATAGTAGGAGCATTAACCCTTGCTATGGGTATTGGTATCCAGAATTTCCCCGAAGGTATTGCGGTATCCATGCCGTTGCGCCGTATGGGCATGAGTCGTCGTAAAAGTTTCATGTACGGGCAGGCATCTGCAATTGTAGAGCCTATTGCGGGTGTACTTGGTGCTTTGGCAGTTACGTTTTTTACGCCTATACTGCCTTATGCGTTGGCATTTGCTGCGGGTGCGATGATATTTGTTGTGGTTGAAGAGGTGATACCCGAAACGCAACAGGATAAAAATACCGATATTGCTACGCTAGGCTTTATTGGCGGTTTTGTAGTAATGATGACGCTTGATGTTGCACTAGGCTAGTGCAGCTTTTTGCAAAGTATATAGTATTATATTTTAATGGCAACCACAATCGTTAGTACCGCATTGGGTTGCCTTTTTCTTTTTCTTAAAAAAGAATTTCTTAACCAAATAGGCTGCTGATGCTGCAACTAGTAAATACGCTATAACAGATTGTATATACATAATTTTTTATTTTAAGAGTTGGTAGGCTATTAACGATACAAGATACGCAAAACCACTCATACCAAACAACTGTATCATGGGCCACTTCCACGAGTTGGTTTCTTTCTTGGTAATTGCCAGCGTACTCATACACTGCATGGCAAAAGCATAAAACAATAGTAACGATATGCCTGTAGCAAAGTTAAATACTTTTTTGCCCGTTTCGGGGTCGGTTTCTGCGCGCATACGTTGCTTTATCGTAGCTTCGTCGTCGCTACCGCTACCAATGTTGTATATAGTGGCTAGTGTACCTACAAATACCTCGCGTGCTGCAAAAGAAGATACAATAGCAATGCCAATTTTCCAGTCGTAACCCAAAGGTGCTATTGCAGGCTCAATACTTTTACCCATAATACCAATGTATGAGTTTTGCAGTTGGTAGGCAGCAATTTTATCGTCTAATTCGTTGGCAGATAGTGTGGCACTGCTTTCCTCCGATGTTACAATCTGTTCTGCATTTTCAAAGTCGTCACCAGGACCATGCGAACCTAAAAACCATATTACTATAGATAGGGCTAGTATTATTTTACCAGCACCGTATACAAACGCCTTCGTTTTTTCTACAACAGTAATGGCTACATTTTTAGCAAGTGGTACTTTGTAGTTGGGCATTTCTGCCACAAAAAAACTTTTGTACCGTGTTTTTAGTACTTTATTTAAAATAATACCCGATAGTATTGCTCCTAAAAAGCCCAGCATATACAATAACATTAGTGTGAGCCCTTGCAGGTTTACAAAGCCCAATACCATACGGTTGGGTATAATTAACGAAATAAGTATGGCGTATACGGGCAACCTTGCCGAGCAGGTTGTAAAGGGGGTTACTAATATGGTTATAAGCCTTTCGCGCCAATTTTCTATATTACGGGCAGCCATAATAGCAGGTATAGCGCATGCTGTACCCGATATTAAAGGCACAACACTTTTTCCGCTTAATCCAAAGCGTTTCATAACCCTATCCATAAGGAATACTACACGGCTCATGTAACCACTTTCTTCTAATATAGAGATAAACAGAAACAAAAAGGCTATTTGTGGGATGAATATAACTACGCCCCCTATACCAGGTATAATACCCTGTGTAACCAATTCGGTAAGTTGCCCTGGCGGCAGGTTTTTAGCGGCATACGAACTTAACCAGCTAAAGCCCTCGTCTATTAAATCCATAGGCACATTGGACCACGCAAATATGGATTGGAAGATGAGCATTAGTATGGAAAAGAATATTACGTAGCCAAATACTTTATGTGTTAAAACCCTGTCCAGCTTTGCGCGTAAATCGTTTGCGTTGGCTGTATTAACAATACGCCCAAGTTTTAAAACGTTGTTTATAAACTGGTAGCGTTTTATGGTTTCTTTTTGCTGTAGTCGTTTTAGCTCTGTTTTGGATTTTGTAAACGAGCTTTTATCAATTTCGTTTCGTTCTACCTGCCCAAAGTTAACATCCTGCGTAATAACAAGCCATAGCTTGTATAACAACTGGTTGGGGAATGCTTGCCTTAGCTTTCCAAAATAATCAGGGTCTATGGATGATGCATTGAGGCAAGGCTCGGTAGGTAAATCCTTATAATTTAAAATGAGTTCTTTAAGCGCTGCAATACCCGTGCCTTTGCGCGAGCTTACCAAAGCAATTTTGGTTTTTAATTGTTCTTCTAGGTAAGGTATATCTACGGTAATGCCTTTGCGTTCCATTCGGTCTGCCATGTTTATAACCAGTATGGCAGGTATCTCTAAATCTTTAATCTGTGTAAACAGCAGTAAATTACGCTTTAGGTTTTCTACATCGGTAACCACAACGGCAACATCAGGAAAATCCTTATCCTTTCGGTTTAATAGCAACTCAATAACAACACTCTCGTCCATAGAGCTGGCGTTAAGGCTGTATGTACCTGGCAAGTCGATAACCGTACCTTTAGTAGTGCCGTTTAGCCGCATGGTACCCTGCTTACGCTCTACAGTAATACCTGGGTAATTTCCTACTTGTTGGTTAAGTCCTGTAAGCTGGTTAAAAACAGATGTTTTACCCGTGTTAGGATTACCTATTAAAGAAATTTTTATTATTTGGGTTGCCATGTACTACTCGGTTAAAATTTCCACATCAATCTCGGCAGCCGTTTCCAGTCGGATGGCTACATGACTATCGTTTACATTGATGTAGATGGGGTCGCCAAATGGCGCTACCTGTAACAGCTCTACAAGATTACCAGGCAAACACCCCATTTCAAGCAATTTGAGTGGGATGAGGTCGATATTAAAGTCGACAATGATAGCTCTTTGCCCTTTTTTAAGTTCTGCAAGCGTGTTTTTCAAGGTTTATTAAGAATAAGTAAAGGCACAAATTTACAAAAAATAGCTGATAATGTACTAGTTTTCCCGTCCAGATAACCAGTTAATATCCTCTAGCAATTGCGTAACATTTTTTTCGCCTTCAACCTCCTCGTCAAGATTCGTTCCGTTATAAAATCCCCTAATACGTCCTTCGGCATCTACCAGTATAAAATTTTCGGTATGTACCATATCATATAACTCGTCCGATGTATTTGTTTTTACCGCCAAATACGATTTTCGGGCAATGTAGTAAATGTCCTTTTTGTTGCCCGTAACCAAATTCCACTTACTATCAATTACCCCTTTTTTCTCGGCGTACGCCTTAAGTACAGGTACGCTGTCAATATCGGGCGTTACCGAGTGCGATAGTAGCATTACCTTAGGGTTATCTTTAATTTTATCCTGTAGCCATACCATATTGTCCGTCATTATGGGGCAAATAGTAGGGCAGGTCGTAAAAAAGAAATCGGCTACATAAATTTTGCCCTTGTAATCCTTTTGCGTAATGGTTTTACCGTTTTGGTTGGTAAACGAAAAATCGGCTATTTTATGGTTACGGCTAATGTATTGCACGGTGGTATCTACCAACTCGGGGCTAACATCGGCAGGACTGTATACTTTTAAGAATTTTTGGGGCTTTAGCGCATTGTAAAAAAGGTATAATATAATTGCCGATACAATAAGGAGCACTATAAAGAATACTTTGTATTTTTTGAAGAAAGTAAGCATGTAAAAATAATTTCCTGCAAAATTACAAAAGGATGTCCGATTAATGTAGTGCTATATTGCACTTTGGTACGTTAAAAAACAGCGTAAAAATCACTTTTTTTGCTTTTAACGCCCCTTTTTAAGGTAACTTTATATTTTTGTATAAATAAGGTTTAAAACAAACAACATGAAACTAAACAAAAAGGCTACCCTTGCAACACTTGCCATAGTGCTTGGAGCAACGGTATGTAATGGACAAACTAAAAGCAGCAAGCAAACTAAGCCCGGTATAAATTTATCGTATATGGATACATCTGTAAAACCAAGCGAAGATTTTTTCCGTTTCGTAAATGGTAAATGGCTGGATAACACAGAGATTCCTGGCGATAAAACCCGTTGGGGTAGTTTTGATGAGTTGCGTGAGCAAACCAACCATGATGCACTTGTCATACTTAAAGAGGCAGCTGCTGATAAAACATTAAATCCAAATTCAGACCAAGGTAAGGCAGCAAGCTTGTACCGCGCTATTATGGATACTGTGGCACGAAACCAAAAAGGGATTGAACCATTAGAACCCTATTTGGTTAAAATAGACAGGGTTAGAAACTTATCTGACTTGCAAAAGCTAATAACCGAAATGGAAGTTGTAGGGGGTATAGGGTTTTTTAACTCGGGCGTAGGCGCAGATGCTAAAGATAGTAACCGTAATGCGGTATATATAATGCCTGGGTCTTTGGGATTACCCGATAGGGATTATTATGTGTCTGACGATAAAGATTCGCAAGAAAAGCGCGATAAATACATAATGCATGTAGCTCACATGTTACGCTATGTAGGGTATAACAAGACTACTGCAGAAAAAGCGGCAAAAAGTATTCTTGAGTTTGAAACCGCAATGGCAACGCCACGACTGGACAGAGTAGAGCGCAGAGATAGCAGAAAAACGTACAACCCTATGTCAGTCGCACAGCTACAAGAACTTATGCCAGTAATCAACTGGAACAGCTACCTATCGGGTATTGGTATTACTAAAGTAGATACCGTTATTGTTTCGCAGCCTAAGTATATGGATAGGTTAGCGGGGTTACTAAATGAGAATAAAGTTGACGATTGGAAGCACTACATGAAATGGACTTTACTGAATAGTTCAACAAGTCAGTTAACTACTAATATTGAAACTGACAATTGGAGATTTTACAGCCAAACCCTTCGCGGCGCACTTAAAGAGGAAAAGCGCGAAATTAATGCACTACGTACTATAAACGGTACCGTAGGAGAAGCATTGGGTAAATTATACGTTGCCAAAAAATTTCCTGCTGAGGCTAAGCAGAAAGCAGAAAGTATGATAGCCAATGTAATGCTGGCTTTTGAAAACCGAATTAACAAATTGCCATGGATGGCAAAATCGACCCGTAAAAATGCAATAGAAAAACTACGTAAACTACGTATAAAAATAGGTTACCCCGATAAGTGGAAAGATTATTCTGCACTTACCATTACAAGCCCCGAAGCAGGAGGTGACTTGTTTACCAACATGAAAAATATTGCCCGCTTTAACCATAATAAAGACATGGCTAAACTGCACAGGCCTGTTAATAAGGACGAATGGTATATGGCGCCACAAATTGTAAACGCCTATTTTAACCCATCGTACAACGAAATTGTATTCCCAGCAGCCATACTACAACCGCCATTTTACGATTACAAAGCAGATGAAGCTGTTAACTACGGAGGTATTGGCGCAGTAATTGGGCACGAAATATCGCACGGATTTGACGATTCGGGTTCACGTTACAATGCTGATGGTAACCTTGTAAACTGGTGGAGCAATGAAGATTTAGAGAAATTTACAGGTCTTGGCGGAGCACTAGCCAGCCAGTACAGCCAGTTACAACCCTTACCCGGTACGTATGTGGATGGCGAGTTTACGCTAGGCGAAAATATTGGTGACCTTGGTGGTGTTAATGCAGCATACGATGGTTTACAGATTTATCTTGAGAAGAACGGACGACCAGGTTTAATAGATGGCTATACGCCAGAACAACGCTTTTTTATCTCTTGGGCTACCATATGGAGAACCAAAATGAGAGATGAGGCGATAAAAAATCAGGTAAAAACCGACCCTCACTCGCCAGCAATGTATAGGGCTTACGTGCCTTTACAAAATGTAGATGCTTTTTATGAAGCCTTTGATATTAAAAAAGGAGATGGCATGTATATTAACCCTGAAGAGCGAGTTAAAATTTGGTAAAACTTTATTTGATAAAACTTTTCAAAACCTATGATGAGAATCATAGGTTTTTTTTGTATTTTTAAATAACACAGGTACTGGGAATTAAAATGTTAATTGCGGAAAAACCGCAATTATCCTATGCTTTTAAGAATTATATTTGTCATCCCACAAAATATAAATACAATCCAACTTGAAAAAAGTATTACATGTTCTAGCAATAGACGATCATGTTGTAGTCCTTGAGGGTTACCATGCTATTTTTAAAACGCTGAATGGAAAACATGACGATCTGAATTTTATAAAGGCTACTGATTGCAAGTCGGCTTATGAATTGATTGAAAACCACAAATCCGAGCCGTTTGATATAGCGGTGGTAGATTACAGCATACCCAATTACGTAGAGAAGGAGCTTTACTCAGGAGCCGATATGGCTATGCTGGTTAGGCGCGTTATGCCCGAATGCAAAATTATGATGATGACGATGCATAAGGAGGTGGATATTATGACGCGCATACTCGAAAATATTAAGCCCGAAGGTTTTATTAATAAAAGCGATTGTACTACCGATGAACTTTTTGAAGGGTTTAAGGTAGTGCTTAGCGGTGGCAATTACTACTCCAAAACAGTAGCTAATTTCCAAAAACGTTTAGAAAGTGGCATATTGCTGGATGAAGTAGATGTACGCATTATAAAATTACTTGCAAAAGGTATTAAAAACAAAAACCTTAATAAGTACATACCCCTTACTGTTAGTGGTATAGAAAAGCGCAAGTATAGAATAAAGCGGATGTTGGAAATAGAGGGTGGCGACGAAGAGTTAATACTGGAAGCCCGTAACCAAGGTTATTTATAACCCATTGGTTGCACCAAAATACGGTAAATGTATTTTTTGTTTAAAGTTAGTGTGTGATTATTAAACAAGTGTTAACTGCGGAAAAACCGCAATTTTAAGTCGTTAAAATTCTGTTATTTTACACTACATCCAGCTAATTTTATAATACTACTCTTGGTAATGCGTTTATCAGGGGTAGTATTCTTTTTTACCCCCCTATGGTTTTGGGTGTATAAAGTTATAATTCAGTACTTCCTGTAAATTTTCAGATGCTATTATCTTTCCACCAGAGGTATCTGCCTCATTAAACATAGGCGTGCTAAGCTTCATTTCTTTTGCTTTTTTGGTATAATATTCCTTTCGGGTAGGATGATAATCTGCAACAGCATTAAATACATACCCCAAAGCACCATCAGTTATTATTTTTTGCATAATACCAATACAATCCTCACGCTGAATCAGATTAACGGGGGCATTAGGGCTAGGTAAATTACTTTTGCCTGCTAAATACCGTGCTGGGTGCCTATCGTTGCCAATTAGTCCGCCAAAGCGTACTATGGTTGCTTTATAGTTAGTATTTTCTTGCAAGATGTTTTCAACCTCCAATAATTGCTTACCGCTTTCAGTTTTTGGGTTGGGTGGTGCACTCTCGGTAAGTGTACCTGCCGTAGCACCATAAACTGATGTTGAGCTTATAAACAGTACCTTTTTTATACAGGATGCATTTACAAATCCAAAAAAGGTATTTATTTTAGCTACAAAACTAGCACTACTATCTTTTCGTAACCCTGGCGGAATATCAATAATCAAAGTATCGCACCCTTCCAGAAAATCGGTAACATTACCAGTAGTTTCATCTTCGTGTAAGGTTATACAATAGGGTTGTATACCTGCCTCGTGCAAAACAGGTATTTTACTGGGGGTTGTAGTTGTGCCTTTTATACTATATCCTGCTGCTATAAGTTGTTTGGCTAGGGGTAACCCGAGCCATCCGCAACCCAATAGTGCTATATCTGCCATTTGTTTTTTGTATGTTTATGAAGTACTCTTGGTATTGTTTAACTTTTTAATTTGGTACAAGTCGTTGCGCCTGTCTTTTAGTATGCGTACGCTACCATGTTCGTGTAGTTCTTTCAGTAAATCAATATCAACATCTACAATAAGCGTCATCTCGGTGTTGGGCGTTGTTTCAGCCTTAATCCCATTAGATGGAAACGAAAAATCAGAGGGTGTAAACACAGCCGTTTGCGCGTATTGTATATCCATGTTATTTACTTTTGGTAAGTTGCCCACACAGCCCGCTATGGCTACGTAACACTCATTCTCTATAGCACGTGCTTGCGCGCAATGTTTTACGCGGGTATAACCGTTTTGCGTATCGGTAAGGAAAGGTACAAACAAAATATTCATTCCCTCGTCTGCCATTAAACGTGCCAGTTCGGGGAACTCCACATCATAGCAAATCATAATACCAATTTTACCACAGTCGGTATCAAAAGTCTGAATTTTGTCGCCTCCTTTCATGCCCCAATACTGTACCTCGTTGGGTGTAATGTGTACTTTAGTATACATTTCCGATGTTCCGTCGCGTTTGCATAAAAAGCCCACATTATATAGGTTGCCATCCTCCATATACGGCATACTACCTGTAATAATATTGATGTTGTATGATATTGCCATTTCCTGAAAACGCTTTTGTATAGGGTCGCAGTAACGCGCAATTTCACGTATGGCATCGGCTTCGCTCAGGTGGTTAAAGTCTGCCATAAGTGGTGCAACAAAAAGCTCGGGGAATAGTGCAAAATCGGAACCGTAGCCCGAAACGGCATCAATAAAAAACTCGGCTTGTTCAAATAAGGCCTCTACATTGGCAAGTGGTCGCATTTGCCATTGTACCAACCCGAGCCTTATGGTGCTTTTACGAGTGTTTATTAGTTTTGGGCTTTTATCGTAATAAATATTATTCCACTCCATCAATACGGCATACTCCTTAGAGCTGGTATCGCCCTCAAGGTAATTGCGCATTAATTTTATTACGTGGAAATCGTTACTGATTTGAAACGATAATACAGGGTCGTGTACCTCTTTTAGGCGTACTTTTTCGATGTATTCTTTTGGGGAGTATTCGTCGGCATGTGCCGTATAGTTGGGTATGCGCCCCGCAAATATGATGGATTTTAGGTTGAGCTGCTCGCACAATTCTTTTCGCATATCATACAGCCTTCTGCCCAGCCTAAGCCCACGGTATTCGGGGTCTATAAAAACATCAATACCATATAATATTTCGGCATCGTAGTCGTGTGTATTAAAAGTGTACTTACCTGTAATGGTTTCGTAATTATGTATGCTAGTAGCTTTTTTGTAATCTACAATAAGTGATAGGGCTGCGCCTACCACCTTGCCATCTACTAATACAACAAGCTGCCCTTCGGGGAATATATTTAGGAGTTTTTTTATTTCTTTTTCTTGCCAGTAGGCTTGCTCTAGTTCGCCATAGGCGTGTTGCATAGAAAGCTTTAACTGCTTATAATCTTCTATCTTCAGGTTACGTAATTCAACCTTATTAATTTCTATTTGCATACTAAAATTGGTTTTTTATTAAAGGTACAAAAAATGTTTTTTTGGTATATCTCTACCGTAGTATGCGTTATAAAAACACTGTATTTACGCACTGCAACTACCTATTAGTTTAACGGAGCAATAGTATTACTTTTTTTAATACGAAAATCATAAAAGTTTACACATTTATTTAATGATTTATATTCAGTGAAATAGGCACGTATTAACTAAACTGTTAAAAAAGAAAATTACCCACAGTTGGGTATGGTATGCCCTTGCATGGGCGTTTATATTTGTGACTTTAGTAATTGTGTATTACTAAAAAGTTAGATTGTGTTTTGTGTTCATACGAGGTATTAATTACAACCTCGTGTAGGACTGGTTTAGGGGAGGGGTTGCTGAGGAGCAACCCCTTATTTTTTACCTTACCACGATGGTTTTTGCCGTAACAATGCTATGGTACTTTCCAGTTGTGCCAGGCGTTGCTCCATTTCGCTGTTGTTATTAGGTAATGTATACCGAAACACATGTACTATTACCCACACACCTATAATAGCTGTAGTAGCAATAGCAACGGGTGCTACACCAGGGTGGTTGGCTTGCAGCACTACGGTATCGTCCTGATGGTTCATTTTTCTAAAATACAATGCATCGGCTGTAGCCACAAGCACCAGTTCGTTGTTTGTTTTTGCTATTTCGGTTGTTGGTACTTTGTTGCCTATTACAACATCGTTTGGTAAAAAACCATGTGCTCCGCCCGACATTGTTAAGTCGTCTATAACCAATGCCAGTTTATTATCACCGCTAACATGTGGTAAGTATAGGTGTGGTAGTTGTATGTTACTAATATTATTAGCAGCACCATATTGCGCTATAAAATCAGCTTTATTATCGTTTGTAATGCATACAATACCTTGTATGTTGTTACTTTTAGTCTCTTTTGGTACTACCGTTATTGCTTCGTTAAAGCGCAATAATTGGTTTACGGTAAGCTCTTTGGTAAGCAAATCCTCTATTGTAATACTAAAATGCTTAGCAATTTTTACTACGGTTTCTAGCTTGGGGTTACTGCGGTCTTCTTCGTATGCACCAAGTGTAGCACGCTTTAAATCAAAGAGTTCTGCAAATTCTTGCTGACTCATTCCGTGTACACTGCGTATTTTTTTAAGGTTCTTTCCGAGCATCATCATAAAATATATTTTGCTAATATTATTTGCAATTTAAAATTATATCTTTATATTTGTACTAACATTATTAGCAAATATAGTAATAATGCTAATATAATGAGTTTTTGAGGCTTAAAAAGATTTTTCTTTATTGTTAAAAACTATAGAAAACAATATTTGTAAGCCGTTAAAAAAAAAGCGAGTTTTATAAATTATTAATACCTATTGTAAACATGAAAGACTATTTTGGAGTGATTAAGGATTACTTGAATGAGCTTGAGCTTGAAATTAAATACCAAAGCGAGAGCGAGGGCGTATTTATAGTAAGCAACGAGCAGGACGGTATCATTAATCTTATTATTTGTGTAGCGTATCCTATTGTTATTTTTGAGCAATATTTATTTGAGGTACAACCCGATGCCTATACTGTTTTTAAAGAACTGCTCCAAAAAAACCGCGATATTATTCACGGAGCTTTCGTACTGGATACTTCAGGTAGAAAAGTAATTTTTAGGGACTCGTTGCAACTCGAAAATTTAGACCAGAATGAGTTTGGTGCAACGTTAAATTCGCTCAGCCTATTGTTGAGTGAGTATTCGGAACAGATTATTAACTTTTCAAAAAATTAGAACGATGAAATTTTTAAAACGATTATTTAAAATAGGACAGGCAGAGGTGCACCATGCTATTGACGGTATTGAAGACCCTATTAAAATGACGGAGCAGGGCATACGCGATATGAAGCAGGATTTAGAGAAGAGCCTAGAAGCCCTAGCCCAAGTAAAAGCCATGAGCATTCGTGCCAATAACGAGGCAGAAGAGCATAACAGTAAAGCACAAGATTATAGCGAAAAAGCAATGTTGCTACTTAAAAAAGCCCAAAGAGGCGAAATAGAAAGCCAAGAGGCAGACCGATTGGCCACCGAAGCTTTGGTTAAAAAAGAAGAGGCTTTAGCACATAAAGCACGTGCTGAAGGCGACAAGGAGCGTTTTGACCAAAATGTAGTACAAATGGAGGGCAATGTGCAAACCATTAAGCAAAATATAAACAAATGGGAAAACGAGCTTAAAATACTCCGCTCCCGCGTTAAGGTGGCAGATGCTACCAAAAGCCTTAACGAGCAAATGGCAAAAATTGATAGTAATGGTACCATATCGTTACTGGAGCGCATGAAAGAAAAGGTAGTACAAGAAGAAGCCCTTGCCGAAGCGTATGGCGAGATAGCCGATGCCACAAAATCCATAGATGCCGAGATAGATAGTGCTATAGATGTAAAAAAATCTAAAGCCACTAATGAGCTAGAGCAGCTAAAAGCCCAAATGGGTATTAGCGATAGCAAAACCAAATAAATATACTTTAATAAATAATGGAGGAATTAATAGAAATTTCTTTTTCGCCTGTAAATGCGTTTTTTACCATCATGTCCATCGTCATGGTTTTCTACTGGGTATTAGTAATAATAGCTGGTTTGGATCCCGATTTGTTTAGCGTTGAGTTTGATGCGGCAGATGTTGATGGCGAGTACGGCGTTGATGCCCATAGTGGGAGCAGTAGTTTCATGAAAATACTCGAGTACTTCAGTTTCGATGAGCTCCCAATGATGTTTATTATTACCATAGTGTTTTTTAGCATGTGGTTTTTAGGCGTAAACATCACGTACTATTTAGGCATCGAGAGTTCCCTCTTAGGGTTTCTATTACTCATTCCAAACCTTATCGTTAGCTTGTTTATAGTAAAATTAATTGCCAAACCTTTAGGGCGGTTATACAAAGTGGTAAACCACAAGGGCGAGCCAGAAATAGATTTTTTGGGTAGGCGGTGCAACGTACTAACAGCAGTAGCGCCAAATAAAACGGGTATGGTAGAGCTCACCGTAAACGGCGACCCTATAAAGCTATACGCCCGCAGCCATACAGACGAAAAAATTATGGCTGGACAACAAGCCGTTATTATAAAGGAAAGCGAGGATAAGCGATATTATCTTATTGAGAAATTTGATTATTAACCACCAACAAATTCCAACAACCATGATGTCCTTTTTAATTGCCATAATTACTCTCTCTATAAATATAATAGAGCAAGTAGTATAATGCACCCCACAAACAACAATCAATAAAAATTAACAACCCATAAATCAAAAGTAAAATGTTCGAAAATTCAGGAACCGTATTATTAATAGGTATCACTATAGCCATAATAGGTTTACTAGTATGGATTATATCTATGTACAAAAAAACCATACAAGGTAAGGTTATAGTACGTACGGGAGCAGGGGGTACCAAAGTGTTTTTTAACGCTGGGCTTGTAGTACCCGTATTACACAAAATGGAAATAATGGATATTTCTGTTAAAAAACTTGAGGTAGAGCGTACAGGGCTTAGCGGGCTTATCTGTAAAGATAACATCCGTGCCGATATTAAGGTAACCTTCTTCATCAAAATCAATAAATCAACCGCCGATATTATAAACGTAGCACAAACCATTGGTTGTGCCCGCGCATCGGAAATTGATGTATTGCGTAACCTGTTTGATGCCAAATTCTCCGAAGCCCTAAAAACAGTAGGTAAAAAATTCGATTTTATCGAGCTGTACGAAGCCCGTAGCGAATTCCGCGAAGAAATTATCTCCATTATCGGAACCGACCTTAACGGTTATATTTTAGATGATTGTGCTATTGACGATTTAGAGCAAACAGCATTAAGTTATCTAAAAAACGATAATATACTCGATTCTGAGGGTATCAAGAAAATTACCGAGCTTACCGCAGCGCAAAACATGAAATCGAACCTTATCCGCAGGGACGAGGAAAAAACCATCCGCAAGCAAGATGTAGAGGCGCGCGAAGCCATTTTAGCATTAGACCGTCAGTTAGCTGAAAAAGAAGAAATACAAAAACGTGAAATTGCCAACATTAAAGCCCGTGAGGAAGCCGAAATTGCAAAAGTAAACGAAGAAGAACGCTTAAAATCGGAAACAGCACGCATTAGTACTACCGAAAAAGTACAGGTAGCCGAAGAAAACAAAGACCGATTGGTAATTGTAGCTGCTAAAAATAAAGAGCGTACCGAAGCGGTAGAAACCGAACGTGTAGAAAAAGACCGTGCGTTGGAGCAAACCGAAAGAGAGCGTATTGTAACCTTAGCACAAATTGAAAAAGAAAAAGCGGTTGAGGTAGAGCGTAAAAACATCCAAAATGTAATTCGCGATAGGGTAACACTCGAAAAAGGAGTAGTACAAGAGCAGGAAAACATGAAGGATATTGAGGCATTTAAAACTGCCGATAGGGAGAAGAAAGTAGCGCTTACACTTGCCGAAAAGGAAAGTGAAGAACTGTATATAAAACGCTTAAAAGCTGCCGAAGCCGAAAAAGAAGCGGCGAAGCAAAGGGCAGAAGAAATTAATATTGATGCAGCAGCACGTATGGCAGCCAGTGAAAAAGATGCCGAAGCACGTAAGATATTGGCTGATGCCAAAGCGAAAGAAGATGCTACTTTAGGACTCTCGGAAGCGCAGGTAATGCACGCCAAAGCTGATGCCAGCGAAAGAGAGGGTATTGTACAAGCGGTAGTTATCGAGAAAAAAGCACTTGCCGAAGCTGCAGGTATAAAAGCAAAAGCCGAAGCCAATAAGGAGCAAGGTGTAGCCGAAGCCGATGTAATAAAAGAGAAAGCCCATGCCGAGGCGAGTGGTATAGAAGAGAAAGCCGAAGCAATGAAGAAACTTGACGGCGTTGGAAAAGACCACGAAGAGTTTAAACTACGACTGGATAAAGAGCTACAAGTAGATTTAGCAGAAATTAATATCCAGAAAGATATAGCCGACGCACAAGCTAGCGTAATAGGCGAAGCACTTAAAGCCGCTAAGATTGATATTGTGGGTGGCGAAACAATGTTCTTTGACCAAATTGTAGGTCAAATAACTAAATCGAAAGGCTTTGATAGGCTCGTAAACCACTCAGAAAATATTACCGAGATTAAAGACGCTATTTTAGGCGAAGGTGGCGAGGAAGGCGAGAACCTTATGGATCGTGTAAAAGGCTTTGCCGATAAATACAACATCTCATCCGAAGATATAAAAAACCTTACCATAGCAGGATTACTTATGGAGCTACAAAAACGCAGTAGCGATACCGAGGAGCAAGGCTTATTCTCCAACTGGTTGGATATGGCAAAAAACCTAGGTTTATCTAACAAAAAGCTAGGATAACCGCGAGTTTACTTGATTTTTTTAAATAATGCCTTCGGTATGCTTTGGCATACTGAGGGTTATCTTATCCTTAATTCCCAAATAGAGAGTGAAAAGGCAGGGTGTTCTGCTGTAAGCTTTTAACTTAACCTACCAACTAATTATTGCTATACAATGAAGATAAAAAATATTAAAATAATAAATGTTAAAGGTATTGCTAATAGAACCTTTGATTTAAATCTTATTCCTAACAAGCCAAATATTCTTGTGGCTCCAAATGGTTTTGGTAAGAGTTCGTTCAGTATAGGCTTTGATTCACTCAAAAGGAACAAAATTGAATTAGATGAAAAAAATTACCATTTAAACGATAGTAATAATAAACCTGTCATTGAAATGACTATTGAAGACATATCTGGAATTAAGAATTTATTGGCAAATGACACTACTAATATTATTTCTAATGAGTTTGATGTTTTTGTAATTAATAGTCAACTGATGGCTAAGGCAAAAAAAATGAATATTAGTGGAAATATCATAGTAAAGTCATCTTTAGAAATCTCACCAATAACTCTAATTAAAACAATACCTTCAAAAGTTCTATTTAGCTATAACGTTACAAAGGCAAGACAAGCTTTTGGAACAAATGGATTTATTTTATCTAATATAATAAGTGTTTTTAAATCAGCTTCTTTATTGCACTCTATTATCAATGAAGTGAATTTTTCAAAATTCGTACAAGTAAAAACTTCAAGGACACTATCAATCCTTAAAGATGAAATAAACGAGAAAACAGGTACTAAGAAACAAATTAAAAGCTGGATAGAAGAATATAAGAAGGCTGAATTTGAAGATATATCAGAATTTAATAAGCTAGCGAAAATTTTACGAAATTTCGATGGAATCAGTACTGATACTGAGAGCTATCTGGCTGCTTTTCAAGTAATAGAAACTGCTCTTTCTATGAAAGCAAATTTTCAAAAAGCAGCAAACTATGTTTTCTATCTTGATGAAAAAGACTATTTTACTACAAGTATAAATGATTTTATTCCTGCAAATGTGCAAAAAAGATTTGACATTAAACCCAAAGTTTCTGGTTCAAGTCTAGTCATTGAATGGCCAAAGGCTCATGAAATTTCTAATGGGCAGAGAGATATTCTTTCTTTTATTGCTTTACTAATGAAAGCAAAAAGAAGTTTTAAAAAGCAAAACTGTATTCTGATAATTGACGAAGTTTTTGATTATTTGGACGATGCGAATTTAATAGCTTTCCAATATTTTGTGACAAACATGATTGAAGATATGAAATCTAAGGGAAAGAATTTTTTCCCTATTCTGATGACGCACTTAGACCCTCTTTTTTTTCATAACAATTGTTTCAATAAACATAAATTGAAAGTAGCTTACCTTAAAGAAACTCCTTATCAGTCAAGCCAACATATAATTAACTTAATCAAAAAAAGAGGAGATTCTACAATACAACAAGATGTTGATAAACATCATTTTCACTATTATCCAACTCCTGTCAGCATTGAGAATGAATTTGTAGCATTAGGTTTACCTAAGGCTTGGGGATGTTCTGAAAAATTTCACGAGTTTATAAATTTTGAAGTTGAAAAATATTTGGAAGATAAGAAGGACTATGATCCATTAGCAATTTGTTTTGGTGTAAGAGTGAAAGTAGAGGAATTAATCTATGATCAAATTAAAGATTCAGAAAAAAGACAAGAATTTTTAGATTTACATGGAACAAAAAAGAAGTTAGAATATTGTGAAAAAATCAGGCATTCAGTTCCTGATACTTTTTATCTATTAGGCATTATATATAACGATGAACTTCACAGACATAAAGATGATGATAATGTAAGAGCAGTTGCCAATAAATTAGAAAACTTTGTCATAAAAAAAATGATAAGCGGTATATTCTCTAAAACTTAATCAAATTTAACCATGAGTACACTGGAAGGCGGTACATACGAAATTATACAGGCACGTTTGGCAACCCAAAAGAACGATCTTTTGGAACGATTGCAACAGCTAAACCAAGCGCGTAAGGAGGTATTTGGCAGTATAGAAACCAAACTAATAGCCAACAACCGCATTATAACCCAAAACAACTGTATTCCTGCCGATATTGTTTCGGTAAACGACAAGTGCATACTCGGGTACAATGTACACTTTGGGTTACGTACCGATATAAAAGCTGAAGATGTTTTTAGTATTTATGCTTACGAAGATGGCGATTTCCGCGAGGAATCACTCGATTATATTAATGACGAAACGTTCCAAACTGATTTCTTCAATCTATACAAATATTATAGAGATACCAGTTTCCGTAAGTTTTTTATAGCAGGCAACTACCTGCATATGGTATTCCAGATTAGCGACAGAATATCGGACATAAAAACGTTTAAATGGCTTATTAAAGAGGATAGCCTAACGTATATAGACAACAGGAGCGACCACGAATATAAATTCCCGAAACAGCATGACTTTAGGTGGCAGGAAACCACCCGCGATATGCAAAAGTATGGCGAGCATCCGCACGTTTCCATACTCGATAAAGTATTTGTAGAAACCGTTGGCGGAACGCTTACCATAAAAATTGAAGACAATACCGATACGGGTAAAGGTATTTATGATGAAGAAGTAATCCACGCCGACCAAACGCTGGATGATGGTAATTTTCAGTACGCCGATTTAGGTAATATCATCGCCCTGCGCATACAACCCTTTCAGGAAGACCCGCGTTACTTTATTTACAATCATAAACTACAGGAAGTTTGTAAAATAGATAGCCTCGAAACATCGGCAATATTACTACCCGACGATCATGGGGTAATATTCTCCAACGGGTATTACCTCCAAACAGGCGAGTACAAAATATTTGAGAGTAGCCTCGAAAACCTATTCTTTCAAAAACGTATTACATCGCCCAATGGCGAAGATTTTATGTACGTTTTTTACGAAGAAACACACGGGCAATATGTACTAATGTCGTATAACCTTATTACCCGCGAGGTAATGACGCCGATTATCTGTAACGGTTTTACAGTATTAAAAAATGGCGCGTTAACCTACTTCCGTGCGGAGGATGCAGCTAGTAAAAGCCACTTGGTACAAATATGGCAAACCCCTTTTGTAAAAGCCGATAGTATGCCCTCGGAGCACAAGGACAGCTACATTTACAAAATAGGCAACAAGGACATTGTAAAGGCCATGGCAGATTGCCAGGCTATTGTTACACTCCTTAACAAAGAGGACGATTACGACGGGTTGTATGTTGATTTAAATCGTTTATCGCAAAACGTACTGGATGCCTACTACTGGATAACCAATACCGAAACATTTGCGCTTAACGTACCGCTTAGCGCGATAAAAAGTACCGCAAACGCTGCTATAGATGAGTTTGAAAAAGTAGTACAACTCCGCCAAAATGCTAAAAAAATTACAGAGGAGGTACAGCAAAAAGCCGAAAGCCTCTTCATCCAGATAAAAAGCTCACCGTTAGATGATATTGATGTTTTTGTAGCCGATTTGGCAGGATTACGTACCCTACGGGGCGAGGTAATCAGTTTAAAGGAAGTCCGTTACATTGATCATGACTTTATAACTGAATTGGAAGCCGAAATTGTAGCGCAAACCGAAAGTATTTCGCAAAATTGCGTGCAATTCCTAATGAACGATAAGGCATTAGCCCCCTACCATGCACGCGTAGCCAAAAAGCAAGAGGCAATTGCCGATATTACTACCGTTACCGAAGGTAAAAAACTGCAAGATGAGGTAAACACTATTACGGGCGATTTGGAGATGCTAATTGACATTGTATCCAATTTAAATATAGAAGATACCTCTAAGTCCACCCATATTATTAATACCATATCGTTAATATTTGCTACACTCAACAGAGTAAAAGCCGATATAAAAAATAAAATATCGTCACTAGGCAGTAAAGAGGCAAAAGCCGATTTTGCTGCACAAATAAAACTGATAGACCAAAGTATTGTAAATGCCCTCGATAGGGCTACAACACCCGAAAAGGCTGAGGAATTACTCAACAAAATATCGGTACAGCTTGAAGATGTAGAAGCCCGTTTTGCCGATTATGAGGAGTTTACAGGTGCCATTATCGAGAAAAGAGAAGAGGTGTACAATGCCTTTGATGCCAAAAGAAGCAGCCTAGTAGAAGCCCGTAATAAAAAAGCGGTAGCTATAGAGAGTGCTTCGAGCAGAATATTAAAAAATGTAGCTTCCAAAGCCTTAACCTTTAAATCGGCAGAAGAGATAAACGGTTATTTTGCTTCTGATTTGATGATTGCCAAATTACGCGATTTAGTACAGCAACTCATCGACCTTGACGATACAGGCAAAGCTGAAGCGATAGAAACCGCACTAAAATCGGCACGCGAAGATGCGCTTCGTAAATTAAAAGACAAGCAAGAGCTGTATGAGGATGGCGAAAACATTATCCGTTTTGGGAAACACAAATTTGCTGTAAACAAACAACCGCTAGACCTTACCATTGTATATAAAAACGGTACGCTAAACTACCATTTAACAGGTACCGATTTTTACCAAGAATTGGAGGACGAAACCATGCTTTCGTCTAAAAAATATTGGAGTCAGGAACTCGTTTCCGAAAACGATGCGGTGTATAGGGCTGCCTTTTTAGCCTATAAAATATTTAGAAACAATACACCCAATGCACTTTTTGAAATGACAGATGAAAATCTGGAAAAATTAGTAGCCGAAGAAACATCAAAGAATTATACCGAAGGCTATACAAAAGGGGTGCACGATGCCGATGCGTTTAAACTATTAAAAACGTTAGTAGCTAAACATCATAATTTAGGATTACTCCGCTACGAGCCTACTACACGTGCTTTTGCCCAGTTTTTTTGGTATGGTTTGGAGGACGATGCTCGTACCACACTCAACAGTAAAATAAAAGCTTCGGGGGGTGTTTTGGCGGTGTTCCCCAACAGCAAAGAGTTCGATTATATTGTAACAGAACTACAGCAACAACTAGAAGCCTATTTGCAGCATACCGCTTTTAGTAAAGGGTTAAATAGTAATACTAAAAATGCAGCACATTACCTTTTTGAGGAATTAAAAAGTGATGATGCTTTTACCGTAAGCCACAAAGCGGCGCAATTAGCCGAAAGTTTCTTTAAAATGCTGGATAGCAAAGGGGCAAGCGTAGCCTTTAGGCACAATATTGATAACGCACCCGATAAACAAAGTGGCATACAACTGGCTGCGCAATGGGTAGCCTCGTACCTTGTAGAAACAGCGCAGGAGCAATACGAAGATTATTTATACGAAATTACTGCCCTGCTACTATACAGGCACGAATCGGCAGAGAATATAGTAGCCATAGAACCCGACGAGGTTATAACGGGGCTTGCAGGGGCGCACCCTACGGTAACTAATGGTACGTACAACTTCCATTACCATACGTTTACCCGTTTACTAAGCCATTATTACGATAACGAAGTACCTGCCTTTAACCGTTTTAGAGAGGCGCGCCATACCCTGACAGTTACCTTAAAAGAGCAATTACGCTTAAACGAATTTATGCCCAAAGTACTAACCTCGTTTGTGCGTAATAAACTGATAGACCAAGTGTATTTGCCCCTATTTGGGGACAACCTTGCCAAACAATTGGGTAGCGCAGGCGAAAACCGCCGTACCGACCGCTCTGGGATGCTGTTATTGGTATCGCCACCAGGGTATGGTAAAACGACCTTAATGGAGTATTTGGCGAACCGATTGGGGCTAGTATTCATGAAAATAAACGGACCTGCTATTGGGCACGATATTACTTCGGTAGATCCTGCTTCGGCAACCAATACCGCAGCCCGCGAAGAACTGAAAAAACTCAACCTAGCCCTCGAAATGGGGAATAACGTAATGTTGTATCTGGACGATATCCAACATTGTAGTCCTGAGTTTTTACAGAAATTTATTTCGCTTGCCGATGGTACCCGTAAAATAGAGGG
This sequence comes from Flavobacterium litorale, assembly GCF_019613795.1. NCBI lineage: Bacteria > Pseudomonadati > Bacteroidota > Flavobacteriia > Flavobacteriales > Flavobacteriaceae > Flavobacterium > Flavobacterium litorale. The sequence continues at coordinate 1,014,294 of NZ_CP080429.1, forward strand.
GGTATATAACGGGCAACCCAAAACGTACGACATGAAATCGAAAAAGTTTTGTGTTATTATGGCGGGTAACCCGTATACCGAAACAGGCGAGAAGTTTGCCATACCCGATATGCTTGCCAACCGTGCCGATATTTATAACTTGGGTGATGTAATAGGCAGTACTAGCGAATTGTTTGAACTGAGCCTTATCGAGAATGCATTAACATCTAACCCCATACTGGCAGGTATTATGGCTAAAAATAGCGATGATTTGTACCCGTTAATCAAAATGGCAACCACAGGGCAACGCGATGGTTTTGAGCTAAAAGGTAATCACAGCAAGCAGGAGATAGAAACTTATATTTCGTTGCTGGATAAGGTACTAAAAGTACGTGATGTAGTGCTAAAAGCCAATGCAGCTTACATTGCTTCTGCGGCGATGGAAGATGCCTACCGTACCGAGCCATCATTTAAATTGCAGGGTTCGTACCGTGATATGAACAAATTGGTGGCTAAAATAGTACCTGTTATGAATGATGATGAGATAGATACACTATTACTATCGCATTACCGTAACGAAACCCAAACCCTTACCAGTGCTGCCGAAGCCAACCTATTAAAGTATAAAGAAATGACCGAGCAGCTCTCGGAAGAAGAAAACCAGCGTTGGCAAACTATAAAAGAAACTTTTGTAAAGAATAACAAGTTAAAAGGCTTTGGTAACCAAAACGAAATGGCGCAAATGCTTTCGCAGATTATGGAATTTACCGACCATATTGAGGGCATAAAAGATATCCTACGAAAAGGATTAGAAACAAAGTAAACTAAAAACACCTGCAAGGTTTTTAAAACCTTGCAGGTGTTTTTTTGTATAAATACTTCTTTCGCTACTCTATATTACTTTATATAACATTGCCCTGTTTTTTAGCTTCTGCATCTTTTTTGGCACCGTAAGCTATTCCGAGTGCAATACCCATTCCCATTCCAATAGATATTCCTAGGCTTATCCCTATAGTTGGGTTAATTGCTATACCAATAGGCATTCCTATTGCTATACCTAAACTTATCCCCAAACTCATTCCTATGGCGGTATAATATTTTTCGGTAGTAAAAGAAAATTCGTTTTTTAAGAATGTCTTAAATTCAGTAAGTTTTTTACTGTAGTACTTTTTTCTGTTTTCCGTTGGCATATCCAAATGCAGCGAAGTAAGCTTTTCCTCTATTTGTTGGAGCTGCTCTTTGGTTAGCTCCTTTTCTTTTAAGGAAATTAGTATCCCTGTAAAAGAACTGTAAACTTTTTTCTCCGTTTTATTCGTTGTCTGTAATGATAAGTTATCTAATAATTCGGTAGCCTCGTTTAAACGCATGTGTTTTTATTTTATACGTCGTTACTAGGAGCATTTTGTTACATTTTCTAAAAATATACCTCCTTTGCCACTCGGTACGTATTGGCATGCGCTTCTATAATAATTTTTATATCGGGGCTATAACCACCGCCCATACTGCACTGTACGGGTATGCCCAGTTTTTGGCATAGGTTCAATACAAAAGTGTCACGCTCTTTACAGCCTTCTACACTACAACCGAGTTTGCCCAATTTATCGGATGCTAAAATATCTACACCGCTCAGGTAAAAAATAAAGTCGGGTTTATGGTTGTCAATCAATTTTGGCAATGTTTCTTCTAAGATGGTTAGGTACTCATCATCACCTGTATTATCTCCCAGAGCAATATCCAAATCAGACGTTTCTTTCTTAAAAGGGTAGTTGGTTTTACCGTGCATACTAAAGGTAAATACAGCATCATTATTTGCAAAAATTTCGGCAGTACCATTCCCCTGGTGCACGTCGAGGTCTACAATTAGTATGCGTTTCGCTTTTTTGTTTTGCAGTAGGTAGTGTGCTGCTGTAGCTTGGTCGTTTAATAAGCAAAAAGCCTCACCATGGGTACTATAGGCATGGTGCGTGCCACCTGCAATATTAAAGGCAATACCTTTTTGCAAGGCTTGTTCGCATCCCCAAATGGTGCCTTGCGCAATGCGCAATTCACGCTCTACCAACTCCGCCGAAAGCGGAAAGCCTATTTTACGTGCCGCTCGCGCATCTAATGTAAGGTTAAGTAAATCATCTACGTACACTGTTTGGTGCACGCCCAGTATGTATTGCATATCGGGCATATTGGGTGCATAAAACGCCTTTTCAGTTATCGTGCCCTCGTGTATAAGTTGTTGGGGTAGCAACTCGTATTTTAACATCGGAAAACGATGCCCTTCGGGTAACGGGTGTTTGTATATCGGGTGAAAAGCAATGGGAAGCATTCTTAGTAAACTTTGTACAAAGATACGCTTCCCGTATCATGTTTAACTGTTACTGCTTTTATTTTTGGGCTTATCAAACAAAACGTAATCCAAACTCCATTTTCCTGCTCCCATAGTAAAGTACAGAAAGAATAGTAGTATGAATAACGAAAAGATACCCCCATTTAAAAGATTCATGTTTGCCATATCCCATAGTAATACACCCATAACAAAAGTTAGTGGTGGAGTAACCAAGCGGGTAAACAACCCCAGTGCTAAAAATATTCCTCCAACTAACTCAATTATTTTGGCTAAATAAATCATAAATACTGGGGCAGGAAAACCCATTTTTTCTACATAAAGAGAATATTCAATCATAATATCGTCCCGAAAAATTTCCATACCAAACTTTGCCATTATTATCCCTGTTAAAATTCTAACAAGGTCAAATCCGTAGCTCCAAAGTGGTTGTGTGCTAAATACTTTTGCTTTCATAATCGTTCTATTTTAATTATACCACAAAACTAAATGGGTTAGTTGCTAACTTTGGTAAAAGCCCGTAAATCAAATGTAAACAAATGTAAAAAGTGCATTTTGGGCATTATAAAAAGGATGAAATTGCTATTTTTAACCATGATTAAATTTGTATGTACTCTTATAGTTTTATGTACGTTTTGTACGCCTGCTTTTTCAGGTACTTTTTTATTTGATGATGGTGTTGAAAAAGACCAACAGCATATTGCGCTCCGTAAAGTGGGGCACGAATTATTGTTAAATGCCAACGATGCTACCTCTAGGGTTTTGCCGATACAACAGGTTGACGGAAGTACGTACGAAATTCATTTTGAGCACCCTTTTGCGTTGCACCCTGATGCACTTATTGAAATTATAGCCAACGAAGAAAAGAAAGGGTACATCCCCCAAAACTATATTGTACAAGTGTACGACGTAGCTACCAATACGGTACAATATGCTTATAGTATGCCTACAGCAGAAGCCGATGCTGTACCCTGTTTGGGGCGTGCGTTACCGAAGGACAACTACTATATTACCATACAATTTATAGAAACAAACAATGTAATATGGTATGCAGCAGGAGTTATACCTTTGTTTGTATTGTTTGGTTGGCACCAACTACGCACTACTAAAAAGAAAGCCAAAGCTCCTGTTGCGGTACAGCCTCATGTTCCTGTGATGATAGGAGCTTGCAAATACTTTCCAGATCTACAAAAACTAGAGGTAAAAAATACCGTACAGAGCCTTACAGCCAAAGAAGCCAAAGTACTCAACATATTTGCCACCAATGTCAATACAGAGGTTACCCGCGAACGCATCCAGAAAGAAGTTTGGGAAGATGAAGGGGTAATAGTAGGGCGTAGCTTGGATATGTTTATCTCTAAACTGCGTAAAAAATTTAAAGACGAACCTGCTATACAAATAGTAAGCATTCATGGTAAAGGCTATAAACTTATTGCCGAAGCGTAGTTTATTTACCTACCAATACACTTACAGCATTACCACCAAAACCAACCGCATTTACGAGTACTTTTTTTATTGGTTTTTGGTTTTTCTGACTAGGAATAAAAGGTATACCAATAAACGTATTGTGCTGTATCATCATCAGTGCCAATTCGAGGCTAAGCAAGCCCGAAGCACCAAAAGTATGCCCCGTTTTCCACTTGTTGGTGGTAAGTAAAGGCAGGCTTTCGCCGAAAATTGACTGAACAGCGTTGTATTCTGATAAATCGCCCTTTACGGTACCGGGAGCGTGCATTACTATAGCATCAACTTCGTTTAAGGGAGTGTTGCGCAACGCCATTTGCATGGATTTTTGCAAACATACTGCATTTGCCGAAATGGAAACACTATGCTTTAATTCCTCTGTAGCATAACCAATACCCTCAATATAACCCAACGCATTTGTTTTACGACCAACCTCCAAACACGCAGAGGCTGCACCCTCGCCCAATACCATAGTGTTGGTTTTTTTATTGAGGTCTAAGGCACGACAGGGATATTCCGATTCGTTAGAGGCATATATTTTCATCGCTTTCATTTGGGCTATGGTAAAAGGGGTAAGCGGTGCCTCGCTGCCACCCACTAAAAATTTCGACGTCATACCCGATTGTAACCACGCCACCCCATTAAGCAAAGCATGCAATGCTGTAGAGCACGTTATGGAGTGCGAAATATCGGGACCTGTAGTTTTTAAATCTTGTGCCACCCACGAAGCGATATTGCCTAGTGTAGTAGCAGGCGACGCTTGTGTAGCCGTTAATCCTGTTTTTAGGAATTCTTGATGGTATTGTTCAAATAATGCTGTTGCCCCACGAGATGAACCTATATTTACGCCAAAATCGTCGCCCTGTTGCCATCCTGCATTTTGTACTGCTTCGCGCGAAGCTAAAAGCGCATACAATACCGAATTATCAAGATTAAGGTACTTATTTTCGGAAGCCCTTAATGCAGCTACTTTTTGCTGTAACGTATCGTGTAGGGGTGCGCCCAATGCCTGCGTACCGTTACAATCCATAGGTTGGATTAACGATGTTGTGTTGCAGTAGTTTTCCCAGATGGTTTCAGGGGTATCGCCCAACGCGGAAAACGAACGAAGCGAGGTTATGGCTATGGGTGGTAACAATAGTGCGGTTTTTCCGCAAAAATACTGTAAAACCTCAAACTACCGAAACCTATAGCCTTTTAATGTACTTCTTCTATTGCGGATGCTATTGTTTCGTAAATTTCAGATAACAACTCGTCGCTAATAATATACGGAGGTAGTATGTAAATAATGTTACCTACAGGGCGCAGTATTACCCCTTTATCAATAAAATAATTATATAGCTTGTTACGTAGTCCGCCGTAGTAGCTTTCTTTACTTTCCGTTTTTAATTCGAGGGCAAATATTACTCCCAGCACCCGAGTTGTTTTTATACGTGGATGTTGTGCTATTTTTGCCTGAAAAGCCAAGTGCTGTTGGTTAATACGCTGTATGTTAGCTTGCATTTCGGGTTGTTGTAATAGCTGTATGCTTGCTAATGCTGCTGCACAACCTGTTGGGTTGGCGGTAAAGGTATGCCCATGAAAGAGGGCTTTGTTTACATCGTCATCATAAAAACCATCAAATAATTCTTGTGTAAATGTGGTTATTGCCATAGGGATTGTACCGCCTGTTAGTGCTTTGGAGAGGCACATCATATCGGGTTGTGCAGTAAGGTAATCGCAAGCAAAGTTTTTACCACTTTTACCAAATCCTGTCATAACCTCGTCGGCTACCGTAAAAATATTATTGTCTTTACAAGTACTTATTAAGGTATCTAACGCTTCAGGAGCATACATTACCATACCTGCTGCACCTTGCACTAAGGGTTCGAATATAAAGGCAGCGTAATCGTTTGTTTTGGTAAGTTCTTTTAAGGCATCAAGGCTAGCTTCTTCTTGCCCTGCTACAGGCACGGGAATACGGGTAACCTCTATAAGCGAACCGCTAAAGGCTTCGGTAAAAAACGATATACCGCTGGCAGCCATAGCGGCAAAAGTATCGCCATGAAAAGCATTTTCAAAAGCAATAATTTTAGTGCGTTTTTTGCCCTTGTTGTAATAGTATTGCAAGGCTACTTTTAGGGCAATTTCTACCGCCGTAGAACCATTATCTGAAAAGAAAAATTTTTGCTGATTGCTGGGTAGTATTTCTTTGAGTTTTTCGGCTACCTGTATAGCAGGTTCGTGTGTAAAACCGCCAAACAATACGTGCTCTAATGTAGTGAGTTGTTTATATATGGCATCGGCTATAAACTTGTTGCTGTGCCCAAAGGGGTTTACCCACCACGAGGCTATGGCATCTATGTACTGCTTGCCTTTATCGTCCCACAGCAATGCGCCTTCGCCACGTTGTATGGCAATGTGTGGGGCTGCTGTTTTGTGCTGTGTGTACGGGTGCCAAAGGTAGTGGGCATCGCGAGCTGCAAGGTCGTTATTTTGAGTTGTATTCATTACTATTCTAGGGCTTGTAGTTGTGCTTTAAACTGATTGGCGTAGTCACGAATAACCGTAGCGTCGAAAAAAGGTTCATCCTCTATTCTGCCGAGTAATTTTACACCTGTTTTTTTTAGAATAATTTCTTCGGTAGGCTTGTATTCATCACCGTTAAAAATAATACCCGCAATAGCAATGTTTCGTTGCTGCAAGGCTTCAATAGTAAGTAGTGTATGGTTTATGCTGCCCAAATAATGGCGCGATACTACAATAACTTTATAATCGGGTTGTAGTAGGTCGGCAATAGTATCGTTATCGTTTAACGGTACCAGCAAACCACCTGCACCCTCTATAACCAAGTGGTTTTTGGTTTTGGGCTCTTTTATTTTTTTGATGTCGATGGTAACATCGTCTATAGCGGCTGCCATATGCGGGCTTGCAGGGGTAGTGAGCGCATAACTGTTGTTGTGAAACACCGTTTTACTATTAGATACGTATTGTTTTACCTTGTGGGTGTCAGAATTATCAAGGTCGCCCGCTTGTACAGGTTTCCAGTAATCGGCTTTTAAGGCTTCGGTAACAATGGCCGATGCTACTGTTTTACCTACATCGGTACCTATGCCTGTTATAAATAGTTTCATGAGATATTGAATTCGTTTCCGCAGTTGCTACAGCGGTATTTGTATTTGATGTAAAACGGAAGTGTGCCTAAAAAACCAAAACTAAAAAGGAATACAAAGAATGATTTTATGTTTTTTACGGTAGAACCAATCTCGACTTTATTTTGTTGGCATTTTGGGCATTTAATAGGCTTGCCTTTATCATCTAATGAATATCGACTTATTTCATCGAGTACTTTTTTTGCTGCTCCGAGCTGTTCCGTTTTTACAAACAGTTTTACTCCGCCAATAGCGTTGCTCATTAAGGGGTCTGTTTCTATTGTATGGTTATCAGCCATAAATACTTCTATGCCTTCAGACGCTAGTTTTCCTTTTATGATAATAGCTTCGGATGAATAAAGATAAGACCCAATTTTTGTAAAGGCACTTTCCATACTACAAATCTACTAAATCAAAGGGCAATAATTACCAGCTTTTTATACAGATGTACTTTGATAAAAAGTGTTTTGTAATTTTAATAAAACATTACCATATGCAGCAACTTATTATATGTACATTTGAAAAGTTTGATATAATTTAACATGTGTTTACTTTATGGACACCTTAAAAGTACCCTCTTACATTAAAACTGTTTTTATAGCATTACTCATTATCATTATTATACTTTTTATGGTGGCGGGTAAAACAATTTTAGTTCCGTTGCTTATATCGGGCTTTATAGCCATGTTGCTAACCTCTACGTGTAACAGGCTGGAAAGTTTAAAAATACCTCGTACCGTTAGTGCTATTATATGCCTTTTTGCCTTTATTTCTATAATATCGGTGCTATTGGTGTTTACCTATTTTCAGGTACGAGGCTTTATAGAAGATTTGGGTGGCGATCTTTCTGAAAAAGCAAATCTGTATGTTATAAAGGCGAATAGCTGGAGTTACGAAAACTTGGGGGTAGATATGGGTATGTACAACGGTTTTGAGTTTAAAAAAGCAGTAGCCATTGTACAAACTGAAGATGCTACGCCAACCCAACTGATATTATATATCCTTAGTATGTTATCAGACATATTATTGTTACCCATATTCATATTTTTTCTGCTTATATACCGCGATCATTTAGCGGTATTTATTAGTAAAGTATTCCGTAAAGAAAAAGATAGTGTTTTGCTGGACAGGTTAACGGATATACGCCGTATTGTACACGCCTATATTACAGGGGCAGGAAAAGTAATGCTTATTCTTGCTATTATTAATACTGCGGTATTACTAATATTGGGCATAGAGCACGCCATATTTTTTGGAGTGTTGGCAGGCGTATTAAATATTATTCCGTATTTGGGTCCTGTACTTGGGGCTATATTACCTTTCTTTTTCGCATTAATAACTAAGGACACACTTTTTTATCCTATAGCTGTTTTGGTGTCGTTTTCTTTTATACAAATACTCGAAAATGCGTATTTAACACCCAGAATTACAGGTGGTAATGTAAATCTTAATGCATTAGTTACCTTCTTGGGTTTATTAATAGGTGGTGCCATATGGGGTATTATAGGTATGATATTAATAATACCTACCATTGCCATATTGAAGAAGTTGTTTGAGATGAGCCCCGAAACACAACCTTACGCCTATTTGTTTGGTGAAGAAGATAGTAATTGGTTTAAGAAACGACGACCGCGCCAAAAAAAGCAAGAACCCGAGGTTACAGAGCAGCCTTAAGGCAATGCAATACGCCCTCAATTTCGGTAAACGTAACGGTACTGCGCAAACAAAACCGTAAGCGTTCTGAGCCTTCGGCTACTGTGGGCGACATAATAGGCTTTACATTATAGCCTTCCTTTTGTAAATGCTGTGCAATGCTTTTTACCTTTATATTGGTGGGGATAACGGCACAATGTATTGCCGACTTACTAACAATAAACTGATGTAACCCTAATGTTTTAGCTGTTGTTATAAAATGGTTGATATTGGCTCGTAATTGCTCCCAATTATTGTTATCACTCTCCATTTGCTTGTAAGCACATAAAATAGTAGCAACCGAGTGCGGTGGTAGCCCTGTAGTATAAATAAAACTACGTGCAAAATTAACTAAATAACTCCTAAGTTCCTTTGCGCCTAGTATTGCTGCACCATGGCAGCCCAAACCTTTGCCAAAGGTTACTATACGGGCAAAAACAGCACCTGCAATGCCCAGTTGCTGTACTAAGCCTTCGCCCTTTGTGCCAAAAACGCCTAGTGCATGTGCCTCGTCTATAACCAGTTTACAGTTATAATTCTTAGCCAATTTGGCTATTGCAATTAAATCAGGCGTATCGCCATCCATCGAGAAAACCGACTCGGTTGCAATGTACACTTCCGCAGCTTTGTTCGTATGCCTTTCTAGTAGTAATTTTAAAGCCGTTACATTATTATGTTCAAACTTATAGGCACTAGCATTACTCAACCGTATTCCGTCGCGTATGGAGGCATGTATAAGCTCATCATACAATACCACATCGCTTTTTTGAGGTACGCATGAAAAAAAACCAACATTAGCATCGTACCCCGAATTGAATAGTAACGCACTTTTAGCAGCATGGAATTGAGCAATATAATCTTCGGCTTCGGTGTACAATGTATGGTTTCCGCTAATAAGGCGCGAACCCGTAGCACCGTTGGCTATAGTGTTAGCCGATACCAATAACTCGCTTGCAGCCGTAAAAACAGCTTTGTTTTTCGATAATCCCAAATAATCGTTCGATGCAAAATCGATTAATGATGACGAGGTTGGTAATTCGCGTAATAAACCGTTTTTACTACGGTTTTCGAGTTTATCCTGAAGTGATTTGGGCAACTGCTGCATACTCCAAAAATAAGTATCTTTTTTATATTGCTTTATAAATTTAAATATTGTTTTATAATACTTAATTATTGTTTTTCAATAATTTTATTATATTTGTATTGTAACATCAAACCAAAAAAATATAGTATGAGACGACTTTCACTCTTAAAAACGGTTACCGATATATTATTTATCCTTACTATGATTGGGGCTATATTTGGGCTGCCGTTAATAATAATGGTATTTTTATTTCCTGATAGTATTCCATTTAAATTGGATGCAGACTCAGAATTATTACAAGGTAAGGAACAATGGGAAATAATAATTTTATTATTACTGTTATATGTAGGGGCTCTGTTTTTTGTGTACGCTCTTTATCTATTCAGAAAAACGCTCGACTTGTTTAGAAAACGTATCATTTTTGACGATCGTGTAATTAAGAATTTTGACCAGACGGGCAAGGCTATTTTAATAGGCTACTCTATTATAGCTGCAAGTATTGTGCTTGCTTGGATTACGAGTCCATCACATGATATAACTATTGGTATTGCCTTTAATAATTCATTGCTCACAATTGGCTTAGGGCTCTTTTTTATAGTGCTTGCTGAGGTATTTCAAACAGCAAAAGGTATGAAAGAGGAAAACGAATTAACGGTATAAGTTATGCCAATAGTTGTAAACCTTGATGTAATGCTTGCCAAGCGGAAAATGCGTAGTAACGAGCTTGCCGAGCGCATTGGTATTACTACTGCAAACCTATCTATATTAAAAACAGGTAAAGCCAAAGCGATACGCTTTTCTACCTTAGAGGCTATTTGCAAGGAGCTGGATTGCCAGCCCGCCGATATTATGGAGTATGTAAAGGAGTAACAAATCTAGATTACTAATATGTCATTGCTGCCATAGTAAAACGGAGCGTGGTAGTCTAATAGTTTAAGATTGTTTAGTCGTTCCTCCTCACAATGGCAGCAGGTATATAAAATCAAAAAAGCCCTTTCTTGTAGGAAAGGGCTTTTTAGTAAATATAAGTGAATTAATCAACCAAAATAATAATCTTGTTATCTTTCATTTCTAGTGTACCCGAATGTATAGCAAGCATTAACTTTTGCTCTTTGTCGTTACGGGTAAACTTTGGCGAATATTCGGTAGCAGCCTTTAGGTTAGGTACTGCAATTTTAATACTACCCTCATTTAACACCGATACAATATTGGCGTGATGGCTTAGCATTTGGAATTCGCCATTTACACCTGGTACCGTTACCGAGGTAACATCTCCTTTAAATAAGTGTCCTTCTGGCGATACTATTTCTAATAACATAGTTTAACCTGTTTTTTAGTTGTTACTGGTTGGGTATTACGAGTTGAACACGTAAAACATACAACCCGAAACAATATTACGCTTCAGTAAGCATTTTTTCTCCAGCTTCAATAGCTTCTTCAATAGTACCTTTAAGGTTAAAGGCAGCTTCTGGAAGGTGGTCTAACTCACCATCCATAATCATGTTAAACCCTTTAATGGTATCTTTAATATCTACTAGTACTCCAGGAATACCTGTAAACTGCTCGGCTACGTGGAATGGCTGCGAAAGGAAACGTTGTACACGGCGTGCGCGCGATACAGCTAGTTTGTCCTCCTCACTAAGCTCTTCCATACCCAAAATAGCAATAATATCCTGTAGTTCTTTATATTTCTGTAGTATCTCTTTTACGCGTTGTGTACACTTGTAGTGCTCTTCACCTAAAATTTGTGGTGTAAGTATTCTCGAAGTAGAATCCAATGGGTCTACCGCAGGATAAATACCTAGCTCAGCAATTTTACGCGAAAGTACTGTTGTTGCATCAAGGTGGGCAAACGTTGTTGCTGGTGCGGGGTCAGTAAGGTCATCCGCAGGTACATATACTGCCTGTACCGATGTAATAGAACCTTTTTTGGTAGATGTAATACGCTCCTGCATAGCACCCATTTCTGTAGCTAGTGTTGGTTGGTAACCTACCGCTGATGGCATACGACCTAGTAGTGCCGATACCTCTGAACCTGCTTGTGTAAAACGGAAGATGTTATCTACGAAGAAGAGTACATCTTTACCTTGTGCATCTCCAGCACCATCACGGAAGTATTCTGCGATAGTAAGACCAGAAAGTGCCACACGTGCACGTGCTCCAGGTGGTTCGTTCATCTGTCCGAATACGAATGTTGCTTTAGAATCTCTCATTCCAGCTTTGTCAACCTTAGCCAAATCCCATCCGCCTTCTTCCATAGAGTGCATAAAGTCGTCTCCGTACTTGATAATACCCGACTCTAACATCTCACGAAGTAAGTCGTTACCCTCACGTGTTCTTTCACCTACTCCTGCGAATACGGAAAGACCACCGTGACCTTTTGCAATATTGTTAATCAACTCCTGAATCAATACTGTTTTACCTACACCAGCACCACCAAATAATCCAATTTTACCTCCCTTTGCGTAAGGCTCAATAAGGTCGATTACTTTAATACCAGTAAATAAAACTTCTGACGAAGTTGATAAATCTTCAAATTTTGGTGCTTGACGGTGAATTGGTAAACCATTTTCACCCGCTTTAGGTAAATCACCTAAACCATCAATAGCGTCTCCAATTACATTAAATAAGCGTCCGTAGATATCGCTACCAATAGGCATTTGTATAGGGCTACCTGTACCTACAACCTCATACCCTCTACTCAAACCGTCAGTAGAGTCCATCGAAATGGTACGTACGGTGTTTTCACCTACGTGCGATTGTACCTCTAGTACAAGTAAAGTACCGTCTTTTTTAGTGATTTCTAATGAATCATAAATTTTTGGAAGCTCAGCGTTTTCGGTGTCAAACACTACGTCTACAACTGGTCCGATAATTTGTGCAACTTTTCCTATTACTTTAGACATTGCTTATGTATTTATTAAACAGCTATTTATTTACTGAAAAAAACTTCTTTTTTCCGAGCGCAAAGATAGTTTTTTCTGAACGATTTATGCAATTTTAATTTTGTATTTTTTTTAACAGAAGTGTACTTAAGAGGAAATTGATTGAGGTATTGTTATTTAAGTTCGGTTTGTTTTGAGGAAAACCCGAATGACCTCCTTATTCTTCTTTATCATATTTATTCAAAAGTATATTAAAATCGTCATCATTTAAGAATTTCTCCCAATCTTCATCATCTTTAACAAAAGAAGTCGAAATCCCATCGTTTTGTAAACTTATATCTAAATGATGTAAAGCTTCTTTTTTATTTCCTCTTAAAGCATAAAGACAAGCTAAATTATAATGGTTTCCACCAAGACTTATAGATTTTTGATATTTTTCAAATGCTAAATTATATAAATCTTCCTCCTCTTTCCCTGTTTTTGTTTTTGCCAATTTTGCTAAACCATTTCCCCAGTTATAGTATGCTTCATGCATGTCGGGATTAATATCGATTGCTTTTTGGTATTTTTTAAAAGCTTCAAGATACAATTGCTCCGCTTCGTTCCCTGTTTTTGTTTTTGCCAATTCTGCTAAATCTATACCCCAGTTATAGTATGCTTCATGCATGTCGGGATTAATATCGATTGCTTTTTGGTATTTTTTAAAAGCTTCAAGGTATAATTGCTCCGCTTCGTTCCCTGTTTTTGTTTTTGCCAATTTTGCTAAACCATTTCCCCAGTTATTATATGCTTCATGTTTGTCGGGATTAATATCGATTGCTTTTTGGTATTTTTTAAAAGCTTCAAGGTATAATTGCTCCGCTTCGTTCCCTGTTTTTGTTTTTGCCAATTTTGCTAAACCATTTCCCCAGTTATAGTATGCTTCATGCATGTCGGGATTAATATCGATTGCTTTTTGGTATTTTTTAAAAGCTTCAAGATACAATTGCTCCGCTTCGTTCCCTGTTTTTGTTTTTGCTAATTCTGCTAAACCACTTCCCCAGTTATTATATGCTTCATGTTTGTCGGGATTAATATCGATTGCTTTTTGGTATTTTTTAAAAGCTTCAAGGTATAATTGCTCCGCCTCTTTCCCTGTTTTTGTTTTTGCCAATTTTGCTAAACCATTTCCCCAGTTATAGTATGCTTCATGCATGTCGGGATTAATATCGATTGCTTTTTGGTATTTTTTAAAAGCTTCAAGATACAATTGCTCCGCTTCGTTCCCTGTTTTTGTTTTTGCCAATTCTGCTAAATCTATACCCCAGTTATAGTATGCTTCATGCATGTCGGGATTAATATCGATTGCTTTTTGGTATTTTTTAAAAGCTTCAAGGTATAATTGCTCCGCTTCGTTCCCTGTTTTTGTTTTTGCCAATTTTGCTAAACCATTTCCCCAGTTATTATATGCTTCATGTTTGTCGGGATTAATATCGATTGCTTTTTGGTATTTTTTAAAAGCTTCAAGGTATAATTGCTCCGCCTCTTTCCCTGTTTTTGTTTTTGCCAATTCTGCTAAATCTATACCCCAATCTGAATAGAGCGAGGAGAGTAAGCTATTAACTTCTTTATCATTTATATTTTTGGCTTTTACCTGTAGTCCTGAAATTACTTTTTCATCATATTTTTCATTAATTAACAGGTTTATTATTTCTTTTTTCAACAAGTTAATTTGAGTTTCATTCTTTGAAGCTTTATTAGGAGTAATTTTTCCTACTTCAAACTGTTGTATTGCTTCATCTACTTGTTCTTTTGAAATTTCTAATCGCTCCTTAACACCTTTAAAATGTTCTTTATCATCAATGTCAACAATTTCGTTTAGCATTTCTTTTAATGCTGTAAACGGTTTATCTACGATGCTAGGTTGCGATAATTTTAATTCGGCATTTAGTTTTAACATGAAAGAATCAGCATCGTACCCTTTTATCAAAAAAGCATTGGTGTGTGGGTTTGAAAGAAATTCTCGAACTTTTTTGCTAGGATCATTATTGTTATAGCTTACCCAATACAAGCCATTATCAAAACGACCTAGTTTTTTAATATGTTCAAATATGGGGTCTTCGGCACTATAGCCTATAAATATCCATGGTCTTCCATTTTTTATGGAATCAAATATTGTAGGCACAGTGGTTTTTACTTTATCCATTTCCTGCTGGGTATTTAATAACCATAGCCCATGATTTTGACCGTGAAGATACACTACTGATTTTTCTTTAAAAGTACTTGTAGTTAAGTCTTTTAATATTGCCATATCGTATGTTGCAGGAAATATGTTATATAGTGATAGTGCTCGGAGCATTAAATTATCAAAATTCACAGTTAATATATAATCAACATATCCTTCGTTTAATAATTGCGCTAAATAGATGTGAGTAACATTAATTTTCGCCTTCTTAATGTATCCTTTTAAAAGCTCATTTCTTTCATCAGGATCAAGACAATCCATAAGGTTTGGATAGTTCTTTTTGTCATCAGGTAAATCTTTGATGAAAGGACTGTGTTTATGTTGTTCTAGTATGTTTTTGACAATTTCACCCGCTAATGGAATATCGCCTGTGCATGAAGCGCCAGCGCCTAAAAAAAATATCGGTTGTGGACGTTTATTATCTTTAGCTTGTTTAAGTCGATAGGCTAAATGTTCTATTTTTATTTCTTTCATTAGTGGATGGATTTTTCTAAAATTAACAAAATTTTTAATACAATAAAAAAGCAGCTAAGAAATTAATTCGAAGCTGCCTTTATATGGTTTAGAAACAAAATTTTGTTTACTCTACTGTAACCGATTTTGCTAAGTTACGCGGTTGGTCTACATTACATTCTCTCATTACCGCAATGTGGTAACTTAGTAATTGCAATGGTATGGTAGTTAGTAGTGGCGAAAGTGCATCTACTGTTTTTGGTATCTCGATAACGTGGTCGGCAAGGGCTCTAACTTGGGTATCGCCTTCGGTAACTACAGCTATTATTTTACCACTACGTGATTTTATTTCCTGTATGTTACTTACAATTTTATCGTAATGCTCTTGTTTTTGTGCAATTACCACTACTGGCATTTGCTCGTCTATAAGTGCAATAGGTCCGTGCTTCATCTCTGCAGCAGGGTATCCCTCTGCGTGTATGTACGATATTTCTTTTAGCTTTAATGCGCCCTCTAGTGCTACAGGGAAGTTGTACCCTCTACCTAAGTACAGGCAGTTGGGTGCATCTTTGTATATGGCTGCTATATCTTTTGCAACATCGTTAGTTTCTAGTGCTTGTTGTACTTTTTCGGGTATTAGCTCTAACTCTTGTAAATACCTGTGGAAGTCGGAGTTAGTAAGCGTTCCTTTGGCTTGTGCTAAGCGTAGTGCTATAAGTGTTAGTACAGTTATTTGTGTAGTAAATGCTTTTGTAGAGGCTACTCCAATTTCGGGCCCTGCGTGGGTATAAGCTCCTGCATGCGTTTCGCGCGATATTGATGAACCTACTACATTACATACGCCAAATACAAACGCACCATGTTCCTTAGCTAGTTTTATAGCAGCAAGGGTATCGGCAGTTTCTCCAGATTGCGATATAGCAATTACTACATCATTTTCGTGTATAATTGGGTTTCTGTATCGGAATTCTGAGGCATATTCTACCTCTACAGGTATGCGTGCAAATTCTTCAAATATGTATTCGGCTACCAAACCTGCGTGCCACGATGTACCACAAGCAACGATGAGTATTCTGTTTGCATTCAGGAATTTTTGAAGGTTATCTTCTATTCCTGCCATTTTTATAAGCCCTTCGTTTGCATGAAGTCTACCACGGTAGGTGTCTTTTATAACGGCTGGTTGCTCGTAAATTTCTTTAAGCATAAAGTGGTCGTAACCGCCTTTTTCTATCTGCTCAAGGTTCATTTGCAGCTCTTGAACGTACGGATCAACTAAAGAGTCGTCTTTAATTTTTCGTATTTTCATTGGTTTATGCAAACGTATAATTGCCATTTCTTCATCCTCGAGGTAAATAGCATTTGATGTATATTCGATAAACGGCGAAGCATCCGATGCGATAAAGAATTCGTCTTTACCGATACCAATAGCCAATGGGCTACCTAAACGGGCAGCTACAATTTCGTTTGGTCGTTCTTTATCAAATACAGCAATAGCATAGGCACCTACCACTTGGTTTAGGGCTATTTGTACTGCTTTACCGAGTTTTAAATTATCTTTTTTCTTAACGTCTTCAATTAAGTTTACTAATACTTCCGTGTCCGTATCCGAATGGAATACATAACCTCTGGCAATAAGCTCTTTTTTTAAGGGTTCATAGTTCTCAATAATACCATTATGAACAATAGCAAGGTTACCTGAGTTGGAATAGTGCGGATGCGAATTTACATCGTTGGGTACACCGTGCGTTGCCCATCGGGTATGCCCGATACCAATATTACCAGAAACAGAAATTTCTTTCTGTGACTTTTCCTCAAGGTCAGCAACCTTACCTTTAGTTTTAGAAAGCTTTAGGTCGTTACCATCAAAAAGAACGACGCCTGCACTGTCATACCCTCTGTACTCCAGTCTTCTCAGACCTTTAATAATTACAGGATATGCCTCTCTGTGTCCAATGTAACCAACAATTCCACACATAGTTAATAATTAATTTGGTTTAGTATAAAAAATTTCAAGTTTAAGACGTTTGTCTTCGGGTACAGTACTGTTGCTGCCGTATAATACTGTTCCGAATGGGTGTATTACAGATGATACTGGTACGGTTTTAACCTCCAAACCATCTGTTGTAAATGGTGTTTTTAAAGCAGCGTTGGTAATAACGTTAATATTTTCGGTAACCACAAGCCCTAGCTTAACATTTGTAGAGTCGTTATTTATAATGTTGCTAACGTGGTTGGTAATTCTAATTTTATATTTAAGCCCCTTGTCGTTATCATCCTCTTGTATAATTCCGCCATGTACAAATTTATTAAACTTTGGTCGTGATGCTCTACTTGTGTTATCTATACCGTAGTCCAGTAACGGGCGTTTGTTATTCAGGTCGTACAGGTATACACGCAATGGCTCTGTTGCGTTTTCCATTACATCTTGGTCTATATAAAAAGTAAGGCTTGCATCGTTTATAAGTATTCTTTCTTCTTTTAACGTTGCAATATCTTGGTCACTAAGGATGTTGATGGTTGCTAAAGATCCTTCACCACCCTTAACATACAATCTTTGGTCACCTGTAGCATCGTCATTAGTAGTAATGGCTGTAGTAAATTCAGAAGGGTAGGTGTAATCTAAAAAGTTTACTGTGTTACCTGTTAGGTTAATCGTCATCGATTTACTTTCGCGCTGCACTACACCATTTTCAACTACAGGGTTACCGTTAAGATCCAGTTTATCATCAGTATATTTAATGGTAATGGTACCTTGATCAAATCGAGGTACTCCCATTACAGCTTCGTTACCTATTTGTTCCGCCTGAAAATAAATTCCTCTAAAGTATTCTCTAAATACGTTGTTATTAACCAAGTTATCTGATGCAGCTGCATTAAGTATTTTAGTTTGGAAAAAATCGTTGTTTAGGTACAAGAACATTCCTGGTGCAAAGGTCTCAGCAACTTCGCCTCCTCCATACAGCCTTTGTATAGGTACTGCACTATATCTAAATAATTCGTTTTCGCTACTAATTCCATCGTTAAGCAATACGTTTCCTCTATTGGCTTCTATCAGGTTTCTGTCATTAGAGTAATATTTTTGTGTACTACCATCTCCCGATCCAGGATCGGTATCTCTTAAAAAGTAATTATTTTCGTAAACACTTAGTTTAAATCGAGAGGTAATGCTTCCATAAATCGAATCCAAAGAGTATTCTCCCAATCCAGTATCGGCATTGGTACTCTCTAACGTACTATAATAAGGTACGTACATGTATACCGAGTCGATAGTAGGGTTGTTAAGTGTTGGGTTTACGTTTTCCAACTCTATTTGGGTAACAAAGTGTGCAATGGTTTTTCCAAAAACAGGACTTTCCAGTACTCCAAGTAAGTTTTGGGGTAAGTTGTTAGCTTGTACAACACCTGTACCAACATCGGTTGCTACTACGTTTGCTTCGTACTTTAGCATATCATGATGAATATCATCATTAATAATGTTTGCTCCAATGTTGTTGTAATCGGTGTCACACGAAGCGAAAAAGACGACACCTAAAACGATAATAAGGCTTTTATAAATCAAGCGATTATTCATATAAATTTTTTATTGATTTACTATAAAACCTCATTTTTATAGAAATTAGTATACGCTTCGGCAAATTTATCTTTAGAAACATATGGTAGGAATGGTTTTCCTGACTCTTCTACAAACTTAGTTAACTCTGGCGATAAGTTCTCAGAAGAGATAATAGCAGCATCAGAGTGTGCTATGGATGTTTTAAGTATATTCTCGTAATTTGGCGTTGCAAGCCCTTGTACAGCATCTTCTGGCACTTCATCAAAAAGCACTTTTTTAAGCATACCGTTATCAAGCTCACCCTCAAACGACTGGTTGTAAACAGATGTTACAATTTTAGTGTTAGCAAATAATGCCTCATCTTTATAGTAATGCTTCATGTATACGGGTAGTAGGGCTGCCATCCAACCGTGTACGTGTATAATATCGGGTACCCAATTAAGTTTCTTAACGGTTTCTACAACACCTTTGGCAAAGAAAATAGCACGCTCATCGTTATCAGGATATAAAACACCATCCTCATCACTAAACGTAGCTTTTCTTTTAAAATACTCATCGTTATCAATAAAATAAACCTGAATACGCTCTTTTGGTATCGATGCCACTTTAATAATTAGCGGCATATCCATGTCGTTTACTACTAAGTTCATTCCCGATAAACGAATTACTTCATGCAACTGGTGTCTACGCTCGTTAATATTACCATAGCGTGGCATAAATATTCTTATCTGTCCGCCCTGATCGTTAATCATCTTAGGTACTTCGTATGACATTAAAGAAACTTCGTTTTCAGCCAAATATGGCACTACTTCAGATGATACATATAATATCCTCTTATCCTCCATCTTCAAAAATTTATTTTTTTTAATTGGTACAAAAACACGCAAAATTAAACATTTTTACGCAGTTTATAACTAAATAATTAATTTTGCCCCGATTTTTAATTTTAATTTAATGCTCATTTTCAATAATAAAGCCGATTTAGGGTCGCTTTTATCCCGCTATATCAGCAAAGGTTCTTCAATTGGTTTTGTACCTACAATGGGTGCATTGCACCAAGGGCACCTATCGTTACTAGAGCAATCGGTACAAAACAACGCCGTTACCGTAATTAGTATTTTTGTAAACCCTACACAGTTTAATAATACTGACGATTTACAGCAGTACCCCCGTACTGTAGAAGCTGATATGGAAAAAATAAAAACAATAAGTGATGCTATTGTTGTATTTGTTCCGTCGGTAACAGAGATGTATGAGGATAAAACAGAATCGACTCATTTTGATTTTGATGGTATTGAAAACCAAATGGAAGGCAGCCACCGTGCTGGGCATTTTGATGGTGTAGGTACTATTGTAAAGAAGTTTTTTGAATACGTGCAGCCAACCAATGCTTATTTTGGCGAAAAAGACTTCCAGCAGCTACAAATTGTAAAAAAACTGGTAAAAAAGCATAACATTCCTGTAAATATAGTGGGCTGCCCTATAACACGTGAGGCTAATGGTTTGGCAATGAGTTCGCGCAACCAACGTTTAACAGCAGCCGAGCGCGAAGCGGCATCGTTACTATACAAAACACTTTTAGCGGCTAAAAAACAATTTGCAACCAAGTCAATTACCGAGATTAAAACGCACGTTGCAACAACATTTTTAGCACACCCTGCGTTTGAGTTGGAGTATTTTGAAATAGCTGCCGAGGACGACTTGGTACCGACTACTATAAAACAAGATAAAAAATACAGAGCCTTTATTGCGGTTATGTTAAGCAACGTGAGGCTAATAGATAATATGTCATTAAATTAATTAACTTTGCACCATGCAAATTGAAGTTGTAAAATCCAAGATTCACCGTGTTACGGTAACGGGAGCAGATTTAAATTACATAGGTAGTATTACGATTGACGAAGTCTTAATGGATGCCGCCAATCTTATTGAAGGAGAAAAGGTTACTATTGTTAATATTAACAATGGCGAACGTTTGGAAACATACGTTATAAAAGGGAACAAGGGTAGTGGCGAAATAACATTAAACGGTCCAGCGGCACGCAAAGTACAAAAGGGCGATATTGTTATTATAATATCATACGGTTTATTGGAGTTTGAAGAAGCTAAAACATTTAAACCAGCCATTGTTTTTCCTAACGAGAAGGATAACTCTTTAACATAAACGTTTGTTGGGCAAAAAAGTAAAAACAATATTAAGTATAACACTCCCGCTATTGCTGGGAGTGTTTTTAATTATATACAGCTACAACCAATTTACACCTGAGCAGCGTGATGAAATGTTTAGCCATTTTGCCAACGCCAATTATAATTATGTAGCCATTTCGTTATTTTTTGCACTTACCAGCTACATGTCGCGGGCGTACCGTTGGCGGTATACCCTTTCGCATTTGGGATATCAGTCCTCCTTTTCAACAAATTTTTTTGCCATAAGCATAGGTTATTTTCTTAATCTAACCATTCCGCGCTCTGGAGAAGTATCGCGCGCTTTGGTACTAAAAAAATATGCTAATGTTCCTTTTGATAAAGGTTTTGGTACCATAATATCCGAGCGCGTTGTCGATTTAATATTGCTCGTTACCTGTATATCAACTACATTACTATTACAGTTTGATGTACTTAAAGGTTACGTAGCACAAAAAATACCTTTTGAGCGGTTATTACTTTATGGTATTGTAGCAGTAACCTTGCTTATAAGTACCATACTGTTTTACAAATACTCTAGGCTACTATGGGTAACCAAATTAAAAGTAAAAATTGCAGGATTAATAGAGGGCTCGCTTAGTGTGTTTAAAATGCCAAATAAATGGCCCTTTATATTACACTCCATATACATTTGGGTAGCCTACGTATCCATGTTTTACATTACCATTTATGCCCTGCCCGAAACGGCACATATAAGCTTTGGAGCCGTTGCCACATCGTTTATAATGGGCAGCTTGGCAATTACATTTACCAATGGTGGTTTTGGCGTATACCCAGTATTAATAGGGGCTATCTTACATTTGTATAACGTGCCACTAGAGGCTGGAACGGCTTTTGGATGGATTGTATGGACTTCGCAAATACTATTTGTTATTTTTTTCGGAGGAGTCTCATTTTTATTACTCCCTTTACTCCATAAAAAAAAATAATCCTTACCTTGCATTACATTTTCAATTAATGCCCTAAAATAATGAAATTCAAATACTTGCTATTAATATTGCTGGTGTCTGTTGCGTTGTACTCCCAAAAAACACTTCAAGACGTACCATCAAGAGTTTTTAACGACACACAAGTTGTAACAATAGTTACACCCCCTTCCTATGATAAAAACGAAGATAAATCATACCCGTTATTAGTAGTACTTGACGGAGAATATTTAGTAGACCCCTTTGAAGGAATACTCTCTTACACTTCATATTGGGACGATTTACCTGAGGTAATTATTGTTGGCATAAACCACGAAGGTGCAGAGAATAGAGAATACAATACACAAACCTATAAATCGACAGGATTACCAGAAGGACAGGGCGACCAGTTTTACCGATTCATTTCTAACGAACTTATAGCATACATGGAAAAAAACTACCGTGTTGCACCCTTTCGTATTGTGGCAGGGCATAACCTAACGGCAGGTTTCCTAAACTTCTTTTTGTACAGAGATAAACCTGTATTTAACGCCTATATTTCCTATAGCCCTGTTTTACCCTTAGAGATGGAAAACCGTGTAGCAACCGCATTACAGGACGTAGATAAAAGAACGTACTACTATTTGGCAACGGCTAGTGGCGATGTAAAAAACATAAAAAAGAAAATAGATACCCTTAATACCAATATACACGGTATAGAGAACCCTAAGCTAAACTATAAGTTTGAAGAGTTTGAAGGCGCATCGCACTACTCGTTAGTAGCATTGGGTATACCCAACTCACTATATTTTATATTTTCGGAATACCAACCCATATCATCAAAAGAGTACGAAGAGGAAATACTTACACTACCATCGGGTTATGTAGCGTACCTACAAAAGAAATACGAGGTTATAAGAAAAGAATTGGGTATTGACATCCCTGTAAGGTTAAACGATTTTAAGGCAATAGAGGCTGCTATTATGAAAAATGCTGCCTATGATGAGTTGGAAGACCTTGCCGATATGGCGCGGGATGATTACCCCAAAATGATAATTGGCGAATACTACCAAGGGTTACACCACGAAATGAAAGGCGAAACCCGAAAGGCAATTAGAGCCTACTTAAAAGGATATAATTACGATGATATTGGCGACTATACCAAGGACGTAATTATTGAAAAGGCAGAGATATTAAAGAATTTGGTTGAATAAACATACATGGCTAAAGTAAAAACGGCTTTTTTTTGTCAGAACTGCGGTACACAATACTCCAAATGGCAAGGGCAATGCAATGCCTGTAAGGAGTGGAACACTATTGTTGAAGAGGTACTACAAAAAGAAGAAAAACCAGTATGGAGAGCAACCGTTCCTGCCGAAAGTAAAAGAGCAGCACGCCCATTACGTATTAAAGAAATTGATGCAGCCAACGAGCAACGACTCGATACAGGCGATGCCGAGCTCAACCGTGTATTGGGTGGTGGCATTGTGCCAGGATCGTTAACCTTGTTAGGGGGTGAGCCAGGTATTGGTAAAAGTACCTTACTCCTACAAATATCGTTAAAGTTACCGTACAAAACCTTGTACGTATCGGGCGAGGAAAGCCAAAAGCAAATAAAAATGCGTGCCGAAAGGATAACCCCCGAAGCGGATAATTGCTTTATACTTACCGAAACCAAAACCCAAAATATATTTAAGCAAATAGCTACGATTGAACCCGAAGTACTTATTATCGATTCGATACAAACATTACACTCCGATTATATCGAGGCATCGGCAGGGAGCATATCGCAAATACGCGAAACTACTGCCGAGTTAATAAAGTTTGCTAAAGAGAGTAATGTACCCGTAATCCTAATCGGGCATATTACTAAAGATGGTAGCATAGCAGGACCCAAAATATTGGAGCACATGGTAGATACCGTGTTGCAGTTTGAGGGCGACCGCAACCATGTATACCGCATATTACGCTCGTTAAAAAACCGTTTCGGCTCTACTGCCGAATTGGGGATTTACGAAATGCTGGGTAACGGATTGCGCGAAGTAACCAACCCGTCCGAAATTTTACTATCGCATAAAGAAGAAGAATTAAGTGGTACTGCCATTGCCACCACTATGGAGGGTATGCGCCCGTTAATGATAGAGATACAAGCTTTAGTAAGCACTGCCGTATACGGCACACCACAACGCAGCACCACAGGGTACAATGCCAAACGCCTTAATATGGTACTTGCGGTATTGGAAAAACGGGCGGGCTTCCGTTTGGGAGCAAAAGATGTTTTCCTGAATATTACAGGCGGTATAAATGTAGACGACCCTGCTATAGACCTTGCTGTGGTAGCTGCCATACTATCCTCTAACGAAGATATACCTGTGAATAAAGACTATTGTTTTGCAGGCGAAATAGGCTTATCGGGCGAAGTACGCCCTGTTAATCGTGTAGAGCAACGCATACTGGAAGCCGAAAAATTAGGTTTCTCCACCATATTTGTTTCCAAGTACAATAAAATATCATTAAAAGATACGCTTATCGAAATCAAGCTCGTTGCCAAGATAGAGGACGTTGCAGGGCATTTATTTGGTTAAACTTATAAGAACCAATATCGTTAAGCGAAACATAAAGCAAGCACATAATTTTTCGTAAAAATAAGTGCAGTATTCTCTGTAAAACTACCTTTAAAACGTACCCCTAACGGATGCTTTTTTTAGTATGGTAAATTAAAAAATTAATTTTTTTACAATCCTTCCCAACCTTTACCAAATAAAGATGCTCTATATAACTAAACACGTTAATTATGAAGAAGATATTTTTTGTATGCCTACTCTTCAGTAGCATCATCTATGCACAAAAGCCCGTATTTACATTGGCAAAGGTAGAGGCAGCTACCGTATATTTTAATGCTGCCGAAATTACACAATCGGCAACAGCCAAAATCCCGAAAGGAACATCAGAGATAGTCATTAAAAACGTAGCCGATTACGTTAACGAGAGTACGGTGCGTATTGGTGCGCCCAAAAGCCTCACTGTACTATCGGTACAATTTACCCGCGATTATATTTCGGAGTACGAGCCTGATGATAGCTCGCCAGCATTAAAGCGGGTGCGCGATAGTATTAAGATTATCGAAAAAGAAATTCAGCAAAGCAATATTGCTAAATATGCTGAGCAAAAAACGCTGGAAATGCTCGATAAAAACCAACAAGTGGCAGGGCAACAAAGCGGTTTAAATGTTGGTGAGTTAACCAAAATGGTAGATTATTACAGAAAAAAGCGTAAGGAAATTGCACTAGCCGAAAACGCATTGGCTGTAAAAATACAAGAGCTAAACCAAAAGCTAACCAATTTAAAGAGTAGGCTACAGGTTAATGTTAATAAAGAAGAAAAAACATCCAGAGGAAAATTGGTGTTACAGGTAATGAGCGACGTAGCAGGTAACGTACCGTTGGATATTAATTACCTTACTACAGGAGCATCGTGGGCACCGTTTTACGATTTGCGTGCCGATGATATTAGCAAACCTATAGATATGTTGTATAAAGCACAAGTGGTACAGCAAACAGGTATCGATTGGAAAAAAGTAAAACTAACACTATCCAGCGGTATGCCCAACCAAAACAACCAAGTGCCGTTGTTACAAGCATGGTTTTTACGCTTTGGCGTAATGCAGCTTTACAATAACAGTAACGTGGTTATGAATACCCTTAACGTGCGTATAGAAGAAGAAGCTGAAACAGTTAGTGCCGACAGAGCCAAGTTATCTTCGGTATCCAATTACACAACCATTAACGAGAACCAACTTAATGTCTCGTTTGATATTGATGTACCGTATGATATCCTCTCTAATGGTAAAAAACATAGCGTAACACTCAAAGAAATTAAGTTGCCTGCTACATACAAGCACTATGCAGTACCAAAATTAGATAAGGAAGCCTTTTTATTGGCAGAGTTTAACGATTACTCGCAGTATAACCTGCTAAGAGGAGAAGCCAACATTATTTTTGAAGGGATGTACATTGGTAAAACGGTTATTGACCCGAACCAAACCAGCGATACCTTACGTTTAAGTATGGGGCGCGATAGGAAGATATCCATCAAGAGGGAGAAGGTAACCGATAAATCGGGAAGTAGATTTTTATCATCGTATAAAGAGCAAACCTTTACGTATGACATTACGGTGCGCAACAATAAAAAAGAAACGGTTAAGCTCATGCTAAAAGACCAATACCCGATAAGCACCGACAAAGAAATTGAAATAGAACTGTTGAAAGACGACGGTGCTACGGTAAATACCGAAACGGGTGTACTTACTTGGGAGTTTAAATTAAAACCAGGTACAACCAAAAAAGTACGCATTAGCTACAAAGTACGCTCCCCTAAGGATAAAGCAATACAAAATTTATAAGAGCTAACTAACTCAGATTAACTGGAGCAACCCTTACGAGAGTGAGGGTTGCTTTTTATATTACGGCTGTAACAAACGGTACACAGGTTGCCTATTGGTGTTATTATTGTTACATTAGCATAACAACATAAAATTCACATAACTATGAAATTAAAATTACTATTCCTTTTTGCCCTATTTTCCGCTTTTTCGTTTGCACAAACGATAGACTTAACGCTTTTTGCTTCGGGTTTTACCGACCCTACAGAGATTGTTCATGCAGGCGACGAACGATTGTTTGTAGTAGAGCAAGGCGGATTAATTAAAGTACTAAACTCCGATGGTAGTGTTAATGCCACTCCCTATCTTAATGTAAGTACTATACTATCTGAGGGAGGCGAAAGAGGATTGTTAGGTTTGGCATTTCATCCCAATTATGCTACCAACGGTTATTTCTATATCAATTACACCAATACATCGGGCGATACCGTTATAGCACGTTACGAAGTAAGTGACGCCGATGCCAATATTGCCAACCCCGATAGTGGCACCATACTATTAACCATAGACCAGCCCTATTCCAACCATAACGGAGGGTGTATTCGTTTTGGTCCTGATGGTTACCTGTACATTTCTATGGGCGATGGCGGTAGCGGTGGCGACCCTGATGGTAATGGGCAAGATATTAATACTTTATTAGGTGCAATGCTCCGTATTGATGTGGACGACGACTCTACAGCACCTTATGCTATACCAGCCAATAACCCATTTGTAGGAACTGATGGTGCAGATGAGATATGGGCGTATGGTTTGCGTAACGCTTGGAAATTCTCGTTTGATAAGGACAATAATGATTTGTGGATTGCAGATGTAGGGCAAAATGCCATAGAGGAAATTAATAAAGCAGAACCTACCGAAGCAGGGATTAACTATGGTTGGCGATGCTACGAGGGTACAGCAGAATATGATACTACGGGTTGCCCCGAAGCTACCGATTATCGGGCTCCTTTTGCCGAATATACGCACAATGCTACAGGCGGATGCTCCGTAACAGGCGGATATGTGTACCGCGGTGCCACATACCCTGGTTTGCAAGGTCTTTATTTATTTGCAGATTATTGCAATAACCAAATAGGTATGGTTAATAGTAATGCAGAGATAACGTATACCCAACCATTTAACGGACAGTTTTTTACCACATTTGGCGAGGATGTTAATGGCGAATTATACATTGCAGGTGGTATTAGTGGTAACCTGTATAAAATTGTAGACACTCAGTTGAGTAGTACAACGTTTAACAGCAATGCTTTCTCCGTATATCCTAACCCAGCTACTAACGCAGTAACTATAAAAACAAGTGGTGCTACAACAGTTGCACAAGCTACTATTTATGATGTTAGTGGTAAGCAGTTACTTAGCTACTCGTTTACAAACAACGCTGCCCAAAACACATTTAGTGTAAGTACGTTGCCAACAGGACTTTATATATTAAATGTTACAGGTACTAACGGATTGCATTATAATTACAAACTTGCTGTAAACTAGCTAAACTTTATTCCCTGCAAGGTTTGCAATACCTTGTAGGTTTGTATTACTATAAAAAGATAAATTAAAATACAAAAAAGCCTACTGTACTACAGTAGGCTTTTTTGTTTCAGATACCATATAAGTTTGTTATATCTCGTTAAGCATTTTAGAAATTTCATCCAATTTTGGCGTTAGGATAATTTCGATACGTCTGTTTTTCGATTTTCCTTCGGCAGTTTCGTTGCTTGCAACTGGTGCATATTCGCCACGCCCAGCAGCGGTAAGGTTTTTAGGGTCTACGCCATTATTTTCTTTAATAATGCTTACAATAGCCGTAGCACGTTTGGTAGATAAGTCCCAGTTGTCCGATATTTGTCCGTTGCCATTGTAAGGCACATTATCCGTATGCCCTTCAATAAGTACAGCAATATCAGGGTTGTCTGCCAGTACTTTAGCTACTTCGTTTACCGCTCTGCGTCCTTCGGTACCTACTTTCCAGCTACCCGAACCAAACAGGAGCTTGTTTTCCATACTTACGTATACTTTCCCGTTTTTTTGCTCTACAGTAAGTCCTTTACCCTCAAAACTATTTAACGCTCTGGATAGTGTTTCTTTTAGTTGTTTTAGGCTAGCTTCTTGGTTAGCAATCATACTCTCCAATTCGTCTACACGTTGCGAGCGGTCTTGCAGGTCACTTTTTAGTTTATTTAGGCGGTCTTGTTCGGCCGCTAGTGCTTTCTCTTTTGCTTCCAGTTGTGCCAATAGCTCACGGTTTTTTTTCATGTTGCTATCCAATGCAGCACTACTGTTTTTCTCTAGCGCATCGTACGACGATTTTAGTGTATTTAGGTTGGATTGTGCAGCAGCATAATCGGCAGCCAATTTATCCCGCTCTGCTTTTGTTTTATCTAGCTGCGACTGTAGGTCTTTACCCTGTAAGTCCAACTTGTTTTTTTCTTTTGCCAAAGCAGCATTTTCATCAGATAACGATCTGTTTTCCTTTTTCAAGTCCGCATACTTATCCTCAAGATCTTTATATACTTTAGATGACACACACGAGGTGGTGAGTGCTAATGCCAGTAATCCAGCAGAAATTCGTTTTAGTACCATTTTGCTTCTTAGTTTATATGTGTATTCTATTCAAATTCAATTACTATAGGGCAGTGGTCGCTGTGTTTTGCCTCGGGCAGTATTACCCCTCTTGTAAGCCTGTTGCGCATAGGTTCGGTTGCCATAGCATAATCAATACGCCAGCCCTTGTTATTGTTACGCGCATTGGCGCGGTAACTCCACCAACTGTAATGGTGTGGCTCTTTATTAAAATGCCTAAAACTATCTATAAATCCGTTGTTAATAAATTTATCCAACCATTCGCGCTCCTCAGGTAAAAAGCCCGATACTTTTTTGTTGCGTACAGGGTCGTGTATATCTATCGCCTCATGGCAAATATTATAGTCGCCACAAATTATTAAATGGGGTATTTCCTGCTTTAGGGTATTTATATAATCGTAAAAATCGTCCATATATTGGAACTTATGCTCTAATCGTGCAATATTTGTTCCTGATGGTAGGTATAAACTCATTATGGAGAACGACTCAAAATCCAGCCTAATGTTACGCCCTTCGGCATCCATATAGGCAATGCCAGTACCATATTCCACGTGTTTGGGTTTGTGTTTAGATAGTATGGCTACACCGCTGTAACCCTTTTTTTCTGCCGAAAACCAGTAGTGGTAAGGGTATCCTGCGGCTTCTATAGCTTCGGTATCTATTTGGTCTTTACTTGCCTTTGTTTCTTGTAGGCATATAATATCGGGGTTGGATTGCGCTAACCAATCTAAAAAACCCTTTTTAAATGCAGCGCGTATGCCGTTTACGTTATAAGAAATAATTTTCATAAGCTAAATTAACACCCAAAAGTAACCAAAAAACCATACATATTGAATGTTAAGGATAATATTTGGCTTTAAATGCTTTAGGAATAGTTTACTAGCAGTTTAAATATTTACAGCGTTAAAAAAAGCATTCCATTTTAACGTTTGGTTAGAATTGTTATCTTTGTTTTTCGCCTAAATACAACACTGCAGATGAGTTTAGTTACCGCTAAAGAAGTTGCAAAAGCAATAAAAACTGATAAGTATGGTTTTTTAGGGACTTTTTCAGGCTGGTTACTGATGAAGGTTTTAAAGATTTCTACAATGAACAAGATATACGATAGGCACAAACACCTATCGGACGTAGAATTCTTAAATGCGCTATTAAACGAGTTCCAGATAAAATTTGAAATTCCCGAAGAAGATTTAAAACGCCTTCCAAAAGATGGCGCTTACATAACGGTATCTAACCACCCATTAGGAGGATTAGATGGTGTACTGCTATTAAAATTAATGCTGGAGCAGCGTCCTGATTTTAAAATTATTGCTAACTTTTTATTACATCGTATAGCACCGATGAAGTCCTATATTATGCCCGTTAACCCTTTTGAGGGGCATAAAGATGCAAAATCGAGTGTTTCGGGCATTAAGGATGCCTTACGCCATTTAAGCGAAAATAAACCATTGGGTATTTTTCCCGCAGGCGAAGTATCTACCTATAGGGATGATAAGTTGGTTGTAGATAAGCCTTGGGAAGAAGGTGCAATTAAACTCATAAAAAAAGCAAATGTTCCTGTAGTACCTATTTATTTTCATGCCAAAAACAGTAAACTATTTTACTTTCTTTCTAAACTGAGCGATACCTTGCGCACCGCAAAATTACCATCAGAACTGCTTACGCAAAAAGACAGGGTAATAAAGGTACGCATTGGGAAACCCATATCGGTAAGCGAACAAAACGAGCACGAAGGGCTTGAAGCGTACTCTGAATTTTTAAGGCGTAAAACCTACATGCTTGCCAACCCTTATGAGAAAGATAGTAAGTTAATTGATACGACTAATTTAAATATAAAGCGCCAAAAGGAAAAAAGCCCAAAGCAAATTGCTATGCCCGCTAACCACGATAAAATATTGGCAGAGGTAGATGAATTGCGCGAAAACGATTATCGTTTACTGCAAAGTAAAAATTATGAGGTGTTTTTTGTTTCGGCAGATAAAATACCCAACATACTACACGAAATAGGACGCTTACGCGAGATAACCTTTAGAGCGGTAGGCGAGGGAACGAACGAATCGTTAGATTTAGACTTGTATGATAAGTACTACCACCATATGTTTTTATGGGACGATGCTACCAAGCAAATTGCAGGAGCGTATCGTATGGGGTTGGGCAGCGAAATTTATAAAAAACATGGTGTAGATGGTTTTTACCTGCACGACCTTTTTAGGTTTGAACCTGAGTTGTACGATATGCTCTCAAAATCTATTGAGATGGGGCGTGCTTTTATAATAAACGAGTACCAGCAAAAACCAATGCCGCTATTTTTATTATGGAAAGGTATTGTACACACTACACTCCGTTACCCTGAACATAAATTCCTGATAGGAGGCGTGAGTATAAGCAACCAGTTCTCTGATTTTTCAAAATCGTTGATGATTGAGTTTATGAAATCGCATTATTACGACCCTTACATTGCACAGTACGTGCATCCTAAAAAGGAATATAAAGTAAAACTAAAAGATGCCGACAAGGACTTTGTGTTTAACGAAACAGAGTCTGACCTAAATAAGTTTGACAAAATAATTGAGGAGGTAGAGCCTGGAAACTTACGCCTGCCTGTACTTATAAAGAAGTATATTAAACAAAACGCAAAGGTTATAGCTTTTAATGTTGACCCTTTATTTAACAATTCTGTAGATGGGTTAATGTACATTCGTATTGCCGATTTGCCCGAAAGCACCGTAAAACCTGTTATGGAAGAGCTGCAAGCCGAATTAGAGCAGAAGCTTATTGAAAAAGGAGAGCATTAAGTAGCAATATAATAAAAAAGCCTCTAGTACTAGAGGCTTTTTTATTATACGTTGGTGTTATTACCAATATCATTAAATTCAGAATAATCAGCTTTAGGGTCTTCTCCATATTCATTAGGACCGTTGTCTCCATCAGTTACAAAAAGTACGAGAAGCCATATCCATCCTATAATCGGTAAAAGTATTAATAGATAATACCATCCACTTTTACCTACATCATGTAGCCTTCTTACGGATACAGCGATACTAGGAATAAGGATAACAAGATTATAAATATTTGCTAAAGGACTGAAATCTTCCATATTTAGCAAATAAGTATCTATAATACCCAGCACAATACCTACTATAATGTTAAAAAGTACAAAATACCAGTATTCACTTCTGCGGGCTCTGCCCTTAAAGTTTGCGTAGTTGTCTCGAACTACTTTTAAATACCATTCAATCATAATTTATTTGTTTTTGGTTGGTTACTAGTTGAAAACGTTTTCAAATATATGCTTTTTACAGAATCGCATTACAATTTTGTAAAAAAATAAGGGCTATAAAAACGCCTTATCTATGGGTTCCCAAAGTTCTATTTTATTGCCCTCGCAGTCTAAAATCCAACCAAATTTACCATAATCGTAGCTTTCTGGCTTGCCTACAACAGTTACGCCTGCTGCTTTTAATTTTTCGAGTAAGGTATCAAGATTATTTACTCTAAAGTTTTGCATGAACTGCTTTTCCGAAGGTTCAAAATACTTCGTATCATTAGCAAAAGGCGACCATTGTGTCATGGCAGCGTTGCCCTCTTTATCGTGCCACCAAAACGACCATCCGTAATCGTCCGTAGCCAAACCTAAATGTTTTTTATACCAATCTCTGAGTATTTTTGGGTCTTTCGATTTAAAGAATACGCCACCTATACCCGTTACGTGTTTTTCTGCTGCTGTTGGTTTTTCTTCTTCAAAGTAAATCGCTTTTATTTTATTTACAATTACTTGTGCTAACCTTTCGTGGCTTTCAAACGTCCAGCCTGCTATGTGTGGCGATAGCAATACATTATCGGCACTTAGCAAATATTGGAATGCTTCGGGCATAGTATCTTCGGTAAATAACTGCTCAAAAGACGATTTTTCGTACTCCAACACATCAAGTGCAGCCCCTAAAAGCTTACCCGATTGTAATGCTGCAACCAAATCGGCAGTTACTACACTTTTTCCGCGTGCCGTATTAATAAGCCAAAAGGGTTTTGCAAATGCATCAATAAATTTTGCATTAACCATTTTATTTGTTTCAGGCGTCCAAGGGGTGTGTAAACTTAGCACATCCGCTTTTTGTTGTAATTCCTTTAAGGCTACTTGTTTGGCATTAGCATCGCCTACAAAGGGTTTTATATCATAACAGAGTACTTCGGCATCAAAGCCACGTAGTTTTTTGGCAAAGGCTTTACCCATATTACCATACCCTATAATACCTACAGTTTTACCATCAAGCTCGTGTCCGCGGTTGCCTTCCCGAATCCATTTACCTTCCCTAATTTCCTTATCTGATTTATTTAGGTTATTAAATAATGATAATAGCATACCCAATGCCTGCTCGCTAACGGCGTTACGGTTACCTTCGGGTGCTGCAATAAGTTGTATGCCTTTTTTTTCGGCATAAACACAGTCAATACTTTCCAACCCTGCACCCACACGGGCAATAAATTGTAGGTTGGTAGCCTTATCTAAAAAAGCTGCATCAATGTCAAATCGGCTCCTAATTACAATACCGTGATAGTTGCTAATTTTTGCCTCTATCTCTTGTTTCGATGCCGTATAATCGGCTTCGTTGGTAAAACCTGCTTGCTCCAGTTGTTCCCATAGGGTAGGGTGGTTGCTATCGAGGTGTAGTATTGTTATTTTTTCGGGTTTTGACTCCATGAATCGTAATTTATTGCTTGTAGGAATAAGAAATATGGGTTGACACTAATTGCGCTAATTTACACAAACAATTTGTAATAGGGTATACGTTTTACAGGCACTAAAACGAATAGGATTGCTAAAACCCAAGTACAACTTTTGCTATCGAAAAGTAAATTAATATTCCACAAATATCGTTACTGGTGGTAATAAAGGGTCCTGTAGCTAAGGCAGGGTCAATGCCTCCTTTGTTGAGTAATATGGGTACAAATGTACCGATTAGGGATGCAATTACAATTACCGATATTAATGAGATGCTTATGGTAAGCCCAACATCGTAGCTTACGCCCAGCAAAAAATGACCGCCTATTATTAATATTATGGCTAGTATGGTACTGTTGAGCAGACTAAGCGAGACTTCTTTTATGAGTCGTTGCCATAGCGAACCACTTAGGGTATTGTTGGCTAAACCTTGTACTATTATTGCCGAGGATTGTACGCCTACGTTACCTGCCATTGCAGCAATAAGTGGTGTAAAAAAGAAGAGTTCGCCATGTTCTTTCATAGCACCATCAAACAGCCCCATTACTTTTACAGTAACAAAACCACCTAGTAGTGCGAGCACCAGCCAAGGCAAACGCGCTCGTGTAAGCTCAATAATACTATCATCCGCCTCTACATCTTGCGAGATACCTGCTGCCAATTGGTAATCTTTATCGGCTTCTTCTTTAATTACATCTACAATATCGTCAATGGTAATGCGCCCTACCAGTCTGCCCAATTCGTCTACAACAGGTATAGCTTCAAGGTCATAACGTTGCATTATACGGGCTACCTCTACATCAGGAGTATTTACCTTTACAAAATCTACTTTAGAGATGTACACCTCGCTAATAGGTGTTTTTGTAGATGTTGTAAGTAAATCTTTTAACGAAAGCCTACCTTTTAGCCTGTTTTCATCGTCAACCACGTAAATAGAGTGTACACGTTGCACGTTTACAGCTTGTTCGCGCATCTCTTTTACGCAGGTAAGCACATTCCAGTTCTCGTTTACTTTTACGAGTTCCTTACCCATTAATCCCCCTGCAGTATCTTCGTCGTAACGTAGTAAATCTACAATATCTTTGGCGTGCTCAACGTCCAGTATCTCCGATATTACTTCCTCTTTTTTATCCTGTGGGAGTTCGCCAATAACATCGGCAGCATCATCGGTACTAAGTTCATCCAGCTCTACCGCAATTTCTTTTGGCGATAATTCTTTTAAGATTTTTTCTCGTACTTCCTCATCAAGCTCCAGCAGTATTTCGGCTGTTTTTTCACTATCGAGGATGTGGAATATATAGATTGCTTCGGAACTGTTTAGCTCATCCATAATCTCTGCAATATCGGCATAGTGAACGTCCTCGAGTAGGTTTTGCAGTTCCTTCTCGCGGTTTTCGGCTACGTATTGCTCAATTTGGCTAATTAAATCCCTATCAATCTTAAACTCCATCGGCAGCTATTTTTTGGGTTAATGTTATAAAATCTTCTGTAGAAAGTTGTTCAGGTCGCAGGTCAAAGATACTATCTTCCTTTAAACTATCAGAAAGGTTGTACGTTTTTAAACTGTTACGTAATGTTTTCCTGCGTTGGTTGAATGCTGCTTTTACTACTGCAAAAAATAGTTTTTCGTTACAAGGTAGCTGATAATTCTCCTTACGGATAAGGCGTAATACCCCCGATTTTACTTTTGGTGGTGGGTTAAACACGTGCTCAGGTACGGTAAATAAATACTCGGCGTTATAAAAGGCTTGTGTTAGCACCGATAGTATACCATACGTTTTACTCCCTTTTTTCTCGCAAATGCGTTCGGCTACCTCTTTTTGGAACATGCCTGCAAATTCGGGTATCTTGTCGCGCATGGCCAGCGTACGAAATACAATTTGCGATGATATGTTGTACGGAAAGTTACCCACTATTGCCAGTGGTGCATCGCCAAAAACAGTGTTGAGGTTGTAGTGTAAAAAATCTTCAGATATAATCCTACCACTCAGTTTTAGGTAGTGTGCCGAAAGGTATGCTACCGACTCTTTATCAATTTCGATAACATAGGTTTCAACAGGTTTTTCCAGTAGGTATTTGGTTAGTACCCCCATACCCGGACCTATTTCGAGCACTTTATCGTATCCTTTTAGGCTCAGGGCATCGGCAATATCCTTTGCAATACTTTCGTCCGTAAGAAAATGCTGCCCTAAGTGTTTTTTGGCTTTTACTTTATCCATTTAAATTATTTAGTGTGTGTAACTGTAAAGCGGTAGGCAGCGATGCGTTATGCTGGCTGAAACTCTTTAACTACCTCCAGTTCGGTACGGAAAGCTACCATTTTGTCGGCAAATAGTTTTAAACCTTCTTCGCGCATTTTTGGGGCATCTTCGTTGTAGTAGCGTTGTAGCATATCCATACTTTCGGTAGTGTATTGCACCGAGTAGGTAGTACCGCCCATTTCCTCTTCAATAAGTACTTTAACCATTTTGGCAGCAGTAAATTTGCCCAGTTGCAGCATCTCGGGTATGTGTTTTTCGGTCATCCATTGTACCCATTGGTTGTGTACCGTATCGTCTATATTTATGGTTACGTTGTAAATAATCATTGTGTATGGTTAATTTGTTTGTTTGATAATTTGAGTGTAGCGAATGGTTAACTCGCCGTATCGCCACGTAGTTTTCGAAACTGTTTTCGGGCTTCTACAAAGTAAATACTATCCTGATGTTCAAAGAGTACTTTTTCGTACAATGCTTTTGCCTTTTCGGTATCGTTTAATTTTTTGCTATAAATCTCTGCCGAGAAAAACAGAGCCTCGTCAATGTAAACACCATCGGCATAG
This sequence comes from Flavobacterium litorale, assembly GCF_019613795.1. Lineage (NCBI taxonomy): Bacteria > Pseudomonadati > Bacteroidota > Flavobacteriia > Flavobacteriales > Flavobacteriaceae > Flavobacterium > Flavobacterium litorale. The sequence goes on from NZ_CP080429.1 coordinate 1,050,763, forward strand.
TTGTCTATTATTTGTTTATAGTGCTCTAGTGCAAGGGTGTATTTGCCTTGTGTTTGGTAAATGTTACCAATGCGTAGTAGCGTAATATCTTGTATGCTTTCGGTTTTATCGGTGGCGATAATAGCTTTAAATGCGTCTAAAGCTTCTGTTTTTTTATTCTGATATAGCTTAAAATCAGCACGGGCAAACTTTTTAAGCGCGGTTTGGGTACTATCCTCTACCGTATTGTCTGTAATCAGTAAAAACAACTCCAAAGCATCGTTAGCAATAAGTTGCGATGACGACGATTTTAATACTTTGAGTTGTTTTTGCGCCCACTCAAAATCGCCTTTAAAGTAGGTGCTTTTAGCTACTTTTAAACTTGCCTGATGCCCTACGGCATCGTTTTTTAAATCTTCTTCAATTTGTGCGTAGTAAATAATTGCCTGATTGAATTTTTCTTCTAACAGGAGTATGTCCGACAGTTTCATTTTTACGTTAGCAACTTGGTATTTGTTAAGTTGCAGCTTTAAGGCATTATTAAGTGTGGCAATCCCCTCGTTAGGTGTTTGCAGGTAAAAAGCATCAAAATCAGCCTTTAGCAATTGTAGGTCTAACGAGTAGGGGCTTACGCCGAATTGTGCCAGTAAATCGTCTATTCGTTTTTTAATAGCGGTATATTCCTTTTTTGGAGCTACGGCAATATCCATTTTAAGCAAATAGGTGTGTGCCTGCATTTGCAAGTTTGGGTCTTCTGTATTTTCAAGTATAAAGTTCAGAATATCGCGTGCTGTTTCGGTTTCGTCTTCTTCAATGGCGAGCCTTGCTAGTGCCACAATATTGTTAAAGCTTGTAGGCTCTCGTTTGTAAATGGCGCGCTCCTGCATAAAGGCTTTACGATAATCGCGCTGTTGTACAAAAAACCAACTAAGGAAGTGATTCCAGAAAATATCTTGTGTTTTTTGTGTTTTTATGAGTAAGGTTTTCCGTAGGGCGTTATTAAACGTTTCGGGCGACTCCTCATTCATGAACCGCGAAAGCTGATTTTGTACTATGGGTAAATTTTGCTGGTTTTTATAAGCATAGTTCAATAGGTTATCAATCATTAACTCCATATTACCTAACTGCCCTTGTAGCAATGCCATTTGGTAATCAAAATTCATATTCTCATTTATGCTCATTGCCTTTTCGTAGGCTTGCAATGCTTCTTTAGGGAGTACTTTTTTCTCAAAAGTATTGGCTACACTGTATACGTAGCCTGGATTTTCGGCTATCGCATCCAACGCTTGGGTGTAGTAATTGCGTGCCTGTAGGGTATCGTTTTGCAATTGGTGGTTGTAACCCAACTCTACCAACAATACAGGGCGTTTAATGCGCTTTAGTTTTTTTTGGAGTAACTGTTCTGCTTCGTTGTATTGCTCAAGTTGTTGGTAGGTGGCTACCATGCGTTGTACAATAAATGTATTGGTAGGTTGCTTTTGGGCTAACTGCTCGTAAATAACCAACGCTTTTTCAAACTCGCCTTTTTCAAAGTAGTTGTTTGCCAGTTGCTGGTTTTGTGCATAAATCAAGGCTGGAAGTAGCGATAATATATAAATGATTATTTTCTTCATATCCATTTTTTAAAATAAGAATAATTAGCCGTTCCAATATTTTTTAGCATTATGGATTTATCAACATCTATGTCGCTCCACTTTGTGATAGCATTATTATCTTTAAATATATTTTGCCCTACGGTTATTTTTTTCTTTTGAGTTAGCAAATTTACGCTTACACTTTTCATATCTCCACTCACTCTATGGTAATCAAACGCATCATAACCAATTAAAACAAAATTATCCTCTTGGAAACGAAATTTGTAAGTTTCATCTACTATATTCCAACTACCACAATTATAGAAATAGCGTAAGTTTATTGAAAGAATACCATTTTTTATAGATACTTTATCTTTATTAAATGGATCTTCAAGACAAGGTTCGTTTTTGTAGTCTACTGTTGGTATAAACACATCGTTTTGTGCTTTCAGCGAGTAAAGCTCGTTGTTTTTATTTTTAAATAAGATTAATAATTGCCTTGGTTTTAATTTACTTTCTTTGAGATCTATTTCTTCAATAACTATAACTACATCTTCTAATGAATCACTATTCAAATCACCTTCAATAGCAGCTATGGTTTTCCATCCTTTTGGTATAAAACTGTTTAGTCTTAAATTTTGTGAAAAGCTAGTTAACGACAGTAATAACGTGATATAGAGAAATAGTTTTTTCATAGTCATCAAAAAATCGAACGCGGAAAACTCGGATTAGGCAGATTTTCGTAGCGTATAGTATAAACGCAAAATAAGCATCTATTGGTATAAAACTGTGCGTATCTGTAAAATCCGCGGCATCCGCGTTCCCACCTTTAGTAACAAATTTACTAATTTATCATGTCAAACCCAGTATAAGGGCGTAAAACTTCGGGTATTACTATACCTTCGGGTGTTTGGTAGTTTTCTAGCAGTCCGGCTAGGACCCTTGGTAAGGCTAACGAGCTTCCGTTTAGGGTATGCGCTAGTTGATTTTTACCCTCTTTATCTCTGTAGCGTAGTTTTAACCTGTTGGCTTGGAATGTTTCGAAATTGGACACCGAGCTTATTTCCAACCAACGGTCTTGTGCGGTAGAGAATACCTCAAAATCGTAGGTTAATGCTGCGGTAAAGCCCATGTCGCCACCACAAAGGCGCAGTACCCTGTAGGGTAAACCAAGCTCTTTTAGTAGCATTTTTATATGATCAACCATACCATCTAGGGCAGCATACGAATTTTCGGGTTTTTCAACACGTACAATTTCTACCTTATCAAATTGGTGCAAACGGTTAAGCCCACGAACGTGCGCACCGTACGAACCTGCCTCACGACGGAAACATGGTGTGTAGGCTGTACATTGTACTGGCAATTCTTTCTCCTCAACAATTACATCGCGGAACATATTGGTAACAGGTACTTCGGCAGTAGGGATAAGGTATAAATCGTCTACCCCTACATGGTACATTTGCCCCTCTTTATCGGGTAATTGCCCTGTACCGTAACCCGATGCCTCGTTTACCAAATGGGGTACTTGTACCTCGTTGTACCCTGCTTCGGTATTTTTATCTAAAAAATAATTAATAAGGGCACGCTGTAACCTAGCACCTTTGCCTTTATATACAGGGAAACCTGCTCCTGTTACTTTATTGCCTAGTTCAAAATCAATAATATCGTATTTTTTAGCCAGTTCCCAGTGGGGCATAGCTTCGCCGTGCAGTTCAGGAATATCACCAGAACGTGCTATTTCTTCATTGTCCTCTTCTGATTTTCCAGCGGGTACGCTATCGGCAGGTACGTTAGGCAATTTGTATAGTGCCTGTGTTAACTCCTCCGATACCGTATTTAAAACTTCGGTAAGTTCTTTGCTTTTCTCTTTATACTGTGCTGTTTTCTCACGAATTAGGGTTGCTTTTGCTTTCTCGCCCGCCTTCATTAGTGCACCAATATCTTTAGACAGTTTATTGGATTCCGATAAAACAGTATCTAAAGCTACTTGCGTACTTCTTCTTTTTTCGTCAAGTGCAATAACTTCATCCACAAGTGCTTCGGCATCAAAATGACGTTTGCCCAGCGCTTGTATTACGTGGTCTCTGTTTTCTCTAATAAATGCTGTCTGTAACATAATTGTATATGGTTTATGAAGTGGGCAAATTTAATCATTTGTTTTTATTAAATGGTTCGGATTTGTAAACTTTCAAAAGTCTTATCTTTACCTTTTTACAACCCGTAAATTGCTTTTTATTAGCTATTTTTGGAAAAAGATTTAGAAAAATGAAAAACTTTACCCTAATAATCGTATTGCTATTGGGTTTGTCGTGTGCTTTTGCGCAGCAAAACGATGCCGATTTTGAACAGATAGTAGAAGCCGAAATGAAATCGGCAGTTAATATTACTAATTTTGTTGCCAATATTAATACAGGTAATTACGATGTACTGTACCACCAATTGGAGTTTGATATTGACCCCGCCGAGTATTTTATTAGCGGTGTGGTTACCACTACATTTAGAGCAAAAGATAATATGCCCGATATTACATTCGACCTTACTTCGCAGCTTACGGTAAGCGAAGTTACTATGGGCGAAGATAGCTTAATGTTTGAGCAAAATACGGATGATGAACTAATTATAACTTTCCCGACACCGTTGGCATTAAATACCGAAGCTACGGTTGTTATAACCTATTCGGGGCAACCTGCTTTTGGCTCGGATGCCTTTGCAACAAATGTACACGATGGTGTGCCCGCTTTATGGACACTATCGCAGCCCTATGGCGCAAAAGATTGGTGGCCTTGTAAACAAGACCTTAACGATAAGATTGATAATATTGATGTGTACCTGACCGCGCCTTCGGAGTACGTAAGTGTATCTAACGGACTAGAGTTGTCACAAATCGAAAATGGCGATGGTACTAAAACAACGCATTTCCAACATAATTACCCTATACCCGCTTATTTAATTGCGATAGCCTGTAGCAATTATACCATATACAACCAAACAGCAGGTACAGCACCTAATACATTCCCTGTGGTAAATTATATTTACCCCGAAACTGCCGATACAGCCATCCCAGAGCTTGGGCATACGTTGCCTACTATGAATTTGTTTGAAGAATTATTTGAAACCTACCCTTACCACGAAGAAAAATACGGGCATGCCCAGTATGGTTATGGGGGTGGTATGGAACACACTACTGTATCGTTTATGGGAGGGTATTACCGCGAATTAATAGCGCATGAGTTGGCACACCAATGGTTTGGTAATAAAGTAACTTGTGGTTCGTGGAAAGATATTTGGCTTAACGAAGGCTTTGCTACGTACCTATCAGGATTAGTAGTAGAAGATGCTGATGGTAATGATGCGTTTACCGAGTGGAAGGGCGGGCGTAATGCCAACATTACGTCGTTTCCCAACGGTAGCGTATACCTTTCGGATACCGATACAACTAACGTTAGCCGAATATTTAATAGCCGATTGAGCTATAATAAAGGCGCTATGGTAGCGCACATGCTTCGCTATAGGGTAGGCGATACTGATTTTTACCAAGGGCTTAGAAATTACCTTAACGACCCCGAATTGGCATTTGGTTATGCCAAAACCCACGATTTACGTGCACACCTTGAGGCAACATCGGGTATGGATTTAAATGAATTTTTCCAAGATTGGGTGTACGGGCAAGGCTACCCAACATACTCTATAACTATAGAGCATTGGGAGTTTGGCAAGGTAAAAATAACCGTAAACCAAACCCAGTCGCACCCTTCAGTAGATTTCTTTGAAATGCCCGTACCAATACGATTGTTTGGTGCCAATGGCGCAGTGCAGGATATTGTGGTAGAGAATACTTTTAATGGGCAAGAGTTTATAGTAGATGTTCCTTTTGCGTATACGGGCGTACAATTTAATCCGCAAAACGATATTATATCAGCCAATAACGAAGTGTTTTTAGGAACCAACCAAATCAATAGTCTCGACTCGGTACGATTGTACCCCAACCCTACATCGGATAATTTGAATGTACAACTACCACAAAACGTGCTTCTTGAAAAAGCTATTTTTTACAATACGCTAGGGCAAAAAGTACTGGAAACAGGTAATACCACTACTTGGAATATTGCACAACTTGCCAATGGCGTACATTTTGTTACGCTAATTACCAATAAAGGTACAACACAGCTTCGTTTTATTAAGGAGTAATTTTAACGCATTACTATGGCTACTACCGTTAAGTTAAAACGTATAATTATACTTTTATTTGGGCTACTAGCCTTAGTAATAATTTCTGATTTTTGTATACCGAGCAAAACTTATGAAGAGGAAGTTATAGCTGTAAGCCGAAACAAAGAGCGGTATTATAATGCCGCACAAAATGCACACTATTCTTATACGGTACAAACACCAACATATAGTTTTTCGGCATCCGAAGATTTTGCCATACAGTTTAACGAACATCCAAAAGTAAAAACCACAATATCACTATTGTTTGATGAGGTTAATACTGCCGAAATTGTTGCTACAGGCGAAACCGAAGTATATTCGTTACGGTTATTATCGGGGTTGGTTTTCCCTCTTTTCGCACTTATTATATTGGGTTTGGGTTACAAACAACCCAATAAACGAACCATACTTTTATTTGTAACACAGGCTTTATTACTTGCCAATTTGGTGTTTTTATTGGTATAATTATTTCCAGTCGCTTACTTTAGTAAGCAATTCAATGTGCTCAGCTCTTATGGGCAATTTTGGTGCGTTTATAATACTTTCCAATTGTTTTAGGCTGGTAGCACTTACAATAGGTGCTGTAACGGACGGACGGTGTAGTAGCCACGCCAACGCTACTGTTGCAGGTGTTGTATTTAAATCACTTGCCACTTCGTCTAAAGCACTTAGTATTTTATACCCACGCTCGTTTAAATATTTATCCATACTACCGCCACGAGGGCTTTTCCCAAAATCGTCCTTGCTGCGGTATTTACCTGTAAGAAATCCGCTGGCAAGCGAAAAATAATTGAGTACACCAATATTATTATCCAAGCAAATCTGCTCTAGTCCGTTTTCAAATTTATCCCTGTCGTATAAATTATAATGCGGCTGAAAAGTACTGTACATGGGTAATCCTTTATCCGTAGCAATATCCAATGATGCCTGTAATCGCGCTACCGAAAGGTTACTAGCCCCTATATAGCGTACTTTACCTTCTTGTATTAGTTGGGCATACGTTTCTAGTGTTTCCTCTATAGGTGTATTTTCGTCGTCAAAATGCGTTTGGTACAAGTCAATATAATCTGTTTGTAAACGCTTTAATGAGTCTTCTACCGCCTGTGAAATATATTTTTTAGAGAGTCCTTTTTTACCGTTACCCATATCGTAACCAACTTTGGTAGCTATAATAACACTATCACGATTTTTACGTTGTTTAAGCCAATTTCCAATAACAATTTCCGATTCGCCTCCTTCATTTCCATCAGCCCAACGCGAGTAAGCATCGGCAGTATCAATAAAATTAAAACCTTTGTCCGTAAAAGCATTTAGCAATTCAAACGATGTTTTTTCGTCTGTTGTCCATCCAAACACATTACCACCAAACGTCATAGGGTAAACATGTAAGTTGGTAGTACCTAGTTTTCTTTTTTCCATTTTTTAATACCGTTATTGGATTTTGTATTGTTTTTATTTTAAATGGGATTAACCAACACCCTAAATATAGCTATAAGTAATTAGAAAACACTATTTTTGTGCGTTTGTAAAAATAGAATTAATAATAAAGATGGTTATAGTTATAAAGATTGCACAGTTATTACTAATGTTGTCAATACTTGTTGTATTGCATGAGTTTGGTCACTACATAGCTGCTAAAATATTCAAGGTAAAAGTAGAAAAGTTTTACCTTTTTATGGATGCAGGCTTCTCATTATTTAAAAAGAAGATAGGCGAAACCGAATGGGGTATAGGCTGGCTGCCTTTAGGGGGTTATGTAAAGCTAAGCGGTATGATTGACGAGAGTATGGATACTGAACAAATGAAGAGCGAGCCACAACCTTGGGAGTTTAGGGCAAAACCTGCTTGGCAACGCCTTATAATTATGTTAGGAGGTATTATTGTAAACATATTGTTGGCATGGTTTATATATACTGTAGTATACTCAACATACGGTAAAAATTACGTAGCTACAGATAAAATACAGGAAAACGGATTGGCTTTTGGCGAAACGGGTAAAAATGTAGGTTTCCAGAATGGTGATAAAATTTTAAGTGTAGATGGGAAACGCCAAGAACGTTTTGACCGTATGGTACTCGATATATTGTTAGGTGATGAGGTTGTAGTAGAGCGTGGTGGTAAGGAAGTTACTATAACGCTTACCGATGCTGATAAAAATGAAATATTGGATAAAGAAGGAAAAGGCTTTATTACAGCAAGGGTTACAAATACAGTAGTAGATTCTATTTTACCCAATAAAAATGCCGAAAAAGCTGGTTTGCGTAAAGGCGACTTAATAAAAGGTGTTAATGGAGTTGATATGGTGTATTTTGATGAGGTATTGGATGCGTTAGAGAATAATAAAGGAAAAGGTATTACATTAAATATAGAGCGTAATGGTAACCCTATGGCACTTAATACAAAAGTATCTGACGAAGGTACGCTTGGTTTTATGCCTAAATCTGCGGGCAATCCGGAATACTTTGTAAACGAAAAATATAATTTCTTTACAGCTATTCCAAAAGCTATGGAAGAGTCGTACTTTTTACTAGTATATAACGTAAAACAGTTTAAATTAATACTACGCCCAAGTACGGGTGCCTATAAGCATGTGAAAAGCGTAGTGGGTATTGCAGAACTTATGCCTCCTACATGGAACTGGGAATTTTTCTGGAGGTTTACAGCACTATTTTCTATAGCACTTGCCTTTATGAATTTACTACCAATACCAGGTTTAGATGGCGGACACGCTATATTTACCATAGCCGAAATGATAACAGGACGTAAACTTGGCGATAAAGCGGCAGGCATAGTACAAACGGTAGGTATGGTTATATTATTAACACTCATGGCGTTAGTTTTTGGTAAAGATATTTACCAATTAATAATGAAAAATTTATCGTAAAATTGTTTGCGAAAATTAAAAATGGTTATATATTTGCACCGCAATAAAGGTAACAGGTATAATGTGCCTTAGGGTCTTAAAAAATACAATGTAATTGCTGCTACAGCGTAAAAGTAAATTACACCATAATATACAGTTTCCTCCTTAGCTCAGTTGGTTAGAGCATCTGACTGTTAATCAGAGGGTCCTTGGTTCGAGCCCAAGAGGGGGAGCTTTTAAAGCCAGTCTGTACAGACTGGCTTATTTTATTTTATTACTTTTCTACTATAATTCCCAATCACACTTAAAGTGTTTAAACAACTCAAAATAATACCTGTTGTTGTGTTGTAAATATTACCCTCTTTTTACTCCATTTGAAATTTAACTATTGTTTATTGAGATTAAGTCTAAATAATTTTGTTTTTGAAAAACGCTGCAATATATTTGCACCACAATTTACAAAAAAGCAAAAATGAAAAAATTAGTATTAGGCTTATTAGTTACTGCAGGTGTACTTACATCTTGCTCTAGTGATGATGATAACGGATCTGCAGATTCTCAAGTAGTAGCTCCTGCAACGTATGCATTTACAAGAGATGGAAACGCTACAGTTAGTTTTGGAGGACAGACTACAAGAATCCAAATGGGAGATGAATTAACAAGTGCATTAAAAGATAATTCGAGAACACAAGAGCAATTAGCAGCAATGTTTGCGCATACAGAAGGTGCAAATAACTTTATGGACACTAATTTAAATGCATCTGATAAGAGTATTCGTAGTAAAGTAGCTGCATCCGAAGATTACTTTAGTGCCAATACTACAGTATCTAACGCTATAAAAGCTGATTTTGACAGCTGGATTACAGCACAAACAACAGAGGTATTCCCTAACTGGAATGTAACCGCAACCCAAGGTAATGCAGGAAAATTAGAGGAGCTAGGCAGTAACACAGCACGTTATGTTAACGCAAACGGATTGGAGTACGACCAAGCTGTTGGAAAATCGTTAATAGGAGCATTAATGACAGACCAAATGCTTAATAACTATTTAAGCCCAGCCGTACTAGATGCAGGCGATAACAGAACAAACAACGATAATGATATTGTTGCAGAGGGTAAAAGCTACACTACCATGGAGCACAAGTGGGATGAAGCTTACGGGTACCTATATGGTAACGAAGAAACGCCTGCTACACCACAACTTAACAGAGATGGGTTTTTAAATAAATACTTAGACCGTGTTGAAAATGATACTGATTTTGCAGGTATTGCAGATGATATTTACAATGCGTTTAAATTAGGTAGAGCAGCAATTGTTGCTAAAAACTACGAAGTTCGTGATGCACAAGCAGCAATTATTAAAGAAAAAGTATCAATGATAGTTGCAATAAGAGCAGTATACTACCTACAATCTGCTAAAACGGTTTTAGCTACAGATAAAGCAGCTGCATTCCACGATTTATCTGAAGGTTTTGGTTTTATATACAGCCTACAATTTACGCGCAAACCAGATACTAACGCACCTTATTTTAGTAAAACAGAAGTAGATGGTTACTTAAGCCAATTAATGGCAGGTAATGGTTTTTGGGATATAACGCCAGATACATTAGACCAAATATCGGATGCTATTGCTAGCCGATTTGCCTTTACAACGGCACAAACAATAAACTAAAATGGAATAAATGTGCAAAAGTACTCATCCTAATACTGTGTAAATTAGGAAGTAATGTAGTATTTTTGTCGCCGATTTAAAAAATTAATGGGAAATTGATGTTATGATGAAGAAATTTTTTCTGGTAGCATGTATGGCTATCGTAATTACAGCTTGTACTGAAAGCGATGATACGGGTGGAGGTACAACCTCAGATTCTTTTGATAGAGGTGCTATGCTTACCAACTTAGCAGATAATATTATTATACCTGCATATCAGGACTTAGATGCTAAACTAGCTGTGCTTGTTACTGCAAAAGATAATTTTATAGCCGAACCCAATCAGGTTAATTTAACTGCTCTCAGAGCATCGTGGTTAAGTGCCTACAAAACATGGCAACATGTGGAGATGTTTAACATTGGAAAAGCAGAAGAAACAGTTTATTATTTCCAAATGAACATTTATCCTACTAATGTTACAGATGTTCAGAATAATATTGCGTCAGGCACATACGATTTATCAACCCCAAGTAATAATGATGCTGTAGGTTTTCCTGCGCTAGATTATATGCTGTACGGTGTTGCAGATACTGATGAAGCCATTATAGCCATGTACCATACGGCTACCGATGCAGCAAAGTACAAGACATACCTGTCTGACCTGACCGAACAAATGAAAGCACTTACAAGCGTAGTGTTATCAGATTGGACAACTTCGTACAGAGCTACATTTATTGCAGGTACAGCCAATACAGCATCGAGTGCTGCTAACAAGCTAATAAACGATTTTATATTTTATTATGAAAAAGGATTACGAGCTAACAAAGTAGGTATACCTGCGGGTAATTTCTCATCTACGCCACTACCCGAAAAAGTAGAAGCATATTATAATAAACAAGTTTCTAAAGAATTGGCTACAGAAGCCCTAACAGCGGTAAAAAACGTGTTTGAAGGCAGAGCCTACAACGGTACTGCTACAGGGAGTAGTTTTAAATCGTACCTAGAGTTTTTAGGTAAAACAGAACTATCTACACGTATAACCAATGCACTTACTAATGGTATGCAAAAGCTAGAAACGTTAGATAATAACTTTTACAACCAAGTTAATACCAATAATGCTAAAATGACAGAAGCGTACGATGCATTACAAGCAGTAGTAGTACTATTTAAAGTAGATATGCTACAAGCCTTTAATGTTAGTGTAGACTATGTTGATGCTGATGGCGATTAACACATAATACCTATAAAAAATAAAGGTTGCCGACATAAAGGCAACCTTTTTTTGTAATGAAGCTGGACCTAAAAACATACTTAAATACAACCACTAAAGCAGCCCCACTAATCGTTTTTCGTATTGGTTTCGGGCTTATGATGTTTTTAAGTATTATACGTTTTTGGGCAAAGGGCTGGATAGAAACACTATACATACAGCCAAAATTTCATTTTACCTATTATGGGTTCGAGTGGGTAAAGCCACTAGGCAATTACACCTATTTACTATTTATTATTTGTGGTTTGGCAGCGTTTTTTGTAGCCATTGGTTATAAATACAGGCTTGCTATTATTACCTTTTTCCTCAGTTTTACGTATATAGAACTAATGGATAAAACCACCTACTTAAACCACTATTACTTTATAAGCATAATGAGTTTTATGCTCATCTTTTTACCTGCAAACGTTTCCTTTTCCGTAGATGCGTATCTTAAAAAAAAATCATACAGTTATATTCCTAAATGGAATATAGATGCAGTAAAACTACTACTAGGTATTGTATATGTATATGCGGGTTTGGCCAAAATAAATTCCGATTGGTTAGGCAAAGCCCAACCGCTAAAAATATGGTTACCCTCTAAATACGATTTACCTTATATTGGCGAAAACCTCATGCAGCAAAATTGGTTCCACCATGCCATGAGTTGGTCGGGCATGCTGTACGATTTATTTATCCCTTTTTTATTGCTTTACAAAAAAACACGCTGGGTAGCTTTTGCCCTAGTTGTGTTTTTCCATGTGTTTACCCGAGTATTATTCCCCATAGGTATATTTCCGTATGTAATGATAGTCGGTTCGCTAATTTTCTTCGAGGCAGGCTTCCACGAAAAAGTTATAGCATTTTTAAAACGAATCCTTCAAAAATTCTTCAACTCTAAACCTAAAAATAGCATTGTAAAAGAGCAGTATAACTACAAATACAAAAATATTACAATACCTGTATTGGTAGTATTTTTTACTATACAATTACTATTTCCGTTTCGATATAGCTTATACCCCGACGAGTTATTTTGGACGGAAGAGGGCTACCGCTTTTCGTGGCGTGTAATGCTCATGGAGAAAATGGGGTATGCTAACTTTAAGATAGTAGATGGTACCACAAAACAATCTTTCTATGTAAACAATACTGATTTTTTAACCCCGTTTCAGGAAAAGCAAATGAGCTTTCAGCCCGATTTTATTTTAGAGTATGCCCATTACTTAGGCGATTATTACAAAAATAAAGGTTACCAAAACGTAGAAGTATACGTAGAAAGTTATGTTGCTTTAAATGGCAGATTAAGCCAGCCATTTGTAGATAAAACAGTAAATTTGTACCGCGAAAAAGAATCGTTTAAACATAAAGACTGGATACTCCCATTTAATGACGAAATTAAAGGATTATAGCATTATATTGTTTGTGTGTTTATTAACTATAAGCCTGCAAGCGCAACACAAAGTATCGGGTACTGTAACTACTACCAATACTGGTTTACCCATAAAAAGTGTAGAAGTTTACGATAAAAATTGGCAGCAATTGGCAGTAACCAATACCGAAGGGTATTTTGAGTTTACTACGGATAAAGAAAAACTAACAATAGTATTTTTATCCTACGATTATAGCCTTGCCGAACAAACAATAACGGTTACTGAGGATGTAGTACTAAACCAACAATTACAACTATACGCTAAAGAATTATCGGAGGTAGAAATTAATGCCCGACGCCGAAAAGCATTCGAGTTAAGACGGCTTAAAGATGTAGAGGGTACAGCTATTTATGCAGGTAAAAAAACCGAAGTGGTTTTAGTAGAGCAATCTATGGCAAATTTAGCATCCAATAACGCTAGGCAAATATACAGCCAAGTGGCAGGACTGAATATTTACCAGAATGACGATGCGGGACTACAACTTAACATTGGCGGTAGGGGGCTTGACCCAAACCGAACGGCAAATTTTAATACCCGCCAAAACGGTTACGATATTAGTGCCGACGTGTTAGGGTATCCTGAGAGTTATTATTCACCAGCATCAGAGGCATTGCAGGAAGTACAAATAATACGGGGTGCAGCATCGTTACAATACGGTACGCAGTTTGGTGGCTTGGTAAACTTTATTATGAAGAAACCCAACCCAAATAAACCCCTGGAAATTGTAGCCCGAAACACAATAGGCAGCAATAGCCTGTACACCAACTTTACAAGTGTAAGCGGTACGCACAAAAACTGGAGTTACTACTCGTACTTTAACTATAAAAAGGGAGATGGTTTCCGCCCAAATTCCGAGTTCGAATCTAAAAATGTATATGCCCATATAGGGTATACTTTTAACGAAAAAACAAAACTTACGGGAGAGGTTACCTATTTACGGTATTTGGCGCAACAAGCAGGCGGGCTAAACGACCAAATGTTCCAGAATGATCCTTTCCAGAGCAATAGAGAACGCAATTGGTTTCAGGTAGATTGGTTACTGTACAACATGCAATTCTCACACAAATTTTCTGATAAAACCAATTTTACCTTTAATGCTTTTGGATTAAATGCATCCCGTTATGCGTTGGGCTTTCGTACCAACAGGGTAGACCAAGTGGACTCATTAGCGGAACGAGATTTAATAAAAGGTGAGTTTAACAATTTTGGTTTCGAAACCCGTGTGTTACACAAATACAATCTACTAGGCAAAAAAGCAGTAGGGCTATTAGGGTTTAAATTCTACAAAGCCGATAATACCAACCAGCAAGGACCAGGCTCTGATGGTAGGGGTGCAGATTTTGATTTTCAGCTCGACAATTATCCTAATTACCCCAACCAATCCGACTATACCTATCCTAACTTAAACTTAGCTATGTTTGGCGAGAATATAGTGTACCTGTCCGATAAACTATCGGTTACACCAGGTTTCCGATTGGAACACATAAAAACAGAAAGCGAAGGCTTTTTTAAACGTATTAATACCGATGCAGCAGGCAATGTAATACTAAACGAAACAGTAAACGATAGCGAGGTACGCGAGCGCTCATTTGTATTGCTAGGCTTGGGTACAAGCTACAAACCCACTAAGGCGGTAGAGGTGTATGGTAACATATCGCAAAATTACCGTTCGGTAACCTTTACCGATATTAGTATTATAAATCCAGCGTTTGCCATAAGCCCCGATATAGATGACGAAAAGGGTTTTACGGTAGATGTAGGCTTGCGCGGTAATTACAACAATAAAATAGCGTACGATGTTAGTGCTTTTAGCCTGTTTTATAATGACAGAATTGGTTTTGTACAACGCGCCTTCCCCGATGGTAGCGTAAAAAGCGAGCGTGGCAATGTGGGTGATGCTGTAATGTACGGTATAGAATCGTTGATTGATTTTAATGTAAAAGAATTTTTTACCAGTAGCAGAAATTACAGCTTTAACTATTTTATAAATACGTCGTTTATAAGTTCGGAATATACCAAATCAGAAGAAAACGGGGTAGAGGGGAACAAAGTAGAGTTTATACCCGATGTAAACATTAAAACAGGTATTCGGTTTGGATATAAAGATTTGCTGGGGAGTATACAGTACACCTACTTATCGCAACAATTTACAGATGCTACCAACGCGGTAGATGGTAACCTAAGTGGTGTAATTGGCGAAATTCCTGCCTACGATGTTATGGATGTATCGTTATCCTATACCTATAAACTATTTAAACTGGAGGCGGGTATAAACAATGTACTCAACAACTACTACTTTACAAGGCGTGCAACAGGGTATCCTGGGCCAGGTATTATCCCTTCGCCTGATAGAAATTTCTATACCACGCTTCAAATTAAATTTTAAGGTAGGTACTTATAGCCCTAGCTCTTTTTTACGCTCTTGGAATAATTCTGAAAATCAATTCTTACGTTTTAATCGGGCGGTATTTCAATAGTCGATTTCTGAGCGAAACTAATACTACATACTGATAATGCAGCCAATAGCAGGATGTTTTTAACTCTTTTGGTTGCGGATTTGTTTTACAGTTATATATACAATAGAGCAATCTCTTTTTTTGTTAAAATACGATTTTTAGAATTCGTTCATCGTTAAAAAATACATATTCATCTATGGTAAACTACACATTACCGATAAAAAATAATTAAAATATTACTATAGTGTACTTTTATCCTTGTAATTATTCATGAGCTGGCAAAACTAGTTAGCAATGTAATTTTCATGAATTAATTTTTTAATTGGTTAGGTGGATAAACGCTCTGAGTATTTTACTTGGAGCGTTTTTCTTTGCAAACTATCGCAAAAAATTCATTCATCGTTAAAAAGTAGATATTCATCTACGGTAAATTGCATGTTACCGATAAAAAATAATTACAAGGGTACTTATATATTACTTTTACTCCTATAATTAAATCATGAGCTAACAACTAGTTAGCAATGTAAATTTCATGAGTTAATTTTTTTAATTGGTTAGGTGGATGGACGCTCCGAGTACTTGTACTCGGAGCGTTTTTTTGTAATAAGTCCCTCATTTATTGTAAATAATCCATTCGTCGAAACTTTTATGCATTTCATAGTACCACTAGGTAGGGTAAACGAATAATGGAAATAAAATATAGATACCCGCCCTATATTTGACCTAAGAAAACGAAACAAAATCATCTGGGTAAAGATGTAAAAGCATATGAAAATTCAGTGATAGCCCCCCAATATTAGTCACTGGATCCTTAAATACTATTGCTAGTATATAGCCCACCAATCCCCTTTGGTGGGCTTTTTTTATAAGACTATTGATTTTTTAATTCTTCAATAATAACATCTTCATACTTAGCCTTTAATGGGAGTATCTCTTTAGTAACCTTGTTGGGTACCGTCATGGAGAGGACGTAATGCTTTATTTTCCACTTGCCATCCGCTTTCTCCAATACCCCCGATCCTCGGCATACCTTCATCCATGTATCCAGCAACTCATCAAACCATGCTGTTTTGCCATCGTTACTAAAATAAATATTACGCTCCAATGCTTTAAAATTCCACGCTTTACCCTTATCAAAATACGGTTTAGCAAAAGTGCTAAATGCTTTTTTATCCCAATTTTCGGTAGCATCGGTACCAATAAAATAGCCGTCGGTAGCTATTTTATCAAAATAACCATCAAAATCGGCTTGGGCAGCAGCAGTGTGCCAATCGTCCAATAAGGTATTAATAGCCGTTTTTTCGTTATTAGTATTAATTACTTTGTTTTGGGTGGTGCTACAGCCAATAATTGTAAAAGCAAACAGTATAAATAGTTTTTTCATGTAGGGTATATTTTCGCGTAAGCAAAACAAAGCTACACTTATTTTTTATGAAACATATGTAATTGGTTGCTATGCCAAACTGCCCTAACGATTTTAATACCTTTTTTAGCCTAAAAACTATTTTTCTTTTATTTTTACCACGCAGTAATACATTTCCTGTAAAAAATACAATAACACTACACTATATAAAAGGCATATTCCATGTTCAAATCCCGTTATATCAATTTCCTTGCACTCATCATTATCTCCATAACCGCAATTGTGTATTTAACAGATTATATTTTTGGTGTAGTTTCAGAGGGTACATTAGCCTTTTTACGTTGGGCATCGATATTTGGTTTGGTACTATACGGTATTAAAAAGAAGAGCCTTACTACTTGGATATTGGTTTGCCTTGTTATAGGTGCCTCTGTAGGATACGATTTTCCTGATGTAGCCGTACACCTTAGGGTACTGAGCAAGATATTCCTAAAAATGATTAAAACCATAGTAGGACCCCTTATTTTTGCTACACTGGTATACGGTATTGCAGGGCACTCCGATATTAAGCAGGTAGGGCGTATGGGCTGGAAATCACTACTCTACTTTGAGGTAGTAACTACTATAGCATTATTTATTGGTGTTGCAGCTATTAACCTGTTCCCTGTAGGTATGGGTATAGAGGCACCAGCAGCAATGCACGAGCAAATAACCGCAGCCAAACCCCAAACATGGCAGGATATTATACTGCATATATTTCCTGAAAACATAGCCCGATCGATGGCAGAAGGCGAAGTACTGCAAATAGTAGTATTTAGTGTAATATTTGGTATTGGGCTTATTATGGTACCTAAAGACAAACGTAAACCTATGGTAGATTTTACACAAAGCCTATCTGAGGTAATGTTTAAGTTTACCAACATTGTAATGTACTTTGCACCAATAGGGGTAGGGGCAGCAATGGCGTATACTGTAGGACACATGGGGCTTACCATATTAGAGAATTTATTCGGATTGCTACTACTACTGTATGGTGCATTGCTGGTGTTTTCGTTATTGGTTTTGTTGCCCATTGCACTTATTGCGCGCATACCACTAATACCGTTTATAAAAGCAATAAAACAACCCGTATCTATAGCCTTTGCTACTACAAGCTCAGAGGCAGCATTACCACGTGCTATGGAAGCTATGGAAAGTATTGGTGTACCCCGAAAAATAGTGTCGTTTGTAATGCCTATGGGGTATAGTTTTAATTTAGATGGTACTACGTTATACTTATCGTTAGCCAGTATATTTGTGGCACAAGCTGCGGGTATCGATTTGAGCCTTGGCGAACAACTTATAATGGTATTTACCCTAATGGTAACCAGTAAAGGAGTAGCAGGTATTCCGCGTGCCTCGTTGGTAATACTTATGGGTACAGCAGCCTCATTTAACCTGCCTGTATGGCCCATTATGGCAATATTGGGTATAGATGAACTTATGGATATGGCACGTACTTCTATTAACGTAATAGGAAACTGTTTGGCGTCGGCATTTATAGCCAAATGGGAAGGCGAGTTTGACCCTAATAAAGAGCATGGCGAGGAAGTTTTTGATGCCGATATACAAGAACCTTAAAATTGTTGTTGGTACGCTTTTTGAACCTTGTAATGTGTATTTACTAATAAACATGGCTATAAAAAAAATTAACATCCCACGTTTGCTTCGCATTGTATTTGGTATACTTATTATACTGCAAGCTATAGATGCTAAACAGTGGTGGCTAGCTATACCAGGTGTGTTTTTGTTAGTACTTGCGGCACTCAACCCAGGGTGTGGCACAGGTAGCTGTACTGTTCCGCACAAAAGAAACCGCTATACTACTGCTAAAAGGGCAGCACACAAGGACTAATATAATTTTACAAGAATTACATTTTTTACAATACTACTGACATAGGGCTGTCACTACCCCTACTTAATTTTGGTGTATAATAACATTAAAATTATTTGTCATGGAAAACAATGTACTACAAACAAGCCAAACAGCAATTACACTACAAGCCTTATTGGAGCATTGGCAGGGACACCGAACGTTGACCCGAAGAGTGATAGAAGCATTTCCTGAAAAAGAATTATTTACCTATAGTGTAGGGGGTATGCGACCCTTTGCAGTACTTGCTATGGAAATGATAGATTTGGCAGGACCTGGTATGCACGGATTATTAACGAACGATTGGGATGATTTTGCCGATTTACCACACCACAATACTGAATTGATGCCCAAAACAAAACAAGAGTTACTACAACTTTGGGATGAAATTACAGATGTTATTAATAAATTATGGGATGATTTTACCCCAGAGTTTATGGATAAACCCGTACTGGCATTCGGACAATTTCATGGTACGGTGCGCAGCACAATACTCTACTATATTGATAACGATATACACCACAGGGGGCAGGGCTATGTGTATTTACGTACTTTGGGTATAGAACCGCCTTTTTTTTGGGAAAGAGGATAACCAAAGCAAAATAATAAAAAAGGGTTATTGGGTAAGGCTACTAGTTTTAGCTTCAACCAATAGCCCTTAATTATTTTAGTATACCTAAGCGTTTACTATTTTTTAACTACTTCATGTTCGTAGTACCAAAGCCTTTTTTCGTTAGGCTTCGCCGAGGCTACTACGGGGCGTCCTACTTCATAAAAATGCCGCATTATCTGTTTTCCATACCAACTATTGCAGCGTTGTTTCCATGCTATAATAACACCACATTTCTGTTAAATAGTAGGGTTTTTTATTGGTAGCTTACGTAGCTTTGAAAATTAACTAAAATTTTAAAAACTTATTTTTTTGTAAAAAAAATTGATTAATAAATTGAAAAATAAGTTATTTGCTGAAATAATTTTCATTATATGTTAAAAACAGTAAATGTTTACAGAAAGATTGTAATGCGTAAGCTTACTAAAAATATGGCTAGCACCGTATTTAAAAGCACCGATACACTTAAAAATAAACAAGTAAAGCGTGTTTTAATTTGCAGACCGAACCATCGTTTGGGGAATATGTTATTAATAACACCGCTAGTGCAGGAGGTAGAAAATACGTTTCCAGATTGTAAGATAGATTTATTTGTAAAAGGAAACTTGAGTGCTATTATTTTTAAAAATTACTCATCTGTAGATAGAATTATAAAATTACCCAAAAAACACTTTAAACAGTTGGCAACTTATCTTGCGGGTTGGTATGCCATTAAAAAAAAGCACTATGATATTGTAATTAATGTAAATAAAAACTCATCGTCAGGTAGGCTTTCTACAAAAGCTGCTGCTGGTAAATATAAGTTTTTTGGCGATATTGAGGAGGAAGATATTGCCCCAAAACATGCCGATTACATTCATATAGCAAAGTATCCTGTATATAATTTTAGGCACTATTTATCATTACTAGGCGTAAACGAACGCAAAAATACCCCTGTGCCTACACTCAATATAAAATTAACCGCTGATGAGCTTGCCAAGGGTAAGGAGGTATTATACAATATTGTTAAGAACAACAATAAAACAATTAGCATTTTTACGCATGCATCAGGCTCAAAATGTTACTCCGAAGACTGGTGGACTACCTTTTATACACAATTAAAGGAAAAATACAGAAATTACAATATTATAGAAATTTTGCCCGTTGAAAATGTTTCGCAAATAGATTTTAAAGCACCATACTTTTACAGTAAAGATATTCGTGAAATAGCAGCAGTTATAGCCAATACTAGCGTTTTTATTGGTGCCGATAGTGGTATGATGCACTTAGCCAGTGCCTCGCAAACACCTACTGTAGCACTCTTTTCTGGTGGCAGAAGCACTGTTTACACTCCTTATAACGAAAATAGTATTGCAATTAGTACCAAAGATACTTGCCTTGAAGATTGGATGCCTATTTTAGACCGAATTATTACAATTGTTTAGCAGGATTAAACCCAATTTTGTAGTATATTTATAGCACAACTCCCCCACATACTTTAAGAATGTTTAGTGATAGAAAAATATTACTTGCCGATGACCACAGTATTGTTCGTCGTGGCGTAGCCCTTATACTAAAGGAAAACTTTCCTGATATTCAAATACTACATGCTGATAGTTTTGATGGTATTGAAGACGCCTTGGCTACAGGAAAAATAGATTTATTGGTTTTAGATATTAATTTGCCAGGGGGTAACTCTCCTAATATGATAAATAAAATCAGAGAACTACAACCGCTGGTTAAAATACTTGTTTTTTCTGCTTTTGATGAAGAGCAGTATGCCATACGTTACCTAAACTCGGGTGCAGATGGGTATTTAAACAAATTAACATCTGAAGATGAGATTGCCGCAGCAGTTAAAGCTATTTTACAAGGCGAAAACTATGTGAGTAAAAAGATTAGAACGAAGATAACCGAAAACGCTAAAAACAAAGTACCCGATAATCCCTTAGAAACTCTATCTAATAGGGAAATGGAAATTGTTTTGCTTTTTGTACAGGGTGAAGGTAATCTCGAAATTGCTAATAAACTCAACATACAAACCTCTACGGTAAGTACATACAAAACCCGAATTTTCGATAAGCTGGACGTAAGCAATATCGTGTCGTTGGTAGAGAAATATAAGCTATACAGCAAATAATTTACGCTGGTAATGTTATAATGTAAGTGTAACGGTTGTACCTTTTCCTTCGGTAGCATCAATTTTCATACTTACGCCCATTATTACCAGTAACTCTACTATAATTAGTAGTCCCATACCGCCATTCTCAACAGTGCCATCGGTTATACCTTTTATAAGGTTGTTGCAATACGCAAGTTTCTCGGCAGACATTCCTGTACCTGTGTCGGCTATAGTTATAATGGTGGTTTTGGCTGTTTGGGTAGCGTTAAAGGTTATACTGCCCCCTTTTGTGTGTTTAATGGCGTTATCCAGTAAGTTGTGTAGTACTATAGCAAGCAAGTGCTTATTGGTTGTTATACTTATATCCTTACTTACCTTGTTAGTTACTATGGTGTTACGCGATTTGGCAATGGTACTAAAAAACTGAATTTTTTCCTCTATTACTTTATGCAGCGGATAGGGAGCTATTTCCATATCACTGTCAGCCATTTTTGTGTATTCTAAAAAGTTATCTACAAAATGATATAGTTGTGAAGACGAGGTGTATATGGACTCTACATCTTCCTTTAGTACGCTATCATCTTTACTCAAATTATTGTATACATACCGCCCTGTTATTTCCATAAACTTAAGTGGACTCTTTATATCGTGGGTAATATTTTTTATAAGCTTAATATGGTTTTCATTCTGTTGGCTAAGGTCATCTTTTGTTTTTCGTAATGCCGATATTGTTGTACTAAGTTGTGTTGTACGTACAGCTACCTGCTGCTCCAACAATTCGTTTTTACGACGTATGTAGCGTAGTCTTATTTTAAAAACGCCAACAACAATAAGTATACCCCCTATAATAACAAGTATAACAAACCACGTGGTTTGCCAAAACGCTGGGGTTATGGAGAATGTAATACTTTTATAGGAGTAATTTGAATTGAAGCCTGAAAGTTTTCTTGCAATAAGTTCATATTTTCCAGGTGGTAGTGTGGAAAACGAGATGAAATTATTGTTTAGTACCGTCCAGTCTTGCGTTACAGGTCCAGTAAGTTTTGTTTCTATAGTCAAATTATTTTTATTGCCATAGTATGGGCTGGATACGTAAAATAGTATACGCTCAAAATCTCTATTCAAAACGAGGTTGGTACTGCTAAAGGTTGCTGTATCTACTTTTACTTCGTCAATAAAAATATCATTTTTAGGGAAACTTAATATAGTTTCCTCTGGCTCAAAATGTATAATTCCTTCCATAGAAGGGAAAAATATTCTTTCCTCACTAAGGTATACGCCACAGGGCTCGCAACCACCGTTAAATTCGTTTGTGGCAAACCCTGCTCCTTTATCGTAAAGATGGTAGTAAATATTCTGCCTCTTGCCCAATGCATAATCCAACAAATCTTGTTTGCTTACACAAAATAGCCCTTGGTTTGTTGTAACCCAAAAGTGTTGTTTTGCATCCTCAATAATGCAATTGGCTGTAAGTATGTAGCCGTTTTTATCAGCAGGGAAATTGGTAGTAACACCATCTTTGTGCAAAAACAAGCCTTTTTTATAGGTAGCTACCCATAATTCGTTTGGGTTGGAGCTGTACATGTTTCTAATATAAGCGTTGTTAAACCCTGCTACTTCTGTTAGTTTTTGTTGGGTTATGTTAAGCTTATGCATTTTTGTGCGTGAACCTACCCATAACTCGTTGTTGCTGGTGCTGCGTAACGACATTAGCCCGTGTTTCAACTTCATATACATTTCAGGAGCAGCATCTTTTTCGTTAGGGTTTATAACATACAAATAGCCTATTTCCTTGCCATTTCTTGGGCGGTTGGTACCAATCCAAATTTTTCCATCTACCGCCTTAATTATTGTTGTTATCCTACTCTCAATATGCCAATGATCAAATTTTTTATAGTTGGAATCTTTATAGTACTTGTAAAGGATGCTATAGCCTTTACGCCACAAATTACCATTATCATCAAAAACAATAGCATATCTATCGGGTGTTCCATCAAAATTTATGTTTTCTACATGTTTACCATTCTCAAAAACATCATTGGTTGCACTTATTATTTTATTGCCTCCGTAATTTGTAAGACCATAATAAACCCCGTCTGTACCATATTTATGCCTAATTGGCGATGCCATTTTTTTAAAGTCTTGCTTCTCTGCCACTATCAAACCCTTATTTTCGCTACCCATATATAGCTTGTTGTTTTTGGCATCAAAATAAAGGGCTATAATGTTATCGTTTCTATTAAAGTCATTATACAATAGCTTGGTTTGTAGCGTTCCGTTTTTGTGTGTTACAGCGTAAACATTTTTTCCTACCGTTAAAAAAAACTGATTTGCAAGTTCGTTCTTATAAAAGCAGTATCCTTTAGCATCTGGTACGTCAAATGTTTTATGTATAAGAGTATCGTGCCTGATTTCGTTGTAGTTGTTGCTAGTTTTCATTTCGTAGAGCTTACCCGAAATGCTAAAAAACTGTGTAGAATCTACAATAGTATGAGCAAACGCTTGTTTTAGCGCTCTATTTTTATTAAAAACTCTAACACTATCGTCACCTATAACATAGCTATTTCCATTGGAGCACAACGTAAAAAACTCTGTGGTATTACTAAAATGGAGCGATGATGTAAACTTAACATTACCTTTTAGATGTTTTCTTTTCGGAACTGCTAATGCAGGATGTGCTATAGTATCTTTAACCACGTTTCGGTTTCGGATTAAAAAGTAATCCTGTACTTCATTTCTAATCAGGATACTATCTTTAGCAATACTACCTCCAAAAGCATGCATCCTATCGGATTTTGTATTTAGCATGTTGGTAAAAGAGCTAAACACTTTAAAGTTTTTACCATCAAAGCGTACCAAACCATTTTCTGTGGCAAGCCACATATAGCCATACTTATCTTTAATAATGGATTTTACGGTGTTTTGTGGCAAATGGTTACTATCGGCAGAGTATCGGGTTATACGATAGGTGCTATTTTGCGCTTGGCATTTACCAATGCCAATAACCAACAGTAACAACAATAATCGGATAAAAAACCTCATGTATGCTTTGTAATGAAAAATTGAATTTAAAGTAGATAGAATAAAGATACTACTATTTTTTGTAGAATTAATTCTACAAAACAGAAACAACTTTTGTGTTGTTAATAAAAATTCAGTAATTATATTTGCAACTGTGTGAAACGCATCAATTTGTGTTATTATATTGTTTTGTTTATGATGCGTTAATGAACTGACTTAAATTAATAAAGATAATTTTTTGCCCCCCGATTACCTTTATGTTATTTAGAGGTTTATAACCGGAAAAGATGTGAGCGAATACCGTTTACATCTTTCCTTATTTAAAGGTGTATCGTAAAAATTAATTTTTTAAAGATTGCTGCTATTTAAAACAAAGCCCGATTTACCTGTATGGTAAATCGGGCTTTGTTGTAGGGGTATTTTCGTTGCCCTACTCTACAACACTTTGTAAGTTTTTTAGCATGTCGGTGGTCATATCATTCAAATCATATTTGTGTTTCCAATTCCAATCGTTACGGGCATGGCTATCATCTATATTCTTTGGCCAGCTATCGGCAATTTTCTGTCTAAAATCAGGTACATAATCTATTGTAAAATCAGGGATATGCGCTTTAATCGCTTCGGCAATTTCTTTAGGTGTAAAATCCATAGCCGATAGGTTGTACGACGAACGTATTTTTATATTCTCTGTAGGTGCTTGCATAATGGCTATGGTAGCACGTACAGCATCGTCCATATACATCATGGGCAGTCGTGTGTCTTCTGATAGGAAAGAAGTATATTTACCCTTACTAAGTGCCTCGTGGTATATGGCAACAGCATAATCGGTAGTACCACCGCCTGGCATGGCAGACCAACTTATAAGCCCTGGGTAACGTATGCTACGCACATCTACACCATGTACTTTATTATAATATTCGCACCATCTTTCGCCTGCCTGTTTAGAGATACCGTATACTGTAGAGGGCTCCATTACGGTATACTGTGGTGTATCCTCTTTAGGTGTAGTAGGACCAAAAACCGCAATGCTGGATGGCCAAAATATTTTCTTGATTTTTCCTTCCTTAGCTAGGTTAAGAACATGGAAAAGCGAATTCATATTTAAATCCCACGCAAAAGCAGGATTTTTCTCGGCAGTGGCCGATAGTAGTGCTGCCATGAGGTATACCTCAGTAACACCATATTTATCTATAATACTTTCTATTTGATTACGATTTAAGGCATCAACTACCTCAAAAGGACCCGATGATACAAACGCTGCATTGCCCTCTCTAACGTCAGATGCAATAACATTGTCTTTACCATACAGGTTTCGCAGTTTCTGGGTTAGCTCCGTACCTATTTGGCCACAGGCTCCAATAATCAAAATAGTACTCATAGTTGTGTTGTTTAATTGCACAAATATACTATTTTCAGATTACGAAATATGTGATTTATTGCCTTGCTCGTAACAAAACGTTGCCGTATTGTGATTTTTAGTTTAATATGACTGCTATATTCTTAAAATGGTTTGCTGCTTACTGCTTGGTAACGAGTGCCTTTTTAGATTTTAAATTTTAATAAACAACACATTGGTCTAACATTTGTAAATTTGTACTCCAATACAGCATTATGAGATATACCTTATTTATACTAACCGCTTTTTTGAGCCTTGCTTTAGCATCGTGTGCAGATGATAACGAAAAGCGCCTTGCTGAAGCTCTTGAAGCAGAGCAGCGTAACGACTCTATACTAAAAGTAATAAGCAGTAACTGGCAGTTTGACGTGCCAGAACCCACCAAAAAAGTAAAAGAGCGTACTAGTGATTGGAACGAGTGGAAGCAGTTTAGAGCGGAGTTGGACCAAAAACCTACGGGTATATTAACAGCTTACCAACAAAAAACCGAAAAGCTTATTAAAGAAATTGGTGACCTAAAAACAAGTATTCCACCATTTTTTAATGAACCTGAAGTACGTAGCCGTATTGCGGTGCTGGATACCAAAACAAAATCGTTATATACCTACATTACCCTAAATGCCGTACAATGCGATAAGGTAATCCCTTTAATAGATGAAATAGCCCACGAAACAGCAGCCATACAAGCACAATTGGATGAGTTAATTAGAATAAGCGAAATTCCTACCGAGATAGGCGAAGCACAAATGTTACGTGCCCGTGATACTTTGCGTATGGCAAACCCCGAAACAGCCCCGCAACCCTCTATATTGCCACCCAAAGCGGTAGATTTAAAACCCAATACCAACATGCCTACAGGCAATAGGTAACCTTTTAAGAATAACGATAAATCTGAAACTGAAAATTGAAACCCGAAATAACAGCGTTATACCAAAAGTCGGCAAAAATACACCAAATTGCTACGGCACTGCAGCAACGCGAAAATAAACTCCATATAAAAGGGCTACTAGGCTCATCGTTATCCTTTACCATACACCCGTTATTTGAGGCAGGGCAACACCCCTTTTTATTGGTTTTTACCGATAAAGAAGAAGCGGCCTATTACCTAAACGA
Organism: Flavobacterium litorale; assembly: GCF_019613795.1. NCBI lineage: Bacteria > Pseudomonadati > Bacteroidota > Flavobacteriia > Flavobacteriales > Flavobacteriaceae > Flavobacterium > Flavobacterium litorale. The sequence goes on from NZ_CP080429.1 coordinate 1,077,690, forward strand.
TTTAGAGAAACTAGTAGGCGAAGATGATGTATTGTTTTATCCAGGCTCGTACCGCCGCCCCTACCAAATAGAGGAAACCGATAATGCCAATGTATTGCTCCGCGCAGAAGTGCTAAACCGTATAAATTCGCGCAGAAAACCTGCCATAATAGTATCGTATGCCGAAGCATTGTTTGAAAAAGTAGTAACCCGTAAAGATTTAGAGAAAAACACCCTAAAGGTAGCTACGGGCGACCAAATAAGCATCGATTTTATTAATGAGGTATTATTTGAGTACGAATTCCGTCGTGTTGATTTTGTAACCGAACCTGGCGAATTTTCGGTACGGGGTGGTATTGTAGATGTTTTCTCGTTTAGCAACGATAATCCCTACCGCATTGAGTTTTTCGGTAACGAAGTAGATAGCATCCGTACGTTTGATGTAGAAACACAGTTATCGCTCCAAATCAATAAAAAAATATCGGTTATCCCGAATGTCGAAAATAAATTCATGCAAGAAAGCAGGCAGAGCTTTTTGGACTACATTAACGAAAAAACCGTTCTTTTTCTTCAGAATACCGAAGCCATGCTTGGGCAACTGGATGTGCTGTTTGATAAAGCAGGCGAAGCCTTTACAAAATTATCCGAAGATATAAAACATGCTACCCCCGAGGAGTTATTCCTAAACCAAGCCTCTTTTCTCAAAAAAGCACAAGATTTTACCGTAGTAGAGTTGGCTACCAAACCCGTATTCAAATCCGATGCATCGTTTGAATTCCATATACAACCCCAACCCTCGTTTAACAAACAGTTCGATTTACTGCTTACCAACCTAAACGAAAATCACGAAAACGGCTTTAAAAACTATATTTTTTGTGCTAATGAGGCACAAGCAGCACGTTTTCATGATATTTTTGAAAGCATAGATGCCGAAAATCATGAAGATATTCGGAAACAATATAAAACCATTGTGTTCCCGATATACGAAGGGTTTATTGATGCCGAAAACCAAATTGCCTGTTATACCGATCATCAAATTTTTGAGCGTTACCACCGCTTTAATGTAAAAAATGGCTACTCCAAAAAGCAAACCATTACGTTAAAAGAGTTAAGCTCCTTATCGGTGGGCGATTATGTAACGCATATTGACCATGGTATTGGTAAGTTTGGCGGACTCCAAAAAATAGAGGTAGACGGCAAAAAACAAGAAGCAATAAAACTGGTATACGCCGATAACGATATTGTGTATGTAAGCATCCACTCGCTGCATAAAATAGCCAAATACAATGGTAAAGACGGCGCACCACCCAAAATATATAAACTAGGGAGTAGTGCTTGGAAAACCTTAAAACAAAAAACCAAAACACGGGTTAAAAACATAGCCTTTAACCTTATAAAGCTATATGCCCAACGCAGGCTTGATAAAGGTTACCAATATGCCCCAGACAGTTATATGCAGGCAGAATTAGAATCGTCGTTTATATACGAAGATACGCCCGACCAAGTTACGGCTACCCGCGATGTAAAAGCCGATATGGAGAGCGAACGCCCTATGGATAGGCTGGTGTGTGGCGATGTAGGTTTTGGTAAAACCGAAGTAGCCATTAGAGCAGCCTTTAAAGCTGTAGATAACGGCAAGCAGGTAGCCATTTTGGTACCTACCACCATACTCGCGTTTCAGCATTACAAAACCTTTAGCGAAAGGCTAAAGGATATGCCCGTAACTATTGGGTATATTAACCGTTTCCGTACAGCAAAACAAAAATCGCAAACCTTAAAAGACCTTGCCGAAGGCAAACTGGATATTATTATTGGTACACACCAACTTACCAATAAAAATGTGGTATTTAAAGATTTAGGTTTGCTGATAGTAGATGAGGAACAAAAATTTGGCGTAAACGTAAAGGATAAATTAAAAACTATTGCCAAAAACGTAGATACACTTACATTAACGGCAACCCCCATACCCCGAACACTACAATTCTCGTTAATGGCAGCACGTGATTTATCTGTTATTACTACGCCACCACCCAACCGTTATCCTATAGAAACGCATGTAGTAGGCTTTAATGAAGAAACCATTCGGGAGGCTATTACTTACGAAATTCAGCGTGGCGGACAAGTATTCTTTGTCAATAACCGTATCGAAAATATTAAAGAAGTAGCAGGAATGATTCAGCGTTTGGTACCTGGTGCTAAAGTAGGCGTAGGGCACGGACAAATGGAGGGTAAAAAACTAGAAGAATTAATGCTTGCCTTTATGGATGGCGAGTTTGATGTACTGGTAGCGACCACAATAATTGAAAGCGGGCTTGATGTACCGAATGCCAACACGATTTTTATTAATAATGCGAATAACTTCGGATTATCCGACCTGCACCAAATGCGCGGTAGGGTAGGGCGTAGCAACAAAAAAGCATTCTGTTATTTTATTACACCACCCTACAGTGCCATGACTGAAGATGCCCGCAAACGCATACAAGCACTAGAGCAATTTAGCGAATTGGGTAGTGGCTTTAACATTGCAATGAAAGACCTTGAAATTCGTGGTGCGGGCGATTTACTCGGTGGTGAGCAAAGTGGATTTATAAATGAGATAGGTTTTGATACCTACCAAAAAATAATGAATGAAGCTATTGAGGAGCTAAAAGAAAACGAGTTTAAAGACTTATACGAAGATGCCGAGCAACCCGCACAGAAAGAGTACGTAAAGGAAATACAAATTGATACTGATTTTGAGCTGCTATTCCCTGACGATTATATTAATAACATTACCGAAAGGCTAAACTTGTATAACGAGTTAAGTGCCATTAAAACCGAAGAGGCTTTACAACAGTTTGAACAAAAACTTACCGACCGTTTTGGACCTTTACCGCAACAAGCAAAGGCTTTGCTGATTAGCATGCGCATAAAATGGCTGGCTACCAAAATGGGTATCGAAAAACTGATACTAAAACAAGGTAAAATGATAGGTTATTTTGTAGGCGACCAACAATCGGATTATTACCAATCGGAAAATTTCCGTAAGGTATTACAGTTTGTGCAAGAGCAGCCTGCCCTTAGCCGTATGAAAGAGAAACAAACCAAAAACGGGCTGCGCTTATTGCTAACTTTCGATAATGTAAAAACATTACCTAAAGCATTACAACTTTTGGAAAAAGTATTTGAATAGAAGTTCTGAATAGAGAATATGGGTTTGAGTAATAAAAAAGCACTGAGAAATCAGTGCTTTTTTATTATAAATTTTTAAGGTCTTTTATTACTTTAAAGGCAACATCAACCTCTTCTTCACTTACCAGTATTGTAAACTCGTACGATGTAGAGATAACTTCGTTTATAATAATGCCTTCCCAAGCTAACCTCTGGAAGATGTAATAATATACTCCAGGAGTAGAGATATTATCTTTAGGTAATCGTATTGTAATAGAGGCTAAATTATCTACGCGCTCTACCATTTTTTCTTCTGCAAACAGGCGTTCTACAAGGTCGTTTACCGACGAACTAACTACAATATTGGTTTCGTTTACGCCACGCGATGAGGTGTAAAATACTTCGGGATTAGTGGTAATACTATTAATGAGTTCTACGTGTTTATCCAACATGGTATCGGATACTGCAAAAGTATAGTCCGTTAAAGATGAGCGTACCGTAATTTCTCCTATGGATTTTAATACTTTAACAATTTTATGGTTAAGTCGGAAATCAAGATCTTCTGATAGTCGTTTGAGCGACATGACTACGGCACCTTGTTTTATATCTTTTCCTAACTCCAACTCTAGCTCAGGCATCATGGTTCGGGCAAGAGAGGTAAGGTTTATAATGCCTTGCGATAGTGCGCTCAGCAAAAATGGTTTTGTCTTTATGTAGTGCTCTACTACAGAAGATATTGTTTTCATAGGGTAAAGGGTTGTAGTTGTAGTTGTTATTTAGTGAAACAAATATACAAAGTAAAACATTCTGTTAAATATTTAACAAACTAAAAATTACAAAAATGATTTTTATTTCACATCAAACACATTACTTGTTTAATATGTATTGCTAAGTTTTGTCCTAAAAATGTAATTTTTTGTAACTATTAGCTCATTTTTAGAGGTTTAAGTTGTTTTGTAGTATGGTTTTATCTTTTTTGTTAAACATTACACAACTACAATTTTTTTGAAGTTTTTATACTTTTTTGGTTCTTTTTGTTTAACCTAAAAGTGAAAAAAAGCATCTTCCAGATGTTCTATTTCAAACGTTTTCGCTTTTTTGTGTATGGCAATAATATCAAAACGCGTTGTTACATCTAAATCGTTCTGTAATATGTATTCGTTTACGGCTTTTACTAGTAATTGTATTTTTTTGGGTTTTACAAAATCCTGTGGTAAACCAAAATCGGTACTGGATCGGGTTTTTACCTCCACAATAGCCAATATACCATCTTTTTGGGCAATAATGTCAATTTCGGCTTTCTGGAAAATCCAGTTGGTTTCCAGTATAGTATATTCCTTTTTTTGCAAGTATTCTACCGCTAATGCCTCACCTAGTTTACCCAGCTCGTTATGCTCTGCCATTACTCAAAAATTACTGTTGTTCCTTTGGTAGTTACATCAAGGGTTATTTTGTGTCCTAAAATTAGTGTTCGGTTATCGGGTAAGTGTCCCGCAGGAAAATTAAAACACATCGGGATGTTATACTCCTTAGTAATATCTCTTATAATTTCTAAAGCATCATGTCCCCACGGTATGGCGTTATCGTTCATATCCGTCATACCACCTATTATAATACCCTTTACGTTATTAAAATAACCATTGCGTTTTACGTTCATCAACATACGATCAATATGATACAAATATTCATCAAGGTCCTCTACAAAAAGTATTTTATTAGTATAATTTATCTCAGAGCGTGAACCTATTATGCTGTATAGTACCGATAAGTTACCGCCTACCAATACACCATTTGTTTTCCCTTGCTTATTAAAAGGGTGAGGAGCTATGCTATAGCTCATTTTTTTACCAAACAAAGCTCCTTTTAAGCTTGCTATAGCTTTGGGTGTACTGCTTGGCATTGTAGAGCACATAATGGCATGTAGTGTAGCAATACCCATAGCATTAATATGGCTGTGTAGCACGGTAACATCGCTAAAACCAATAATCCATTTTGGGTTTTTCTTAAACGGAGTAAAATCAACAAGTTCTACCATGCGTACCGTACCGTAGCCCCCTTTGGCGCACCAAACCGCTTTTATAGTAGGGTTATCTATCATAGTCTGGAAATCAGACGCACGCTCTTCGTCAGTTCCCGCTAGTTGGTTATTATTATCTCGTCCTATGGTATTCCCTATAATTACAGTAAGCCCCCATTCCTCTAGCAACGCTATACTAGGTTGTAACGTTTCAAGGTCTATTTTTCGGGCTGTAGCTACTATGGCTACAGTATCGCCTTTTTGTAAATAGGGTGGTATTTTCATAATGCTTTATGCTATAGTAACAAACTTAACTAAAAAAGAGATAATTGCAATTGGCAAATGTGTGCAAACTTTATAACATTCAACTTTACGACTTTGCAACTATATTGTACATTTGTGCTTAAACCAAATTTTACCGATGATACAGAACCCAAAACGATATACCATTACGGCGGCATTGCCGTACACTAACGGACCCATACATATAGGGCACCTTGCAGGGGTGTATGTTCCTGCCGATATTTATGCCCGCTTTTTACGATTGCAAGGTAAGGATGTAGCGTTTATCTGCGGAAGCGATGAGCATGGTGCCGCGATACCTATGAAAGCGAAAAAAGAAGGTAGTACACCGCAGGAGGTTATTGATAAGTATAACGGTATAATTAAACAATCGTTTGAAGATTTCGGAATATCGTTTGATAATTACTCGCGTACTTCCTCAAAAATACATCACGATACAGCATCAGCATTTTTTAAGAAGATGTATGATGATGGTAAGTTTATTGAAGAAGTAACAGAACAATTGTATGATGAGCAAGCCAATCAGTTTCTTGCTGATCGTTTTGTAATGGGTACCTGTCCAAATTGTGGTAACGAAGAGGCGTATGGCGACCAATGCGAGAAATGTGGATCATCATTAAATGCTACCGATTTAATTAACCCAAAATCTACCATTACAGGTTCTAAACCCATAACAAAAAGCACCAAGCATTGGTTTTTACCTTTAAACGAGTACGATACCTTTTTACGTGAGTGGATACTAGGAGAACATAAAAAAGACTGGAAGCCTAACGTTTTAGGTCAGGTAAAATCGTGGTTGGACGATGGGTTGAAACCTCGTGCTGTAACCCGCGACCTCGATTGGGGTATTCCTGTACCTGTAGCGGGTGCAGATGGTAAAGTGCTTTATGTTTGGTTTGATGCACCGCTTGGGTATATATCGTCTACCAAAGAGTGGGCTGAGCGTGAAGGTAAAGATTGGGAATCCTACTGGAAAAGCGATGATACTAAATTGGTACACTTTATTGGGAAGGATAATATAGTATTTCACTGCATTATATTTCCAGCCATGCTAAAAGCAGAAGGCTCTTATATCTTACCCGATAACGTACCTGCCAATGAGTTTTTAAACCTGGAAGGCAAAAAATTATCAACATCTAAAAACTGGGCAGTTTGGCTGCACGAATATTTAGAGGATTTTCCAGAAAAGCAAGATGTATTGCGTTACACATTAACATCGAACGCACCAGAAACAAAAGACAACGATTTTACTTGGAAAGATTTTCAGGCACGTAATAACAATGAGCTTGTTGCCATATTTGGCAATTTTATTAATAGGGTAGTAGTACTTACTAACAAGTATTACGATGGCATTATACCAGCACCCAATACTTATACCGAAGTTGACGAGGCTACACTTGCCGAAATGAAAGCCTATCCTGCGGTTATAGCAAACAGCATAGAGCGTTACCGTTTTAGAGAAGCGCTTACGGAGTTGATGAACTTAGCCCGATTGGGGAATAAATACTTAGCCGACGAAGAGCCTTGGAAAGTAATTAAACAAGACCCTGAGCGTGTACAAACCCAAATGTATGTAGCCCTACAAATAGCAACCGCTTTGGCAGTACTTAGTGAGCCATTTTTACCCTTTACAGCAAACAAGCTAAAAAACATACTTAAACTGGACGAACGCCCTGAGCCTATTATAACTATGGGTATTGTAGACGAAACATTAAGTGTTAACGATGCTATTCGTGCGCATGTTACCCGTTGGGAAGATGTGGGTACCACTACCGATTTAATCCCGTCGGGGCATCATATAGGCGCAGCGGAGTTGCTTTTTGCAAAAATTGAAGATGAGGAAATACAAAAGCAAATAGATAAATTAGAGGCTACAAAAACGGCTAATGCTGCCGAAAACAAGAAAGCTGAACCACAAAAAGAACTAATCACTTTTGAGGATTTCGCTAAAATGGATATCCGAACAGGTACCATATTGGAGGCAGAAAAAATGCCCAAAGCCAATAAATTATTAATACTTAAAGTAGATACGGGTATTGATGTTCGAACTATAGTAAGCGGTATTGCAGCACATTTTAAACCCGAGGCTATAATAGGAAAACGTGTTACCGTATTGGTTAACTTGGCTCCACGTAAATTACGCGGTGTAGAAAGCCAAGGGATGATATTAATGACAGAGGATAAACAAGGAAAACTAGTATTTGTAAACCCTGATACTGATGGCGTAGCTAATGGCGAAATGATAAGCTAAACAACAATACAATAATAACCATTGTAAACTTTGCCATTACAAGTGAGCGTATTAGTAGCAGCCATGTTGCTGTGCTATAATTAGCCCATTTGTAGTGGTAATTTTTTATACCATAATTAATTTAAAATATGTATACTAAACTTAATATAGATGAATGGGCACGCCGTGAACATTTTGAGTTTTTTAAAAAGTTTGAAGAACCCTTTTTCGGAACGGTTGCTAATATAGATGTTACCCATGCCTATGCAAATGCTAAGGAGTATAACTTTTCGTTCTATCTTTACTATTTGCATAAGATTATAACTACCGTTAACGAAATCGAGGCATTTCGGTACCGAATCTCTAACGATGAGGTACTCATTTACGATAGTATAGATGCATCACCTACTGTAATGCGCGATGATAACACTTTCGGATTCTCACTGTTCACTTTTCATCCTAATTTTAAAATATTTCAAGAAAAAGCTAAAGAAGAAATAATTAGAGTCCAAAACACACCAGGCTTATTTACGAGGTCTTTTAATACCGATAATATTATCCATTTTTCAGCACTGCCATGGGTTAATTTTACCTCGCTTTCTCATGCGCGTAGTTTTACTTTTCCCGATAGTTGTCCTAAAATATCTGTAGGTAAAATAACAGAATCTAATAGATATAAAACAATGCCAGTATCGGTAAATGCACACCATGCGCTTATGGATGGCTACCATGTTGGGCAATTTTTTGAATTGCTACAGCAAAATTTAAATGAAGTTTAGGGAGGGGTAGTATTTAGTTTGCAGATATTCCTATAAAGTAAGAACCCCGGTTTGCACCGGGGATCCATCCAACTAAAAAATTACTAAACAATTACGATAGACTAATCCACCATAATTTTCTTCGAAATTATTTAAAGCTATTTATAGCTTTAAGATAATTACCTGTTGTTACTATATATAGAACGCTAGACTTCAATTTTTACAACAGAACATTAATAATTGATAAATCATAATTTAAATCTATCACATATTGCAAAATGTTCGTTATTGTGTAGCAAATATACTACTACTTTTTTAAAAAAGTGCACTAGTCAATAAAAATAACGTATTTATTTTTATACTATTGTTAATCAAAATAGTATTCTGCTGCTAAATAACCCCGCTGGATTATAATAACGTAAAATCTCCCAATAGTATAACCACTGGGAGACCTTACATCCAACTAAAAAATTACTAAAACTTATAATGACCTGAATCATTATAATTATCGTGTAAGCTTTAACTTTAATGAGCTAAGAGAAAAAGCTATTTACAGGAATATTTTTTAAAGTTCCGCTGTTTTATCAGCGGAACTTTTATTGGTTTACAATTAGTTTACCATAATTTTTTTAGAAACAACTTGGTTGTTTTCAAGTGTTATCATAACTATAGCTACTTGTTGTTGTATGTTTAGTGTTGTAGTAAACTCAGTACTATCTACTTTAGTGTTTTGGTATATTACTTTACCAAGTAGGTCATATATTACTACAGACTCCATGTTTTGTGTAGCGTTTACAGATAATTGTTTATTGTTTTGGAATACTACAACATCATCCTTAGTAAGTTGTGGTACTTCTGTACTAAGTACTTCGGTAGTGTAAACAATCTCAAATCTGTTGTCGAATGTACCTATTTCAGAGTCAAAAGTATAATCGCTACTTGTAAGTTCGTGTGTAGTATTAGTTACTCTATCAATAAGGTATATGGATTGTCCTTCTTCAAATATACCATCCATGTGGTCTATCGTAATCTTAAAACTACCAGCTATTTCTGTTTCAAACCCTACTCTTACACTTGCGTTAGCGTCGAATGCTTTTCTCGACTGGATTGCAAGGTTTATATTCTCTTCTTCGGTAGCACCTTCTAGTATTGTGTATAAGCTAACACCACCATCAAGGAACGATCTACCATCATATCCGTTATCATACCCATCTGTAGTTAGGCTAGAGTGTGCTACAAGCATTTGAGAGAATGTAGACTCATCTTCTGTTACTACATTAATCCAGTAACGGCTTGTTGAGTTAGTAGTTGTTACCTGAGCTGTAGTTTCTTGCTGTGAACGGAAGAAGTTGTCATAGTTAGTGTCCTCACGCATGTTGTTTCTAAATACAAGGTCGTTATCATTTAATGCTCTTACAAAAAATCCTTGTCCAGTATTTAGCACTCCTTCTTCTATAATACTAAATGGGTCAGCTATCAAATCGTTTCCGCCATCTCCGTTTACACCGCCACCACCTGGTGCATCGTTAGCAACATAACCTAACTTGTTCATTACACAGTATGTTGTTTTTGTTGCATCGTTTGTTTTTCTCCAAACCCATATCGTACCGTCAATAGTATCAATATTTCCATCAATAAATTTAGTTATGTTTATTGGTGATGGGTATGGGTTACCTACTATGTTATAGCTTTGGTCTCCGTTGCTGTGTTCCATAGCTACTCTAACGTTTCCGTTGTTAGGCGTGCCTTCAAATTCTCCGTTGTATACTGTTGGTACAGTATCAGAATGATTGTTAGCTACACGTATTAAGTATCCTTTACCTTTATCAAAAGTTGTACTTGCAGGGTCAGTTATTGAGAAGAATAAATTATCTGCAGTAGCAAAGCTGTAAAAACGGTTTGTTATTGTTTGTGGTGAAAAGTCTAATAATGTTTGAGTACCTGCTACTGGTGATGACCATATAGTGTAGTCAAGTCTTTTAATCTTAGAACTGTTTCTCTTTATCGTAACAGTACCGTCGTTTTGTACGTTTTCTATTTGTATTAAGTTACAGCTGCTTTCAAATGTAAGTGACGAACCTTCTTCTACGCTAACAATATTTGTAACAATTGCATCTGAATTATTTTCGAAAACTACGTTAGCACCATCTATTACAAATATAGAACAAGCATATAGTGTACTTCCATTTTGGGTGTAATCTCCTGAGAAAATTACATCCGTATCAGCTGTTGGACTACCACCAACCCATGCTGTACCATTCCAAGTAACACTACTATCGCAGTATATACCTTCTCCTGTTTCGGGTTCTGGTGCCACAATAGGTCCAAACTCATCAGCACCCATATCTGGGGTAGTAGTATTTCTTAACTGCCCGTCGATATCTTTAACTACATCTGCTAAAGGCGTACCTAAGTTATTAAAGCTATCATTGTTTGATGGGTCTAAGTGTAGGTCTGAAGCTGATACAAATACTGGTGACTCGTTTATTGAATTAGTGTCTTTTCCTGATGCTGATTGCCATCCTGATAATGTAGTCTGGTATCCAGAATCGTTAGCAAACGTTGGGTTATTACCTGTATAGCCTATCTTGTCTGCTGAAAATAAATTGTTATAATCTAGGTAAGAGAACATCGACATATCACCGTCAACCAAAATACTACATCTACGTGTATTTGTGTTGGTTTGGTTGTTTACAAAAATATTGTTTCTAACATCTAAGTTAACTCCTGATGATACACGAAGTGCTGCAGAGTATCCTTGTCCATTACCACTTTGAGCAGTATTTAACACTACAGTATTGTGGTATATTTTATAATCTCCGCCATCTAATACAGAGATACCATAACCATTACCCGTAAGCCCACCGTTATTGTTTCCTGCCACGTTTAGTACAAAGTTGTTAGCAACTAATATATTGCTGTTATTGTTTGTAGAGGCTAAAATGATACCTGCAAAACTGTTAGCATCTGTTGTTAACTTCGTAAAGTCTTTCATATCATTTTTAAGGATAAATCCATTTGTTGTGTTATTTTCAACGTAGATTCCTGATGATATTAAATTGCCAGAGTTGTTGTCACGATATAGGTTGTATATAAAGTTTTCAGTAAATTCAAATCCATTTACATTTGATAAATATGTAGGCTGAATTATTGTTTCAGTATTATTTTCAACACCTAAATCGTTTTGGTGAATTACTACTCCTGTTGTTCTTGGGCTACTACCTCCATTAATGTAAACACCTTGTTTTACATTTGTAAAATCGTTGTTAGTAACGTTTATATTAGCATTGTTAGCCGTTGCTGCAGCATTCGTAGGAGTATTGCTATCAATATCAATTCCATTACTAGAATTAATTGAATTTCCTCCTGAATATACACCAAAAGTGAAGCGACCAGAACTATTCTTATTTGCTTGTCTTATGTTGCAATATTTGATTACGTTGTTTTTTGCACCATTCGATCCATTCGAAGCAATCCAAATAACAGCTCTATCTACATAATCAACGTCATCTTTGTTATTTATAGTAAGATTTCGGGTAGTTCCGTTTGTTTGGTTGCTTCCATCAAAGATGATATTGTCAGCACCATTAAGTTTAAAAACTGCAGGTACTCCTGTGTAACCATTAATATTATTTGATTCTACGCTAGCATTTACACCAGTATTTGGCTTAAATGTGACAGTGTTTACGGCAGAGCTTCCTGAATAGCTGTTTATTGTTATAGGGAATACTTCTCCTGAATCGTTATTGTAAAGTGCATCGTTAAGTAAAAAAGTTACTGGACCCGATACGCCGTTAGCATTAAGGTGCTCTACTGCTGATGTTATAGTAGAGAAGTGCCCGTTATTACCTACGTAATATGTTCCGTTTAATGGACCTACTGGTGTAGTTCCTTGTACTGCTACAGTTACAGTAGCTGTATCGTTCGGATCAGTACCATTACCAATGGTATAAGTGAAAGAATCGTTACCAGCATATCCAGATGATGGAGTATAAGTAATAGTGTTGTCTCCGTTAACTTGCGCAGTACCGTTTGAAGCAGGGCTTGCTAGTGTGATGTAATTAATAGCACTATTACCAGCTATGTCGTTATTTAAAACATCAAATACACCACTATTATTTATATTAACAGAGTAGCTATCATCTACAGCTGTTAATGTGCTACTATAATTAGAGATAACACCATATATAGCTGGCCCTACACTGTTAGCATTGGCTACATTGTTTTGTTGGTTGTTATGTACTAAAAACCATTTGTTATTGTTCTGTTTAACTTTGTAGCCATAAATTCTAATGTATAAAGTTTCTCCAGCCAATACTTGATAATTGCTAGGAAATGTAAGGCTTACATTTTTTTGGATATTGTTACTATTAGCATTAGTAACGGTAGTTAATACAGAAGCAGTATAAAAACTATTGTCTGAAGGTGTTCCTGTAGAAGACTTTTGGTAAACAACTTTAAAATGTTTGCAGTAGCCCTTATAGTCGAATTCTAGATTTTTTACTTCGATCTGTTTTCCACTATTTGCTGTTAGAGTAAATTCAAAGTACTTATTGTAGTTAGGATTATTTGAATGATCCCATCCTGTTCCTCTGAATCCAGTGTAATATTCGCCAGAGTTAAAAGATATTCCTGAACCTGAAGCGTTTCCAGCTGTAATATCTCCATTGGAGGTTAATGATCCTGACGATGAGTTGTAATACATCGGTTGAGTTGAAGGATTACTCCAGTTAATTCGGGTTCCTTCCCATCTTACAAGTAGTTCTGAAGCGTTTTGTGCAAAGCCAATAATAGGCAATAGCATGAGTAAAAGTAGTGACTTTTTCATTCTAGTAATTAATTTAAATTTAGGTAGTTATGGGGGGCATAACTATTTTTTGGTTGCGTTTGCAAAAGTATGACATTTAATTTGAATGTTAAAAATTTTAAATGTTAAAATTTGCTTTATTTTTAAATGTTATTTTGTTTATTTTATGCTTCTTAAAAAGCTAATATTTAATTATTTATGTAATATTTGTTGTTTTTTTAATGATGTTTTAATTTTGTTCTGAAACCTTTGTTAATATATTTGGAAAAAGCAACATGTTTATGGTTGTTAAATCCTTCTTAAAATCCATTTAATTTATTGTGCTTGGTTTCAAATACACTGCAAATGTATACCGCTTTATATTATTGTTTTTTAATTTCTGATACTATTGTTATATAGTGATATAGATTTTTCTTATCCCTCTTATTCAATCTCTAATTTTCACTTTACAAAGTAAACGAACACTTGGTTAAATAATATCAAACATATTATAGACAAACTATAGACAAAACGTATTTTATAACTCATCTACAGGTCAAATTTACGTAGCAATAGTGGTTTTGGTTTTGGTTTTCGATAATTACTATTTATGTGTCGTTCAACGGTAATTTTTTGCCGTTTAACGGTAATAGGTGCATTTTAACGGTAATAGGTGCATTTTAACGGTAAAAAGAAGATTATAAACTTGGTTTTTTGCTTTGTGGCTTAATTCGTGAAATTAAATTTCTAAAAGTAATTTTTCAAATTCCGTATCGTCTTTAATCTCCATTTTCTTTTTAATACGATACTTCTTCGTTATCGTACTTTCGTGCGATATTTGAAGTAGTGAAGCAATTTCCTTATTGGTAAGATTTAATTTTAGTAGCGAACAGAATTCAACATCATTTTTGGTAAGTTTCGGAAATTTATCACTCAAGGTTTTCTCAAATTCTGGGTGCAAACTATTAAATCGTGTTTCAAACTGTTTCCAGTAATCTTTCTGCTTTAATAGTTGTTGTAACTCTTTTTTAAGCTCAGACGTTGTTATATTCTCCGTCTTACATTTGTCAAGAATTGTTTTTATGCTATCCTGATAATTAGCCATTTGTAATGTTGCAGCAGTAAGTTCTCGTTGCTTTTCGTTTATTATTTCTTTCTGTGCGTTGGTAAACTCTTGCTCGTATTTATGCTGCTGCTTTATCAACTCATTTTCGGTTTCAACACTTTTTAATTGTTCTTTCTGCAGCTTTGTTTTAAGCCAGTAGCTTCTTAAAAAAGCCAAAATCATTATTATAGCTCCTATACTTACAAAAAAGTATAATAGCATTATGGTTCTGTTATTTTCGAAATCCCGCTCTAATGCTTCGTTTTTAGTTTCTAATGCTATATTTTTCTCACGCTGTAGTTCGGTCTGGAATTTGGCTTGTATTTCTTTAACAGCAGCCTCTGTAGTAATATCGGAAATAGAATCTTTTATGGCAATCGTATTTCTATACTCTGTAAAAGCTTTTTGTGTATTACCTGTTTGGCTGTAGGTATCGGCTATTGCCTCTACATACACCATCCTGTCCTGAATGTTAGCGTATACTGTTTCTCTGTAAGGCTCTGCACGTGCTATTACCTTAAGTGCTTTACTGTATTGCTTTTCTTCATTAAGTACATTAATGTATTCGCCCCCAATTCTCAAAATCCGTGTCGATTTGCTCTCAATAAGTTTATCGAATGCTTTTTGATAGGCTTGTATCGATTTTTCGTTATTTCCCTCTTTATACTCAATCATGGCTAGTTTGCTGTAAGCAATACCTATTAACCCCATGTCTCCAAATTTTTCCAGTCCTGGAATGGCTTTTTGTATTGCTTCTTTAGCTTCGCTGTATCGCTTTAGCCGTATATAGGCTTCGGAGAGGTTTACATAAGTCAGGTAATAGTTTTTATCCATACCTGCTTCCTTAAAGCCTTTAATGGTTTCCTTATACAAATCGGCAGCAAACTCATAATTTTCCATTGCCAAATAAGTATTGGCAAGTTTTTGTTTAATGGCAACTAGGTTTGATGGGCTATCTTCTGTTTTTAATGCCTCGATACCTTTTAATAAATAGTTTACCGATTTATCATACTCCAACCTATAGTTGTAGTTGGAAGCCATTTCGCCATACACTTTTGCTAACGAAACTTTATCGTTTAGCTTTTTACTAAGTTCAAGCGCTTCTTTTAGGTGGTATAACGATTTATTGTACTCTCCCTTATGCCTGTAACCAATGCATAAGTTCATTAAACTACGCATGCGGTTTTTGGGATACTTTTCCAGATAGGGCAATGATTTTTTAACGTAGTATATACAAGAATCGGATTTCCCCGTCATCCCATAGTACATCCCGTATAGATTATAGGTATTGCCCCAAATGGTATCGTGTGGAATGTTTTTTTGTGCGAGTGTTTGCTTTACAATTGCAAGTGCACTACTAGGCGAGGTGTATATAATTTTGCGTGCGTCTCTCTCTGCAACTTCAAAATCGTAATCTTGTTTTTGAGAAAAACCACTAACAGTGGTGAGTAATAGTAGGGGGAGGAGTAGTTTAACCATAGCAAAGTAAAATCTATTTTATAAACCATGTAGTATAGCAATTTAGCAAAAATATGAACGAAAAAGGTAAAACGTGCCAACAATATGGATTAATTGTTGGTTAACGCTGCTATTTTATCATATATGAGCTGATTTTCGAAACCCTTTCGCATCAAAAAGTCATGCAGTTTTTTCTTCTTCTTCAAGAGATTACTCTCTCTAATAGAGTTCCATTGCTTTTCGGCAAGGTCGTTAAAAGCAGTGAGGTATTCATCATCATCAATTTCCTGTAATGCTGCCTTAATGTTGTAGGCAGATATGTGCCTTGCCTTTAACTCTCTAACAATACGTATTTTCCCCCAGTGTTTTATCCGAAACCTACCACGTGCAAAACTGCGTGCAAAACGTTCTTCATTTAGGTAATTATTTGTAATTAAATGCCCTATAATAACATCAATAGCTTCGGGTATCATGTTTAAGCTTCTTAGCTTTTGCATCACTTCCTCATGGCAACGCTCTTGGTAGGCACAGTATTGTTCTAGTTTTTTTTGTGCTTCGGCTACGGTGTATGATTTGTACAATAGTCCTGTTTTTGGATTAACGTTATTATAAAATACTATAAAGGTAGGTTTAGTTTTTTATTAAGTTATATAAAAATACGTTGTAATTGGTAAGTTCTTGTTATAGTAATTAACATAGTTCCCTAGCTTCATCTTGGTGTGCGCATCATTAAAGCCATCTTTGTACGATACGGGTTTGTCATCATACAACGGAACAATATTGTTTCCTGCAATTTCTTTAATATAATTAAGATTCCATTTTTTACAGGCAGCCCATTTATTGTACTTGTTTAGTGTCAACATTAAAATAGGTACTAATAACAAAAATAAAAAAGCAGCCCATATGGGCTGCTTTTTTAACAGTATTACAAAAAAATTATTGTACTATAATAAATTCGGTACGGCGGTTAACGGCGTGTTGCTCTTCAGTGCAATCATCACCACAATCTATTTTTAACTCACTTTCGCCATAGCCTTTGCCTGATATACGGTCTTTGCTAATCCCTCTGGATATTACATATTGTACTGTAGCTTTTGCACGTTGGTTGGATAGATTCATGTTATATACATCACTACCACGATTATCGGTATGTGCTTTTACCATAATTACCATGTTAGGGTCTCCTTTCATGGCTTCAACAAGTTTGTCTAGCTCAAAAGCAGCCTCAGGCGTCATGTTACTTTTATTGTACTCAAAATAAATATCGCTTAATGCCACTTTACCGTCTACAATAAGACTACCAATTGGTTTTAGGTTCGCTACAATATCCACTTTTGGGTTACGTGTTTTCTCAATACGTAGCATACTAGCTTCGTACCCTACTGCCGATGCCATTAAGGAATATGTTCTTTCACAATCTACATTATATACGAGTTTACCATTTTTATCTGTAGTACGCGTTTCGATAACATTTTGCTTATCATCTAGTATTGCCACTTTAGCCAATGCTAATGGGTTGCCAGTATTGGCATCTTTTACCTGTACCACAGCCTCTACGCCACATACTGGGATTGCCATGTACATATTATCTTTTCCTTTACGATTGCTTGAGAAGAAACCGATATATCTCTCGTTATTGTAACTAAACGAAAAATCGTCTTGTGGTGAGTTTACAGGTGCGCCCACATTAGTAGTTTCGCCACCGTTGGCAAGATCTATCATAAAAATATCGAGCCCTCCAAAGCCTTTATGCCCGTCCGATGAGAAGTAGAGTTTATCATCATCAGTAATGTACGGGAATGTTTCTTTACCCTCTGTATTTACCTGTTTGCCTAAGTTTTCAGGTTCGCCAAAGCTATTAAAGCCTTTTACGGCTACTTTCCAAATATCGGTATTACCTATAGAGCCTTTTCGGTTAGAGGTAAAGTACAATGTTTTACCATCTCTGCTAATAGCTGGGTTACCTGTACTCCAGCTATTGCTGTTAAACGTTACAGGCTTAACGTTGCCCCATTTGCCATCTATTTTTTTAGCAACAAATAAATAAATAAGCCCTGTACGTTGTTTTGCCGAACTCTCTTTATCAAATTCGCCCTTCATAAAACTTTCACTAGCAAAATACATAGTATTACCGTCGGCAGTAACTGCTACTGGGCCATCGTGCCATTTGGTGTTAATATCACTTAGCTCTTCAGGCTCACTTATTTTACCCGTTTTATCATCATAGGTTGCGGTATAAATATCTAGATAGGGCTCTTCGTTACGTCCGTATTTTCTGCGTGCGGTGTTACGTGCACTGGTAAAATAGAGTATACCATCGTTGGCTAGTACTGCTCCAAAATCAGCACTTTTTTTATCGTTAATATCCAATAACTTCTCATCAAACAGTTTTGTTTGGTTTCTTAATTTTGGTAGGTAATTAGGGTCTTTATTAAAAATAATAGCCCGTTGGTCTTTTGGTGCTTTTTTGGCAAATTTTTGCATTTGCTTGTTGGCTTCCTCATAGTTGCCTTCTGCCTTTAGCATTTGTGCATAACGGTAGTAGGTTTCGGCATCTTGTTCGGTTTCTGTTGCTTTGGCATACCATTTTGCTGCCTCGGTAGTATTAAAAATATTGTAATAACTATCGGCAAGTTGCTTATACACATAAGGGTCTTTACCTTTTTTGGTAAGTTTTAGGTAGGCTTCGGCGGCGTCTACATACTCAAACCTACCAAAAAGCTCATCGGCAGCTTTAGTATCTTTATTTTGTGCATTAATCGTTATAACGGTTAATAGCAGGCTTAGTGTAAAACACAATTTTTTCATGTTGCTGTTTTTATATACGATTGATTTAGAAATAACGCGGTGAACGGGATACTTTTTTAGGGAAGTTTACATCAAATAGCAGCATAATCTCATGCGAAGATGGCGTAGTAACATCCAAATCCGATATAATATGATCATAAGCATATCCAATACGTAAATTCGGAGTAATAGCATAATTCACCATCCCCCCAAAACTATCATCCAGTCGGTAAGTAGCCCCAATCTCAAACTTCTCAAAGAACAAGAAGTTCAACGAACCATCAATCGAAGGCGCCACATCAAAAGACGACTTCAACATAAACGAAGGCTTCATCTTGGTATTAGGAGAAAGCTGGAATACATACCCCCCCGTTAAGAAGTAGTGCTGGGTTTCCGAACCAAACTCATAGGCCGTACCATTATCCGTTACATCAAGGTGTTTGGCCTCAAGCATGTTCGGAACCGATAAAGCTACATAGTAATTATCCGTGTAGTAAAAGAACCCTGCCCCAACATTAAAATACGTTTCGTTTACGTTCTCGCTAAAAGCAGGATCATCCGGTGCAGGTACAAAACCATTACCAATTTCACTAAAGAGCCCCACATCGTGGAAGGTAGCCCCTGCCTTTACCCCAAAAGCCAAGCGGTGTTCACCCCCTAGTTTTAGCGTATACGAAAAGTCAGCATAAACATTAGTTTCCTGAACCGGACCAATCTCATCAACAATAGCCGATAGACCCAGTCCTACATTTTTACCCACAGGTGTGTGGCCCGAGAAAGTACCCGTATTAGGAGCACCATCTACATCCACCCACTGGGCACGATATAAAAGTCCGAAGGCAAGATTTTCTTTAGAACCCGCATAGGCTGGGTTAATCACGTTCATGTTGTACATGTACTGTGTGTAGTGCGGGTCTTGCTGCGCCGTGGCTTCGCCTATGCCCCAAAGGGCTACTAAGGCGGCTAAGTAAATTTTTTTCATGTGTGTATAACGTTTATGTTGAGGGCAAACGGATATGCACTTAGCAACTAATTT
The DNA here is from genome assembly GCF_019613795.1 of Flavobacterium litorale. NCBI lineage: Bacteria > Pseudomonadati > Bacteroidota > Flavobacteriia > Flavobacteriales > Flavobacteriaceae > Flavobacterium > Flavobacterium litorale. The sequence continues at coordinate 1,097,299 of NZ_CP080429.1, forward strand.
GGTAAGATGCTAGGTTTTGCAATGGCTAAAGATAATTATTTTTGTACTATTCAGTATATTCTGTTTAAAGTTTTCATAAAATTCACTTAATATGTGATAATTTAATAATGTATAGGCGCAAAAAAGCCTCTTACTACTAGTAGTAAGAGGCTTTTTATATTGTGAACTCTGTTTATACTTTTTTGCCCGAAGCTTCGAGGTTACGCTCAATAGTGTGTACTGGTCGTGTCCATCGTGGTTTTTCGCCTAACGATTGGTATTCAGAATCCGCAGCTTCTACCGTTTTGGGTTGCGAAACTTTGGTAAATGGTTTTTGCGGTATCATACCTAGTGTTTCAAACATCTTCATGTCCTCATTCACGTCAGGGTTGGGTGTTGTTAGCAACTTATCTCCAGCAAATATGGAGTTAGCCCCCGCAAAAAAGCACATTGCCTGCCCTTCGCGTGTCATTTGCGTTCTTCCTGCCGATAGGCGTACTTGTGTTTCGGGCATTACAATACGTGTAGTAGCTACCATGCGTATCATGTCCCAAATTTCAACAGGTTTTTCTTCCTCCATGGGTGTACCCTCTACCGCTACTAACGCATTAATAGGTACCGATTCGGGCTGTGGGTTTAACGATGCTAAGGCAACAAGCATTCCTACCCTGTCCTCGGTACTTTCGCCCATACCTATAATACCACCACTACATACGGTAACGTTTGTTTTACGTACATTATCTATAGTTGCTAGGCGATCCTCATAACCTCGTGTAGAAATTACTTCCTTATAATATTCTTCCGATGTATCTAAATTATGATTATAGGCGTACAAACCAGCTTCGGCAAGGCGTTTTGCTTGGTTTTCGGTAATCATACCTAATGTACAACATACCTCCATATCTAGTTTGTTAATGGTACGTACCATCTCTAACACTTGGTCAAACTCTGGTCCGTCCTTAACATTTCGCCATGCAGCACCCATACAAACACGCGATGAGCCTCCTGATTTGGCACGTAATGCTTGCGCTTTTACCTGCTGTACCGTCATGAGGTCGTTGCCCTCAATATCGGTATGGTAACGGGCTGCTTGCGGACAATACCCACAATCTTCGGGGCAACCTCCTGTTTTTATAGATAGTAGTGTAGATACTTGTACTACATTAGGGTCATGGTGTTGCCTGTGTATTGTTGCTGCTTCGTATAGCAGCTCCATTAATGGTTTGTTGTATAGGGCTATAATCTCCTCCTTAGTCCAATCGTGCCTCTTAGTCATTTGGTAATGCATTTATTATTGCCCCAAAAGTAACAATTTCCGTTAATGTACCGAAGTGCTTATAAAATTAATACGGATTATGCGCGATGTCGTCCACCTCATTACTTGTTGCTACTTTTTTTTCTACGATTGCATTAGTATGCATAATACAATTACCGATGCTGCTAAACCTTATACAAACAACACTTTTAATGCTCCAAAACTGCTGAATTGTTGTCTTTTCGGGCTTAAAAGGCTCCGTTTTTCTTATAAAGTCAACTATTACATAGAATGTAAATTATGTAACAATAAAATTTTAATGGGTGTTTAGATTTAAAATTAGCATTTTGAGTTAATCAATACGTTTGCCCTCGTCGTCGTATAGTATTATCCAGTCGTTATGAAAAAAGTAATCCCACTCCGCTGCTGCCAAATCAGTATCTTCATCTATTAACTTTTTTAGTGGCGCACCGTTTATGCTTACACGGGTGTCTGCATAAACCGCTACGTTTAGCCCTGTGGCTGCAAATTCTTTTTTAATGCGCTGTGCTGTTTGCCATATCATATCGGGTTTGGTGCGCATGGAGGCTATTTGTTTGGGCGTAGCTTTATCGCGCATGTGGTACGGTATTATTTGGTTGTTGGCTTTGTTTACTACTTTAAAGTAGGTGTAACCGCCACGACTACGCAACATCATTCGCCAACTAAGCCGATGTCCTTCCTCAGTCCATAAAACATCGCCTTTAATAAAGTGATGTCTAATGGGCAATAGTAGTTGTATAATTATGTAAGGGATAAAAAAGTAAAGTAATGTGCTTCGTTTTTCTGTAGTTGTACCGTAATCGGTTACCTGTGGTTTATTTTTAAAGAATAACCGTCTCATACGCTCTGGCGGATAGAAAAATACTACAAAGGTTAGCGCAAAGAAGGGAAAGATACCTATCTCTAACGTTATGGAATTGAATAAATGGAATATTAATGAGGCTACTAATGCTATAGTACGCGTTCGTTTATAGAGTAGTAGGGGTATAATAAGCATATCAAAAGCAATACCGGCATAGGCTATAAACAAGTAAAACCACTCTTGCATAGCAAAGTCATGAAAAGCACCGCTTGTACTCCTGTTAAGCAGGTTGCGTGTAAAGGTACCATCGAGCCAATCGGGATAAAATTTAGCTACGGTGGCATAAAAGTACACTATTGCTACCTGCGCTACCATTACTAACGAACACCATGCGGGCATGGTAAGTTTTTTAATGCTTGGGTTTTGTTTTGCATCTATAGCGGCATAACGATTGGCAGGTAGCAAAAACATTACAAGGCATATTAACACCAACAGGTAATAATGGTTGTTGTACGATGTTTTTTGCATAAAATACACGCCACTCCACATAATAGTAAACAGCCCCATGCTCCAGCGGTATTTGTAGCCCAGCATTACCATAATGCCCATAATGCCCATAACAGCAAAATAAAAATACATACCATAGCCAGGTAAGGGCTGTAGCCAGTCCATACCAATATGCGAGTAGGTAAATTGTACATCTATAAAGTTTGCTTTAACCCAGCCTGTAAGGATGGCACCCCATGTTTCGCAGGCTAACAGAAATCCGAAAAATATCCTGAAGATTATAAGTGGAGCATTGTCAATTTCTTTATAGAGGTAATTTTTCATTGCCCGTAGTATTAAAGTAATGTATAGTTGCGGATTTATCTTCTTCGAGCTGCATTTTTAATGCATCTACCGATGCAAACTTCGTTTCGTTGCGTAGCCTTTCGTGCAAATTTATTTTTAACGCCTTGCCGTACAAGTCGCCTTCAAAATCTAAAAAATGTACTTCTATTGTTTGTGCTGTACCACCAACCGTTGGGTTGCTGCCTATATTCATCATACCCGCAACAGCTTTGCCGTTTATAATGCTGCTAACAATGTAGGCTCCTTTTGCAGGGATTAATTTATAATCTTCATCTATGGCAATATTGGCGGTAGGGAAACCAATGGTGCGCCCCAGTTTTTTGCCTTCTACTACTTTACCCGATAGGAAATAATTATACCCTAAAAACTCGTTGGCTTTGGTAATTGCGCCATCATCTAGCGCATTTCGTATTTTGGTAGAACTCACCGAAACCTCGTCTACCTCAAGTGCCGATATTTGCTCTACCTCAAAATTGTAGGTTTCTCCGTACTGAATAAGGTCGTTTATAGTAGCGGTACGGTTGCGCCCAAAACGGTGGTCGTACCCAATAATTATTTTGCTAATGTTTAAACTGTCAACCAATATATTTTTTACAAACTCTTCGGCAGTAAGCCGCGAAAAATTGCGGTCAAAAGGATGTACAATAAGGTTATTAATACCAAGTTTATCCAACAAATACGCTTTTTCGTTCATGGTGTTAAGCAGCTTTATATCGGTATTTTGCTGCAATACCATACGCGGATGTGGAAAAAATGTGAGTACAACACTTTCACATCCTGTTGCCGCACTACTTTTTATAACTTTATCAAGAATGCTTGCATGTCCTTTATGTACGCCGTCAAAAGTTCCTAGCGTAACTATTGTTTTTGCTTTGGTGTCAAACTCTTGTATGGAATTGTATATTTTCAAAAAAATAGAGTATTAAAATAGCAAATTTAATTATCTGTTTTTAAAAAGAATAGTAATATGTTTCTTTTTAAAGATTTTAACCTACTTTGCTATTAAATAGCTTTTTGAATGACCTAGATAATATAAATGTACCAAAAATTGTATTTTTAATTGCAAAATGTTAAAATTGATGATTTTTAACAAAAAAATATCAATTAAATAACAAAACTTACTCTTCAGGTACTATATTAGTAACCTATTTAACTACAACCCACAATTAATTTAAAAACTATGAAAAGAATTTTACTGTTGCTTGCGGCTACTTTTATTTTTGGTACAGGTAACGCACAACAACTTTGGAACAGTGTACCAGAAGCTCGTTTGGCACACTTAGAGAAAACAGATCGGGCAGCGATACCCTCAAAAAGTCAAACATTTAGCCTTGACCTTAATGCTATGAAAGCTGCATTACAGGCTGCACCATCTCGCGAAAATTATACTACTCCATCAACATTAATTATGCCTTTTCCTAATGGCAATGGCGAAATAGAGCATTTTAGGATATACGAGGCTGCAGTACTGCACCCAGACCTTGGTGCAAAGCACCCTAATATAAAAAGCTACGTTGGGCAGGGGATAGAGAACCCAGCATCGTCGGTACGTTTTAGTACTACCATTTTTGGTTTGCATGTTATGATGCTTTCTCCAGAAGGGACATCGTACGTTGACCCCTATACTAAGGATTTGCAAAATTATTTGGTGTATAAAAGAGCCGACGTAAAAAATCCACGTCATTTTTTCTGTGGGGTTTCGGGCGAAGCACAATTCCAAGAATCTTCGTTAGCGTTAGATAAGCCCCTTTCGGTTGCGGCTAGCGATGGTGTTTTGCGCACTTACCGCCTTGCTATGGCGTGTACTGTTGAGTATGCGGCTTTTCATGTAAATGCTGCGCTATTAAACACAGCTCCTACACCACAGAAAAAAGAGGCTGTGCTGGCAGCAATGAATGTTACCATGACGCGTGTAAACGGAATTTACGAGCGCGACATGGCAATAACAATGCAGATAATACCCGAGAATGAGGATATTATTTTTGTAGATGCAGATAATTTAGATAACAATGATCCTGCAACACTTATAAACCAAATACAAGCAGTTATTAACGGTGCCATAGGTAGTAATAGCTATGATATAGGGCATGTTGTAAGCACCAGCGACGGTGGCGTTGCTGCATTAGGGAGTGTTTGTAGCAATGTTAAGGCAGAAGGCGTTACAGGTACTCCAGCTCCTGTAGGCGACCCTTTTGATGTTGATTATGTAGCTCACGAAATGGGACACCAATTTGGTGCAGAACATACTTTTAATAACAATTTTCAGCGTAGTGATGATACTGCTGTAGAACCTGGTAGTGGCAGCACTATTATGGCATATGCAGGAATACTTCCGCCTAATGTACAAAGTAATTCTGATGATTATTTTCATACCGTAAGCATATCACAAATGGTTGATTTTGTAGATGGTTTAGGGGGTACATGTGCCACCGAAGCTCCTAATGGAAATAATGCACCTGTTATTTTGTTTCCTGCAGATTACATGATACCAAGGGGTACTGCGTTTGTTTTAACAGCAGAAGCTAATGACGCTGATGCTGGTGCAGCTTTAACGTATTGCTGGGAACAAGTTAATGCTAATGGAGCAGAATCTACTATAGATGAAACTCCGTCGCCATTTAGTACTACAGGACCTAACTTTAGGTCTCTTGCTCCAACAGCATCTCCCGAGCGCTATTTTCCTTCGTTGCCCAATGTATTAGCAGGTAACCTTACCCCAATTTGGGAAGTTACATCATCAGTTGCACGTACCTTTAATTTTGCAATAACAGTTCGCGATAACCAGATGCCTAATGGCGGGCAAACGGCACGAGAAAATATTTTTGTGAATGTAGTAAATGGTGCAGGACCTTTTGGAGTAACGTCTCAAAGTAATAATGGCATTACCTGGATTGGTAATGAAACTGAAACTATTACGTGGGATGTTGCAGGTACTACTGCCAACGGTGTTAATACTGCTAATGTAAACATATTCCTATCTACCGATGGCGGATTGAATTTTGATACGCTACTTGCAGAGAATACACCAAACGACGGTGCAGAGAACATAACAGTACCTAATGTTGGTGCTGCATCGTGTAGAATAATGGTAAGAGCCGTAGGTAACATTTTTTACGCTGTAAATGATAATGCTTTTGCGATACAACCAGTAGCTGCTACAGACGATTTTGGTTTACGTGCATTTGCATTATACCCTAACCCAAACAACGGTTCGTTTTCAGTAAGGTTTAACTCAGACTCTACAGACGATGTTACTATAGCAGTACACGATATTAGAGGAAGAGAAGTATACAACAACCAGTACAAAAATACAGGTGTATTTACTACCGATGTTAATTTGCAGCGCATACAGGCAGGTATGTACCTAGTAACTGTAAGTAACGGAAACAAAAAAGAAGTTAAGAAGATTATTATAGAGTAATTAAGTATTGATTATTCACAAAAAAGGGACGCTAAAGCGTCCCTTTTTTTATTGTATAGTAACTTGTATATCGTGTAGTACTTGGTCTTCTACTATATTAGGTAATGTAATGTATAACGTGTTGTTTTTATAGGTTAGCGTTCCCTTTTCCACCTTATAAAAACCAGCTTTTCCTTTACAAAAGCACATAACACCAAATAGCATTTTAGTTTCTTGTATAGTAGTGCTATCATAATCCAAATCAGTAGCATCAGATGCTATTTCAAAAACAACCTCTTCAGTATACCCAGCATCCTGTAAAGTAGGGTCGGTATCTTTAGCGTACCTATACTTTATAACCGTTGTAGTACTATTCTCCTTCATGCTATAATACACTTTACCAGTACCATCTTTTTTAATAACGAGGCTTTTATTCTTTAAAACTTCAAAACTACATTGTCCTACCTCAGGGCAGGTTGTTGCAGTATAGCCCTTACCCGATGCTTCGTTCAGGCTTTTAGTAGCGTTGCATCCAAACAGTAAGGCTACCATAGGCAGCAAGATAAATTTCTTCATTATAGGGTTTTATGTTGTTATAAATACTAAGGTACAAATTTAACGCCAAACCCCGTTTGTATATAGGGTTTTGAATGCGTTATATAGCAATATTTAAATTATTTATATTATAAATTACTATATTCGCAAAACTAACTAACTACACTTATGAATAAAAGAATTATTTACGGAATTTTTATCCTGATGCTTACTTTTTCGGGCTATGCACAAAGCGTATTATGGAATCGGATTACCGATAAAGACGTTGAGGGGCAGGAAAAGCTCACAAGAACATCGCAACCAGTAACCTTTCAGTTATACAGCCTTAACCTAGGCAACTTAAAACAACAATTAGCACAAGCACCCCAACGCCAGGCAGCAGCATCTAACCTTATATTGCCATTTCCTGATGGTAGTGGCAATATGAAGCACTATTATATTTACAGGGCGGATGTAATGAGTCCTGAACTAACGACAAAGTACCCCAGTATCAAATCGTATGTAGGGCGTGCTGTAAATAATGCAGCCACAACAATACGCTTTAGTGTTACACAGTTTGGATTACATAATATGACACAGTCGGTTGAAGGGACATCGTATACCGACCCATATACCAAAAACCTACAAAATTACATTGTATACAAACGAGAAGGAATTACCACCAGCCGCTCTTTTTATTGTGGTGTGGCAGACAATAACAGTACTCCGCATCAAAAAAGTGCAGCAAACCAACCACTTAGCGTAACCACTAGCGATGGTATTTTGCGTACCTACCGTCTTGCAATGGCATGTACTATAGAGTATGCCGCTTTTCATGTAAACGAAGCAGGGCTTAATGATGGTACGTTGGAAGAAAAAAAAGAAGCCGTACTTGCTGCCATGAATGTAACCATGGCACGTGTTAATGGTATATACGAGCGTGACCTCTCGATAACCATGGAACTAATCCCAAATAATGATGAAATTATTTTTATTGATTCGGATGATTTTACGAACGATAATGAAGGCAACGCCTTATTAAACGAAAGCCAAGTAGTAATAGACGATATTATAGGTGCTGACAATTATGATATTGGGCATACAGTAAGCACAGGTGGGGGCGGAATAGCCCAGTTATTCTCGCCATGCTCACCCAGTAAGGCAAGGGGTATAACAGGGTTACCATCGCCAGTAGGCGACCCTTTTGACGTTGATTATGTTTCGCACGAAATGGGGCACCAATTCGGCGGTAACCACAGTTATAATAATTCCTGTAACGGCAACCGAAACCAAAGCACAGCCTTCGAGCCAGGCAGTGGTAGCACTATTATGGCATACGCGGGCATTTGTCCGCCTAATGTACAAAGCAATTCCGATGCCCATTTTCATGGTTTTAGTATCGCAGAAATGTCCTTCTTTATAATAAATGGTGGCGATTGTGGCGATAACGAAGTTACGGGTAATGTACCTCCTGTTGTAGATGCAGGAGAAGATTATACGATACCTTTTGGTACACCCTTTATACTATCGGGTACAGCTACCGATGCTAACAATGATGCCATGACGTACAATTGGGAGCAACTGGATAACGAAATATCCGAACAACCACCTGTACCAACTGCTACCGAAGGACCTAATTTTCGTTCGATACCAAGTAAAGATGTACCCCAACGTTTTATGCCTGATATTGTAGATGTTTTAAACAACAACCTTACACCAACATGGGAAGTAATTTCGGATGTAGAGCGTGAATTTAATTTCATCTTTACAGTACGAGATAACAATTTGCTTGGCGGGCAGGTAATAACCGAAGCCATGCAGGTAGATGTATCAGGTGTTGCAGGTCCGTTTATAGTAACCTCTCCCAATACAAATGTATCATGGCAAGTAGGAACAAACCACAGCGTATCGTGGAATGTAGCAGGTACAACAGAAAACGATGTAGATGCCGAATATGTAGATATATACTTATCTACCGATGGCGGGTTTACGTACCCCATAACACTAGCAGCAAAAGTACCCAACGATGGTAGCGAAGTGGTAGCAATACCCAATGTGCCTGGAAACAACAACCGAATAATGGTAAAAGGGTATAACCATATTTTTTACGACCTCTCTAACAGTAATTTTACAATTACAGCACCACAAGCCACAATGGCTATTGCTGTAGAAGGCGACCAAAATATTACTGATTGTGTAGGAAACGAAATAAACTATACCCTAACGTATGATGCCTACGAGGGTTTTGATGCCGAAACTACTTTTACCACTACGGGTGTACCCGATAATGCCGTAGTACTGTTTACTCCTAATGATATTACCAATAGCGGTAGTGTTACCATGACGGTTACAACCACACCAGACACTACCCCAGATTTTTACACCATAACCGTATTAGCAAATGCTGGAGGTGTTACAAAAACAATTAATGTATATCTGGATCTTATAGATGCCAACTTCGGGACGTTAAACATAGTTACGCCACTAAATGAAGAGGATGCAGTGTTTGACCAAACAAGTTTTGACTGGACTGATGCTAATGGCGCAGTAGGCTACGAAATAGAAATTGCTACCGATGCTGAGTTTGAAGATATACTTATAGCCACTACGGTAGAAGAAAGCACTTATACTGCCTTATTGGAAGAAGCAACAACCTATTTTTGGCGTGTACGCCCGTTTAACGATGCATGTTCGGGAACTTATAACGAACCAAATGAGTTTAGAACGGGACTTACAGATTGCGAAGATTACAATTCTACGGATGTACCAGTAGTAATACCAGGTAATGCAGTAGCTACAGTAACCAGCACTATTATTGTGGCAGATGACGACCCTATCCAGAAACTAACCCTAGCAATGAATATAGGGCATGGCTGGGTTGGCGACCTTACCGCTGTGCTAATAAGCCCAGAGGGTACACAGGTACAATTATTTGATCAGGTATGTGAAAATCAGATAAATGTAGATGCAATATTTGACGATTCGGGTACAGAATTAGTATGTAGCGGTAACCCTGCTATTACAGGTACAATAGCACCAACCCAACTTTTATCAGCATTTAATGGCGAATCTCCAGAAGGGATATGGACGTTAGAGGTTTCGGATGCCGTAGCTCAAGATGGAGGCGTTATTAATAACTGGAGCATTACAATATGTAGCACAACACCTGCCCCTGTAGGTAGCGTAGCTACTGCTACAATTAACAATTTTACTTTGTATCCTAACCCTAATAATGGCGATTTTACCATTCGTTATACTCCCAATACAGGTAACAATGTAAATGTAATGGTTTACGATATACGAGGCAGGCAAATATTTAATACTACCTACTCCAATACGGGCTTATTAGAACAAAACCTGTCTTTAGGTACTGCCGAAGCAGGCGTATATTTGGTAACCGTACAAGAAGGCAATAACCGATTAACCAAAAAAATAGTAGTACAATAATTTAAAAAAGAGGCGAAAGCCTCTTTTTTAGTTTTTATCATTAGTTATTTTTAATGATTTGATATTATAAAATCTATATTAGTGGTTAATAGAAAACTATTTGCCGTTAAACCCGTTCATAGTATTGGCAAGCCCTGCCAACGCGAATGATTTTATAGCTTCTGCAGCTGTTTCTAAACGCTCGGGTAATTTTGCTTTTTCATCTTCATCCCATTCACCCAAAACGTAATCAACCTGACTGCCTTTCTTAAACTCATCGCTTATCCCAAAACGAAAACGCGGATACGTAGCTGTATTTAGTACCTGTTGTATGCTTTTTAGTCCGTTATGTCCACCATCACTCCCTTTAGCCTTAATGCGTATTGTGCCAAACGCTATGTTGAGGTCGTCGGTTACCACTAATAAATTTTCTAGCGGAATCTTCTCTTTTTCTAACCAGTACTTTACAGCTTTGCCACTAAGGTTCATGTAGGTATTAGGCTTTAGTAAAATTAATGTTCGCCCCTTAATTTTGCATTCTGCAACAGCACCTAGTTTAGCTGTGGTAAAATCGATGCTTTCCTGCTGCGCTAATTTATCCAGTACCTTAAAGCCTATATTATGGCGCGTGTTTACATATTCGGCACCTATATTGCCAAGTCCTGCTATAAGAAATTTCTTCATCGGGTCTGTAGGTTCTTTTAAGTCTTTCTGTGTAGTAAAAAGATTGGTAAGCCATTTCATAACGGCAAAGATACTTATTTTAGCTATTTCGGTATAGAGTCCATAAAAAAAGCGTCCCTCGTAAGGAACGCTTTGCTTATTTTGCATAAAGAAATTATTATTTCTTTCCTGCTGCTTTTTCTGCTTTTGCAGCCTCTTGCGCAGCTTTCATTGCAGCACGAGATATTCTTACTTGTGCTACCACAGTATTATCTGGATGAAGTAACTTAAAGTTATTTGTATCTATTTTAGTTACATATAACTTGTTACCCATTTCAAGTTCAGAGATGTTAGCCTCTACAAAATCAGGTAGGTTAGCAGGTAATGCTCTCACTTTAAGTTTACGTTGGTTTAGACGAAGTACACCACCACCAAGTACACCAGGAGATGTTCCTGTTACTTTTACAGGTACTTCCATAGTAATTTCTTTATCATCATGTAGCTGATAAAAATCCATGTGAAGTATTCTGTCTGTTACAGGATGAAACTGTACATCTTGCATAACAGCATTGTAGGTTTTCCCTGCAAGGTCAATTACTACAGTGTGTGCTTCTGGGGTGTAAACAAGGTTTTTAAAAGCCTTTTCTTCTGCAGTAAAATGTACTGGCTGTTCTCCTCCGTATAACACGCAAGGAACCATTCCAGCATTACGTGCGGTACGCGTTGCCGCCTTACCTACGCTTTCTCTTTCAGATCCGTTGATCGTAATTGATTTCATTGAAATAAAATATAGTTAATAAATAATAAATTACATTAAAAATTTACCGCTTATAGAGTTGTTAAGGTGTACTTTGTGCATTACCTCGGCAAACAAATCAGCGCATGTTATTACGCGTATTTTGCCACTCTGTTTCTTTAACGGTATAGTATCGGTGACAATAAGTTCCGATAGTTTCGATTTCTCTATTTTCTCGTAAGCATCGCCCGATAATATGGCGTGCGTACATATAGCTCTAACACTAAGTGCTCCCTTTTCTATCATTAAGTCGGCAGCTTTAGTTAGCGTACCTCCTGTGTCAATCATATCGTCTACCAATATTACGTTGCGCCCTTTAACTTCGCCAATAAGCTCCATTTTCTCTACAACGTTGGCAGCTTTACGGTGCTTGTAGCAAATTACTACATCACTACTTAAAAACTTAGAGTACGCGTATGCTCTTTTAGAACCACCCATGTCTGGAGAAGCAATGGTTAAGTTCTCCAAATTTAAACTCCTAACATGCGGTAGGAATATTGTTGACGCAAACAAGTGGTCTACTGGTTTTTCAAAGAATCCTTGTATTTGGTCAGCATGCAAATCCATTGTCATAATTCGAGTTGCACCTGCCGATTCCAGTAGCTTAGCCACTAATTTAGCCCCTATCGGAACTCTTGGTTTATCTTTTCTGTCCTGTCGTGCCCAACCAAAGTAAGGTATAACAGCCGTTATGTGTCTTGCCGAAGCTCTTTTAGCAGCGTCTATCATTAATAACAGCTCCATTAAATTATCCGAATTCGGAAAGGTTGAGCATACTAAAAATACGCGTAACCCTCTGATTGATTCTTCAAATGAAGGCTGAAACTCGCCATCGCTGTAAGTAGAGAACGTAATTTTACCTAGCTCAACACCATAGCTCTCCGCCATTTTTTCGGCTAGGTACACACTTTGAGAACATGCAAATATCTTTGCTTCAGGCTCTACGTATGACATTTTTAAATAGTTGTTTTGTAGTTAGTTAGTGTTGTGTTGTGTAACGAGGTGCAAATTTAGGAATTTAATTTGAGTACAGAAGTAAATTGTCAGGTATTTTTCTGTTGTTTAAATAAAAAGTTTTACATTTGCACCCACAAATTTACTGTATGCCTGAATGGCGGAACTGGTAGACGCGCACGACTCAAACTCGTGTACCTTTGGTGTGTGGGTTCGATTCCCACTTCAGGTACTACTAACGTACATTAACGTGATAAAAAAGACTAACAATTTTGTTGGTCTTTTTTTGTTTTTAAAGGTACTAATAACTTAACAACTGTAGCGTTTGCTCAATCCACAGTTTTTTATCCAAATAAATATAGTATTGTGCTTAATAAAGCTTAAGGGGTATAAAATTTTTATTAGCGATAACAATATACTATAACCCATGTTTAGATGGAGGGAATTGCTATTTCTTGAGGCTTTTTGGCGGAGTGCTATATGCATAAATAGTTGCAAAATTGAGGATAACAAATTTGCACCCTAAAAACACTATTAAAATTTAGTTTATTGGATTAAAACGAATAATTTTGAATTAGCAAAAAGTAATGTTTTATAATAATTGCCTTGCACTATTGTAACTTAGCGTATAAAAAAATCAACTAAATTAAGTACCCAACCATGAAAAAACTAAGCCTTATTAACACCTTATTACTATTTGGTATAATAGCCTATTTAACTTACCAGCATTTTGATGTTGAAACTGAAACTGACAAACAGTTTATTCCTGAATTATCTGTAGAGCGCCTTAATGTTATTGGCAAAGATAAAAACCTATACATGGCAATTAGTAACCCCGAAAGGCAGGCACTTGCTACAATGGGGGGCGATACACTTTTTCCGAATACCAAACGCGATTTGTCAGGAATTATGTTTTTTAATCGTGTGGGCGACGAGGTAGGAGGTATATTTTATGATGGCAATGATACGATAAGCGATCAAGGTATTACGTTTGACCAGCAGAAAAACGACCAAGTAATGGCAATAATGAAAAGCGAATATAAAGAGGGTAATAATTGGAAACGTTGGTATGGTATGTATTTGAGAGAACGTACAGACTCGATTACACAGACCCAGGTTTTTAAGAACTTTTATAAAGAAACAGAAAACTTTACTGAAGAAGAAAAGGAAAAGGCCTATACGGAAATGCGTAGAAAACTGGATGAAGAAATTAATGTATACCGAATGTTTTTAGGGCGTGAAGAAACTGAAAACGTGGGGCTGTTTTTATATGATTCCAAAGGGCGCGAGCGTATAAAGTTGTACGTTGATGATAAAGACAATGCCAAACTGATTATAAAAGATACATTGGGTAACATACAGGATTTGACTAAAATATAATAAAATACATAGCAGAGTTTTCTATTCAATAAAAAACCGCCCCATTGGGGCGGTTTTAAGTTATATATAAGTAAATTTAGATAAACCTTATAATGGAATATTACCGTGTTTACGGTCGGGTCGTACAACGGCTTTATGCTCCAGCATGCTAAACGCTTTTATTAGTTTTTTGCGGGTATCTTTTGGTAGTATAACTTCATCTACAAAACCACGTTGTGCAGCGCGATACGGATTCGCGAATTTATCGGCATACTCCGCTTCTTTTTCTAATAGTTTCGCTTCCGAGTCTTCTGCTTCCGAAATTTCACGCTTAAAGATGATTTCACTGGCACCCTTAGCTCCCATTACGGCAATTTCGGCAGTAGGCCATGCAAAATTCATATCGGCACCAATGTGTTTTGAGTTCATTACATCGTACGCACCGCCATAGGCTTTACGGGTAATAACGGTAACTCTTGGCACGGTAGCCTCGCTCAATGCATATAGTAGTTTTGCGCCGTGTGTTATAATACCGTTCCACTCTTGGTTGGTTCCTGGTAAAAAGCCAGGTACATCTACCAATACTAATAGTGGTATATTAAACGCATCGCAAAAACGTGTAAAACGTGCTGCTTTTGTCGAGCTGTTTACATCCAGTACTCCTGCTAAATACATCGGCTGGTTGGCTACAATACCTACGCTTCTGCCACCAATGCGGGAGAAACCTACAATAATATTTTCGGCAAAATCTTTATGTATTTCGTAAAAAGAATCTTCGTCAATAATACCACTAATAACCTCGTGCATATCGTAAGGCTTGTTAGCGCTATCAGGTATAATGTTAGATAACGATTCTCTAATTTCATCTTTAAATTCGAAGCCCAATTTAGGAGCGGTTTCTTTATTGTTTTGTGGTAAGTAACTTAATAGGGTTTTAATATCCTCCAAACATGCTACATCGTTAGCTGAGGTAGTATGTGCCACCCCCGATTTTGTAGCGTGCGTACTTGCACCTCCTAGCTCCTCACTAGTTACGGTTTCGTTGGTTACGGTTTTAACTACGTTAGGTCCTGTAACAAACATATAACTCGTGTTCTCTACCATCATGGTAAAATCCGTCATGGCAGGCGAGTATACTGCGCCACCTGCACAAGGACCCATAATAGCCGAGATTTGTGGTATTACGCCACTGCTCTGTACGTTACGGTAAAAAATATCAGCATAACCGCCCAATGAGCGTACACCTTCCTGAATACGTGCACCACCCGAATCGTTAAGTCCTATCATAGGCGCACCATTACGGACAGCCATATCCATTACTTTACAAATTTTTTCGGCATGCGTTTCGGATAATGCACCTCCAAATACTGTAAAATCTTGGGCAAAAACATACACCAATCTGCCATTAATGGTACCATAGCCTGTAATAACACCGTCGCCATAGTACTGCTCTTTTTCCATGCCAAAATCGGTAGTACGGTGGGTAACCAGCATACCCATTTCTTCAAAAGAACCTTCGTCCATTAAGTACTCCACACGCTCGCGTGCGGTAAGTTTCTTTTTGGCGTGTTGTTTTTCTATTCGTTTTTTGCCTCCGCCTAAATGTGCCTGAGCAATTTTATCGTTTAATATTTTTATTTTGTCTTCCATGAGTTTACTGTATTGGCAGTCGTAAAATTTTCTGGTCTTCCAAATAGTGTTTTAAGGCAACATACGCTGCAATTTCTGCTTCGTTATCCAATTTCGATTGTAGCTTTTCGGCATCGTAATATTTCTTTACAAAATGCGTGTCGAAGTTGCCCGAACGGAACGCTTCATGCTCGCACACAAAGGTACCAAAGGGTAGGGTAGTACTAATGCCCTCTACTTTGTAGTTGGCAATAGCGTCTATCATTAATTCAATAGCTTCTTCGCGGGTTTTACCATAAGTAATTAGCTTTGCCAGCATTGGGTCGTAATAAATGGGTACTTCCATACCTTGCTCAAAACCATTATCTACGCGTATGCCTTTCCCTTTAGGGAGCTCATATACATCCAAATGCCCCACGCTTGGCGCGAAATCATTTAATGAATCCTCAGCATATACACGAAGTTCTAATGCATGACCGTTAATTTGCAAATCTTCTTGCTTAATATTGAGTGCTTCGCCACGTGCTACTCTTATTTGTAGCTCCACAAGGTCAAGCCCTGTAATCATTTCGGTAACAGGGTGCTCCACTTGCAAACGGGTGTTCATCTCCAAGAAATAGAAGTTTTTATTTTCGTCTAACAAAAATTCTACAGTACCAGCACCTAAATAATCGCAGGCTTTAGCCACTTTAACGGCTGCTTCGCCCATTGCTTTTCTAATTTCGGGTGTAAGTACGGCACTTGGTGCTTCTTCCACCACTTTTTGATGACGGCGTTGCACGCTACACTCTCTTTCAAATAAATGAAGTATGTTGCCATGGCTATCTGCCATTACTTGTATTTCGATGTGGCGTGGCGAACCTACATACTTTTCGATGAAAACAGAACCATCGCCAAAGGCTGAGGTTGCCTCACTAATGGCGCGCTGCATTTGCGGTACAAAATCGGCTTCTTTTTCTACTACGCGCATCCCTTTACCACCACCACCAGCAGAGGCTTTTATGAGGATAGGAAAACCTATCTCAACGGCTGCTTTTTTAGCTGCGTCTACATCGGTAATGGCTTTATCCAAACCAGGTACCATCGGTATGTCGTAATCCTTTACCGCATCTTTGGCAGCAAGTTTACTTCCCATTATTTTTATGGCTTTGGATCGGGGTCCGATAAACGTAATCCCGTTATCCTCTACGGCTTCGGCAAAACCAGCATTCTCACTTAAAAAACCATATCCAGGGTGAATCCCATCTACGTTAAGTGCTTTGGCAACGTCTATTATTTTATCGCCCAATAGGTACGATTGGTTGGATGGTGCTTCGCCAATGCAAACCGCTTCATCGGCAAATTTTACATGGGGTGCATTTCGGTCAACGGTCGAAAATACAGCAACCGTCTTAATGCCCATTTTCTTGGCGGTTTCCATTACCCGTATGGCAATTTCGCCCCTGTTGGCTACAAGTATCTTTTTCATGCTATTCAAATTCTATTAATAATTGCCCCTTATCTACCGCATCGCCTTTGGTTACGGCAATGGCTTTTATAACGCCTGCTCTTGGCGATTGGAAAGTGTTTTCCATTTTCATGGCTTCCAGTATTAGTAGGTTATCGCCCTCCTGTACCTCTTGCCCAACGGTAACATTAATTTCCAGTATAAGCCCCGGTATAGGTGCTTTAATTTCGTTAACCTGTTTTGCTGTACCAATCTCAAAGCCCATTTCTTTAATAAGTTGGTCAAGCTGGTTGGCAATGTTTACGGTGTAGGTGTTGTTGTTTACGGTAACCGTATATTCTTTTTTAAGAAAATCGGTATGGGTAACGGCGGCTTTAAAAGGTTTGTTGGCTTTTAAAATATGAAAGTTAGCAGTACCTGTACTAATAATGTCCAGTTCAGCAAGCTGTGTTTCGGTAACATCAAAAGTTGTACTGCCGTTTACTGTGAGTTTGTAGGCATCACTCATGTTAAAATTGATTTGTATTGGAGGTGTAAATATAGGTAAAAGAAAACGTTTTCGGGGGCTGTAGGGTTTGGTAAGTTACTACACCTTGAAATTTTTTAGTACATTTATCCAACTGAAAATTACTCGGATGCCGTTATTTCAAAATGCTGTACTAACCAAGTACAAAAATACCCAAAACAAAGCCACTATTGCTACCCAGTGGGCGCGCTACCAAAAGCACTTTTTTAGCCCTGTTATACAGCAAAATATAAAAAACAGTAAGGAAGAACAATACCAAGGCGAGTTTTTAATAGACTTGTTTGTTAAAATACTGGGCTATACCAAAAATCCGCAGCCCGATTTTAACCTTACTACCGAATACAAAAACGTAAAAGACAGCAAAAAAGCCGACGGCGCCATACTAATAAACAATAAAGTTACTGCGGTTATAGAGCTTAAAGGCACCGATACGATAGATTTGGGCAAGGTAGAAACCCAAGCCTTTGGTTACAAAAACAACCAACCCGACTGTGTGTATGTAATAACGGCTAATTTTGAGAAGTTACGTTTTTATATTGATAATGCGGTAGAACATATTGAGTTTAACCTGTTTGCCCTAACCGAGCAGGAGTTTAAACTGTTGTATTTGTGCCTTGCTTACGAAAACCTAAGCAAAGGACTGCCCAAGCAAATAAAAAGCGAATCGGTAGCGGAGGAGGATAAAATTACCAAAGAGCTGTACAAAGACTATTCGGTTTTTAAAACAAAACTGCACCACAATTTGGTAGCCTGCAACCCGCAATACACCCCGTTGGAGCTCTTTAAAAAATCGCAGAAGCTGTTGGATAGGTTTTTATTCCTGTTTTTTGCCGAAGATAGGCAACTCCTCCCGCCCAACTCCGTACGCCTTATACTCAACCAATGGCAACAACTGCAAGAGCTGGATGCCTATGCCCCGCTGTACAGCCGTTTTAAAAAATACTTTGGCTACCTTAATACAGGTTTTAAGGGCAAACAACACGATATTTATGCCTACAACGGCGGATTGTTTAAACCCGATGCCGTACTGGATGCCATAGTTATAGATGACGACCTGCTGTACGAACACACCCTAAAATTGGCAGGCTACGATTTTGCTAGCGAGATAGATGTTAACATACTGGGGCATATATTCGAAAACTCGTTAAATGAGCTGGAAGAGGTTAAAGCCCAACTGGAAGGCGAAGTTATAGACCGCACTAAAACCAAACGCAAAAAAGACGGCGTTTTTTATACCCCAAAATACATAACCAAGTACATAGTAGATAATACGGTTGGCAAACTGTGTACCGAAAAAAAGGTAGCACTCGATATAAGCGATGCCACCTACCAACCCGCCAAGCAGCGTAGCCGAAAACGCCTTACTGCCCTACAGGAGTACAGGGAATGGCTGTTGCAACTTACTATTTGCGACCCTGCCTGTGGTAGTGGTGCTTTTTTGAACCAAGCCCTCGATTTTTTAATTGGCGAGCACCGCTATATCGACGAACTCTCGGCGCGCTACAATAAAGATACCTTTGTACTAAGCGATGTAGAAAACAGCATACTGGAAAATAATTTGTTTGGGGTAGATATTAACGAGGAAAGTGTAGAGATTGCCAAATTATCGTTATGGTTGCGTACCGCACGCCCCAAACGAAAGTTAAACAACCTAAGCAACAACATAAAATGCGGCAATAGCCTGATAGACGACCCCGAAGTAGCGGGCGATAAAGCCTTTAACTGGCAACACGAATTTCCTCATATTTTTAAACGAGGCGGTTTTGATGTGGTAATTGGAAATCCGCCTTATGTTTTTGCAAGAGATAATTTTAAACAAGAAGAAAAAGATTTTTGTGTAAAAGAATATGTTTCCGCAAAATATCAGATAAATACTTATCTTTTATTTATTGAAAAATCGGTAAAAATCCTAAAAAGTAGGGGTGTATATGGCTTAATCATCCCAAATGCTTGGTTAATGGTTTATAGTGGTGAAGGATTGAGGAAGTATTTATTGGATAATTGTAAATTAAATCAAATTATTAATTTAAAAGGTTATTCTTTTGAAAGTGCTAATGTAGAAACAGTAATTTTGCTTGCAGAAAATCAAACAATTACAAATCCTAATTCATTAGATGTCTATCTAAATGATGGAACAGAATTCTATTTATCTCATACAAAAAATCAATTGGAATTTAAAAATAACGAAGGGTTTGAATTCAAAGTTTTTTTAGATGATGAGAGTGATAATATAAACTTAAAGTTGGGGAGGAAAACACTTTTACTTGATTACTTAGTCGATATAAAAGCTGGTTTAAAAGCTTATGAAAAATCAAAAGGGGATCCAAAGCAAAGCGCTGAAGATGTAAAAAATAGGGTTTATGATTATGAGTATAAATTCGATGAAAACACTCACAAATATCTAGATGGAAAAAATGTGAGCAGATATTTTACAAATTGGACGGGTTCATATTTAAGGTATGGAAAACACTTAGCAGCCCCAAGAGCTATAAATTTATTTGACGGCAAAAAAATTATAGTAAGAGAGATTACAGGAAATTTCCCAAAATGTATTATTTCAACATATACAGAAGATTTTTATTTGTATAATATGAGTAATATTGCAATTTTAGAAAAGCCTGATACAAATATTTCGTTGAAATATATTTTAAGTATATTAAATAGTAAATTAATATCATACTATTTTCTAAAAAATACTGCGAAATCGGTTAGGAAACTGTTTCCAAAAATCATTTTAAATGATTTAAGAAAATTTCCAATTAAGAAAATTTCAGTAATAGATCAACAACCCTTTATCGAAAAAGCTGACCAAATGCTTACATTAAATAAAGAACTACAGGAGGTAAGTGGTAAGTTTCAGCGGAGTTTGCAACGTAAGTTTGAACTTGAAAAACTACCTAAAAAGTTACAGGATTGGTACGAGCTTACTTATACCGATTTTGTAAAGGAGTTGCGCAAAAAGAAAATAAAACTTTCGTTGCGCCAAGAAGCCGAGTGGGAGGATTATTTTACTGCCGAACAACAAAAAGCCGTTGCCCTTAAAACCCAAATAGGCACTACGGATGCCGAAATAGACCAAATGGTGTATGCCCTATACGGCTTAACCCCCGATGAAATTGCTATAGTAGAAGCAGTATAAAAACGATAAAAAATGCTATATAAGATTACCTATCGTAATTCGGAAATAAAATAGTTTTATTGTATTAAACCCAATACAGCATCGGGGTAAACCCCTATACCAATAGTAAGCAGTATTGCTATTACAGCTACTATGCTGTACACGGCAGGTACTTTGGTAGTGGTTTCGGTAGCTTCCTTAGTGTACATGGCTAGTATTAGCTTAAAGTAATACCCAACACTTATTATAGAGTTAATTACAGCTATAACCACAATGGTTATATGCCCTGAATTTAGTACTTCGCTAAATAGGAAAAACTTACCAAAAAATCCTGAAAATATCGGTATACCTGCCATAGAGAGTAGGGCACAGGTTAATACCGCTGCCATAGTAGGGTTGGTTTTGCCCAGCCCGTTAAAGTTGTGTATTTCTTCGTTTTCTTTACTAGCAGTAACATATAGTATTACGGCAAAGGCTGCAATACCTGCTAAGGCGTAAGCTGCTGCATAGTAAAAGAGTACTCCCGACATTACTGGAGGGTTTAAAAATACCATTAGCATAAACCCAGCGTGCGATATACCCGAAAAGGCAAGCATACGTTTAACACTGGTTTGGCGCAATGCCATTAGGTTACCTACCGACATGGATAGTATGGATACGGTTGTAATTATAGCTATATACGTACCTGGTACCTCTAGGTTTAGGTTACGCATTAGTTTAAAAAAGGCGGCTACGGCGGCTACTTTTGCCAGCGTACTCATGGTGGCGGTGTTTAATGCAGGCGAACCTTCGTACACATCGGGTGCCCACATATGGAAGGGCGCTGCTGCTATTTTAAACAGTAAGCCTATGGTTAGCATTACAATACCCATAAAAAACCAATCGGGTAAATTGCCAGCCAATACAGCATCGTAAATACCAGCATTATCAAAAGTACCTGTTGCACCGTATACTAGGGCAATACCAAATAGTAATATACCCGATGCAAAAGCTCCCATAAGGAAGTATTTCATACCTGCCTCGTTGCTTTTTAAACTTCTTGGCTCGCTAGCAGCCAATACGTATAGTGCTATAGAGAGTACCTCGATACCCAAAAAGAACATGGCTAAATTCCCGAAAGATACCATGGCTATGGCTCCTGTAAGTAAAAATAATTTTATGGCAACAAAATCAGATAGTTTTGCTTTGTGGTCTTTATGAAACTCAGGCGTCATGGCTACCAAAAATATTGTAAGCACTATAAATAATGTCGAAAATGCTTTACCATAACTGTTCTCTACAATCATGTTGTTGTATAAGCCTTCGGTGTGCTGGGTAGTGGTTATGTTTAGCCCAAACTCCATATAATCAGCTACGTTAAGCCCAAGTACTGCCAGTAGCCCAATAATGGCTACAGGAACAATGGCTTTCCTTAAATTGAAAATCTCAGCTATAAGGCATATAATCCCTAATCCTGCAATAGCTATTAATGTATTCATTTTTTATACGAGCTTAATTAAATCTGGTTAATGTGTAATAACGCCTCTTGTAGGGCTGGTGTAATAAAGTCGGTAATTGGTCGTGGGTACACTCCAAAAAATAGGAGTACACCAACAATAAGTACAAAAGTAAACGTTTCGCCCGTTGTAATATCGGCAAATACCTTTGTACCCTTATCACCAAGCATAACGTGCTGGAACATTCGTAACATATAAAATGCACCTAGTATAATAGTAGTACCTCCTAAAACACCAAACCATATATTAGTCTGTGCCAAGCTGTACAATACTTCAAATTCTCCTATAAAGTTAAACGTTAAAGGTAATGCTACCGATGCCATAACCAATATCATAAACATCGATGCAAATTTTGGTGCTTGCGTTCGGATGCCTCCCATTTCGCTTATGGTAGTTGTGTGGTAGCGGCGTTCAATAACTTCGGCAGCATAAAAAAGTCCTACCACTACAAAACCGTGTGCTATCATTTGCAAAAATGCACCACGAAGTCCGTCTATGGTCAGCGTATACGTACCTGCTGCTATTAGCCCAACGTGCGCTAATGAGGAGTAGGCTAATAATTTTTTTAAATCAGTTTGTTTCAGTGCTAGTATAGAGCCGTATATAACCCCAGCAATACAAAATGCAATAACAATGTATTTATATTCTGCTGCTGCTTGTGGTGTTATGGGCAATTGCCATCTAATAATACTGTACAGTGCCATTTTTAGCATAATACCCGATAGTAGCATGGTACCTGCTGCGGGTGCTTTTTGGTATACGTTTGCCTGCCACGTATGGAAAGGTATAATGGGTATTTTTATAGCATAGGCTAAAAAGAAGCCTAAGAATATCCAAAACTGCTCTGTTTCCGAAAGTTCTGCATTGTACAGGTTTGTTATAAGGAAACTATTGGTTTTTGTATATAAATATATAAACGAAATTAGCATGAATAGCGAGCCTGCAAAGGTGTAGATAAAGAATTTAACTACGGCTTTCTTTCTGCTCTCTGTATCGCCACTACCCCAAATAAGAGCTATAAAGTATATTGGTATTAATGATAATTCCCAGAAGATATAGTACACTAAACCATCGGCACTTAAAAATGTACCTACCATAGCAAATGCCATAAATAGGATTAGTGCGTAAAACGATTTTGTTTTTGGGAACATGTTCCCAAAAGAGGTTAGTACAATTATTGGCGTTAGTGCTGTGGTTAGTGCTACCATAGCAAGCGATATGCCGTCTGCTTTAAAGTTTAGTACTACGCGTGGCTTGCTTATCCAAGCTTGCACATAATCTACCGTAATGCCCATATTGTAGCGATACATCACATAAAGGGTGGCTGCAAATGCGGCAGCGCTAAATAATAATGCGGCTTTAGAAGCCCATTTATCGCCCACAAAGTAAGTAGCAACCGTGCCGAATAATAGAATAATGAGTATAAATGATACGTCCATCAGGTGTAAATTATTTTAAAAAGATATAAGCTATAATCGAGCATGCGCCCGCTACAAATACAAACAAGTATAGTCCGATGCTTCCGTTTTGGATTGTTTTTCCTTGAGCACCTATTAAATTGGCAACTTTACCCAGCCCAAATACTAAGCCCGACAAAGCCACTTCGGTAACGTTTTTAAAGAATGCGCCTAGCGCGTATATTGGTTTTACAATAACTGCCATGTAAATCTCATCTACATAAAACTTGTTATACAGTACTTTGTTAAAGCCTGTAATTTCGCTATCGGGTGCTGGTACTGCTGCTTTTTTAATGTATTTAGCATATGCCAGACCAATACCTACTAGTGCTCCTACAATGGCAACACCCATAAGAATATACTCTGTAGTACCTAGTGCATGGTGCGCTGCGGGATGGCTAATAATAGGCGATAAATACTCGTTTAACCAGCTACTACCAGGGAAACTTATTGCGCCTCCTACCATAGCAAGTACTGCTAGTACAATAAGTGGTAATGTTATAAGCGATGGCGATTCGTGTAAGTGACTTTTTTGCTCCTCTGTTCCTCTAAAACTTTTAAAGAAAGTAAGGTAAAGCAAACGGAACATATAAAACGCC
This sequence comes from Flavobacterium litorale, assembly GCF_019613795.1. NCBI lineage: Bacteria > Pseudomonadati > Bacteroidota > Flavobacteriia > Flavobacteriales > Flavobacteriaceae > Flavobacterium > Flavobacterium litorale. The sequence goes on from NZ_CP080429.1 coordinate 1,121,633, forward strand.
GTCATTACAGAGGCTACCGACCCAATTACCCAAAGGGCTTTGTTGTGGTGGAATGCCGTTAATAGTATTTCGTCTTTAGAGAAGAAGCCTGAAAATGGTGGTAAGCCCGAAATGGCTAATGTTGCAATAAGGAAGGTAATAAAAGTAACCTTCATTACTTTACGAAGTCCTCCCATGTTGCGCATATCCTGTTCGCCACCCATAGCATGGATAACCGAACCTGAACCTAAGAATAAACATGCTTTAAAGAAAGCGTGGGTTATTACATGGAATACCGCAATTTCGTAAGCACCTAAACCTAATGCAAGGAACATTAAACCCAACTGCGATACGGTAGAGTAGGCGAGTACTTTTTTAATATCGTTTTGTACTAAACCTATAGCCGCCGCTACTAACGATGTTATTGCACCTACAATGGCAATAATGTTTTGTACATCGGGCGTAAGGTCAAAAACAAAATTCATTCTCGTAATCATAAATATACCTGCCGTTACCATGGTAGCAGCGTGTATAAGTGCCGAAACTGGTGTTGGTCCTGCCATGGCATCGGGTAACCAAGTGTACAATGGTATTTGTGCACTTTTACCACACGCACCTATAAACAGGCATAGTGTAGCAATGCCCAACCAGGTCATATCCAATCCTGATGTGCCTGCTGCAATGCTGTTTTGGATATCTACATAATCTACACTATGGAAAAGATATCCTATAATGAATATACCGATTAGGAAACCAAGGTCGCCAATACGGTTCATGATGAAAGCCTTTTTGGCTGCATCGTTAAAATCTTGATTTTTATACCAGAATCCGATGAGTAGGTACGAGCAAAGCCCAACGCCTTCCCAACCAATAAACATAATTAGTAAGTTGCTACCTATTACCAACGTAATCATAAAAAAGATGAATAGGTTTAGGTAAGCAAAGTATTTGTGTAGGTTTTCGTCATCGTGCATATAGCTAATAGAGTATACGTGTATTAGCGTACCAATACCTGTAACAAACAGCAACCACAGTAATGAAAGTTGATCGAGTTGAAAAGCAAAATTAACATCAAAGTTGGCAAGGGTCATCCACTTAAAGAGGTTAACCATTACGGCCTCTTTTGTATCGCTAACCTGCATAAAAAAGAATACAGTAACAGCAAACGATACCGCAACGGCTACCGTACCTAATGTACCCGATAAGCCTTTGCTTAATTTTTTTCCTGCAAAAATGTTAAGTAAAAAACCTGCTAAAGGAGCAAGTAATAATAGTAAAGCCAAATTAGTCTCCATTAGGCGTTATCCTTTTAATTTCTTTAAATTATCTATATCAATGTTACCAATGTTTCTGTACACGGCTACCAGTATGGCAAGCCCAACAGCTACCTCTGCTGCAGCTACCGCCATAGAGAAGAATACGAATATTTGTGCCGATGCATCCTGATGGTAGGCAGAAAATGCTACTAAAAGCAGGTTTACTGCGTTAAGCATAATCTCGATAGACATGAACATTACAATAGCATTTCTTCTGTACAGTACGCCAAACACACCGATACAAAATAATAATGTAGTAAGGTAAATGTAATTCTCTATACCTATTTGTTGTAAAATATTGTCCATATTAGTTATTGATGTGTTCTTTTTTAGATAATAATACCGCACCAATCATAGAGACTAAAAGCAGTATAGAGGCAAACTCAAATGGCACCATATAATCGTTAAGCAATACGTCGCCCAGTACTTTAATAGACTGATAGTCCTTACCTGTTGTTTTATACTCAATAATGGCAGGCTGTGCTTTAACAAACGATGCTAATAATACCAATGCTACCAAACCAAACGAGGTGGCAGCAGCAATACGGGTGAGCAACGATTTATTAAACTCGTTTTCCTTATTGAGATTCATGAGCATTATAGTAAAGAGCATTAATATCATAATTGCCCCCGAATATACTATAATATGTACTATTGCCAAAAACTGTGCATTAAACATAAGGTAGTGCCCCGCTATAGAGAAAAAGCAGAGTACAAGGTAAATGGCACTGTGTATGGGGTTTTTACTAAATATCGTTAAAAACGCAGTAGCTAAGGTAACCGCCGATAAGATATAGAATAATGTTGTTATCATATTAGTTAGCTGCGGTGTTAGGAGTGTTTTTAATAGCCATATCTAAAGGCATAACTAATTTATCTTTTCCGTAAATAAAATCTTCTCTGTTAGTAGCCGATTTTACCATAACTCTGGATTTTGTTAGGTAAATAGCTTCTTTTGGGCAAGCTTCTTCGCAAAGCCCACAAAAAATACAACGAAGCATGTTTATCTCGTATATCGAAGCATATTTTTCTTCTCTGTATAAATGCATTTCGTCTGGTTTTCTTTCCTCCGCTTTCATCGTAATTGCCTCTGCTGGGCACGATAATGCACAAAGTCCGCATGCTGTACAACGTTCTCTACCTTGGTCATCACGCATTAGCATGTGTTGCCCTCTGTATACTGGGCTAAGTTCTCTTGTTTGCTCTGGATATTTAATAGTCACTTTGCGGGTAAACAAGTGCTTTATTGTAATCATTAACCCCTTAAATATCGCAACAAGGTAAAGGCTTTCCCAAAAAGTCATCTTTTTGTTGGAAACCTCCTTTTTTCTTCCCGATAATGATATGGTTTCTATTGCCATGGTTATAATTATTAACCTGTTTTTGCTACAGGCAGTTGCAATTCAAATCTTTTTTATTCTACTAATAAAATAACAATTCCTGTTATAATAATGTTAGCTATAGATAATGGTATTAATATTTTCCAACCAAGACGCATTAATTGGTCGTAACGGAATCTTGGCACCGTCCAACGTACCCACATATAAAAGAATATGAAGAAACATAGTTTTAAAAACAGTACTATAATACCTATGATGTTAGCAATGTTAATACCAACATTTTCTTCCATCCAGTTCATACCAGGATAGTTGTATGCTCCAAAATAAAGTACTGCTAAAATAGTAGACGATATAAACATACTTGCATACTCTGCAAACAGGTAAAAGCCCATTTTCATGGATGAATATTCGGTATGGTAACCACCAATAAGCTCTGCCTCACACTCAGCAAGGTCAAACGGTGTACGGTTGGTTTCGGCAAACGAACATACTAGGAATATCAGGAAACCTAATGGCTGGTAGAATACATTCCAATGCATTCCTTCCTGCCCAGCAGCAATTTCACGAAGGCTCAAAGTACCCGTCATCATAATTAGTGCGATGATGGATAATCCCATAGCCACCTCGTACGATATCATTTGCGATGCTGCACGCATAGCACTCATAAGTGAAAACTTATTATTTGATGCCCATCCGCCTATCATTACACCATATATACCTACGGATAATACGCCGAATATGTATAAAAGTGCTACATCAATATCTGTAGCCTGTAGTATAATATCTCTGCCAAAAAGGTGCAGTTTATCGCCCCATGGTATAACAGCACTCGTCATTAACGCAGCACTCATGGATACGGCAGGACCTACAAAAAACAAAAACTTGTTAGGAGTGTTGGGTATAAACTCTTCTTTAGCAAAAAGCTTTAAACCATCGGCAAGGGGTTGTAATATACCTCCTTTACCTGCACGGTTAGGTCCTATACGATCCTGTAGCCAAGCCGCTATTTTTCTTTCAGCAAGTGTAGAGTACATTGCCATTAGCATAGTAAGGGCAAAAACAGCAATTATAATAACGCTTTTTTCTATAATTATAGCTTGTTCCATATCTCTATACGTTGCCTTCTTTAAGTTGTTTTTTCTGGTCGCCTTTTAAGGGTACATCAGGCATACTTATTTTCTTTCTGTCCTGTTCGCGCCCTAAAAGTATATGGTCTTCCGTTTTAATGGTAACCTTCTCTAATTTTTGAGTATAGTTGTTTTGATTGATAACAGAGCCTTTCTCAAACTTCTTAGGTCCTTCAATAACCCAATCTTTAGTGTCTTTCTTCTCAAAACGGCATTCGTTGCAAATAAACTCTTCTACCTCATGGTAAATATCTTTACGCCCTGTAACACGCTGAATTTCGTTGCCAAACATCCAAAGCGTTGTTTTTCCGCAACATTTATCGCAATCTCTATGCGCATTAAAAGGCTTATTAAACCAAACACGTTGCTTAAAGCGGAATGTTTTATCGGTAAGTGCACCTACAGGGCAAACATCAATCATGTTTCCAGAAAACTCATTATCAATTGCTTTCGAGATGCATGTAGATATTTGTGCATGGTCGCCACGGTTCATTACACCGTGTACTCTATCATCTGTAAGTTGGTCGGCAACCATTACACAACGGTAGCACAGTATGCAACGGTTCATGTGTAATTGTATGTTCGGACCTATATTTTCAGGCTCAAAAGTTCTTTTTTCTTCAATAAAACGTGTTGCACCCGCACCGTGTTTAAAACTTAGGTTTTGCAGGTCGCATTCGCCTGCTTGGTCGCACACGGGGCAATCTAACGGGTGGTTGATAAGCAAAAATTCAGTAACCGATTTTCTGGCATCCAATACCCTATCTGAAGAGATGCTTTTTACCTCCATGCCGTCCATAACACCTGTTACGCACGATGCCATAAGTTTAGGCATGGGTCTTGGGTCGCGCTCACTACCTTTAGATACTTCTACAAGACAACAACGGCATTTGCCACCGCTTCCTTCTAGTTTAGAATAATAGCACATTGCTGGCGGAACAGACTCACCACCTATCATACGGGCTGCCTGTAGGATGGTTGTCCCTGGCTCTACCTCTATACTCTGACCGTCTATTGTTACTTTCATTTCGTAAATGTTTGAAAGTTTAAAGTTTAAATGTTTTAAAGTTCGGAAACGTAAAACATTACTACCTTTTTCTTTATTTATATGAAAGTTATATTTTCCTGTTTGGGGAGTTTTATAACATTCAACCTTATTACTTTATACTGTTTGTTTTGCTACTAAGTGTCTTACCTTCTCGAAAGGTTCGGCAACAAAGTGGTCGCGATTTTTAATTCTTTCAGGGAAACGGATGTGATACTCAAATTCCTCACGGAAGTGGCGTATGGCTGCTGCTACTGGCCATGCTGCTGCATCGCCTAGCGGGCAAATGGTGTTCCCTTCTATTTTGCTCTGGATGTCCCAAAGCAAATCAATATCTTCTTCTCTGCCTTTTCCTGTTTCTATACGATGTAGCACACCTTCTAACCAGCCTGTACCCTCACGGCATGGCGAACATTGCCCACAACTTTCGTGATGGTAAAAACGACTAAAGTTCCATGTATTACGTACAATACAAGAAGTATCGTTATATACGATGAAACCTCCAGAACCTAACATTGAACCTGACTCGAATCCGCCTTCGCTAAGCGATTCGTATGACATTAAACGGTCGGCGCCTTCCGCATTTTTATAAATTAAATGGGCTGGTAAAATAGGTACTGACGATCCTCCTGGCACTAATGCCTTTAAAGGTCTGTCGTCCATCATACCGCCAAGATATTCGTCTGAGTTCATAAACTCATCTACGCTAAGCCCTAATTCTATTTCGTATACGCCTGGGTTTTTAATATGCCCTGATGCTGATATTAGTTTTGTTCCTGTAGAACGACCTATACCTATTTTAGCATACTCTTCGCCACTGTTGTTTATAATCCACGGCACTGCTGCAATAGATTCTACGTTGTTTACCACAGTAGGCTCTTGCCACAATCCTTTAACCGCAGGGAAAGGTGGTTTTATTCTTGGGTTACCTCTTTTACCTTCTAACGATTCGATTAGTGCTGTTTCCTCACCACAAATGTAAGCACCTGCACCACAGTGTACGTGAAGGTCGAGGTCGTAACCCGTACCTAATATATTTTTACCTAGCCAACCTGCAGCATAGGCTTCTTTAATTGCATTTTCTAATATGCGGTATACCCACATGTATTCGCCACGAATATAAATGTACGATAGGTGTGCATCTAGTGCGTAGCTTGACGTTATCATTCCTTCTATTAATAGGTGAGGAATGTACTCCATTAAGTAACGGTCTTTAAACGTTCCTGGCTCCGACTCATCGGCATTACAAACTAGGTGGGATGGGTTACCTGATTTTTTATCGAGAAAACTCCATTTTAATCCTGTTGGAAAACCTGCTCCACCACGACCTCTAAGCCCCGATGTTTTTACTTCCTCTACCACTTCATCAGGCGTCATGCCCTTAAGGGCTTTCTCTACAGAGGCATAACCGCCCATTTTGCGGTATACTTCGTAGGTTTTTATGCCTGGTACGTTTGCGTGCTCTAATAATATTTTTCTTCCCATTGTTACTCTGTATAATGGTCTTGGTTGTGTAAATCTATCTTACCTGCTTTGCATTCTTCAATCAGCTCATCCATTTTCTCTTTGGTAAGATGCTCCCTGTAATAATCGCCTATTTGTAGCATAGGGGCATAACCACAAGCACCTAAACACTCTACGCCTACTACGGTAAACATACCATCGGGCGTTGTTTCGCCTTCCTTAATACCTAGCTTTTCGCAGGTGTATTCCATAAGGTCTTCTGCACCGCGAATAGCACAGCAGGATGTTCGGCAAAATTCAAACATATACTTACCTATAGGTTTTTGGTTGTACATAGTGTAAAATGTAACTACCTCGTACACCTCTACAGGTTTAATTTCCAGTATTTCGGCTACTTTATCTTGTAACGCTATACTCAGCCAGTTATCGTGTGCATCCTGTACTTCATGCAGTACGGGCAACAGTGCCGATTTTTTCTTGTCGGCAGGGTAGTGGCTTAGTAATTCGTTTATCCGAGCCATTAAGGCATCGGTAAAGTTTATTTCCTGTTTTATATGCGTTATTTGCATTTTTTTATTTTAAATTTTGAATTATAAATTTTGAATATTCACGTTGTGGAAATTTAAAATTTAAAATTTATCATTCATAATTCTCTTTATTAAGCATCCAGTTCGCCTGCAATTACGTTAAGGCTTGATAATGTTGCAATCGCATCCGAAAGCATTTCGCCTTTTATCATATCGTTAAAGGCTTGGTAATATATAAAACATGGCCTACGGAAGTGTAGCCTATACGGCGTTCGGCTTCCGTCAGTCTCTAAATAAAAACCAAGTTCGCCATTACCGCCTTCTACGGCATGGTATACTTCGGTTACAGGTACTGGCACTTCGCCCATCACTATTTTAAAGTGATAAATAAGTGCTTCCATATTATTGTAAACGTCTTCTTTTGGTGGTAAGTAATAATCAGGAACATCAGCATGGAAAGGTCCTTCGGGTAAATTATCCAGTGCCTGACGGATAATTTTTAAACTTTCCCAAACTTCGGCATTACGCACGCAAAATCTGTCGTATGTATCGCCTGATTCTCCTACAGGTACTTCAAAATCGAAGTCCTCATACGAGCTATAGGGTTGCATTACACGCACATCGTAATCAATACCTGCTGCACGGAGGTTTGGTCCTGTAAAACCATAGCTCATTGCTTTTTCTGCCGATATTGCGCCTACGTTTATGGTTCTGTCCATAAAAATCCTGTTACGCGTAAGCAAGTTTTCAAAATTCTTCCAGATATCCGGGAATTCTGCTAAAAACTCGTCTATTTTTTTAAATGCGGTTGGGCTCCAATCTCTTTCAAAACCACCTATACGCCCCATATTGGTTGTAAGGCGTGCTCCGCAAATCTCTTCGTATATTTCGTATATTTTTTCTCTGTACTGAAAAACGTATAAAAATCCTGTAAGTGCGCCTGTATCTACACCTAGTACCGAGTTGCATATTATGTGGTCGGCTATACGAGCTAGCTCCATAATAATAACCCTAAGGTATTCTACACGTTTGGGTATTTTTATATCGAGTGTTTTCTCCAATGTCATCCACCATCCCATGTTGTTAATAGGAGAGGAGCAGTAGTTTAACCTATCGGTAAGGGGTGTTATTTGGTAAAAAGGTCTGTTTTCTGCAATTTTTTCAAACGCACGGTGTATGTACCCTACTGTACCTTCGCCATCCAATATGCGCTCGCCATCCATTAGCAGTATATTCTGGAATATACCGTGTGTAGCGGGGTGGGTAGGACCAAGGTTTAGTACAGAAAGCTCGCTTCCGTCTTCATTTTGCCTTTTGGCAATCATCTCTGCATAGCGCTGCTCTGGAGGTAATAATAGGTCTGACATTTATAGTACAATTATTTCAGGTTCATTATTAGCTATTCGTTGTTGTTCTTCCAAAAAAGCGGTCGTCTTTATCCGTTCGTCCGCTATCTTCTAATGGAAATTCTTTGCGTAATGGGAACGATACCATTTCGTCCATATTTAAAATACGCTTTAATTGTGGATGCCCTTTAAAGATGATTCCGTAAAAGTCGTACGTTTCGCGTTCTTGCCAATTGGCACTTAAAAATAAGTTGGTAACGGTAGCTACTTCTGGATTATCGGCATTTAAAAATGTTTTAAACCGAACACGAACGTTATCTACCCAGTTGTGCATGTGGTATACTACTGCAAACTGTCTGTCTTTCTCATTATCGGGGTAGTGCACACCGCAAAGGTCGGTAAGGAAGTTAAAACGTAATGTTTCGTCTTCTTTTAAAAAACGCATTACATCGTTAGTGCTGTTTGCTGCAACTTCAAATGTAAGTATATCTTTTATCTGCGAAAAGCTAGTAACGTTGTCGCCGAATTTATTTGTAAGCTTGTCTTGTATAACAGATGTTTCTAAAGCCATGTTGTCTTTATGAGATATTATAAGATGCCAATAATTCTTGATATTCTGGAGAGCTTCTTCTGCGTACAGATTCTGATTTTACCAGTTCCTGAAGTTCCATAATACCATCTAATATTTGTTCGGGTCGTGGTGGGCATCCTGGTACGTAAACATCTACAGGTATCACCTTATCTATACCTTGTAGTACAGAGTAGGTATCAAAAACACCTCCTGATGATGCGCAGGCTCCAACGGCTATAACCCATCGTGGCTCACTCATTTGTTCGTAAACTTGGCGCAGTATAGGTGCCATTTTTTTAGCAATGGTACCCATTACTAAAAGCATATCTGCCTGTCGGGGTGAAAAACTCATACGCTCCGAACCAAAACGGGCTACATCATAATGAGAACCCATAGTAGCCATAAACTCGATACCACAACATGATGTTGCAAAGGGTAATGGCCATAACGAATTAGCACGTGCAAGCCCCACTACAGAGTCTAGCTTTGTAGCAAAAAATCCATTTCCTTCTACTCCTTCTGGAGTGTTGGATACTTTTATATCTGGTGTATTGCTCATTGTTCTTAATTATTATGGTTATTTAGGTAAAAATGGCTCAAAAAATATGCCTAATTACCGTTAACCGCTTATTCCCACTCCAGTCCTTTTTTCTTCATTACGTAAAAGAAACCTACAATAAGTAGGAACATAAATATGCCCATCTTAAGCAAGCCCTCAAAGCCCATAGCTCTGAAGTTTACTGCCCAAGGGTACATAAATATTACCTCTACATCAAACAAAACAAATAATATGGCTACTAGGAAATATTTTACTGAGAATGGGATACGTGCGTTACCTATAGACTCTACACCACACTCAAAGTTTTTATCCTTGTTGGCTGAACTTCTTTTAGGGCCTAAAAAATTTGAAATGAAAATTGTACCAGCAACAAAACCAACTGCAAGCAATAGCTGCATAATAATTGGGAAATAATCTGCCTGGGTAGTTTGCATAACGGCTTAAATTTTAATTATAATTTACAAATATACACGTCAATTTTTAAACTAAATCAAGGTTTGCTTTTGTGTGGCTTTATTTACATCAATTTTTATTTAGAATGAATAAAAATAAATACAATATGAATTATTCTTTTTCATAAATTTCACTCCCTCAATTGATTTTGGTATTGACTTTACAAATATACGATGTTGGCTTTGTTTTGCATTATTTTTACTTCCTTAAACAAAAAAACCACCCAATAGGGTGGTTTTAAATCTCAATAGGTAGATAATAATACTATATATATTGTATTAGATAGCTACTACCTGAGCAGCTACTTTACCTTTTCTTCCTTCTTCTTCTTCGTAACTTACTTTGTCGCCTTCACGAAGATCCTCCGTTTTCACTCCTGTAGCGTGTACGAAAATGTCTTTACCTGTTTCATCGTCTGTTATGAATCCATAACCTTTAGACTCATTGAAAAATTTAACTTTGCCTGTTCGCATTCTGTAATAAAAAAATAATTAATAATGGGTCAAAGGTAAACTTTATTATGACACAGCAAAGCAATTATTAAAAAATTTGCTAAAATATAGATTGATTTACAGATAGTTTGCCTTATTTTCTAAATTTTTTCTGAAAATATAATTATATATTAACTATTTTTTATTTTATACTTAATATTTAATGATGCTGCTACCAAAAATACCTTTTAAAGGTTTAGTTTGATATTCAGTTCGTTAAGTTGTGCTTCGTCTATTTTAGAGGGTGCATCAATCATTACATCTCTACCTGAATTGTTTTTAGGGAAAGCTATAAAATCTCTAATGGTTTCTTGTCCGCTTAGTAGTGCAACAAGTCTATCAAAACCAAAAGCAAGCCCACCGTGTGGTGGTGCACCGTATTGGAAGGCATCCATAAGGAATCCAAACTGTGCTTTTGCCTCCGCTTCTGTAAAGCCTAAGTATTTAAACATTAATTGTTGCGTTGCTGCATCGTGTATCCTGATAGAGCCTCCACCTATTTCGTTACCATTTAATACTAAATCGTAAGCATTGGCGCGCACTTTTGCGGGGTCGGTTTCTAGCAAGGGCATATCTTCTGGCTTTGGCGATGTAAAGGGGTGGTGCATGGCATGGAAGCGTTCGGTTTCCTCATCCCATTCCAGTAGCGGGAAGTCCATTACCCAAAGGGGTGCAAATTCATCGGGTTTTCTCAACCCTAAACGTTCTGCCATTTCCATACGTAATGCACTCATGCTAGCACGGGTTTTATCGGTATCGCCACTCAGTACTAATATAAGGTCGCCTGGTTTTGCGCCTGTAGCATCTGCCCATTTTTTAAGGTCGTCTGCATCATAAAATTTATCTACAGATGATTTTAGGTTACCATCTTCGTTATATTTTACGTATACCATACCGCTTGCACCTACTTGTGGGCGTTTTACCCAATCAATAAGTTTATCTATTTCTTTACGGGTATAGCTTGCGCAGTTTGGTACAGCAATACCTACTACTAGCTCGGCACTATTAAATACACTAAATTCCTTGTGTTGTGCTACGGTATTTAGCGCGCCAAACTCCATACCAAAACGGATGTCGGGCTTATCGTTACCGTATTTTCGCATTGCCTCATCGTAGGTAATTCGTGGGAACTTATCAGTCTCTACGCCTTTTAATTCTTTTAATAAGTGGCTTGTAAGCCCTTCAAACGTCTGTATAATGTCTTCTTGTTCTACAAAAGCCATTTCGCAGTCTATTTGGGTAAACTCAGGCTGGCGATCGGCACGTAAATCTTCATCTCTAAAGCATTTTACAATCTGGAAGTATTTATCCATACCGCCTACCATAAGCAATTGCTTAAATGTTTGTGGCGATTGGGGTAGGGCATAAAACTGCCCCTCGTTCATACGGCTTGGTACAACAAAATCGCGGGCACCCTCTGGGGTGCTTTTTATTAGTACTGGGGTTTCTACTTCTATAAAGCCTTCTTTAGAGAGGTAGTTGCGTACTTCCATAGCTACTTTATGACGGAAGAGTAAACTGTTTTTTACGGGGTTACGACGGATATCAAGGTAACGGTATTTCATACGGATATCTTCGCCACCATCGGTTTCATCTTCAATAGTAAACGGAGGCGTAGTTGCCTCATTTAGTATAGTAAGCGCATGTACAAGTATCTCTATATCGCCTGTTGGCATTTTTGGGTTTTTAGACTCGCGCTCTATAACAGTACCTTTTACTTGTACTACAAACTCTCTACCAAGTGTTTCGGCACGTTTAAAAACGGTAGCATCGGTGCGCTCTTCGTCAAAAATAAGTTGGGTAACACCATAACGGTCTCTTAGGTCGCCCCATATAAGGAAACCCTTGTTACGCGTTTTTTGTATCCATCCTGCTAAAGTTACTTCTTGATTAATATTGGCTGCCGTAAGCTCGCCGCAATTATGGCTTCTGTACATTATATTGAATTTTAAAGTGCAAATTTAGTAACTATTACCAATTATGCTTACTCCTAATCATTCAAATATATAGTAAAGTTTATTTTTTGCTTTTGTCGGTATCTTTAAATGAGTTTCGCATATCGTTTATAATGTCCTCGTACTTTTCTATATTATCAGGCAGCGTCCAGGACATTACTTGGTAATAATTATTACGTCCTTCTATAAATGTAATGTTCCAATATCCTCTAACAGCATCCACTTCGCCTGTGGTAGCAAACGTTTTAGCTTTCATTCCGTTTATAGTAATATCCTTTAGTTTCGGTAAACTATCCAAAACTATTTCTCTTTCTATTCCTTCAACAACCAATTTACTATAACCGTTAAGGTTATTACCGTATGCTTCTTCAAGGTAACTATCTACAATTACATTTTCATACTCGCGTTTGCTTTCGTCTATTACAATTACGTACAGCTCGCGGAACGTATTTTGGTATTGTAACGAGGCATCCTCATTAAGGTCGGTTGCTTTAGAGAGCATTTTAGGTATATCAATACTATATTTACCCTTAACTCTTACAGTTCGGGTTTCGTAATCAGTATCACTACACGATGTTAACAACAAAGTAACGAAAAGCGTAATTAAAATAAAGTTCTTCATAATGCTTAATAGCTTATTACGGTTGTGCTGCTACAAATAAACTAAATATGATTTATTAAACAGCACACCAACTTTTAAAATTTACAATGCTTTTTTAACAGTAAGCGCAGCCTGTACATGCGCAAAAAGACTATTTTTATAAGTATTAAACGTATGGCATGAAAAAACTACTGTTATTACTACTATTAACCACTTTTACTTACGCACAAACCGATGCAATTAAACTTTCGGCAACTATAGAAAATTCCGAAGCAGATTCACTTATTGTATACTCTAAAAATAACCAAACAGCTCTTAAAGCTACACAAAAAGGATATTTTAAGGGGGTGCTTGATGTACCAGGTGGTTTTTACAGATTACTACATGGTAAAGAAGTTGGGTTTTTATATGTTAGTACTGGGGATAATCTTAGTTTTAAAGCTACATCGGGCAAGATAGTAGAAACTATAGCCTTTACAGGCGATGCTGCTGCCGAAAACAATTTTTTGAATAAAAAGGCTAAAATTTACAATGCTTTTATAACGGGGCTAGACAAGGTACCGACAACTGCCAGTACATACCAGAAAATGGTTGGTGCCATGGTTAGGGAGTTGCGGTCGGATTTGGAGAAGCCTAGTATTGATGAGGGTTTTAAAAGCAGAATGATAGCATCGCTTGCGCAAGAGCAAAAACAGCTTATTACTTTTGCAAAAAAGAAACAAGAAGCCAAAAAAATGAAAGGTAAGCCCTCGGCACCTTTTACTTACGAGAATTTTAATGGCGGTACCACAAGCTTGTCCGACCTTAAGGGAAAGTACGTTTATATAGATGTTTGGGCTACGTGGTGTGGTCCTTGTCGTAAAGAAATACCGTATTTAAAAGCAATAGAAGCCGAGTATCATAATAAAAACATTGCTTTTGTAAGCATATCTGTAGACAATCAGAAAAACCATAGCAAATGGAAAAGATTTGTAAAGAAAGAAGCTTTAGGGGGAATTCAGCTTATTGCTGACAAAGATTGGAGTTCCACTTTTGTAAAATATTATAATATTCGGAGTATTCCACGCTTTATATTGTTAGATACTGAGGGTAATATAGTAAATACGGATGCCCCACGACCATCAGACCCTGCATTGAAAATGATATTTGACGAATTATTAAACTAAAACCAACTTATAATGAACAGAATAGTATTGCTTTTTCTTATAATGTGTACTAGTGCATTTGCGCAATCGGAAATCCGAAATTTTAAAGGAAAAATTAAAAATAATGTTGCCGACTCTGTTTTTGTTGAAAACATGATGGGTACTTGGCGTAAAGGGTATGCACTTAATGCCAACGGCAGTTTTGCAGGCAGGCTACAGCAAGGGCTTGGCTTATTTACCCTTTATTACCTTGATGATGAACTAGGGTTGTTTTTAGCTAACGATACTGATATTACTATAAATTTTAATGCCAACGATATAACCAATACACTACAGTTTGAGGGTAAGGGAGTAAAGGAGAATAGGTTTATTGCTAATATGGAGCTTGACAAAGCCAAGATAAAACAAAGTTTTGATAAAGGTGTAGGCGAAGAGGAGTTGGAGCAATTGGCAGATGATATGATTGCAAATTGGAAACAACAGTTGAAAAAAGAGCGTTACAATTTTATGTTCAAATCAATAATGAATTCTCAATTTGGGCAATTAAAAGGCAAGTACTTGGTGCAAGAATTACTTGGTGATGCTAAGATGGCTGAACTAGAAGGCAGTCAGTCGCCAACGTTTACGTATGAAAACTATAAAGGAGGTACTACAAGCTTATCGGAATTTAAAGGGAAGTATGTATATATTGATGTTTGGGCTACGTGGTGTGGTCCTTGCCGTAAAGAAATACCAAATTTAAAAGCAATAGAGGAACAATACCACGACAAGAATATTGTTTTTGTAAGCATCTCTGTAGATAAGCAAAAAGACTTGGCAAAGTGGAAATTGGTAGTAGAAAAAGAAGGTTTGGATGGTGTACAGCTTATTGCAGATAAAGATTGGAAGTCTGATTTTATTACTTCATACCATATACAATCCATTCCTCGATTTATACTTATCTCGCCAAAAGGCGAGGTTTTAAACGCTAATGCACCCCGCCCGTCGGAGGCAGCATTAACACAATTACTGGATAAATTGCTTAATTAAAAATCTTAAATAAACCCCAATGTTATTAAATTGTTACCAAATTGTTTTTTTTATGTAAATATTATTGTATATTTGTTTAGGTTATTTGAAATTTAAACAAGAAACGGATATGAGAAAGATGATTATTGCAGCACTAATGCTGTCGGCTGGTGTACTATCAGCACAGGAAATAGAACCAAAATACGAGATAACAAATAAAATGGTTAAAGCCACGTATTATCATGATAATGGTGCTATAAAACAACAAGGTTTTTACAAAGACGGCAAGCTCCACGGCAAGTGGGTAGCTTATAATGAAGACGGAACAAAACAAGCTTTGGGAGAGTACGAAAATGGAACAAAAACAGGTAAATGGTTTTTTTGGAACGATACTCTTCTTAGTGAAGTAGACTATAACGACAGTAGGATTGCTGATATTAAAAAGTGGTCCAGAGAGGCTGTTGTAGTAAACAAATAAAGCGTTATTTATTATTTGTTGAAAAGGGCTGTAAATTTTTTACAGCCCTTTTTTTATTATCTTAAAAGTAAAAAGCCCCGATTGTATTAAACAATCGGGGCTTTTTTATACAGATTTTTATAGTACTTATGCATCAGCATCAGTACCAATGTCAGAAATTTTGTTTTCGGGTTGCTTTTTTAATCGCAGTTTTAATTTCTGTAACATAAAGAACATTACTGGTACAATTACTAGCGTTAGGAATGTTGCAAAAATAAGTCCGTAAATTACTGTTTTAGCCAAAGGCCCCCAGAATATTACGTTATCTCCACCCAAGTAAATTTTGGGGTCGTAATCAATAAACAGGTTAAAGAAATCAATGTTTAATCCAATAGCAAGCGGTATAAGCCCCAGTATAGTTGTTATAGCGGTAAGCAATACAGGGCGTAAACGCGAGCGTCCTCCTTCTACAACAACTGCTAGGTATTCCTCCTTAGTAAGCATTTCATCCTCATCAAGTCCTTTTTCGGACATTTTACGATCAATTAGTAACTGTGTATAATCAATCAGCACAATGGCATTATTTACCACAATACCTGCTAACGATATAATACCCATCATGGTCATGATAATTACAAAATCATCGCCCGATATAATCATACCCCAAAATACCCCACCAAAACTAAACAGTACCGACACCATAATAATTACAGGCTTGGATATGGAGTTAAATTGTGCTACAAGTATTAATACAATACCACCCAATGCAATTAGTAATGCTTTTACTAAGAAACTCATGTTTTTAGATTGCTCTTCTTGCTCTCCTGTAAACGAGTAGGTAATATCCTTGGGCATTTTGTAATTGGTAAGTTCTCCTTTTATTTGTGCTACAATTTCGTTACCATTATAATCGCCCAATACGTTAGAGTATACTGTAATTACCCTTTTAAGATTCTTTCTCTTAATTGTATTGTAGGTAACTGTATTTTTACTACTTGTTATGGCAGAAATAGGTACTTGTACCAATTGCCCTGTGGCTTGGTCGCGGAAGGTAACAGGCTGGTTGTAAATTATATTCTTATTATCGCGCTGTTCTTCCTCTAGTCGTACATTTATTTCGTAATCATCATCTTCCTCTTTAAAGGTCGATGCCTTTTCACCGTATATGGCTTGGCGTAGTGTTTCTCCTACTTGCCCCGATGTAATACCGAGTTCTCCTGCTTTGTCAATATCTACAGTAACATCAATACCTGGTTTTTGCTTGTTTACATCAATTTTAAGCTCCTCTATACCCGCAATATTTTTTTCGTTAATAAAGTCACGAAGCTGCTCTGCTTGTACCAGCATTTCATCATAATCTTCACCTACAACCTCAATATTTATAGGATATCCTGCTGGAGGTCCTGCGGCATCTTTTTCTACAATTACCGATACTCCTGCATACCCTTTAACGGCCTCACGTACCTCTTCCATAACGTCCGAACTCTTAACACCCTTACGGTATTTAAATTCGCGCATGGTAAGGGTTATTTTACCACGATGGGGCATATCGTTCTCCGATCCGCTGTCGGTTTGCGGGTTACCTGCACCTTGCCCTACCTGTGCCACGGCACTCTCTATCATGTAATTTCGCTCGTCGTCAAGGTATTTGTTGGCTACTGCATATACTTTCTTTTCTACCTCTTTGGTAAACTCATTGGTTTTCTCAATATCAGTACCTTCTGGAAATTCGATATAAACCATAATTTGGTTGGGCTCATTTTCTGGGAAGAAGAGTGTTTTAGGTTGTAAAACAGCTATAGCAAAAAAGGATAGGATGAGCAAAGCAAAAGTACCTAAAAAGAACAACCTTGGGCGTACTCCTTTTAATGCAAACTCCAAGAAGTTTTTGTATTTGTTTTCCAACCACACTAGGCTATTATTCTGGAAACGCTCCATGCGTTTTACAAGTACATACCTGTATAACCATAGCATAATAACAAAGAATAGCATTAGGTTACCAATACCTTTTAATGCGCCTGCGCCTGTACCAAAACCAGCTATAAGCGTAAGTGCCCCTATAATACCAAGGATTAGGCTAATACGTATCATTTTTTTACGTGTCATACCCTCTTCTTTTATTTTCATAAAGTCAGAGGTAAACATGGCGTTAATTACTAAAGCTACAAATAGTGATGAACCTAATACTATAGAAAGCGTCATGGGGAAATAAATCATGAATTTACCCATTGTTCCAGGCCATAATCCTAATGGAAAAAAGGCTGCAAGTGTAGTAGCTGTAGAGGCTATAATGGGCCATGCAATTTCGCCAATACCCTCTATAGCGGCTTGTTTTCGGGACATGCCTTGGCTCATGAGCGAGTATACGTTTTCTACTACCACAATACCATTATCTACCAGCATACCCAGCCCCATAACCAGTGCAAATAATACCATAGTGTTAAGGGTTATGCCTAGTGTTGCCAGTATCATGTACGACATAAACATGGATAGCGGTATAGCTACACCTACAAACATGGCGTTACGCAAACCAAGGAAGAACATAAGTACTATAACTACCAGTAATACACCAAAGATGATGTTGTTTACTAAATCGTCTACCTGCCCAATGGTACGTGCCGATTGGTCGTTGGCAAAGCTAATTTTAAGCCCTTTCGGGAAATAATTTGCTCGTGCCTCTTCTACAATGGCTCTTGTACCATCTACGGCCTCTACCATGTTTTTACCACTACGCTTTTTAATATCGAGCATTACTACAGGTTGCCCGTAGTCTCTGGCATACGTGGTTCTTTCCTTTTCTTTAAAGGTTATGGTTGCAATATCTTTAAGGTAAACGTTACCGTTGTCCTTCTTTACAATAATATTTTCTAATTGTGCAGGGTCGTCTATCTCACCAATTACACGAATGTTCTTTTTAACGCCATTACCTGTAACGCTACCACCTGATACGGTTTTGTTTTCGAATTTGATGGCATTAATAATATCGCTAAAGCTTACCATTGCTGATGACATTTTGTACATATCTACAGCAACTTCTACTTCTTTATCTTCTGCACCACGAATGGCAGCTTCTTTAATTTGTGGCAAGCGTTCAATACGGTCTTCTAGGTATTCGGCAAACTCTTTTAATTGCTCCGATGTAAAATCGCCCGTAAGGTTAATATTAAGTATAGGGGTTTCCTCAGCAATGTTAAGGTCAAAAATATTAGGTTCTACCTTTGCACCACCGTCTAGCGTAGGCCATTCGGTATCTGCCTTTACTTTATCAACCTCATCTTTTACTTTTTGCTTTGCATCTTGTACTGTAATATCTTCATCAAACTCTACTAAAATCATAGAGTAGTCCTCTAACGTGTTTGATGTTATTTCCATAACACCCGATATGTTGTTAAATTCTTCCTCTAGTGGTTTTGTAATCAGTTTTTCAACATCTTCTGCCGAGTTACCAGGGTTTATAGAGCTTACGTATATTTTGGTTTCGATAATTTCGGGGAAGTTTTCCCGCGGCATCGAATAGTAGGACAGTAATCCACCCAGCAGTAGTATGGCGGTAATAACATATACCGTCATTTTATTGTTAATCGCCCATGTGGATATAGCGAAATTCTTTTCTATTTTCTTACTCATTATATGTACTTTTTATGAGTTATTTTATTTAATAACTTTAATCTCGGTACCATCCTCTACAGCGTTTGCACCTCCAGTTATTACCTTGTCTCCTTTTTTAAGCCCCGATTTAATTTCTACGTAAGCCCCAGAGGTATATCCTGTTTTTACTTCGTTTTCTTTTGCTATAACCTCGTCTTTACTGCCTGCAACAGTGTATACTACAAGGCGTCCGTTACTTCTTTGCTGAATTATATTTTCGGGTACTAGTAAAGCATCTTCGCTCGTATAGTCTTCTATTTTAAGTATGGCTACTTGGTTAGGGCGTAGTAATTTTTCTGGGTTAGGTACGGCTACCTCTATACCAAAGCTCCTGTTGCTTGGGTTTATAAAGTTGCTTATTTGGCGTACTTTACCGTTGTAGGTTTTGCCTAACGAGCTTATAAATACCTCTACGCTGGCACCTAGCTTTACCTGCTCGGTGTACGACTCTGGGATGTTGGCACTAACATACATATCGTTAAGGCTTACAATACGGAATAGGTCTTCCCCTAGGCCTACTACTTTTCCTCTTTCAGTCATTACCTCATCTATAGTTCCAGAAAACGGTGCGCGTACTGTTGTTTTAGCTAATTGCGATTGCAGTTGTGCTACTACTTTTTGTTGGCTTGCTAAGTTGGTTTCTGCCTCTAGGTACTGTATTTCGGAACCTATTTTTTGATCCCAAAGGCGTTTTTGTCTGTCGAATGTGGTTTGCGCTAACGAAAGTTGTGCTTGTGCTTGTGCTACTTGCGAGCTAAGCCCTCCGTCATCTATAGTAGCTAAAACTTGTCCTTTAGTTACTTTTTGTCCTGCTTTTACATTAAGCTGGTTTAATATCCCCGACATTTCTGGGTATATAATGATGTTCTGTTTAGTATCGATATTACCTTGTATCTCGATGTAGTGTGTAAAAGCGGTATCCTTTACAATCATCGACTCTACTAGTAGTAATTTTTTATTAGGGTCTATTTCTTCAATAGCTTCATCAAGACGTGCAAGGTCGGCTGCTAGCTTTTCGTATTCCGTATGCACAATTTTGCGCGACTCTTTCATTTTTTCGAGGTCTTTAGATTCTATTGCCTCATCAACGTTAACTTTTTCGTTACCGCCACATGAAATTAAAAGGAGCGAAAGGGCAGTTATATATACTATGTTTTTCATTTGTATTGTATTTAATAATTATTGTGCGGTTAGTTTTTGTAAGGCTGCTTTTGTATTTATTACGTTTACCATAGCTTGCAGGTAATTTTGTTGCGATGCATACAACTGCCTTTGGGCTTCGGATAGCTCGAAACTTGACGAAAGCCCTTCGCGGAACTTTATTTGTTGTTTATTCTCAATACGTTCTGCAAGGCGCATGTTGTTTTTAGAGGTTGTATATTCCTCTACACTATACTCGTATTCGCTTTTGGCTTGTTCGTATTGTAGTTTTAGGTTTTGCTCTAGCTCTGTAAGCTCTGTTTTAGCTTGTTCCAGTTTAATTTTAGCTTGTTGTGTACGGGCACTACGTGCAAAACTGCTAAAAATTGGAATGTTAAGGTTTACTGATAAGTACGAGTAATCCAACCATTGTTGTTGGCTGTTAAAAAAGTCGAAATCGTTATTAAAACCATTATACCCAAATGCCAAACTGGTAGATAGGGTAGGTAACGCTTTACTCTTTTCGTTCATTACCTCCAGCCTTCTTTGCTCTTGGTTGTTCATGCCCATTCGGTAATCAACATTCGATTTTACATTGAACTCTGTACCAGTAATAGCAAGGTCAAGATTTTCTCTAGTTAAGTCCTCTAGTTTATCGGTAACCACTAAATCATCGTCCAAATTAATACCCAATACTAATTTTAGCATGTTCAGGGTAATTTTTTCCAACCTTTTTGCATTGTTTAACGAGCTAACGGTAGAGGCTAAGGTTATGGATATTTGCTCTACATCTTCCTCTTCGGCAAAACCACTTTTAAAACTTTCGTTGGTTTCAAACTTGTTTTTCTCTAGTGTAGCCTTGTTTTTCTCCAGTATACTAATGTTCTCTTGTGTAAGCAACACATTACCGTAAGCATTAATTACCTGTTCGGTTATTTCGATATCTGTTTTTTCCTTTGATATCTTATAAAAATCCAAGAATGTTTTTGCTGCTTTTACACCTACTATATAGCTACCGTCAAAAATTAGCTGATCCAACTTGGCACTTGCTGTTGCTGTGTGTCTTGTAGAAAAGGCTATAGCTGTAAACTCTCCTGGAGTACCACCAAATATTTCTGATGGGATTACAGATTGTTGTATGGTAAAATTATTTTGGTAGTTACCGCTAGCACTTATTTGTGGTAGCCCTACTGCAATGGTTTCCCATTTCTTTTTGTACGATGCCTGTACATCGCGCTCAGAGTTAATTATTGTGTAATTGTACTCCATAGCGTGTTGCACGGCTTCCTGTAGGCTATAACTATAGCTGTTTGGTTGTTCTTGCGCTTGCATTTGGGGGGCAAACAAACAAACCAGTAGCAAACTTAGTCCTTTTAAAAAGTTACCTACAAATGGACTTTGGTTTTGATTCATAGAAGTTGTTATTAATTAAATTTGATTGATTTATTGTTTAAAAAGGGTATTCATTATAATTTCTTTACGCTCTGCCAGTAAAGCCGAATATTGCGCCGTGGTGCATCCTAAGGATTGCTCAATTAATGGTCGCATGGAAATTGGAAAGCATGTTAACGATATCATGTTTAATAGGAATTGCTCGGGGCGCATCTTCATTATATTGCCTTTTTCCATCTCTAATGCTATTTCCAAATAAAACTTATCCAGTACACGCTCCATAACCTCAGGGTCTTTAGAGTAATGGCAATTTTGGTTCATTTGGGTAACCATATAAATTTCTAGGTAAGGGTACTTTTCCGATTGCTCGAAATACATATCCAAGTACCCCGATATTTTTTCTTTAAAAGGAATATCCAACGACATGATGTTGTCTGTAAAAGCTACTTCTTCCTCTCGCGCTTCATCGAAAATAATCTGGAACAGGTTGTCTCTGGAACGGAAATAATAATTTATAAGTGTTCTGTTTACACCTGCTTTATCGGCAATCTCTTGAGTAGTAGCATTGTAAAGTCCTTCGCCAAAAAACATTCTTTTGGCGGTGTTCTTTATTAATTGCTCAGTATCTATATCTTTTTTATCTGACATTATTGTTTAACTATTTTGTTTGACATTTTTGTCAATGCAAATGTAATTCATTTTTTAGTATACTTGTTATATAGTACTATGTTAATGTTTTGTTATGGTTTTTAATACTTTCCTCAAGTACCGTTAAGCCCTTTGGAGTTGCAATCCCTCTAATATGGTACTCCAAAAACTGGCGGGTAAGCTCGCTCATACTAAACATTGTTTTCGGGAATATATCCTCGTCCTTAACGCCTGTAAGCCCCGTAAAATAAATGCGTGATATGAATTCGATGTTAATATCCTCGCGGAATAAGCCGTTAGTAATACCTTTTTGTAAATTTTCTTGCATACAATTTTTCATCTTTTCAAATTGCTTTCCCCGTAGCGACGAGTAAATTTTTGGAAAAAACTTTTGCAATTGGTAATGTGGCGATGAGGTTTCGTTATTAAGATGCTCCATTATAAAATTTCGGATTGTAAAAACCTCTTCTATGGAGTTTTTACTCGTTTGTCTTATGGCATCAATACCACACGAAATAGTGTCAAATACATTCATGGTTGTTGCTTCTACTAATTCATGTTTGTTAGAAAAATGCTGGTATATCGTCTTTTTAGAAATTCCCAACTCATTAGCAATGTCATCCATTGTTACGCTTTTAAAACCAAGCGTCATAAACATCTCTGTTGCCTTTTCAATAATCAATTCTCTCATAAAAACAGTCTTACTTCGGTACAAATATAGGATGGAAACTTTTAATACCAAAAAAGTTTCCAAAGTTTTTTATTCAATTTTCTATGCTTTTGCATATTGCTTTTGCAAGCGGAAAGGTTTATTTTAGCAAAAAAAATAGCCGATGCATGCCATAGCGCACTACCAGCAAATAATACAAGAGTATTTTACCAACCTATCATTACAGCAAGAGCCCATAAATTTATACAAGCCCATACAATACATATTATCTATTGGTGGAAAGCGTATGCGACCTGTGCTTACCCTTATGGCTACAGAGGTTTTTAATACCGATTGTAAAAAAGCACTACCCGCTGCTGTAGCAGTAGAGATGTTTCATAACTTTTCGTTAGTACACGACGATATTATGGACGATGCGCCGCTGCGTAGGGGTAATAAAACGGTACACGAAAAGTGGGATGTAAATACAGCAATACTGTCGGGCGATGCGATGCTAATTTTGGCATACCAGTATTTTGAAGGCTATGAACCTGCAATATTTAGAGATTTGGCAAAACTATTTAGCAAAACGGCTTTAGAAGTTTGCGAGGGGCAGCAATGGGATGTTGATTTTGAAAGTCGGCACGATGTAACCCTACCCGAATATATTAAGATGATAGGCAACAAAACAGCCGTACTGGTAGGCGCATCTATGAAAATGGGGGGCATTGTGGCCCAAACAACCCCAGAAAATTGCGATTTGATATACGATTTTGGGTTTAACCTCGGTTTAGCATTCCAATTGCAAGACGATTACCTGGATGCCTTTGGCGACCCCGAAACGTTTGGTAAGCAGGTAGGAGGGGACATTATAGAGAATAAGAAAACGTACTTGTACCTTAAAGCCCTGCAACATTGTAACGCATACCAAAAAGAACGTTTACTACAATGGTTTGCTGTACAGCCTGAAGATACTGCGGAAAAAGTAGCTGATGTTAAAGATTTGTTTAAGGCTACAGGAGCCGATACTGCTACTAAAGCGGCTATAGCAGATTATACGCAAAGGGCTTTTGCTACACTAGAAAAACTGGATATTGACCCCGATAAAAAACTGATGCTAGAGCAGTTTGGACAAGTGCTTATGCAACGAAAAGTGTGATGTATATACCACTTGCAAATACCGATTTATTACTGAGCCAAGCGCAAAAAGAGCAGTTGTATAGTAAACTTATAGAACAGCTTAATAAAGATTTTACTTTGGCGAATGAGCTATTGGATTTTAAAACCGATATAACTCCTATAGAATTGAAGCTTGGGCTTCGCGAAAAGATATATACGCTAATACAACATAAGTTTGCCGAGTATTTAAACCTCCTTTACATTATAGATGTACCTGAGCGCGAAATAAAAGCACTAAGTGGCGGAGATATAATGGAGCTTAGCGAGCAAGTAGCGTTTTTAATATTAAAACGGGAATGGCAAAAGGTTTGGTTTAGGAATAGGTATTAACAGACAGTTGGACTTATACTCGCTGTTGTCATTCCGACGAAGGAAGGAATCTTTGAACTGGTTTTACAGATTGCTTCGTCATGCTTCCTCGCAATGACGGGGGCTAATAATTGTCAAAAAAACACGCGTATAAAAGGCATAAAAGCATCGCTATATACCCTATCTCGTTCTCGAAACAAAACGTTATACCGAATACCAATGGTAACGTTACCTGTATTGTATCCTGCACCTAAAAATAAGGCGGTATTCCAAAAATCACGGTCACGAAGCAGTGTATTATTATCATCAAACACATTATCGTCGTAATTGAGGTTAACACGGAGTTGCTCTACTTCGGCAGATAATTGTACTTCGGGTATGGGGCTAAATATTCCTATAACAGACATGCCGTAGATGTACGACTCGTAAAAATCGTCAAAATTAACATAACTACCTTGCAGCCCAACACCCACACCCACATACGCATTAACTTGGTATAGCGCACTAGGGGCAATCAAAATATCGGTATAATCCCTGCCAAATGCTACCCCTGCTGTGCCACCAAAACGTACCCTGCTCCAAAAGTCACTATCCTGTTGCGCATTCGTAGTTGTACAACACAATATAGTTGATACTATTAGGGTACATTTTGTTAAAAAATTGAAAAAGCCTATTTTCATATCAATTGTTTAGTGCATAATTACTAATCATAAATATATTAAAAAGAAGTAAAGATTAATTACAATTGTTGTACTTTTGTCTAAAATTTTTCAACCAAAAGGTCATAAAGACATAAGTATGGACAGGTTTTCCTTTTTAAACGCAGCACATACTGCTTTTTTCGCAGATTTATACGAACAATACATAGAAAATCCCGATAGTGTAGAGCCAAGCTGGAGAAGCTTTTTTCAAGGTTTTGATTTTGCAAACGAGTATGGCTCCGAAAACGATATAGCAACCACTACATCAAACCAAGCGGCAGCGCAACAAACAATTTCTGACCTTCCTGATCGATTACAGAAAGAATTTAGAGTACTAAATCTTATTGAAGGCTACAGAACGCGTGGGCATCTCTTTACAGAGACCAACCCCGTACGCGAACGCCGAAACTATTCGCCAACGATAGAGCTGGAGGATTTCGGATTATCAAAAAGTGATCTTACTACCGTATTTGAAGCAGGTAAAGAAGTAGGGCTTGAGCAGGCTACATTAGAGCAAATACTAAACTACCTTAAAAACGTATACCGTACTCACACAGGTATTGAGTACATGTACATCCGTAACCCTAAAGTTAGGAAATGGATACAAAATAGGCTTTCGGCTAACGAAAATCAACCAAAAATTGATGCAGAGCAGCAAAAACAAATATTAGAAAAGTTAAACGAAGCAGTTTCTTTCGAAAACTTTTTACATACCAAATATGTAGGTCAAAAACGTTTCTCGTTAGAAGGTGGCGAATCGTTAATACCAGCTATAGATGCCCTTATTGAGGCAGCAGCCGAGAAAGGCGTAGAGCAATTTGTAATGGGTATGGCACACCGTGGGCGTTTAAATATGCTTGCTAATGTATTTGGTAAATCTACAGCCGATATATTTAGTGAATTTGACGGTAAAGATTACGATGAAGATGCCATGTTTGATGGTGATGTTAAATACCACTTAGGGTTAACATCGGACAGAAAAACCAGACGTGGTAAAAATATAAACATAAACCTAGCACCCAACCCATCGCACCTAGAAACAGTAGGAGCGGTTATAGAGGGTATTGCTAGAGCAAAACAAGACAAATACTTCCCAGAAGATAACGCTAAAGTACTACCAATAGCACTGCATGGCGATGCTGCTATTGCAGGGCAGGGAATAGTGTACGAAATTGTACAAATGGCTAATTTAGATGGGTATAAAACAGGCGGTACCATACACGTAGTTATTAACAACCAGGTAGGCTTTACAACCAACTATCTGGATGGTCGCTCGTCTACCTACTGTACCGATGTTGCAAAAGTAACACTATCGCCAGTACTGCACGTAAATGCAGATGATGTAGAGGCTGTAGTACACGCTATGCTTTTTGCACTGGATTACCGAATGGAGTTTGGAAGCGATGTATTTATTGATTTATTAGGGTACAGAAAGTATGGGCATAACGAAGGCGACGAGCCCCGCTTTACCCAGCCTAAACTTTACAAAATAATAGCAAAGCACAAAAACCCAAGAGATATTTATGCCGAAAAGCTATTAGCTTCGGGTGTTATAGAGGAAGGGTACGTTGCTGCGTTAGAAAAAGGATATAAAGAGCAATTAGAGCAAAGTTTAGAGGCTTCTCGTAAAAAGGACTTAACAGTTATAACGCCATTTATGCAAAATGAATGGCAAGGTTATATAGAAAGAGCTGACGAGGAAGAGATGCTTAAAAAAGTAGATACTACATTTTCTCGGGAAAACCTTGATGATATTGCAGGAGTAATTACGCAATTACCATCGGATAAAAAATTCATCCGAAAAATACAGAAACTAACAGATGACAGAAAGCGCATGTACGAAACCGATAAGCTCGATTGGGCTATGGGGGAACTATTAGCTTATGGTACATTGCTTACGGAAGGTTTTGATGTTCGTATTTCTGGGCAAGATGTAGAGCGTGGTACATTCTCGCACCGTCATGCTGTAATAAAAGTAGAAGATTCTGAAGAGGAAGTAGTATTACTCAACAGGTTAAACAACCAAAAAGGTAAATTTAATATATTCAACTCCCTACTATCAGAGTACGGTGTTGTAGGTTTCGATTACGGTTATGCATTAGCAAGCCCCAAAACGCTAACCATTTGGGAAGCACAGTTTGGAGATTTCTCTAATGGTGCCCAAATTATGATAGACCAATACATTACTGCTGCCGAAGATAAATGGAACAACCAAAACGGTTTGGTAATGCTATTACCACACGGTTACGAGGGGCAAGGTGCAGAGCACTCATCGGCACGTATGGAGCGTTACTTACAAATGTGTGCCAACCACAATATGTATGTTGCCGATTGTACTACGCCAGCCAACTTTTTCCACTTATTGCGTAGGCAGATGAAAACAAACTTCCGTAAACCACTTATTGTGTTTACACCAAAAAGTTTGTTACGTCATCCATCAGTAATATCAACCAAAGAAGAATTAGCAAGTGGTACTTTCCAAGAAGTATTGGACGATCCAGCAGCAAATCCAGATAAGGTAAAATCGTTAGTATTCTGTACGGGTAAATTTTATTACGATTTAGTAGCAGAACGTGAGAAATTGGGTAGAGATGATGTTGCTTTTGTACGATTAGAGCAATTATTCCCGCTCCCTGTAGCACAGCTTAAAGAAGCTATAGCAAAATATAAAAATGCCGACGATTACGTTTGGGCACAGGAAGAACCTAAAAATATGGGTGCATACAGTTACATGTTAATGAACTTTAACGAAGTAAAATTACGTGTAGCATCACTCAAACCATCAAACGTACCAGCAGCAGGTAGCGCATCGCGTGCTAAAAAGCGTCATGCCGCCGCTATTGCAATGGTTTTTGATAAAGATTTATTTAATTAATATCGTATTTTTGATTTAACAATAGAAGTTAACAACACCAATAAAATTATACTGAGATGATTTTAGAAATGAAAGTTCCCTCTCCCGGGGAATCGATTACCGAAGTTGAAATCGCAACATGGCTAGTACAAGATGGCGACTATGTAGAGAAAGACCAAGCCATTGCCGAAGTAGATTCAGATAAAGCTACCCTAGAGTTGCCCGCTGAAGCTGCGGGTATTATTACACTAAAAGCAGAAGAAGGTGATGCCGTAGCTGTTGGGCAAGTGGTATGCCATATAGATACAAGTGCTGCCAAACCAGAAGGTGATGATGCTGCTCCTGCAAAAGAGGAGAAAAAAGAAGAAGCACCTAAAGCAGAGGAGAAAAAAGAAGCTCCAAAACAAGAAGAAAAAACATACGCTACAGGCGCCCCATCGCCCGCAGCACGCAAAATACTAGATGAGAAAGATATAGACCCTGCTAATGTAACAGGTACGGGTAAAGGGGGCAGAATAACTAAGGATGATGCCCTTAACGCAAAACCAGCTATGGGTACACCAACAGGTGGTAACAGAGGCTCGGAGCGTAAAAAGCTTTCGATGCTTCGCAGAAAAGTAGCAGAGCGCTTGGTTTCGGCTAAAAACGAAACGGCAATGCTTACTACCTTTAACGAGGTTAATATGACGCCTATTAACAAAATAAGAGCTGAGTATAAAGAAGCGTTTAAAGCAAAACACGGCGGTACAAGCTTAGGCTTTATGTCGTTCTTTACCAAAGCAGTTGTTAGAGCATTACAGTTATACCCAGATGTTAACTCTATGATAGATGGGGACTATAAAATAACATACGATTTTGTTGATATCTCAGTAGCAGTATCAGGACCTAAAGGTTTAATGGTACCTGTAGTACGTAATGCCGAAAACTTAACCTTTAGAGGTGTTGAGGCAGAAATAAAACGTTTGGCTATTCGTGCTCGTGATGGGCAAATTACTGTTGATGATATGACGGGTGGTACATTTACCATATCTAACGGTGGTGTATTTGGTAGCATGCTATCTACACCAATCATTAATCCACCACAATCGGGTATATTGGGCATGCACAATATTATAGAGCGCCCAATAGCTGTAGATGGTAAAGTGGAAATTCACCCAATGATGTATGTAGCACTTTCGTACGACCACAGAATTATAGATGGTCGTGAGTCAGTAGGTTTCCTTGTAGCAGTTAAAGAAGCACTAGAAAACCCTACGGAGCTACTTATGGATAACAATCCTAAAAAAGCGTTAGAGCTTTAATAAACAATAAAAATAGTAGTATAAAAAAGTCCCACTAAATAAGTGGGACTTTTTTATACTACTAAACAATATCTTTATCTTAAAATGCAGGTAAGGCTGTTAAAGGATTTACTAATAAATCTCTTAGTAAAGGCAGACTAACTATTGTATAAAATGATAACACCCACTCGTAAAAGAGTGGGTGTTTTCTCTCAACGGAATAAATGAAAGAATTGGATGTATTGTTTAATATACCTTATTTTATAGAAAACACACACAGGTAATAAAAGTTGTTAAAGCACTTTAATTACTAATTATCGTACAAAATACTAATCAATTAACCGTTAAGTTTTTAAAAAGATTCTTTTTCGACTAAGTGCATTGCTTTTTCGATAAAAAACATAACAATCTAATTGTGTGTAATTTAAGCGGTGTAGAATATCTATCAATATTCTGTAGTATGTTTTATGTATCTATTTAATATAGTAATCCATAACAGCTTCTACTTATAAAAACTACTGTTAATTGAAAAGGGTATAGTAATAAGAGTTTACTACAACTGTTTCAGATAAAAGCAGTTATTATGGTAATCTATAATAGCTTTACCCATTAAGAGTACATCGGCACCAATTATACCGTGTACGGGTTTTGCTTTGTATTGGCGTAACGCTTCGTTTACGTGCGACATATCAAAAATAATAAGCCCAAAATCTTTATTAGTCCAACGTCCCAGCTTTAATACATTATCTAACGATGTTTGTGTAGCCATACCAACACCACCAGCACCTGCTGCTTTGGTATCGGAGTGTGATGCCAAAAGTTCAAAATATTCAATACTATCAAGCCCAACACAACTGTTAGAGGCTCCTGTATCCAATATAAAATTGCCCTCTTTGCCATTTATTTTTGCTTTAATTAATAAGTGCTGTGTTTTAGATAGTTTAAAACGTATTCGTTTGTATTGTTGCTCTTTCAGGATATCATATAAGTTTTCCATTCTGTAGTATTGGTTCTATTCTCAAAAATACTTTAAAATATTGTATAAACACTTTAAAACCATTTTCAACTTTGTAAGTTTGCATCTCAAAAAATTATCATGATACTTACAGATACCCATACCCATTTGTATAGCGAAGAATTTCAGCACGATAGCGATGCTGCTATACAGCGCGCTATACAAGCAGGGGTAAACCGATTGTTTGTTCCATCTATAGATGCCAGCTATACCCAGAAAATGTACGCCTTAGAAGCAAAATACCCCGATAATGTATTTTTAATGATGGGGCTGCACCCAACCTATGTAAAGGACAATTACCAAGAGGAGTTAGCACATGTTGAAGAGCAACTAGCCAAACGAAAATTTGCTGCGGTGGGCGAAATAGGTATTGATTTGTATTGGGATAAAACACACCTTAAAGAGCAACAATATGCCTTTAGGCATCAAATACAATTGGCAAAAAAGTATGAGTTGCCAATTAATATACATTGTAGGGATGCGTTTGATGAGATTTTTGAAGTTTTGGAATCAGAAAAAGGAGAGGGGCTGTACGGCATCTTCCACTGCTTTACAGGTAATTTTGAACAAGCCCAAAAAGCAATCTCCTACGGGATGAAGTTGGGTATTGGTGGTGTTGCTACTTTTAAGAATGGTAAAATAGACCAGTTTTTGAATGAAATAGACCTTAAACATATTGTGTTAGAGACCGATTCGCCTTACTTAGCACCCGTTCCGTACAGAGGGAAACGAAACGAAAGTAGTTACACCGTTTTGGTTGCCGAAAAGTTGGCTAGTATATATGGTGTAAGTGTAGCTGATATTGCTGCAGTAACTACTAAAAACTCCAAAGCTATTTTTGGTTTTTAACACAGAATGACCCTTAAATTCATAAAATTTTTGTTCATTTGTGGCATTGTTTTAACGATACTAACTACATGTCAAAATTCGATCATATTCGCCCTTTTTATGATAGTGAAGTAAATGAGGCTATATGTGGTGCTGTACATCACCCCATGATGAAAGCACTTATGAGTTTTGCATTTCCAGATGTTGATGCTGAAACTTGGGAAAAACAGCTAAAAAAAACGCATTCAAAGCGCGATTTTCAGATCAACTTTATTTACCCTGCAGTACAAAAAGTATTGCAAAAAAGCTCTGAAGGGCTTACTACATCGGGTTTTGAAAAGTTAGACGTACACACACCATACCTATTTATATCCAATCATAGGGATATTATACTGGATACATCATTATTAAATGTTTCGTTACACGACCACGGACAAATAATGACGGCTTCTGCCATAGGCGATAATCTTGTACAAAAACCTTTTTTACATACGTTATCGCGCTTAAACCGCAACTTTTTGGTACAGCGCGGGCTTCCGCCAAGAGAGTTGCTACAAAGTTCACGACTTATGTCGGAATACGTATCGCAACTTGTATTACGTGAGAATCGTTCGGTATGGATAGCACAACGCGAGGGGCGTACCAAAGATGGTAACGACGCTACACACCAGGGCGTTTTAAAAATGTTGGCAATGGCTGCCGATGAGGATAACCTGATGCAGTATTTTAAGAAAATTAAAATTGTACCTGTTTCCATATCGTACGAATACGATCCTACGGATGCACTAAAAATGCCAATGCTAATGGCACAAGCCAACGATGAGGTGTATGTAAAAGAAAAAAATGAGGACTTTAATACCTTGTTAAGTGGTATTATGGGGCAAAAAAAGCGCATACACATTCATGTTTGCGATGTACTTAGTAATGAGCTAGATGTTATAGCCAACGAGTTTGATAATCAGAACAGGCAGATACAAGCATTAGCACAGGTGTTAGATGATGCCATACTAAGCACCTACAGGCTATGGCCTACCAATTATATTGCATACGATTTATTAAATAAAACAACCCGTTTTAAAGATAAATATACCGAGAGAGAAAAATCTCTTTTTGAGCGTAGATTAGAAATGCGTATTGATGCCGATAATAAAACGTTACATAACGGATTTTTAGCCATGTATGCCAACCCTGTGGTAAATAAAATGAAATACCAAAATGCAGAATAACCCTACCATTTTACTTTTATATACAGGCGGTACTATTGGTATGGTTAAAGATTTCGAATCTGGAGCATTAAAAGTGTTCAATTTTGATAAATTACTGCAAAACATACCCGAATTAAAACAACTTGATTGTACTATAACCACCGAATCGTTTGATGAACCTATCGACTCATCCAATGTTACAACAGCAGAATGGTGCAAAATAGCTTCGGTTATAGAGGAACGTTATAACGATTTTGATGGTTTTGTAATTTTGCACGGTTCCGATACTATGGCATACTCTGCATCAGCATTAAGTTTTATGCTCCAAAACCTCGATAAACCTGTTGTATTTACAGGTTCGCAGCTCCCAATAGGCGATTTACGAACTGATGCTAAAGAAAATCTTATTACAGCTATACAAATAGCATCACTCATACATAACGGAAAAGCAGTAATACAAGAGGTATGTTTGTACTTTGAATATAAGTTATACCGAGGCAATCGTGCGGTAAAAATTAGTGCTGAGCACTTTAATGCCTTTACATCACCCAATTATCCTGCTTTAGCAGAATCGGGCGTTAATTTACGCATCAATAAAGATGCATTATTAAAAAAGGATACTAGTAAACCGTTTAATGTAGTAAAAGAGTTTAATACCAATGTTGTGCTTATAAGTATATTTCCTGGTATTAGCGAGGAAGTGCTTAATGCTATACTAAACATACCTAGCCTTAAAGGGGTTGTTTTACGAACCTATGGTGCAGGTAATGCGCCCACTGACATTTATTTTGTATCCATACTGCAACGCGCTATAGAAAGGGGACTACATATTGTAAACGTAACCCAATGCTCTAGCGGAAGCGTGAATATGGGACAGTACGAAACCAGTACGCTATTAAAGGAAATAGGAGTAATATCGGGTAAAGATATTACTACAGAGGCGGCTATAACCAAATTAATGTATTTATTAGGGCAGGGTGTAGCTGATTACGAATTTAAGGCATTATTTGAGCAATCGTTATTTGGCGAATTGTCTTAATAGTTTTCTCAATCCGTTTTTAAATATTACTTTTGCATCCACAATATTTTAGAGAGGTGGCCGAGTGGTCGAAGGCGCACGCCTGGAAAGTGTGTATGCTCCAAAAGGGCATCGAGGGTTCGAATCCCTTCCTCTCTGCTTAATAAAATCAGTTCTGTTCCAATTTCGGAACAGAACTGATTTTTTATTTTACTACAATTGCAACTTGTTGCATAGTGTTACGATTTATGCTTAGTGATTATTGTATAAAAAAATAAAAGCTGCCATATGGCAGCTTTTACAAATAACTAAAAAGTATATTTTCTTATAGTTGTTCAAACTCTTGATTTTCGTCTGGATGAGCACTTCTCACATTGAGTGCATGGCCATCAGCATCTGTAACAAATGCAACAAACTCAATATTGTTAGCATTATCTACAATCTCAGGAACACTAATATTAAATGTTTTAGTGTACGTATTAAGTGTTGTAGTTTCACCTCTTGGTATAGCTTCACCCATTAATGGGGTAAGTGCCGCTCTCAATACGTGGTTATGCTCGTAATCATACAATGTGTTAGGACCGTTGTAGTAGGTTGTATAGTTGTATTGGTCGTAAATAAGACCATTCTCTAATACGTATACTACCAGATTTAAGTCGCTATTAAAATCTTTACCAAACATAACATTTACATCTATTGCTAAGTTGTTACCATCTTTAGTAGATGAAATAGCCAATCCTAATTTAGGATTTTCACCTTGCGTAAGTCCAATAACTTGGTCAAGGTTGTTTGGCTCTGGATAAAACCATTGTGTTAAGCGGTTTATTAATCCTTTAGGATATCCAGGTATATTAATAAAGTTTTCTAGTTCGGTAGAGTCAAACGTAAACGGATCATAACTAGCATCGTTAGGGTTTAAACTCGCTCGGTGTATTGCTACAGCAACCACATTGTCTGTTTGGTTTTTTAGTAAATCGATGCCATACGATACGCGTGGGCAGTAACCACACCATGTACCCGTATAATCTTCGATAAGTACTCGTTTGTTAAAGTTAATTTCTGAGCCATCATGAAAACGTATCGAAATAGGGTCTGACGTCGTACCAAAGTACTTAGCCGTTACTTCAAACTCTCCAACTGTTGCAGAGGTAAAGGTATTACCATCTATTTCATTACCATCAACAAGTATGGTAGCATCGGCCGTTAGGTCATTACCATCATTGTCCTTTACTGTAAAAGTAACAGTTTCATCAATAATCCTTATTGAGCCATCAGAGCTAAGAATAACTGAGTCGAAAGACTTGAGTATTTCGTATTCTGATGTACACGATGATAGTAATATACTTACGAAAGCAAAAAATAATAATAAATTCTTTTTCATTGTATCTTCTTTTTTATGCTTCCAAATAGCATTATTATTGTTTTACAACTCTAATTTGAGATGTTTTATTGTCTTCTGTAGTAAATCGAGCAATGTATACAGCAGTAGCAAGTGATGATAAATCGATTAGTTGCGTGCCTGATGTTATTGCTGCATTTTTGATTAATTGCCCACTAGTGTTATAAAATGCTACTGTAGCATTTTGTAGAGCATCAACCTGCATATTGTCTTTAATAATAGTACTGTTAAGTGTTATACCTGCGTTTTTAAGTGATTCAAAATCAGTAACACTTGCAGCCGTTGAATCGTACACGTATGTAAATCGCATTAATTCGCCTGTTTCATTTCCGTCACCATCAACAGTTATTACTGCTATTACGTAGCTTACAGGCATACTATCGTCATCTCCAGCATAAGAGTTTCTAAAGTGGTTGTCACCTTCCGTGCTTGCGCCCGGTGCAAGTAATATTCCGCCATCAGGTAAGTTAGTAGGTATTGTAGTACCTTCACTTATTATATTAAAACATTGTGGCTGTACACAAAACTGTAGGTTATTGTTTGGTGTATCATTATTAGTAATCGCTACAGCTTTCATTCGCATAGTAATATTTTCTGTAGATGTATTGGTAACTACCAAATCCAAATTACCAAGCGAAGAGTCTTCTGCCGTACTAAGCTGGTTAAATGTAACAGTATCGTTATTAGCAATAGTTTCGCCATTACCTGTTACTGTAACTGTTTGTGCTTGTGTTAGTCCGCAAAGTAATAACCCTGCGATTAATATAATTTTTTTCATAATTTTTTTGTTACGTTGTTAATAGTATTTAAGTAAAAAGGCTATCGAGAATAATTTTGGTTATCCCCGATAGCTTTTTTGTATGCTGTAAAACTAATAAATCTAAATTATTTGATAACTAGTTTTTCTGTTCTTTCTGCAGTAGCACCTACTATTTTAGCAATGTACATGCCTGATTGTAGGTTGCTAAGGTTCATAACGTCACCGTTATTAATTTCTTTAGCACTGTATACAACCTTACCCGTTAAATCCATAACAGTAACTGCAATTGTTTCTTGCGTTTCGAAGTTGAATATACCGTTTGATGGATTTGGATATACTGAAAATCTTGAAGTTTCGATAGCTGGAGTAGATAATACACCATTAGTAGTAAATGCAGCTCCAAATTTAACTTCAGTTCCAAAATTCCTTACAAGGTAGCTAGCCACTACTTCTCCACCAGAAACAATTTCGATACCATTTTGGTTGGTACTTAAACTCCATCCATCTCCATAAGAATCGTACATATTAATTTCGTAACAGTCTGAAGTTCCTTCTGGAACATTAACAGTATACATTTTTACTGTATTTGCATCAGGTCCACCAGCACCAGCAGTACCAGGTCCTGCTTGGTAAGGTCCGCCACTAGCAACAATATCACCATTACTGTCTTTTACATCCCATGTTATCTCAGCTGGGTAGTTATCAGTATATACGTGTATACCAAAGTTATTATCTGTAGGTGGAGCTGCCACAACACTTAGGTTATTTACTGCAAGCTCTGCTACACTTGGAGTACTACCGTTAATTTGATTAAGCTCTACAGTGTACTCTTTATTAGAATCAAGCTCTACACCTTCGAATGATAAATTTGCCGATGCAAAAGTAGCAAGGTTTATGTTAAAAGTTTCTGTAGCAACTACATTACCATCATAGTTAAGCGAAACTTCAGCATTTGTAATAGTTTCATTACCGTAGTTTTTAACTTCAACATCAAAGTTACTTGTACTTACAACATCACAAATACCCACAGTACTTTCTTTTATTTCTGCGTGCTTATCCAAACCATTAACAGGACTACATTGGTTAATGTCTGCCATTAATGTAGCTGCTGTGGTAGTATTAAGTATACTCATTTCATATACTAAACCATTAGGGCAAATTCTGTATAATGTTGGAAAGTATGCAATACTATATTGGTTTGATATAGTTGCACTATCAATAATAGGATATGAAGTTCCTGTAACCCAGTCTCCTTGACTAGAATCAGTTTCTCCATTAAGATCTGCCATTCCTGTACTACCATCACCTTCAACAAATAGTACTACAATTTCGTCAGAACCTGCTGGTCCATACGCTTTGTGTAAATCATCAAGTACATGTTTGGAATGAAAACCCCAACACGGTCCACACCATGTAGCAGATACATCCATAATTACCGTTTTACCTTGGTCAAGATAAGTCTGTAAATGGTGCTCAACACCGTTAATGTCTGTAGCTGTAAAATCAGGAGCTTGGCTTCCTGAAGCTAGCTGTGCGTTAGCCGAAAAACCTGCAAGTGCAAGTATTCCTAAAAGTAATCTTTTTTTCATGTCGTTCCCTTTTAAAAAATTAGTTCTATTTTTATTATAACAATAATTCTCTTTTCCTGTTGTTTTTTAACAAAAAAAAAGAGTAATTGAAAATTTTATCCGAAAGTATATAAAAAAAGTATATGTCCAAAACATATTGCGAATTTTTTTATGCTAAAATTTTCATTTCCTTAACAAAAATCCCATTTTACTACAATATATGCGTGTTATAACGGTTATAAATTATTTCTTTTTTATTCTATTTAAAAAAATTAACGGATACTGTCAAAAAAATTTTTAATATTTGCGATGGAAACAACTCATAATATAATTTAACAAGATGAAAAATTTATTCTTACTATTTTTATTAGTTACTTTTTCTGCAAGCGCACAAAAAGCCATGCCGAGTGTATCACTTAAATCGGTAAACAATAAAAGGTACAACGTAAAAAACGACTTTAATAAGAAAGACAAAATATACGTCTTTGCATTTTGGGCTACTTGGTGCGCCCCTTGTATAAACGAATTGGATGCTATAAAAGAGCATTATTCAGAATGGTCTGAAGAAATTGATATGGAAGTTGTAGCAGTTTCTATAGACGATACCCGTACACAAAAAAGAGTAAAACCATTACTTAATGGTAAAAACTGGCCTTACACTATATTATTAGATACCAATCAGGATCTTAAAAGAGCACTATCTATTGTAAACGTTCCTTACACAATAGTAGTTAAAAACAAAAAAGTAGTTTATATACACAATGGCTATAGCCAAGGTGCAGAAAAAGAACTATATAATAAACTGAAGGAACTATAGATGATGAAAAAATTACTTTTTTTACTGTTGCCATTGGCTACAGTATCCCTCTATGCCCAAGAAGAAGAGAAAGAGGAGGTAAGAGTGTATGGTGGTTTTGAATCGAATATACAATGGTATTTAAACGATAGTGGTAGGGGAATAGAGCAACCTGTTACTCCTATACGATCTAACAACTACTTTTTAATAAACTACCAGTACAGTAATTTCACTGCAGGTTTCCAAATTGAAGCCTATGAAGATAATGCACTACTAAATTACAACCCTGGCTTTAAAGGCGGAGGTGTGGGTACATACTACCTTAACTATGCAAATGAAAAGCTAGATGTTACTGCGGGGTATTTTTACGAACAATTTGGTAGCGGTTTACTACTGCGCGCATGGGAAGACCGTGCTTTGGGTATAAATACAGCATTACGTGGTGGTAGAGTACTTTTTAGACCAACTGACGATGTAAGGCTTACTGCGCTATTTGGGCAGCAGCGTACAGGTTTTGATGTTGCTAACGGAAGAATATACGGGTTCAATTCGGATATTAATCTAACAAATCTATTCAAGTTTGAGCAATCCGACCTATCGCTTGGTTTTAGTTATGTAGGGCGATACGAAAAAGTAACAATTCCTGACCCGAATTTTGATGAACTTACCAATGCCTTTGCAGGACGTATTAACTTTATATACGACTCGTTTTACTTTTCGGGAGAATATAACTACAAGCAAGAAGATGCCGTACTAGATGTGCAAAACCGTATTAATAACGATTTTGTAAAACCAGGTAATGCAATACTGCTTAATTTTGGTTATACCGATATTGGTTTGGGTATAGATGCAACGTTTAGAAGAATGGAAAACATGAGTTTCCTTTCGGAAAGAGAGCCTACGTTTGTAGATGCAACGTCTTCCAGCCTTAACTTTAACGATAAGGTGCTTAACTTTGTACCTGCACTAACCAAACAGCACCACTCTAACCTTGCTAATATTTACGTTTTTCAAGCACAAGGTAAGGTAGATTTTATTGACCTTTCGATAATGAAAGCTGGTGAAACGGGTGGACAGATTGATATTTTTTACGAATTTCCTAAAGAAAGTACCTTTGGCGGTAAATATGGTACCAAAGTAGCACTAAATGCCTCTAGCTGGTACAACCTGCCAGGAAGTTACCGATTTACACCTGCAGAGTATGAAACTGACTTTTTTGGTGTAGGAGAAAAGTATTTTTCGGATTATAATATCGAAATTAAAAAACGACTTTCAGAAACATGGTTAGCAAACTTCTATTACGTTAACCAATACTATAACACATTATGGTTGCAAGGTGGCGAAGCTGTAAATTCCAACATTGTAACAGGAGAAGTAGTATATAATTTTGATACCACTAAATCCGTACGTGTAGAAGGAGAACACATGTGGGCAGATGCCGATATGAAAAACTGGGCAGGTGCTACAGTAGAGCTAAACCTTAACGATAAATACTCATTCTATTTTTGGGATATATATAACTATGGTAATGATAATAGCGAAGACCAAACCCATTATTATAACTTTGGAGGTGCATACCGCCATGGCGCAACACGTTTAGCCCTAAACTATGGTAGGCAGCGTGGCGGACTTGTTTGTGTTGGTGGTGTATGCCGTTTTGTACCAGAGAGTACAGGGTTTACACTAACATTAAGCACAGCATTTTAAAAACAGGAACTAACCATTCACCAATAATAAGCCCTCTTTGCTTTTAAGCATTGGGGGCTTTGTTATTTATTACTGTTTATAACGTGTACTTTTTCGTAAAAAACATATATTTTTATTTCCAAAAGTAAAAGCAAATGGATACAGTTATTAAGTGGGGTATAATTGGCTGTGGTAGCGTTACCGAGCGTAAAAGTGGTCCTGCCTACGCCAAAACGTCTGGTTTTAAACTACAAGCCGTAATGCGACGTAATTTAGAGAAAGCAGCCGATTATGCTGCACGCCATAACGTACCTACCTATTATAACGATGCCGATGCGTTAATAAACGACCCAGCGGTAGATGCGATATACATAGCCACACCACCCGATACCCATGCTTACTATGCCCTAAAAGTAGCCCAAGCAGGCAAACCCTGCTGTATAGAAAAACCTATGGCATCCAAGTACAGCGATTGCGTTGCTATTTGCAATGCTTTTGAGGCTAAAAATTTACCCCTATTTGTAGCGTATTACCGTAGGTCGTTACCCCGATTTAAGCAAGTACACCATTGGATTGCTAATGGTAGTATTGGGCAACCCCGCCATATAAATTGGTTGCTAACCAGAACACCCTCGCCCATAGATGTATCAGATAATTACAATTGGCGTACTGATGCCAAAATTGCCGAAGGAGGGTATTTTGATGATTTAGCAAGCCATGGCTTGGATTTGTTTATTCAGTTGTTAGGCAACATAACAAGTGCGAAAGGCATAACCCTAAACCAACAAGGGTTGTATACTGCTAAAGATGCCATTGTAGGTTGTTGGTTACACAATACAGGAGTAACAGGCTCGGCTACATGGAATTTTGGTAGCAATACCCGAGAGGATACTGTTACCATACACGGTAGTGAAGGAAAAATTGATTTTTCCGTTTTCTTGGAAGAACCGCTTGTTCTTACCAATAGCCAAGGCAGGCAGGAAGTATATATTGATAATCCCGAACATATCCAGTTGTACCACGCACAAAATATGCGAGAGCACTTGCTGGGCAATAAAAAACACCCGTCAACAGGTGTAACGGGTGCTCATACCTCGTGGGTATTAAATAAAATTTTGGGTACGCTATAGCCCAATTATTTTAGTGGTGTGCGCTTAGCTTACCAAAGGTACGCTCTAAAGCACTTTTTATTTTGTTTGTTGCGCCACTTACCGCTCTTTCTATCGTATTAGCATGGTCTACTACCCCAATCGGTTTTAAACCTGCTATACGGGCTTCTATGCTGCAACGTTTGTCGTTTTCGCCACCTTTAGTACTATTCTCATCGCCCAAGTGTACTTCTAGGCGTGTAACTTTATCTTCGTATTTCTTTAAAGCAGTTTGTAATTGTTCCGTAAAATATTCCTCCAGTCTTTGGTGACCTTCAATGTTGTTGTCTGTATTAATTTGTACTAACATAGTTTTATTAATTAAGTTATATACACAAATATAGTAACAAAAAATTATGCGCTGTGTGATATTAATCATACTTAACGTAACATTAAGTATTTATTATAAAAGTGTTTTGGACGCTGTTGTAATATGTTAATGTAATCTTTAATTATTGTGATGCAGCACTTGGAATTTTAACTTTGCACTTTAACCTGTAAAGCAATAACGTATATGATTTTTATGATTATAAATTCCACACTACTCAAATACATCATTTTTGGTACTGTAGGATTAATAATTGCATTTTTAGTACTATTTTTTATCATCAACAAAATAGGCAAGAATCCCAATAACATATTTCCGCCCAATTTTGCCCATCGCGTTAAAATCCCTCTTTTATTATTTTTTGCAGCTATAGCCATGCGCATAGTGGCATCTAACGACTTTTTTGAAAAGCCTTACGATAGCGTTTTAAAACGCATAGGCTTAATCCTTCTAATTATAAGCATTACGTGGTTTTTAATCATAATAATACGCATCATTAAAATCAGCGTTATTAGTAAGTACAATACCGATACATCTGATAATTTTAGAGCAAGGCGCG
Source organism: Flavobacterium litorale (assembly GCF_019613795.1). NCBI lineage: Bacteria > Pseudomonadati > Bacteroidota > Flavobacteriia > Flavobacteriales > Flavobacteriaceae > Flavobacterium > Flavobacterium litorale. Next base: position 1,163,127 of record NZ_CP080429.1, read on the forward strand.
TATATACTCAATTTAGCGTATTAGAGCGTGTAATTGTTTTTGTACTCATTATTTTGGCAATAGGAATAGCACTAATGAGTTTTGACAGTATCCGCTCCATAGGGGCAAGTGTTTTGGCATCGGCAGGAATTGCAGGTATTATACTTGGTTTTTCGGCACAAAAAGCACTCGGAACATTATTGGCAGGAATACAAATTGCCATAACGCAACCCATACGTTTGGACGATGTTGTAATTGTAGAAGGCGAATGGGGGCATATTGAAGAAATTACCCTTACATATGTGGTAGTAGCCATTTGGGATAAGCGTATGTTGGTAGTACCTACTACCTATTTTATTGAAAAGCCGTTTGAGAACTGGACGCGAAAAAGTGGTGATATATTGGGCACGGTATACATTTATACCGATTTCCGCGTACCTGTAGATGAACTTCGTAAAGAGCTTACGCGTTTGCTAAAAGGTACTGATTTATGGGATGGCGAAGTAAATAAGTTGCAAGTTACAGACGCTAAACAGGATGTTATGGAAATACGTGCTTTAATGAGCTCTAAAGATTCTTCTATATCATGGGATTTACGGGTTTATATTCGAGAAAAACTAATAGCCTATTTACAAAAAAATTACCCTGATAGTTTGCCAAGAACACGCATATCGTTAGTAGATAAAAATACTGATGAGCCTAATGATGAAACCGACCAAAACCAAGAACAAAACACAAAGCGAGTTAGTGCAAACGAAAAAGATGAATAGGCAGTAATAAAGTATAAGCAAACTTTTGCATCTTTGTAGTATTAACACTTATCTACTACTATGCGGTTATTATTTATAGGGATACTCAGTTGTATTGTTGGTACCTCGTTTGCACAAGATACAAACGAGTTAAAAGAAACAGCAAAAGATAGTGTAACTTTTGAACCCGATCCCTTGTACAGAGAAGATCAGTTTTATGCATCAATATCGTATATATTGATGCAAAATAAACCCGATGGATATTCGCAAAAATCGTTCTCTACAGGGCTTACTATGGGGTTTTTACGCGATATGCCTATAAATGAAAAACGGACTTATGCCATAGCAGCAGGTTTGGGGTATGCTTACTATAATATTAAGCACAACTTACAGGTAATTGAAAATGTAGGTACAACCTCTTACCAAATTGCTAGTGAGGGCGATTTTGACCGTAACAAGCAAGTACTACACTTTTTAGAATTGCCTATAGAGCTGCGTTGGCGAAATTCTACGCCAAGCTCGCATAAATTTTGGCGTATATACACGGGCTTTAAAATAAGTTATCTTTTTGCCGATAAAGCACAGTACTATCCAACTTCGGGTGGCAGCACTAAAGTAAAGGGGAACGACGATTTGAATAACCTGTTTTATGGCGCGTACTTATCGGTAGGGTGGAACACCTGGAATTTATATGCCTACTATGGTATAACACCACTTTATAAAGATGAAGCACGCATTAACGAGGGTAACGATGCCATACAGCTAAACACCGTTAGCTTGGGGCTTATATTTTACATACTGTAACTAAAAAGCAGGAATAAGCCACGCAAACCACAGTAGTATTTGTGGTACAATACCAATAATACTACCCCAAAAAACACCACTAAGCGAATGCTCTTGCTCCTGCAATCGGGAAGAGGCAACAAGCCCACACGATAGTATTAAAAATGCAATGAGGTATAAAAAGGGTGTATGATAATAGGCGGATATACTTATTACAAATAAAGTTAACGAAGATACGCCCATTACATGCAAACTGATTTTTTTGTTAACCAATACCAAAGTTAACGCAAGCAAAATACTAATTAGCATCCCTAAAAAGTAATAGTATAACTCGGTAACTACAAATGTAGCAAAGCTATAGCGTAGCAATATTACAAGCAATATGGCGTAAAAAGCTAGCGGTAATCGGCGTTCTCTTTTATCTACCAGCATTTTGGTACGTAGTAAACCCAACGAACGCAGCAAATAAAACAACGATATGGGTAGTAACATGGTAAGAATTAGTACCTGTATAAACACCAAATACACTTCGTGCATATGGTAGTAATTCATGGTTACAAAAAAGAAAAACAGCGTAGCGTATACCGATATTAATAACGGATTGTATAAGTACGAAAAAACAAGTAACAGCTTTTTCATGCATTATATTTTCTTCCGCATTCGTGCTACAGGTATATCCAGTTGTTCGCGGTATTTGGCAATAGTTCTACGCGCAATAGGATACCCTTTGTTTTTAAGAAGTTCAGCTAGTTTATCGTCGGGAAATGGTTTTTTCTTGTCCTCCTCGTTAATAACAGTTTGTAGTATTTTTTTAATTTCGATGGTCGATACATCCTCGCCCTGATCGTTTTTCATGGCTTCAGAAAAAAACTCTTTTATCAATTTTGTACCATAAGGCGTATCTACATACTTGCTATTGGCTACGCGCGATACGGTAGAGATATCCAAACCAACCAAATCGGCAATATCTTTTAATATCATCGGTTTTAGTTTAGCTTCGTCGCCATCCAAAAAATACTCTTTTTGGTAATGCATTATAGCATTCATGGTTACAAACAGGGTTTCCTGCCGTTGGCGTATCGCATCAATAAACCATTTAGCGGAGTCCAGTTTTTGTTTGATGAATTGTACGGCATCTTTTTGTGCAGTTGATTTATCGCGAGAATGCTTGTAGCTCTGTAGCATCTCCTGATAATCTTTAGATACGTGCAACTCTGGGGCATTTCTGCCATTTAGTGTAAGCTCCAATTCGCCATCGCGTATTTTTATGGCAAAGTCGGGCACAACGTGCTCTACAGCCTTATTGCTATTGTCGTAAGCACCACCTGGTTTTGGGTTAAGATGCTCTATTTGATCTATAGCATTACGAAGCTGGTCTTCGCTGATATTGTATTTTTGAAGTAACTTATCGTAATGTTTTTTAGTAAAAGCATCAAACTGATTTTCAAGGATGTCTATCGCCAAGTCTACAGATTCAGTAGGTGTTTTATGCCTTAACTGCAATAAAAGGCATTCCTGCAAATTGCGTGCGCCAACCCCCGCAGGCTCTAGCTGGTGGATAACGTGCAGTATGTTTTCAACCGTTTTCTCGTCGGTATAAATACCTTGTGTAAACGCCATATCATCTACAATATCCGTTATACTACGTCGTATGTAGCCCATATCATCAATACTGCCTACTAAAAACTCGGCAATATCGCGCTCGTTTTCGCTAAGTATAAACGTATTAAGCTGTTCTATTAAGTTTTGATGAAAACTTACATTGGCAGCAAACGGCATGGTTTTATCCTCATCGTCGTCGCTATAGTTGTTGGCTTGTAGTTTGTAGTTCGGTATTTCGTCGTCGCTAAGGTACTCGTCAATATTTATATCGTCAGCTTCAATTCTATCATTATCATATTCGTCATACTCATCGTAATCGTCGCTGCTAAACTCATCGGCTTCGTACTCATCTTCCTTACCACCCTCAAGCGCAGGATTCTCCACCATTTCCTCTTTCAGGCGTTGCTCAAAAGCTTGCGTAGGCAGTTGTATCAGCTTCATGAGCTGAATTTGCTGCGGCGATAACTTTTGCGATAATTTTAATTGTAAATTCTGCTTTAGCATATGTAATCTAGGTGGTTTTCTAGTATAAAAATACAAAAAACAGGCATTACAACCCTACGCTTTTTAGATAAAATTATGACGTAAGCGGTATAATGCCTGTTTTTAGGTATGTAAGAATATTTTTAGAATTCTGCGTTTTGCGGTGTTCTCGGGAAAGGGATTACATCGCGAATATTGCTCATGCCTGTTACAAATTGCACAAGACGCTCGAAACCAAGCCCAAAACCACTATGCGGTGCGCTACCGTAACGGCGGGTATCCAAATACCACCATAGTTCTTTCTCGTCAATATCAAGCTCTTTAATTTTTTGCTGTAGTACGTCAAGGCGTTCTTCACGTTGCGAGCCGCCTACAATTTCGCCAATACCAGGGAATAATATATCCATGGCGCGTACTGTTTTACCATCGTCGTTCAGCCTCATGTAAAAGGCTTTAATATCGGCAGGGTAATCAAACAATATTACGGGCGATTTAAAGTGTTTTTCTACCAAATAGCGTTCGTGCTCACTCTGTAAGTCGGCGCCCCATTCTTCAATAATATAATTGAATTTTTTGTTTCGGTTGGGTTTGGAGTTTTTTAGTATATCTATAGCTTCAGTATAACTTACACGTTTAAAGTTATTTTCCAGTACAAAGCGTAGTTTCTCTAACAATGTCATTGGGCTACGGTCTGCTGCCTTTTTCTGGCTTTCCTCTTGTTTTAAACGTTGGTTTAAAAAGGTGAGGTCTTCTGGGCAGTTTTCTAGTACATAACGAATTACGTATTTAATAAAATCTTCTGCCAAATCCATGTTAGCATCAAGGTCGTTAAAAGCAACCTCTGGCTCTATCATCCAAAATTCTGCTAGGTGGCGCGAGGTGTTACTGTTTTCGGCACGAAATGTAGGACCAAAGGTATATACTTGCCCTAATGCCATGGCAAAGGTTTCTGCCTCCAACTGCCCCGATACGGTTAGGTTTGTTTCTTTACCAAAAAAGTCTTGTTTGTAATCTACATCACCCTCTTCGGTTTTAGGTATGTTGTTTAAGGGTAATGAGGTAACTTGGAAAATTTCTCCAGCACCTTCGGCATCACTTCCTGTAATTATAGGGGTATTTACATAGGCAAATCCTCTGTCCTGAAAATAATGGTGTACAGCAAATGATAGTACCGAGCGTACGCGCATAACTGCGCCAAACAGGTTGGTACGCACCCTTAGGTGGGCATTTTCTCTTAAAAATTCAAGCGTATGTTTTTTAGGCTGCATTGGGTATTTTTCCGCATCGCTATCGCCTAGTATTTCAAGGTTGGTTACCTGTATTTCAAATTGTTGTCCCGAACCCGAGCTTTCTACCAAATTACCTTGTATGGCTACGGCAGCACCAGTAGTTAGCCTTTTTAAGGTTTCTTCGGATGTGTTTTCAAAATCTATCACACACTGTATATTATGTATAACCGAGCCATCGTTAATAGCTAAAAATCGATTGCTTCTAAAAGTTCTAACCCAGCCTTTTATCAATACATCATCAACAGGCTTTGTGCTGTTTAGTAGGTCTTTAACTTTTGTATGTTTCATTCTTTATAATTTAATGTGTTTAGTATAGTTACCTGTTTACTGTTATAGGGTAGTGCGCAGGTAAATGCCTGCAAATGTACTAAAAACCGCAAAAATCTTAAATTTTAACTCTTACTATTTAAAAAACTTTACAGTAATACAATCCAATTTATATATTGGGGCTTTATTGTATTGATAGTAAGTGTTTTAAAATAGGCTAAGCATAAATGATATTTTGACTGAGATATTTTTATCGAAGCCTGATAAATGATACGGACCGTACCTGTAAAAAGCAGAAAAACCGAATCCTTTAAATATTTCGTTAAGTTCCAAACCACTTTCGTAGTATCCTTTTTCGAGGGTATCGTATTCAATACCCTCGTGCCTTTCGGGGTTTTCCATGTTACCCCATGCAACACGTGTTACGAGTACAGGTGCTAGTTTAACGGCGTTAAAAATTGCAAAACGGCTAAAACCGTGTTTTAACTGTGCCATAGCATACCTACTGGAGAAAAACTCGTTGAAATACATGGTTTCGAAACTGTTTTTTCCTGCAAAGGTTATACGCTGTAGTATAGTATCTTTATTGAGGTTGTTGGGCGATGTATTGTATAAATGGGTTAGGGGTGTGTTGCCTAAGGCAATACCTGTTTGTATTAGTCCCGATGTTTTTTGCCCACTCAAATACCTTTTTTCCGCTTCCATCTTAAAGTCGAATTTACCAAAAGTGAGGTCGCTACCCAAAATATCTGAAACGGATTGGGTATATTGAAATGTAAATTTAGGATAGCGTTTATTAACTTCTATCCTGCCTTGTGGTGTTTGCATAAAATCGCTAAACGGACTCCATTGTACAGCGGCTAATGCAGTAACAAGGTCGAATCGCTGATAGGAACTGCCATTGGGCAGAAAGGTATAATTGAATTTGGGATAAATCCTATCGTGATTCATCTCGAAATGGGTATCCGATTTAGGTATTAATTTTGACTTTACATAGGTTCTCCATGTAATGTGCTCGTAGAATGTTGAGATATTAATAGGGCGGGGGTCGTAAATTTTAAACACTTTATTATCAGTAACAAACGATGTACTTGCAATTTCCAGTATATCATCCGTATAGGATACGCCGAGCCATGACGACGAATAATTGTCTAGCCTAACGGAGCCCCCTCCGCTGTATTTAAAAACACCATCTTTAGTACCATAGGCGCCGTAACCGTCCAGCCTAAAGTATTCCGAAATTTTATCGTTGGTTACGCCACCAATGCCCAAGCGGAATCCTTCGTAATCGTTATATTTAACAATTTCTCTCAAGTCAATATCAACAGAACCTACAGGCAGGTAACCGTTAATTATTTTTTTGCCTAAAATTATTTTTTTCTCCAATTTCTCTTTTGCCACAATACTATCTAGGGCAATATAGGTTTTCATACTCCTATTATCCATAGTATCTATCCTGTAGCTGTTCCAATACGCTTCAGGGCGGTTTATTGCTTCCTCTTTAATCTCAATACCTACACTCTGATTTTTTATTTTAACGGGTATATTATATTCGTATTCAAAATTGACGGATTCGGATAACAAGTACACATAATCGGAGGCATCTTTTTCGCGTTTATCATTATCTTTATTAGAGCCATCAAACGTAATAGTTTCCCCCAATATTTTTATGTCCTCTTTATTATCGCCTTTTACTATTTTGAGTTTCTTCTCGCTAGGAAACCACAAATTCAACCCTTCATCATATTTAAATATATGGGTAGAAGTAATATCCAGCACATTACTAACCCTAAAAACAGCTTTGGCAATACCGTAATTTTCTTTGTCAACATATAGTAGCCCCTCTAGTTTTCGGCTTTTTCGTTTTCTTTTTGGGGTAAAAAATACCACATAAACGCTTCGATTATCTATAGCAACAGTGTCGAGTATTTTATAGTGGTAATTTTTAAGTGCATTACTACTTAAAGGTCCAGCATAGTTGGTTTCAACAAGTTCTATAGTGTTTGCGTAAACGGAATAGGATTGTAATGTTAGCCCTATTACTTCGTACAGTGGTTGTTTAAAGCCTGCCATTCGGGTGGCGAGTACGTTTTCTTTTAACCCTTGTTTTTTATTGAATTTAAACTCCGATACTTTTTCGGTTTGGTAGATGTGTTGTTGCTCTATCAGTTTTTTAAATTTAAAATCGGTAGAATCTATTTTTTCAAACACTTTTACAGCATTCTCATAACCGTATATAGAGTCGAGTCGCCCAGTTATCGAATCGGGGTTGGCAGTAACCACGAGCCTATTGTACGATTTGTATACAAAGCTACCGAGCCTTTGCCTTGGGTCGTTTTCTGGTTTTTTGTAGAGTATTTTGCGTATTAATGTATTAGCGTTATTGTTACGCTCCAGTACCAATTCATCAAGTTCTTCAGATGATGGTTGGAGTACAATACTGTAATTTTTTTTACCTGGTATTACGGTAACTTTTTGCTGTTGGTAGCCAATATAGTTAATGGTAAACCATTGGGTTGCCGTAGTTGAAAATTTACCATCAATATCGGCAACTAGGGTTTTGCCTTTATCGGTAGTAATAGTAGCAAAGGGTAGCGGATTATTGTGCGCACTCTCCCTTACATTACCTGTAACAGTAAATTGTGCCTGAATGGGCAGGCTTATAAGTAGGAGTAACAGCGTAAGGATTTTCATGTACCTTTTTATGCTAAACGAAAGAAACTGCAATTTGTTTCGGCAAAGATAGTATAAATAAAAAATCCGCTAATAAAGCGGATTTTAATTATACCTTCATTATTTCGACTTCTTTATGTGTAAATAACTCATCAACTTTTTTAATAAAACTATCGGTTAGCTCTTGTACGCTATCCTCAGCATCTTTTCGCATATCTTCAGATGCGCCTTCTTTCTCTAATTTCTTTATCTCGGTATTAGCATCTTTTCGGGCGTTTCTAATGCTTATTTTAGCATCTTCTGCCTCGCCTTTAGCTTGTTTTACTAAGTCTTTTCGGCGTTCCTCGGTTAATGGTGGTACATTTATAATTATGTTGTCGCCATTGTTCATGGGGTTAAAACCTAGGTTGGCTATCATTATGGCTTTTTCTATAGGTTGTAGCATTGCTTTTTCCCAAGGCTGTATGGTTATAGTACGCGCATCGGGTGTGTTAACATTGGCTACCTGTGTTAATGGCGTTTGCGAACCATAGTAATCTACCATTACGCTGCCTAACATAGCAGGACTTGCTTTACCTGCACGGATATTTAAAAATTCTTTTTCAAGGTGGGCAACAGAGCCATCCATAGACTCCTTTGTGCTATCTAATATAAAATCAATTTCTTCCATGGTATTAATTAATTCTTATACAATTAAAAATTAAACATTTACTGTAGTTCCTACTGCTTCGCCTTCGCAAACTTTTACAAGGTTTCCTGCTTTATTCATATCAAATACAATAATAGGTAACTCGTTTTCTTGGCTTAGCGTAAATGCAGTAGTATCCATTACATTAAGTCCTTTGGTTAATACGTCCTCAAAAGTAAGGGTGTTGTATTTTTTTGCATTGGTGTCTTTCTCTGGGTCGGCAGTGTAAATACCATCTACACGCGTACCTTTTAATATTACATCGGCATTTACCTCTACACCTCTAAGTACGGCAGCAGTATCGGTAGTAAAGTAGGGGTTACCTGTACCTGCGCCAAAAATTACAATACGTCCTTTTTCTAGGTGGCGTACGGCTCTCCTTTTAATATATGGTTCTGCAATAGCTTCTATTTTTAGTGCGGTTTGCAGGCGTGTTTGCATACCAGCATCCTCTAAAGCACCTTGTAATGCCATGCCGTTAATAACAGTTGCAAGCATGCCCATGTAGTCGCCCTGAACCCTATCCATACCGTTACTGGCACCAGCCACACCCCTAAAGATGTTACCACCGCCTATAACAACGGCAATTTGTACACCTTTATCGTGTATTTGTTTAATTTCCTGTGCGTACTCGGCAAGCCTTTGTGGGTCTATACCATATTGGCGGTCACCCATTAAGGCTTCGCCACTTAGTTTTAACAGAATTCTTTTGTATTTCATAAGGATTTTCTTGACTGATGCAAATATAGTAATAAATGCTTTTGTAAAAAGTGTTTTGTTAAGGGTATGATGGTTATATTATAAGCTCGGCGTACGATTTTTTAGCAGCCTCATAACCAATGTCAAAAATTTCCCCCATTTTAACTTTGTTTGTTTCAAACGTATTGTAGGGGGCTAAATTATTAGGGCTTATAACCCAGTCGCACAACATAGACTTGTGCATATTACTGTTGGCAGAGAGCAAATCGTAGGCGCGTGCAACAACCGATTTTATATTTTTTAAATCAGATGCTTCTACTTTTTGCATGGGTCCTAAATATACTCCTATAAGCGTTTCGCATCTGCCTTGTAATATATCGGTAGGGAAGTGGTTTAGTATACCGCCATCGCTATACAGTTTGCCATTTATCTCGTAAGGGGCTATAATACCAGGGAATGCTGCCGAAGCCAATATGGCATCGAGTATTTTTACTTCGGGTGGGAATACGTGTAATTTACCCGATACAATGTTTGTTGCAGTAATGTGCAATCGGAAAGGAGAATCGCCAATAGTAGCATCTTTAAAAACGGGTTTAAAATAGTTTTTAAAAGCATCGGCATCTATAAAACCAGCTTTACGAAATGTAAAGTGTTTCCAGTGAAAAAAGTATATGGAACGAAAGAAGTCTAAAATTTCCTCTGGTTTTTTACCCCAGGCATATAAGGCTGCTACAATAGCTCCCGAACTTGTACCGGCAAGGTGGTGCGGAACAATGTTTTCTTCTTCAAAAAACTTGAGTGCTCCAGCATGTGCAATACCTTTGGTACCCCCGCCCGAAAGTGTAATGCCAATAGTACTATCTTTAAACTTCATGGTTATAAATTGTAGTACTAAATTACACTTTTTTCTTAATTCCATTTTTTTTGTTTCTGTAAAACTTGATGTAAATTTGTAGTAAAATGGAAACAACATGCAAAATGCACTTATTACGAATAGTTTAGAGCAAAGTTATTCGTACACGGAATACAGAAATCACGTTACACATTTATTACTCGATGGCTTATCTACTGGCGATACGCAATCGGAAGAGTTAACAAATTACAGCTCGTTGAACGAAGTACGTATGAACCGCTTGGATAAAACGATACAACTAACCCCTGAAGTTATTGAGCGTTTAAATGCAATACAGCGCAAATATGTTTTTTTAGTACTATCCGAAGGCTGGTGTGGCGACGCTGCACAACTATTACCTGTTATGGAAAAAATGGCAAGTGCAACCGATAAGCTGGAGTTGCGCATTGTACTTAGAGATGAAAATAGCGAGTTAATGGATGGTTTTTTAACCAACGGTGGTAGAGCAATACCGAAGTTAATTTTAGTTGCTGCTGAAGATAACACGGTTATGGGCAATTGGGGACCCCGACCTGCTGGAGCTACAAAACTGGTTAAAGATGCAAAAGCAAAGGATGGTGTAGTAACGCAAGAAACTAAAACCGAGTTACAAAAATGGTACTTAAAGGATAAAGGTATTAGTACTATGGAGGAGATAACAGATTTACTTGAGAGCGCAGAAAAACAGTAGTTTATTGTACTGTACCAATAATATCTATTTTATCAGAAGTTGATATGCCTCCAGGGTTACAGCCAGGTAATCCTTCGGGTATTGGCTTACCAATGTTTTTATAGTAGGTTACCCAAGCAGGAAAAAATTCGTTGGTATTGGGTTGCTTGTACGTCATGGGGTATAGTTTAAAAAAAGGTGTACCCGAATAAGCAAACATAAATGCATCGTAAATAAGTTCCGAGCAATAATAACTGTCGTTACCATATATGTATTCATCATCATACGGCACTCCTATTTGCTGTAAGGAGAAGTTTGTTGCTAAAGGAATAATGTAACGGTATTGTTTTTTAAGCCTCCCCACGTACATGGGTTTGGTTGTGTTTTTAGAGAATTCTTTTAGCGTAGTAAGGCGTACTGCATTGCCAGCAGCTTCTATTACATATATAGTATCGTTTTTGTGGTATACCATACCCATGTGGCTAAAATTGTTACCATTATATCCTTCGGTAACGGCCTCTATGGCATCGCATAAAGGACCACAATCCATATCCTGGAAAATAAGGTCGCCATCCTGCAAATCTACATTTTGAGCAAAAGCAGGAAGCATAGTTAGTGCTATAAATACGTATAATAGTTTAATTTTCAACTTCATTTTCAAAGGTTTCAGGTGCTATTGCATCAGTAACAGAGAAGTTACCTATTTTAGTACGGCGTAATGCCGTAAGGTGCGCACCCGATTGTAGTGCTTTACCATAATCGTACGCTAACGACCGAATGTAAGTGCCCTTACTGCAAACTACCCTAAAATCAACTTCGGGTAGTGCAATACGCGTAATTTCAAACTCGTGTATGGTGGTTTTACGTGATGCAATTTCGACTTCTTCACCTTTACGCGCATGCTCGTACAGGCGTTTCCCATCTTTTTTTATGGCAGAAAAAATAGGTGGTTTTTGGTCTATTTCACCCAAGAATTGTGGAATGGTGTTTTGGATGAGGTTTTCATCAATATGATCTGTAGCAAAAGTGGCATCTATTTCGGTTTCCAAATCGTACGATGGTGTTGTAGCGCCAATGTAAAAGGTACCCGTGTACTCTTTTTCCATGCCCTGTAACTCGGTAATTTGTTTGGTAAATTTACCCGTACAAATTATAAGTAAACCTGTAGCCAAAGGGTCTAGCGTGCCTGCGTGCCCTACCTTTATTTTTTTAAGCCCAAGGTGCTTTTTTAAGCTCCACTTTATTTTATTTACTGCCTGAAAGGAGCTCCATGTTAGCGGTTTATCTATAAGTAGAATTTTTCCGTTGGTAAAATCTTCGGGTGTTGCCAAACTCAATTATTTATATATTGTAAAGTAGGCTAACAGTAGTGCGCCTGCTATTATACGGTACCATCCCCAAGGTTTAAAACCGTACTTTTTAATAAAACCTATAAAACCCTTAATAGCTATAATGGCTACAATAAAAGCAATTACATTACCCATAAGGAACATGGTAAGGTTCTCTGCCGATTGTGTGAGTAACTCGTACCCTTTAAGCCCTGTTTGCTCGTAACTTTTAAGAAAAATAGAGTAAATGGTTACGGCTGCCATAGTGGGTACGGCAAGGAAGAACGAAAATTCTGCTGCGGTTTCGCGCGTTAACCCTTGTTGCATACCTCCAATTATAGAGGCTGCCGAACGGCTTGTACCAGGCATCATGGCAAGGCATTGCCAAAAACCAATGGCTACCCCTTTTTTTATGGTAATAGTCTCTTCGGTTTTTACGGTTTGATTTTTAAAAAAGTTTTCAATAAATAAAAGTATAACACCACCTACTATAAGTACTATAGCAATAGGTACAGGGTCGCCCAAGGCTTCTTCTATAAGGTCGTCAAACAATAATCCGAGTACTAAGGCAGGTACAACGGCTGCTGCAAGTTTAATATAAAAATTGAATTTGGTGAAATCGAAAAACTTTTTCCAGTATAACGCTACTACGGCTAATATTGCCCCAAACTGTATGGATACCTGAAATAGTTTTACATAATCGTCTTCCTGAATGCCGTAGTACGAGCTGGCAAAAATCATGTGTGCGGTAGATGAAACGGGCAGGTACTCTGTAAGTCCTTCAATAATGGCAATAATAATAGCCTGATAAAAATCCATTATTTCTTTTTGATTTTAAAGTTTTTAATGGGCTGGTCTTTCGGAAAAGTTGTTTCGCTTTCCGTAACGGTAGTGTTATCATTATTGGGGTTTTTAAGTATGGCATATATAGTAATACCAAACCCAATAATTACTACGGTAGGTGCAAGGCGTATTCTGCGGAAGCTAAAAATAGCATCGCTAAACACTTTAGGGTCGTCGCTACCGCCACCTGCCATTAATAAAAAGCCCAATGCAATTACACCCAAACCCATTAGGAGTATTTTATAATTCAGCTTCTCAAACAAAAAATGCGTTTTTATTTCGTTATTATTTTTCATCCGTTTTGTGTCATGTTTTTATTATTGCCTTATGGCTATTGCCTTAATATAAGTCGTCAGTTCTTAAATTCAAGAAACGTTGTGTTGCAAAAAAAGTACTTATTGCCGTTATAATAATACCAAAGGCAAGTACACCACCAAATACAATGGCAGTAGGCATCCAATCTTCCCAAATATTAAGTACGGGTAATGCGGCGTCTAGGTAATATACAAACCATAGCAATGCACCAATAGCCAGCAACGAGCCTATTAGCCCCAGTTTGATACCACGCCATACAAACGGCTTACGGATAAACGATTTGGTAGCACCTACCATTTGCATGGTTTTTATGGTAAAACGGTGGTTGTATATGGATAATCGGAGGGCACTATTAATTAGTAGCATGGCAACAAATGCTAGTATACCACTAATTATAAGTATCCAAAGTGTTATGGTTTTTATATTATCGTTTGCCATTTCTACCAGTACAAGGTCATAACTTACATCGGCAACTATGGGGTTGGCTCTTATGGCAACTTCAATATCCTTAATACTATCGGTTTGTACGTAGTTTCCTTTTAGGTGAATATCGTACGAATTCAGCAGCGGGTTACTATCCAAAAGCGATTCATAATCGCCCATAATATCCTTGTTGTTTTGCGCTGCCTCTTCTTTAGAAACATATACAAAATCCTTTATATAGGTCGCCTCCTTTAAGTTGTTGCCAAACGCCTGCATGGCATCGTCAGTAGCATCTTTCTTAAAAAATACCGTCATCGGGATGTTTTCTTTCACATAGCTCGATATTTTCTCGGTATTAATCACAAAAAGCCCCAGCGCCCCAAGTAAAGTTAGTACAATAAAAATACTAAGTACCACCGAAAAATACGAAGAAATAAGCCGTCTTTTCTGGAATTTTTCAAAGGATGATGCCATAAACTATATTTTAGCGGTAAAAATAATAAAGAAATTTGGTAAACATAATTTATAACGGGCAAAGTTTCCACTTTCGTACAATAAACGTAAATTTGCCCTCCATACAGAATTGAGGTTTTTTATACCTTATAAGCTAAGAACATAAGCGACTAAAACAAAATGAAATACAACCCAAACGCAATAGAAGCCAAGTGGCAAAAATACTGGGCAGATAACAAGACTTTTAAGGCAGAAGATGCTACGGATAAACCAAAATATTACGTGCTCGATATGTTTCCTTACCCATCGGGGGCGGGGCTACACGTAGGGCATCCGCTAGGGTATATTGCGTCTGATATTTATGCGCGCTACAAACGCCACCAAGGTTTTAATGTATTGCACCCGCAGGGGTACGATAGTTTTGGGCTTCCTGCCGAGCAGTATGCCATACAAACAGGGCAACACCCCGCTATTACTACCGAAACAAATATTAAGCGTTACCGCGAGCAGTTAGACAAAATTGGTTTTTCATTCGATTGGGATAGAGAGGTACGCACCTCCAACCCTGAATATTATAAGTGGACACAATGGATATTTATTCAACTGTTTAACTCATGGTATAATAACGATACCAATAAAGCAGAAAGCATTTGCACACTAATAGCAAAGTTTGAATCCAACGGTAACGAGGGTATTAACGCGGTTTGTGATGATAATATTGAGCCATTTACAGCAAACGACTGGAATGGTTATAGTAAAGAGCGACAAGAAAAAATATTACTACAATATAGGCTTACCTACCTTGCCGAGACTGAAGTAAATTGGTGCCCTGCACTAGGTACAGTTTTAGCCAACGATGAGATTGTAAATGGCGTATCGGAAAGGGGAGGGCATCCTGTTGTCCGTAAAAAAATGACCCAGTGGAGTATGCGTATATCGGCGTATGCCGAGCGTTTACTAGAAGGGTTAAATACAATTGACTGGACGGAATCGTTAAAGGAAAGCCAACGCAATTGGATAGGGAAATCGGTAGGGGCAGCGGTAACTTTTAATGTCCTCACCCCTAGCCCCTCTCCAGCGAAGAGGGTAACGGAAAAGGCTAATCAGGGTTATATGACGGCTGATAGCAGTATGGCTAAACAACTTGTAGCTAATGCTCGTAGTAACCGAAAAGAGCCGACACCTGCCGAAGCATTGCTTTGGGAAGCTGTTCGGAATAAAAAATTGGGCTATAAAATAAGAAGGCAGCATCCTATTGGAGTTTTTATAGCAGATTTTGTTTGTCTTGAAAAGCGACTTATAATTGAAGTTGATGGTGGTTATCACAGTACTATAGAACAAGTAGAACTGGATGAAGCACGCACGCTAGAACTGGAGCAAAAGCATAACTTTAAGGTAATTCGGTTTACTAACGATGAGGTTATTAACAGTTCAGAACAAGTAATCAATTCAATTAAAACAGTATTAAACGAAAGAGCATCCTACGAAAATAGCCGTGCTCCCCTCTCCGATGGAGAGGGGTCGGGGGTGAGGCAAATAGAAGTATTTACAACACGCCCTGATACTATTTTTGGCGTTAGTTTTATGACGCTTGCACCCGAGCACGAATTGGTAACCGAAATTACAACACCCCAGCAAAAAGAAGCTGTAGCGCAATATATAGAAGCAACGGCAAAACGTAGCGAGCGCGACCGTATGGCAGATGTAAAAACCATATCGGGTGTGTTTACGGGAGCGTATGCTGAGCATCCGTTTACCAAAGAACCTGTACCGATATGGATAGGCGATTATGTACTGGCAGGCTATGGCACGGGGGCTGTAATGGCAGTACCTTGTGGCGACCAACGCGATTATGACTTTGCTAAACATTTCGGCATCGAGATAAAAGACATCTTTGCAGGAGTAGATAGTAGCGAAGAAGCTTACGCAAGTAAGGATAATGTAACGCTACAAAAATCTGATTTCCTTAATGGATTAGATTATAAAGCAGCTACTAAAAAAGCTATTGCAGCTCTAGAAGAAATAGGGCAGGGTATGGGTAAAACCAATTACCGCCTGCGCGATGCTGTATTTAGCCGCCAACGTTATTGGGGAGAACCCTTTCCAGTATATTATGTAAACGGTATGCCGCAAATGATAGCTACCGAGCATTTACCCATACGTTTACCCGAAGTAGAAAAATACTTACCTACCGAAGATGGGCAACCACCATTAGGTAACGCAACAACATGGGCGTGGAGTACTACCCAAAATAAAGTAGTAGATAACGACCTTATAGATAACCAAACTATTTTCCCGCTAGAGCTAAACACTATGCCAGGTTGGGCTGGTAGCTCGTGGTACTGGTTGCGCTATATGGATGCCCATAACGAAAACGAATTTGTAAGCGAAGAAAGCCAAAGCTATTGGCAAAATGTAGATTTATACATAGGCGGTAGCGAGCATGCTACAGGGCACTTACTATACAGCCGTTTTTGGAATAAGTTTTTAAAAGACAGAGGTTTTGTACTACAAGATGAGCCTTTTAAAAAACTGATTAACCAAGGAATGATATTGGGTACTAGCGCCATTGTTTATAGAGTTTCTGGAACTGATAAGTATGTTTCTAAGAATCTTAAGAAAGATTACGAGGTGGAAGAGTTGCGTGTTGATGTAAACATTGTAAACGCTTCTGATGAAATAGATATAGATAGACTTAGAGATTGGATGCCTCAGTTTAAGGGTGCTGAATTTATTCTTGAAGATGGCAAATATATTGTAGGTAGAGAAGTTGAGAAAATGTCAAAACGTTGGTTTAACGTAGTAAACCCCGATGATATTTGCGAGCAGTATGGTGCTGATACCCTGCGTATGTACGAAATGTTCCTTGGTCCACTTGAGCAAGCCAAGCCTTGGAATACCGCAGGTATTACAGGTGTTTCAGGTTTTCTTAAAAAATTATGGAAGTTGTATTGTAACGATAACGGGCTTATTGTTACCAATAACGAGCCAAGCAAAGAGGCTTACAAAATACTGCACCGTACCATTAAAAAAGTACAGGAAGATATCGAGAATTTCTCGTTTAATACCTCAGTAAGTTCGTTTATGATAGCCGTTAACGAGTTAACCGCTATTAAATGCCACGAACGCGCCATACTGGAGCCATTAGCAATATTAATATCGCCTTATGCACCCCACATTGCAGAGGAGTTATGGAGCCAATTGGGCAATACGGGTAGCATTGCCAAAGTGCCATTCCCAGAGTTTAACCCACAACATTTGGTAGAAAGCAGTAAAGAATACCCTGTATCGTTTAACGGTAAAATGCGTTTTAAAATAGAATTACCCTTGGATATGCCAATAGACGAAATAGAAAAAACCATACTTGCTGATGAGCGTACACAACAACAACTCGGCGGACGCGAGCCTAAAAAGGTAATTATAGTACCTGGCAAAATCATCAATATTGTGGGATAATTTTTCAGAAAATTTTAGTAGCTATGCTCGTTTAGTATTAAATAAAGCAGGTTTTGGCACGTGGTTTGGTTAGTCAAATTTAATCAATACGTAAAACCTATACTATTATGAAAAAAACTCTATTATTTGTTGTAGTGTGTGTAATAGGCATTCCATTTATGTCTTTAGCGCAAGAAACCACTTACTCAGACACCAACGATGACGATAAGGTCTTAAATTGGTATTTCGCCGCAGGTGTTGCCGTAACCAACGATTATAAAATAAACGAAAACCTTGCTGCTGCAGGTATGCCAGAACTGAACAATGTTATGCCCGAAATTACTTTCGGATATATGGTAAAGGGTACAAAGTTATTAATGGACTTTGAAATTAATACTGCTTTTATGGATGAAAGAACTAGTACCGACAGGATACAGTCAGTAGCTTTTGGCTTTAAACTTAGGGGGCATTACATACCCTATAGCACAGAAAACTTTTTCCTATCGGGAGGTGTCGATCTTTCGTACCTCAATAACAGGTTCAATTTATACAGTAGGGGCAATGTAATTGATTTGAATGATTTAAACCCCAGTACTCATACAGGGCATATTAGCTTATATAACGAGCAGTTTTACGTAGGTCCGTCAATAGCATTTGGAGCATTTCAAAAAAGCTCATTTCCAATACGATTAAACGTAGGGTACGAATTCTCCGCTATAAATGGCAAATGGCGTTCAGATTTTGCCAATGTAGCTAATGACTTTAGGGAGGACGTACAGGGGCGTTTTTATGCCAAGCTTGCACTGCTTTTTTAGCAACAATGTTAAAAAACATGACAGAAATATTTTTAAAGCCAATCTGTACAGATTGGCTTTAAATTTGCGGTATATTTCCGTGTAAACAAATAAAAACAACAACAATGTTAGGATATTATATATTACTGGGCGCAATTGCATTAGCCAGCTATTTGGTAAGTGCCCGCCTAAAATCAAAATTTGCGCATTACTCCAAAGTACACCTTCGTAATGGTATGAGTGGTGCCGAAATTGCGCAGCAAATGTTAAACGATAATGGTATTTACGATGTTAAGGTAATCTCGACGTCAGGTAGGCTTACCGACCATTATAACCCTACCGACAAAACGGTAAATTTAAGCGAAGCTGTTTATAACCAGCGCAACGCAGCCGCGGCAGCCGTAGCAGCGCACGAGGTAGGGCATGCCGTGCAGCATGCCAATGCCTATACCATGTTAAAGCTACGGTCTAATTTAGTACCTGCGGTTAATGTAGCATCACGATTATCGGGTCCATTAATTTTAATTGGTTTAGTGCTTGGTTTCGGTACACAATTTAGTTTTGGGTATTACATTGCTGTGGCAGGGGTTATACTAATGGGTATTGCTACATTATTTAGTTTTATTACCCTACCTGTAGAGTACGATGCGAGTAACAAGGCCTTAAAATGGCTAAAAACTAAAAACATGCTTACACAACAAGAGTATGCAGGTGCAGCCGATTCGCTTAAGTGGGCAGCACGTACTTATGTAGTGGCAGCGCTTGGTGCTTTGGCATCATTGTTATATTGGGCTTTTTTAGTATTTGGCGGTAGAGATTAAGTACAGTTAAATTTTACACTACAAAATAAAAGCCACCTATAACTAGGTGGCTTTTGCAATTGGTAAATTAGTCTTGCTCCTTAAAATTTAAAGAGTTTGTTACAATCTAGTAATTCCTATCACAACAAGAATTTGTATTACGTTGTTTTTCTGCTACATTCCAAAATTACAGATAATAGTTATTTTTTATATACGCAACAATACGGGTTTTTAATACGCGTACAATTACCCGTATATAAAAAAAACCTCCCCGAAATTTACATTCAGGGAGGTTAAAAAAAGTTTGAGTTAGTTAATTAGGGTTAGCTCGCTACATTATCGGGGTTATACCCCATGTAAGGAACTTCTTTTTCGTGAAAAATAACCCCAAATTCTTCGAGTTCTTTAAGTATAGGCTCGTATACTTGTTTGTGTATAGGTAATTGTACCCCTTTTAGCGTAATATTACCATTTAGTATTTGTAATGCTGCCATGGCTACGGGTAGTCCTACCGTTTTTGCCATTGCAGTATGGGTTTGGTCTTCGCCAATGCACACCATGCTAGCATCTATTTGTTTCTTTTTTCCGTTAAGCTCGTACCCAAATTTATGGTACATCACTATCATATCCTTATCCTCTGGGCTGAGCGTCCATTTTTCCGACAATATTTTTTCCAACGCTTTTGCAGGAGTAGCATCTTTAATACCTATTGTCTTATCATCATTAAAAATATCAAGTTCTAGCAGCTTTTCCCACTGTATATCGTCTTGGTCAATTTTTAAAATGTGGCGTAACTTCAGCTCTATCGAATCGGTAGGATGATAAGGCAAAAATGCATTTACAAATTCGCGGTAACTCATGTTTTCCGAATCTTCAATAATATACGTGTCATCCGTCATACCCAATTGCACAAACATATTCCACGCTTTAGAGTATCCCACTCTACGCAGTGTACCTCTGTAAAGGGTTAGTACATCATCTAGCCCGTACGCACTACGGTATTTTAAAGAGTCGCGGTTGGCATAGCCCTCAAAACGACCAAAGCCCTCTACCTCCATAAATTCTGTACGCCTAAATAGTTTATTGTAGGGTATGTATTTGTACTTACCCTCTTGTATAAACTTTGCAGCGCCACCTTGCCCGGCTAGTACAACATTACGCGGATTCCAAGTAAACTTATAATTCCATAAGTTATTATCCGACTCTGGTGCTACAAGCCCTCCACAAAACGATTCGAATAACAGTACTTTACCACCTTTTGCTCTAATTTCATCCAAAATCTTCATAGCACTCATGTGGTCTACGCCAGGGTCAAGCCCAATCTCATTCATAAAAATAAGGTCGTTGGCTTTCACTTCAGCATCAAGTTCCCGCATGGCAGGGCTTATGTACGATGCCGTAACCATATTCTTTTTATGCTTAACACAATCCTTAGCCACCTCATAGTGCAGGTGCGCGGGTAGCATAGATATTATAATATCGGCATTACCTATATGTGTGTTACGCTGCTCCTCGTTAAAAATATCAAAGGCAATAGGGGTAGCTCTTGGGTGTCCGTTAGTTTTCTTTTCTGCTAATGCTACCGAAAGATCGGCAATAGTGATGTGCAAGTTTTCGGCTTCCGATTTTTGCAACAGGTATTCAATCAACGATGTAGCTGAACGCCCTGCCCCAATAATTAAAATATGCCTCATAGCTCATTTATTTATAACACGAATGTAGTGATTTGTTATATTTATAAAAATATTTAGGGTGTAAATTTCTATAAACTTTTTAATTTTACCTTATAAATTATCATAAAATGAACAGAAAAATTTTAGTTACCGCTTTGGTGTTGGGTATCGTTGCAATAGCACTGGGTGCTTTTGGTGCTCACGGGCTCAAAAAACGTATTGAACCTGAAATGCTTATGACTTTTGAAACGGGTGTACGCTACCAAATGTACCATGCGCTTTTTTTATTGTTTGTTGGTACAACGCCATTAGCTTCGGAAAAAGCAAAAAAAATTACCTTTATATTAACGGTAATTGGAGTGCTGTTTTTTTCGGTTTCCATCTACTTTTTAGCTTGTAATGAGCTGTTTTCTTTCGACTTTAAAAAATTAGGTATTGTTACTCCTATTGGAGGATTGTTATTAATTGTAGCTTGGTTGGTATTACTATTAAACATAATGAAACGAAAGGGATAAAATAATTCTAATTTTACACTATCTAAAAAATTATTTTTACATTTGCCCTTTGAAACAATGCAACTTAATCATAAAGTTATGGAGAATTACGGTCTTTTCACGAAATCGATTTCGTTAGACAGCATGGGAATTAAGAACGCGGATGTTAAATATCAGTTAACTCCAGACCAGTTACATGATATATCTATCGAAAAAGGATATGGTGTAGAGAGTGCTGCTGGGGCTCTTGCTATTAATACTGGCGAGTTTACTGGGCGTTCGCCTCAGGATAGATTTATAGTTAAAGATAGTATTACCGAAGATAAAGTATGGTGGGGCAACATAAACCTACCTTTTGATAGCGATAAGTTTGATGCACTTTACAATAAGGTAACAGAATATTTATCGGGCAAAGAGGTATATGTGCGTGATAGCTATGTATGTGCAGACCCTAACTACAGGCTTAATGTACGTGTGGTTACCGAATTTCCTTGGTCGAATTTATTTTGCCACAACATGTTCCTGAGACCAGAAGAGTCCGAACTAGAAAACTTTGCTGCCGATTGGCATGTAGTATGTGTACCCAGCTTTATGGCCAACCCAGAGGAGGATGGTACGCGCCAGCACAACTTTGCAATACTAAACTTTACACGTAAAATAGCACTTATAGGTGGTACAGGTTATACCGGTGAAATGAAAAAAGGTATATTCTCTGCCTTAAACTTTATTTTACCAGTAGATAAAAATACCCTGCCAATGCACTGTAGTGCAAATGTGGGTGAAGATGGCGACACAGCAATCTTCTTCGGTTTGTCAGGTACAGGAAAAACAACACTTTCTGCCGACCCAGATCGTAAACTAATTGGTGACGATGAGCACGGTTGGACAAACGAGAATACCGTATTTAACTTTGAGGGTGGTTGCTACGCAAAAGTAATTAACCTTACAGAGGAAAACGAACCTGATATTTTTAGAGCTATTAAGCGCGGTGCAATTCTGGAAAACGTTATTTTTAAAGAAGGTACCAACGAGGTAGATTTTGAAGATACTTCGATAACACAAAACACAAGGGTAAGTTACCCAATATACCATATAGATAATATACAACCAGGCTCTATCGGGAAAAATCCTAAAAATATATTTTTCCTTACAGCAGATGCCTTTGGTGTATTGCCTCCAATATCTAAGCTAACACCAGGTCAGGCAGCCTACCACTTTATATCGGGTTACACCGCTAAAGTTGCAGGTACAGAGGCAGGAGTAAACGAGCCACAACCTAACTTCTCGGCTTGTTTTGGTGCACCGTTTATGCCATTACACCCAACTAAATATGCAGAAATGCTTAGTGCTAAGATGAAAGAATCTGGCGTTAATGTATGGCTTGTAAATACAGGTTGGACAGGCGGTGCTTATGGTACAGGTAGCCGAATGAAACTTAAATACACTAGGGCTATGATTACTGCTGCTCTTAACGGAGAACTTGATAATGTAGGTTTTGAGGTACACCAAGTATTTGGTTTAGCAAAACCACAAACGTGCCCTAACGTACCAGCAGAGATACTTAATCCGCGTAATACGTGGAAAGATAAAGAAGCATACGATGCTAAAGCGCAAGAACTTGCTGAAGCATTTAAGAAGAATTTTGCCAAGTTTGAGGAATTTGCTAACGAAGAAATTTTGGCAGGTGCCCCATTGGCATAAGTGTGATTTTAGAATAGATGCGAAAAACCGCCTGTGATGGGGCGGTTTTTTTATTTTATATTATTCTCATTAGTTATTACATTATATTGGATATAAAAAAAGCTACCCTAGGGTAGCTTTTTCTGTATTGTAATGAGTGTAGGTTATTTTTTATTAACCTCTACTATATATTTCTCTAATGCCATAGTCATAGATGGAGTTTGTGGCGCAGGTGCCATAATATCTATGCGTAGGTTATTATCTAATGCCTCCTTTTGTGTAGTGCTTCCAAAAACAGCTATACGCGTATTATTCTGTTTAAAATCAGGAAAGTTTTTAAACAACGATTTTATACCTGTAGGGCTAAAAAACACCAATATATCATAGTATACATCTTTCAAATCAGATAGGTCGCTCATTACCGTGCGGTAAAACATACCTTGTGTCCAGTTAACCTTTAATTTATCTAATGTTAATGGTACATCATCATTCAATTGGTCCGATGCAGGAAGTAAAAACTTCTCGTCTTTATATTTTTTAATAAGCGGAGCCATATCGGCAAAACCTTTTTGCCCCACATAAATTTTTCTCTTACGGTACACTACATATTTCTGGAGGTAAAACGCTACCGCTTCGCTCTGGCAGAAATACTTCATGGTTTCTGGTACTTTGTAGCGCATCTCCTCTGCTACACGGAAAAAATGGTCTATAGCATTTTTACTCGTAAGAATAATAGCAGTATAATCGTTAAGGTCAATTTTCTGCTGTCTTACATCTTTCGCGCTTACACCCTCAACATGAATAAACGGTCTAAAATCGACTTTCACTTTCAGTTTTTGCTGCAATTCGAAGTATGGTGAATTTTCTACTTTAGGTTCCGGTTGTGAAACCAAAATTGTTTTCACTTTCATATTATTATATGTCTTTTATTTGCTGTTCGTAAACCAATAATACATGAAATAATAGGGTGCTATTTCAAGAGTGCAAAGATATAAAATAAAATAGAACAATTTGCTAAGTATCAGACTTTGATACAATCTTATCGAAACAAGGTAGGATATTATATTGGCAATAACCAATAACCCAATTATACTATATACTATAAAAGGTTTAGGGTCAGTATTATAAAATAAAATAATGGTAACAGGTAGTAGCAATAGTGTTATATAGGTACGGTAGCTAACTTTGTATAAATTTAGGGTTTCGCTAAAGGTTTCTATATTAAAAGAAGTAGCTATTATCTTTTCTATAAGGTATTTAGCTAATATAAAAACACTAATAAAGGTAAATAATTGTATAAACGTTACCCAGTTGGTTTTTGTGGTAAGCTCATAATAGCTCAGTACAAACTGAACAATAAAACTCAACGATATAATTTGTATTACAAATAGCGTTACTGTAAAACCGCTCAATACATTACTACTGTCCTTGTATATCTTCATATATTTGTCGGAATAGGCAAGACGCATAAAGTCAGAAAAACGAGTTCCCCACGTAGTTTTAGTTACGGCAATTAGCACAAAACAGGCAATAAAAATAAAAGTTGCCCAGTCCTTACCAATCAGAGTACGCTCGTTAAAAATCAAAGATATCATAGGGCGTAAAATTACTAATTTTTGTGTTGAAAACTTTTATTATACATTAAATGTGTAACTGACGTTAGAAATGCATTATTTTTGTACCAAAATAGATTGTTACCCATGAGCGATGGCGTTGTTATAATTCCTACGTATAATGAAATTGAAAATATCGAAGCCATACTAAGAGCAGTATTTGCACTAAGTACACACTTTGATGTATTGGTAGTAGATGATAACTCGCCCGACGGTACAGCAAACACAGTAAAACAACTGCAAGGCGAATTTACAGGGCGGTTACACCTAGAGGTAAGGGCAGGCAAATCGGGCTTAGGTACTGCCTACGTACATGGTTTTAAATGGGCTATAGCTAGGGAGTACGAATATATTTTTGAGATGGATGCCGATTTTTCGCATAATCCTAAAGATATTGAACGATTATACAAAGCCTGCTGCAATGGTGCCGATATGGCAATTGGTTCGCGCTACAGTACAGGTGTAAATGTTGTAAATTGGCCGCTAAGCCGAGTGTTGCTATCCTATTACGCATCGGTTTACGTTAAAATTATAACGGGCATGCAAATACACGATGCTACTGCAGGATTTATTTGTTACAAACGAAAAGTATTAGAGAGTATAAACCTTAACAAAATAAAATTTGTGGGCTACGCTTTCCAGATAGAAATGAAATACCGCGCTTTTGCCAAAGGATTTGTACAGGTAGAAGTACCCATAATATTTACCGACCGCACCAAAGGCGAGTCTAAAATGAGTAATGCCATTATTAAAGAAGCTATATTAGGCGTTATAGCACTACGAATAAAAAAAATGCTAAATAAGCTATAAATACAAACATGAAGAGGATTTTAATAAAGAATGCCAGAATTGTAAATGAGGGGACAATTGTTGAAGGTGACCTTTTAATTGAAGATAAATTTATAAAAGAAATAGGCTCCAGTATAAGTCCTAAAACATCAGACATACAAATTATTGATGCCGAAGGCAATTACCTTATACCAGGAGCAATAGACGACCAAGTACACTTTAGGGAGCCAGGACTTACCCACAAAGGGAATATAGAAACCGAGTCGCGTGCTGCTGTAGCAGGAGGTATAACCTCGTTTATAGAGCAACCCAACACCGTACCCAACGCGGTAACCCAAGAATTGCTGGAACAAAAATACCAAAGGGCTGCCGAAGTATCGTATGCCAACTACTCCTTTATGATGGGCGGTACAAACGATAACCTAGAGGAGTTAATGAAAACTAACTCTAAAAACGTAGCGGGTATTAAGCTCTTCTTAGGTTCATCTACAGGGAACATGTTGGTGGATGATGAGGCGGTTTTAGAAAAAATATTCTCGAATACGGATATGCTCATCGCAACCCATTGCGAAGATGAAACTACGGTACGCGAAAACCTAGAAAAATACAAAGCACAGTACGGCGATGATATCCCGATGAAATACCACCCACTAATACGTAGTGAGGAGGCATGTTATATATCATCATCAAGAGCTGTGGCATTGGCTAAAAAAACAGGAGCAAGGCTACACGTGTTCCATTTATCTACGGCTAAAGAAACGGAACTGTTTACCAATAAAATTCCGCTAGAAGAAAAGAAAATTACTGCAGAGGTGTGCATACACCATTTATGGTTTACAGATGAGGACTACGACAAAAAAGGCTCATTAATAAAATGGAATCCTGCGGTTAAAACTGCAGGAGACAGAGAAGGGCTTTGGAAAGCATTATTGGATGATAGAATCGACGTTATTGCTACCGACCATGCTCCGCATACTTTAGAGGAAAAGCAAAACCCGTACACCAATGCACCATCAGGAGGACCATTAGTACAACACGCTGTAGTGGCTATGTTTGAGGCGCATCATCAAAATAAAATATCAGTAGAGCGTATTGTAGAAAAAATGGCGCATAACCCTGCCAAATTATTTAGAGTAGAAAAACGTGGTTTTATACGCGAGGGGTACTATGCCGATTTGGTTTTAGTAAACCCAGGTTTACCTTGGAATGTAAAGAAAGAGAACATTTTATATAAATGCGGATGGTCTCCATTTGAGGGGGCTAACTTTAAATCCAGAATAACGCATACGTTTGTAAACGGGCAATTGGTGTACAATAACTTTAAAGTTAAAAACATACAATGCGGCGAGCGTTTGCTTTTTAACAGGTAATACTATTATGAAGAAAATAGCACTTGGTATACTACTAGCACTTATGGTTGTTGCTTGCAACGACCATAGTGTTACTCCAGAAAAACCTGAAAAACTACTCACAGAAGATGAGATGGTTGATATACTGTACGATATTACATTGCTGCAATCCATGCGGTCGTTTAAACCACAAACCTTAAATGATAATAATATTACCACAGGTAACTATGTGTATGCTAAGTATGATATTGATAGTACTACTTTTGTGCAAAACCATAATTATTACGCTACACAACTGGATGTTTACGATCGTATTCATAAACGTGTAACAGAAAGGATAAAAAAGGAAAAAGAGCCTATTGAAGAAGCGGTACTGGCTAAAGCAAAACAGGATTCTATTGATAAAGCTAAAAATAAAATTACCGAGATAGATACGCTTAAAAATAGCATTAAGGTAGAAGCTCAAGATCTCAAAAATTAAGCAGACTCTTATAAATGTTTGGAACTTGAAGCAGTGCTTGCTAGTTGCTTTATGTACTGTTTTACTTCGGTAAACTTATAATCCAATACAGCTATAATCTTGCTATTATCATAGTTTTCATGATTGTGCGATGCTTTTGCCATAGCGTGCGTCATAAGTCGTTTGCGTTGTGCTATTTTGGCAAGTAGCCAATCCAAGCGCCACGCTACAGATGTTAGTGCACGCGATGCATATATTGTAGGTCGTTTTTTACCCAAACCATCAGCAATAGCAAATAATATTTCCCTGTACGATAATTGTCCTGCTACAAGTGTGTATCGTTCTCCAGTAACATCAGCACGCATAAGTAGTTGCATAATCCCAACAACATCCTCTACAGCTACCACACCACAACTCCCTTTAGTGTAAAAGTATTGCCCCTTGCAAACTGCTTTAAACATCCTGCCTGTACCCTGTGTCCAAAAACCATAACCAAATATAAGCCCAGGGTTTACAACTACAACTTCAAGCCCTTCCTGCCCGCCCCGCCACACTTCCATCTCGGCACCATGTTTTGTTATGGCATAATCGCTATGGCGCATTTCGGGATTCCATTCGGTTTTTTCGGTAATAGTAGGTTCATTCTCTTTGGGGTCGCCCAATGCAGCTATCGAGCTAACGTGGCATAGCTTTCGTACCCCAAAAGCCAGCGCACAATTTACAATATTAGCAGTACCCTCTATATTTACCTTTCGGAGTAACTCCTCATCACTAGGGTCAAACGAGATGTAGGCGGCGCAATGGTACACATGTGTTACATTGGCAAAAGCTTCCTCTAACGCTGGTATATCGGTAATATCGCCTTTTGCCCATACTATCTTTTCAAACAAAATACTCTTATTATAATGCTCAAAAAGTAATTTTGTTTTGGCTTTACTAGCCTCGCTACGGTATAGCGCGCGCACTGCTTTTTTGCCCGCTGCCAATTGGAGCAATAGGTGTGCTCCTACCAAACCTGTTCCGCCCGTTACTAATATCATACTACAAAAATACTTTTTACAGTATAAAAACCGCCAGATGATTACTTTTTTTGACTCATGTTAACGCAAGTTTGTATTTTTGCAGCTCAATAAACGAAAAGCATGAAAAATTTTGTAGAAGAATTACAATGGAGGGGCATGGTGCACGATATGATGCCAGGAACAGAAGAGCAATTGAATAAGGAAATGACGACCGCTTATATTGGCTTCGATCCTACTTCTGACTCGTTGCATATTGGTAGTCTTGTGCCCATTATTATATTAGTTCATCTGCAAAAATGCGGCCATAAACCTATTGCACTTGTAGGTGGTGCAACAGGTATGATTGGTGATCCATCGGGTAAATCGGACGAAAGAAATTTGCTAAATGAAGCTGCACTCGAAAAAAATGTTGCAGGGATAAAAAGTGTGCTTTCTCGCTTTTTAGATTTTGACAGTACCGATGCTAATGCTCCTGTTTTGGTTAATAATTACGATTGGATGAAGGAATTCTCGTTTATTGACTTTGCGCGCGATGTAGGTAAGCGTATTACCGTAAACTACATGATGGCGAAAGACTCGGTTAAAAAACGCCTTACAGGCGAAGCAGGTTCTGGTATGTCCTTTACAGAATTTACTTACCAATTAATACAAGGTTACGATTTTTACCATTTGCACAAACACCATAACTGTATGCTGCAGCTTGGTGGTAGTGACCAGTGGGGGAATATTACCACAGGTACGGAGCTGGTACGCCGTATGAACGAAGAAGGTGCTAATAAAGCGTACGCCATGACGTGTCCGTTAATTACAAAAGCTGATGGCTCTAAATTCGGGAAATCAGAAGGTGGTAACGTATGGCTTGATGCCGATAAAACATCAGTATACAAATTTTATCAGTTTTGGATAAATACTACTGATGAAGATGCTGAAAAATACATTAAAATATTCACTTTCTTACCAAAAGATGTAATAGAGCAGTTAATTGCCGAACATAAAGAAGCACCCCATGCTAGAATATTACAAAAGAAATTGGCTGAAGAGGTAACCGTGTTTGTACACTCCGAAGAAGAGCTTAATAAAGCAATACAGGCTTCTAATGTACTATTTGGTAAATCGAGTGCGGACGATTTAAAAGCCTTAGATAGTACTACATTTTTAGAAGTATTTGATGGTGTACCACAAGCAGCAATAAACATGGACGATATAGAGGCGGGTGTAACTATTGTAGATGCCTTTGTTGCTAAATCGGACTTTTTAAAATCGAATGGAGAAGCCAGACGGGCTTTAAAAGAAAACTCCATTTCGGTAAATAGGGCTAAGGTTAAAGAGGATTATATTATTACTAATGATGATTTGATAAATAATCAGTTCGTACTCCTGCAAAAAGGGAAAAAGAATTATTACATACTAAACGTACAATAACAAAACAGTGGGGTAATTACCCCACTGTTTTGTTATAAGAACTTTTTGATTTTATAATACCATAAGATTACACCCTCTAATATCCGAATTATCGAATCGACCCAATACCTCAAAAGTTTGGTTGGTGTATTTTTTACCTAAATCTTGCGTGGCAATAAACGAGCAGGAATTAATATTTGCCAAATCAATAACATTTATGCCGCCTGTTTTGTTGTAATCTACATAGCTAAGTGCATCCTCGGTATCTCTAATAAAAATATCCATCCAAGGCGGGCATTCAAAAATACCATCACCCAACGAATAGGCTTGCGATAAAAGCTCTGTCATACCATACTCGGAGTGGATTTTACTTACTCCAAAACCATTACACAGTAATTCGTGTAGCTCTTCGCGTATCATTTCTCTGCGTTTCCCTTTCATGCCACCCGTTTCCATAATAATAGTATTATTAAGTTGAAATGGTTGTATTTCGATGAGGTCGAGTAGGGCATAGGTTACTCCTATAAGCAGTACGTTTTCTCCTTCTTTATCTAACGTAGTTAACTTAGTAATAAGTTCATTATAGTTATGCAAATAAAAGCCACTATTTGGGTTGTTAGCGCTTTCTATTAAATCGCTAACCATATATATGAGTGAGCTTCCTTCGCGTTCTAAATAAGAGGGTAGTAGTGCTAATACGGTATAATCCTCAATATTGCCATAAAATTGTGAGAATGTTTGCCGAAAGCTTTGCTTGTAGTAATTTAAATCGGTTACGTAATGGTTACTCGTGCTGCTGCCTGTTGTGCCACTGCTGGTAAACGTTATCTCTATAGGTTCCAGATTGCTTACAACCCTATTGTTTTTAAAAAATTGTATGGGCAAAAAAGGGATATCTTTAATACTCTTTACGTTCTGTTTGCTTTTATCCAGTAAATTACAAAAGTTTTGGTATACCGTATTGTTATCGTACTGATGCCGAAAAACTTTTAATGTAATTTTTTCGAATTCTTTTTTCGAGGCGATGCTAAATATATCCTGAGCAGTAATCAACACAATTTATTTTGTGGCAAAGGTATAAAATAAAAAAGCACCCCGTTGTGGGATGCTTTTTAAAGAATATTTAAAATACGATTATTTTACTACCAATTTTCGGGTAGCCGTTTTACCTTCTTCAGTAATTTTTACTATGTAAACACCAGTTGTAAGATTGGCAACGTTTACTGTTTGGTTTGCAACGGTTGTGTTTATAACTTGTTTGCCCAATACATCGTATATTGCTACAGCTTTGGTTGCATTAGTAGCCGATGTTATGTTAAGGATGTTTCCTGATAATGGGTTTGGGTACATTGTAAGCCCTGCAATGGCATCAAAACTAGTGGTAGATAATGTACTGAAAGTTCCTAAACCTACAGCATCTATAAATTCGGCACATGTAGCATTATCTAAATCGTCATTACCGCCATAGTTAAAGGTACTAGCATCAAAGTTACCACCGTTAGCAGCTAAACCATTGTTTCGGGAAGCGTAACTATCTCGGTATGCCCAAGCAGCTGAAAAGTCGCTTCCATCAGTAACATCAAAAGGGTTACCAAACTGGTCAACAACTTCTACCAAGTTATCACCATTGTAAATGGCTAATCGTATAGCATCATTTCCATTCATACTTATACCAAATTTACTGATAAGCATTCTGTTTTCTGGAATGTCAGGATACATTTCGGTAAAAATTGGTAGTACACCTTCTTCGTAAAATGGATTGCCTGTATCAAAATCTTCTGGGATGTTAACAGAGTATACGAAAGCATCAGTAACTTCGCCTAAACCAAATAAGAAGTGACCGTTGCTCCAGTTAATGGCATCTTGGTTGGCTGCACCGTTAGATTCTGCCTGAAGTCTATAATTGTTAAAATCAATTGTTCCTGTAACATACATTTCAACAATTCTAGGGCTAAAGTTGCCATCTGCTTCATTACATCCGCCATGTGGTAGTGTACCATCTATAACTCTAGTAATTACAACACTATTTTGTGCAAATGCAGTAGCAGAAAACAGAATTAGTGCTAAAAAGTAAAATTTTTTCATTTTCATGTGTTTTTAAAATGTTTTCTGCAAATGTATCAAACCGTGATATACTGTATGTTTCTAAATTGTTATTTAATAAAAAAGCACCTCTATTGAGGTGCTTAGTATATTTATTGGGTGTAAAATTATCTAACTACTAGTTTTCGGGTAGCTGTTTTGCCTTGTTCGGTAATTTTAACAATGTAAACGCCAGCAGTTAAGTCAGAAACGTTAACCATTCCGTTTTCAGTAACGGTATTTATAACTTGTTTTCCTAACACATCGTAAATAGCTATTGTTTTAGTAGTATTAGCATTAGAAGTTATATTAAGAATATTTCCTGTAAGTGGGTTAGGGTACATTTTCAAGCTTTCAAGCTTATTTTGCTCAACATTAGCTGTTGCATTGTAATCTCCAAACGGTACTATGGTTGAAAAAGCATCGCCACCTTGGCACGCTCCAAGTCCATCTAGCGTACCTACGCCCCCAAATGTCCAATTATTAGTATTGAATGCTGCACCATCAGGTCCTGTATTATCCATTCTTCTGGCCCATGAGTCTTTGTATTCCCAGTCAGTATCTGTACCGTCAACACCATCCTCACCAAATTGGTCTATTACGGTCATTGCTGCATCAACAATTCTTAATCTGTCATCACCATTAACACTTAATGGCTTAGGGTCCTCTTGTTCTGTACCAGTAACGAATATTTTTGATGATGGTATGTCTGCAAACTCACTTGAAAAAGCATCATTGGTATCTGCATTTACAACGTAAATAAAATCATCTGTTACTGTGCCAAAAGTTGAAAGGCTTAAGGTGTTGCCCCAAGTAGTATTTGCGTTTGCTTGATTTTCTAGTGAGTAGTTAGAAAAATCTACAGTACCGTTTGCGTAAATTTCAATGGCTTTTGGATGTCCTCCTGGGCAATCTCCATCAAGAATACCCGTAATTATAGGTGTCTGTGCAAACGAAAAGCTTGCTGCCATTAATAGAGTTAGTGTGTAAAGTTTTTTCATATTATGAACGTTTTAGTTATTTTATATAACAAATATAACAACAAAAATGATTTGAATGAAAAAATACGATAAAATTAAGCAGCTTTTAAGTGTATAATATGGTACGCTAACTACTTAACAATTAGTTTTCTTGTGGATGTAGCGTCCCCTTCTTTAATTTTTATAATGTAAACTCCTGGAGTTAGTGCTGATATGCTTAACTCTTTACCGCTAATTATAGTTTGTAGTATTTTTTTTCCGAGCACGTCATACACTTGTATTTCTTTACTCTGCATATTTTTAGAGGTAATATAAATCCTATCGGTATTGTTTACAGGGTTAGGGTATATATTTAATCCTTCTATGGTTTGGTTGGCACCATTAGTAATTGCACCATTATTTTCTTGTGCATTTGCACTGAAAGTAAGTAATGATAGTAGTAAGGCAGCGATATATAAATATTTTTTTGCCATGATTTTGATTGATTTGGTAAATATATAAAATATATTTCAAATAGTGTACCAAAAATATACCCTCTCAATATATTGAGAGGGTATTGTAATATTTAAGAATATTTGTAATTCTTTTTATTAGAATCTTGTCCAACCTGCAGCCCATGCTGGTGTTTCAGCACCACTACCTGCACCTGTTGCATTGTCTGTTGTAGTAAAGAACATTTCATCGCCTATGTATGCACTGTTTGTAGTTACACCATCAAACTGTACGTTTGTGAATGTAATATCACCTGCAACAATGTGAGCGTTAGCAACTGGATCGCTATCTGCATCTTTAATGTTGATACCTAGGTCAAAATCTTTAATGTAGAAGTTATCTACAGTCCAGATACCACCACCTTCTTTAATGAAGATACCACCTTCTGTACCGCCACCTACTACAGAGATATTTCTAAGTGTAGCTGTTGTTTTAGGCATAGCATTAGCATCGTCACTGTTGTTAGAACCTTCTATACCAGCTCTTGCACCGTCAACAATGTACCAGTACTCTCCAGTACCACTCCATCCATCAGCAAAGTCGATAGAATCATCACCACTTTCTACAGCTACAAGGTATTTACCGTTTACAGCACCACCAAAGAACTCGATACCATCATCACCACCTCTGTAAGACTGTACATACTCGAAAGTTGTTCCAGAACCTACTCCGAAAAGTGATACTCCGTTAAATTCTTTTTCACCATTAAAAGTAGCACCAGTGTACTCAACTCTTAGGTAACGGATGCTTCCTGAAGAATCGTTATTAGTTGTTCCACCGTAAGTAAGGTTACCAACTTCTGAAGTTGCAGTTTGACCTGTAGAACCACCTTTGTTTGTATTTGCACGACCACAAATTACTAAACCACCCCAATCACCTTCTGCAGGAGTTGAAGAACCAGATGTCATTACTACAGGGCTATTGGCTGTACCATTAATGTTTATTTTACCACCTTGTGCTACTGCAATGTATGCACTTGTACCACCTTGTGCTTCTATTCTTGTACCTGCAGGAATAGTAAGTGTAGCACCATCTCTAATTACGAAAGAACCTGTAAGTGTGTAAGTTTGGCTAGCATCAAGTGTAGCTACATCACCATCATTTAAAGTTCCTTGGAAATTTGTAGGATCGATAACAGTATTGTTATCATTGTTGTCATCATCGCTGCTGCATGATGTAACTGCTAATGCTGATATTGCAAGCATTGATAAAAGCAATTTTTTCATCTGTTGTGTTTTTAAGTTAAGTATTAAATTATTGTGGCAAAACTATCTCTAATGGATTAATCACTGTTTATGTAAACATTAAGCGATTATTAAATAAATCGCACTCGGTAGTTTTGTTTGTTAATATAGTGTTATGTTAGAAACTGTAGGTTACTGATAACTTGCCAAAGATTCCTTTTTTATACGATATTACTTCAACCTCATCACTGCCAATTGTACCAACGCTAGTATCCACCTCTTGTACGCGTTCTACAGTAGGGTCTAATAAGTTTCGTAAGGAGAGGCCTAGACTAAGGTTTTTAGTAATACTGGATTTAAATATAAAGTCCAGCATACCAACACCCTTATCAACTAAATCACCTCTGTTGTTTGTACCAATTGCATACAGCCTATCAGAAAAATAGTTGTACGCTACAGTAGCCATAAGGTTTCTGTCGTTATCAAAATCGTAATTATAGCTTACATCACCATTTACCAATAAATCAGATGCTCCCGTTAGTCCGCCTTCGTCGTTTGTAAAGCCTACGCTCAGGTTATTTTCACGTGCTACTTTCTCTGCATCAAAATCTTGGTTATGGTACATGTAGGTAACGTTAGCACCTACCGAAAGGGCGTTACTAAACATACTGTCCTCACCATGCTTAAAATCAAATAAATCTTTTCGTGCTTCAAACTCACCACCTATAACAATAGCTTTTTCGCCACTATTCACCCACGATACATCGTTGGTTGCTGATGCAATTACTACTTCGTTAATAGGGTTTTCAATGTATTTACCAAATGCTGTAAATGAGATTATCTCTGTAGATTTCGGGAACATTTCCCATTTAAAATCAAAGTTGTAGTTTGTTGATGCATATAAATCTTCATTACCAATATAGGTTTGTATAACCTCCTCGTAAAGGAAAGGTGCACGCTCTTTAAACTGTGGTAGTGTATATGTTTTACTAGCTGCAAACTTTAAGTTTTGCTTCTCGTTTAATTCGTATTTAAACGTTAAGCTAGGTAATATCTCTGTTGTGTTAAGCTCGTTTTCCCCTTGTATAATAGAGGTGTCAAATTCAATACTCTGGCTTATTACCTCAGCTCTAACACCTGCAATCATGGTAAGTTTTGGTGATAATTTATACTCTGCAGAAACAAATCCAGCATGTATACTTTGGTCTCCGTTGTATGTTTGTGGGCGCAAAGCACCAGCAAACCCAGCGTTACCTCTAAAAGTTACAATTCTGAATAAGCCATCGGGGTTTTCTGGAGTAATAAGATTTTCCTGAACAAAGTAATCGTCAAGTGTTTCAAGTGTTACTACTGGTTGTGTAACATTATTTGGAGCAAGCTGGAAGTTGTACTGAGTAGCTTCAAAATCTACTGTTTTTATACGACCACTATAACCAACCGTAAGTTTACCCCTGTAGTTATCCTCATCGTTTTTGCTAAACTTGTAATTTGTAAATATGTTAGCAGCTACTTCATTTTCTTTTAAATCCTGAAAATACCTATGGTTGTCAGCATTAGATAGGTCGTTTAGTTGCGTTACGCTAAGGTCGCCATTATCATCAACAGGACGAAGTGTATTTTGCATCCTGTCTGGCATAGAGTTGTTTACGTGGTTGTACGATACACCCCACTCAATATCAAAACGCTCATCAAATTTATTTGTACCCAAAAGCTGGTTTACATACAAACCTGTTCTCTCAAAGGTAGAGCGTCGTACAACACCCCCACCATTAGGTGCGTTATCAAAAATATCAATTATACCATAATACTCTTCATGATTTTGTTTGGTGGAGTTAATGTATAGTGAGTTGAACTGAAGTTTATTATTAGTATCAATTCTGTAGCTAAGGTTACCCATTAACGTAGTATTGGTATTATAATCGTACGAAAAAAAGTCAAGATCTTTACGTGCAATACCTTGCGAGCTTACACCACCACGTGCAGGACCTTCTCTAAAACCGTATTGGCTATCAAAAGAACCTGTTGCAAAAAAGCTCATTCTACCTTCTTCGCTTACATCGTAAGAATCGCCACCTTTAACAGAAATGCTTGTATTAAGTGGTGTAGCAATTTTTTCTCTGCTCCAGCTGGTCTCAAAGCCATAACTAGCTAAACCTGTAGCAGGTTGTTCTTGTTTTGTAAAACCTGTAAAATTAGGCCCGTCTTGCAGGTAAAAATTATCTTGTTCTAAAGCATTACTATTAAAACCCGTACCAATGCTAATTTCAAAAAAACCATTTCCCTTATAGTCTTTAGATGCGATGTCGATGTTTGCACCAGCAAAGTCACCATAGTTTTTAGGAGTGTACGTTTTATCAATACCTATATATTGTACAATATCTGATGAGAATATTTCTAACTGAATATTTTTCTTAGAAGGATTGTTGGAAGGTAATGGGAGTCCGTTCATTGTAGAAAGGTTATAACGGTCGCCAAGCCCACGTACGTATACACTACCCGAACCTTCTTGTTTGGATATACCTGTGGTTTTAGATACTGCGGTTGCTACATCACTAACTCCTTTTCGTGCCATTTCCTGTGCACCAATACTCTGCTTAATTTCAACCGCCTTTTTTTGTGCTAGCAATAGCGCCGATTCTTTTTCGCGGCTAATCGTTTTTTCAATAACCACATCATTAAGCTGTACGCTAGTAGAGGACATGGCTTGGTTTATGGTTTTGGTTTCTCCAGCAGCAATGGTAATAGGTACTTCAATAGTTTCGTAACCTAAAAAACCAAAAACTACAGTATGTGTTCCTGCAGGTATTTTTAGGGTATACGTTCCATCCATTTCACTGTTGGTTCCAATATTTGTTCCTTTAAGAGCAATACTGGCAAAGGGTAACGTCTCGTTGTTTAAATCCTTATCGGTTATGGTTCCTGTAATAGTCGCGTTGTTTTGCGAAAAACCTAACGTAAAGAAAAACAGGGTGATAAGAGCAAATTTGAGTTTCATTGTGTTGTGTTTATTTTTCATGCAAAGAAACTTTAACCTTTCAAATGCTATGTTACGAAAAGGTTACCTTTGAATTTGGTTTATGTTACAAAATAGTTAACAGATTAAATAATGGTTAATGCCTTTGCTGGTTTTGTATTATCTTTACCTTTACGCCGCTAAACAATATGCAAGTGTCATTATGAAGAAAAAAGACATTAAAATTTTACTGGTTGACGACGAACAAGACATTTTAGAAATTGTAGGGTACAACCTAAGTCAGGAAGGTTACAATGTAATTACAGCAAGTAACGGTAAAGATGCGATAACAAAAGCTAGAAAAGAGCTGCCACACCTTATTATTATGGATGTAATGATGCCAGAAATGGATGGTATGGAAGCTTGCGAAAGTATTAGGAAGATACCAGAACTGAGTAATGTGATAATAACATTTCTTACGGCTCGTAGTGAAGACTACTCTCAGGTTGCAGGCTTTGATGCTGGAGCAGACGATTACATTGCAAAACCAATTAAACCGAAATTACTTGTAAGTAAAGTAAAAGCGTTACTTAGACGACTGAAAGACGACGAGTCTAAAGGTGATATACTACGCGTGGGCAATATAGAAATTAACCGTGAGGAGTATAAAATAGTAATGGAGGATAGCGAAATTGTACTACCAAGAAAAGAGTTTGAACTGTTTTACCTATTAGCATCCAAGCCAGGAAAAGTATTTAAGAGAGAGGAAATACTAGATAAAGTTTGGGGTAACGAAGTAGTAGTAGGCGGCAGAACAATAGATGTACACATTAGAAAATTACGTGAAAAAATAGGCGACGAACTTTTTAAAACAATAAAAGGCGTAGGTTATAAGTTAGAAGTTTAGTGGGTATTAATTTTAAAAAATCATATCGCTTTGCTATAAAGTCAGCATCATACGTTACAACATTCTCTGCTGTACTATTAACCATCTTGCTTTACTTTTTTGCCGAAATAAACCTACTGTTTATTTTTGTTTTTTCAGTATTATTATTTGTATTCTCCTTCTTTGTACTACAGTACAGAGTAGAGCATTTTATATACAGGCGTGTAAAGAAGATTTACGATGATGTATCGTTACTCGAATCGGCGTCATTACGAAACAAACCCATTACTACCGATATGGCAACGCTTACCCGAGAGGTACAAAAGTTTGCCAGAGATAAGAAAATTGAAATTGAAACCCTTAAGGTTCGTGAAGAATACCGCCGTGAATTTATGGGTAACGTTTCGCACGAATTAAAAACACCCTTATTTACCGTACAAGGCTATTTATTAACGTTGCTAGATGGTGCAATGAACGATAAATCGTTACGCAAAAAATACCTAAACCGTGCCGAGAAAGGAGTAGAGCGCCTTATATACATTGTTCAGGATTTAGATATGATTTCTAAATTTGAGTTAGGCGATCTTAATTTAAACTATACTAAATTCAATATCATAGAGGTAATTCAGAATGTTTTTGATATGCTTGAGATGCGAGCAGACAAAAAAGGAATTATGCTGATGTTTGATATGAAGTACCTAAAACCGATAATGGTATATGCCGATAGAGATAAGGTGCAACAAGTGGTAACCAACCTAGTAGTAAACTCCATCAAATACGGTAAAGAAAATGGTACTACAGAGGTAAGCATAGAAGACCTTGTAAATAACAAAATAATTATCCGTGTAAAAGATAATGGCGAAGGTATAGAGCAACAACATATACCTCGTTTATTTGAACGTTTTTACAGAGTAGATAAAAGTGGTGCACGCTCCGAAGGAGGCTCGGGGCTTGGGCTTGCTATTGTAAAGCACATTATAGAGGGGCACGACGAAAAAATGTATGTAGAAAGTAAATTTGGCGAAGGGTCAGAATTTTCATTTACCCTCGAAAAGACCAAATAAATCTTTCCATCGCATATCGCTACCCAAGTTTTTAAGCCCTTTATACATCGCTATTGTCTCTAAATCCTCTACCTTAAACGTATGTTGGCGTGCGTAAGGCACCAAGCCTGTTTTCTTTAGTTTGTGTGCTAAATATTCCTGCTCATACTGCCCAGGTGTAGGTATAAAAAAGGCTTTTTTACCTAGTTGTGCCAAATCCATAATAGTAGTATAGCCCGATCGGCATAATACTTGGTCACTTTCGTTAAAAGCCTGCTCCAATGCTTCGGTATTCATAAAATTGTAAAAAGTAATATTATCCTTTACGGTTACTTTCTCCTCTTTCTCTACAACACCCTTTACAAATATAACATTACCCTTAAATCGGGTAAGCTCGGTACTTAGTTTCTCTTCCAGTAGGGTACGCTGTGGCTCTGGTCCCGATAGTATTGCCATCAAATCATACTTCTTCTGTAAAGGCTTTCGGTGCAATCGGCTCAACGGTCCAATATACTTTACTTTAAGTCCGCTATTCTCTATATGCCCCAATTTACCAGATAAGTTAGGCGATGTTTGTACATCGGGCACCCAACACTCCTGGTATTTTCGTATAAATAATTGGTGTATTTTGGAGGTAAACCAAGTAGTATTGCCAGTAAGCACATTAAGCTGATGGGTAATAAATACCGATGGTTTCTTTTTAGAGAAAACACCCAATCGATTATCAGATATAATACCCGATATATTATGCTCCTCAATAAGTTTTTGCACCATTTGGTTTTCCCGCCTCACAGCAGCAATCATGTTGGGTATTTGCGTAATGAGTTTTAGCTTGAAAAAAGCCCCGTTTTTAGCATACTCAATTTGGTAGGGTGGTAGCTCTAGCGCAGTAAGGTGCGGAAACTCTTTTTTAAGTAATGCAAGCGCAACACCGTCGGATGCAATTACAGGCTCAAAACCATGGTTTTCTAATGCTTCAATAACGGGAATACAGCGTGTAGCATGACCCAAACCCCAATTTAGCGGAGCCACCAAAATTCTTTTCCTGTGTTGCAAAATGTAGTTTTTTGATAACTATTTAATAAGTGCAATCTAAAACTATTTCAGGTTTCGTATATTTCCCTAATTTTACCAAAATTTTAAGTTTAGTTGTGGGCAGTAAGAATAAATTGAAGCGATTTAAGGAGAACGAAACATTTAATAACGTTATTCAGCCGAGTAGAGAAGCCGAAGTGTTAAACAATTTTTCGCTTAAAGGGAATTGGGGAAAAACGTTTTTTAAAAATGAAAATCCCATTGTATTAGAGCTAGGTTGTGGTAAAGGCGAGTATACCATAGGCATGGCTAAACGCGACCCCAACACCAACTTTATAGGTATTGATATAAAGGGGGCACGTTTTTGGCGTGGGGCTAAAACGGCAATTGATGAGGGTATTGCCAATGTTGCTTTTTTACGAACGCAAATAGAGTTGATTGAATACTTTTTTGCCGAGAATGAAATTGCCGAAATTTGGATAACCTTTCCCGACCCCCAAATAAAATACAAGCGAACCAAGCACCGCCTTACAAACTCGGAGTTTTTACAGCGTTATAAAAAAATACTTGTACCAAATGGGATTGTAAACCTAAAAACCGATAGCGAGTTTATGCATGGTTACACGTTAGGCTTACTCCATGGCGAGGGGCACGAAATAATGTACGCTAACCACCATGTGTACCGTAACGAAGGTTCGCCAGCCATTGTTACCGAGATACAAACATTTTACGAGCAACAATACCTCCAAAAAGGTAAACCAATTACCTATATACAGTTTAAAATAAAATAATATGGA
The DNA here is from genome assembly GCF_019613795.1 of Flavobacterium litorale. Lineage (NCBI taxonomy): Bacteria > Pseudomonadati > Bacteroidota > Flavobacteriia > Flavobacteriales > Flavobacteriaceae > Flavobacterium > Flavobacterium litorale. The sequence goes on from NZ_CP080429.1 coordinate 1,204,225, forward strand.
TTTTGTCCTGCCCATTGTGTTAGGTTTTGTTTTGGCAGCCGCTGGTATTTCGTTACCAGGGCTTTTAAACATTACCGCCGCAAAAATTAGCCTTAACGAGGGTAGGCAAAGGGCAGTTATATTTGCATTAGGGGCTACAAGTATTATTTTTATACAAACGTACATTGCCGTATCGTTTGCAAAGTTTATAAACAGCCGCCCCGATATAATATACTTGTTGCAAGAAATGGGCTTAGGTATATTTGCAGTATTAACCGTTTACTTTTTGTTTATAGCCAAAAAGCCAAAGCCTAAAACAGATGGTATAACGGCAGATGTAAGGAGCAAAAAAAGTAAATTCTTTTTGGGGGTATTGCTCTCAGCATTAAACTTTTTCCCAATACCGTATTACGTTTTTATGAGTGTAACACTCTCCAGAAATCATTATTTCTTTTTTACACCACTATTTATATTCCTGTTCGTTATGGGCGCAGTAATAGGCTCATTTACCATATTTTACCTTTACATCATATCCTTTAAACGATTTGAGCACAAGGCAACCTTCTTCCTAAAAAACATCAATTATTTTATGGGTAGCATAACAGGTATAGTAGCATTAATTACCCTTATCCGTATGATGCGAAGTTAATAAAACCTTTTAGGCATGGCATTAGACGATAACTTTTTTGAGCGTGTTTACCAAGTGGTAAGGCAAGTGCCTTACGGCAGAGTAACATCGTATGGGGCTATTGCTAAATATATTGGTGCTGCACGTTCTGCCCGAATGGTAGGTTGGGCCATGAACGCTAGCCATACCATGGATGATGTACCTGCCCATAGAGTAGTAAACCGATTAGGGTTACTTACAGGAAAACATCATTTTCAGGGTACAAACTTAATGCAACAACTATTGGAAAGTGAGGGAGTAATGGTTACCGATAATAAAATTACCAATTTTAAAAAACACTACTGGGACCCAAACGAGGAACTAAAACGTTAAGTTTATTTTAGGAAAAGCAAGCCTTTCAGATATCAGCTTTTCATAGTATCTTTGTAATTTAAAAGCAGTCTTATTTAACAGGCTGTGTTACAAAGCTATAATACATATGAAACTAGATAGAAAAGAGATTTTAAAAGCACTCGAAACCATTGCATTAGCTGGAGAAGGCAAAAATATGGTAGAGAGTGGCGCAGTACGCAATGTGCTAACCTTTGGCGATGAGGTTGTAGTAGAGTTGGTAATGCACAACCCTGCCATGCATATTAGGAAGCGTGCCGAAGCAGATATTATAAAAACCATACAAGATAAGGTGGCGAAAGAAGCCAAAGTTAAAGTAAACATTAAGCTAGAAACGCCTGAAAAGCCAGAGATAAAAGGTAAAGGTATACCGGGAGTTAGTAATGTAATTGCAGTATCATCGGGTAAAGGAGGAGTAGGGAAATCTACTATTACAGCAAACTTAGCCGTAACCCTATCCAAAATGGGCTTTAAAGTAGGTGTTTTAGATGCTGATATTTACGGACCTTCGATGCCGATTATGTTTGATGTAGAAAGAGAGCGTCCAATATCGGTACAGGTAGAAGGCAAATCTAAAATGAAACCAATAGAAAACTATGGTGTACAAATACTTTCCATAGGCTTTTTTACCAGCCCTGAGCAAGCTGTTATATGGAGAGGACCAATGGCATCCAAAGCATTAAACCAAATGATATTTGATGCTGATTGGGGCGATTTGGATTTTATGCTTATTGACTTACCACCAGGAACGGGTGATATTCACTTATCCATAATGCAATCATTACCCGTAACAGGAGCCGTAGTAGTAAGTACGCCACAAGCCGTTGCACTTGCCGATGCCAAAAAAGGTGTAGCCATGTTCCGTCAGGAAACCATAAATGTACCCGTATTAGGTATTATAGAAAATATGTCCTATTTTACACCAGAAGAATTACCTGATAACAAATACTATATTTTTGGAAAAGAAGGTGCAAAAAATTTGGCAGAAGACCTTGATGTACCGTTTTTAGGCGAAGTGCCATTGGTACAAAGCATACGTGAGGCAGGCGACTACGGACGCCCAGCAGCAATGCAAACTGCAACGCCACTAGAGAGTGCTTTTGAAGAGCTAGCACGCGCTGTAGTACAAGAAACAGTAAACAGAAACGATAACCTACCACCTACCGAAGCAATAAAAATAACAACAATGGCTGGCTGCTCAGCAGTTAAAAAGAAGTAAGATGACAACAGAAGAAATAAGATTAAATGTAGAAAAGGCACTTGATGAAATTCGTCCTTTTCTTGAATCGGATGGAGGTAACATTTCACTATTAACCATAGAGGAAGATAAACACGTAAAAGTGCGCCTAGAGGGTGCTTGTGTAGGCTGTAGTGTAAACCAAATGACACTAAAGGCAGGGGTAGAAACTACCATTAAAAAGTATGCTCCGCAAATAGAAACTGTGGTAAACGTAGCCTAGTTTTATACTGCCTACGTTGCTAGTATTATTAGTAAGTACTATTTACTGACAATTATCATAAAAATAAAGAACAGTTTTGAGGAAATTTGTCCTTGAAACTGTTTTTTAACATACTACAAAACATGATTACAACAGATATACTTATAATCGGTGCAGGTCCTACAGGGCTTTTTACCGTTTTTGAAGCAGGCTTGTTAAAACTAAAATGCCATATTATAGACGCCCTGCCACAACCAGGCGGACAACTTGCCGAACTGTATCCTAAAAAACCAATATTCGATATACCTGGATTTCCATCAGTAATGGCAGGGGAACTTGTAGACAACCTGATGGAACAAATAAAACAGTTTCAGCCAGGTTTTACCCTTAACGAACGTGCTGAGACGATAGACAAACAAGAAGATGGTACCTTTATAGTTACAACAAACAAAGGAACAAAACACCACGCTAATGCAGTAGCCATAGCAGGTGGTTTGGGTAGTTTTGAGCCTCGTAAACCCCTTATTGATAATATTAGTTTTTACGAAGATAAAGGCGTAGAGTACTTTGTACGTGACCCTGAGCTTTTCCGCGATAAGCGGATTGTAATTGCAGGAGGTGGCGACTCAGCTTTAGACTGGAGTATTTTCCTTTCCGATGTAGCCTCTGAAGTAACGTTGATACACCGACGTAATGAATTTAGAGGTGCGCTTGACTCTGTAGAAAAAGTACAAGAGCTAAAAAAGCTAGGAAAAATAAACCTTATTACACCTGCTGAGGTAACAGCAATTATTGGCGAGGAACGTGTAGAAGGTTTAACCATAACCAAAGAGGGCGAAAGCGAAAATATAACTACCGATTATTTTATACCCTTGTTTGGGCTTACACCCAAACTAGGACCCATTGCTAATTGGGGGCTAGAGATAGAAAAAAATGCCATTAAAGTAAACAACGCACTCGATTATCAAACCAATATTGAAGGTATTTATGCCATTGGCGATGTGAATACGTATCCGGGTAAGCTAAAACTTATTTTGTGTGGTTTTCACGAAGCTACGCTTATGTGCCAAAGTGTTTACAACAGAATGAATCCTGGTAAAAAGTATGTATTAAAATATACTACCGTGAGCGGTGTAAATGGTTTTGATGGCACGCGTAAAGAAGCCGAAAAACAAGTGGTAAAAGCAATTGAATAGCTATGGCACAAGATATAACTATAAAAATAACCGATAGGGAAGGGCAGGTACACGAGGTGCAGGCACCTACCGATATGGCAATGAACGTTATGGAACTCTGCCGCTCGTACGAGTTGGCTCCCGAAGGTACTATAGGTGTGTGTGGTGGTATGGCAATGTGTGCCTCTTGCCAGTGCTATGTGCTTAACGATGTGGAATTGCCAGAAATGGAACCTGATGAAGAAGCTATGCTATCGGAAGCGTTTTATGTAAAACCGAATAGCCGATTGGGTTGCCAAATTCATATAACTGAAGATTTGGATGGCTTGGAAATTGAACTTGCACCAGAATCGTAATTTTCCAGCACATTTCAATTTTAGTATCATAAAAAAAGCCCTTGCAAACGCAGGGGCTTTTTAGTTTGTATTATTGAATCTATTATTGTTTTACAAAGCGTAGTGTTTCGGATGTATTTCCTCTTACAATCGTCATAAAATACATGCCGTTAGCATACGTAGCAATGTCTACACTTGTGCTGTTGGATGTTACCTTACCCTTACCTACAAGTTGCCCAAGGCTATTGTATATAGCATAGCTGTCGGGTAACGAAGCATCGTTTGTACTAATGTTTATTATTGTGTTAGCAGGGTTTGGGTATAATTTTATACTGTTAGCTAAGCTTGTGGGGTTAGTAGCCGATAGAATTGTGTTTATTCCAAAAGGCGTTCTTTCTTGCTGCCCAAAACTACCACCTTCGGCTATAACAGTGCCATCAGTAGTTTTTACGTTATAATAACCGTTTCCAAAATCACAACATATACCATCCTGTCCAAAGTCTATTATACCAAATGTATAACATTGGTTGTCTTCAACATCAATAGTTTGCGTATATAATTGATTGTTACCATAGAAATCAGCAGGATTGGGATTGTTAAAATCTATATTGCCTATAATAGGCTCATCATTACTGTCTAGTAATGCCCATATCGTTTCGTTGCCATAATTATCGGTCATTACCGTAACAATTATCTGAGTGGTATTAAAACTACCCGCTATTGTAAAACTGCTCGAGGCACTATTATTAGTGGTTAAATCATCAACGCTACCATTTACTGTTACTATTTCGGTGTTAAACGTGTGTTCTCCTGTGGGTAATGTAAATTCAGGTAAATTAATAATTGTTTCCTCGCCATTAGCAAGGTTTCCTGTCCAGTTGTACTCACTAGTTTCTCCTCCGTCAACATAGTAGCTTATCGTAGCCGAAGTCATTACATTATTACCATCATTCTTCAAAATTACAGATGGTGAAATTACATTAGAACAAACTCCGTCGCTAACACTGTTTATGTTAAGTGAACCGTCAAGATTATAAACAATACCAGGCTCGCAACCTAATGATGTGGTTAGCGAAACTCTTCTGGGTGAGTTAAGTAATACGGCTGTCATTCTATCTTTCTGATCCATGGTAAAGACGTTTTGACAAGAACCATTGGTATAATCCATGTAATTTTCAATCATATCATTCCCCTCAGCGTCAGGGCACGAATCGGCACTTACAGGGCAGCCTTGGTTGGGCATCGAAGCATCGGGTGTATCGGCGCAAAAATCATCCTGACTACAATCGCCATCACCCCAAATGTGTCTGAGTCCAAAAAAGTGACCTACCTCGTGCGATGCTGTACGTCCTTTATCTCTATCAATGTCGTACTCTCCTTCAGGATAAATATCACTAGACCCAAAGTACAAATGTCCTACTACCACACCATCTGTTTCTGCTCCTTCTGCTTCTCCAAGTCCGTCCAAACCTTCAAGTCCCGAATCGGTAGGAAATTGTGCATAACCTGCCAGTTCGCCTATAAAAGTATAAACATAATCTACAACCCAAATATTTAAGTATTGTTCAGGATCCCACTGTGTTTGGGGTTTTAGGGTGCTCTCTATATCTTCCATATCCCATCCTTCGTCGCCACCAAGATTATAGCGTACTATACCTGTAGAGGCAACACCATTGGGATCGCGTTGTGCCAAACAAAATTCAATTTCCATATCTGCACCTACAGGATTAGTGTTATATCCTGGTGTATCAATCATTTTTCTGAAATCCTGATTTAATACTGTAATTTGCGATGCTATTTGTGCTGCCGTTATGTTCTCGTTAGTTCCTACAGGGTCTCCGTTATGTATAACATGTACTACAACAGGTATGGTAACTACCACGTTAGTAGCTTGTGGTGTTGCTGTACTAGCTAATCGTTGCGCTTTTACAGCGTTTACTTTTGGAGCAAGCCATTGCTCAAACTTTTGAGTTGTAGCACGCTTAGGGTATTTTTGTTGTAAAAAAGCTTCGTACTCAGTAGTTCCACACTGCTGTACTTCGTTTGTTATGTTTTTGCCAAATAAACGGGCTTGCTTGGGCTGTTGCTTTTTTTGTGCATTAGCGCCAATACTAAAAGCAAAGCATAGCAGTACCAATAGTGTTTGAGGTAATATTCTTTTCATGAATGTTTGTTTAATTGAGTTAGTGTCTAAAAATAATTGCTTTACGCTTACCAAAAATATTGCCAATAATTGGCTCTCAATTATTTCTAGAGGATTTTTTTTTAGCTAAAATTTGTTTAAATGTTATATAGGAGCCATATCAAGGTGTAGTATGTGGTCCTCTACGGCATTCCAGAGCCCTAATCGCTTTTCGAGTGCGAGTTTCGATACTTCCTCTACTTCTTGCCATTTTTGGCTATCGTTACCACAAAGTTCTTCAATCATTTGCATTGCCATTGGTCCATGCTCATTACCATCAAGCTCTATATGTCGTTCAAAATAGTAAATCAATTTATCAAGATTGGTTTCAGGAAAACTCTCTTGAAAGTTTTTTATAATCTCGGTAAACATATCTGGAATAAGGTCTTCCCGACCAAAGGTAAAGGCTGCTGCTATTTCGTGTGGTTTACCATGCTCAATAACTCTAAAAGTAAAACTCAAGAAATCCTTAATACCATCGTGCAAATCGCTCTGGTTTATAGACACAAAAATATTTTGTGTACTTACTATATTATCCAGAAAAGCAGTAATTTCTGTTGTATCAGCTTTACACGCTTTCATAGCATCAATGTACATCTCAAAATGACTCATCCTGTTACCAGCAGCATCAACATCAGTTTCTTCAGCAAGTACAATTTCGTTTATTAAATAGCGTGTTTCGGGGTTGCCTGTAGGCATCCAAGGTGTAGTAGTACAAGTAAGTTTTGTTTGCAATGCTTTTAGTAGGGACATAAAATCCCATACGGCGTATACATGCCCTTCCAGAAAACACTTTAAATCGGCTACCGTTTTTACATTGCTGTAAAGCGAGTGCTTAAGTAAGAGTTCTCTCTGAGGGAGTATGTTCTTATTAATAGTTTCTGTATTCATAGCATTTGATTTTTACAAAATTAAAGAAAGCGTTACTGTAATTCGCATACTTTAGTATTACTTTAGTTATTACAACAATAATGCCTATTCTGTTTATACTTGCAATTTTTGTTGTACCATGTGTATAGTTAATAAATGTAAAAACAGCTCATTAAATTTATGTATTGCTGTATTGTTTACACAAAAATCCCGCTGTTTTATTAACAACGGGATTTTTATATTTAGTAGTATAGTATATAGTTATTATTTAAAAGCAGCATGCCCTGTAACATCCATACCTGTTATTAGTAAGTGAATGTCGTGCGTTCCTTCGTACGTAATAACACTTTCTAAGTTCATCATGTGGCGCATTATAGAGTATTCTCCTGTAATACCCATACCACCTAACATTTGGCGTGCCTCGCGTGCTATGTTTATAGCCATATCTACGTTGTTTCTTTTTGCCATAGATATTTGTGCTGTAGTAGCCTTATCTTCATTTCTAAGTACACCAAGCCTCCATGTAAGTAATTGTGCCTTGGTAATCTCGGTAATCATTTCAGCAAGTTTTTTTTGCTGTAGCTGTGTAGCTGCAATAGGCTTATCAAACTGTACACGCTCTTTTGCGTAGCGTAAAGCAGTATCATAACAATCCATAGCTGCACCAATAGCACCCCATGCAATGCCATAACGTGCAGAGTCTAGGCAGCCTAGTGGTGCCCCAAGACCTGATTTGTTAGGTAGCAAATTCTCTTTAGGGACTTTTACGTTATCAAATATTAATTCGCCTGTAGCCGAAGCCCTGAGCGACCATTTGTTATGTGTTTCGGGTGTTGTAAAACCTTCCATACCGCGCTCTACAATAAGCCCGTGTATTCTTCCTTCTTCATTTTTGGCCCAAACAACAGCAATATCAGCAAATGGTGAGTTACTTATCCACATTTTAGCACCATTAAGTAAATAATGGTCGCCCATATCTTTATAATTGGTAACCATGCCTCCTGGGTTAGAACCGTAGTCAGGCTCAGTAAGACCAAAGCAGCCTATAAACTCGCCCGAAGCTAATTTTGGCAAGTATTTTTTGCGCTGCTCCTCATTACCATATTTCCAGATGGGATACATTACTAAAGATGATTGTACTGATGCCGTAGAACGTACGCCACTATCGCCTCTTTCTATTTCTTGCATGATAAGACCATACGAAATTTGATCGAGTCCTGCTCCGCCATATTCTTCAGGAATATAAGGGCCAAAAGCACCAATATCGGCAAGTCCTTTAATAATTTGCTTTGGGAATTCTGCCTTTTGGGCATAATCTTCTATAATTGGAGAAACTTCGCGCTTAACCCATTCGCGGGCAGCATCACGCACCATTTTGTGCTCATCAGTTAGCAACTCATCTACATTGTAATAGTCTGGTGCCTGAAAAAGATCTGGTTTCATTTTTTTGTTAATTTTTAGGAGTAACAAAAGTAAAGAAGAAACTTAACAAATCCATAAAAAATTGTTGCGTTTTTTGGTAATAATGTATAATGCAATTGTAAAATTACATTTTGATATAAAAATCTTTAGTGAGCGTAATATATGCTGGAGTGTATTGATGGCGTGCTGTTTCAATAATCAACTCATCTGTAACAGGATTTTTTGTTGCCTGTTTTGTAAAAGCCATCAGGCTTCGTATTACTGCTGTTTCGGGTGTTCCTTTTACGCGGGTTATTTTATTCGGATGTAAATTAAACGCTTTAGCAATAGTTATAAAGTTTTCTTCCTCTTTATAAGGTAATATTACCGAAAAGATACCTCTGTTAGGATTAAGTAGGAGTGAGGCTGCTTCTGCCAACTCCTCAAACGGCATCGATGTTGTAAAACGCGCCGTGTCGCGCTGTATATTTCCCGTAGTATAATCTTCACTATAAAAAGGAGGATTGGATACGATAATATCGTATACTTCTTCACCTTGCATTTCTTCCACAAATTCATCTAAACCTGCATGATAACAAAATAGCCGGTCACCCCAAGGGCTGTTTTCAAAATTATCTACTGCCTGTTCATATGCATCATCATCAATCTCCAAAGCATCTATTTGCTCAGCATTGCTTCGTTGTGCTAGCATAAGAGCTATAATACCTGTGCCAGTACCAATATCTAAAATACTATTTGGATTATTATCAATAGTAGCCCAAGCGCCTAGTAAAACACCGTCTGTACCTATTTTCATAGCACATTTATCTTGCGCTATACTAAATTGCTTGAATTTGAATGGTGGCATTGGTTTTACACTTAACTATCGATATTGCTTACTTGATATGCGGTTGTTTGGTGTTACTCGTTAAGGTATAAATCGATTAATCCTGCTGGAGTATTCAGAATTATTTTTTTGTTTTCACGATTTACCTCTACGATAAAGTCATCTATCATCGGTACTAGTATTTCTATCGTACCTTTTTTAATTTCAAAAAGTGGTTGTGCAGAGTTATCGTTTACACCTGTTATAACACCAACGTTACCCAAACGCTCATCTTCTGCTGTAAAACCAATTATTTCGTGATAATAAAACTTATTGCCTTCTAGTTGTGGCAACTGTGATAATGGTAGGTATATTTCGGCTCCCATTATTCTATCAGCGTCTTCTTCGCTGTTAATATCTTCAAATCGTGTGCGTAAAAAATCGTTTTTATGCAACGAACTGCTTACAATAAAAAAAGGAACCAGATGTTTGTCTATTTCAACAAACACTGATTCCAAATTTTCATACAATTCGGGTTCGTCAGTATCCAAATAGATTAAGACTTCGCCCTTGTAGCTGAATTTTTTAGCGATTTTACCTAAATAGAAGCAATCTTCTTTACGCATACATCGCCAATTTAAATTAAGCCTGAGTTTCCTCGTTGTTTTCTTCTGTGGCCTCTTCAGCACCACTTTCTTCACCTTCTTCAGTGGCAGATGCTTCAGCAACGGCGTCTGCTTCTGCCTGTTTAGCAGCAGCAATACGATCTTCATTAACTTTCTTCTCGGCAGCAAGTGCTTTAGCTCTAGCTTCCGCTTCTTCATTGCTAAGACCTTCTTTCTTAGCATTGATTTTAGCTTCTTTTTCTTCTAACCATTTTGCAAATTTTTCATCTGCTTGCTCTTGTGTAAGGGCACCTTTACGTACGCCACCATCTAGATGGTGTTTTAGCATTACACCTCTGTAAGAAAGGATAGCTCTTGCAGTATCTGTAGGTTGTGCACCTTTATGCAACCACGCTACAGCACTCTCAAGATTTAGCTCAATAGTTGCAGGGTTAGTGTTTGGGTTGTAAGTTCCTATTTTCTCTAGGAATTTACCATCTCTTTTGGAACGGCTGTCAGCCGCTACCATCCAGTAAAAAGGTTTACCTTTTTTACCGTGTCTCTGTAGTCTGATTTTTACAGGCATAATCTTTAGATTAAATTTTGAGGTACACGACCTCTGTTAATTAAGAGGGCAAATATAAGAAAGTTTATTATACTTACGTTTTAAATGAAAGAATTTAATATTTTTTATGTTTTGAATATTCGATATTATTAAATTTTAGTATGATTTCTACTATTTATGTTAGGATATATTCCATAAAAAACTATTTTTGTCGTTATAAAAATTTGGTTTACCTTTTTCTAACTATATAATAATGAAAAATTTTTTATCACTTATAGTGTTGTTGTTGGTTGTTTGCTCGTGTGAGGAAGATGTGCAATTTAACACTCCTGCAGTTCAGGCATTAAAAGATAATGAGTTATGGAAAGCAACAGAATATAGTGCTTCAATTGTTGGTAGTTCACTCACTATAGAAGCTACTAATGGTTTTGAAACAGTAGTTTTAAGAACAGTAAGTGCTACACCAGGAACATCTTTTGAATTAGGTATAAATGAGACCAATAAAGCTACATATTCATTAAGTGCCGATGGTGTATCTTCAGAATATCAAACTGGTACAGGTATAGGAAATGGGCTTATAGAGATTAGCGATGACCCTAGAGAAACAAATATATCTGAGGGCTATATCTCAGGCACTTTTCGTTTTAATGCTGCAGATGATTCGGATGAATTAGTTAATTTTCAAAATGGATTTTTTTATAGAGTACCTATACAAGCACTACCTTAAAACCTAAAAGATAATTTAATAAATACGTAGCCCTGCATAATCAGGGCTTTTTATTTAGTATTACTATTACATTAATTATTTTTCAAATACTTTTTTGTAATTAATTAAAGCTACATTTGCAGTATTATCAATGCAATGTTAATTGCAATCAAACTTTTTATATGAACATATTTGTTGGAAGCCTTCCATTCAGTATTGAGGAAGCAGATTTAAGAGAGTCTTTTGAGGCTTATGGACCAGTTGATTCTGTTAAAATTATAACGGATAGATTTACTGGTAGAAGTAAAGGTTTTGGTTTTGTAGAAATGCCAAACGACGAAGAGGCTCAAAAAGCTATTGATGAGCTGAATGGTGCAACTGTTGAAGGAAGAACAATTGTTGTAAATAAATCTGAGCCAAAGCCACAAGGCGAAAGAAAAGGTGGAAACCGTAATTTTGGTAGAGATAATAATAGAGGTGGCGGAGGTTACCGTGGTGGAAACAACCACAGCAGCTATTAATTTATACTAATACGAATTGTAAAAACCACCTTCGGGTGGTTTTTTTGTTGATAAACGATTGTAATAAAAAAATAAAAAATGTTGTACTTTTGAGAGATTCACATTTATTATTTATCCTTTTTTAAATTCCAAATCCTAAGTTTGTTATGTACTTGATATTTGATACCGAAACAACTGGATTACCCAAACGTTGGGATGCCCCCATTACCGATACAGATAACTGGCCTAGATGCGTGCAAATTGCATGGCAGCTCCACGACGAAATGGGCAATTTAATAGAACATCAGGATTACATCATTAATCCTGATGGTTTCAATATACCTTATGATGCTGAGCGTATACATGGTATATCTACCGAGCTCGCTGTTGAAAAAGGTATTGCCATAAAGGATGCTTTAGAAAAGTTTAACGCAGCACTTTCAAAATCTAAATTTATAGTAGGTCAAAACGTAGGGTTCGATATTAATATAATGGGTTCTGAATTTTATCGTTATGGTATAAATACTTCTTTATCAAACATGAAAGTTTTGGATACTTGTACGGAAGTAACTGCAGAAATGTTGCAGCTACCCGGAGGTCGTGGCGGCAAATTTAAACTGCCTACACTTACAGAATTACATGAGTACTTGTTTGACGAACCTTTTGCAGAGGCACACAATGCTACTGCAGATGTAGAGGCTACAACACGTTGTTTTTTAGAGTTAGTAAAACGTGAAGTATATACATATGAGCAATTAGATGTTCCACCGACCTACTTTTACGACTTTAGAAAAAATAATCCCCAGACGATACAGCTAATAGGACTTAAGCACATTAATCTAAAAGCAGCTTCAGATGCTGTTCGCGAACGCTTAAATAAACTTAAAGCCGAACAGCAGCCTACAGTAACATCAATAGAAGGGCAAGAGGCATTGAAAGATGCTAATTTTGTACATCTTCATAACCATACACAATTTTCAGTACTACAATCAACTATATCGGTGCCGGCTTTGGTTAAGGCAACAGCAAAAAATAAAATGCCTGCGGTTGCCATGACAGATCATGCTAATATGATGGGGGCTTTTCATTTTGTTAGTAATGTACTCAATCACAATAAAGCTGCTGAAGCAAAAAATAAAGAAGCCCTTGAGAATGGAGAGATACCTGAAGAGACGATTATAAAACCGATTGTTGGATGTGAGTTTTTTGTTTGCGAAAATCACAAAGACAAATCTAGGAAAGACAATGGATACCAAGTTGTTTTTTTGGCAAAGAACAAAAACGGATATCACAATCTTGCAAAAATGTCTTCAATCGCTTATACTGATGGTTTTTATTACGTTCCGAGGATAGACAAAAAGGTCGTAGAGCAGTATCAGGATGATATTATAGTGCTATCAGGTAACCTATATGGAGAGATACCAAACAAAATACTCAATATAGGTGAAAATCAAGCTGAGGAAGCTTTGTTGTGGTGGAAAGAAACTTTTGGTAAAGATTTCTATATTGAATTGATGCGTCATGGGCAGGAAGATGAGGACAGGGTTAATCAGTCGTTAATTACACTAGCTAGAAAACACGATGTAAAACTCATAGCTACAAATAATACATATTATTTAGATAAAGAAAACTCTCATGCTCATGATATACTATTATGTGTAAAAGATGGAGAAAAATTATCTACCCCTGTAGGTAGAGGTCGTGGTTTTCGTTACGGATTGCCCAACGAAGAGTATTATTTCAAGTCTGGAGATGAAATAAAAAACCTTTTTAAGGATATCCCTGAAGCAATTATCAATATACAAGAAATAGTAGATAAAGTAGAGATATATTCACTATACCGTGATGTTTTATTACCTAAGTTTGATATACCCGAAGAATTTTTAGTTGCTGAAGATGATACAGATGCAGGGAAACGGGGGGAAAATAAATACTTAAGATATTTAACTTATGAAGGTGCTAAAAAACGTTATGATGAAATAACAGATGAAATAAAAGAGCGCCTTGATTTTGAATTGAAAACTATTGAAAATACAGGCTACCCAGGATACTTCCTAATTGTACAAGACTTCATTGCTGAGGCAAGAAATTTAGATGTTTCTGTAGGGCCTGGTAGAGGTTCTGCAGCAGGTTCTGCAGTAGCTTATTGCTTAGGAATAACCAATATAGATCCTATTGCTTACGATTTACTTTTTGAGCGTTTCTTAAACCCTGATCGTATATCTATGCCTGATATTGATATTGATTTTGATGACGAAGGTCGTGGGCGTGTTATGGACTATGTTATAAATAAATATGGCGCTAACCAAGTAGCACAAATTATTACTTATGGTACTATGGCAGCAAAGTCTTCCATACGAGATACTGCTAGGGTGCTTGACCTCCCATTGTTTGAAGCTGATAAAATAGCTAAACTCATACCTAATATGAAACTTGCTAAGATATTCGACATGGACGATAAGACATTAAGAGGAGCACTTCGCTCTGAAGAATTCGAAAGAGTCCAAGAGTTGTTAAGTATGTCTGAAAGTGAAGACTTAGGTGGTGAGACCATACAACAAGCGAAAGTATTAGAAGGTTCGTTAAGAAATACAGGTATACATGCTTGTGGGGTAATTATTACCCCTGATGATATAACCAACTTTGTTCCAGTGGCTGTAGCCAAGGATTCTGATTTGTATGTTACACAGTTTGATAATTCTGTAGTGGAAAGCGCAGGATTACTCAAAATGGATTTTTTGGGACTCAAAACACTAACACTTATAAAGGACACTGTAAAACTGGTAAAATATAAGAGAGGTGTTGACTTAGATCCAGACAATTTTCCCATAGATGATGTTAAAACATATGAACTTTTTCAACGAGGTGAAACAGTAGGAATATTTCAATATGAGTCGCCAGGTATGCAAAAGTATATGAAGGATTTGAAGCCTACTGTTTTCGCGGATCTTATTGCTATGAATGCGTTATACAGACCAGGGCCCTTAGAGTATATACCGAGTTTTATTCGACGAAAAAACGGAGAAGAAGAAATAAAGTACGACCTTGATGCTTGCGAAGAATACCTCAAAGAAACGTATGGTATTACCGTCTATCAAGAGCAGGTAATGTTACTGTCTCAAAAATTAGCAAACTTCACCAAGGGCGAGGCAGACGTTTTGCGTAAAGCAATGGGTAAAAAACAAAAGGCTGTACTAGATAAAATGAAGCCGAAGTTTATATCGCAAGCTGCAGAAAAAGGGCATGAGCCTGATACGCTTGAAAAAATATGGAAAGATTGGGAAGCATTTGCTAGTTACGCTTTTAATAAATCACACTCTACGTGTTATGCTTGGATAGCCTATCAAACAGCCTATTTAAAAGCACATTATCCTGCCGAATATATGGCTGCCGTATTATCCAATAATATGAACGATATAAAGCAAGTAACCTTTTTTATGGAAGAGTGTAAACGTATGGGGCTAGAAGTGTTAGGTCCAGATGTAAATGAATCATTTTACAAATTTACAGTTAATAGTCAAAATGCAGTTCGTTTTGGTATGGGAGCAATAAAAGGAGTAGGATCTGGAGCAGTAAAAACAATTGTAGAAGGAAGGAAAACAGGGAGGTACAAATCTATATTTGATTTGGCCAAACGAATAGACCTTAGAGCAGCCAATAAAAAAGCTTTTGAGAACCTTGCCTTAGCAGGAGGTTTTGATGGTTTTGATGACACACACAGGGCGCAGTATTTTCATAATGAGGATGAAACCAGTACTTTTCTAGAGAAAGCAATACGTTACGGGGCTAAGTTTCAGGAAAACGAAAATTCGTCGCAGGTTAGTCTTTTTGGCGAAGCCAGTGACGTACAGATACCTGAGCCCGTAGTACCACCTTGCGAAGAGTGGACTACCATGGAGAAACTTGCCAAAGAGAAAGAAGTGGTAGGTATATATTTATCAGGTCATCCGTTAAACGATTACAAATTTGAAATGAAATACTTTTGTAATTCAAAACTAGAGGCATTAAAAGAATTGGATAAGCACATAGCTAAAAACTTAACTTTTGGTGGGATTATTATCGACGTGCAGCATAGAATCGCTAAAAATGGTAAAGGTTGGGCTTCTTTTATTTTAGAGGGCTATGATGAAAGCTACGAGTTTAGGATATACGGCGAAGAATATCTAAAATTCAGGCATTTTTTAGTAGCCAATAGCTTTACTTATATTAAAGTTTTGGTTCGTGAAGGTTGGGTAAACCACGAAGGTAAGCGCGGAGAGCCAAGAATACAATTCATAACAATACAATACTTACAAGACGTACTTGATACTTTTGCTAAAAAATTAGTTATCCAGTTTAGCGTAAATGATTTACAAGATGATGTAATTACAGGGTTGCAAAATTTGCTCTACACTAATAAAGGGGATAACTCAGTAACGTTTCAGGTAATGGAGCTAGAAAAGGTAACAAAGCAAGTAGAAATAGCTGCTGATATGGTAAACGAACCAACTGAACCATACGGAGATAACCCTGAGCAGCAAGAAAATGCGTCGAGTACTGTTATAACCAACGTGGAGGATGTTCAGGTAACAACAAAGTTAACCATGCCTAGCCGAAAACTTAAAATAAAAATATCAAACGAATTGTTACAAGAGCTAGAGCGTTTGCAAATCAATTTTAAACTGAATTAAAATTAGTATAAGTTTTATTTATTTATCTATAACAAAATCTAATCTCTATTTGGCTTTGCAGTTAAAATTTAATCCCTAAATTTGTTATAGTAATTTAAAGAATATAACATTATGGCACAGGAAATAACAGACGCTACTTTTGAAGAAGTAGTATTAAAATCAGATAAACCAGTATTAGTAGATTTTTGGGCAGCATGGTGCGGACCTTGTCGTATGGTAGGACCTATTATTGAAGACATAAGTAGTGAATACGAGGGTAGAGCAGTGGTAGGTAAAGTAGATGTAGATGCCAACCAAGAATTTGCAGCTAAATACGGTATTAGAAATATACCTACAGTACTGGTATTCCAAAATGGAGAAGTTGTAGGCAGACAGGTAGGAGTTGCGCAAAAGCAAACGTATGCTGACGCTATCGATGCATTACTATAATAATAAGTAAACATCTCAATATAAAAAGGTCTAACAGTAATTGTTAGACCTTTTTATTTGTAATTACATTTCCCTACATTTGAAAGTATGAAGATAGAACATCAGTTAGAAAAAATATCAGCGTTCTCGCATTTAGAGCTACTAGCCAATCAAATTGTAGAAGGTTTTATATCAGGTATGCACAAGAGTCCGTTTCATGGCTTTTCTGCAGAGTTTGCGGAGCATAGATTGTACAATCAGGGAGAAAGTACTCGACACATAGACTGGAAGCTATATGCAAAGACCGACAGACTGTATACTAAACGATTTGAGGAAGAAACCAACATGCGTTGCCATATAATACTAGACAACTCATCATCTATGCACTACCCTAAGCTAAAAGATGAACAAGAGTTTTATAAAAGTAAAATAGGTTTCTCGGTACTTGCATCGGCTGTTTTAATGGAATTGCTAAAAAAACAGCGTGATGCTGTTGGGCTTAGTATATACTCTGATAACTATGAGTTTTACGCACCAGAAAAAGGCAGTGACAGGCATCATAGAATGTTACTGGATATGTTAGACAGAGTTTTGAGTGCAACTACGACATCCAAGAACACAGATACGACTACATTCTTGCATCAAATAGCGCAAAAAATGCATCGCCGATCTATGATTATACTATTTACTGATATGTTTCAGTTGGGCGATAATACAGCGTTGTTTGATGCCTTACGACATTTAAAACACAATAAGCATAAGGTAGTTTTATTTCATGTAGTAGATAAAAAAACAGAGCTCGAATTTGATTTCGATAATACACCTAGAAAATTCATTGACGTTGAAACGGGTGAAGAAGTAAATTTGTTTGCAGAAAACGTAAAAGAAACCTACGAAAAACAAGTAGAATCCTATTTTAGTAAAGTTGCTGAAACGTGTATGCAATATAGGATTAAATACGTACCTGTATCTGTTGATGAAGATTTCGAAAAAATATTAACTACTTACCTTATTGAGAAACAAAAGTTTGGATAAACGAGATAAAGTTTTTTTGTTTTTTTAGTTATAAATATTTGCAAGAGTGGAAATCTGTTGTATATTTGCAACCGCAATAAAGCACTGGTCTGGTAGTTCAGTTGGTTAGAATACATGCCTGTCACGCATGGGGTCGCGGGTTCGAGTCCCGTCCAGACCGCCAAAGCAAAAAAGAGAAGTACTACGCTTCTCTTTTTTTGCTTTTTATATAATGGTTTATCACGTTATCCCCTTTACAGTAGTAAACTATAAAGTTCCTTAATACAAGTAGTATACTGTAAGTTCGTATTTTTACCACTATAATTATCAAAAAGGGTAAAAGTGAATTGTATTGTAGAAACAATAGCAGGAAAAATTGAATATAATGTATATGGCAACGGAAAGCCTATTGTCTTTTTACATGGAGGTCATTCTAACAGCCAAGAAAAGTTATTTTTAAAAGGTTACAATAAAAATTGCTTCAAGCTAATAGTTCCTTCAAGACCAGGTTATGGTAAAACACCTATTTCTAATAAAACAACACATAAGGATGCCGCACAACTAATTATTGCTCTTTTAGATGTTTTACAGATTAAAAAATGTGTTGTAGTTGGTATTTCGGCAGGTGGGTTAACAGCCATCCAAATGGCAGCCACTTATCCCAATCGAGTTGAAAAACTACTACTTATTTCAGCAATTACTCAAAAATGGCTATCACCTGAGGACACACTTTATAAAATGGGTAAAATTGTATTTTCGCCTATGGTAGAACGATTTACTTGGAGTGTATACAGGTTGTTGTTTTCGCTCTTGCCTAAAACAATGACTAAAGTTCTGTTCAAGCAAGTTTCCAGTATAACCAATACTACAATAACCGAGAATGAGATTTGCGAAGTAAAAAAAATGGTTTCAGTGCAACGCTCAAAAAAAGGCTTTGTTGCCGATTTAGATCATGATATTAGCAATGATGCAATTACTAAAATAAAATGCCCTACTTTAATTTTACATAGTAAAAACGACAAATCAGTTGCTATTGCTATGGCGCATCATGCTAATACAAATATTAATAACTCAATTTTAAAAGTGTATAATAACAAATGGGGTCATTTACTCTGGCTAGGTAAAGATAGTGAAGCTCCTATAGCTGATGCAAATAGTTTTATCAATTCAGAGAATATCAGGTACAAATAACCTCCTTTAAAAATAAAAACAAAAAAAGTAGTGTATTAGTTTGGCTCGTTTAAATTTATGTGTAAATTTGCTTCCGCTTTAAAAATAAAGGTAGAGGGTTATTAGTCTTTTTGTTTAAAGCGATGTTTGAAATATGTTAATATTAAGAGCGTTTAATAAAGCTCTATTTGTAATAAAAAAATAAAAGTGTAAAAAGCCTTTCGTCTTTTCCCGAAAGGCTTTTTCGCCGAAAATATTTAAGATTAGTTGTGTTGTTTATGCCGCGAGAGCGGTAGGTTTAGTAGTTAGACCAATGAAAAGCTTTCCATTAGTTTGGAGGGCTTTTTTGATTTTTATACCCCTCAATATTTACGCAATACTAAAAAATACTCTTTATTGGGGATTTTTTTGAAGTATCGATATTTTATTTTTGTAATAGTTAAATTTTATTTTTTGATTTTGCTTAAAGACTCAATAATCACCAAAAATTTTACAAAAATGAAGAAAGATAATTACTATGCATTAATTTTATTTGTATTTACTTTAATAGTAATTGCTATTACAAGTTTATAAAATCGATATTAGTTTCCCGTACTATTTCTTACATTTAAAAGGCACCAATAAGAAGTTATTAGTATAATCTTCTTATTGGTGTTGCAAAATAGGTATAACAAACTTAAAACTTATATTTGTTTGTAAATAGATGCTACAGTAACTTTTAATAATTCCTCTTTTTATACAATTGATAGATATAATTCCTGAAAGGACCGTTATAATTAATTTTCCTTATTTTTGACCTGTAATTGTATAGGTTTCCTCACTCTAATGAAAAAAATACTTGTTTTAGTAGCACTCTTTCTTTTAAGTGCTTGCCAATGGTTCGATCAAAAAGTTCCAGATAAGCAAGAGCTGGTAAAAGAGCGTTTAGAGGACATTAATTGGAATGAGGTAAGCAGTTACCCATCTATAACGGGATGTGATGCTATAACAGATAAACAAGCCCAAAAACAATGCTTTTTTGAGTTGATGGTAAAACTAATTCAGGAAAAACTAGATGCTGATACTATTGCCGTATTATACCCTGAGTTAGATACTATAAATGTAGTGGTTACCATACATGCAGATGCTCAACTGGAATTTGAGCCCAAATTTAATCAGGATAGTGTTCGTTACAATAAAGTTGCAATAGATAGCATTTTAAAAAATCGGTTGGTAAACTTTCCCGAAATAGCACCAGCACAAAAGGAAGGAATACCCGTTACTACACAATTTGTACTCCCTGTAATACTTAACGTAGAGTAGGGCTACAAAATAAAGAAATTAAATTGGCACACGAACGTATTATATTAGGTATAGACCCTGGTACAACCATAATGGGCTTTGGGATTATAAAAGTGGTAAACAAAAAGATGCAATTTTTGCAACTTAACGAATTACAGCTTAAAAAGTACGACGACCATTACGTAAAACTCCGTATTATTTTTGAGCGTACTATTGAGCTTATAGAAACCCATCACCCCGACGAAATTGCGATTGAAGCCCCGTTTTTTGGTAAAAATGTACAAGCCATGCTTAAATTAGGTAGGGCACAGGGAGTAGCTATGGCAGCAGGATTATCGCGCCAAATTCCTATTACAGAATACGAGCCTAAAAAAATAAAAATGGCAATTACAGGTAATGGTAATGCCAGTAAGGAACAAGTTGCCAAAATGCTACAACAGTTGCTGGATATTGGCGAATTGCCTAAAAACCTAGATAGTACCGATGGCTTGGCAGCAGCAGTTTGCCATTTTTTTAATACAGGTAAAACCGTTGTGGGTAAAAGCTATACGGGTTGGGATGCCTTTGTAAAACAAAACGAAAGCAGGGTAACCAAAACAGGAACACCAAAAAATGGCGCATAGTCGACTCCAAAATATAAATAACTTAACCACTATTGATGCCAAAGGGGCAGGTATTTACATCCATATACCATTTTGCAAACAAGCATGCCATTACTGCGATTTTCATTTTTCTACCTCATTAAAAAAGAAAGATGAAATGATAGCGGCTATTATTACCGAGATAGGTATGCGAAAAAATGAGCTTGAAGGGCAGGTAATACAAACTATTTACTTTGGCGGTGGCACCCCATCAGTTTTATCAAACCAAGAAATACAGCACATTATAACAGCGGTGTATAACAATTTTACGGTAATTGATAACCCTGAAATTACTTTAGAAGCAAATCCCGACGATTTATCGAACAAGCGTATAGCCGCATTATCCAATACGCCCATTAACCGATTGAGTATTGGCATACAATCGTTTTTCGAAGAAGATTTAAAACTGATGAATCGTGCCCATAATGCAAAAGAAGCTGAGGATTGCATTGCAGCAGCCGTAAAGCATTTCGATAATATTTCTATCGATTTAATATACGGCATTCCTAACATGAGTAACCAGCGTTGGCTGCAAAACGTAGCAAAAGCATTGCAGTTTGGTGTACCCCATATTTCGAGCTATGCCCTTACGGTAGAACCTAAAACAGCACTATACACCTTTGTGAAAAAAGGCATTATTACAGCACCTAGTGATGAGGCTGCCCAAGAACAATTTTTGCTTTTGGTAGATGAACTCGAAGCAAATGGTTTTATACATTACGAGCTTTCTAATTTTGGCAAGCAAGGTTATTTTTCACAAAACAATACCGCGTATTGGTTGGGTAAAAAATATTTGGGCATAGGTCCTTCGGCACACAGCTACAACGGAACCACTAGGAGTTGGAATGTAGCCAACAATATGTTGTATCTTAAAAGTATTCAGGAGGGTAAACTGCCCTCCGAACAAGAAACGCTAACCTTGTCCGACCGTTACAACGAATATATCATGACGGGGCTACGTACCATTTGGGGCGTTGCTGTAGCGCGCGTGCAACAGGATTTTGGGCAGTTGTATTACGATTACCTTATTGCACAACTACAACCGTTTTTAGATAATGGCTTACTCTCTTTTAAAGATGGTATTATAACAACCACCCGCAAGGGAAAATTTTTATCGGATGGTATTGCTAGCGATTTATTCTTTTTACGCTAATTAATAACGGTTACCCGCTATAAAGCCGAGCCTAAAGCGTTTCATTATCAAATATAGTATGTAGCAACACAATGCGCTTAAAAGTATTTGTGTAATGGCTAAAAAGTAAGGTTGTGGGTACAATGCATACAATATAGGGAATACAAACACTATAACAGGGGTGTGGTACAAATGCAGTAAATAGGTATACCCGCCTGTTAATACAAACTTGAACTTAAGGTTTACAATGTTTATAAATAATAGCAGCGCAATTATGTGTTTATGGTATACCTCTTCATTAAAAAAATAAAAACTAGCGGCTAATGCTGCTAACCCAATAGCATTTATAACCCATTTGTTTTGTGTTTCCAAAGCGTATTTTCGGATTATAAAACCACTCACAAACAGTATAGCAATATCCCAACGGAGTAATAACTGCCCAAATACCAATAGGGGTATTATAAACAGTAAACTCCAGTAGTTTTTGCGCAGTAATGCTAGTAAGCAAAATATAACAAACAAATCGCGAATAAAATAGGTAGGAGGGTTTATTGGTGGCGAGTGTAACGAGAGTAACCCTTCGGTAATAAGCGTATAATCGTATTGCAAACGATTGAGGTAATTGTACCCCAATGCGTTTATTATGAGCACAGGTAACAGCACCACAATATTGGCAATAAGATAGGGAATAAGCAGGCTACGAATTTTCTTTTTGAGCAAATTACCACGCTGCGGGTTCATGCAAAACAAATAGCCCGATACTACCGAGAGCAACAAGGTACCGTAGGTAGGCAGTACTTCGAGTATTTGGTAGGTAACCCCCTCGGTAAAATCGTGCCGTATGTGTGTAAACGTAATAAGTATTACACCTGCAACGCGCATAAACTCGATGGGGTAATTAATACCTTCTGAAGAACCTTTCATTCGTAAAAATTTAATCACAATAATACAGTCTTTTTCATGTATAAGTCAATCAAATCGTTTATTTTGTAAAAAAATTGTATCATGTTAGTACACTTTAACGATGCTGTTGCCGACCTTACTAAACCGTTGGATATATCGTTACCCTTAGCCGATAGTACCAAAAACCCTATAGCGTGGTATATTGATAAGCCTGTTATTACGCCCGTAACCATGGGCGATTGGGTTGGAAAAGTGAGCAGAGGTGCATCGACTAATTTTAATACTATCCTCTTTAATCCGCACGGTCATGGTACACATACCGAGTGTTTGGGGCATATTACCAAAGATTTTTATAGTATTAACGATGCGCTAAAGCAATTCTTTTTTGTAGCCGAATTAATTTCAGTTACACCCGAAGCACAAGGCGAAGATTTAGTAATAACCCAAAGCCAAATAGCAGCGGCTTTAAGCGGAAAAACCCCTGAAGCAATAGTAATTAGAACATTACCTAATGATGTTGCAAAACAATCTAAAAACTACAGCAATACCAATCCGCCCTACCTTGAGGAAGCTGCTGCAACCTACATGCGCGAATGCGGTATAAAACACGTATTAATTGATTTACCGAGCGTAGATAAAGAGAAAGACGATGGTAAACTCCTATCGCACAAAGCATTTTGGAATGTAAAAGATGTAAATAATTTGAATGATGATGCGCGCCACGATGCTACCATAACTGAATTAATTTTTGTTGCCGATACCATACTGGATGGGAGTTACTTGCTTAACCTACAAATAGCATCGTTTGTAAACGATGCCTCGCCAAGTAAACCTGTATTATATAAACTAGAATAATTATGAACATTCAGCAATTTTACGAATATTGCCTTGCCAAAAAAGGGGTTACTGAGCATTTTCCGTTTGATGATGATGTGTTGGTGTTTAAAGTTGGTAATAAAATGTTTGCATTATCTTCTGTAAAGAGTTGGGAAAAGGAGGAAGCGGCTATAAACCTTAAATGCGACCCTGAGAGGGCGCTTGAACTCCGCGCCGAATACGAAGGTGTACAACCAGGTTACCATATGAGCAAACAGCATTGGAATACTGTATCTGTACATAGCGACGTTCCGTTATCGTTATTGAAAGAGCTTATAGACCACTCGTATGAGTTAATTTTTAAAAGCCTTACTAAAAAATTACAGGCAGAAGTTTTAGCAAGCGAATAAAAAAAGCCCCGTAGTTAACGAGGCTTTACATATTACATAACATTTTTCTGTTTTTCAGAAAAACTGTCCGCTTGCATCTCAAGTAGCTCAATAGCCTTCTTCTTTTTGTAGTTGTACAGCTCCTTGTCACTTCTAATTTCGGCATATACATCGTCGTAAATTTCAGCATCGGTATTTTGCATCCGTTCGCGTTGGTAATTGTTTTGCGACAGATTAACCCTAGTAGCCATTTCGTTGTCCTCCAATTTAAAATCATATTCTCCTTTAGGCGATAGCAGCTTGGCAATAATGGGCGATGTTTCTATAGCCAAAAACAATAACATAATAAATAAGGAGGGTAATAAGGGTAATTTATTCAGAGCCTTAATCCGAGCCATAAGCCCATCAAACTTATCTATAATAGGTTGTGTTTCGCTTATCTTTTTATCTAAATTTGTTTGTAATGCTATGGCTTCCGCTTCTTTCGCCTCAATTTTTGCATTGTTTTTTGCTTTTAGGGTAGCAAGCTCTGCTAACGCAGCATCATGTTTTTCGCGCTTCTCCTTATACACAGGTCCTTTGCCTAATTTTTTAGTACCGCTAGTGCCTTCGGCTTCGGTAATGTAAGTAGTATAAAGTGCGTTAACCTCTTTCTCTTTTGTAGTTATTTCAGCTTTTAAGCTATCAATAGCAGCTTTGTTGCTGTTCAGGTCGGTAGCATAATAATTGGCAGCTTGTTTTTTGTTGGCGAGTGCCATATCGTTTTTTTCTTTGAGTAAAACGGTATCAATTTCTTTTTCAAAGATTTTTATCTCTAAAGGTTTTGATATTACAATGGCGATAATAATAGCAAGTATAATACGTGGTGATGCCTGTAGTAGTTCCTGCCTGAAACTATCGCGCTTGCGAATGGTAGAAACAATAAACCTATCGAGATTAAAAATGAGTAATCCCCAAATAAAGCCGAAAAAAACAGCCAAATAAGCATTGTCAAACACGGTATATAGGGCGTAGCCAGCAGCTACCCAAGCTAGTAATGCCGTAAAGAAAACGGTTGCACCGATACCTGCATATTTGTTTTGTTCGCCATCGGAACAACTGTAAATAATGGTTTTATCTGCACCCGAGCAGATGATAAAAAAACGTTTTAACATAATGATTGATTTTGATTGATGATGATTACAAATATAACGTGTTTTCTGTTAAAATGTTTTAAGTAGTTGATATGTTTGGCTTTAAATAGAAAAACCACCCAATTGGGTGGTTTTTGATGATTATGAAAAAATGTGTTTATTTTTTATCATCTACATTTACGGTTATCGGTAGATTATATCTAGCACGGATTGTTTTGCCATTTAATTTACCAGGAATCCACTTTTTATTTCGATTCACTTTTTTAAGCACTCTAATTGCCTCACGACCTAAACCATACCCAGGGTCTCTTAATAGTTTAATTTCAGACATAGAACCATCTTTTTCAATTACAAAAGATAGGTATATTCTGGCAGTCATAACTTTACTAATCCTCGGTATTTTAAAATGTTTGTAGATATAGGAATAGAAACCTTCCATACCTCCATCAATATATTCGGGCTTTTCTGTAAGTTCAGAAACATTATAGCTTCTTTGCTGCTCTATAATAACTGTGTCCTTGGTTTTTTCTTGGGCAATTACTGTTACAGACAGCATTGTTATACTAAGTATAAACAAACTGCTAAGTATGTTTTTAGTTATCATGATGATAAAATCGGATAAGATTATTTACTCATTTCTGTAAAATATTTGTAGAATAAAGGAATGGTTTCAATACCTTTTAGGTAATTAAATATGCCAAAATGTTCGTTGGGCGAGTGTATCGCATCGCTATCCAGCCCAAAGCCCATCATTACTGTTTTACTTTTTAGTTCTTTCTCAAAAAGTGCTACAATAGGTATACTACCTCCCGAGCGTACAGGTATGGGTTTAATGCCAAAACTTTCGTTATAAGCACTTGCAGCAGCCCTGTACCCAATGCTATCTATTGGCGTAACATAGGCTTGCCCGCCGTGGTGTGGTGTTACTTTTACTTTTACACCTTTTGGAGCAATGCTTTCAAAATGCTTTGTAAATAACTCGGTTATTTCTTCCCAATCTTGGTCAGGTACCAAACGCATGGATATTTTTGCATAGGCTTTACTTGCAATTACGGTTTTTGCGCCTTCGCCAGTATAACCACCCCACATACCGTTTACGTCAAGCGTAGGTCGTATCGAGTTTCGTTCATTAGTACTATAAGTAGCTTCGCCATAAACATCATCTATATCCAAAGCGTTTTTATAATCTTCTAACGAGAATGGGGCTTTAGCCATTTCGTCGCGCTCTTCACGAGACAGCTCTTCTACTTTATCATAAAAACCAGGTATGGTAATGTGGTTGTTATCGTCGTGTAATTGCGCTATCATTTTAGCGAGTATGTTTAGTGGGTTGGCTACTGCACCACCATATAAACCAGAGTGCAGGTCGCGGTTGGGTCCTGTAACTTCAACTTCTACATAACTAAGTCCTCTTAAACCAGTGGTTATAGAGGGTTGGGTGTTGGATATCATCCCTGTATCAGAGATTAATATTACGTCATTTTTTAATTTCTTTTGGTTACGCTCTACAAACCAACCTAAACTTGGCGAGCCGACCTCTTCTTCACCTTCAATCATAAACTTTACGTTACAAGGCAATACGTTGTTTTTAACCATGTATTCCATAGCTTTAACGTGCATATACATTTGCCCCTTATCATCGCAAGCTCCGCGTGCAAAAATGGCACCTTCTGGGTGAATTTCGGTAGCTTTTACAACAGGCTCAAATGGTGGCGATTTCCATAAATCAACAGGGTCAGCAGGTTGTACATCGTAATGTCCGTACACTAAAACAGTAGGTAGGTTAGGGTCTATAGTTTTTTCGGCATATACAATTGGGTAGCCGGGTGTTTCGCAAATCTCCACGGTATCGCAGCCTGCTTTTTCAAGACTTTCTTTTACAGCTTCGGCAGTATTTATTACATCTTGCGAGTAAGCGCTATCAGCACTTACCGATGGTATTTTTAGTAATTCTTTAAGTTCATCAATAAAGCGTTCTTTATGCTCCTGTACGTAGCTTTTTATGTTATCCATTTTAGTATTAATGATATAGGTTTACTGCCAAAATTACGGAAAAATATTTATTATTTTTTTTCATTTTTTGCTTGCTTTGTTTTAAAGTATACGTATATTTGCACCCACAATAATTAAACATGCTTTTTGTTTGTTATTACCTGCGGGTGTGGTGAAATTGGTAGACACGCCAGACTTAGGATCTGGTGCCGCAAGGTGTGAAGGTTCGAGTCCTTTCACCCGCACAAAAGCCTCTGAGAAATCAGAGGCTTTTTTTTATATCATATTTCAATGTTTTAATCCACGTTACATTTTTCACAAATACCCCTTATAATAAGGTTCATGTTTTCTGCCTCATAACCTTTTGGAAGATTGATTTGTGGGATTTTATAATCTGTCAAGCAAACCGTTTCTTGGCATGTATTGCATCTAAAATGTAAGTGCAAATCGTTATTTCCCTTAGTGGTAAATTGATTTTCACAAATAGCATATTTTATAATGCCAGTACCATCTTCTATAGCGTGTACCAATCCTCTTTCTTCAAATGTTTTTATGGTACGATAAAGCGTACTTCGCTCAGAGGTTTTAAAATCTTTTTCCAGTTCGCCCAAGCTTATGGCATTTTCTCTATTTGCTAATAATTTATATACCAATAATCGCATTGCAGTAGGGCGAACTCTTTTGTTTTCAAGTATTTTTACTATGTCTACCATTTTACGTATTTTATAGAACTGCTTTTTGAATGGGCTTGTTGCTTTATCTCCTTTTTTGGAATTACACTGAACAGAGGCTAACCAACCAACCAACCAAAATCAAATTTTATATGTATTAATGACTATGTGACGTTTCACTTTTTTGCATTTCCGATATTAGGTAGTATGCATTGTTAAATACTACCTGTGTGTTTTCCAGAAGTGGCTCCAGTAGCTTTATTTCTACCCAACCATCTTCCGTAATGCCCGTGCGGACTTCAAGCGGCTTTAACTCCCATTCAACTTCTCCATCTTCCAAGTGTTTTTGGGCGGTAAAAATGAAAGGTTTTCCACCTTCTTCTATAATGGCATCTTCTGGCAATGCAGTTATTTGTGTTTCACTTGTCCTGATTTTTCCATTGATGTACATTCTTGGAATCAGGAACTCTTCTTTATTATCTATTTTGGCGTGAACGTGTACCGCTTTTGGATTCTGTTCAAATTGTTTTCCTACAGAATAGATTGCTCCAGTAAGATTAATCCTTGGTACCGATTCTAATGTAAAAGAAATTTTTTGTCCTTTTTTAACTTTATGGATATCTTTTTCAAAAACCATCAAATCGGCATGTATATATTCGTTGTCCACAATAGTGAACATAGGGGTTTGGGATGCTACATATTGCCCCATTTGAATAGTTACCTTTTCTATATAGCCATCGATAGGACTTATTACTGGAACATATTCGTAAATTGTGCCGCTTCTTATTTTTGAGGTATTTATGTTCAATTGTCGTAACTGCGATTCATAACCTTTTACCTCTGCTTTAATCGATTGATAATCCGCTTCTGTTTGCTGAAACGTCCTCCCCGAGCCGACTTTTTCCTCATACAATCGTTTTTGGCGTTCGTATTCTTTTTCCAAAAACTGCATTCTGCTAAAGGTTTTGATATAATTAGTCTGGATTTGGGAAAGGTCGGGATGGGAAAGGTAAGCCAGAGTCTGCCCTTTCCGAACCTTTTCACTTTCTATGACTTTGATGCTACTTACGTTACCGCCCAAAATTGCGGTTACTGTAGCTTCATACTGAGGCGGTACCTCCAATTGTCCGTTGGCTTTTACCACACCAGAAAGTGATTTTGTTGGTAAAGCACCTACTTTAATTCCCAAGCTATTGAATTTCAACTCGGATAAATGTACTGCTTTAACTTCTTCAGAACTTTCTTCGCTTTCTCCACGTTCCTCTCCTTCGTTATGGGCATGGGTTTCTTCTGTATCGGAAAACTTTTGGTCTTCGTTTTGCGTTGCTTTTTTTTGGCAACCCATAAAAATGACAAGCATTAGTGGCAACATTAAAATCTTTATTATTTGCGTTTTCATTGTATTGTTTGTCTTAAGTTTTATTTAGAATTTTTTAGGTAATATTCGAGTTGGTAACGACTGTTTAAGTAACTATTGAAGGCTTCCCAGGCACTTACTTCGATACGAATAACATCTCGGATATTCTGCAAGAAAGCTACATAGTCTATTGCCCCTTCCTTAAAGGCCAATATGGAGCCTCTTTGCTGTTCTTTAGCCAACGGAAGTGCTTTATCCCTATAATAGTTCCAGGAGTTTTGCCACTTCATAAAATCTTCACGCATGTTTTCGTATGCCGTTTTTACTTTTAATTTTTCGGTATAAAAATTCTCTTGGGCTATTCTTCTATCAATTTTGGTCTTTTGGGTTCTTCCTAATTCTGGTCCAAAAAACAACGGAATTTGTATTCCTACTTGATATTGATAAAATCCTGATTGTCCGTTGATTTGTTGCCTACCGTATTGTGCCTGAAATTTTGGCAAGAACTCAGATTTTTGCACCTTGGAAAGCGCGTTGGCAACATTTATTTGCTGTTTGGATACTTGAAGTAGCGGATGGTTTTCTAACGAGGTCACTGTATAATCGAGAGGGATATCCAACGAAGCCATTGGTACATCGGGCACATTGTATAAAATATCACTGGCAAACCATTGATTTAACAGTTGTAAAGCTTTATTGTACTCCCTAAACGCTTGTTCTTTTTGAATTTTGACCTCGTTTGCTTGGTTGGATGTTGCCAAATATTCCAAATTGGATGACGCTTCGGTTTCATACCTTATTCTGGCTGCTCTTTCAATATCCTGAAAAACGGAATCCATTTGTTTGTAAACCAGATACGTTTTTCTTTTTGTGTACACATTTGCCCAAGCTCTGCTTACCGCTCGTTCCACTTCTAAGGCGGTTAGGTTTACAAGGTTTTCTGCTAAATTGATACGTTCCTTTTGCAACTTTAATTTGGGAGCAATACCAAACACATTAATGTCTTGTTGCTGTATGCCAATGGTGTTAGATATACCGCTATTTCCATTACCCACCTCTTCTTTTCCCGTAAATATTTGGGTATTTCCAAAATCAAAGGCTGTTTTTCGCATCGCTTTCTCTCCTTCAATTCCAAGTTTTGCGGCTTTTAAACTTGGGTAATTGGTAATGGCCATTTGCTTGGCTTTTTCCAAACTTATAGTTGGTAAAGTATCTTGTAAAATCGCTTTACTTTCCGATGTACTTTTTTGCGCAGAAGCTGGAATGGAAAAACTCAATACACATCCTATTATTACAACGGTAGTTATAGTACTTGGGTTTAATGCCGAAAGCCTGTTTTTTCGTTTGTTTTCTCCTCTCTTTTCAATCAGTGTATATAAAATGGGAAGTACAATTAATGTTAGTAAAGTTGCTGTTAGCATACCTCCAATAACCACGGTTGCCAGTGGTTGTTGTACTTCGGCACCAGCCGATGATGAAAATGCCATAGGCATAAAACCTAAAATATCTGTAGTTGCTGTTAACATAATTGGTCGTATTCTTTCTTTGGTTCCTGTTATTATTCTTTCTCGTATACTTGTTACACCTTCTTCTTTTAAGGAATTAAATCGGTTTATAAGCACTAATCCGTTCAGTACGGCAACTCCAAAGAGCACTATAAAACCAACACCTGCCGAAATACTAAACGGCATATCCCGTAGCCACAGGGCAAATATGCCACCAATGGCCGCCAATGGGATAGCGATATATATCATAATGGATTGTGAAAAAGATTTTAGGGCAAAGTATAAGAGTACAAAGATTAAAAATAGCGCTATTGGCACAACAATGGTCAGTCGGTTTTTAGCACGTACCAAATTTTCAAACTCTCCTCCGTAGGTAATATAATAACCTGGAGGCAGCTCCAGCTCGGCATCCAATTTCTGTTGAACATCAGTTACCACAGATTCTACATCACGCCCTCTTGTATTTATTCCTACATAAGTCCTACGAAATGTATTGTCACGGGATATCTGCATGGGTCCTGGTACATAGCTTATATCTGCTACTTCTTTAATGGGGACTTGAGTACCATTGGGTAAATCAACATACAAAGAGCGTAAATCTTCGATACTTTTACGATGTTCCTCATCAAATCGGATAACCATATCAAATCGTTTTTCCCCTTCAAAAATAACACCTGCGTTACCTCCAGCGAATGCGGCACTTATGTAATCGTTTACTTTTTCTATATCCAGCCCATATTGTGCCATCTTTTTTCGGTTAAACTTTACGGTCATCTGTGGCAGTCCAGATGTTCGTTCTGGGTTAACATCACCAACACCTGGAACGGTTTGGATAATGGCTGCCATTTCCTCTGCCTTTTGGGAAAGCACCCCTAAATCGTCACCATACAGTTTTACTGCAACATCTTCTCGTACTCCTGTTAGCAATTCGTTGAAACGCAATTCTACAGGTTGGCTAAACACAAGGTTTACGCCTGTAAGTTCACTGTCCAGTTTATCCTTGATTTTATCGATTAGTTCTTCTTTTGAACTTGCAGACGTCCATTTGCCCATATCTTTTTCCAAGATGATAAACATATCGGCAATATCCATTGGCATAGGGTCTGTAGGAATATCGGCAACACCTATTCTCGCTACGGCTGTTTTAACTTCTGGGAAATTATTGATAAGGATACTTTCTATTTTGTTTGATACGTTTATCGCCTCCGTTAATCCTGTTCCTGGTCGTACCAAGGCTTGCATGGCAAGGTCGCCTTCATCCAACTGAGGAACAAATTCGGCTCCCATTCTTGAGAATATAAACCCTGAAACCAGTAATAAAGCCACCGCAGCCCCAACAACTAAAGTTTTTGCTTTTAACGCACCTTTTAAAAGGGGTAAATAGACTTTTTGAATGCTTCCTATAATTTTATCGCTGATGTTTTCCAGCCATCTTTCAAATTTTCCGAACCAATTATTTTTGTTCTTAACGGGTTTCATAAATAAAGCGGACATCATAGGAACATAGGTTAGGCACAGGAAAATAGCTCCAATCATTGCAAACCCGAATGTAAATGCCATTGGGCGGAACATCTTTCCTTCAACTCCTGTTAAAAAAAGGATAGGAGCAAAAACAATAAGAATAATGATTTGCCCGAAAAAGGCAGAGCTCATCATTGTACTTCCTGCATCGTAAGCCACTTTATCCATAACATCCTGATTGAATTTGAGCTTGCCAGAACGTATCCGTTTTTGAATTTCATAAACTATACCTTCAATAATAATTACTGCACCATCTATAATAATTCCAAAATCAATGGCTCCTAAGCTCATTAGGTTGGCCCACACACCAAATTGTTTCATCAGGATAAAGGCAAATAGCAACGATAGGGGTATGGTTGTAGCGGTTATTAATCCTCCTCTTAAACTTCCTAATAAAAAGACTAATGCAAAAATGACGATAAGGGCACCTTCTAAAAGGTTTTGGGTTACAGTGCTGGTGGTTCTTTCTATTAGATTACTTCTATCTAAAAATGGCTTAATTTCTAATCCTTCAGGCAAAGATTTTTCAACGTTTTGCATTCTTTCTTGAACATTGGTAATGACTTTGTTAGGATTTGCTCCTTTCATCATCAACACCATGCCGCCAACGGCCTCACGACCATCTTGTGTAAAAGCTCCGTAACGGACTTGGCTCCCGAATTGGACTTTTTCAGTTACATCGGCAATGGTAATTGGTAGTCCATTTTCATTCTTGATAGAGATGGCTTTAATATCTTCCAAAGACCGTATTAGTCCTTCGCCTCTAATGAAGTTTGCCATTTTGTTTTTTTCGATATAAGCACCTCCTGTATTAACATTGTTCCTTTCTAAAGCATCAAATACCTCGGATATGGAAACGCCTATGGCATTAAGCTTTTCTGGGTTTATGGCTATTTCGTATTGTTTTATGTTGCCTCCAAAAGAGTTGACTTCCACAACGCCATCCAACAGAGTCATTTGGCGTTTTACAATCCAATCCTGTATGGTGCGTAGGTCGGTAGGGGAGTATTTATTTTCAAAGCCCTCTTTTGGGTTTATGGTATATTGGTATATTTCCCCTAATCCAGTGGTAATGGGCCCCATAGAAGGGCTCCCGAATTTTTCTGGGATGCTTTCCCTAACCTCGTTCAGTTTCTCCTGTACCAATTGTCGGGGTTTGTAAATCCCCATATCATCATCAAAAACAATGGTTACTACAGAGAGTCCAAAACGGGAAACGGAACGGATTTCGGTTACATTTGGTAAGTTGCCCATTGCCAATTCTACAGGATAGGTAACGAATTGTTCAATATCTTCGGTAGCTAGGTTTTCAGATACTGTAATTACTTGTACCTGATTGTTGGTGATATCTGGCACCGACCCCAGATTTACGGTGTACATGGACCAAATACCAGTTATGATAAGAGCCAATGTAAGGAGTCCGATAATAAATTTATTATTAATGGAGAATGCAATGATTTTATTGATCATTATGAAAAAATTTAATTCAGTTAAACTTTTCGATGGAAACTGCATATAGCAAAATCAACGAAATGAAAATGTTGACCTATCGGGATAGGTCTAAAAAGGATATAACTATCCTAAAAACTGAATTAAACTTGCGGTGGTTGTAATAAAGAGTGGATGAACTCTTTACTTACGTTATCAAAATGGATACAGGATTCCAAAGAAACCTCAGTTATTAATGGCTCAAAATCTGGAATCTCAAAATGTACAGTATGCACGTGGCAGCAGTGACAGGTGCAAAACGGCGAGCAAAAATCTGTAACATCATTATGCGAATCATCCATATCTACATCCATAACAAATTCTATTTGAGAATTATTTACGGATACTTCAGTATCACTACATGGCAAGGCATTAAGTGCTAAAATATAAAATGATAATATGAGTGTTACTATTTTCACGATACAAAAATACGAAATTAACAATGCACAGCTTGTGCAAATATTTTAATTAGGCAAGAGAGAAAGTTTTTAACGATTATAAAATTTATAAGTACGGATATTGTTGGTAATTATTCGCAATTCTTTATCATTTAACTTACAAAGGCATGGGTTAATTTTCTTTAAAATACTAATGGTTTAACAGTATTAGGGAAGAAAGAAATTCTTGGTAAAGATGAAAAATTATACTGTTCAGATAGTGGTTTTTTGGTTTTTAAGTAGTAGGATTTCCAGTTTCCAAACGAAAGAAACTGGAATTATACTACTTAAAACCTTTTATTCTACCTGAAACTTATTAAAAAGCTCTCAAGTTTATAAAACACTAGGCTGAAAATAAATAATCTACTGATTCATTTCCATATCATGGTCGTATTGACAACAACCAGGTAAATCTTTATAGGCTTCTTCATTACCCGCTACCTTTTCGGTATCATAACCTGATGCCGCTATTGCCTTATGAATTGCCATTGCGTTTGTTTTAGTTTCATCAAAAGCAACATCAATTTTCTTTTTTTCGACATCCCAGTTGGCTTTTGTTACACCTTTTACACTATTTACTGATTTCTCAATGGTATTTTTACACATTCCACAATTGCCTCTTACTCCAAATGATAGCTCTGTTATGGCCATTTCCTTAGCCACTTCAGTTGTTGTTGTTTCTGTTTCCGTTTTGGTTTCGTTTTTACAGCTTGTAAAACCAAACGCTGTTATTACAGCGATACTTAAAATTACTTTTTTCATTGTTTTTAAATTTAATTGTTTTTATTTATTATTCTATTACTTGTTTTACTTCTCCACAGGTTAGCATTGCTTCACCAAAATACGGATTGATTACTTTTTCTTCTTTGCTCAACCAATATGCGCCTTTATTATTATTTGCCATTGGACAAAATTCTACATATACTTTTTCATTAACACCAAATAATTGAACCGCATTGATTAGGTGTGATGATAAATGTTTGAAATGATTTCTTTGCACTTTTATATCAGAGGTTTTAGAAATAGATGTTGCAGAAGATTTTATCTCTTTTACTAACGACATCCAATGTGTGTGGGCGTTATTGTTTGATAATAATTTCATATCTACTTTATTTAAATTGTTTAATAAACCCGATGCATTAACTAAAGTGCTTTTTGAGTCTTCTTTAACTAAAGCATCTTTTAAACTGATATAATCATGGAAAACATCTTTTAATTGTTCCTGAAATTTTTCTGATACTGCCAGTCGTTCGTTCATAGTACTATGGTCATTTTCTTTTTTTAATGCATTACCATCCATTCCCAAATGTCCTTCGTGACCCGTCATTGTTTTACCGCCATCTTTATTCATCATAGATTTTTTACCCTGTAATTGTGCTGCTGCATCTACTGTAAATGTTCCGTTGGTTACTATTTCATCTCCAACAGCCAATCCTTCTAAAACTTCATATTCATTACCTGCTTGGTTACCCAAAACAACTTCTTGCATTTCAAAAACGGTTTGATTGGGATTGGTTTTTAAATAAACAACAGAACGTTCACCTGTCCAAAGCACCGCAGAAGCTGGTATGGTTAATACTTCTTTATTTTCATTTTTCATACCCTCAATAGTTGCTGTAACAAACATTCCGGGCTTAAATACATCATCCTTGTTATTTAAAACCACACGCAAGGTTACTGTTCTTGTTTTGGTATTTAAAACTGGGTCAATAAAATCTACTTTACCTTTAAACTCTCTATTAGCATAGGCAGTGGTTGTTATTATAACCTCTTGTCCTTTTTTAAAACGGTCAATCTGGCTTTCATACACATCAAAGTTTCCCCAAACGGTGTTTAGGTTTGCAATTTTTAATAATGGTTGACCTTGTTTGATGTAATCGCCCTGTTCTACAAGTTTTTCGGTAACTGTGCCTGAAACGGTAGCATATACTGGAAAGTTTTCTTTTACTTTCCCTGTTTTTTCAATCTGATTAATTTGATTGTCAGAGAGCTTCCACAATTTTAATTTATTACGAACGGCTTTGTACAATTCAGGTTGCGATTCTTTTAGTGACGAAGCTGTAATTAATTCTTGTTGTGCGGCATACAATTCTGGCGAATAAATAGTTGCCAATAATTGCCCTTTACTAACTTCTTCGCCTGTAAAACTAACATTTAGGCGTTCTATTCTTCCTGAAAAGTAACTTACCTGTACTGCATTAGCCTCTTCATTTGCAGCAATTTTACCAGATAATTTAATAGCGTTTCCATCAACATTTCCTTTGCCAATAACGGTGGTTTGAATATTAGCCAATGCCATTGCATTTTCTGTGAGTTTGAATTGGTGTACCAATAATCCATCTGCACCACTTTCGGCAGGAATTAAATCCATACCGCAAATGGGGCAATCGCCTGACTCTGGTTGCATAATTTGTGGATGCATGGAACACGTCCAGAGTTGATTGGTTTCTGAAACCTCATCTTGATTATGCTTTGTTTCTTTTTTTAATGAACCACCAAAAAGCAACCATCCTAACAATACACCTACTATGAGTAAGCCTATGTATATAACTATTTTATTGTTTTTCATTTTCTAATCGTTTTATCATTGCTTTCATTTCTTCAATTTCTTTACGTTGTGCTTTAATAATGTCTTCGGCTAATTTTTTAACTTCTGGGTCTTGAATATCTGCCCTTTCACTTGTTAAAATTGCTATGGAATGGTGTGGTATCATTGCTTTCATCCAAAGCACATCACCAATAATTGGTGCTTGTGTTCTTACCAACCCTAATGCACCTACAAACAGGATAAAGCTACCTGCAAGTATGGCAATATTCTTTTTTTTGTTATTATACATTTTTCGCATAAAAAACCACATTATAACTGCCATTGTTGAAATTCCTAAACACGTCATATAAAATCGTGTTAGGCTAAACCAAACGTGGTTTATTGAATAAGTGTTTAAATACATTGTAATGTACATTGCTGCAAATGAGCAAGCTAACATTGTAAAGAAAGTCTTATAATTTCCTTTGCTTGAGTGTTCTTGTGAATTTTTCATACTATTTTAATTTTATAGTTAAATTTTAGTTGTTCTTAACCTTAAAGCATTTGCAATTACCGAAACAGAGCTAAAACTCATTGCTAATGCTGCTATCATTGGCGATAGTAAAATACCAAAGAATGGAAATAATACACCTGCTGCAATAGGCACTCCTGATGTGTTATAAATCAATGCAAAAAATAAATTCTGCTTAATATTCTTCATTACGGAATTGCTTAAATTGCTGGCTTTTACAATTCCGTGTAAATCGCCTTTTACTAATGTAATCATTGCACTCTCTATGGCTACATCTGTTCCTGTACCCATTGCAATACCTACATCACTTTTTGCCAGTGCTGGTGCATCATTAATACCATCACCTGCCATAGCAACCACTTTGCCTTTTTCTTGCAGTTTCTCTACTTCTTTAAGCTTGTCTTCGGGCAGCATACTGGCTTTAAAATCTGCCAGATTAAGCTCTGATGCTACTGCTTGTGCCGTATCATAATTATCTCCTGTAAGCATTATAACATCAATACCTTTATCCTGAAGTGCTTTAATTGCCTTGGCACTTGTTGTTTTTATTTTATCGCCTATAACTATGTACCCAACAACGTTTTTGTTTATGGATAAGTAAGAAACTGTTTTACCTTGTTTTTGGTACGTTTTAGCTTCGTCTTTCATTTTAGCTGTAATGTCTGCTTTGGCATATTCCATCATTTTAGGATTTCCCAATGCTACTTTTTTATCTCCTATTATAGCTTCAACTCCTTTTCCTGTTACTGCACTAAAATTTTCGGACTTTAATAGTTGGGTGTTGTGTTCTTTTCCGTATTTAACAGTTGCTTCGGCTAATGGGTGTTCACTATTGGTGTTTAGTGATACAATGTATTCCAGTAGCTCTTTTTTGGTTAAAGTATCGCTAAAAGTACCTACTGTTTCTACTGTTGGTTTCCCTTCTGTAATTGTTCCTGTTTTATCAACAATAAGTGTATTTACCTTATTCATTTTTTCCAGAGCTTCGGCATTTTTAATCAGCACACCGTTTTGGGCACCTTTGCCCACACCAACCATTACAGACATTGGTGTTGCTAAACCTAATGCACAAGGGCATGCTATGATTAGAACTGCAATTGCATTAACAAACGCATACACGTAAACGGGTTCTGGTCCCCAAATGGACCATGCAATAAATGTGATGATGGAAATGAGAACTACAACTGGTACAAAATAGCCTGAAACTTTATCGGCTAAATTTTGAATGGGTGCGCGGCTTCTACTCGCATCATTTACCATATGAATGATTTGAGATAAGAGCGTATCACTTCCTACCTTTTCTGCTTTCATCAAAAAAGATTGATTTCCATTAATAGTTCCGCTACTTATTTTATCATCTTGAGATTTGTTTACAGGAATGGGTTCTCCTGTAATCATCGATTCATCAATAGTAGTTTCGCCTTCAGTGATAACACCATCTACAGGAATTTTATCGCCTGGTTTTACTTTCAGAATATCATTTAATTCTATCTTATCTATACTAACTTCAAGTTCTTCGCCATTTACTATTTTTATGGCTTTGTTAGGTGCTAATTTTAATAATTCTTTTACTGCCGAATTGGTTTTACTGTGTGCACGCGCTTCTAACAACTGTCCTAAAAGTACTAAGGTTAAAATAACCGTTGCTGCTTCAAAATACACGTGTACTGCGCCTGATTCTGTTTTAAACTGTACAGGAAAAACATCTGGAAATAACATACCAAAAACGCTAAATAACCACGCCACACCTGCACCAATCCCAATAAGTGTAAACATATTAAGATTCCATGTTTTTATACTTCTGTAAGCACGTTCAAAGAACATCCATGTGGCATAAAATACTACGGGAATGGACAATGCCAACTGAATCCAATTCCAGTATTTTTGTTCCATTATATTGTATAATGAATTATTATCGAGCATTTCGCTCATAGCAATTAAAAATATGGGCAATGTAAATGCAGTTGCTATCCAAAACTTCTTCAATAGCTTTTTGTAGGTTTTTTCTTCTGCTGAAACATCTGCTTGCATTGGTACTAAATCCATACCGCAAATGGGACATGAACCTGCTTCTTCTTTTATAACTTCTGGGTGCATTGGACACGTCCACTGTTCTGTTGTAGCTGATGATAGATTTTGCTCTTCAACCAAATCCATTCCGCAAACAGGACAATCTCCTGCTTTATCGTAGGTTTTATCGCCTTCGCAATGCATAGGACAATAAAATGTACCTGTACCTTTTGTTTTTGGTTGGTTTTCCTTTTTATCTTCTATATATTGATGGTGTTCACCTTGTTTATGAATACTGTATCTTCCACCATCATTTTTTAAGGCTTCTTGAAAGGTTTCTATAGGAATATGCGATGCCATTTCGATTGTGGCTTCTGCCTTTTCTAAATTGACTATTGCTTTTGAAACACCTTCTACTTTAGAAAGTGTTTCTTCTACGTGATTGCGACAACCGTTGCAGGTCATTCCGTGCATGTGATATGTGTGTTTCATTGTTTACTGAATTAAATAATTAATTATGGTGCTTTGTACATAGTAGGTCTTTATAGATTCTATTTGGTTCATTTCAAATTTTAGTTGTAGTTCCTGAATGTCTAAAACATCATTAAAATCTATCGTGCCCGTTTCGTAGTTTTTTATTAAAATGTTTTCTGCATCTTTGGCTTGTTTCAAATTTTTAGCTTGGGTTGCATAACTTATTCTTGCAGAAATGCGTTCGTTAATCGCTTTACTTAAAAGCGTTTCCAAAGCGTTTAACCGTTCCTGTTTTAAAGCGGTAATTTCTTGCTGTTCCAACTCATTTTGCTTGGTTTGCGATTTGTATTTTTTATTAAAAATGGGTATGGATACCGAAACCATAGGCATTATAATATCTTTTCCGTTATCGCCAAAATCCATATTTGGTCTTTCGGAAACATTGACATAGTCTAATCCAAAACCAATCATCGGACTGTTTTCTTTTTGATTTAGTAATTCGGATTGTTTTATGGATTGATATAGTTTATCATACTTCAACAATTCGGGGTGTAATGTTAAATTTCCAGTCGTCATTTCAAAATCTTCTGAAGGTATTATTAAGCTATCTACCACAGTAACGGCAGCATCATTTTCCTTATTTAAAAGATTATTTAAATTGGCCTGTTCTGCCAAAAATTGTTGCTGCAACACCTCTTTTAGTTGTTGCATTTCATTTTGACGCATTTGTAATCGTAACACATCTACTGCCGAAGCTTTACCAACTTCTACTGATGTTAGGGCTAATGTTTCATAAGTTTCTAATAATTTAATGTTTTTGGTTAACACCTTTTGTTTTGCTTTATTGGCGTACAAATTATAATAGGATTGTGATACAGAAGCCATCAGTTTTCGCTTTGCAATAACAATATCTTCATATTTTGCATCAGCTAACAAACTCACATAATTTTCTCTCGTTGTAATGGTTCCGAACCATGGTAACATTTGTTTAGCCGATACTTTAAAGCGTTGCGCTCCTGTTCGTGTTTCTGGTTCGCTTACAAAGTAGCCTATACCAAACTCCGTATTGGGAAAGGTATTAACCTCGTTTACTTTTTCGGAAGCTCTTTTATATTGCAACTCAAATTTTTGAATTTCTGGATTGTTATTTAGTGCTACATCAATAAGCGTTTGTAACTCTTGACTGTGTGCTGAAAGCATAAAGAATGAAGCAAAAAGAATAAAGACCGTTTTTTTATTGATTTTTATGTAGTTCATTTTGTTGCTCTTTTAAGTTGAAGTTCAGATTTCCAGCTGTATAGTACTGGAACCACAAATAGGGTTATTAAGGCTATAAGCATTCCGCCAAAACTGGGTATTGCCATTGGTATCATAATATCACTCCCACGCCCTGTAGATGTCAATACTGGTAACAATGCTAAAATTGTAGTTGCAGTAGTCATCAGGCAAGGACGAATACGCTTTTCGCCTGCTTCTACTATGGATGCTCTAATTTCCTTTTTATTCTCTGGTGTGTTTCTATTAAAAGTTTGCGTTAAATAAGTTGCCATTACTACACCATCATCAGTTGCAATACCAAAGAGTGCAATAAACCCAACCCAAACCGCTACGCTTAAATTAATTGTATGTATCTGGAATAAGTCCCGTACATTTTCTCCAAAAAGGTTGAAGTTTAAAAACCAATCCTGACCATAGAGCCATATCATTATAAATCCGCCTGCAAAGGCTACTGCAATACCTGTAAACACCATTAATGAGGTAGCCACAGAACGGAATTGGAAATACAGTATTAAAAAGATTATTGCCAATGCTAATGGCACAACAACAGATAGCGTTTTTTCTGCTCGTAACTGGTTTTCATACGTTCCTGTAAATGCATAGTTGATACCTTTTGGTACAATTAGCTCCCCAGAATCTATCTTTTCCTGAATGAGAGCTTGTGCATTTTCAACAACGCTTACTTCTGCAAAACCATCTAATTTATCAAACAGCACATACCCTACTAAAAAGGTGTCTTCACTTTTAATAACCTGTGGTCCTTGTTCGTAACGAATGGTTGCTAATTCGCTTAATGGAACAGGGCTTCCATTTTCAACTGGTACATAAATCTGCTGTAAGTCGGTTGGGTTTGCCCTTAGTTCTCTTGGGTATCGGACACGAACACCATATCGTTCACGACCTTCAACTGTTTGTGTTAATACCATACCACCAACTGCAACTTTTAATACATCCTGAACATCTTGTATAGAAATACCATAACGTGCTATTTCCTCTCTATCAATGTCAATTAACAAATAGGGTTTACCAACAATACGGTCTGCAAAAACAGCTTCTTTCTTTACACCTTCGGCTTCTTTTATGATATTTTCCAGTTGCACCCCAAACGCTTCAATTTGTTTTAAGTCCTGACCTTTTACTTTAATTCCCATAGGTGCCCGCATTCCTGTCTGAAGCATTACCAACCTTGTTTCAATGGGTTGTAGTTTTGGTGCTGAGGTTACGCCTGGTAATTTGGTTACTCTTACAATTTCATTCCAAATATCGTCTGGCGATTCAATTTTTGGTCTCCAATTACGATAGTATTCACCATCCTCATCTTTGATTAGTTGGGATCTGTTGACTGCACTGTAGGTAACATTTTCGGAATTATTAGGGTTAGAAATGAAAAGACCGTTTTTTAATTCAAATAAACCATCCTCATTTACTTTATAACGTTGGCGTTCTCCGTTATCGTTCAGCATATATTCTGGTTTATACTGAATTATATTCTCGTACATTGATAGTGGTGCAGGGTCTAAAGCAGATTCTGTTCTACCTGCTTTGCCAACTATCGTTTCAATCTCTGGAATACTGGCTACCGCCATATCCAATTGCTGTAAAACCCTTTTATTTTCTTCTACACCAGAATGGGGCATTGAGGTTGGCATTAGTAAAAATGAGCCTTCATTTAAAGATGGCATAAACTCTTTATCTGTGTTTTTCATAATAAAAAAACCTGCTACTACAATAGCTGTTGGTACAGATAAAAACAATAACTTATTATCCAAACACCATCTTAAAATACGTGTATAGTATTTTATAAACAATGAAAAAATACCTAATAAGCCAAAGCATATAACACTTACAAAAATAAGATTCCAGAAGATACTTTTACCAACACCCAATGGTCTCCAATATTCGGCTAACAAGAATATGATAGCTAATACAGAAATAATTACATTGATAAGGTTGGCTTGTTTCTCTGATAGTATTTCTTTTTGTTTTATAAGTGCAACTATTCCAAAACCAATTAGTATTAACCCTAACCAGTATCCGTAAATTATTGCTGCAATACCTAATGCTATCAAAACACCATTTAAAACATATTTAAAACTGGTTTTAATACTTTTATTTCTAAATAAAAATGCTGCAAAAGGGGGTATTAAGAATAAGGCAACAATAATAGAGGCTGTTAAAGCAAAGGTTTTTGTAAAGGCTAACGGTCTAAATAATTTTCCTTCTGCACCGATCATAGTAAATACAGGAATAAAACTAATTATTGTTGTCATTACTGCGGTTACAATTGCCCCAGAAACTTCTGCTGTGGCGTTATAAACTATTGTGTTAATGGATTGTGTTCCATCATCTTCATCCAAGTGCCTTATAATGTTTTCTGAAAGTATGACACCTACATCGACCATTGTACCTATAGCAATGGCAATACCAGATAAAGCTACAATGTTTGCATCTACACCAAAAAACTTCATGGCTATAAAAACCATTAATACGGCAACAGGTAATAATCCGGAAATTAATATGGAAGCTCGGAGATTAAACACCATAACGATAATAACCAAAATGGTAATCAGAATCTCTAAAGTCAACGCTTCGTTAAGTGTTCCTAATGTTTCCTGAATTAATACTGTTCTATCATAAAATGGCACAATAGTTACTTGTGATGTTCTGCCGTCTGACAGCACTTTTGAAGGTAAGCCTGCACTTAATTCGTTAATTTTATCTTTTACGTTATTAATAACTTCCATTGGGTTGGCACCATAACGTGCCACAACAACAGCACCTACAACTTCTGCCCCTTCTTTATCTAATAAGCCACGCCTTGTTGCAGGACCTAAAGAAACTTTTCCAATATCTTTAATTCGTATTGCTGTATAATCTTCAGAAGTAACTACTGCATTTTCTATATCTCCAATGGATTTTACATAACCCAAACCACGCACTAAATATTCTGCATTGTTAATTTCAATAGTTTGTGCTCCAATGTCCTTATTACTTTCCTTAACCGCTTTTACAACGTGATGCAATCCGATATTATATTGACGCATCAATTCAGGATTAACATCCACTTGGTACTCTTGAACATAACCACCAATAGATGCTACTTCAGAAACTCCATTTGCAGAGGATAGCGCATACTTAACATAATAATCCTGAATACTGCGTAATTCTTGTAAATCCCAACCACCAGTAACATTTCCGTTTTCATCACGACCTTCAAGAGTGTACCAAAATATTTGTCCTAATCCTGTTGCATCTGGTCCTAAAGCAGGATTAACACCCTCTGGTAATAAACCACTTGGTAATGAGTTTAGTTTCTCAAGAATACGACTTCTACTCCAGTAAAACTCTACATCCTCTTCAAAAATGATATAGATACTTGAAAAGCCAAACATAGAGGAACTACGAATGGTTTTTACTCCAGGAATGCCTAACAAGGATGTGGTTAATGGATAGGTAATTTGATCCTCTATATCTTGTGGCGAACGACCATCCCATTTAGTAAATACAATTTGTTGGTTTTCACCTATATCTGGAATGGCATCTACAGCTACAGGATTGGCTGGTAAAAATCCCGTATCCCAATTAAAAGGTGCATTTACTGTTCCCCATCCTACGAAAAGAGCAAGTAACAGAACTGCTACGAGTTTATTTTCTATTAAAAATTTAATGCTTTTATTTAGCATGGTTTTGAT
This sequence comes from Flavobacterium litorale, assembly GCF_019613795.1. Classification (NCBI taxonomy): domain Bacteria; kingdom Pseudomonadati; phylum Bacteroidota; class Flavobacteriia; order Flavobacteriales; family Flavobacteriaceae; genus Flavobacterium; species Flavobacterium litorale. Next base: position 1,248,867 of record NZ_CP080429.1, read on the forward strand.
AATTAAACAGTTAGACAATAGTGTTAAAAAAACACTAGGCACAAGAAATTATCCTAATGGAAAGTATCCACTGGATAAAAAAGTCTATTATTTAAAAATCAAATTAAATATGTTTCATCAAGCTTGTAGATTTGCCTGACAAAGAGAGGGGGGCTATATTTTTTGTGCGAAATAACCTTTTTATCTAAACTCTCAAAAAGGTTGGTATAACTGTAAACAAATGAAGCAACAAATAATTGTTGGTCAAAAGACAGCTTGTAAAAAGATATGTTTAATTCATCTTGACCGTCAACTATCAACTGTTCATCAGAACAGCAATTTTTCTTGATAATTGAACAACTGTTAGTAAAAGGTTTTTCCATTTCCATACCACAACCCTTTGCTTTTTGGAAAATAGCAGTTTCTACCAAAGAATTTCCACAATAATGCATATCAATAGTGAATGACATTGTAGAAAATAATACTACAAATACCATTAAAAAGGCTGCTATTTTGTGAAAATGATGCTTCATTTGGAATACAAAGATAATAAAATTTATAATGCATAGATTGTGCAAAGTAGGAGTGTATTAAAAAATTAACCACGCTATCCAAAATATTTATGAATAAAATTAATTTGGTAATTAATAGTTATTTTAAAATCCGTATAGTAATATACTTTTGAGGTATTAAAAGTTGAATATTATCTGCGGTAATATTACTGAGATGACGGGTAATGTACATCGTGAATTTTCTTAATCCTTACTCTTTTAGCAATCTTTTTCAGATGGTCGTTAAACTTACTGTTCGCCACCTTCTTTTTACCATAAATATCCTTTGTATCGGATAAATTTGTTTTTTTCATTTCGGGAAAAACGAAATCATTTACATTCAATTTGTCATTAAGATATTGCAAAAGGATTTTTCCACTTTTTCAGAGATTTTAAAGATAATAACTTTGAATTTTTTTATAAAACGCTCGTCTATTTCTTGGAAAGGATGCCAACCTGAGTAATATTTTTAATATAGCTTATCTAAGCTGAATCTGTACAATAACGGTTAATTTTCTTCAGCCTCTAATACTCATCAGCAAAATCAGAGGCTTTTTTATTTGTATAGGGTTACTGCATTCTCTAGCTTTCTTCTAATATTTCGTCTAAGTAATCTAGGTTTAATAACCTCCATACTTTCACCAAAACCTAAAATTATCCTTTCTAGTTCGTAATTTAGGTGTACATTGATTTTTATAGTAACCCCTCCATCATTTAATTTCTCTATAATTTCTTGTGTGTGGTGTATAGGCTTCGTAATTACATACGGAGCGTTGCTCTTATCTATTTTTAAATGAATTTCTTGTACGTCCTCTTCTCTTAATACAGTAACCCCAATTGTGTTTTTATAATATTGCTCACCATTAAAATCGATATCTAAATAGGGTATAGCTGTGTCGTAATCAACAGCTATTATTCTATCTAAAGCAAAGGTAGCGATAGGTTTTTTTTCAGAAACTTTACCAACTAAAAACCACCTGTTGTTATATTCTTTTAATATAAGGGGATGAAAAACCACTTTTGAAGCAGCTCGTGCTTTAAAGGATTTATAAGTAATTCGTAATACTATTTTTTTGAGTATTGCTTGGTAAAGCGTATCAAGATGTTCTAGTCCTTTTAAATTTTCATTTTTATCAAGATGTATTATAGGGGCTTGCTTTGTCTTTTCAGTATATACTTTATCCTCTAGCCGTTGGATAATTCCGCCTAATTCTGAAAAAAGCGAGAAATCTTTAAACTGCTTTAGCATCTCTACAGTTTCAGAGAGTACGTTCATGTCATTTTCATTCAACGGAATATTTGTTATGGAATAATCGGGGTTTTCGTACCTGTAAAACTTTTTATCGTAAACAACAATAGGTGCATTATAGCCTAGTTTGTTGCTCCGCATCATTTGTATATCGAGCTGTATGGTACGTTTACTAACATTAATTTCTCTCCCTTCGTATTCATATAACGCATCCGAGCAGGCTTCAATTAAATCATCCAATGTCCATTCACGGTAAATATTTTGCAAACACTTATCTATAGTTTTATAGCGGATTAGTGCGTTTTTGTTAAGAGCCATACATATTATTTTTACCAAAATAATTAATTTTTCAATCTACGCAAAACTATTGCGTAGTTATGTTGAAATATTTGTATCGGAATCAAAACAATCTATTATTAGATTAAACAGTAGTGCTCTGCCAAACGAGGAGTTGGCGGAGCTCCCCTAAAAGGAAAAATATGAAAAATGAAATGAAAATAACAGGAAACGAAATTATTGATATGGGTTTTACATCAGGCAAATGGATGCAAGAAGCCTTAGTTTATATTAATGATAATCAATTAGAGGGAGTTGCTTTACAAAACTATTTGGAGCAATTTAAGTTACCCCCTACAATGAATTTGCATGAGCAAGCAATTCCTTTTTCAGTTAATATTAAGGCTGAAAATGAGTTAGAAACCGAAAATGTAGCGAAAGTAGTTGGAACCATGGAGGTATTGATGAAAACTCCAACATTGGTAAAAGGAGCTATTATGCCAGATGCTTGCCCTACAGGATCCGAAGGAACAATACCCGTTGGTGGGGTAGCTGTAGCAAAAAATGCAATTCATCCAGGGATGCATAGCGCAGATATTTGTTGTTCAGTAATGTTAACTGATTTTGGAAACACTAACCCGAAAGATGTTTTGGAAGCGGCGTATGGTATAACTCATTTTGGACCTGGAGGGCGATCCAGAGAAAATCAATTTAAGTTTCCGATGGATTTACTTGCTGAGATTGAAAGTAACTATTTTTTAAACGACCAGAAATGTATTTCAGCAGCGAGGTCTCATTTAGGAACTCAGGGCGATGGAAATCACTTTTTATTTATAGGTACTTCTAAAAATACAGGAAACACTATGATGGTTACACACCATGGTAGCAGAGGTTTTGGTGCAAACTTATATACCAAAGGGATGAGAGTAGCTGAACGATTTAGAAAACAATTATCACCAGAAACATTAAAGCAAAATGCTTGGATACCTTTTGATACTGAAGAAGGACAACAGTATTGGGAAGCGTTACAGATTGTACGTAAGTGGACAAAAAAGAATCATGAATGTATTCACGATGCGACATTAGAGAAATTGGGTGTAGTTAAAGAAAATAGATTCTGGAACGAACATAATTTTGTGTTTAAAGATGGTGATTTGTTTTATCATGCTAAAGGAGCAACACCACTTGATAAAAAGTTTATGCCAGATATTACAGGGCCACGATTAATTCCTTTAAACATGTCTGAACCGGTATTAATTGTTGAAGGAGAAACTACCGACAGTAATCTTGGTTTTGCGCCACACGGAGCAGGAAGGAATATTAGCAGAACACAACACAGAAAAAATAAAATAGGAACATTTCAAGAAATTTTTGAAGAAGAAACACAAGGGTTAGATGTTCGATTTTTTTCTAATGAAATAGATATTACAGAATTGCCAAGTGCTTATAAAAATGCAGCTACTGTTAGGAGTCAAATGGAAGAGTTTGGATTGGGTGAAGTAATTGATGAGGTAATACCGTATGGTTGCATTATGGCAGGAGATGTACAAAAAAATGCACCTTGGAAGAAAAAAAGAAGACGTAATAATTAGAAGCCTCTGATAAATCAGAGGTTTTTTTTATTATACCAGAGTAAATGTACAAGTAATTCCTACAGAAAAATCACGAGGTAATGTATCTACTCCAAAAATTGCTCTAGAATGTGTGCCTTTATTACCTAATACTTTCACAAATAAATCAGAAGCACCATTTACTGATGTTGGTGCATCATCCCAACCATTAGCGGCTTGGTAGTATGCATCAAAATGATTTAACCCAAGGATATTGTCAAATCCTACTTTATTTTCTATTTGTGCTAAAACATTTAGTGCGCAAAGTTGCATGGCTTTATAACCATTTTCAGTATTTAGAGTGCCACCTAGTCGACCTTGATATAAATAAGTACCACTATCTATAGGGAACTGAATAGCTACATAAACGATTTTATCACGAATGTTTACCGAGGTGTAGCTCCCGCCTGGAGTAGAAACTTCAGGTAATGTAAGGTCTAACTCTTTTAGTTTATCTTGTATAGTCATAATAGCTTGATTGTTACGGTAACGAATGTAGGGGAATCAAGATTTACATTAGTTAAATTTAACGTTACTTTAGGTATGTGTTGTGTTAATTTACAATGTTTTAATATAAGCTGATTGATGAGTTGATTTCTGCTTTTTAAGTAAATATAACATTTCTAGGTCTCATATTTTTTTTGTTTTTTTACATTTAATTAAATCCCCAACTACATGAAACAAAAGGCTACATTAAAGCAAATTGCAAAAGAATTGAATGTATCAGTTTCTACGGTATCAAAAGCACTGAGTAATAGCCCCGAAATTAGCGAACCTACCAAAATTAGAGTGCAGGAATTTGCCAAACTCAAAAACTATAAACCCAATAATGTAGCGGTAAACTTAAAAAGCCAGCGCTCTAAAACCATAGGGGTTATTATACCCAATATTTTAAACCCATTTTTTGCTAAGGTATTTAGCGGTATAGAGATGACGGCTAATGCCAGAGGCTATAATGTTATTACCTGTATCTCTAACGAGTCGTTAGAAAAAGAAATGCATGCTATGGATATGTTAAGTAATGGTACCATAGATGGGTTTATACTATCGGTATCCGAAGAAACGCAGATACAGCAAGAATTTAAGCATTTTAAAGAAGCCATATCGGACGATTTGCCCATAGTAATGTTCGATAGAATATCGGATGATGTAAATTGCGATAAGGTAATTGTAGACGATTTCGACTCGGCAGTACACGCTGTTAATCACCTTATAAAACTAAATTGTAAAAATATAGCGTTGCTCTCTACAATAGATAACTTAAGTGTAGGAGAACTACGTGCCGATGGGTATAAAAAAGCACTTAGCGATAATAGTATAGCAATAAACGAAGATTTAATTTTATGTACCGATAGTATTGAAACATTTGACGCTACATTGCCTTCAATTTTTGCCAACAACGTAGATGCTATTTTTGCGCTCGATGAACACGCATCGGTAATGGCAATGAAGCATGCTATTAAACACGGCATAAAAATACCTGACGAACTTAACATTATTGGCTTTGCCGACGGCGTATGGTCCAGGCGATTAACGCCAAGCCTATCAACCATAAGTCAGCATGGTCCTGAAATTGGAGCATCTGCTGCCGAAATGCTTATTGATAGGCTTGAAGCTAAAGGGGAAGAAGCACCAACGTATACTACTAAGGTTATTAAAACCGAGTTACGCCAGCGCGAATCTACGCGTAAATTGTAGCGTTACTCTTTAGTAAAATTGTTAGTGGTACCGCCTTGTTTTATAACAAAACCATTTTCTCTAAATGTAATTACAATACCCGCAGGGTCAAAATTAAACTCTGTATTGCTTAATGGGTTTAGTGGAAAAGCTCCCTGCCCTGTAGCCTGTGCCGTTAGTTGGCTACCATTGTATTGTATGGTAATTTTTAACGGAATGGTTGGCGATGCGTATGTGCCCTCGTAACTTTTAAGGATTTCAGGGTCAACTGTAGCTGTTTTTAAATTCGGGAAAGCATAGGGTATTTTGTAGTAAATACTTAAAATGCCAATTAAAATTTGGTTGGAGTCGTAATTCTCTCCATTAATAGTCATGGCAACACTAAGCTCATCTTTTGGATAGTATCCTAATGTTGACGAAAAACCTTCTATACCGCCCGTGTGCCCATAAAAACGACGCTCGCCAAACGGAAAGATGAAGATACCTTTACCATATCCAAAATCCATTTTTTTCATCTCCTCAAGCGAACTTTCTTTAATAATATCACCTTCAAATAGGGCACGTATAAATTGGGTTAAATCGTTAGGTGTACTTTGCAATGCCCCAGCCGCAAATGCAACCGATTCGTGCCACTCGCCGCGTTGCTCCCACGTATTACCATTAAAATCATACGAGTAAGCTTCGTTTTTATTTGGGTTTATCTTCCCGTAATAGTAGGTGTTTTTAAGTTTCAGCTTTTTAACAATACGTTGTGCCACAACATCTTTGTATGTTTTTTTAGTAACATCCTCTATAATATAGCCTAAAAGGATGTAGTTACTGTTACTGTAATCGGCTTTTTCGTTGGTAGTGAACGACGAACCAAAATCGGCAATACGTTTTGCCATTGCCTCACGTGTTTGTGCCGCCTCCATGTAGGCTAAAAACGATTCATCGTTAGTATAATTAAAGATACCACTAGTGTGGTTGAGTAGGTTTTTAATAGTAATGTTTTCGGCATTTTTTATATCTGGAAAAAACTCTGAAAGTTTTGTATCCATTTTCAGCTTTTTATCTTCAATTAACTGAAATATAATAGCAGAGGTAAACATTTTGGTAATAGACCCTATTTTATATTTGGTTTCGGTATCTGCTTTTGTATTTGTAGCAACATTGGCGTAACCATAAGCCCCATCAAAAACAACTTTATCTTTTACACGTATACTTACCGATCCCATAAATTTATCGTTGGCGGTAAGGTAGCTCAGCAAACTGTCAATTTTCTGGAATCGGGCTTCGCTTTGTGCGTAGGTGGCTACTGTAAAACTTAGTGTAAACAGAATAAAAATATATTTTCTCATAATGAAGGTGTTTTCTTATTAAGACTATTAACGGTTGTTTTTGTTACAATTAATGCGCTTCTAGCCAGTTGTTACCCGTACCCATATCTACATCCAACGGTACATCAAGCTTAAAGGCATTTTCCATTTCGTGTTTAATCATGGGTTTAATACGCTCCAGCTCGCTATTGTGTACATCAAAAACAAGTTCATCATGCACCTGTAACAGCATTTTACTTTTCCAGTTTTCGTTTACGAGTTTGTTGTGTATGTTAATCATGGCAATTTTAATAATGTCGGCAGCACTACCCTGTATAGGGGCGTTTACGGCGTTACGCTCGGCTGCACCACGTACTACGGCATTTTGCGAGTCAATATCTTTTAGGTAACGCCTTCTGCCCAATACCGTTTGCACATACCCTTGCTCACGCGCCATTTCTATTTGGTTTTGTATGTATTGCTTTAAGGTAGGGTAGGTTTTATAATAAGCATCAATAAGCTCTTTAGATTCCGAACGACTTAACGAGGTTTGATTGCTTAACCCAAATGCCGACACACCATACACAATACCAAAGTTTACCGTTTTGGCATGGCTACGTTGTTCGCGTGTTACATCTTTTAGTGGTACATTAAATACTTTTGCTGCTGTAGCGGCATGAATATCTTGCCCTTGCTGGAAAGCACTTACCATTTCGGGGTCGCCACTAAGGGCTGCAATGATACGAAGTTCTATTTGCGAGTAATCGGCAGAGAGTAGCGTGTAGTTTTCGTCGCGTGCTATAAAGGCAGCACGCACTTGCCTACCGCGCTCGGTACGTATGGGTATGTTTTGCAGGTTAGGGTTGTTGGAGCTTAACCTGCCTGTAGCGGCAACGGTTTGCATATAATCGGTATGTACTCTTTTAGTGGCTTTGTTAACTTGTTGGGGTAAGGCATCTACGTAGGTATTTTGCAGTTTTACCAACTGCCTCCAGTTGAGTATATTTTCTACTATTGGGTTATCTTTTGCGAGGTACGATAGTATTTCTTCGCCTGTAGCATACTGCCCCGTTTTGGTTTTTTTGGGCTTTGATCCGCCTATTTTTAGCTTATCAAACAGTATATCGCCCAATTGTTTTGGTGAGGCAAGGTTAAACGATTCGCCTGCGGTTTCGTATATCTCTTGCTCCAATCGTTTAATGTCACTACCCAGCACTCCCGATAATTCTTTCAGGTAATCGGTATCCAAATTAATTCCTTCGCGCTCCATAGCTGCAAGTACAGGTACTAACGGTATCTCTATATCATCAAACAGTTTTCGGGTAGCGGCTTCCTCTAGTTGTGGCTCAAAAATAGCTTTTAGCTGTAGTGTAATATCCGCATCTTCAGTAGCGTATTCCGTAACAAGGTCAACGGCTACATCGCGCATACTTTTTTGGTTTTTTCCTTTCTTACCAATAAGTTCTACTATAGGCATGGGCGAATATTGCAAATAGGTTTCGGCAAGGATGTCCATATTATGCCGCATATCGGGGTTAATAAGATAATGCGCAATCATGGTGTCAAAAAATTTACCTTTTACCGTAATGCCATAGTTAGCAAGTACTTTTAAATCGTACTTTAGGTTTTGCCCTACTTTTTCGATGGTTTCATCTTCAAAAAATGGTATAAACTTTTCCAGTAACGCTAATGCTTCCGTTCTACCTTCAGGAAACGGTATGTAAAAGCCTTTACCTGCTTCCCACGAAAATGAGATGCCTACCAACTCTGCCGTAAGGGCATCAATGCCTGTAGTTTCGGTATCAAAACATACGGTAGTTTGCTGCATTAAATCACGCAGAAGTAGCCTTATGCCTATATCGCCTTGTATGGCTTGGTACACGTGGTTGGTAGTGCTAAGTTTTTTGTAAAAATCGTTACCATCGGTTGCTGTGGCATCATCTGTTGTTTGAGGTGCACCAAATAGCGAAAATTGCTGATTATCATCATCTTGTTTAGTAACTTTTTTAGAGGGCGCTATGGGTTGTGGTGCTGCGCCATCTGCCTGATTTCTTTGTAAAAATAATCTGTGGAATTGCTCTGTCATTCTCCTAAATTCCAACTCTTGGAAAAGGGCTTCTACTTTTTCTGCATCAGGTTCAGAGAGTTCGTAATCGGTACCATCAAAAGTTACATCGCAATCGGTAATAATAGTAGCTAGTTTTTTCGACATAATTCCTTTCTCGGCATTCTCCTCTATCTTTTCCTTCATTTTCCCTTTTAGCTCGTGCGTGTTGGCTAAAAGGTTTTCTAACGAGCCGTATTGTTTCAGGAATTTTTTGGCTGTTTTATCGCCCACACCCGGTAAGCCTGGTATATTATCTACAGCATCGCCCATCATCCCCAAATAGTCAATTACCTGTTCAGGTTTTTCAATTTCAAAACGTTCCAACACTTCGGGTACGCCCCAAATCTCTATACCGTTACCCATACGGGCAGGGCGGTACATAAATATATTTTCGGATACTAGCTGTGCAAAATCTTTATCGGGGGTAACCATAAATACTTTATAGTTTTCCTTTTCGGCTTGTTTGGCTATAGTGCCAATAAGGTCATCGGCTTCAAAACCTGCCATCTCAATAATAGGGATGTGCATGGCCTTTAAAATGTCCTGTATGTAGGGTATGGCTATTTTTATTGCTTCGGGTGTTTCATCTCGGTTGGCTTTGTATTCTACAAACATTTCAGAGCGCATAACGCTTCCTCCTTTATCAAAAGCTACTGCAAGATGGTCGGGCTTTTCCCGCTTTATTACATCCAGTAACGAGTTCATAAAACCCATTATAGCGGATGTATCCATCCCTTTGGAATTGATGCGGGGATTTTTTATAAAAGCATAATAACCACGAAATATTAAAGCGTAAGCATCGAGTAGGAAAAGTCGTTTTTGGTCTGACATGAAAAATGTATTAGTCTGTAAAAATAAACAAACCGATGCAGAATATAAAGCACTACGCAGGGTATGCAATTTAATTTATTCACTACCATATATATTCTGTAACAATTACGCACATAATTCGTTACTTTGTATATTAAATTAGCTGTATAGATGATTCGTTGGATATTATTATTTGTGTTCGTAGCCGTAATAGAAATTTATGCTTTTCAGGCGGTACGTACACTTACCAAAGTGCGTTGGGTGTTGTGGGCGTACCAAGCCATTTCCTTTTTAATTATAGCCTACATTGCATACTCGTTTACGCAGTTTGATAGGAGTGTAGGGCAAAACAAACAGACCTTATTTACCATGGGGCTGTTGCTTATTACATTTATACCCAAAATGGTACTGGGTGTTATTATGTTTGGCGAAGATATACTTAGGGTAATATCAGGAATTATTAGAGAGTTTTTAGGGAACAATAACGAATCGTTTTTAAATGAGCGCCGAAAGTTTGTAAGCCAAATTGCATTAGGTGCAGCCGCAATACCTTTTTTATCGTTATTGTATGGTGTAACCAAAGGGAAATACAATTTTAGGGTTAAAAAGAAAACCATTTATTACCCTGACTTACCTGAAAATTTTGACGGACTTACCATTACCCAAATATCCGATATACACAGCGGTAGTTTTGATGATGCCGATGAGATAAACCATGCGATAGACCTGATTAATGAGCAGGAGTCGGACATATTGCTTTTTACAGGTGATATTGTAAATACGCATGCTACCGAAATGCACCCTTGGATTGATACGTTTAAACGCATTAAAACCCCTGAGTTGGGTAAATATTCAGTATTAGGAAATCATGATTATGGCGAATATATTGCTTGGGATACGAAGAAAGAAAAAGAAGATAATTTTGAGGCGATAAAAGATTTACACCGACAAATTGATTTTAAGCTGTTGCTGAATGAGAATGTGAAAATTAAAAAAGGCAACCAAGAAATTGCTTTAGTAGGGGTAGAGAATTGGGGACACAATTTTAAAAAAGCAGGCGACTTGCCCAAAGCATCGGAAGGCTTAACGCCAGAAGATTTTAAAATATTAATGAGCCATGACCCATCGCACTGGGAATATGAGGTTAAAAACGACAGGAACAATTACCACCTTACCCTTAGCGGGCACACACATGGTTTGCAGTTTGGTATTGAAATTCCTGGTTTTATTAAGTGGAGCCCCGTACAATACGTGTACAAGCAATGGGCAGGGTTGTACGAAAAAGCAGGACGTTATATTTATGTAAACAGAGGTTTTGGTTTCCACGCCTACCCAGGTAGGGTAGGAATATGGCCAGAAATTACGGTTTTGGAACTAAAAAGAGGCGAAAAAATAGCATAGGTTAGTAAAATTGTTATATTTGTCTAAATTTTAGCGGGATAAAAAAGCTTTTAGGTCGGTTTAAATTTTAATTTATGTCAAAATTCGGAGAACTTATTAACTCCCAAGTACCAGTACTGATTGATTTTTATACGGAATGGAACGAACCATCGGTAGCTATGCACCCTGTTATGCGTGACGTTGCTGCTGCACTTGGTGATAAGGCCAAAGTGATAAAAATTGATGTGGATAAAAATCAGGAGCTTGCGGATGCCCTTAGAATAAAAGGGTTGCCTACACTTATGATTTACAAAGACGGGCAAATGGTATGGAGACAATCTGGCGAGTTAGATGCCAACACTATAATCTCTTTAGTGCAAGAGCAGGCTTAAGCCATCGTATCAAACGTAAATCCTCTTTCTTTTAAATTGGCGATAGCCAGTGGTAATGCATATTGCATATTTTTAGCTGCTTTTACACTATCGTGAAAAATAATAATACTGCCTTCGATTGTATTGTCTATAACATTTTTCAAGCATCTTTCGGGGCTTATAGTTGTATCAAAATCAGCACTAAGCACATCCCACATAATTATTTTATATCCTTTATTACGTACGTGTTTTGCCTGTAATGGTGTCATTTTACCATATGGTGGGCGGAATAATTTTGCCTGTTTAAATTTAGGGTTTTGCTCTAAAATTACTTTTTCGGCGGCAGCCACATTTTCAAGATAGATTTTATTGTTGGTACTCCAACCGTTGTAGTGGTTAAAGGTATGGTTGCCTATGGCATGCCCTTCGGCTATAATTCTTTTAAAAATGTCGGGATGCTGCACTATATTATTCCCGATACAAAAGAAGGTAGCTTTTATATTGTGTTGCTGTAAAATATCCAGTACCCATTCGGTAATTTTGGGTGTAGGTCCGTCGTCAAATGTAAAGTACACTGTTTTTTGGTTGTTGGGCATATCCCATACATAGCCCGAAAACAGCTTTTTAATAAACCATCCCGTTTTTACCCAATACATTTTCATATCCAACCCATTATAATAACAGAAGCAGTATTGTAATAATACTGCTTCTCAAAGTTATGAATATATATTAAACTCTATTGATATGCCATTTGGTTTTTGGTCTTTCTTGAAATACACCTTTTACCATGTTTATTTTACCATCTCTTCCATCTCTTAATACTTGCCTGAAGTTGTAACCAGGCTTAGGACCAACTTTATTATCCAAGATTTTTCTTTCTGCAAGTAAGTCTGCACATTGGTCTGCACTTAGCTTTTCAACATTATTTTTTATCATGTAATCTTGTAGAAATTTAGAAATCTGCTCAACTAAATTATTATTGTATGCACTTTCCTTCATAATTTATATGTCAGTTACTCTTCGTTATCTCTTTGGTAGCGTTTAAACATTTGGTTAAATCGGTTAAAAGCGGGCTTCTCTTTCTCGTACAGTTCCGTATCGCCTTCTTCTTTCATTATTAACAGTAGGCTTCTGTAACGCTCTATATCTGTAATAATATCTACATGATGAATGTCTTGCTGACTTATTTTAAGCCCCTTATAAAAAGTTAAGTTTTCCTGATATTTCTGGATGAGGTCGGTAAGTAATTTTCTTGCCTGCTCTTTGCTTCCCGTTTTGTAATATCCTGTGGCAAACGGTTCTAAAAGCGTGTAATAACCGTAGTATTCCAAGGGCATTTTTTCCATTGCCAAATCAATTACTTTTTTGGCTTTATCTTCTTTACCTTCCATAATTAACTTTTCCATTAATCGTGCTAGGTTGGTACGGAAGGTAATACTATTTTTGCGTGTTTCGGGGTCGTGGTATATGTCTGGGCTTTCGCTATTACCCCAATCCCAACGCATTACAATGTCGTACATCTTTTCCGAGTCAATGTATCCCATATCCAGCGGGCTGCCATCTTCGGGTATTGGTGTTTGGAATGGTACTAGCTTAAATACCATACCGTCAAGCTGCAAGTAATCTTTCATCCAAAGGTAATCATCATCGCCAAAGCTACCGCCTGTAAAGTATATCGGGCGTTCCCAGTTGTTATTGGCTAGTATATCTAGCATTAGCAGCCTGTTTTTGTACAGTGCGTCGCCTTTAATGTCAATATCAATATACGGTACTATAGAGTCGTACTGTGCTGGGCTTACTGCCTTGTTTCTAATAATAGCCTCTCGGTCTATAGGCAATCGTATTTTGTTGGTACGATAGTAGTTTACCATGTGCCCGTTGTTGAGCTCTTTTTTGGTGCGCGGGTCTTCTGAGGTTACAAATTTCAGGAATTGTTTTATATTCCAACGTTCATTTGTTTCAGGAATGTGTAGCATGTAATCGCGTGTACCTTGTACGTACTTATCGTGCGTAAGGCTTATTGGCATTGGCTCGCTTTCGTACGCTTTTCGCTTCATTTGATCAATATACCAATCCGTCATAAACAAGCTTGTATTTACAATCCGCACATCGGTACGATAGCCCTCTACTTCTTGTGCATACCATAACGGGAAAGTATCGTTATCGCCAATGGTATATAATATTGCATTGGGTTCGCACGACGATAGGTAGGCTTTTGCCATTGCTAGTGCCGTGTAACGCCCTGCACGGTTGTGGTCGTCCCAGTTTTGCGAGCCCATTAGTACAGGCGCAGCGAGTAATGTTACCGCTATAACCAATGGTGCAGCTAATTTGGGTTTTATGTAGCTCCTAACCGTTTCGTATATGGCATATACACCAAGACCTATCCATATAGCGAATACAAAGAAAGAACCTACTAGGGCATAATCTCTTTCGCGTGGCTCAAACGGACGTTCGTTAAGGTATACTTTTAGTGCAAGCCCTGTAAAGAGGAATAATACCAACAGTACATAAAAACTTTTTAAATCTCTAAAGGCATGATACACTACACCGATAAGCCCTAAAAATAGTGGAATCATGTAGTATTTGTTACGTCCTTTATTATTTTTTTGGTCGGACGGTAAATTATCTTGTGGTCCTAGTCTAGTTTCATCCAACGGTGTAATACCACTTATCCAGTTACCGTTTAGGTTATCGCCGCGCCCTTGTATGTCGTTTTGGCGTCCCGCAAAATTCCACATAAAATACCTCCCGTACATATAACTAAACTGGTAATTGAACATGTAGTCCATGTTATCCCAGAAGGATGGTTTTTCGATTACCAAGTATTGTCCGTACGAACTCAAGAAGTTGTCGTAATCTTCCAAATCCAATTCACCCGATCGGTATGCTGCCTTAAACTGCCCTACGGTATTTTGTAGCTCTCCTCGTATTTGGTTTACATAGTCGGCATAGTCCTCCTCTGTCATTTGCTCGGGGTCTACACCATATTGGCGCAATTCACGCTCGTAGTCTATAGCAGGGTCTAGTTTAAAATCCAATGGTTTGGTGTAACGCATGTAATTTACAGCGTGCTCGGTACTCCACATTCGGGGCATAAAGCCTTTGTGGTTATCGTCGGTATTTTGCTTTGCGTTTTTATAATTGTTTACAATTACGTATTTGCCCGTTTTGTAATCCCTTTGGTAATTGGGTTTTTCATCTTCGTACGGATTATTTTTATCCAAGCCTGCATAAACATCCGAGAACATAGGACCGTAAAATAACTTTTGCTCTCCGTACTGTTCCCTGTTGTAATAAGCTAGTACTTCGGCAGCATCCGAAGGCTTATTTTCGTTAATAACCACATTGGCGTTGGCACGAATAGGAAGCATCATCCATGTACAGAAACCTATTAATATAAATAGTGTAGATAATAGTATAGTGTTGTATAATGGCAACCCTTTTTTATGAGTATAGTTAAGCCCAAAGTAAAAGAATGCTATAATTACCAACGCCATAAATATAGTACCCGAGTTAAATGGTAAGCCTAAGCTGTTTACCATAAATATTTCGGTTTTCCCGAAGAGTGCCATGGTGTACGGTAATAACAATTTAAAGATGAAAAGTAGTATGGCTACAATAATTACATTGGCTATAATAAAGTTTTTTACCGTTACTTTTTCGTAATTTTTAAAAAAGTAAATAAAACCAATAGCAGGTATAGCAAGCAGTGCCATAAAGTGTACCCCAAACGATAACCCTACAACTAACGATATAATGAGTAACCACTTATTGCCACGTGGCGTATGCATATCTTGCTCCCAACGTAGCCCCAGCCAAAGTAGCAAAGCTATAAATAACGATGCCATAGCATATACCTCTGCCTCGGTTGCGTTAAACCAAAAACTATCTGAAAATGTAAAGGCTAATGCACCCACAAATGCACTACCTAATACGGCTATTGCATTGGAATTGTTAAACTCTGAAAGGCGGGAAACTATGGTTTTTAAAATGATGGTAACCGACCAAAATAAAAATAATATTGTAAAGGCACTTGATACTACAGATACCATATTTACCATGAGTGCCACCTTATCGGGACCTGTTGCAAACATAGCAAAAAAGGCTCCCATCATTTGGTAGAGTGGTGCACCAGGTGGGTGCCCTACTTCGAGTTTGGCAGCAGTAGCTATGTATTCGCCACAATCCCAAAAGCTAAGTGTGCGCTCAACCGTCATCGAATAGACAATCATTGCTATGGCAAAAACAACCCAGCCAAGCAGGGTATTCCACTTCTTAAAATTTAATGTTATCATGTAGTATTACGTTGTCCAAATTATTAGTTATTGCAAAGAAACTATTTTTTTATTTAAGGTTATTATATCGTAACTTTTTTTTGCATTAACCAATTAAAAAAGCAACGGCAATGTTATATAAACATTACCGCATTTAAAATGCTTTACACTATTCGTTTTCTCTACCAAAGCGGGCAAACATAGCATTGTAACGATTAAAGTCTTTTTTATACTGCTCGTAAAATACCATGTCATCATTTTCCTTCATTACAAGTAGTAAGCCACGGTAGCTTTCTATATCCCTGACTATAGGGAGGTAAATGCTGTTTTGTACTGAGGGAGTTAATGAGCTATAATAAATAAGATTTTCTTTGTATTTAGTGGCGATGTACGATAATAATTTTCGTGCCTTTTCTTTTTTACCAATACGATAGTATCCATCAGCAAAAGGCTCATCTAAAAAATAATTCTTGTAATAATCTACAGGCATTTTCTCAAGAGCCAAGTCAATTATATTCGCAGCTTTTTCAATTTTACCTTCTTTAATTAGCGTATCCGAAAGTCGGGCTAAGTTTTGTTTAAAATGAATACTCGTTCGTAAAGTTTGCGGGTCGTGGTAAATGTGCGGGCTGTTGCTGTTACCCCAATCCCATTTCATTACCGTATCGTACATGCGTTGGCTATCAACACGACCAACATCTATAGGGTTTTCCTCTGTTTGTGGTGTTTTTATGGGCACAAATCGGTAGGTCATGCCCTCTATTTGTAAATAATCTTTTAACCATGCGTAATCCTCGTCATCAGGGCTTCCGCCAGAAAAATAAATGGGGCGTTCCCAGTTGGTGTTGCTAATTATGTCTAGCATTATTAAATTGTGTTTGTACAACACATCGGGCAAATCAATATCAATGTAAGGTACAATAGCATCGTAAAACTCGGGCGCTACTACGTTGTTTTTTATTACTTGCTCCTTATCTACAGGAATTCTGATTTTATTGGTAGGGTAGTAGCTTACTCGTTGTCCGTTATTCAATTCAACTTTCGCTCGTTCGTCATCAAGTGATAGGAATGCAATAAAATCCTTTATATCCATTCGTTTTTCTGTTTTAGGATTAAACAGCATATAGTCGCGCGTTCCGTCACGATACTGTTCTCGCGTAAACGAGATGGGTAAAGGTGTCGAGTCGTAGGCTTGTCGTTTCATTTGGTCAATATACCAATCGGTAGGTAAGTAAGTACTGCATGCAATCCGAACATCGGTACGGTAGCCCTCTATTTCTTGCGCATACCATAGCGGAAAAGTATCGTTATCGCCTATGGTAAATAATATTGCATTAGGCTCGCAAGAACTCAGGTAGGCCTTTGCCATGGCTAGTGCAGTATAACGACCAGACCTGTCGTGATCGTCCCAGTTTTCAGTAGCCATTAAAACAGGGGCTGTTAATAACGTTATAGTAAGTACGGCTGGAGCTATTATTTTGGACGGAATATATTTGTGGATGATGCTGTATAAAGCATATACGCCAAAACCAATCCAGATGGCAAATACATAAAATGAACCCACTAGTACATAATCGCGTTCGCGCACCTCAAAAGGGCTTTCGTTTAAAAATATTTTTATAGCAAAACTGGTAAATAAAAATAATGTTAGTAGTATGTAAAAACTTTTTGCGTCTTTTTTAGCGTGGTATATTAGCCCCAGTATGCCTAGCAATAGTGGTATAAAATAGTAGGTGTTGCGCCCTTTATTACCCAACATATCGCTTGTAAGATGTTCTTGCGCTCCTAGCCGTACTTCATCCACCGCTTTTATACCGCTAATCCAGTTGCCATTTAAAACAGTATCTTTTCCTTGTACATCGTTTTGGCGTCCAGCAAAATTCCACATAAAGTAGCGCCAGTACATGTACCCAAACTGGTAGTTTAGCATAAAGCTTAGGTTTTGTGCTAGGCTCGGTTTTTCTATAATAAGGTATTGTTTATAGCTTTTTAAAAAAGCATCGTAACTCTCGTTATCCAGTTCGCCGTTTCGGTATGCCGATTTAAACTCAGCAATTACATTAATTAGCTGGTCTTTCAATTGTAATGCAGCTTGTGCTGTATCTTCCTCACTAAGTTGCGAGGTATCTACACCAAAATAAGCCAAATCCTTTTCAAAATTATAATTAGGGTCTATCCTAAACTTTGGGGGTTCGGTATACGCCATATAATTAGCAGCTTTTTCGCTATTGCCCATTCGGGGCAGGAACCCGCTCTGATTCTTATCAAAATTTTGCAATGCGTTTTTGTAATTGTTTACAATTACGTACTTGCCAGTAGTATAGTTGCGCTCGTAATTGGGCTTGGCATCTTTGTATGGTGTATCAGGGTCTAACCCTGCATACATTTCGGTATACATAGCGCCATAAAATAACTTTTGCTCACCGTATTGTTCTCTGTTGTAATAGGCAAGTAGTTTGTTGGTGTCTGTAGGTGCGTTTTCGTTAATTACTACATTGGCGTTTGCTCGGATAGGGAGTAACATCCAACTTGAAAAACCTGTAAACATAAACATTAAACATAGCAATGCTGTATTGTACAATGGTAGTTGCTTTTTACGGGTGTATTGCAACCCAAAATAAAACAATGCACCGATTAGCAAAAACATAAGTATTGTACCAGAGTTAAAGGGCAGCCCAAAAGTATTAACCATTGTAATTTCTGTTTTGGAAAATAGGGCTAACGTATACGGCATTAAAAACATAAAAATAAAAAGTAATATGCCTACAATAACAATATTTGCTATAATAAAGTTTTTTATAGTTGTGGTTTTGTAGTTTTTAAAGTAGTAAATAAGCCCTATGGATGGAATGGTTAATAGTGCTAAAAAATGTACCCCAAACGATAACCCAACTAGTAACGATACAAGTAGTAACCAACGGTTGCCGTTAGGTTGGTGCATGGCTTCGCCCCACCGTAATCCTGCCCAAAGCAATAATGCAATAAATAACGATGCCATAGCATACACTTCGGTTTCGGTTGCATTAAACCAAAAACTATCCGAAAAGGTAAAAGCAAGGCTGCCAACAAAAGCACTACCTAAAACCATAATGGCTTTTTGCTTGGTAAGAGTACCAAGACCGATCACCATATTTTTTAGTAGTATAGTAGTTGCCCAAAACATAAATAGTATAGTAAATGCGCTAGAAACAGCCGAAACCATATTTACCATAAAGGCAACATTGGTTTTACTGGTAGCAAACATGGCAAAGAAAGCTCCTACAATTTGAAATAGTGGTGCTCCTGGCGGATGCGCTACCTGTAACTTTGCCGAGGTAGCTATATATTCCCCGCTATCCCAAAAACTAACAGTAGGTGCTACTGTTATAGTATAAACAACAAGGGCAATAAAAAATAATGTCCATCCAACAATTAAATTCCACTTTTTAAAGTTAAAATACTCCATAGGCTGATTTATAGTTACTTGTAATTTTCCTCAATAATTATGCGTGTAAACTACACAACGCAAAAACCAAATATTTAATATTTTTTTTATCAAAAATTTGCAATAAAAAAATTATGTGCTACATTTGCACCCGCAATGAAGAAGATTGGCCTATGGTGTAATCGGTAACACAGCTGATTTTGGTTCAGTCGTTCTAGGTTCGAGTCCTAGTAGGCCAACAAAAAACCTCTCAATTTTGAGAGGTTTTTTTGCTTTATAACGGGTTGTAGATTATATTTTAAACGTTACCACAGGACGCATAGAGTGGTTAACAAGATCCTCGCTTATACTGCCATTAAAGAAGTGTGCAAGACCTTGTCTGCCATGCGTACACATACCAATAATATCGGCATTTATACTGTTCGCAAAATGTAGTATTCCTTTCTCTACATTCACATCATTGTAAATGTGTGTTTTAAGATTATCGATATTAAAACCTGCAGTAAATTCCTGCATTAGTTTCTCTGCAGATTGTGTAGAACGGAAATGATTTGGTGTGTTAATATACACTAGGTCTAGTTCCATCCCAAAAGTATTGGCAAACTTTACCACCTTCTCAAAAGGTGCTTTTATTTCTTTAGAAAAATCAGAAGCAAAAACAAATTTTTGCGGATTAAAGTCGCCTTGCTCTTGCTTGATAACCAAAACAGGAACGTTTGATGTTCGTACCACTTTCTCGGTGTTGGAGCCAATAAACATTTCTTTAAAGCCACTAGCACCATGAGAACCCATTATAACCATATCTATGTTATGCTTCTCCGTGTGCTTCATAATACCATCAAAAGCTTTCCCAAACTGTATTGCTTCAACAACAGTTATACCCTCAAGAAACGATGCGTCTCTAACATCGGCAAAACGCTCGCGTACCTTGTTCATAAAGAACATTACCTCAGGGATTTCTGAATTAAGACCCACTGCATTACTCTCTCCAATACCATCGTTGGCTATTTGGTTGGGTAACTCAAGCAAGTGTAATAAGTAAATTTCGCTGTTGTTTTTACGAGCAATTTGTGCTGCTACTTTAAGTGCATATTCTGCATGTTCTGAAAAGTCTGTAGGGACTAGGATTTTTTTCATAAGTTAGGTATAGATGTTACGTTAACAAAAATTTATGTGTTGTTTTAATAATATAAAAGTAGCAATTAATTTTACACTATCCAATGATTTTCAATATATAAAAATAATTTAGTATATTTGCGCCGTTATTTACTGGAAAATTAAATAATGAGGGGACCGTAGTCCCCTCTTTTTATAGAAAATATGACATTTAAAGAGAAAGTGAGCAATTTGCTTGAAGCTGCCCTAGGGGAGCGCCCTTCACTCTTTCTTATTGACCTAGAGATTACAGATGCCAATAAAATCATGGTAACACTTGATGGTGATAATGGAGTGAACCTGCAGGATTGTATTGATGTAAGCCGTGCCATAGAGCATAATTTGGATAGAGAAGAAATTGATTTTTCTTTGGAGGTTACTTCTGCTGGCGCAACAACCCCTTTAACCAATAAAAGGCAGTACCCTAAAAACCTTGGCAGAACGCTAAAGGTGGTAACCCAAACAGAGGAGGTTGAGGCAACGCTTACAGAAGCAAATGACGAGCATATTGTTTTGGAATGGAAAGCACGCCAGCCCAAAAAAATAGGAAAAGGTAAAGAAACAGTACAAAAAAAGGCTGAAATACCTTATGGAGAAATAAAAGAAGCAGTTGTTGTAATAAAATTTTAAAAAATAGATAATTGGTATGGAGAATATCGCATTAATTGAATCGTTTTCGGAGTTTAAGGATGATAAGCTGATAGATCGTGTTACCCTAATGGCGATACTAGAGGATGTTTTTAGAAATGCCTTAAAGAAGAAATATGGTTCTGACGATAATTTTGATATAATTATCAACCCTGATAAGGGTGATATGGAGATATGGAGAAATAGGATAGTAGTTGCCGATGGTGAAGTTGAAGATCCTAACCAAGAAATATCGCTTAGCGAAGCTACACAGATAGAACCTGATTTTGAGGTTGGAGAAGAAGTTTCGGAAGAAGTAAAATTAATACAGTTAGGACGAAGAGCAATATTAGCATTACGTCAAAACTTAATATCTAAAATACACGAACACGATAATACAAACCTATACAAACAGTTTAAAGATATTATTGGTGATATTTATACGGCTGAAGTGCACCATGTTCGACCAAAAGCTGTAATTTTGGTCGATGATGAAGGTAATGAAATTGTGTTGCCAAAAGAAAAACAAATTCCATCTGATTTTTTCAGAAAAGGAGACAACGTTCGCGGTATTATAGAAAATGTGGAGCTTAAAGGAAACAAGCCACAAATTATAATGTCTAGAACATCGGAGAAATTCCTCGAAAAATTATTTGAGCAGGAAATTCCAGAAGTGTTTGACGGACTTATTACGGTTAAAAAAGTAGTAAGAATACCGGGTGAAAAGGCAAAAGTAGCAGTAGATTCGTACGATGATAGGATAGACCCTGTAGGGGCATGTGTAGGTATGAAAGGATCGCGTATACATGGTATAGTACGTGAGTTAGGTAACGAGAATATAGATGTTATTAACTACACTGCCAATACGCAGCTTTACATAACCAGAGCATTAAGCCCTGCAAAAATATCATCTATAAAAATAGATGAAGAAAATAAA
Organism: Flavobacterium litorale; assembly: GCF_019613795.1. Lineage (NCBI taxonomy): Bacteria > Pseudomonadati > Bacteroidota > Flavobacteriia > Flavobacteriales > Flavobacteriaceae > Flavobacterium > Flavobacterium litorale. Next base: position 1,270,595 of record NZ_CP080429.1, read on the forward strand.
AGAGCCGACGTATTCCTTAAGTTAGACGAAGTATCTAAAGCGATAGGTAGAGGCGGACACAACATAAAATTAGCTGGTTTTTTAACAGGTTATGAGCTTGATGTAATACGCGAAGGAACGGCTGCAGAAGATGAAGATGTTGAATTAACGGAGTTCTCTGACGAAATTGATGGCTGGATTATCGATGAGTTCTCTAAAATAGGATTGGATACGGCTAAAAGCGTATTAAACCAAGAAGTTGCAGATCTTGTACGAAGAACAGATCTTGAAGAAGAAACTGTCCTTGAAGTAGTAAGAATACTTAGAGAAGAATTTGAAGAGTAGTTTACTGTATAAACATCGCAACAAAGAAGATAATATTAAAAAGATTATATGTCTGAAGAAAGAGCAATAAGAATAAACAAAGTATTAAGGGAATTAAATATTTCGCTAGATCGTGCTGTGGAGTATCTTAAAGATAAGGGTTACGCCATAGAGGCAAGCCCGAATGCTAAGATATCTGGTGAAGAACGCAATGCCCTATACAATCAATTTTCTGCTGATAAAGGCAAGAAAGAGGCTTCCCTTGAAGTAAGCGAGGAAAAAAGAAAGGAGAAGGAAGCATTGCGTATAGAGCGAGAGCGCGAAATAGAAGAAAAGAAAAAGCAGGAGGAGGAAAGACAAAAACAAGAGGTTATAAAAGCCAAAGCCTCATTGTCGGGTCCAGTTGCAGTTGGTAAAATAGACCTTAATGCGAAACAAACTCAGGAAGAAACATCTTCAGACGCTCCTGAGCCTAAAAAAGCACCAAAGGCAGAAGCACCAGTTGCTAAAGAGCCCAAAACTGAACAGCCAAAAGAAGCTGAATCAAAAACTGAAGTGCCAGCGGCAGAAACTCCTAAAAAAGAGGTTAAAGCCGAAACAGCTAAGCCTGCCGCAAAACAAGCAGAGCAAAAGCCAAAGCAACCTAAAATTGTAAGGGCATCCGCTCCTGAGGAACCAAAGCCAGAAGCAAAACAAACGGAAGAAAAGCCAGAACAACCTCAAGAAGACGAAAAAATAGAAACACAGTACCAAAAACTTTCAGGTACTAAGTTTACAGGGAAAACAATAGATCTTTCTCAGTTTAATAAACCGAAAAAGAAAAAAGAAGAACCTAAAGGTAACGCTGGCAAACCTAACCAAGGTGGAGCAGCAAATAAAAACAAGAGAAAAAGAATTACACCTAAACCTCAAGGGCAAGGAGCTAACAGGCAAGGTGGTAATAACCGACCTGGAGGTGGTGGTAGAGGCAGAACAACTCCTGGTAAGCGCCCAGCTATTGTAGCTAAGGTAGAGCCTACCGAAGAAGAAGTTAAAAACCAGATTAGAGAAACGCTCGAAAAACTTCAGGGTAAAGGAAGCAAATCTAAAGCTGCAAAATACAGACGTGATAAGCGTGATAGTCACCGCCAGAAATCGGACGACGAACAACGCGAACTTACAGAAGGAAGCAAGACTATTAAAGTAACAGAGTTTGTTACTGTAGGAGAAATTGCTACCATGATGGATGTGCCAATTACCAAAGTAATATCAGTATGTATGTCGCTTGGTATTATGGTAACCATGAACCAAAGACTAGATGCGGAAACGCTTACTATTGTTGCCGATGAGTTTGGTTACGAAGTAGAATTTATAACAACAGACATTGAGGAATCGATGGAAGTTGTAGAAGATAAAGAAGAAGATTTAGAGCCAAGAGCACCTATTGTTACCGTAATGGGACACGTAGATCATGGTAAAACATCGTTACTGGATTACGTTCGTAAAGAAAACGTAATTGCAGGAGAATCTGGAGGTATAACACAGCACATTGGTGCCTACGGTGTACAATTGGACAACGGACAAAAAATTGCATTTTTAGATACACCAGGTCACGAGGCCTTTACCGCAATGCGTGCACGTGGTGCTCAGGTAACCGATATAGCGATTATTGTAATTGCTGCGGACGACGATATAATGCCACAAACCAAAGAGGCAATAAACCACGCACAAGCTGCAGGTGTACCTATTATATTTGCTATAAATAAAGTGGATAAGCCCACGGCAAATCCAGATAAGATAAAAGAGAAACTAGCTGCCATGAACCTGCTAGTAGAAGATTGGGGCGGTAAAATACAATCGCACGATATTTCTGCAAAAACAGGTTTGGGTGTAAAAGAACTTTTAGAGAAAGTATTGCTTGAAGCAGAAATACTGGATCTTAAAGCCAACCCAAATAAAGCTGCTGTAGGTACTACCGTAGAGGCATTTCTGGATAAAGGGCGTGGTTACGTAGCTACTGTACTAGTACAAGGCGGTACATTACGCCTTGGCGATTATGTACTGGCAGGTAAACACCACGGTAAAGTAAAAGCCATGCACGATGAGCGTGGTAAAAACATTAAAACCGCAGGACCATCTACACCAATATCTATATTAGGGCTTGATGGAGCACCAACCGCAGGGGATAAGTTTACCGTGTTTGAAGACGAGAAAGAAGCAAAACAAATTGCTGCAAAACGTACACAGTTAATACGTGAACAATCGGTAAGAACACAACGCCATATAACACTTGATGAGATAGGAAGACGAATTGCATTAGGGCAGTTTAAAGAACTTAACATTATCCTTAAAGGTGATGTGGATGGTTCGGTTGAAGCACTATCAGATTCGTTCTCAAAACTATCTACCGAAGAAATTCAAATCAACATTATACACAAAGCAGTAGGTGCAATTACCGAATCTGATGTACTACTAGCTTCAGCGTCCGATGCCATTATTATTGGGTTTAACGTTCGTCCGTCCGTATCGGCAAGACAGTTGGCAGACAAGGAAGAAATCGATATCAGAAACTACTCTATCATTTACGATGCTATTGATGATCTTAAAGATGCAATGGAAGGTATGTTATCTCCAGAGCTTAAAGAAGAGATTACAGGTACAGCTGAGGTTAGAGAATTGTTCAAAATATCTAAAGTGGGTACTATTGCAGGATGTATGGTTACCGATGGTAAGATATACAGAAGCTCTAAAATCAGACTTATCCGTGAAGGTGTAGTAATTTATACAGGCGAACTGGCTGCACTTAAACGATTTAAAGATGACGTTAAAGAAGTAGCTAAAGGGTACGATTGTGGTATGCAAATTAAAAACTATAACGACTTACAACAATTAGATGTTATTGAAGCCTACCAAGAGGTAGAAGTAAAAAAGAAGCTTAAATAATAAATAAGATTACATAATAAAAAAGCCTCATTGTAAAACAATGAGGCTTTTTTGGATACTAATGTTTTTGCTAATCGTTAACATAAAAAAAGCATCATTTTTTAAGAGTGCTTTAACAGTTGTTGCTGTGCTTATTTTGATTAAAGCCTACTTATTTGGCTTTATAAGTAAAGCGTAAGGATACTTCTGTTTAATAGCTTCTAGCATTCTTTCGGCAGCAATACGGTTATCATAACTGCCCGCCCAAACCTTGTAAGTAGGGCTTTCAAATACTATAGTAGTGTCCATATCAGGAAACTCTCTTTTAAATATTGCTAACGTTTTTCGGGCTTCCTTATTATCGCCGTAAAACACTTGTATCTTATAGTGGTCGTTAACGGTTATGGATGAGTTTATTCTGCGCTTTTCATTCAAAAGCTGCATAAATTTCTCATCCTGTTCAATAGTTACTGTTGCGTTTTGTGCAAATGATTTTCCCGAAAATAGCGTAACGAAAAATAGTATAAATAAAGCCTGTCTTGTTTTTAAAATTCTCATTATGAACATTGTTTACCGCAAAAATACGATATATTATTTTACACTTACCTTTCGAATTTATTTAGAATTGTTATAAATTGTACGTTAGGATTTATTTAAGGTTTGAGAATAATACATAAGTCGTATTTTTGTGGGAGTTTTTTAAGAAAATTACAACCTTTTGTTAGTGATACTTTAAAAACTGTACCAAAACTAGTCGATAATCATTTTTAATATGAAAAAAGTGGGTAACCATACTTCGTTTTCAAGAATTTTATTGTTCTGCCTAGCGTTCTCGCTGTCTTTTTCCTTAACGTCATTTGCGCAGGAAACTGCTGATGCTGCTGCCGAAGCTCCCGCTGAGGAAGCGGCTGCTCCAGATGCCTCAGCTGGCGATCCGGTAAAAGGTAAAGAACTTTTTAACTCATTATGTGCTGCTTGTCACAAGTTAGATGCTAAAGCAACCGGTCCCGCGCTACGTAATGTAGCTGATAAGTACGATCGTGATTGGCTTCATAGATGGGTTAAAAACAGTAGTGATCTTATAAAATCGGGCGATGCTCTTGCTGTAAAAGTATTTGAGGAAAACAACAAGTCTGTAATGACGGCATTCCCGCAATTATCTAATAAGGATATAGATGATATTCTTGCTTATACTTCGGCACCAAAGCCAGTTATAACTACTACTCCTGCTACAGTTGGAGGAGGTTCGGGCGGTTCTGATAATGGTGTAAATAGTACATTGCTGTTGGGTGCGCTTGTTTTAGTGTTGCTAGTGCTTATAGTAATGTTAGTGCTTGTAAATAAAACATTGCGTAAAGTTGCAGAGGCAAACGGTGTTGTTGTTGAGAGCCAAGAAAAATCAGTTTCAGTTTGGAAAGCATACGCTCAAAACCAATTCTTAGTTTTGGTGACAGCAATATTACTATTGCTATCAGCGTCGTACTTCATGTATGGCTACTTAATGCAAATAGGTGTCGATCAGGGTTACGAGCCAATACAGCCAATACACTTCTCTCATAAAATACATGCTGGCGAAAATGGTGTAGATTGTAAATACTGCCACTCTTCTGCAAGAGTAAGTAAGCACTCAGGTATACCATCGCTTAATGTATGTATGAACTGTCATAAAAATATTTCAGAATTCGAAGGAGCTAAAGACTCTGTTTATGTTGATTACTCTAAAGAATTCTATACTGCCGAGATACAAAAACTATACGATGCTGTAGGTTGGGATAAATCGGCACAAGCTTATACAGGTAAGCAAAAACCAGTAAAGTGGGTACGAATCCATAACCTTCCCGATTTTGTTTACTTTAACCACTCACAGCACGTTTCGGTTGCAGGAATTGAGTGTCAGAAATGTCACGGTCCTGTAGAAACGTACGAAGTAATGAAGCAGTTCTCTCCTTTAACCATGGGATGGTGTATTAACTGTCACCGCGAAACCAACGTTAAGGTTGAAGGTAATGAGTACTACGAAAAAATCCACGATGAGCTTGCCAAGAAATATGGTGTAGCTAAGCTTACAGCTGCCAATATGGGTGGTACAGAGTGTGGTAAATGTCACTATTAATAAATTTTCTTAAAGAAGCTAATATCTATATATAACATGGCATCAAACAAAAAATACTGGCAAAGTGTTGAGGAGCTGAAAGAAGACAGCTCTATTGTTGAGACGCTAAGAAACAATGAGTTTGTTGAAGAAATTCCGACTGATGAATTTCTTGGTGATAAAGAGGCTTTATCGTCTTCATCAACAAGCCGTCGTGACTTTTTGAAATATGTTGGATTCAGTACTGCTGCTGCATCACTTGCAGCTTGTGAGGGTCCAGTTATTAAGTCTATTCCTTATGTAGTTCAACCAGAAGAAATCATTCCAGGTGTTGCAGATTACTACGCAACAACTATTGCAGATGGTTTCGACTTTGCAAATATATTGGTTAAAACCCGTGAGGGACGACCTATTAAAGTAGAGAATAACAATCTACCAGGTTCTAAAATTAAAGCCAATGCAAGAGTGTATGCTTCTGTACTTTCGTTGTACGATAGTATGCGCTTAAAAGAACCAATGGTGTCAGGTAAGCCTGCATCTTGGGAAGAGGTTGATGCTAAAGTAAAAGCAGGTTTAGCTAAAGCATCATCATCAGGAGGTCAAGTAGTATTGTTAACCAATACTATGGCAAGCCCTTCTACAGATAAAATGATAGCTGAGTTTGGTGCACGTTACAGCAACTTTAAACATGTTGTATACGATGCTGTATCGCAATCGGAAGCATTGGATGCTTTTGAAGCTGTATACGGTGAGCGTGCCTTAGCAGATTACGATTTTTCTAAAGCAGACGTTATTGTTTCTGTTGGTGCCGATTTCTTGGGCGACTGGCAAGGTGGCGGATGCGATACAGGATATGCAAAAGGACGTATACCTAAAAATGGTAAAATGTCTAGGCATGTACAGATAGAAGCTAATATGTCGTTATCGGGCTCTAACGCTGATAAGCGTATCCCAATGACGGTTACAGAACAAAAATATGCACTTGTAGCATTGTATAATGAGGTTACAGGAGCTTCGGCAAGTGTACCTTCGTTTGCTGGTAAAGCAACTATTGCTAAAGTTGCAAAAGAGTTAAGGGCTGCAGGTTCCAAAGGTGTTTTAGTTTCTGGTATCGACGATGTAAATGCGCAAATGTTAGTGTTAGCTATTAATAACACATTACAGTCTGAAGCATTTAATCCTAACGGAGCACGTTTAATACGCCAAGGTAATGCAAAAGCAGTAGCGCAATTGGTGCGCGATATGAAAGCAGGCTCGGTTGATACACTTATTATGAGTGGTGTTAACCCAGTATATACATTGCCTAATAGTAACGACTTTATTGATGGGCTTAAGAAAGTGAAATTGTCGGTTGCCTTTTCTATGAAAGAGGACGAAACGGCATCTTTAACTACCATAGCAGCTGCTGCACCACACTACTTAGAGTCGTGGGGCGATGTAAGTATTACAAAAGGTACGTACAGTATAACACAGCCTACTATACGCCCGTTATTTAAAACAAGACAATTACAAGATTCATTATTAAAATGGTCGGGTAGTTCAGATACATATTACGATTACCTAAAATCATCTTTTGATGTTGTAGGTATGGGTAAATCATGGAATCAGTTAGTACACGATGGTGTACATGCTTCCGAAGTAATGCCGTTAACGGCTGACGGTACTGGTTTTGGTAATGCAGCTTCTAAATTAGCTAAAGCAAAAGCAATTGCAGGTTTAGAGTTAGTGCTTTACACCAAAACAGGTATGGGAGACGGTCAGCAAGCCAATAACCCATGGTTACAAGAATTCCCAGACCCTATTACAAGAGTTTCTTGGGATAACTACGTAACGGTTTCTAAAGCAGATGCTGAAAGGCTAGAACTTGAAAATTATAACGTTGCCAACGGTGGTTTAAACGGTAGTACTGTTACACTAGAGGTAAGTGGTAAAAAAATAGAAAATGTTCCTGTTATTATCCAGCCAGGGCAAGCAAAAGGTACTGTAGGTCTATCATTAGGTTACGGTCGTAAAGCTGCCATGAAAAAGGATATGATGACGGGTGTAAACGCTTATACGGTTTACAACAACTTCAATGCATTACAACCTGTAAAACTTACTAAAGCAGCAGGCGACCATGAGTTTGCTTGTGTACAGTTACAGAAAACCTTAATGGGTCGTGGTGATATTATTAAAGAAACCACACTTAAGGAGTTTAACCAAAAAGATGCTTCAGAGTGGAATATAATTCCAGTTGTGTCATTAGACCATAAAGAAGTTCCTGCTAGCTCAGTAGATTTATGGGAATCTTTCGACAGAACAACAGGGCATCATTTTAACCTTTCTATCGACCTTAATGCTTGTACAGGTTGTGGGGCATGTGTAATAGCATGTCATGCAGAAAACAACGTACCAGTAGTTGGTAAATCGGAAATTAGACGAAGCCGCGATATGCACTGGTTGCGTATTGACAGATATTACTCATCTGAAGATACGTTTGCAGGCGATGTAGAAACAAAAGCAGGAATATCAGGCTTAATGGATTCTATTGAAACATTTGGCGAAATGGAAGATCCTGCAGATAACCCGCAAGTAGCATTCCAACCTGTATTTTGCCAGCACTGTAATCACGCACCATGTGAAACTGTTTGTCCAGTTGCTGCAACATCGCACAGCCGCCAAGGACAAAACCATATGGCGTATAACCGTTGTGTAGGTACACGTTACTGTGCTAACAACTGCCCATACAAAGTACGTCGATTCAACTGGTTCCTGTACAACAAAAACGATGAATTTGATTATCATATGAATGATGATCTTGGACGTATGGTACTTAACCCTGATGTTAATGTACGTTCGAGAGGTGTTATGGAGAAATGTTCACTATGTATCCAAATGACACAAGCTACAATACTTAAAGCAAAACGTGAAGGACGTCCGGTTAATAAGGATGAATTCTACACCGCTTGTACTGAGGCATGTGGATCTGGGGCTATGGTATTCGGAGATATTAACAATGAAGAAGATACAATTGTTGAACTTAAAGAGGATGACAGAATGTATCACCTATTAGAGCATGTGGGTACTAAGCCTAACGTATTCTATCAGGTAAAAGTAAGGAATACCTAAAAATTAATATTAATTAAGAAACAAGATAAAGGATATGTCGTCTCATTACGAAGCACCCATTAGAAAACCTTTAATTATAGGTGACAAAAATTATCATGATGTAACAGTTGATGTTGCACGTCCTGTGGAAGGCAGAGCCAACAAGCAATGGTGGATAGCATTCTCTATTGCACTTGCTGCTTTTCTTTGGGGTATTGGTTGTGTTGCTTATACAGTAGGTACAGGTATCGGAACTTGGGGATCAAACAAAACTATAGGCTGGGCTTGGGATATTACCAACTTCGTTTGGTGGGTAGGTATCGGTCACGCCGGAACCCTAATTTCGGCAGTACTATTATTATTCCGCCAAAAATGGAGAATGGCAATTAACCGTTCTGCAGAGGCAATGACAATTTTCTCGGTAATACAGGCAGCAATGTTCCCAGTATTCCACATGGGGCGTCCGTGGTTAGCCTACTGGGTTATGCCAATCCCCAACCAATTTGGGTCGTTATGGGTTAACTTTAACTCACCACTACTTTGGGACGTATTTGCAATTTCTACTTACCTATCAGTATCGTTAGTATTCTGGTGGACAGGTTTACTTCCTGACTTTGCAATGTTACGTGATAGAGCCATAACACCTTTTACAAAAAGAGTTTATTCTACACTAAGTTTCGGTTGGAGTGGTAGAGCAAAAGACTGGCAACGTTTTGAAGAGGTTTCTCTTGTACTTGCCGGACTTGCAACACCGCTTGTACTTTCGGTACACACCATTGTATCGTTTGACTTTGCTACATCGGTAATACCAGGATGGCACACCACTATACTTCCGCCATACTTTGTTGCAGGAGCTATATTCTCAGGATTTGCAATGGTAAACACCCTGCTTATCATCATGAGAAAAGTATCTAACCTAGAGGCATACATTACAATACAACATATCGAGTTAATGAATATCGTAATCATGATTACGGGTTCCATAGTAGGTATTGCTTATATTACAGAGTTATTTATTGCATGGTATTCGGGCGTAGAGTATGAGCAGTATGCTTTCCTTAACAGAGCAACAGGACCTTACTGGTGGTCGTACCTACTAATGATGACGTGTAACGTGGTTTCTCCACAGGTAATGTGGTTCAAAAAAATTAGAACAAGTATTATAGCTTCATTTATAATATCACTTGTTGTAAACATCGGAATGTGGTTTGAGCGTTTTGTAATTATTGTTACATCGCTACACAGAGATTACCTTCCATCATCATGGACAATGTTCCAGCCTACGTTTATAGATGCAGGATTCTTTATAGGTACTATTGGTTTCTTCTTTGTACTATTCCTATTATACTCAAGAAGTTTCCCAGTAATAGCACAAGCAGAAGTTAAATCGATAATGAAATCATCTAGCGAAACGCACAAACGAATCAGAGACGGAATCGCACACGATACTCATTCACACCCAGAAAATCATTAAGCAGCCATGAGTAATAAAGTTATACATGTTTTATACAATGATGATGACATCCTGATGGATGCAGTAAAGCAAACGCGTGCTGCACATCATCATATCGAAGAGGTTTATACGCCATTTCCAGTACACGGTTTGGATAAAGCCATGGGGCTTGCACCTACCAGAATAGCCATTGCTTCATTTTTATACGGGTTGGTAGGATTGAGCGTTGCTATCACGATGATGAACTACATGATGATTGTAGATTGGCCTCAGGATATAGGTGGTAAACCAAGTTTTAGTTATATACAAAATATGCCGGCTTTTGTACCGGTAATGTTTGAGATGACAGTATTTTTTGCGGCTCACTTAATGGTAATCACCTTTTACATGAGAAGTAAATTATGGCCTTTTAAAGAGGCAGAAAATCCTGATGTAAGAACAACAGACGACCACTTTTTGATGGAAGTTGCTGCTCATGGTGATGTAGACCAAATGGTTTCATTTTTCCAAAACACGGGAGCTGTAGAAGTAAAAGTAATTGAAGAAAAGCATTAACACATTATGAGAGCGTTATATAAAACAGCATTATTGGTAGTTGTAGCATCGTTATTCACGGCATGCTTTGACAAGTCTGCACCAAATTACCAATACTTCCCTAATATGTATGAGCCAATACCATACGAAACGTATGGCGAGTCTACTGCATTCAAAAACGGAAAAGAAGGACAACTTCCTGCAGAAGGTTCTATACCAAGAGGTTTCACTCCATACGAGTATGAAAATACTAACGAGGGCTACGAGCTTGCAAAAGCAGAGCTAAAATCGGCTCTTGATTCAACAGCGATAGATATTCCTAGAGCTACCCAATTGTATACAATTTACTGTGCCATTTGCCACGGAGACAAAGGAGACGGTAAGGGAGGCTTAGTGCAAAAAGAAAAATTCCTTGGTGTACCTAGCTATAAAGACAGAGAGATTACAGAAGGAAGCGTTTTTCATGTAGTAACGTACGGGTTAAACTCAATGGGATCGCATGCTAATCAGCTCTCTCAAGAAGAGCGTTGGCAAGTTGCACACTACGTGTTGAAGTTAAAGAGTGAATTATAATTGTAGAACACTGAAAGCATATAATATGTACACATTTTCAAGTAAATTAAAAACTTTTTCCTTTGTCCTGATTGCCTTGGGTGTTCTTGGAGTGGGCTATAGTTTTTTTACTGCACCAAAAACCATTGAAGACGTAGAGAAAATTTTGGCGGCTGAAGAAGCACATGGTCATGGCGACCATGGCGACGCACATCACGAGGCAGCCAATCCACACGGCGAAGATGCTCATGGTCATCACGCTGATAAGCACGATATTCATAAAGAAGTTTCAACCTCTCATACAGGTCGTGGCGACGGTCATCAAGCAGCAGGGCATGATGCTCATGCTGAACACGATGAGCACCACGAGCATTTAGAGCACGTGCTACATCAATTACAAAACAAACCTTGGTCGGCACTATATGTAGGAGCATTATTTTTCATGTTAATATCACTTGGTGCTTTAGCGTTCTACGCAATACAAAACGCAGCACAAGCAGGATGGTCTCCAGTACTATTCAGAGTTATGGAGGGTATATCAAGTTACTTGCTGCCTGGTGCTATTATAGTGTTTTTAATATTAGTAGCAGGCGTAATGGACTGGCATCATATATTTATCTGGATGGATGAAAGTGTTGTAGCCAACGACCATTTATTACAAGGAAAAGCAGGTTACCTTAATGGTCCTTTCTTCTTAATAAGAGCTGCTATATTTATGGGGGGTTGGATATTATACCGCCAATACGCCAGAAAAAATTCATTGAAGCAAGACGAGGCTACAGATAATCTTTACTATAAAAAGAACTTTAAAGCATCAGCGGCATTCTTAGTATTCTTTATTGTTACAGAATCTATAATGTCTTGGGACTGGATAATGTCTGTAGATCCACACTGGTTTAGTACACTATTTGGGTGGTATGTATTTGCAAGTTTCTTTGTAAGTGGTATTACAGTCATTGCTTTAATAACACTTTACCTAAAATCAAAAGGATACTTAGAGTATGTAAATACAAGCCATATACACGATTTAGCTAAATTTATGTTCGGTATCAGTATTTTCTGGACGTACCTTTGGTTCTCTCAGTTCATGCTAATATGGTACGCCAACATACCTGAGGAGGTAACGTATTTTATTACACGTATAGAGGATTATAACCTACCTTTCTTTGGTATGGTAGCCATGAACTTCCTATTCCCAGTGTTAATACTTATAAATACCGACTTTAAACGACTTTCTTGGATAATAGTTATGGCGGGTATCGTAATACTTTGTGGTCACTATATTGATTTCTTCAATATGATTATGCCAGCAACAGTGGGCGACCGTTGGTACATAGGTATGGCAGAGATAGGGTCTGTACTATTATTCCTAGGATTATTTATACTAGTAGTATTTACAGCATTAACCAAAGCACCTCTTTTAGCAAAACGTAATCCGTTAATAGAAGAGAGTAAGCATTTTCATTATTAATAATATTTAAAGAAATAAACAAATGACAAGTTTATTGATAATTGCAGTTTTAGTTTTATTAGGCATTGCAATATGGCAATTAACTAAAATATTCCACCTTACTCAAGTAGGATCGGCAGCTAACAGCGATAGTAGTGAAATTGCTACCGATAAGGATAATAGTGTTAATGGTTACCTAATGTTTGCCTTTGTTGGCTTCATCTACATCTTTACAATTTACTCTTTGGTTAAGTGGGGTCACCTAGTATTAGGTACACCAGCTTCAGAGCATGGTTCTGATTACGATAACCTTATGGCTATTTCAATGTGGCTTATTTTTACCGTACAAACCATAACACAGTTTTTGCTACATTACTTCTCGTTTAAATACAGAGGTAAAAAAACTAGAGTTGCTTACTACTATGCAGATAATGATAAGCTAGAGTTTATATGGACTATTATACCCGTTATTGTATTAGCTGGTCTTATCCTTTACGGACTATATGCTTGGACTAACATTATGTTTATTGATGATGAGAAAGAAGAAGCATTGTACGTAGAAGTGTACGCCAAACAGTTTGGTTGGGAGGCACGCTATGCTGGAGAAGATGGTGTATTAGGTAAATCAAACATCAGATACATAGAGGGTATTAATACCATGGGTGTAGATATGTCTGACCCTAATGCGCAAGACGATATACCATCTACAGTATTACACTTGCCAAAAGGTAGAAAAGTAATATTCAAATTCCGTTCTCAGGATGTACTGCACTCGGCATATTTCCCTCACTTTAGAGCACAGATGAATGTTGTTCCGGGTATGGTTACTCAGTTTGGTTTTACGCCAGTGCTTACTACAGACGAAATGCGTCTGGATCCTGGAATTGAGCAAAAAGTAGCTAACATCAATAAAATAAGATCTAAGAAAAGCGTAGAGCTTGTAGCAAATGGCGAAGCGGCTCTAGATCCTTACACGTTTGATTATCTATTATTATGTAACAAAATATGTGGTTCATCGCACTACAACATGCAGATGAAAGTAATTGTAGATACTGAAGAAGATTTTAATAAGTGGTTAAGCGAGCAAAAAGCATTGGGTACTGCAATTAAAGAATTGCAAGAAAGTGCCCAAGAAGAAATGCCAGCAGAAGAGGAAGTGCCAATGGATGATCTGGCTCACACTGTAGAATTGGATAGTACTATGACTACCATAGCAGATTCAACAGCAGTAAAAAACAAATAAGAAAAAACTTTTTTAATATATTTCAAATTAAAAAAATATGTCAGCAGTAGGACACGAAATACGAGGAGAACACGACAATCATGATGCTCATGATCACCACCACCATAAAGATACCTTTATAACAAAGTACATCTTTAGTATTGATCATAAAATGATTGCCAAACAGTACCTTATTACTGGTATTATTATGGGTATTATCGGTATTGCAATGTCATTGCTATTCCGTATGCAGCTTGCATGGCCTGAGGAGTCATTCACAATATTTAAAGTACTTTTAGGCGATGATTTTGCACCCAATGGTGTAATGCGTAACGATATTTATTTGGCACTGGTTACTATACACGGTACCATAATGGTATTTTTTGTACTAACGGCAGGTTTAAGTGGTACATTTAGTAACTTGCTTATACCATTACAAATTGGTGCGCGCGATATGGCATCTGGTTTTATGAATATGATTTCATACTGGTTGTTTTTCTTATCGTCAGTAATTATGATATTATCATTGTTTGTAGAAGCTGGTCCAGCATCTGCAGGTTGGACAATATATCCTCCATTAAGTGCACTACCACAGGCAATTGGTGGTTCTGGTGCAGGTATGACGCTTTGGTTAGTATCTATGGCAATATTCATTGCATCGTCGTTAATGGGTTCACTTAACTATGTGGTTACCGTTATCAATTTAAGAACAAAAGGTATGTCTATGACAAGACTACCCCTTACAATATGGGCATTCTTTATTACAGCAGTAATAGGTATCCTATCATTCCCTGTACTATTATCAGCAGCATTGTTACTTATATTCGATAGAAGTTTCGGTACATCGTTCTTCCTTTCCGATATATTTATTGCTGGAGAAGTATTACACTACCAAGGAGGTTCGCCAGTATTATTCGAACACTTATTCTGGTTCCTAGGTCACCCAGAGGTATACATTGTATTACTACCAGCATTGGGTATTACTTCAGAGATTATAGCAACCAATGCACGTAAGCCTATTTTTGGTTACCGTGCCATGATTGCCTCAATATTAGCAATTGCATTCCTATCAACAATCGTTTGGGGGCACCACATGTTTATTTCAGGTATGAATCCTTTCTTAGGTTCCGTATTTACCTTTACAACATTACTTATTGCTATCCCATCGGCTGTAAAAGCATTTAACTACATAACAACGCTATGGCGTGGTAACTTGCAGTTTAACCCTGCAATGCTATTCTCTATAGGTCTTGTATCAACGTTTATAACAGGTGGTCTTACAGGTATTATACTTGGAGATAGTACACTAGATATTAACGTTCACGATACGTACTTTGTAGTAGCCCACTTCCACTTAGTAATGGGTATCTCGGCACTTTACGGTTTATTCGCAGGGGTGTACCACTGGTTTCCAAGAATGTTCGGAAGAATGATGAACAAGAATTTAGGTTACATTCACTTCTGGGTAACAGCAATATGTGCCTACGGTGTTTTCTTCCCAATGCACTTTATTGGTATGGCAGGTTTACCACGACGTTACTATACAAATACAGCATTCCCATTGTTTGACGACTTACAAGACGTTAACGTGATTATTACCATATTTGCACTTGTAGGTGGTGCGTTCCAGTTAGTATTCCTTTGGAACTTCTTCTACAGTATCTTTAGAGGTAAAAAAGCTAGCATGAACCCATGGAAATCGAACACACTTGAGTGGACTGCTCCAGTAGAGCATATGCATGGTAACTGGCCAGGTGAAATACCAGAAGTATACAGATGGCCATACGATTACAGTAAGCCAGGTCATGATGAGGATTTTGTACCACAAAATATACCTATGAAAGATGGCGAAAAAGAGTTGCATCATTAAGATGAACCTTTATATATAATTAAGCCTCTCCAACTGGAGAGGCTTTTTGTTTTCTGTTAAAACAGTATCTTTAATGCTAAATATTAGTAATTATGTACAATAACGTAAAAGGTATTTTTAGCGTAAACGAATCTGAGAATCAGTTTGAGTTCACTGTGGAAGATGCTACCGCTTTTTTAGAGTATTACAGAGAGGAAAACAAAATTTTCCTTACATATACCGAAGCTCCAGTAGTGTTGCAAGGTACAGGGGTTGCTAGCCAGTTAGTAAAGCAATCATTACAATATGCTAAGGATAATAACCTAATTGTAGTACCATTATGTACCTATGTTTTTAATTATATTAACAAACATCCCGAATGGTATGCCATACTCCCCGACGGATACCAAATGTAATTACCCATTTTCAAGTATATTTGCAGTATGAACGAAAATTTAGACCCTACAACCAATAATTACAACGCGGAAGAGCTAGACCTAGAAAAAAAGCTCCGCCCGCTCTCGTTTAATGATTTTACGGGTCAGGATCAAGTCCTCGAAAACCTACAAATATTTGTAAAGGCAGCTAATTTAAGAGAGGAGGCATTAGACCATACCCTTTTTCATGGTCCTCCAGGTTTGGGTAAAACAACCTTGGCCAATATTTTAGCGAATGAGCTGGGTGTAGGGATTAAAATAACCTCAGGACCTGTGTTGGATAAACCAGGCGATTTAGCGGGACTGTTAACCAATCTTGATGATAGAGATATATTATTTATAGACGAAATACACCGCCTAAGCCCAATAGTAGAAGAGTACCTATATTCAGCAATGGAGGATTTTCGTATTGATATTATGATAGAATCGGGGCCTAACGCCCGCTCCGTACAAATAAACTTAAACCCTTTTACGCTAGTAGGTGCTACCACACGCTCGGGCTTGCTTACCGCCCCCATGCGTGCCCGTTTTGGCATTGCTAGCCGATTACAATATTACACCACAGAATTGCTTACAACCATTGTGCAACGTAGTTCGGCAATACTTAATATGCCCATTACTATGGAGGCAGCTATAGAAATTGCAGGGCGCAGCCGTGGTACACCCCGTATTGCCAATGCACTATTGCGTAGGGTACGCGATTTTGCACAAATAAAAGGCAATGGCAAAATTGATATTGAAATAGCACGTTATTCATTAAAGGCGCTGCATGTAGATGCACATGGACTTGATGAGATGGACAATAAAATACTAACCACCATTATAGATAAATTTAAGGGTGGTCCTGTAGGGCTATCTACATTGGCAACAGCAGTATCCGAAAGTGGCGAAACTATAGAAGAAGTGTATGAACCCTTTTTAATACAAGAAGGTTTTATTATGCGTACCCCCCGTGGTAGAGAAGTAACCGAGAAAGCGTATAAGCACTTGGGTAAAATTAAACTAGGCGGACAAAGCCTTTTTGATTAATATAATTATGATAGGAGGCTAACTATCATTGCGAGGTACGAAGCAATCTAAACATAAAACCTAATAAAAGTACTATAAAGAGGATTGCTTCGTACCTCGCAATGACGCAACTGATATGATAAACCACAAGCTAAAATATACTGAGTTCATAAAGTCAGAAGCCAAACGCCTCGGCTTTTTATCCTGTGGTATAGCCAAAGCAGGTTTTTTGGAGGAAGAAGCACCCCGATTGGAACAATGGCTTAACGAGAACAAGCACGGGCAAATGCAGTATATGGAAAACCACCTCGATAAACGGCTTAACCCAACATTGCTAGTAGATGGTGCCAAAAGTGTAATATCGTTACTACTCAATTATTACCCCGAAACTACCCAAGTTGATGATACCTACAAAATATCAAAATATGCCTATGGGCAGGACTATCATTTTGTAATAAAACACAAACTCAAAGAACTACTCTACAGCATACAGGAAACCATTGGTGAAGTAGGAGGGAGAGCCTTTGTAGATTCGGCACCCGTGCTCGATAAAGCTTGGGCAGCCAAAAGCGGTTTGGGCTGGGTAGGCAAGCATAGTAATTTGCTTAGTAAGCAAGTAGGCTCTTTCTTTTTTATTGCAGAACTTATTGTAGATATTGAGTTGGAATACGATACACCCGTTACCGACCATTGCGGTAGTTGTACCGCCTGCATAGATGCCTGCCCCACAGCGGCAATTGTTGCGCCTTATGTAGTAGATGGTAGTAAGTGTATATCCTATTTTACCATTGAATTGAAAGAAAATCTACCCAACGAAATGAAAGGTAAGTTTGACGATTGGGCTTTTGGCTGTGACGTTTGCCAAGATGTGTGCCCGTGGAACCGATTTTCTGAACACCATAACGAACCATTGTTTAACCCACACCCTGATTTATTAACCATGACTAAGCAAGATTGGGAAGAAATTACAGCCGAAACTTTTGCAGCGGTTTTTAAAAAATCGGCAGTAAAACGAACCAAGTTTCAAGGGTTACAACGTAACATAAACTTCCTGAAAGAATAGTGTTAAAAATTTCTAAAGTTCGCCCATAAAGTTACCTTTGTAAGTCGTGTAAAAAACAATAATCATGAACCCATATAGTAAGCGTAGGGAAGCATTATTATACCATGCAAAACCCCAGCCTGGTAAAATACAGGTAGTACCCACAAAAAAATATGCTACACAGCGCGATTTGTCGTTAGCCTATTCTCCAGGCGTTGCAGAGCCTTGTTTGGAAATAGCCAAAGAGGTTGATAATGTTTATAAATACACCGCAAAAGGCAACTTGGTAGCAGTAATATCCAACGGTACAGCCGTGCTGGGTCTTGGCGATATTGGTCCCGAAGCATCCAAACCCGTAATGGAGGGAAAGGGGCTACTCTTTAAAATATTTGCTGATATTGATGTTTTTGATATTGAGGTAGGTACCAAAGATATTGATGCGTTTATTGAAACCGTAAAAAATATAGCCCCTACGTTTGGAGGGATTAATTTAGAAGATATAAAAGCCCCCGAATCTTTTGAAATAGAAAGAAGGTTGGTTGAAGAGCTTAACATCCCCGTAATGCACGACGACCAACATGGTACCGCCATTATATCATCGGCAGCATTACTTAACGCTGTGGAACTCGCTAATAAAAAAATAGAAGACGTTAAAATAGTAGTGTCTGGTGCAGGTTCGGCAGCAATGGCATGTGTAAACTTGTATACACTACTTGGTGTGCAAGCAAGCAATATAACAATGTTTGATAAAGATGGCATGCTAGTAACAAGCCGTACCGACCTTTCTGATACGCAGCAACGATATGCTAAAAAAGGTGAGGCACTATTGCTACAAGAAGCAATAAAAAATTCAGATGTGTTTTTAGGATTATCGGTAGGGAATATACTTACGCCCGAAATGTTACTGAGTATGAATAGCGACCCTATTGTGTTTGCTATGGCAAACCCAGTACCCGAAATTGAATATAACCTTGCTGTAGCCACACGCGATGATATTATTATGGCAACAGGGCGGTCAGACTATCCCAATCAGGTAAATAACGTATTAGGATTCCCCTATATATTTCGTGGTGCGCTCGATGTAAGAGCCTCTAAAATTAACGAGGAAATGAAAATGGCTGCTGTAGTAGCCCTAGCCGAATTAGCCAAAGAGCCCGTACCCGAGCAGGTAAATATTGCCTATGGCGAAACCAAATTAAATTTTGGTAGAGATTATATTATACCCAAACCTTTTGACCCCCGACTGATTGGCGTAGTGCCGCCCGCTGTAGCCAAAGCAGCTATGGATAGTGGCGTGGCTAAAAATCCTATTACTGATTGGACGAAGTATACCGATGAGCTTTTAGAACGCTTGGGTAATGATAATAAAATGATACGTTTGCTAACCAATAGGGCTAAAACCGACCCTAAGCGTATTGTTTTTGCCGAAGCAGACCATTTGGATGTACTAAAAGCAGCACAAATAGTACACGAAGAGCAAATTGGTAGCCCTATACTTTTAGGAAATAAAGAAATTATTGAGGAATTAATGGCAGAAATTGATTTTGATGCTAGTGATAATGGCGTGACTATTATTGACCCTAAAATGCCAGAGGAAAAAGAACGACGCGAGCGTTATGCCGAAGCCTATTGGGTATCGAGACAACGCAGGGGATTAACCAAATTAGATGCCCAAAAATGGATGCGCGAGCGCAACTATTTTGCAGCCATGATGGTAAACGAAGGCGAAGCCGATGCCATGGTTACAGGCTATTCCCGAAGTTACCCATCGGTAGTAAAACCCGTTATGCAGCTTATTGGTAAAGCAAACGGCGTATCTAAAATTGCTACTACCAATTTAATGATGACCAAGCGTGGTCCGATATTTCTATCGGATACAGCTATAAACCCAGACCCAACTGCCGAAGATTTGGCAAAAATTGCTTTAATGACGGCGCGTACCGTAAAAATGTTTGGTATGGAGCCTGTATTGGCTATGGTATCATTCTCCAATTTTGGTTCGTCGTCAGATAAAGGAGCCAATAAAGTAAGAGAAGCGGTAGCCTTTTTACACAAAAACCATCCAGATCTTATTGTTGATGGCGAAGTACAAGCCGATTTTGCCTTAAATCAGGATATGTTTAAAGATAAATTTCCATTCTCTAAACTGGCAGGTAAAAAAGTAAATACATTAATATTTCCAAATCTGGAGTCGGCAAACATTACGTATAAACTCTTAAAAGAATTGAACCAAATAGTGTCTATAGGTCCTATAATGTTGGGGCTAGATAAGCCCGTACACATATTCCAGTTGGGAGCTAGCGTAGACGAAATGGTAAACATGTCAGCCGTTGCTGTTGTGGATGCTCAGGAAAAAGAAAGGCGACTAAAGCTAAGTAAATCGAGATAATACTACTGAATTAAAGAATTTTAGTATTTTTGGAAAAGTTTAACAAGTAACTATGATAGCACATCTTCAGGGAAGGCTGGTAGAAAAACTGCCTACAGAAGTAGTAATAGATTGTAATGGCGTAGGGTATCATGTTAATATATCACTACATACTTTTTCTCTACTGCCAAACTCCGAGCATATAAAACTCTTTATATTCCTACAGGTAAAAGAAGACTCTCATACCCTTTTTGGTTTTGTAGAAAAAGCTGAGCGCGAGCTTTTCAAGCTACTATTGTCAGTATCTGGGGTAGGTGCCAGTACAGCACGCACCATGTTATCGTCGTTAGACCCGAAGCAAATCATTAACGCTATAGGCACGGCCGATGTTGCCACAATACAATCCATAAAAGGAATAGGTACCAAAACCGCTCAGCGCATCATACTCGATTTAAAAGATAAAGTGTTAAAACTATACGATTTAGAGGAAGTTTCTGTTGCAGGTTACAATACAAATAAGGATGAAGCGTTATCTGCCTTAGAGGTGTTAGGTTTTAACAAAAAATTAGCAGAAAAAGCTATAGATAAAATTGTTAAGGAAACGCCAGAAGCTAATGTGGAGACAATAATAAAACAAGCATTAAAAAATTTATAATCGTTGAAAACAGCATACTCCAAAAATTTTTATAATAGCTTACAATATACGCTTACTACATTACTGATATTGTTTAGTTTGGTAGCGCAGGCACAAATTACTGATGAAGAGGAAGAAGCGGCTAGAGATACTATAAAAGGTTACGATAAAGGAAAAGTAGAACTTGCCAACCCAAGGAGCATAGTAGATGCTTATACCTACGATCCTGTAACGAATCGTTATATTTACACCAGTTCGTTTGACGGTTTTAATATAACCTACCCCATTATACTTACCCCCGAGCAATATGACGAGTTGGTACTCCGAGAGTCCATGCGCGAATATTATCAGGAAAAATCCAAAGCAATAGATGGTAAGGGTACAGAGGAGGAACAGAAAAATCTATTGCCTCGTTATTATGTAAACTCTAGTTTCTTCGAAACTATTTTTGGCGGTAATACTATTGACGTAAAACCGCAAGGTTCGGTAGAGATGGATTTAGGTATTCGGTATACAAAACAAGACAATCCGTCGTTATCACCCCGAAATCGAAGCACCTTTACGTTTGATTTTGATCAACGTATCAGTATGAGCCTTCAGGGTAAGGTAGGTACAAAACTAAATGTAACAGCTAATTACGATACCGAGTCGACTTTTGCCTTTCAAAACTTAATAAAATTAGAATATACACCTACAGAGGATGATATTATCCAGAAGATAGAGGTAGGTAACGTTAACTTTCCATTATCAAACTCATTAGTACGAGGGGCGCAAAGCCTTTTTGGTGTTAAAATGCAACTCCAGTTTGGTAAAACAACATTTACAGGAATATTTTCCGAGCAAAACTCACAAACCAAAACGGTAACAGCCGAAGGTGGGGGTACCGTACAGGATTTTGAACTTTTTGCACTGGATTATGATGCCGACAGGCACTTCTTCCTGTCACAATACTTCCGAAATCTGTACGATTTCTCTATGCGTACTTACCCGTTTATAAGCAGTAGGGTGCAAATTACCCGTATGGAAGTATGGGTAACCAACAGGCAAAACAGAATTAATGCTACCCAAAACAATGCTAGGAATATTATTGCCATTCAGGATTTAGGAGAATCGCAACTCACTAAATTTACTATAAATGGTAATACCAATATCGATATTACTGATGAGGCAGTTGGTTTTTCCGATTTTGCAGGTTCAGGTTTCTTTAACGTACAGCCCAATAGCCCACCAGATAATGCCAACAATAAATTAAACCCATTAACCATAGCGTCGGGAGGTAGTTGGTTAGACCCTAGTGTGCGCGAAATAGTTACCATAACCAACTCTAGTTTTACTAACGGGCTTGATGCTAGTGAAGGTAGAGATTATTCGAAATTAGAAAATGCACGAAAACTATCGCCTAGCGAATATACCTATCATCCACAATTGGGATACCTATCCCTTAATCAGCGTTTAAATAACGACGAGGTGTTGGCAGTAGCTTACCAGTATACCATTGGTGGTGAGGTGTACCAAGTAGGTGAGTTTGGTACCGATGGTGTTGATGCTACTGTAGTAGATGATACTACAAACCCTGATGAGCAAGCAACAATATCTACGCAGAATCTTATCTTAAAAATGCTAAAAAGTAACTTGGTAAATGTTGAGGAGCCTGTTTGGGATATTATGATGAAGAATATTTATCAGATACCTGGGGCATACCAATTATCGCAAGAAGATTTTAGGTTCAATATCCTATATACCGACCCTTCTCCGTTAAATTACATAACGCCAGCACCCGCCACACCAACAGAACCAGCAATACCATTACCAGAGGATGTTGCCGATACACCGTTGATGCGCGTGTTTAATTTGGATAAATTAAATTATACAAACGACCCACAGGTTGGTGGTGATGGATTTTTTGACTTTGTGCCTGGTATTACTGTAGATACCCAAGGGGGACGCGTAATATTTACTACGGCAGAACCTTTTGGAGAATTCTTATTCGATAAATTATCTACAGACGATCCAACGGAAAATTATGATGATGATGAGGACGAAACTACCTTTAACGCCAACCAAAAACGCTACGTATACCGTAGTCTGTATAAAAGTACGCAAGCAGACGCTTTACAGGATAGCCAAAAAAATAAATTCCAATTAAAAGGACGCTTTAAATCTACAGGAGGTAGTGGTATCTCGTTAGGAGCATTCAATGTTCCGCAAGGCTCCGTTGTAGTAACCGCAGGTGGTCGTACCCTTATAGAAGGGGTGGATTATACCGTGAATTACCAATTGGGGCGTGTACAAATACTAGACCCATCGTTACAAGCCTCGAACACCCCAATAGAAGTTTCGGTAGAAAACAATGCAACGTTTGGGCAACAAACAAGACGTTTTGCAGGTTTTAACATAGAGCACAAATTCTCAGATAAATTCTTAGTAGGCGGTACGTTAATTAACATGTCCGAACGACCTTTTACCCAAAAAACAAACTATGGGCAAGAATCGGTAAACAATACTATTTTTGGTTTAAATACAACCTATTCTACAGAAGTACCATTGTTTACCCGATTGGTAAATAAACTCCCGAATTTAGATACCGATGTTCCGTCTAACCTATCGTTTAGAGGTGAAATAGCCTATTTAAAACCAGGAGCATCTAAAGCAGACCAGTTTAATGGCGAAGCAACTACGTATGTAGACGATTTTGAGGGCTCGCAAACCAATATCGATATGCGTTCGGCACAGGGCTGGACACTATCAAGTGCTCCAGTTACAGTTTTTGAGGATAATATAGTGCCAGCCAACACACTTGAGTACGGTTATAAAAGAGCAAAATTAGCATGGTATAGTATAGACCCTATTTTTTATACCAGCCAACGTCCAGGCGGTGTTAGCCCAGAAGATTTATCGTCTAACAGAACACGACGTATTTATTTTGATGAACTTTTCCCTGTTACCGATGTAGCCATAGGGCAAACTACCGTAGTAAACACATTAGACCTTAGCTACTACCCGCAAGAACGCGGACCCTATAACTACAACCCATTAGCACAAGCTACCGATACATTTACCGAAGCTGAAGCCGAAACCAACTGGGCAGGTATTATGCGTGCCATAAACTCTACCAATTTTGAACAAACCAATGTAGAGTACATACAGTTTTGGTTGTTAGACCCATACGATGGTAACCCAGGAAGTACCGACCCTAATAATACGGGTGTGCTCGAAATTAACTTAGGAGAAATATCAGAAGATATACTACGCGATAACCGTAAGCAATACGAAAACGGTTTACCGGGTGTAGGCGGCACACAGCCCGTGTTTAGTACTGTATGGGGAGATGTACCCGTATCGCAATCGTTAATTTATGCTTTTGATACCGATACTGGTAACCGTGCAGTACAAGATGTTGGTTTTGACGGGCTTAATGATGCTGATGAGGCGGCTAAATTCCCAGGATTTAATCCAGAAGACCCCTCAGCAGATAATTATCAGTTTTATTTGGCTACCGATGGTAATGTACTGGACAGGTACAAAAATTATAACGGTGTAGATGGTAACTCGCCAGTAGATATTGGTGATAACGATAGAGGTTCAACAACATTACCCGATACAGAGGATGTAAACAGGGATAATACCATGAACACTATTGATGCATATTACAGATACCAAATTCCTATTGGTCCTAATGCCGTACTTGGTCAGGGCTTTGTAGTAGATGAACGTCCGTTTACCAATGTTGAGCTAGCAAACGGTCAGAGTGCTAGCGGTAGATGGTTACAATATAAAATTCCTATCGAAAATCCAGAGCGCGAAGCAGTAGGGGGTATTAGTAATATTCGTTCCATCCGCTTTATGCGAATGTTTCTTACAGGATTCCGAAATGATATAACACTACGTTTTGGCGCGTTAGATTTGGTACGTGGCGAGTGGCGACGTTACACAAATACCTTAGACCCACTAGAGGATAACGAGCAAGATGCCTTAGACAATACAGGTTTTGATGTTGTATCGCTTAACATACAAGAAAACGGCGACCGTTCGCCAATCCCTTACGTATCGCCACCAGGCGTACAACGAGAGCAGTTGTTTAATAACAATGCTATTATTAACCAAAATGAGCAATCGTTATCATTACGAGTATACTCTGCCGATGGTGCTGCCGATGGCGGTTTGGAGCCAGACGATTCGCGTGCGGTATTTAAAAACGTAAACGTAGACATGCGCCAGTTTAAAAAACTACGTATGTTTTTGCACGCCGAGGCATTACCAGATGATACAAGCCCACTTTTGGACGACGAAATGAAAGCCTTTTTACGATTTGGTAACGACTTTATTGATAACTTCTATCAAGTAGAAGTACGCCTTAAAGTAACAGGGCAAAACGAAAGAACAGCCGAGCAAATATGGCCTACGGATAACGAAATATTACTGCCGCTGGATGCACTTACAAGCCTTAAAATAGATGTGTTAAATAACATAGCATCCGAGCCGGACGAGTTGGGTATAGTATATGCCAACCTTAATGATATTAGTCCGGGGGCTGACCCTGACAACAGAATACGTATTGGTATAAAAGGTAACCCAAACATTGGTTTTGTACGTACCCTAATGCTAGGAGTTAAAAACGGCTACCAACCTACCGAGATAGGGGCAAGACCATTACGAGGAGAAGTATGGTTTAACGAACTCCGTCTTTCGGATATGGATAACGAAGGCGGTATGGCAGCCATAGGTAACTTGGATGCTAACTTTGCCGATTTTGCTACAATATCTGCAACAGCAGGCGTAAGTACTATAGGTTTTGGTAGCGTAGACCAGGCACCTAATGAAAGAAGTAGAGAAGATTCCAGACAGTATGATGTAGTTACCAATATTAACCTTGGTAAACTACTACCAAACAAATGGGGTATCACTATTCCGTTTAATTATAGTGTAGGTGAAGAAATAATTACGCCAGAATACGACCCTTTCTATCAGGATATTCGATTGGACCAGCTTATAAGTGAAACGGAAGATGAAGATGAAAAAGAAAACCTCCGCAATAGAGCTATAGATTATACCAAACGTAGGAGTATTAACTTTATAGGGGTTAAAAAAGAGCGCGCTCCCGACCAAAAGAAGCGTGTTTACGACCCAGAAAACGTTACGTTATCGTACTCGTACAATCAGGTAGATCACCACGATTATGAGATTGAAAACTTATTGGAGCAAGACGTTCGTGTAGGTGCTGATTATACGTACTCGTTTAAAAACAAACCTGTAGAGCCACTAAAAGATGTTGGCTTTATGAAGAAGAGTGATTACTGGAAAATGCTTCGTGATTTTAACTTTAATTACCTACCATCTAACATATCCTTTAGTTCTAACATTGTAAGGGAATATAGCAAACAGCAGTACAGAAATGTAGATGTAGAGGGGATACCCATTAATCCGCTTTACCGCAGAAATTATTTCTTTAATTATCAGTACGGTTTCAATTACAATATTACCAAAGCACTTAAGTTAAACTACAATGTAGCTACCAGCAACCTTGTTAGAAATTACCTTGACGAAGATGGTGTGCCGATAGATGAGTATAATGTATGGCAGGATTTCTGGAACACAGGGGAGGCAAACACACATACACAGCAATATGTTTTAAATTACGATTTACCGATTGATAAGCTGCCACCACTTAAATTTATAAAATCTACGTATACCTACCAAGGTACATACAACTGGCAACGTTCTTCTGATGCATTAGCACAGGTTACCGACGAAAATAATGTTACCTACTTTTTAGGAAATACCATACAAAACTCCAACTCGCACAAGCTAAATACTAGGCTTAGTATGGATGTGTTTTATAAATATATAGGACTTGTGGCTAAAAAGAAAAAGGCACAAAATAAATCATCAAAAGGACCACCAAAACCAGGACAAAAAATAGCAACCAAACAAACTTCATCAGCAGATGGTAATGTTTTACTAAACGGCTTAATAGGAGTAGTTACGAGTGTAAAAGATATCCAGATTAACTATACCGAAACGAACGGAACAGTACTACCAGGATTTTTACCAGGTGTTGGTTTCTTGGGTACAACAAAACCGTCGTTAGGCTTTATTTTGGGTAGCCAAGATGCCGATGTACGATACGAAGCTGCCAGAAACGGCTACTTAACAGATTTCCCAGAGTACAACCAAAACTTTACGCAAGTAAGAACAGAGTTACTCAACATAACAGCATCAGTAGATTTATTTCCTGATTTTAAAATAGATCTTACTGCCGATAAATCAACGTCAGATAATTATTCTGAGCAGTATGATGTTACCAATGGTGTATACAACCCGAGGTCGCCATACAACTATGGTAACTTCCAAATATCAACCATACTTATTAAAACGGCATTTAGCAGAAGCGATGTAAACGGTTCGGACGCTT
Organism: Flavobacterium litorale; assembly: GCF_019613795.1. NCBI lineage: Bacteria > Pseudomonadati > Bacteroidota > Flavobacteriia > Flavobacteriales > Flavobacteriaceae > Flavobacterium > Flavobacterium litorale. Next base: position 1,297,939 of record NZ_CP080429.1, read on the forward strand.
TTGACCAAATGCGTGATAACAGATTAATAATAGCCGATAGGCTTGCGCAAGGTTTTTACGGCACTACAGATTTTCCGCGTTATGGCGACCCTGGTCAGCCTACGGGCGAGTTTGCCAATGCCAACGCAGGGTATCCTGTTGGATTTGGTAGAAACAGCCAAAGAGTATTATTACCTGCTTTCTTGGCAGCCTACTCAGGGCAAGATGCAGGCAAAGTATCAACAAGCCCATTCCGCGATACACCACTACCCAACTGGTTAATAAAATATACGGGGCTTATGCGCTATAAGTTCTTTAAAGATAAGTTCAGACGTTTCTCTATACAACACGGTTACAGGGCTTCGTATAACATTAATGCCTACCAATCTAACTTTGAATACGATGCTAATCCAACAGGGCAGGATAACGATGGGGTAGGTAATTTCTATTCAGAATATTTTATTTCGAACATTAACCTTACCGAGCAGTTTAACCCGCTTATACGAATAGATTTTGAGATGAAAAACTCAATTAAGGTATTGGCAGAGGTACGAAAAGACAGAACATTAAACATGAGTTTTGATAATAACCTGCTTACCGAAGTAAAAGGAAACGAATATATAGTAGGTTTAGGCTATCGTATAAAAGATGTTACTATAAACTCCAGTCTTGCAGATAATCCTACCAATACCATTAAAAGTGATATTAACCTAAGGGCTGATTTCTCTTTACGTAAAAACGAAACGATAGTACGTTATTTAGATTATGATAACAACCAGCTTGGAGGCGGTCAGAATATATGGTCGGTTAAGTTTACAGCAGATTATTCTTTCAGCAAAAACCTAACAGCAATATTTTATTACGACCATTCGTTCTCCAAGCCAGTAATCTCTACCTCATTCCCATTAACCAATATACGAACTGGTTTTACGCTGAGGTATAATTTCGGAAATTAATTTGGTGCATATTATTTTATAATTATGCTATAAAACATACATTTGCTAAAAACAAAACAACATGAATATACCTGCAGAATTAAAGTACACAAAAGACCACGAGTGGGTTAAAATTGATGGCGATGTTGCAACAGTTGGTATTACCGACTTTGCGCAGAGCGAACTCGGTGATATTGTATACGTAGAAGTAGATACGCTTGACCAAACACTTGATAAAGATGAAGTATTTGGAACAGTAGAAGCAGTAAAAACAGTATCGGATCTTTTCTTGCCATTGAGCGGAGAAATCATTGAATTTAATGAAGAGCTAGAGTCTGCGCCAGAGGATGTAAATACAGACCCTTATGGTAAAGGCTGGATGGTAAAAATTAAATTATCAAGCAACGATGAAGTAGCCAATTTATTAAGCGACGAACAATATAAGGAGCTTATAGGTGCGTAATATTTATTTCTGGGCTGCTATAGCATGGACGGTATTTGTAACCGTACTTTGCTTAGTTAGTATGGAAAGTTTAGGGGCAGTAAATAGTTTTAACTTCCCTAACAAAGATAAATTCGGACATTTAACCTTCTATTTCGTATTCACTATATTATGGTACGTTTATTTTAGATGCCGAAAAATAAAAATTAAGCGAGCACAAATACTAGCCTTACTATTTGCTTTTGCATACGGTACGATTGTAGAAATACTACAGGGCTTGTTTACAGAAGCCAGACAAGCCGATGTTATGGACGTTGTTTTTAATACACTCGGTAGCATACTAGCAATAGGCTTTTTGTTGTTCATCAGGAAAAATAAATAATGGTATATCCCTCCGTTACCACGGGGGGATGTTTATTTTAGTACAGTTATGAAATTACACCAATACCTCGATTCGACCTATTTAAAAACAGCCGAGCAAGCTGCAATTAGCGAAACTGAAAATCTTGAAGTTGTTAAAAAAGTAGTGCGCGAAGCAATACACGAAGGTTTTAAACTGGTTATGGTTAGACCCGAAATGGTAACCACAGCAAAAAGTATGGTAACAGCAGCTAGTAGTAATGTTTTAGTGGGTACAGTTATTAACTTTCCTGAAGGTAAAGGTACCATCCAAGAAAAATTGGAGGAAGCAACCACTGCTATTAATAATAGTGCAGATGAGCTCGATTTTGTTGTAAACTATACCGCATTTAAACTCGGAGAAACTACAACCGTTAAAAACGAAGTTTTGGCATGTACCCAGTTAGGGCTACAACACGAGAAAGTAGTAAAATGGATTATTGAGGTAGCAGCACTAACCAACCAAGAAATAGTGCGGCTAACCGCACTCATAAAAAACGTAGTACTATCTAACTTTAAAGAAGAACAGTATCAGCACGTATTTGTAAAATCGTCTACAGGATTTTATATCACTACCGATGGTAAACCCAACGGAGCTACCATACCCACCATTACACTAATGCTCGAAAATGCATTTCCGTTACCCGTTAAAGCAGCAGGTGGCGTACGTACCTATAAAGAAGCGATGACAATAATTACACTTGGCGTAAAAAGAATAGGCACGTCCTCGGCATTAGCCATAGCCAACGATGGCACGGCAAGTAGCGATTATTAAACAGATTAGTTAAAGTATAAATACAAAAGAACCTCCTTGTAAAAAACAAGAAGGTTCCATCTCTCATAGCAATTATTCCCAAATTTTCTCTCTTACAACAACCCCAAAAGGGTTATTATATTTATAAGATGCATAAGTTGTAAAAAGGTTGCGTACCAATAAGTATTTTTTATTACTATATATGCTGTAGCGGTCATTTTAAGAGTATTCCTGTTGATGAAATACATTTTTTGAAGTATCTTTGCCGGAGTTTTTAATACCCATGAAAGTTACATTGAGTACCACAGAAAATACAACTTCCCTAAAGTCTATTTATTCAGATTTTGTTGCAATAACAAAAGCCAGACTGGCTATTAGTGTAGTATTTTCTTCTGTAGCAGGTTATTTAATAGGGTTTTCAGAAACCTATCCATTCAGTTGGGTAACACTAATACTACTTACCATTGGAGGTTACTGTATGGTAGGTGCATCAAACGTTTTTAATCAGATTATAGAAAAAGACCTTGATGCCTTAATGGACAGGACAAAATCGCGTCCGTTACCCTCAGGCAAAATATCAGTACGTAATGCCTTTGCATTAGGGGTTGCATTAACGATTTTAGGTTTAGGCATACTGTATGTAATTAACCCTAAAACAGCCATGTTTGGGGCAATATCAATATTTTTATATACTAGTGTATACACCCCACTAAAAAAAATAACACCATTATCGGTATTTGTAGGGGCGTTTCCAGGCGCAATACCCTTTATGCTAGGCTGGGTTGCTGCCACAAACAATTTTGGTATAGAGGCAGGAACGTTATTCCTAATACAATTCTTTTGGCAATTTCCCCATTTTTGGGCAATTGGTTGGTTTTTGTATGACGATTATAAAAAAGCAGGCTTTTTTATGTTGCCTACAGGCAAAAGAGATAAAAAAACAGCCCTACAAACCATACTGTATACCGTTTGGCTCATAATAGCGTCATTACTACCCGTTACAGGTTTTACGGGGCAATTGCAACTAAGCTATGTATCGGCAGGAGTAGTGTTACTTTTAGGATTATGGATGTTAGTGTATGCAGTAAAACTGTATAAAGATATGGATGCTAAAGCAGCCCGTAAATTAATGATAGTAAGTGTATCCTACATATCGTTATTACAAGTAATATATATTATAGATAAATTTATACGATAAGTTATGGAGATAAAAATGTCGTTACAGGAACATAATGATAGAAAAGCAAAATCATACAAAATGCTGCTGTGGTTTGGTATGGCAAGTATGTTTATGATGTTTGCAGGCTTAACAAGTGCATATGTAGTAAGTACATCGCGCCCCGATTGGTTAAACGATTTTGTATTGCCCAATGCTTTTATAATAAGTACAGTTGTTATACTATTAAGTAGTGGTACTTTCCATATGGCAAAAAAAGCTATGCAAAAGGGCGACAGAAGCAAAACAACTACACTATTATTAGCTACGCTTGCACTAGGTATTAGCTTTGTGGTAGCACAGTTTTATGGGTTTTCTCAAGTTATAGCAGAAGGGTATTATTTTACAGGTGCGGAAAGCACAATTACAACCTCATTTTTATATATAGTTACGGTGGTGCACCTAGCGCACCTTTTTGCAGGAATTATAGTATTGCTGGTTGTAATTTATAATCATTTTAAACAAAAATACAATGCTGCTCAAACCCTTGGAATAGAGTTAGGTGCAATGTTCTGGCATTTTCTGGATATTTTATGGCTTTACTTGTTTTTATTTTTCTATTTCTATTAATAAAAAAAAATGTAAATTTGAAAACTTTTTAACACTTAACACTATATGGCAGCGACAGTTACAACAACAGCTACTACTACAGGTAAGACATGGGGCGGAGGAAACGAGCCTATGGGAGCAAGTTACGGTAAAATGATGATGTGGTTTTTTATCGTATCAGATGCCCTAACTTTTTCTGGATTTCTTGCATCGTACGGTTTTTCTCGATTTAAATTCCTCGAAACATGGCCTATAGCCGATGAGGTATTTAACCACTTTCCATTTTTACATGGTGTGGATGCACCCATGTACTATGTTGCGTTAATGACATTTATCCTTATATTTTCGTCTGTAACCATGGTACTTGCTGTTGATGCAGGACACCAAATGAAAAAAAATAAGGTTGCAGTATACATGCTACTTACCATTGTAGGTGGTTTTATATTCCTAGGTTCGCAGGCTTGGGAGTGGAAAAACTTTATTAAAGGAGAGTACGGTGCTGTAGAAACTACAGGAGGCTCTATACTACAATTTGTTAATACTGATGGCGAGCGCGTAAGCCTTGATGACTTTGCTGCAACACTACCTACAGACAGAGAACAATCTACCAAAAGTAATGGTATCTGGTTTGAAGATGGTCCTACACTTGGCGAGTACACAGTAGCCGAAGTAGTAGCAGGTTTTAAAGCAAATCCTGATTTATTAGTACGAACAGAAGTTATAAATGCTGATAAGCAAAAAACAATACTATCTAGAGAAGAATCAATAACAAAATTGCAGGATGCTACTATAGTAGTACGAGGCGCAAACCTTATTAGAAACGAATATGGACATAAATTGTTTGCCGATTTCTTCTTCTTTATTACAGGATTCCACGGATTCCACGTATTCTCTGGAGTACTAATCAATATTCTTATTTTCTTTAATGTAATATTAGGTACATACGAGAAGAGAAAGAGTTACGAGATGGTTGAAAAAGTTGGTTTATACTGGCACTTTGTAGATTTAGTTTGGGTATTTGTATTTACATTCTTCTACCTAGTTTAATAAAATATAAAATAAAGAAACAATGGCACATTCGCACGAATCAAATACTAAAAGAATCTGGATAGTTTTTGCGATACTATCAGTTGTAACTATAGTAGAAGTTATATTTGGTATTATAAAGCCAGACTCATTATACAGAACAGAGCTTTTTAGCCTTAACCTGCTAAACTGGTTGTTTATCATCCTTACTATTGTAAAAGCGTACTATATTATGTGGGCGTTTATGCACCTTGAAGGAGAAAAAGGAAGTTTAAGGTGGTCCATAGTAGCACCTTTAGTATTCTTAATTATCTATTTAGTGTTCATCTTACTTGTTGAAGGTAATTATGTTTACGAAGTGTTTCATGAATCCCACTACAAATGGCTTTTCTAAGAGACAGATTATTATAAAAAAGGCGGTTTATTAAACCGCCTTTTTTTATTTTTGTACTACACGTAAAGACGATGATTATGAAAAAGACTTTTGTGCTTTTTGTTTTGTTTGCCCTACCACTTTTAGCCTACCTTTTTTTTGCTTCGGGCGTTAATAAATTTGCCAAACTACCTACAGTAACACCAGATATTAAGGAGATTCCAGCATGGAAATCCTTAAATGGCGAAGAAGTAAAATTAAAAGATAAAATAACCATACTAGGGTTCCCTGGCGAAGCTATTTTATACAATAAGGGTAATGCCTTTAATTTAAATCAAAAAATATACAACAAGAATAAAGATTTTAAAGATTTCCAGATGATAATGATTGCGCCTTTGGGTACAGAGGATAAAGCCAAGCAACTACTATCAGAACTAGGTAGGATTACCGATATGGCAGGTTGGCACTTTGTATTTGCCAAACCAGAAGAAATACAAAAATATTACGATGGTTTAGAGCTTATGGGACAGCTAGACGATAAGTACGGTACATCTAACGTGTATATTATAGATAAAGATTTAAACCTTAGAGGTAGAAAAGGACAAAACCTAAAGGGTGAGGATGAATATAAGGAAGGGTACAATACAATATCTGCTGCCGATTTGCATAATGATATGGCTGATGATGTAAAAATTATTCTTGCAGAATACCGTTTGGCTTTAAAAAAGAATAACAAAAGAAAAATTTAAACATCAATGAAAAATAAATCATACATAGGTATATCTTTTATTGTACTCATATTCGGGATATGGGCAGTGCCAAAAATTGTAGCCAAATTTCAAAAATCAGATTTAGTAGAGATAGGACCAGTACCATCGTTTAAACTTACCGACCAAAACGAAAAAACAATTACAGATAAGGATTATTTGGGTAAAGTATGCGTAGTAGAATTCTTTTTCTCTACCTGCCCTACAATATGCCCTATCATGAACCAAAACATGCTAAAGCTGCAAAAAGAGTTTTACGGTAACCCTGAATTTGGTATTGCATCAATAACCATTAATCCAGAATACGATACACCGAAAGTATTAAAAGCCCATGCTGAGGAATTGGGTGTAAAACACTACAATTGGCACTTTTTAACAGGCGACCAAGATTATATTTTTAACCTAGCTAAAAAAGGATTTAATCTGTATGCAGGCGAAAACAAAACCGCAGCAGGAGGCTTTGAGCATTCGGGCTTATTTGCACTAGTAGATAAAGAAGGTAAAATAAGATGCCGAAAAGATGAACACGGTAACCCAATATTGTATTACGACGGGTTGGAGGAAGAAGGTATAACAGCTATAAAAGAGGATATTAAAAAACTATTGGACGAGTAATGGAAAACCAAATAAACGGCAAAAATGCCGAAAGTAAATATAACAAATGGATAGTAGTGCTATCCGTGGCTATACCGCTAGTAGTAGCCGCTCTGTTTGGTGTAAACTTAAAAAAGTTAGGCTACAATGTTCAGCCATTATCATTTTTACCACCAATATATGCTACCGTAAACGGGTTAACAGCAATAGTACTAGTAGTAGCAGTTATGGCTATAAAAAACGGCAAGCAAAAACTGCACGAAAACCTCATGAAGTTTGCCATAACACTATCAGTAGCATTTTTGGCAATGTATGTAGCGTACCACATGACGTCCGATTCTACTAAATTTGGTGGCGAGGGGGCTATAAAATATGTGTACTACTTTATACTTATAACCCATATAATCCTCTCGGTAGTAATTATTCCTTTTGTGTTAATTACTTATGTTAGAGCTATTACAAAATCGTTCGAAAGGCATAAAAAAATAGCCCGTATTACGTATCCGCTATGGCTATACGTAGCTGTTACAGGAGTTATAGTCTATTTAATGATATCGCCTTACTATGTACATTAGTAATGCTATAAATGATGAAAGAATGAAAAAGATACTTTTTACAATAACTTTTATACTTACCGCCATTAGCAGTAATGCGCAATGTGCTATGTGCCGTGCCGCATTAGAGAGTAACGATAGTGGTATAAAACCCGAAGCGGTTAACGATGGTATTGTGTACCTAATGATATTTCCTTACCTAATAGTAGCCCTAATAGGCTATGCTGTGTATAAGTTGCGTACTAAAAAGCCAAAGGCAGCGCTAACAGAGTAATTTTAGCGTTTTGCACTGTAATACACTCCCTTTTTTACCGTTACTACCATTGCTGGCAGTGTTTAATTTTTACCAGATACTAGCAATCGTACAACAACTATAAATTTAAAGGTAGTCTTTGTAACAAAAGCTGTCGTAGTAAGTCTAATGAATATATAATAAATTACTTACTTTAGATAATTTAAATACCTTTGTAAAAACCATCAGCTTACAATTATGAGCAGCAAAAAAACGGTAATACTCTTACTATTTTTCACGTTTTTTAGTATACTAACTAATGCACAAGAAAAAAAATGGACACTTAACGAGTGCGTAGCTTATGCGATGGAGCATAACATATCAATACAGCAAAGTGAGTTGGACGAGAAATTAGCTGATATAAATCGGTCTGATGCACTTGCAGCTTTCTTACCAACAGCTACTTCACGAGGGAGTCACTCATGGACTATCGGTTTAAACCAAAACATAACAACAGGTTTGCTTGAAAATCAAACCACACAGTTTACATCGTTTGGTGTAGATGTAGGAATTGATATTTACAACGGTTTACAAAACCAAAATCGTGTACGTAGGGCAAACCTTGCTATAATAGCAGCCCAGTACCAAGTAACCAAAATGCAGGAGGACGTAGCATTAAATATTGCTAATGCATACCTGCAAGTGCTTTTTAACAAAGAGAATTTAAAAGTACAACAAGAGCAATTAAAGCTAGACGAAAAGCAAAAAGAGCGAATTGCCGACCTTGTTGAAGGTGGCGTTGTACCACGAGGCGATTTATTGGATATTGAGGCTACAGTAGCTGCTGATAAGCAAAATATTATTACAGCCGAGAATACACTGTTAATATCCAAGCTAAGCCTTGCACAATTATTGCAGTTAGAAGATTTTCAAGATTTTGATATTGCCGAATCGGATTACGAAGTTACCGAAAGTAGTGTAATGCTACAATCGCCAGATGCCATATATAATAAAGCCATAAACGAACGCACGGAAATAAAAATAGCCGAAGCCAATTTGGCTGTAGCCGAAAAAGACATTAAAATAGCAAGAGGTGCTTACCAACCATCATTACAAGGTTTTTACAGTTTTGATACCCGTGCATCTTACGCCGACCAAATTATAGGATTTGAGCCCGATCCCAACAACCCTTCGTCGGTAGTAGGGTTTTTAAATGGCGATTCTGATTTGCCAGTACTCCAACCTAATTTTAGAAGTATATTAGGAGGTCCTGATGCCATACTGGATCAGTTTGACAGAAACAAGGGACACTCGTTTGGTTTGGCCTTAACCATACCTATACTCAACGGTTTTTCAGTCCGCAATAACGTACAACGCTCAAAAGTGGAACGTGAACGTGCTGAATTACAATTAGAGCAACAAAAAGTAGACCTTGAGCGTAATGTATACACAGCCTATACAGATGCTAAAGGAGCACTAAAAGCCTACGAGGCAGCATTATCTGCATCTGAAGCCAGACAACAATCATTAGAATACGCAACAGAACGATACGACGTAGGACTCATAAATGTACTCGATTTTAACCAAGCACAAACACTTGCAGTTAACGCACAATCGGAAGTATTGCGTACTAAGTACGACTATATTTTTAGGGTTAAAATTTTAGAGTTTTATTTTGGGATACCAATCATTCAACAACCATAAGTAGCAACAATCATGTCAAAAAAAACACTATTCTATATTTTAGGAATTACGGTAGTAATAATTGTAATAGCCATAGTATTAAGCAAAACAGGTGCTTTAGGAAATAAGGATAATAGTAAAGAAGTTGAAACGGCTATAGTACAAGCTACATCGTTAACAGAAACAGTATCGGCTACAGGTAAAATACAGCCCGAAGTAGAAGTGAAAATATCTTCGGAAGTTTCGGGAGAAATCATTGAGCTACCCATAAAAGAAGGGCAAGCCATTAAAAAAGGACAACTTTTAATTCGCATCAATCCCGATTTATATGAGTCTGGACTTAGCCGTACAGCAGCGTCCTTATCTACAGCAAAAGCAGGACTTAGCCAAGCAGAAGCACAACTTAAAGAGGCAAAAGCCAATTACGACCGTAATAAAACACTTTTTGACAAAGGCGTAATTTCGCGCTCCGAGTGGGATGGTATTATCTCGGCCTACGAAGTAGCACAAGCATCAAAACAATCAGCCTACTTTAGTGTGCAAAGTGCAGGTGCTAACGTTACCGAAGCTAAGGATAACCTGAACCGAACTACAATTTACTCGCCTGTAGATGGTACAATATCCAAACTTGATGCTGAGCTAGGCGAGCGCGTTGTGGGAACACAACAAATGGCAGGTACCGAGATACTACGTGTAGCCAACCTAAACAACATGGAGGTAGAAGTAGATGTAAATGAGAATGATATTGTTAAGATACAAATAGGGGATAAAGCTGATATTGAAGTAGACGCCTACCTAAAAAAGAAGTTTAAAGGAGAAGTTACCAGCATATCTAATTCGGCAAGTAGCGATTTAACAGCCGACCAAGTTACCAACTTTAAAGTTAAAGTACGTATCAATAAAGAGTCGTACGCAGATATGACCGAAGGTAAACCAGCGAACTACTCACCATTTAGACCGGGTATGACTGCTACTGTAGATATTATTACTGAAAGTAAAGACAATATTATTGCAGTACCTATTAGTGCCGTAGTAGTAAAATCGGATACTACAGCGGTAAAACAGGATATTATAAAACAACTTGAAGAAGAAGAGAGAAAGAATAAAGGAGAAACAAGTAAAGATGAAAAGTTTGAGTGTGTTTTTGTAAAGAAAGGCGATAAAGCAGTATTGCGCCCTATTACTACAGGAATACAAGATGATACCAATATAGAAGTTAAAACAGGGCTTAAAAAAGGCGAAGAAGTTATTACAGGACCTTACACTACTGTTACCAAAGAACTATCGCCAAACGATAAAATACGGGTAAAGAAAGACGATAGTGATAACGACGATAAGTAAACGCTAACCTATGGGCTTTATACTTAATATTGAAACCGCTACCAAAAATTGTTCGGTAGCGTTAGCGCAACAGGGTAATGTTGTTGCGCTCCGAGAATTTGCAGGCGAAGGCTACAGCCATGCAGAGAAACTACATATTTTTATAGAAGAAGTACTTAAAGAAGCACAAACTACGTTTGAGGCACTTGATGCCGTTGCTGTTAGTATGGGTCCAGGCTCCTACACGGGGCTTCGTATAGGTGTTTCGGCAGCAAAAGGGTTATGTTACGCATTAGGTATACCACTTTTGGCTATAGATACGCTAGCAGTATTGGCACGCCAAATAACAATATCCGAAGGCGTTATAATACCTATGATAGATGCAAGGCGAATGGAAGTGTATAGTGCTATTTTTGATAAAGAATACGACAAAATAGTACCCATACAGGCAGAAATTATTACCGCAGATTCTTTTTTGGAGTATCGTAGCCAGCCCTGTCATCTTATAGGCGATGGTGCCCAAAAATGCAAAGAAATACTATTAGGTAATAATTTTATATACCATAATGATGTTGTATATCCCTCATCTGCAGAAATGGCAGCATTATCGTATAATAAGCATCAAAAAAGCGACACCGTTGATGTCGCTTATTTTGAACCTTTTTATTTGAAAGATTTTGTTATGAATCGGTAACGATTATAGTAAAGTATTTAAATAATTACCCAGTAATTTTAAATCGTTATCCTCGCTTACTTTAATCTTGTTTTTCTTCATAAACGTTTTAATGTCTTTTTCTTTACCAGGAATTAACGCCATTATGTCTTTTCTTCTATCAGACATGTGTACAATTTCACCATTATTCATCTGGATGTAGTACTTAGCATCACGCTTTTTATACATTGGGGCTTTGTATTTTTGGTAACCAGTATCTGGGTGTTTTTCTGGTTGTAAGAAAATACGTTCGCTTCTGAAAATTTTTAGGTTAGGGTTATCACTAACAAGAACAAGATAATTTTGTCCCATTTCCCCATCTTCATTTTTATACTGTGTAAATACATACGTGGCACTTTTGTTGGTTAATGCAACAACCATATCCTCTTTAGGGTCAAGCACCATAATTTCGTCGTGTACTTTTACTTCCATCTCATCACTGTATGCATTGTATCTGGCAAGTACAATCTCCTTAGAGTCGTTTATTTTTGCAGCGTTAAAATTCTCTATGTAATATTGAGTACCCTGTGCTGCTTCGCTAGGTGCTTTTTTCGTATATATAAAATCAACTCCTCCAGAGTCAAGATCAACATACGTTTGTTGCGCATTCGTAAATGTTGCAGTAGCTAATAGTGCAGTAAAAGCTAATAATCCTTTAATTTTCATGGTATAGTTTTTTTAAGAAGCTCAAAAATATAAATAATATTTTGTGTGCTACTATTTCTATCAATATTTAACAAACAGTATGCCAGTTAAATCGGTAAAAACTATTATGAATTTTTAGGGGGTAAATTTCTTACATGAAGATCTGTTTGCGGAAATGGTATTTCAATACCCTCTTTATCAAGCTCTATTTTACTGTTCTCTTTAAAGTCAGAAAGCATTTGCCAGTAATCTTCATTTTTAGCCCACACAAATATCTGGAAGTTTACAGAGCTATCAGCCAACTCTCTAATACGTATAACAGGTTCTGGATCTTTTAGTATGTTTTTATCCATATCAATAACACGTTTTAAAACCTCTTTTGTTTGTTTTATATCGCTATCGTACCCTACACCTATAGTAAGGTCCGCCTTACGTATGGGCTCTTTAGAAAAGTTGGTTATATTTCCGTTAGATAGTGCTCCGTTAGGAATGTATATTACTTGGTTGGTAGGGGTTAGTAATTTGGTATACAATATTTGTATCTCGGTTACTGTACCGCCTTCGCCTTGCGCATCTATAAAATCACCTAATCTAAAAGGTTTAAACAATATAATAAGTACACCACCTGCAAAGTTAGATAGTGAGCCTTGTAATGATAAACCTATTGCTAAACCAGCAGCACCCAACACGGCTACAAATGCCGATGTTTCGATACCCAGTGCACCAACCACCATTACAATAAGTACTACACGTAGTCCCCACGTTAAAATATTCATGGCAAATTTTATCAATGTAGGGTCTGAATCGGGATGACGATTCATCATACGCTTTAAAAACCACCGTAAAAATCTAATAACAATGATACCGATAACCAAAATGGTTACCGCTTTAATTGCGTTCGGTAAAAAATCTAGCAGACTTTCACTTAGCTTTTCAATGACATTGTCCAAATTATCCATTTTTAAATTTTTAATTGTTTTGTTACTTCGATTATTGAATTTGTTGGCAAATTACAAGTATTATTCTTACAAACATAAAACATTACACTATCTTTAACAAAACGATTGGCTAGTATAGGTACTTGAGATTTTGATGTGCAACCTACTGTTATTATGTGTGGTAAGTACTCACTGTGTATGGCTTTTGCTGCCTCGTTAGCATTTTTACCGCATATTGCGAGTTCTTTATTTTCGTGCCCTAACGTTAGCCATAAATTAAGCCAGTTGGAAAACGCCGAAGGATAATCTAAACTTGGTATAATGTTGTATAGCATTTGCAAAGCCACTTTTTCATAATAGTTATTATGAAAGAATAGGCTTAATGTGTACAGTACGTTACCCATTACAGAGTTGGATGCGGGTATTACATTATCTTCAGTTTCAAAATGAGGTGCTATTAGTTGTTCGCTATTGGCAGCGTTAAAGCTGAAAAACTGCTGTTTTTCATTATAAAAATTATCCAAACAATAGTCGGCTAATTGCTTGGCATACAACAACCATTTTTCGTCCATAGTAGCTTGGTGTAGGGCTATAAACGCATTGGATGTATGGGCATAATCTTCAAGAAATCCTTGTATTTTGGCTGTTCCATTTTTATAGGTGCGCCATAAATACCCGTTTTCGTGCCACATAGTATTGGCTATAAATTCGGCATTTTTAAGGGCAATATCTAAATAATGTTCATCGCCTAGTGCTTGGTAACAATCAATATAGCCTTTAAGCATCAGGGCATTCCAAGAGGTTAGTATTTTGTCGTCCAATCGTGGTTTTGCTCTTTTTTCCCTTGCTGCGTAAAGCAAACCTTCCCAATGTTTCTTTTTTTGATGTAAGGTTTCGGGAGCAATGCCAGCAGCTTCTGCCAATGCATCTATTGGTTGGTTTTGTATTAGTACATAATTGTCCTCTTCCCAGTAACCAAAATCGTTACTATTAAATACTGTTGCAAATAAATCAAAATCGTTGCCTAGTATATCTTGTAGTTCGTTTTTTGTCCAAACATAAAAAGCACCTTCTTCTAAACGTCCCTTTTCGTCCAAGCTATCAGCGTCAAGCGCACTGTAAAAAGCACCATTTTCTGCTGTGAGTACTTCTTTAATAAACCGATGGGTTTTTTCCAATACCTCTTTATACAATTTATTTTTGGTGCGTTTATAGGCTTCGGCATACAAACTCATAAGCTGCCCATTATCGTAAAGCATTTTCTCAAAGTGGGGCACATGCCATTTCATATCTACAGAATAGCGCGAAAATCCGCCACCAACAGTGTCAAAAAGCCCACCCCATGCCATACGGGTTAGTGTTAAATCAACAAAATGTAGTAATTCGGTATTATTGGTTTGATGGCCATATCGTTGTAAAAACAAGTAATTATTCGGCATCATAAATTTCGGAGCACGTGCGTAACCACCATATTCGTTATCAAAACTGTCAGTCCATTTATCTACAATAGGCTTTATGTTTTCAGGTGGTGGCAGTGCTTCGTTAGTTGCTCCACCTGCCAAGTTCATGCCTGCTACGCCATTGTACAATTTTTCAGCGTAGTCTATCATTTTTTCAGGCTCATTGGTATACATGTCTTGTAGTTGCTTCAATGCCGATATCCAATTTTCCTTTTTAAAATAAGTGCCACCCCAAACAGGCTTGCCATCGGGTAGTAAAACCACATTCATAGGCCATCCGCCTTGCCGTGTCATTAATTGTACCGCTTTCATGTATACGGCATCTACATCAGGGCGTTCTTCTCTATCTACTTTTATCGATATGTAGTGTTTGTTCATAACCGTGGCTACCTCCTCATCTTCAAAACTTTCGTGCTCCATTACATGGCACCAATGGCATGCGGAGTAGCCTACGCTTACTACAATTAATTTATTCTCTTCTTTTGCTTTTTTCAATGCTTCTTGGTTCCATGCCTTCCAGTATATGGGGTTGTTGGCGTGCTGTAATAGGTAAGGGCTCGTTTCTTTATGTAGTTCATTCATAGTATCAAATTTTGGAAGGTAAAGTTACTTAAAACCCAATTCGAAAAAAATGTTTATATGCTCATTCAGTACCTATATGCTTGCAAAGCAACGTGTTTACTATACAATACAACCTATAATTATTGTTTATGGGTTGTATTAATTATATAAATAAAAATTAATGGATTTGTTTTTTGAAATTTGCACCTGTAACAATCAACAAATTATGCCTAGAAATTCTATCAAATCAAACCGTTCATTACTTATCGCAGCATTACTTTGGTTAATGCTAGGTTTAGGACTAACCTTTGTAGAGGCAGAAAGTTTGCCGTACCAAGCCGTATTAGGTAGTGGTTTTTTATTTAGTGGATATGCTGTTATGACCGCCAACAGGAATATTGCAGCAGATGAAGAAACTAATAAAAAGAAAAGTACTGCATGGATTTAAATTTACTGCTGGATAACCTTACCAACCCTGCACTTTTATTTTTTTTACTGGGTATTATAGCCGTACGATTTAAAAGTGATCTTGAAATTCCGTCTAATTCATCAAAATTTATTTCGTTATACCTGCTTTTTAGCATTGGCTTTAAAGGAGGGCAGGAGTTAGCACACAGTAATTTTTCGTTAGAGATAGTTTGGTCGGTAGTTTTCGGAATTTTTATAGCTGTTTTCATTCCATTGTACAGCTTCTTCTTACTTAAAAAACGATATACTATAGATAATGCTGGTGCTATTGCAGCGGCATACGGCTCGGTGAGTGCCGTTACCTTTGTAACCGCAGTATCCTTTTTAGAAATTCAGGGCTATACCTTTAGTGGGCATATGGTGGCTGTAATGGCGCTTATGGAAGCTCCTGCAATTATTGTAGGTGTGATTTTAATACGATTATACACTAAAAAGAGTGGTAATGCACAACCCTCTAGCATGAAAACGGTTATACACCACTCGTTAACCAACGGTAGTGTACTACTTATATTAGGTAGTTTATTAATTGGTTTTTTAGCAAGCGAGGAGCAAGCACTGGGTATTAAACCTTTTACTACTGATATTTTTAAAGGATTCCTTGCCATTTTTTTACTTGATATGGGTATTGTAAGCGGACGAAAATTGAACGACTTTTTTAAAAGTGGTTGGTTTAGTGCCTTTTTTGCAATATGCATGCCGCTAGTAAATGGTTGTGTAGTTGCAATAGCCAGTGCGCTTATTACGCAAGACCCTGGTAACCGCTTTATATTTGCTGTACTTGCAGCAAGCGCATCATACATTGCCGTACCAGCTGCCATGAAAATAGCCGTACCTAAAGCCAACCCAGGTATATTTTTGCCCATGGCACTTGCGGTAACCTTCCCCGTAAATATTACAATAGGCTTGCCTTTTTACTTAATGATTATCCTGAATACCTAACTGCCACACCATACCACCGCAGGTCGATTCTGGTTGAATAGGAGAGGTGGAACCTGAACCAAATTATTTTAGATGAAGATGCTAATGCTAAAAGCAAATGATGGCTACCCTGTTTACGGTAATTCCAGAAAAGATTGGGATAATGGTAAACGCTGGGGATTCGATAACCCCGAATATAGATAAAAAATGTATTATAACTAAAAAAGCCCACTCATTGAGTGGGCTTTTTGTGGTACCTCCAGGAATCGAACCAGGGACACATGGATTTTCAGTCCATTGCTCTACCAACTGAGCTAAGGTACCGTTATTGCTGTTATTGCGGGTGCAAATATAGGGGTATTTTTGTACTATCCAAAATAAAAACTAAAAAAATATAAATTCATTTTTTCAAGTTCAAATATTAATTTTAGCCTTGTCCAGCAGTGCAATTTTACTTAATCAAATAATCGTTTGGCTCTATGTATTCATAATCAGGAGAATCAATAAAAAATTGGCGTAACTGCCACACAACATTTGTTAACGTACCATAAAAGTACAAACGGTTATACCCTAATTTTTTGGCTAGTTTAAACCTATTTAAAATATTTTATTCTGCCTATCATCAATTGTAGAAGTCCCCTTTAAATAGTTTTTGTATGCTACAGCATAGCTGCTATCGCCTTTTAGTGGTATTGACTTAGCAAAAAATCAATTTGTATCTTTGTTCAACTAATAAAAAAAAGATGCTTTTAGCAATAGATATTGGCAATACTAAAATTAAAGTAGCTGTTTTTGATGCAGATACCTTAGTTAATAAGCTAAGTTTTAACAAGGGCGATATAAAGCACGAAATTCAAAAACTTTTTACGCAATACGCCGAAATTTCTAAAATAGTACTCTCATCAGTAGGGGAAGAGGATGCTCAACTGTTGTTATGGTTACAAACCCAAGGCAGTTTAACGATTATTAATCGTAATTCAGATTTTCCGTTTACAAATTGTTATAAAACTCCAAAAACGTTGGGTATAGATAGGATGGTGCTTTCGGCAGGGGCAGTATTGCAATTTCCGCAGCAAAACAGGCTGGTTATTGATGCTGGTACGTGCATTACGTACGACTTTATTGATAGAGCAAACCAGTATATTGGTGGAGCAATTGCGCCAGGTCTTCGGTTGCGGTACGAGTCCATGCATAATTTTACGGCAAAACTTCCGTTGTTATACCCAGAAATACCTGCTAGTTATGTTGGTACTACCACAAAACAAGCCATGCATTCGGGTGTAGTTAATGGTTTACTTTATGAAATTGAGGGCTTTATGCACAGGTATATTGAACAGTATGGCAATGTGGTAATAATATTGACAGGAGGAGATGCCGAATTTTTGGCTAAAAGATTAAAAAACACCATATTTGTCAATTCAAATTTTCTGCTCGAAAGTCTGAATAAATTATATTTATATACTATAAAAATCGAAAATGATTAAAAGATTTATTGTAGGTATTTGCCTGCTTTTCACCGCGATGGTTTTTTCGCAACAAAACAACTCTTCTCCTTATTCGTACTACGGTATTGGCGATTTAAAATTTAAAGGTACTGTAGAGAATCGAGCTATGGGTGGTTTGGGTATATTACCCGATAGTATACACATGAATTTACAAAATCCAGCATCGTACAGCTCGTTGTTACTTACCAGTTTTACGTTAGGAAGTACGTATTCGGCAACAACATTAAAAACAGATGCAGCAGAAAGCGAGGCAACCCGAACAACCCTCGATTATTTAGCGTTGGGTATACCCATTTCCAGAAAGACGGCCTTAGCGGTTGGGGTATTGCCTTATAGCTCTGTGGGATATCGAATAGAGAATACTGTAGTACAAGACGATACTGAAACATTTACGCAATTTGAAGGCGAAGGAGGGCTTACCCGTGTTTTTGCAGGAGTATCGTATAAAATAACGCCAAAACTATCGTTGGGGGCAGATGCACAGTATAATTTTGGTACCATCGAAACAAAATCGATAACAGCATTACCAAGTGTTCCTGTACAATATCCTACTCGCGAAATTAATACATCGGATTATAGCGGTATATCGTTTAATATTGGAGCCATGTTCCAAACTAAAATCAATCAAAAATACGATTGGTTTACCAGTGCAACCTATGCGCCATCATCTAAACTATCTAGCGATACTGAACGACAATTGGCAACAATAACCTTTGCCGGTTCGAGTGAAATTATTGTAGATGAAATAGATGTTACCGTTGGGTCTGATGATGTTACCTTACCATCAAAAGTTACGCTTGGCTCAGGTTTAGGATTAAAAAGCAAATGGTTTGTAGGTGCTGAGTATACGTTTCAGGAAAGTAACGAGTTAGGGAATCGTTTTGACGATGTAACTAATGCTAGCTTCGAAGCATCGCACAGAGTATCGTTGGGAGGATATTATACACCAAAATATCAGTCCTTTAATAGTTATTTTAGTAAAATAACCTACAGGGCAGGATTAAAATATGAAAAAACAGGGCTTGTGCTTAATAACGAGTCAATAAACGATTATAGTATATCTTTGGGTATGGGTTTACCATTAAACTACTTTTCGTCTAACCTTAATTTAGGTTTGGAGTTAGGGCAACGCGGTACAACCAATGCCAACCTCGTACAGGAAAATTATATAAATGTATTTGTTAGTATCTCTTTAAACGATAGATGGTTTGTGAAGCGAAAGTATGATTAATTAAAATTTTGGGATTATGAAAAAGAAACTTGCCTTTTTAGTAACTATAGTACTAAACACTTTGGTGTTTACTGCGGTAGCGCAAACTACCGATAAATGCGAAAAGCAATTTGAAATATATGAAGAAAAGGTAAAATCCCGAAGTTATACCGATGCTCAGGATATTTTGGCAATACTACAAAAGGATTGCCCCAAGTACGATACTAAAATATACACTTACGCCGAGAAAATGTACAAGTATAAAATAGAATCGTCTCGCACCCCCGAAACTAAAAGGGCTAACATAGATACGCTTTTAGTATTGTATGCCGATTACGAAAAAAACTTTCCAGGCAATGGTAGTTTGGTACGCAAAGCCTTATTGCTAAAAGAGCAGCAAATGGCTGATGACGATGAGGTGTACAAAATGCTAGATACTTTTTTTGCTGCCCACAAAAAAAAGTTTACCGATTACGATGCTTTACAGACCTATTTTAACCTGTATTTACAAAAGTACGAATCGGGCAAAACAATATCTCAAAAAGAATTTGTTGAAAAATACGCTACTATAGCAGCGCAAGTTGCCTACGCCCAAAATAAGCTTACCACGCAAAAAGCAACCTTATTGCAAAAGCAGGAAACAGCAATACTTACCGATGAAGAGAAGCAACTATTAGCTGATGCTGACCCAGCATTAGATGCACTAGATGCCGTTGCTGATAACATTAGTATTATGGCATCCAAACACTTTTCGTGCGAGGTACTATCAGAATATTATGCTAGGAGTTATAACGACCATAAGGCGGATATTGAATGGCTTGGTGCAGTAGCCGATGTAATGTACAATAATAAATGTTATAATAACGAGGTACTGTACAATGCAGCTACCGCAATACAAAAAACACAGCCCACAGCGCAGTCCAATTACAGACTGGGTAAAATAGAACTTAAGCGCGGTAATACTAAAGACGCTATATATTACTTTGAAAAATCGGTAGCATTAGATAATGACATAAAAAATAAAGCCAATAAGTATTACGAAATTGCATCGGTATACAGAAATATCGACAAAAAAACAGCAAAACAATATGCTTTAAAAGCTGCCGAAACAAACCCCGAATTTGGTAAACCCTACATTATGCTGGCACAAATGTATGCTTCGGTTACCAGTGGCGGCGAATGCAATTTAACCGATTTTCAGCGTAAAGCATTAGTGTTTTTAGCACTAGAAGCAACTAAAAAAGCGGAGGAGGCAGAATCGAGATACAAAACTACCGCTGCTGCCATGGCAGAACGTTATAAAGAGAAATTACCTTCTAAATCAGAGGCAAAAGCAGCAGGATACCGCCGAGGCGATGAGGTTACTTTCGGTTGCTGGATAAACGAAACCATTAAACTTCCAAAACTGTAATAATGAGGCAATTTGTACGGGCTATAGTATTGTTTGTAATTATTGCTTCGGGGTTTTTAATAAGCTGCGAAACCAACTTTAAAGATGTACAGCGTATAAATACAGTTGCTTTTGCACCCGCAGCACGCTCGGAGGATATTAACCTAAAATATACCGACTCGGGCAAAGTAAAAGCCATATTGGTAAGTCCGCTAATGCTCGATTATTCTAACATGCAGTATAAATTTAACGAGTTTCCAGAGGGCATACACCTAACCCTTATTGATAAATCGGGTAAAAACAGCTTTGTGGTTTCCGATTATGCTATTAGTTACGATGATACCCATATTATCGATTTGCAGGGCAATGTAAAAATAACCTCGTACGATGGTAAGGAGCTACAGGCACCACAATTGTACTACGACCAAAAAAACGAGTGGTTTTATACCGAAAAAAGCTTTAAATTTACAGATGGCAAGGAGAGCTTCATACAAGGCGTTGGAATCGACTTTAGCAAAGATTTCAAGGTGTTTAATATGCAGCACAACAATGGCGAAATTAATAACGTAGAATAGCACTAACATGAAATACCTTAAAATAACAGCATATATTTACCTTGCTGTAGCCGCTTTTTTTATTTACGAAGGCATAAATGCACTACGTAATAACGAGGACAGTATAATAATGTTCTTCTTTGCTGCGGTTTCTATTTTCCTATTCTTTTTCAGGATGCGTAATGCCAAAAAATTCGCTAAAAGAGATCAAAATAAGGAAAACTAACATAGTATGGAAGTTACGATAATTATAACCAGTCTCTTCCTGTCAGCCTTTTTCTCAGGGATGGAGATTGCCTATGTATCGTCCAATAAAGTCTATTTGGGTGTAGAGCGTAAGCAAACCACCCTAATGTCCAAAATACTTACCAAACTTACCGAAAACCCCGTACAATTTATTACCTCCATGCTAGTAGGTAACAGCATAGCATTAGTAGTATACGGTTACTACATGGGTAATGCAGTAATGGGCTGGATTGTAGCAACAGGCTGGCAAATACCATTATTTTACGAGGTTTTATTGCAAATAATAGTATCGTTATTTGTTATATTAATTACAGCAGAGTTCCTCCCCAAAGTATTTTTCCAAATATACGCCAACACACTCATAAAATTCTTTGCACTCCCTGCCTACATCTTTTCGTTTCTCTTTTATTGGATATCCATTTTTGTGATAAAAATATCCGATTTCATCTTATTAAAAATACTACGAACCAACGGAGATACTAAGGAAGCGTATTTTACACGAGGCGAGTTAGGAAACTACATTAACGAGCAAATGGACGGCGTAAATGCCCAAGACGATATGGATTCCGAAATACAAATGTTTCAGAATGCGTTGGATTTTTCAGATTTAAAAGCCCGTGAGGTAATGACGCCACGTACTGAAATTGCTGCCGTTGAGCTTAACGACGCTGTTGCCGAATTGCGTGAGCTATTTGTAGATACGGGCTACTCCAAAGTAATTGTATACCAAGATACCCTCGATAATATTATAGGTTACATACATTCTTTTGAGTTGTTTAAAAAACCAAAAACCATAAAAGATGCCATGATACCCATTGAGTATGTACCCGAAACCATTTACATAAAAGAGTTACTTAACATACTTACCCGTAAACGCAAAAGTATGGCTGTGGTGCTTGACGAATATGGAGGTACATCGGGCATTATAACCATAGAGGATATTATTGAAGAACTTTTTGGTGAGATAGAGGACGAACACGATTCTGACGAAGAGTTTATTGAGAAAGTATTGGATAACGGTGCGTATGTGTTTTCTGCACGATGTGATGTAGAGTATATAAACGAGCAATATGGGCTGGAGTTGCCAGAAAGTGACTCCTACGCAACCCTTGGTGGTTTTGTGGTAGATAACACAAAAGAGATACCCAAAACAGGCGAAAAAATAAAGCTGGATAACTTTGAGATTGTGATAGAAGCGGCTTCAAATAAAAAAATAGAACGCATCTGGTTAAAGCCCTTGCAAGAGAAATAAAAAACTTTAGAAAATATAACTACACTACTTTTATTATTAAAGAGATAATTGTATTTTCGCCCACTGAAATAAAAATTAATAAAGAATAAAAATGGCGGTTTTATCAAAAATTAGACAACGTTCATTACTTCTAATACTTGTTATTGGTTTCTCACTACTAGCATTTATTGTTACCGATTTAATAGGTAACGGTGGTTTTGGTGTTACTAAAAATATAGGAAGTGTAAATGGTAAGGATATCCCTGTGCAGGAGTTTTTGCAAAAGGTAAGTGCTGCACAAAGCAGACAGCAAGGCTTAAGTCCTACACAAGCCTCTACAATGGTTTGGAATCAGGAAGTAGAGCGTGCCCTTTACGAAAAGCGTTATGAGGAGGCAGGTATACGCGTAGGGCGAGACCATGTGTATAACATGTACGCTCAAGATCCTTCGGTTTCTCGTAATCCACAGTTCCAAAATGCACTTGGCGAATTTGATAAAGCAAAATTCAATGAGTTTTTAGTAAACCTAAAAGAGACTAATCCAGAAGCATGGAAAAACATTGAAAGTAATTTACCAGCTGTAGAGAATGCTGCTAAAAAGCAACTTTACATTAATATGATAAAAGCGGGCTTTATAACTACAAAGTTAGATGGTAAAGCAAAATACAACCTAGAGAACAATAAAGTTACTTTTGATTATGTATTTGTACCGTATACTACAATTAACGATGATGAGGTAAAAGTTTCGGACGACGAAATGATTGCCTATATGAACAAAAATGAAAAGAAATACAAAGCAGACCCAACAGTGGCACTTGATTTTGTATTTATAGAAAATAAGGCATCGGCACAAGATGAAGCGGATATTCGTAAAGATATTAACAATTTACTTTCGCCACGCGTTGTATACAACGAGCAAACTAAAACTAACGATACCATTCCAGGTTTTAGAGGTAATGTACCTAACATAAAAGAATTTGTAAACAACAATTCGGATATTCCTTACGATACTACGTACGTAGCTAAGAAAGATTTACCGTTAGACCATGCTGAGCAATTATTTAATCTTGAAAAAGGTGCTGTTTACGGACCCTATACCGATAACGGTTACTTTAAGATTAGCAAGATGATGGCAAGAAAGCCAGGTAGTACCGCAAAAGTAAGACACATTCTTGTATCTTACGAAGGTAGTAAATCGCCAAGCCCTGCTGACAGAACGAAGGAAGAGGCAAAAGCAAAAGCAGACGATATTATGCGTAAGGCAAAGGCAAACCCAGATTCGTTTGCGAAGCTAGCAAAAGAAAATAGCGAAGACCCAGGCTCTAAAGATAAAGGTGGTGTTTACGATAATGTATACGAAGGGCAAATGGTGCCTGAGTTTAACGACTTTGTATTTAACAATGCTGTTGGTAAAATGGACGTAGTTGAAACCGACTTTGGTTACCATATTATTGAGGTAATGGATAAGTACGATGCTGTACAAATTGCTACAGTAGCTAAAAAAATACAACCATCGGAACGTACTAGTGACAATGTGTTTACCGTAGCTACCAAATTAGAAATGGATGCACAAGAGAAACCGCTAGAAGACTTGGCTAAAGAAATAGACCAGGAAGTTAAGTCTGCTACTAAAATAGGACTTCATGATGAGAAAATTCAAGGCTTAGGTGACTACAGAGAAATTGTTCGTTGGGCATTCTCTGAAGATACTAAAGAGGGCGACGTTAAAAAATATGATGTTACTAACGGACATGCTGTAGTACGTCTTAAATCAAGAAACGAAAATGGCTTACAATCACTAGAAGAAGCTAAAACTACAGTAATGCCAATTCTTATGAATGAGAAAAAAGCAGTACTGATAAAAGAAAAAATGAAAGGCGATACTGTTGATGCTGTTGCAGAGGCTACAGGATCTACTATTGCTACAGCTGCTGATATTTCGCTTGCTGCACCACTTATTACAGGAGTAGGTGCTGAGCCTAAAGTTGTAGGTAAAGCTTACAAACTGGAGGAAGGCAAAAACTCAGGACTTATAGAGGGTAAAACAGGCGTGTTTATGGTAAGAACAAAATCAGTTACTAAAGCACCTGAGTTACCAAACCATAATGCAACTATTGCCAGAACACAGTCGCAGAGTAGAGGGGGAGTACAATCCAGACTTACTACTGCACTAAAGGAGAAAGCAGATATTGAAGATAACAGAGGCGAGTTTAACCAATAAGCTAATGCTATACATACAATAAAAAAAGTCCTGCATTTGCAGGACTTTTTTTATTTATAATATCATATCCTTATAACGGACTATGGTTGTATAACCTTTGGTTTTAAAATAAGCCGTAGGGTCGTCTTTACAGGCTGCCAGTATAAAATCGCCACCCCAAGCCCCAAGACTTTTTAAACTGCCCTCAAAGTCCGAGAAAACAGCTTCTTTCACGGTAGGTGTGTCTAATACCTCACTCATTATTGCTTCATGCTCATCCAGTAGTGCTGTAAAATCAGCAAAAGTTGTGGTATTTGGTAGCTGTTCTGTTATCGCATTAATTTGATTGATGCTATCAGTCAAATCATTTTTTTTGTCTTTATAGCTTGCTATAGCTTCACGGCTATCTTGCTTTTGGTTACGGTACACAAAATAAAGGTTTTCCGTAAAATTCGGTACAAAAGTCATCGGAGTAACTTTAGGTTTGCCATTTGCTATCTGGTATAGTATTGGTGTTTTATGCTGTGCACAAGCAATATCGTATCCGCTGCCACCAAAACTTTTCCAAAGCAATTGGTACGCATCAATACCAAACCATTGGGCTATATTGTTTATTAAGGTTGATGATGTTCCTAAACCCCAATGCTTCGGGAATGTTAGTTCGGTTACAACTGTAAAACCTGTTGCGTTATCCAATATTTTGGGGTTTGCTTTGTATGCCTCGTGTAGTATTGTAATAAGTGTATTGGTAATGCTATTTTGGCTGTTTGTACTTTTTAATACAATATCCTCAATACTAAATTCGTCGTTATACCAAGTAGTACTGTTGGCATCAAGGCTTTTCCACAAAATTGTTTTGTTATTGTTGGGTGCTACGTGCAAGTATTGCCCGTACTTGGTGGGGAGTGCAAAGGCTTTAGCACCATCCAATACGGTATATTCGCCAGTTAGTAGTAATTTTCCGTTGCTGTAAAAAGTCTTTTTCAAAGTATTAAGCGTTTACTTTTCGTAGTCCCTCCACAAATTCGTTCGCAGCAGCATAGCTTACTGTGTTCTTTTCAAAATGCTTTACTGCTTTTTGCTTCTCGGTTTCGGTTGCTTCCAATTGGTTCAGTATGTTCATCAAGTGCATTTTCATATGCCCTTGTTGTATGCCTGTGGTAGTTAACGAGCGCAATGCGGCAAAGTTTTGTGCAAGTCCTGCTACGGCTACTATTTGCATTAATTCTTTTGCAGAAGGCTTGCCTAACAACTCTAACGAGAATTTTACCAACGGGTGTAAAGAGGTAAGTCCGCCTACAGTACCCAGTGCTAGTGGTACATCAATCCAAAATCTAAAAGCGCCATCCTTAACTTCGGCATGCGATAAACTCGCATACGTCCCTTCTTTAGCAGCATACGCATGTACGCCTGCCTCTACAGCACGAAAATCGTTACCTGTAGCCAATACAACAGCATCAATACCATTCATAATGCCTTTATTATGCGTAACTGCACGAAACGGCTCAATTTCGGCTATTTTTATAGCAGTAATAAATTGCTCTGCAAATTCTTCTGGAGTTATGTCTTTATCTTCATTTAAATCGCTCACAGGACACGAAACTTCGGCACGAACTACGCAATTAGGCACATAATTGGATAATATGCTCATCACTACCTGTATATTTTGCTCCTGTTCGTTAAATTCGGGATAAGTTGTTGCTTCGCTTTTTAATGTCTTGGCAAACTGCTCCAAACACGAGTTAATAAAGTTGGCACCCATACTGTCTACGGTTTCAAACGTAGCATGCAATTGATAATAGTTTGCTAATTCGGATGTTTTATCGCGCAGTTCAATAGTACGTATTCCACCACCGCGCTTTTGCATATTAGCCGTAATGCTATCAGTTTCGGCAATAAGTTTTGACTTTATGGTTTCAAAAAACGATTCTAATTTGCTGCTATCCCCTTTAAAAATAAAGTGTACCTGACCTATTTTTTCGGTATCCAGCACGGTAGCTTTAAAACCACCGCGCGTTGCCCAAAATTTAGCCGATTTGGATGCTGCTGCTACTACCGAGCTTTCCTCGATAGCCATAGGTAGCGTATAATTTTTGTTGTTTATTGTAAAATTAGGCGCTATACCTAGCGGTAAATAAAAATTACTAATAGTATTTTCAATGAATTCGTCGTGCAGTTGCTGTAATTTTGTATCGTTATTCCAATACTTTTCAATTAAAGCGGTTGCTTGGTTGGGGTCAGAAAAATAGGTGTCAGTAATCCATGCTATTTTTTCTTTTTTGCTTAGTTTAGAAAACCCCGCTATTGCTTTACTCATTCCCAGTTGCTTAAAATAATATTAGCCGCAAAGATATGGTATCGCACTTGTATTTACTAAAATATTACAGCAGCGATTTAACATCAAAAATGCATTTAACAAAAAAAACAGCTCATAAGTCATAAATTTTTACTAAAATTGGGAGTTTTTTACCACCTACAAAATGAGCATCATTAAAAGGACTTTTTTTTTATTTTTACTGGCAACACTGCCTGTAGTAGCACAGCAAAATATAACGTTAGATAAAATATGGAAAGGCTATTTCCGTACGCAAGGTATGGACGAGTTGCATGCCATGAAAAACACCAATCAGTACACCGTTTTAAACCGTGATTGGAATGCAGGTACTGCCCAAATAGATTTATACGATTTTGCAACGCTAAATAAAGTAAGTACTCTAATAAACTCGGAAGACCATAGCGATTTAAAAAGTATAGACAGTTATACTTTTAGCCCAGATGAGAAAAAGATATTGATAGCTACAAACTCACAATATATTTTTCGACACTCTTTTGTAGCAGATTATTTTGTGTATGATATTGCAACAAAATCGTTGACCAAATTGGGTGACGAACCTATACAGGAGCCTACTTTTTCTGCTGATAACGCTAAAATAGCATGTGCTTATCAAAACAACCTTTATGTTTACGATTTAGCCTCCAAAAAAGTAGCTCAAATAACTAATGACGGTAAAAAGAATGCCATTATAAACGGTATTACCGATTGGGTGTATGAGGAGGAGTTCGCTTTTGTACGCGCTTACGATTGGAATGCCACAGGTGATAAGATAGCATTTATACGATTCGACGAAACCGAAGTGCCTGAATTTACTATGGAAATGTATAACCAAGGTTTATACCCTAACCCTTATACCTTTAAATACCCAAAAGCAGGCGAGAAAAACTCTAAAGTATCATTACACATATACGACGTAAAAACAGATGCGACTAAAAAAATTAATTTAGGCGATTTTAATGCGTACTACATTCCGCGTATACAGTGGGCTAATGATGCACAAACCCTAAGCGTGCAGTTACTGAATAGGCATCAAAACAATCTTAATCTTGTTTTTGTTGATGCTAACACAGGTACAACAACAGGCATCTTAAACGAAAAAGACGACGCTTACATAGATATTACAGATAACCTTACTTTTTTAGAGGATAACAGCTTTATTTGGACGAGCGAGCAAGATGGTTACAACCATATTTACCATTATGCCAGTACAGGTAAGTTAAAAAAGCAAGTTACAAGCGGTAATTGGGAAGTTACAGCCTATTATGGTTACGATAAAAACTCCAAAAACATTTTTTACCAATCAGTAGAAAACGGTTCTATTAACCGCGATGTATACCGCATAAGCATTAAAGGTAAAAATAAAACACGCCTCACCCCACAAACAGGTACTAATAAGGCTACTTTTAGCCCTAAATTCGATTATTTCATCAATACTTTTTCCAATAGTACTACACCAACCAACTATACGCTAAATAGAGCCAAAAATGGTGAGCAGGTAAAAGTAATAGTGGATAATAAAGCATTGGCAAAAGGCTTGGAGGCTTACAACCTACCTCAAAAAGAATTTACAGTTATTACCACCCCTAATGGCGATAAGTTAAATGCTTGGATGATAAAACCAGCCAATTTTAACGCTACTAAAAAATACCCAGTGTTTATGTACCAATATAGCGGACCAGGTTCGCAAGAGGTAAGCAATACATGGCATAGCTATAACGATTATTGGTTTATGATGTTGGCACAACAAGGCTATATAGTAGCCTGTGTAGATGGTAGGGGTACAGGCTTTAAAGGTGCCGACTTTAAAAAAGTAACCTATAAAGAATTGGGTAAGTACGAAGTAGAAGACCAAATAGCAGCAGCCAAAATAATAGGTAATTACGATTACGTAGATGCTTCTCGCATAGGGATATTTGGCTGGAGTTATGGCGGTTTTATGTCATCCAACTGCCTGCTAAAAGGTAACGACGTTTTTAAAATGGCTATTGCTGTTGCACCCGTAACCAACTGGCGCTTTTACGATACGGTTTATACCGAGCGTTACATGCAAACTCCACAAGAAAATGCATCGGGCTACGACGAAAATTCGCCGATAAATCACGTATCAAAATTAAAAGGAGCTTACTTATTAGTACATGGCTCTGCCGATGATAATGTACACCTGCAAAATACCATGCTTATGGTAGAGGCATTAGTACAAGCAAACAAACAATTTGATTGGGCAATTTATCCCGATAAAAATCATGGTATATATGGTGGTGCTACACGACTACAACTCTATACCAAAATGACTAATTTTATTAAAGAGAAACTATAATACATGGCTACACTAGCAAAACAACCGCACGAAAAAGAACTTTTTGGGCATCCGGTAGGGCTTTATATATTATTCTTAACCGAAATGTGGGAGCGTTATTCGTACTACGGTATGCGTGCGCTACTTACCATATATATGGTAGCCAAAACAGTAGGAGACAATCCGGGGCTTGGGTGGACAAATTCTGAATCGTTGGCATTATATGGTTGGTACACTATGCTGGTATATGTGATGTCGATACCTGGAGGTATGATTGCCGATAAGTTTATCGGACAAAAAAGGTCGGTGTTAGTAGGTGCCATTATTCTGGTGTTTGGGCATGGTGTATTGGCAGTAGAGGCAGAATGGGCATTTTTTACAGGACTTGGGCTTATCGTATTGGGTGTAGGGATGTTAAAACCCAACATATCAACTATGGTAGGAGGGCTTTACAAACCTAACGACATACGCAGAGATAAAGGTTTTAGTATATTTTACATTGGTATAAACTTAGGCTCTTTACTGGCAACATCGTCTGTAGGTATAGTTGCTGCAGTATATGGCTGGCATTATGGTTTTGGTTTAGCAGGTATTTGTATGCTATTGGGTTTAATTGTATATGTATGGGGGCAAAAATATTTAGTTCATGTAGGAAATGTACCTACAGTTGAAGAGAAGAAAAATGATGTTTCGCTAGGAGCAATGTACAGCAGGTTATTTAAATCAACTAAGCACGCCATTATATTTATAGCCCTTATAATTCTTTCTGTATATGCTGGTTTTAGCTTTGAGGGAACCGATAACTGGGCTTACGGATTGCTATTTGTGTTTGTTACTTTTGTTATCGGATTAATGATGGTAATTTACAAAGATCTTGAAACGCAGGTAATGAAAGATCGCTTTTTAGTACTCTTACTTTCTTTTGGAATTGTAATTGTATTTTGGGGTGCTTTTGAGCAGGCAGGCGGGTTAATGAGTTTATATACAGAACAAAAAACCAACCGCGACTTTTTCGGACTTTTCGAAATACCTACTGCAGTATTTCAGGGCTTAAACGCTGGGTTTATTATACTATTTGCAGTAGTAGTAGCCAATTACTGGGCAAAACGAAAACTCAAAAACAAAGAGGCCTCATCGTTATTTAAAATGGCAACAGGTACCATTATAATGGGCACGGGCTTCGTATTTATGATATTTGCCTCAATGCAGTACCAAGCCAACGGAGAGTCGGCTATGTATTGGTTAGTATTGGCTTATCTTTTTCATACTATTGGCGAATTATGCGCCTCTCCAGTAGCATTATCATTTATTACTAAATTAGCCCCAGTAAAGTACGCTTCGCTAATGATGGGAGTTTATTTTGCCTCTACAGGATTAGGAAATAAGGTAGCCGGAATACTTGGAGAGAATGCCGAGCACTATGGCGAAATGACTATTTTTACTGCCATTTTTATTTTTACCGTCGCCTTCGGCTTTTTAGTAATTGCGCTATTAAAACCCCTAAAAAGGCTCACGCACGGTGCTGAAGATAAAGAACGTGAACTATCACTTATGGACAATAAAGGACCTGAACTGGAAGAGTTTCAGGAGTAATAAAATTAATTGTAACTACTATATAAATGGAGACATCTACATCGAACGACTTTTTTAAATCTAATGTTTTAGGGCACCCAGCAGGTTTATTTGTATTATTTTTTACCGAAATGTGGGAACGCTTTTCATATTACGGAATGCGTGCCTTATTAGTACTATTTTTAATATCATCTTTTACTACTGGTGGTTGGGAATGGCCTGAAGAAAACGCTTTAGCACTTTATGGTACTTATACATCATTAGTATACTTAACCACTATTATGGGTGGTTTTCTTGCCGATAAATATTTAGGTTATCGTTGGGCAGTTGTTATTGGAGCATTATTAATGACTTTAGGACATGCTAGTATGGCTATAGAAACTCCGATGTCATTGTATGTTGGTATAGGTTTACTAATATTCGGGAACGGTTTTTTTAAACCAAACATGACATCTATTGTATCGTACATGTATAAAGACCATCCCGAGAAAAAAGATGGGGCTTACACTATATTTTATATGGGAGTAAATGCAGGTGCCTTTTTGGGTATTATGCTTTGCGGTTACATAGGCGAAAAAGTAAGTTGGAGTTGGGGCTTTGGTCTTGCAGGTATCTTTATGTTTTTTGGTATGTTACAGTTTTACTTTACACAAGGTATTTTTGGAGATATAGGAACTAAACCTACTGCAGCAGAAAAGCTAGAGAAAAAAACAGTTACTGATGGTGATAAAAGAGTACCATTTACCCCATTTGATCTTAGCCTTATTGTAATATCGCTTATTTTAGGTTTAGTTTGGATTATTAACGATCCCTACTCTAAAATTAGTGGTAATAATCTTTTGAATTTCCAAGTTGGAGGACTCGATGGTTCTAATTTCACCATTTTACTAGGGTTAGCGTTACTCATCATACTTTTGGTAAGTCGCCTTTCTCGATATTCTAGTGTAACTCGTGATAGATTAATTGCTGTAACTATTTTTGCATTCTTCACTATATTCTTTTGGGCTTCCTTTGAACAGGCAGGTGGTTCTATGACTATATTTGCCGAGAAGTATACACAGCGTGCTTTAACAGGTTCTACAGCCTCAATATTTAAAGTAATAAACACGCTGTTAACCGTAGTGCCTTTAGCTATTATAACTTTTGTGCTTTGGAAACTCTTTACACAAACATTTAAAAAATACCCAGTAGGTAACACTATATTAGGTTTTAGCTTTCTGATAATATGGGGTGTTGTAATTTGGATGCTTAAACGCGAATTCAGTAACGACGAAACTGTTGTTGCTGCCTCTTGGTTCGGGATACTAAATTCCTTTTTTATTATTGCTTTTGCGCCGCTTATATCAAAAGTATGGGAGAGCAAATATAATCCGCCTGCTGCCGTAAAATATGGTATTGGTTTAACTTTACTTGGCTTAGGTTTTGGATCACTTGCTTACGGAGCCTCCGAAATTGTAAATGGTGCCGATATAAAAGTAAGTATGCTTTGGTTAATACTTGCCTATTTATTCCATACACTTGGCGAGCTTTGTCTTTCTCCTGTAGGATTATCTTACGTTAGTAAGCTGGTTCCTGCAAGGATGATAGGTATGATGTTTGGCGTTTGGTATTTGGCTATTGCTATAGGTAATAAAACTGCTGGTACTATGGGAGGTATGATTAACGATATAACGGAAAGATACTCACTATCAACATTTTTCCTTATTTTTACGCTTGTTCCAGTAGGGCTTGGAGTATTAGTTGTACTACTGAATCCACTCCTTAAAAAACTAATGCATGGAGTACATTAATTTTTTCGGCATTGTTTTTGGAAAACATATACCATTAAAAATTTATATATGAAAAAAATACTTTTAATGTTGTTTGTTGCCTTAGGGACTTTAGCAACACAAGCGCAAGAAATTAAATGGATGTCGCTTGATGAAGCACTTGCCGCTCAAGAAAAGGAGGCAAAACCAATTTTTATGGATGTTTATACCGATTGGTGTGGTCCGTGCAAAATTTTGGATAGAGGTACATTTCGTGATAAAAACATTGTTGATTATATTAATGCAAATTATTACGCTGTTAAGTTTGATGCTGAAGGTGCTAGTGAGGTTGCATACAAAGGAAATAAATACTCAAATCCGAACTATATTATTAATAAAAAAGGTAGAAATTCAGTACATGACTTTACAAGGTTTATGAAAGTAAGAGCCTACCCGACGATAGTATTCTTCGACGATAAGGGCAATTTGAAATATCTTTTAGAAGGACCTAGAGATGCAATACAATTAATGAAAGTTCTTGAAAAATTTCAGTCATGAGCCAGTTTTGAAGAGAGTAATACTACATCAGTTAATATAACGCTATACTATTAAAATAATACCTATGAAAAAAATATTTTTAACGCTTTTAGTTGTTTTAGGGACTATTGCAATACAAGCACAGGAAACAACAGAATGGCACACTGATATTAAGAAGGCAATAAAACTTTCTGAAGAAACGAAAAAACCATTATTACTATTTTTTACAGGTAGCGATTGGTGTGGTTGGTGTGTACGCCTACAAAAAGAAGTTTTAAAAACGCCTGAGTTTGAGAAGTGGGCTAAAGAGAACGTAATTTTAGTGGAGCTTGATTTTCCTAAAAGAACAAAACAAACTCCAGAACTAAAACAGCAAAACGCCGAACTTAATAGGTTTTTTAAAGTGAGGGGTTACCCTACTATATGGTTTACAAACGGTAACGAAAATTCGGCAGGTAAAATAAGCTTTGAGGCATTAGGAACCGTTGGATATGTTGCAGGAGGACCATCGAAATGGCTTGAAAAGGCAAATACAATTTTAAACGCTAAAAAATAGAGTTTAAATAATATTTATTTTAAAATATACGATCCCTTTTCGGCAGTAGCATGAAAAGGGATTTTGTTTTTGTTACAAGTAGCCTTCCATCGATTTATTGAACCTTGATAATTGGTAGCATCCGCTACTATTACTTTTGGTTTAGTAGTCTCAATTAATCGCTGTAGGTTTACGCCTGTAGATTGCCTAAGAACAACAATGTCAGGATTTATACCTGTTTCGTATATCTTTAAACTATCCACAACCAGTATTCTTTTTTGCTTATACCAAAATGTGTGCTGTAAGGGTAGTACCGTAACGCTATCGGCAAAATTACCTTTTGCGTATGCTTTTAAGTTCCAATTTTCAAGTGCTATGCTATCATTACTATAAAAGTATGTAATGCCGCTCTGTTTGTACGCTATAAGGCTATTTGCCCAGTTATTAAATACAACAAACTCATTGCTATTGGTACGTTGCCACTTTGTTACAATGTAAATGCTTTGGAATAGTATTATGGCACAAAGCAACGCAACCGTACGCTTGTATTTTTTTTGGAACCCCCACAATACCGCAGCTATAATAATTCCGTATAACGATGCTGTTAGTGGGAGTGTAAAAGAAATATCTTTTATTACTAACCCTTTAAACGAAGCTATCCAGCCTATAAACCCGTTCATGCACTCTATTAAAAACGCCAATACTTTGCCAACTAGCAAAGCCAAATTGCTATATATGTAGTTAATTATTACTACTACAATACCCATTACAAGTACAACGGTAACAGCGGGTATTGCAACAATATTGGCAATGGGGAAAAGCGCAGGAAACTGCCCAAAATAATACAACGTTAACGGTAGTACGCCAAGTTGCGCCACTAAGGATATTACGACAACGTCTGCAAAATAATTGACTACCTTATATTTAGAAATTTTTATTTTACGATACAGTGGCTGTAACCAAACAATACTAAATACCGCAGCATAACTAAGCTGAAAGCCAACATCGAATAAAAAAGATGGCTTTGCCAATAACAGTACCAACATAGAAACAGCTATAGAGTTAAAGGTATTGGCATTACGATTAAAATATAGCCCTATACTTACAAAACTAAACATAACAACAGCTCTTACCACAGATGCTGATAACCCTGCAACTATAGCAAACGACCACAGAAAGGCAAGTATTAGCAGTAATTGAATTAGCCTACCCTTTTTACGAAATCGGGTTAAAGGTTTTAGAATAAGATTGATAATGTAAAAAAGTATGGCTATGTGTAAACCTGATATGGCAAGTATGTGTATAACGCCTGCATCTATATAATCTTGGTTAATGTCCTTATCCATATCTTGCCGTTGCCCTAATAATAGTGCCTTAATAACATTCATAACCTTTGGGCTATAATTATGCTGATTAAAGCTGCTTATAAGGTCATTACGAAAGCATTCAATATAATAATCGGTATTTTTTAGCTGACCAGCTTTAATGTGGTTACTCTTTAGTTTTATCTGATGAAATATATTCTGCCGTTCCATGTAAGCTGCATAGTCAAACTGGTACGGATTTCCTGCTTTTGTAATAGGCTGAGGGGAATCGTATATAACAATAATATCACCTGCATTTAAAAGCTCAGGAAATTTTTTCTTCGATGCTGTTACTAAAATTTTTCCAGTAGCGTATTGTCCGTTTACCGCCTGTACTTTTAAATAATACTTTTCGCTAAAGTTATTAGGTTTAATGCGTTCAGAA
Source organism: Flavobacterium litorale (assembly GCF_019613795.1). NCBI lineage: Bacteria > Pseudomonadati > Bacteroidota > Flavobacteriia > Flavobacteriales > Flavobacteriaceae > Flavobacterium > Flavobacterium litorale. The sequence goes on from NZ_CP080429.1 coordinate 1,333,572, forward strand.
ATGTACCCTTTTATAGTAGGCTTTTCAGAATCATCAATCATACGAGTATAGTGTGCATTGTGGTTGGGTGCATAATGTAATGATGCAACCCATATACCCAATACCAACGCTGCAATACCTACACTAATGGTAAAATAGGGTTTGGGGAGCAACTCTTTTAACGAAAAGCGGTAAGCCATTACTAAAGCTGCAAAAGCCACTGCCATAATAGCAGATGCCGTTATTGGTTGTATACTATTATTGCTGCCCAAGGCTATGCCTATTGCTGCTATTATTGTAATTGGGATAATGGGGTATTTCAATATCGTCATAAGTTGGTTTTGGATATTGAATGTTTTTTGCTTATTGCAAATTAATCTGCTATAATTCGGTTCGCCTGTACAAAGTTTCTTTTGTAATAGGCTTCGTTCATAGATGATACGGTTACCCCTAGGTGTAATGTAGCATGTAAAAATTTAATTTCGCCATCTGGTGTTACCTCTATTACAAGCCCTACATGGTTTATGTTTTTTCTGCTTGTTCTGTTATCAAAAAACAAAAGATCGCCCTTTTTTACTTTTTTGAGTTTTACTTTTTCCCCCATTCTAGCCATTTCACGAGAGGTTCGTGGTAATACAATATTAAAGGTGTTAAAAGTGGTATATATCATACCACTACAATCTACACCGTTTTGTGTAGTGCCACCTCTTCGGTATTTAGCCCCCTCAAATTCCAGAGCACTGTACACTAACTGCTTAATGAGATAGCTTTCATCGGGAGCGGGTATAAAATCGGGGTCGGGTTCAGGATCTGTTATTAAACCTATATATTGCTTTACAGTAGCTGTGTTTCCAGATGTTCCTTCTGTTGGAGTATCGGTTAAGTCACCAGATAATTCATCCAATACTTCGGTTAGAGCGCCGTTATCGTGTTCAGTATACGAGTACAGCCCCTTATCTATAGCTTCCTGTTTGGATGTAGTTATTTGTGCTGATGATTTCCAAGAAACCAATAGCAAAGCTAAAAACGATATCGATAAGAGTATTTTCAAAATAATAGTTTAATTAGCTGCTGTTGCTTACAAATATAGAAATTTTTTAAAACGGTAGTTAGCTCTTATTTAACGTGCTCAATTATTAGTTTTGCTGTATTAGCACTAGCACCTGCACCACCTAATTTTTGTTCTAAAGCATTATAATCCGCCAATAGTTTTTCACGATGCGGAGTATCGAGTATTTTTTGAAGCTCTGCTTTTATGTTCTTTTTATTAAAGTCGCCTTGTATCAGCTCTTTAACAACTTCCTTATCCATAATCAAATTCACTAAGGAAATATATTTTAAGGTAATAATACGCTTTGCAATTTGGTACGATATCCAGTTGCCCTTGTAGCACACCACTTCGGGTACTTTAAATAAAGCAGTTTCAAGTGTTGCTGTACCCGATGTTACTAAGGCAGCATGTGCAATGCTCAATAAATCGTACGTTTTATTGCTTACAAAGTGGATGCTTCTTTTGTTTAAAAATTGTTCATAAAAGTTATACTCTTGGCTTGGTGCGCCTGCAATTACAAATTGATAGTTTGGGAAATCGTCTACTACCGATAGCATTACCGACAACATTACGGATATTTCCTGCTTACGGCTGCCTGGTAGCAATGCTATAACAGGGCGGTCGTCTAAATTGTGTTCTTTTCGGAATGCTTCATTATCCGTTGTAGGTCTGTTTTGTATTGCATCAATAAGCGGATGCCCCACAAACTCTACAGGAAATTGATGCTTTTTTTCGTAAAAATCCTTCTCAAAAGGCAATATAATATACATTTTGTCTACATCGCGCTTAATGGCTTTAATGCGGTTTTCTTTCCAAGCCCATATTTGTGGCGAAATGTAATAATGCGTTTTTAGCCCTTGTTTACGTGCCCATTTGGCAATGCGCATGTTAAAGCCAGGATAGTCTATAAATACAATTACATCGGGGTTAAAAGCAGTAATATCTTCTTTACAAAATGTAATGTTGTTTAGTATTGTTTTTAAGTTTTGTAGTACCTCCACAAACCCCATAAAAGCCAAATCACGATAATGTTTTACCAGTGTTCCTCCTACTTGTTCCATAAGGTCGCCACCCCAAAAGCGTATTTCCGCTTGGTTATCCTGTTTGTATAACTCTTTCATGAGGTTAGCACCATGTAAGTCGCCCGATGCTTCGCCCGCAATTATGTAATATTTCATGGGTCTAATTTATCTCTCAAAAATAGTGTTTATTTTATTTGTAGTATATATAAAAAAACAGCCTGTGCATAGCACAGGCTGTTTAACGCTTATGTTGTTTTACTTATTGTTTGGTAAATACAAGTGTTGCACCTACAAACGAGTACGTAATATCGCCGTTATCCTCCACAGGTACGTCAACAAGTTCAGGTATGGTTACCGTTAGTGTATTACCCGATCGTGCAAATATTGCAGTTTCAGTTTCGCCATCTCCGTAATCAAAAACTACTGATACCGAGTTGTCAGAAACAGTATACATTCCAACTTCTGGCTCTGCTCCAATACAATCAATAGAATATTCGTAAGAATCCTCAGTACCAATAACAAGGTCAAGCTCTATATCAAGCTCTTCTAGGTTGAATATTGCTGAGTTTTCATTGGCAAAAACGATACTAGAATTACCATAGCACCCTGATTCAGCAATAAAATTAGTTGATGCCGTTCCGTCGTTATTAATATCAGCAGCTTCGTTAGTTGTAAAAGCGGTAAGATTCCATGTTCCGTTTACTGATACGTTACCAGTTGAATCCCCATCATCATCAGAACAAGATACTGTTAACAGTGCCGCAGCAGCAAGAATCATTAATTTTTTCATATAAAAAGTTTTAAAATTTTGTGTAAATATACTTTTTCGAATTAAAATTCAAACAATAACGTAATATTTAACTAAACGCTTAAAAATTCCAGTTGTTAATTTTTTGCATAGCATGGTAGGCTGTTAAATCGTATTGCACGGGCACGATGGATACATATCCGTTTGCCAAAGCCCATTCATCCGTATCCTCGCCATTATCCATATTAACAAATTCACCACTTAACCAATAATAATCTCTTCCTTGCGGGTTGGTACGTTTATCAAACTGCTCTTGCCAGCTTGCTTTTGCCTGTCGGCATACTTTTATGCCTTTAATTTTAGCGGCTGTTAGTTTTGGTAAATTTACATTAAGTATAACACCATCGGGTAAACCGTTTTTTAATACCTCTTGCGCAATTTGCTTTACAAACGTTTTTGTAGGTTCAAAATCAGCATTCCAATCATAATCGCATAACGAAAAACCAATGGCAGGTATGCCTTCCATGCCTGCCTCTACAGCAGCACTCATGGTACCCGAGTAAATTACATTGATGGATGAGTTAGAACCATGATTAATACCCGAAACACAAAGGTCGGGTTTACGTTTTAGTATTTCGTGTACTGCTACTTTTACACTATCTACAGGAGTGCCCGAGCAGCTATACTCCTGTGTTGCATCGCCGTCTTTAGTAATCTTATTTACAAAAAGTGTATTGTTTATGGTTATGGAATGTCCTGTTGCCGATTGCGGACTATCGGGTGCTACCACCACTACATCACCAATTTCTTGCATTACCGCTATAAGCGTTCTAATTCCAGGAGCCGTTATACCATCGTCGTTAGTTACCAGTATAAGTGGTTTTTTAGTCATTATGTAGCTATTTAAAAATAAGAGTTGTATTTTTACGTTTGCTAAAATACGTAAATTAATGGTGTAGCCATTCCTTTAAATGTTACTTAAAATTAAACAGTAGCGCACTTTTGGCACAGTTTTTTATGTAAAGTTAGTCTAAAATGAACGCTATTTTGAGCTATATGAAAAGAAATTATAAAGTATTGATTATTGTTACCGTACTTGCGGTAGCACTTTGGAGTTTTATACCCAAACAAGAAAAGGCATACGACCCAGAAAAGGATAGGATATTAATTGAGTTAATAACCTTTGTGGTAGAGAAAGGGCACTATAGTCCTGAAGAGATTGATGACGAATTCTCTAAAGGAGTATACAAAAACTACCTTGAGAGTATCGACCCATCAAAACGTTTCTTTATCCAGTCGGATATTGAGGAGTTTTCAAAATACGAAACACGCCTTGACGATATGATAAAAAGTAAAGACCTTACTTTTTTTGACCTTACCCATAATAGGCTTAAAGCCAGAATGAGCGAGGCAAAAGGGTTTTATGAAGAAATACTTGAAAAACCGTTTGATTTTACTGCCGATGAGCAGTTTAGTGTTGATTATGACAAACAACCTTATCCTGCAAACGATAATGCACTAAGAAAACGTTGGGAAAAGCAATTAAAACTATCAGTACTATCCTCTGTGGTAGACAAGCAAAAGCTACAAGAAAATCCGCCAGCAGATAAAGGTGATAAGAAAGCGGATACTAAAAAACCAGACGATGTTAAAAAAACATTTGCTGAGCTAGAAAAAGAAGCTAGAGAATCAAATCTTAAATCGTTAAATGATTACTTTGATTTTATTGAAGATTTAAAACGCGAAGAGTGGTTTACTATGTACCTTAACGCTATTGCAGAGCGTTTTGATCCGCATACGTTTTACCTTGCACCTAATGATAAGGAAAAGTTTGATACCAGTATGCGAGGCTCTTTGGAAGGTATTGGTGCTCGATTACTAAAGAAAAGCGACTACATAGAAATATCAGAATTAATACCTGGAGGTCCTGCTTGGAGAGGCAAAGAACTTGAGCCTGGCGATTTGATTATGAAGGTAGCACAAGGCGATGAAGACCCTATTGATATTGCAGGGATGCGTATTGACGATGTGGTGAAAAAAATAAAAGGACCTAAAGGTACAGAAGTACGCCTTACCGTTAAAAAAGTAGACGGAACGATAGATGTAATTTCGATAATACGCGAAGTAGTAGAGATAGAGGAAACCTATGCAAAATCGAGCATAGTTAAAAAAGATGGTAAACTATACGGTATAATCAACTTACCTAAATTCTATATTGATTTTGAAAATAAAGACAACCGTGATGCTGCCAAAGACGTTGCTGTTGAGGTGGCGCGACTGAAAGAAGAGGGTGTAGAAGGTATAATAATGGATTTAAGAAACAACGGAGGAGGTTCGTTACGAACAGTTGTGGATATTACAGGTTTATTCATAGAAAAAGGACCCGTAGTGCAAGTGCGTTCTCGCTCCAACGACGGCTCACCAAATGGCAGGGTTGAGGTATTAAGAGATAACGATGCAACAGTACAATGGGATGGACCGTTAGTAGTACTCGTAAACAACTTCTCGGCATCAGCCTCAGAAATATTTGCTGCTGCCATACAAGATTATAACAGGGGTATTATAATGGGAAGCCGCCATACGTACGGTAAAGGTACAGTACAAAATATTATTGACCTTAACCAGTTTGTACGAAGCAGCTCTATGGGCGACCTTGGCGCGCTTAAAACAACAACACAGAAATTTTACCGAATAAACGGAGGCTCTACACAGCGTGAGGGTGTGTATAGTGATATTGTAATGCCAGACCGTTTCTCGTATATTGATATGGGAGAGCGTGATATGGACTATGCAATGCCTTGGGATAAAATTGCTAAAGCAGATTACCGTACAGCAAACAATAATTTCTCAACTATAGTGTCCGAAAGTAAAAAACGAATGGCATCCAATCCGCAATTCCAGTTAGTAGATGAGAATGCAAAATGGATTAACGAGCAAAAAGATGATAATACCTATAGCCTAGAAATTGATAAATTTAAAGCAGAGCTAACTAAAAATGAGGCTATAACTAAAAAATTTAAGGCACTTAACGATTATAAAAATAACCTGAAGTTTGAGGCTTTAAAGCATGATAAAAAAATCTTTGAGAAAGACCCATCATTCGCAGAGAAAAAAGAGCGTTGGTACGAAAGTCTTTCTAAAGACATATATGTAGAAGAAGCAATTAATGTTCTTGATGATATGCAAGTAGAATCACCGCGTAAAAGCGAGGGCATTGCTAAAACAACAAAAACGATTAAAACCAGATAATTGAATGGATAAATCCAATCAATCGCTTACAGGCTTAGCGCTCCAAAAATTCAAAAAGAATTTTTGGGGCGTTTTAAGTTTTTGGTTTATCCTTATTCTCATTTTTGTAGCTCTGTTTGCTTACGTGCTAGCACCCGATAACACGAAAAACGCTAATTGGGGCGACCTTGCCATTGGCTCCAAATCGCCAGGTTTTACCGTTAAAATGCTTACACTACCACACAACAAACAACAATACACTACCACTTTTGCATCGTACTTTACAGGAAAAACTAACGTAGTACCCAAAGTGCCTATTTTAGATTATAGTATAGTAAACGATAGTATTACATACACCACTTATGCTGAAGATGCCACTATGGCGACTACAAAACGTATAGCACTTGCTAGTTATGGTAATAACGTTACTGTAACTACTATTGAACAAGATTACATCCGAAACCAAAAATTTATACTAGGTACTGATAGCCAAGGGCGCGATTTATTGAGCAGGCTTATTGTAGGCTCACGAGTATCTATAGCCATTGGTTTTGTAGCCGTATTTATATCACTTGTAGTGGGTATATTCTTCGGTGCAATAGCAGGATATTTTGGTGGTAAAGTAGATGCCTTTGTAATGTGGCTTGTAAACATAATATGGTCCATACCTACATTATTGCTTGTTATAGCCATTACATTAGCCTTGGGTAAAGGCTTTTGGCAGGTATTTATTGCCGTAGGGCTAACCATGTGGGTAGAGGTAGCCCGTGTAGTACGCGGGCAGGTAATGAGTTTAAAACAAATGCAATTTGTTACGGCAGCACGTGCCTTAGGGTATCGTGATGGCAGAATCATCTTTAAACACATATTGCCTAATAGTATGGCACCTGTAATTGTTATATCGGCAGCCAATTTTGCTTCTGCAATATTGGTAGAAAGCGGTCTTAGCTTTTTAGGCTTGGGTGCGCAACCTCCTGTGCCCAGTTGGGGCGGTATGATTAAAGACCATTACAATTATATTATTTTAGGGAAACCTTACTTAGCACTTGCGCCTGGTATTGCCATGTTGTTATTGGTACTTGCTTTTATGATGATGGGCAATGCGCTACGCGATTCACTCGATGTAAAAACAGAGTAGTTACTGTATTTATTTTACCACTCGTTTATTCTATTTGCATCAAGCTTTATAAAAATAAAAAGCAGTATGGTAAATGCAAATAAACTCGACCCACCGTACGAGAAAAAGGGTAGCGGTACACCAATAGTTGGGAAAAGGTTAATAAGCATAGCTATGTTTACAAAAAAGTGCATAAACAATATGGCTGCCACACAGTAACCGTAGGTTCGGCTAAAGCTCGATTTTTGGCGTTCGGCAATAAATAAAATTCGTAACAATAGCGTTACAAATAACACAATAATAAGTATAGCACCCAAAAAGCCCCATTCTTCGCCTACTGTAGTAAAAATATAATCGGTATGTTGTTCGGGTACAAATTTCCCTTTGGTTTGCGTGCCTTCTAGGTAGCCCTTACCCGTCCATCCGCCAGAGCCAATTGCAATTAACGATTGGTTAAGGTTATAGCCTTCTGCCTTATTATCTACCTCCTTACCAAATAATACGTTTATTCGGTCTTTCTGGTGCGACTCTAGTACGTTTTCATATACAAAATCTACCGAATAGGTAAACGCGGCTATTGCTGCAAATAGGGTTATATACAGTACAGGATTCTTTCTGGTACGCTTTTTCATGAAAAAGTGTAATGCCATTATTACCAGTACACCTGCTAGTATAAATTGCCATTTTGTGAGTAGTGCTCCTACAAATAGCACAATAGCTATAAATCCTGTCCATAAATACCAACTGGGCAAGCCCTCGCGGTATATGGCTATAATGAGTATCATAAAAATCATGGCACTTCCTGCATCAGGCTGCATTAATATTAATGCTACAGGGAAAAGTATAATACCAAAAGTAACCAGTTGGTGGTTAAAATTTTTGAGGTCTATTTGTATATCGCTCAGGTATTTTGCTACCATTAACGATGTGGTTATTTTAGCAAATTCCGAGGGTTGCAAGCCAAAACCACCAAACGAATACCAGTTGGTTTGCCCTTTTATGGTTTTACCGAATATAAAGAGCCCAGCAAGTAGTAGTATGGAAAATAAGTAGAAGATAAATGCATACTTTTCGTAAAACTTGGCATCTAACGTTAGTACCACTATAATTATAGGAATACTTATAATAATAAAAAATAGCTGTTTACCGTATATCTGGTTTAAATCCAGTAAAGATGTAGTTACTTCGGGTAACGATGCAGAGTATATAGTTATCCACCCCAGTCCTACTAATAGTATATATAGTAGTACCGTAAGCCAATCTATATTATCGCTTACCCCCTGATTTTTCATTTATTTATTAATTGTAAAAGGTTTTCCGCTTGTTACTTTAGCATATTCTTCTTTAAGTCCTTTAGTAAGCATTCTCACTTCAAGGTCTTTTCGGGTTATTTTTCCTTTTAAGTATTTTTCTATCATTAATGTAGCTATAGGTCCTGCCCATCGTGAGCCCCAATAACCATTTTCTACAAAAACGGCAATAGCAATTTTAGGGTCGTCTTTTGGCGCAAATGCTACAAATATAGAGTGGTCGGTAAGTTGTGTTTTTACACCATTTATTTTGGTAAAGTTTTCGGCAGTACCTGTTTTACCACAAATTTTAATATCTTTTACTTGTAGCAAACTTGCCGTACCTATGTTGTACACATCGTACATGCCCTCTATAATAGGGTCAAAATAATGTTTATCTATGGTAGTTTGGTGTTTTTTTGTAAACTTCTCATCTATTTCACCATCTTTAATTTCCTTAATAATATGAGGGGTATAGTAGTAGCCTTTATTTGCTATTGTTGCCATCATATTGGCCAATTGTATAGGTGTCATTAATATTTCGCCCTGCCCAATAGCGTTTGATATAATAGTCGAACTTCTCCAACCTCCGTTCGGGTAGTAGCGTTTGTAGTAATTTGCATCGGGTATAAGTCCTCTTCTTCCTGGCGGAAGGTCATACCCTAAAAAGTTGCCTAACCCAAAACTTTTCAAGTGCTTGCTCCATGCTTCTACGCCCAATTCGGGTTTGGTATATTTATCTATAGTAAGCCTAAACGTATTGGCAAAATAGGTATTACACGATTTGTATATCCCTGCGTGCAGCTTATTGCTCCCCGAGTCGTGGCATTTCATAAAAGCACCGCGCCCGTAGCTAAACCCATGCCGGCATGTAAAAGCAGTATTTTCGTCAATCACTTCTTCTTGCAAACCAATAAGCCCTGTTAATATTTTAAATGGCGAGCCTGGAGGGTATTCTGCCAATAAACCCCTATCGTATAGCGGTATGCCTAGTGTATCTTTTTCCAGTTTTTTGTAGTTGTTAGAGCGTTCTCTACCTACGAGTAACGAAGGGCTATAGGTTGGTGCGGTAACTAATGCCAGTATTTCTCCCGATTTGGGTTCTATAGCTACAATACCACCACGCTTTTCAAACATTAGTGCTTCGCCATATTGCTGTAGCTTACTATCTAACGTTAAGGTAATATCTTTACCTTGTATAGCGATAGTATCATAAATACCTCCTTTAAACGGACCTATTTCACGATTAAAACGGTCTTTTTGGATGTATTTTACGCCTTTTATGCCGCGCAGTTCTTTCTCGTATACTTGCTCTACTCCTTGGCGCCCAATCAAATCACCACTTTTGTAATAGGGCTGTTTTTTTATTGTCGCTTCACCTACCTGTCCAATATATCCAAAAACATTAGCCCCTGCATCAATCTGGTAATCTCTTAAGGAACGCTTTACAATATCGAACCCTTTAAACCGACGTATTTTTTCCTGAAAAGCAGCAAATTCTTTTTTGTTTAGCTGTGCTAAAAATACAGAGGGTAGGCGTGGGCTATATACCCTCGCCTTATTCACTTTATCAATATAATACTCTTTGGTAACGTTGAGTAATCGGCACACTTGTAGTGTATCTATATTATCACTCAACTCTTTAGGTGTAACCATAATATCATACGATGGTTGGTTGGCTACCATTAGGTTACCGTTTCTGTCGTATATATACCCTCTTTCAGGATATTCGTATTTAACTTTTATAGCATTATTTTCTGATTGTTTGATATACGAATCATCAATAATTTGCAAGTAGTATAATTTTGCCGATATGAGTAAAGCACCAACAATAATAAGTGCGGGTAATAATATCTTTCTCATCGTTTTGCAGGTTTAGTTAAATAAATAATGGTAATACATAGTATTAATGTAAACGCTGCGGATAGTACCGACCGTAATAAAATATCGAGTACTAGGCTGAACCTAAATATTTCTAAAATATATAAAATTAAATGATGTAGTATAACAGATATAAGTATAAACGAAAAACGCTCTGATGATAGTTTGTCGTTTATTCGGATGGTTTGGTACTCGTAACTTATTCCAAAGGAGAATTTAAATATGGTAGGGCGCATATAGGCAAGCGTAACACTTGCTGCGGCATGTACCCCGCCAGAATTGAGAAACATATCGATACCAAGTCCTAACAAAAAACTTGAAAACACGAGTAAAGCCCTGCTACCGTTTACGGGGTATAATAGTATAAAAAGTATATAGGGGTAGGGGTTAACAAACCCAAAAAGGTTAATACGGTTAAATACAATTACTTGTAAAATAAGTAAAACAATAAAGCGGACACTATTTGTTACTACATCCCTATTCATTTCCCGTTTCTGCTTCCAGTTGTATTATCTCATTCCTATCTTCATTCCCAATTACGTACACATGCCCCAAGTTAGTCATGTCGTTAAACAGCCTTACATTAAGGGTATAGTAGTTGGTGCGGTTGTCAGTAAAAATTTGCTCTACCGTGCCTACAGGTATATTTTCTGGGAATATATCCGACCGACCTCCTGTTACAATAGTATCGCCTTTGGCTACAGCGGCTAGTTTTGGTACATCTATAAGTTGGGTGTAACCTGCATTTTTAGCATCCCAAACTAAAAAACCGTAATGCCCACTCTTTTTAATTTTAGCAGCCAGTTTAAATTTTAAGTTAAGTACGCTTATAGCAGTAGCATAGTTAGGCGATACATTTTCTATAATGCCTACTACCCCAAAATTACTAACTACACCCATATCGGGCTTTACACCATCGTTTGTACCGCTATTAAGGGTAATGTAGTTTTTGTGTTTGCTGTACGAATTGCCTATTACTTTAGAGGGAATAACATCAAAATTACCAATGGCAGTGGGTAATGCTGCTATTGGTGTGCTTGTACTATCAGGCGTATTAAATAATAATTTTTTTAATCGCGCATTTTCATTAGCCAGTTTTTCGTTTTCCTTCCGTAAGTCCAAATACTTTTCTGCGTTGTACACTTGCTGAAAGGTGTAACCACTAATAGCGTTTGCCGATGAAATGGTCATGCTTTTATGATACGAGTGTGATTGTATCGTAAGGGTTAACGATATGCCCAAAAGCAGCAAAAACAGTAGTAGAATACTGTTTTTAAATATAAAATTTACTATTTGCTGCATTGATTAGTTCTTTATTTTATGAGTATACTTTTAAATTTTTGTATGTTTTTAAGTGCCATTCCTGTTCCTCTTACTACTGCCCTAAGCGGATCTTCGGCAATGTAAACAGGTAAATCTGTCTTTTGCGATATTCGTTTATCCAAGCCTCTTAACATCGATCCTCCACCAGCAAGGTAAATACCTGTGTTATAAATATCGGCTGCTAGCTCGGGTGGGGTTTGCGATAATGTTTCCATAACAGCATCCTCTATACGTTGTATCGATTTATCTAATGCCTTTGCAATTTCACGATACGATACGTCTACCTGCTTTGGTTTACCTGTAAGTAAGTCGCGCCCTTGTACCGACATATCTTCGGGTGGTGTTTCTAAATCTTCCAGAGCAGCACCTATTTGTATTTTTATTTTCTCGGCAGTACTCTCACCAACAAAAAGGTTGTGCTGCGTACGCATGTAGTATACAATATCGTTGGTAAATACATCACCAGCAATTTTTACCGATTTATCGCATACAATACCGCCTAGTGCTATAACAGCAATTTCGGTAGTACCACCACCTATATCTACAATCATGTTACCTTTAGGTTGCATAATATCTACGCCAATACCTATTGCTGCTGCCATAGGCTCGTGGATGAGGTATACCTCTTTACCATTTACGCGCTCTGCCGATTCTTTTACGGCACGCATCTCCACTTCTGTAATACCCGATGGTATACAAATTACCATACGGAGTGCAGGTTTAAAAAGCTTCTTTTTTAATGCAGGGATACTTTTAATAAAAAGACTTATCATTTTTTCCGATGCATCAAAATCGGCAATTACCCCATCTTTAAGTGGGCGAATGGTTTTTATGTTTTCATGCGTTTTACCCTGCATCATGTTGGCTTCTTTACCAACAGCAATGATTTTGCCCGATATTCGATCGCGCGCTACTATCGACGGACTGTCGATAACAACTTTATCATTATGAATAATTAGGGTATTTGCGGTACCAAGGTCAATGGCGATGTCCTCAGTCATGAAATCAAAAAATCCCATAGGTATATTATGAATTTAAGGTTCTGCGTTTTGTAAATGTTTAGACTTACAAAAGTAGTAAAATTAATGTTTAAAATGGCGTGTTCCTGTAAATACCATTGCAACATTATTTTGGTTACAATAGTCAATACTCAATTCGTCTTTTATAGAGCCTCCAGGCTGAATAACAGCGGTAATTCCTGCATTTTTAGCCAGTTCTACACAATCGGGGAATGGGAAGAATGCATCGCTTGCCATTACGGCTCCATTAAGGTCAAAATGAAACGAATTTGCTTTATCTACAGCCTGCCTTAATGCATCTACGCGAGACGTTTGCCCTGTGCCTGATGCAAAAAGTTGTTTGTTTTTAGCAAACACAATGGTGTTAGATTTTGTGTGCTTGCATATTTTAGATGCAAAAATAAGGTCGTCAACCTCCTGCGCTGTAGGGGCAGTTGTAGTAACCGTTTTTAAATGTTCCTTACCATCGGTAATGTTATCTTTATCCTGTACTAAAAGTCCGTTAAGGCAAGTACGTACCTGTTTGGTAGGTAGTGCAATATCGTTTTGTACCAGTAGTATTCTGTTTTTCTTTTGTTGCAGTATCGCTATAGCATCATCATCAAACGCTGGTGCAATAACTACTTCGCAGAAGAGCTTGTTTACTTCCTCAGCAGTAGCAGCATCTATTGTAGTGTTGGCTATTAGTACACCCCCAAATGCCGATGTAGGGTCGCCCGCTAAAGCATCAACATACGCCTCTTTTATAGTAGCTCTGGTAGCCAAGCCACAAGCGTTATTGTGTTTTAGTATGGCAAAAGTAGGCGCATCATTTTTAAATTCTTGCATTAGGTTAACTGCAGCATCCACATCGAGCAGGTTGTTGTACGATAATTCTTTACCGTGTAGTTTGTTAAACATTTCGTCGAACTGACCAAAAAAGAAACCTTTTTGGTGTGGATTTTCGCCATAGCGTAATACCTTACCATCGGCAACGCTTTCTTTGTAAAATGTATCGTCGGTATTAAAATAATTGAATATGGCTGTATCGTAATGCGATGATACGTGGAATGCTTTTGCAGCAAACAATTTACGTTCTTCTATACTAGTTGCACCATTATTTTTAGTAATAGTATCTAGGAATAGGCTATACTCGTTTACTGACGCGACAATAACGGTATCTTTAAAGTTTTTGGCTGCGGCACGAATTAACGAGATACCACCAATATCTATTTTTTCTATAATATCAGCTTCTGGTGCTCCCGAAGCTACTGTTTTCTCAAACGGATATAAATCTACAATAACAACATCTATCTGCGGAATATCGTATTCTTGCATCTGCTGTACATCCTGCTCGTTATCCTGTCGGTTAAGAATACCTCCAAAAACTTTAGGATGTAATGTTTTTACACGCCCGCCAAGTATTGATGGGTACGATGTTACATCTTCTACCGGAACAACAGGGATACCTAAATTTTTAATAAAAGCCTCTGTACCACCTGTAGAATAAATGGTTACCGATTGTTCGTGCAGTTTGCGTACTATGGGCTCTAAACCTTCTTTGTTAAATACCGATATAAGTGCCGATGAAATTGTTTTTTGCATGCTCATTTTGTGTAGTTGTGTTTAAAGTGCAAAAGTAGTTAATGCAGGGGTAACATTCAAGGTGATAGCCTGCAATATTTTTAACCTTTTTTGTTTTATTATTTGATGTTTTAGGTTTTTGCGAAAAAAATATAGAATTTTACACAAGACAAACCAACTGCCATGCTGTTATACCTGCGCTTACTTAGAGAAAGTCTTGCATTTGCCATGAATGCATTAATAAACAATAAACTCCGAACATTTTTATCATTGTTGGGGGTTACCATTGGTATCTTCTCTATTATTGCCGTGCTTGCAGCAGTAGACTCGTTGGATAAAAAAATTAAATCGGATTTAAGTAAGGTAGACGAAAATACTATGTACCTAAAGCGTTTTTCGTTTGCACCTTCAGAAATTCCACGTTGGAAGCGACAGCAATTTCCAGACGTTACTTACGATGAATACCAATACTTAAAGGATGCTGTACCATCGGCAGAGTATATGGCATATCAAATATTTACTAAGAGTGAGATGGTTAAGTACGAAGCCAACTCGGTAAGCAATGTTAATATGGTTCCTGTGTCGCATGAGTTTGAAGACATACAGAGCCTTGATATTGCATCGGGGCGTTTTTATAACGAATCGGAAGCCAACTCGGGTAAAGCAGTAGCCGTAATTGGGCATGAAATAGCCAAGAATTTGTTTGGCGACCAAGACCCCGTTGAAAAGAAAATTAGAATTTATGGGCAGCGTTTTACTGTAATTGGGGTGTTAAAAAAGCAGGGTGAAAGTACTTTTGGGCCTAGTAACGATATTACGATTATTATACCTGTCAATTTTTTACGCCGTATGTATGGTGATAACAATAATTTTATGACGCCCGTAATTGTTATTAAGCCAATGCCTGGTGCCGACCCTGAGGGAGTTAAAGCCGATATAACCCAAAAACTACGCTCGTACAGAGGGATAAAGGCAGGCGATATTAATAATTTTATGATAGACATCCTATCGGGTTTTACCGACCTTATTGATGGTATTATAGGGCAGATGAATGTTATTGGTTGGATTATTAGTGGTTTCTCGTTACTGGTAGGAGGTTTTGGTATTGCTAACATTATGTTTGTATCGGTTAAAGAGCGTACCAACCTTATAGGGATACAAAAAGCCTTAGGCGCTAAAAATAAATTTATACTCTTTCAGTTTTTATTCGAAGCCGTTATACTATCTGTAATAGGTGGAGCAGTAGGAATGCTTATGGTGTGGGGTATTGCCAAAGTGCTTACCAATGCCCTCGATTTTGAGTTTATACTGAGCTTAGGCAATGTAATTATTGGTACAGGGTTGGCTACATTTATTGGGTTGGTTTCGGGTATACTACCTGCTATTGCAGCCTCTAAACTTGACCCTGTTGAGGCGATTAGGAGTGGCATGTAATATTTTTATACAGATTATGATGTATCTGTGTTTGTCTTTTTACAAGCTGTATTACTCTTAATAGCAAGAATTTTCATTGAATTTAATTTACCAAAAACTCTTTTGTGGTCATTTATAGGGCTTTTTTTATCACATTTAGCCTTTTTGGTAATTCTATAAAAAAACCAAACCCCAATGTTCAGCATTGGGGTTTGGTTCTTAAAATCTTGTTATTCCTACCGTATAGGTTGATTTTGTATCAAATCAATATACTGGTTAATTTTATCTTTCAGATTCTTACGGTGTGTTATAAAGTCTAGAAAACCATGTTCTAATAGAAATTCTGCGGTCTGGAAACCTTCGGGTAACTCTTTACCCGTAGTATCTTTTACAACACGGGGTCCTGCAAAGCCAATTAGCGCACCAGGCTCTGAGATATTAATATCGCCCAACATGGCATACGATGCCGTTGTACCCCCCGTAGTAGGGTCGGTACACAATGATATGTAAGGCAAGCCTGCCTCGGCAAGTTGTGCTAATTTTGCCGATGTTTTTGCCATTTGCATTAGGGACATTGCTGCTTCCATCATTCGGGCACCACCCGATTTTGAAATCATTACAAAAGGTAGTTTGTTTTTAATAGCATGGTCAATACCACGTGCTATTTTTTCGCCCACTACCGATCCCATAGATCCACCAATAAAAGCAAAGTCCATACAGCATACCACAAGGTCTTTCCCCTTAGATTTCCCTACAGCTGTACGCACCGCATCTTTTAGCTTGGTTTTGTCCATAGCATCCTTTAAACGATCGTTGTATTTTTTAGTATCAACAAACTTTAAAGGATCTTTGGATGTAATGTTGGCATCAAGCTCTTCAAACTCATTATCGTCAAAAAGTATAGCAAAATATTCCTTGCTACCTATTCGAACGTGATACCCATCTTCTGGACTAACGTAAAAGTTTTTCTCCAGCTCTTCGGCATCAATAATTTTGCCCGTAGGCGATTTGTACCATAATCCTTTTGGTACATCCTTTTTATCTTCGGTTGGTGTCTGTATTCCTTTTTCCGTTCTCTTAAACCAAGCCATATATATTCAATTTAATTAATAGCTGTTGGTTAGTAACGGGCAAAGCCTTAAAAACCAACAGCTTCAACTTTATAGTGTATTAACGTTGTTTAGGTCTTCAAAAGCCTGCTCAAGTCTTTTGTTAAAAGTAAGTTCGCCTTCGCGTACCCATTTTCTTGGGTCGTAGTGTTTTTTGTTCGGTACATCGTCACCCTCAGGGTTACCAATTTGCGATTTTAAATATTCTGCTTTTGCCCCCATATAATCGCGTACCCCTTCGGTATAAGCATACTGTAGGTCGGTATCAATATTCATTTTAATAACACCATAACCAATAGCTTCTCTTATTTCCTCTAGTGTGGAACCTGAACCTCCGTGGAAAACAAAATCTACAGGGTTAGCCTCTGTATTAAATTTCTTTTGCACGTACTCTTGCGAGTTTTTGAGAATTTTTGGTGTAAGTTTTACATTACCAGGTTTGTACACCCCGTGTACGTTACCAAAAGCAGCAGCAACCGTAAAACGGTTAGATACTTTACTTAGTTCTTCGTACGCATAAGCTACCTCGTCGGGTTGTGTGTATAGTTTAGAGCTATCAACATCTGTATTATCAACACCATCTTCCTCACCACCCGTAATACCAAGCTCAATCTCTAGGGTCATTCCCATTTTGCTCATTCGGGTAAGGTATGTTTTACATATCTCAATATTCTCCTCGATAGGCTCTTCCGATAAATCAATCATGTGTGAGCTGAATAATGGTTTTCCGTGTGCAGCAAAATGTGCTTCGCTAGCATCTAATAAACCATCTATCCAAGGGAGTAATTTTTTAGCACAGTGATCTGTGTGTAGTATAACTGTTGCTCCGTAAGCCTCGGCAAGCGTGTGTATGTGTTTTGCTCCTGCAATTGAACCAAGTATAGCCGACTGCTGCCCATCGTTAGATAATCCTTTTCCTGCGTTAAATGACCCTCCACCGTTAGAAAACTGTATAATAACGGGTGCATTTAATTTTGCAGCAGTTTCCATAACACTATTAATGGTACTAGAGCCTGTAACGTTTACTGCAGGTAATGCAAAGCCTTTTTGTTTGGCATAATCGAAAATTTCCTGAACCTGATCGCCGGTAGCTACACCGGGTTTAATATTATGAGCCATTATTTGTTGATTTTAGAGTTTGATGTACAAAAATAGTATTTTTAAGTTTAGAAAGGATAATTAATTCCGACATTGTAAACAGCGTTTGCCAGATTATATTCTTTAAACCACCTGTCATTCACAGGTCTGCCTGGGTCGTAGGTTTTAAAACCAAGATCCAATCGTATTACAAAAAAATTAAAATCGTAACGAATTCCAAAACCAGAACCCAATGCTAAATCCTGAAGCGAACTTAAGCCATTAAAAGTATAATCGGGGTCATCTTGGTCATCAAAAACATTCCAAATATTACCTACATCGCCAAACACAGCACCTTTTAGTTGCCCCAGTATATCAAACCGCAGTTCGGCACTGTATGCCATTTTTAAGTTGGCTTCATTAAAGTCGTTTAATCCGCCACTTCTACCAGGTCCGAGGCTGTACGATTGCCATGCACGATTGTCGTTACTACCACCTGCAAAGTAACTTCGAATAAAGGGGATTGATTTGGAGTTGCCATACGGTACAGCAAGCCCAAAAAAGGCACGCATTGCAAGTACTTTTCCCTGTTTTAAATCAAAATGCTTAATAAAATCTACTTCCCCCTTTACATATTGCGAGTATTCTACATCCAGTATGGTTTTATTACCGCTTGCACTTCTGTTGCCGCTATCGGTTAACGACGATAGTAGTGCAAGTGCATTACCAGCCGTTTCTATTTTGGTTTTAAAAATGAAGAAACCATTATCAGTAAGGTTTTCCCTAGATGTGGTAGTGTATGTAAAGTTGGACGAAGCTATTAGGTTATTTTCTGTAAGCCTGTTTTTCCGCTCTTCAATACTTCGTACGTCCTGTTTGTCGTTTGCCGAAACGGTAATGGCATCGCTCGTTACATCGTCAATAAAACCATCAGTACCACTTTCTATTATTAATTGTTTATCGTTATTGGGATTATCGTCTGGTACAAAATAATCAGGGTTTATAGAGCCTACATACGAATTGGCAATATCGTTTAATCTATCGTAAGAGGTATTGTATACATTAAAATAATTTTGTGGGTTTACATTACGTACGTACTGTATATTAAAAAAATCCAAACGTGCTGTAACATTTTCTTTTGGTGTCCAGTTGTAATTTAAAACACCCGAGAAACTCTCCTTATCCAAACCAATATTTTGCTGCCTGCTTATACCAAAAGTCATGAGTGTAGACGGAATCATACTTTTGGGTATAATTATATCGGTATTAAAAGGGAAAAATAATCTGGGGAAGCTAAGTTTCGCATCGGCACCATACTCTAAAATATTAAAAAAGCTTTGGTCGGCAATATCAGGGTCGCTGGAAGAACCTATGTTACCCCTAACGGTAAGATCCAGAATTTCTGCCCCGCGAAATAAATTTCGTATGGAAATACCCGTACTACCCTCAATACCTACATCCTGAATATTGGAGTGTGTGAGGTCTATCGAGGCAATAAACTTAAACCGTTCTCTTGGTGTAAGGTAAATATTTGTTATTAGCGAGCCTTCGTTTGTATTCGTACTATCTATAATATACTCTATAGTAGGATAATCAAAAACCCTTAAATTGTTCAGGTAACGCGATGTTAGTATTCGTGTAGAATCAGAATAGATACTACCAGGCATTATAAAAACAGGGTTGGTAAGTGCCTGCGACCTATAGTTAATTTTACCTGTGCTAAAAATATTAAAACCTTTGTGCGATGTACTGTCTATAGCTTGGCTTTCATCGGCAGGGTTTTTGGTGTAAATATTTACCTCTTTTATTTTATAGAGTTTAAACGGGCGGGTGTAGGTAGTATCCTCCTCGCGTATGGTTTGGTCATCAATAATTAAATCTACATTAGCTTTATAACCTGTATTTACCGTATCTACTACGTAGGATATATTATTCTGCTGAAAAGTATAAGCACCTCTGTTTCTAAAAAAAGTAGTAATGCGTTCGCGTTCCTCAGTAAAATCACTTTCGTTGTATTGTTTGTTGCTTTTTAGTACCGATTTTTTTGTTGTAGTTTGGTATAAACTATCCAGTACAGGTGTTGCTATATAGGGTGTTATAGAATCTACCACGTAGGGTTTGCCTGTAGTAACGTTATAATTTACCTTTGCTTTTTTATTTCCTAACGTATCAATACTGAATCCAATTTTGGTGCGGAAAAAACCTTGCTTGTAATAGTGTGCCATAAGCCTGTTGGCAGATTTTCGTACTCGTGCAGGATCTACAATTACGGGTGGTTCACCTACTTTTTTAAGGAACTTACTATATCCTGATACTATAAAGGAATTCCCTAAACGTTGCACTTGCTTATCAGATAGTAATTTTTGTAACGATTCGCGTCGTCCAGGCTTACGATCTAACCATGCCTGATACGAAGAATCGGCATTTGGCTTTGCTAAGTTATATAGGTGTAACCTTAAATGATACCCAAGTATACTGCTATTAGGCTGCTGATAAAGTTGCGCTTTAAGTTCATCGGTGTTTTTAGACTCTCCATTTACTACAATATCATTTTTCTCTAAGAGATGCTTTCCATCGGGAACTCGCTTTATAAGAGAGCACGAATAGAAAAGGAAACCTGATAATATAAATAGTGCTATTTTTGTTGTTTTATTTCTCAAGACGGTAATACCAAATAATAATTCAAAAATACATTTTTTATGGTTAGTAAAAACCAAATTAAACTAATAACGGCGTTACAGCAAAAAAAATACCGAAAACAACACAAATTGTTTATTGCCGAAGGAATAAAAGTGGTAGAGGAGTTACTTAACTCTAATTTTGAGTTGCACGAACTGTACACAACGCAGCCTGTTTTTGATGGAATTACTAATGCCAATATTATAACGATTACCGAAGCCGAATTAAAAAAAATAAGTGCACTTACCACTCCAAATACTTGTTTGGCAGTTTTTAAAATGCCCGATGAAAAGCAACCTGCTAATACAGGGCTTATTGTGGCATTAGACGATGTGCGCGACCCTGGAAACTTAGGGACTATTGTACGGCTGTGCGATTGGTTTGGTATTAAGCACTTGGTATGTTCGGAGCAAAGCGTAGATGTATTTAACCCCAAAGTAGTGCAAGCTACTATGGGCAGTATTACACGTGTAAATGTGGTATATACTAATTTAGAGGATTATATTGCTGCTAGCCCGTTACCTGTTTTTGGTACTTTTATGGATGGCAAAAATATTTATAATGAGCAACTACCACAAGAAGGTATTATTGTTATGGGTAACGAAGCCAACGGAATATCTGATACGATAGCGCAAAAAGTAACGCATAAAATAGCTATACCCCGATTTGGAAAGTTACAGGAAACCGAAAGTTTAAACGTAGCAACGGCTACCAGTATAGTGCTGAGCGAATTCCGAAGAAATTTTAGTGGAATGTAAAGTTTACGAATATAGCGCGCGTACGCATTGCCTCTATATTCCCCGTGTATGGACTGTTAGGATCGTTGTCCCGAACAAGCTCATCATTTAAACCAAATACGCCACGTATGGAGGGCGAGAATTTAAAATACTCAAAGTACAGGTCGACACCAAAACCAATTTCCCAGTTATTCGTTATTCGTTTCATACGAAAAAGCCCCGAAAGGTTATCGTCCTGTGCATCCTCGTTACTCGATAGGTTAAGCGTTCGAGAAAAACCACCTACAAGGTACGGGCGTACATTCCCTGTTCTTTTAGATGAGAATTTTAGTAGTAACGGAAAATGAATATAGGTAGATTTTACTTCTCTAAGCCTATCAAATTCATCCGCTACCTCTGGGAAACTCAAATTTCGTTGGGTATAAATTAAGCCAGGTTCAAATCGTAAATCCAGATATTCAAAAAGGCGTAGGTTACCTACCAACCCTACGTTAAAACCTGTAGTTCCCTTTACCTCTACATCCACACCTGGGTCATCAATATAATCCATTTTAAAACCATAGCTATTAAAACCCAAAAAATAACCCCAGTGTACACGCTGCTTATCAAAATTTTCGAGGTTAACAATAGGGTCTTTTGCAAATACCTGTGTACCAAACTGCGCTTGGCAGAGTAGCCCTGTTAGTAATGCCGTATATAAAAAAAGTTTTTTCATGTTACTTTTTTGAAGCGGAATAAATTGTAGCCACGCCAAATGTTTGTGGCAAATTCTGTACCTCTATAAACCCAATTTTTCTCAAAATATTGTTTAACGCTTCGCCATACGGAAAAACCGATGCTGACTCGCTTAAATAGGCATATGCCGATTTATCTTTAGAGAATAATTTGCCAATAGCAGGCAATATAAATTTAGAGTAAAACGTATACCCTTGTTTGTACGGAAATTGGGTAGGCACGGATGTTTCGAGGATTACAAAAATGCCTCCGGGTTTTAAAACCCTTAAAATCTCGGAAAGTCCTTTCTCCAACGTTTCAAAGTTACGAACGCCAAAAGCTACTGTTATGGCATCAAAATAATTATCGTCAAACGGTAAATTTTCGCTGTCTGCCAATACCATTTTTATTTTGTTGTCCATTTTACGCTCGGCTATTTTTTTACGCCCCACGTCCAGCATTCCTGCCGATATATCTGCCCCTATAATCTCGGTAGCCGATGTATTCGCCATCAATATAGCCAAATCGCCCGTACCCGTAGCAATATCCAGTATGGTTTGCGGTTGGGTATCTGCCACCATTTTAAGTACTTTTTTACGCCATTTAACATCTATACCAAACGAGATTACGCGGTTAAGCCCATCGTACTTCTCAGAAATGGTATCAAACATTTGGGCAACTTGCTCTTTTTTGCCCAGTTCAGAATCCTTATATGGCGTTACGTTTTTTGGCATTTTTTTATTTTGTGCAAAGATAACAGAACTTTTAATACTAACAGGCTATTATTAATGCAACCCTACTGTGCTAACATAAAATTATAATCTGTTGAAGCCAATGCCTTAACGGATTATAGTCCTAAAGGTAAGGTTTACACGTGGAGTGTTTACCCGTTTTGTAGGGGGTAACCTGTGTAGCCAATGGGTTTGCGTATTGCCTTTCATTACCAGTAGGCTGCCATGCTCTAAAATAACCGATACGGTTGTTTTATCCTGCTTGTGTTTAAAGGCAAATTTACGTGCAGCCCCAAAACTAACCGATGCTATTGCCCCATTTTTCTTTAAGTCCTTTTCGGCATCGCTGTGCCATGCCATCCCTTCACTCCCGTCGTGGTATAGGTTAAGTAGGCACGAGTTGTAGGTTTCGCCCGTATGCTCTTCTACACTATTTTTTAGTTTGGTAAGTGTTGGGGTAAAGGGTAGTGCTTTTTTGGTTATTTTACTGTAGGTGTATTCAAAGGGTTGCTCGGCATACCACGCTACTTTGCGTTTGGTAGTTATGAGTTTTCCAAAAATAATAGCCTCATCATTTTTCCATTCAATACTATTTAGTAAATAATCTAAATAATAATCCGCTTCCTTTTTAGTAAATACAGTACCATAATGGTGTACTGTACCGTCATAAGGTAATAGGTTAGTTTCATTACTAGGTTTGTTATTGAATAAGTCCATTTTTCCAAATTTTATAAGCTGCTTTCATACAATGTCCACATGGTCTATAACCTTGTGTAAGGGCTTCGTTTTCTGAAGTGAAAAACACACGATTTTTACGATACATTCGTTTTCCTGACTTGCATTGCAAAGTTCCGTAAATTTTTAAATTTCGATTACCTCCATACTGAATATGTTGGTTTTTTATTAATGCTCTTATTTGCTGCTCACTTGTTTTAAGATGTTCTATCATAGATGTTCTTAATTTGTAGCATCATGAAAAATAATGCCCAATGTAAACCTGTTGCCACTATGCAGTTCGCTAACACCGTGTTTCATGTTAGCACGATAATAACCTCTTATGCTTTTTACAGGTCTAAAGTTCGTGGTAAACAAAAGCATATCTCCTTTTTTGGGTTTTAACACGATAGCTTTAGATTGAGCGCGAGGTACCTGTTCTGTCAATACAAATTCTCCTCCAGTATAATCCTCATCAGGCTCGTTTAAAAATAATACTGTTTGAAGCGGAAAATAAACATCTCCATATAAATCTTGATGTAATGTGTTAAATCCGCCTATTCCATATTTTAAAATTAATGCAGTTGCTTTTTTTTGATCGTTGTTATGACATTGCTCTAAAAGCTCTTCGTGTATAAGTGGGAATTGTTTATCTATATTCAATGCTTTCATCCACATGTTTGCAATAAGTGCTAAGTTTGGGTAAATACTTTCTCGTATAGATTGTATTATGCTAGGTAGTGGGTAATTGTAGTATTTGTATTCGCCTAGTCCAAAACGATGCCTCTCCATTGTAACTGTCTTTCTGTAAAGGTCAGGCGTGTTATAATCTTCTTTTAGATTCTCACATTCTGGATTATTTAGAAGATTAGGAATAATACAATATCCTCTCTGATGCATTTCTTCGGATACCTTTTGCCAGTCTATAGCGGCTATTCGTCTAGTGATACTTTTCATAGCGCGGTATTTTCAAGGTCAGACTTAGCGCTTTCCCAACCAATAATAGCTGTTTTTCGCGTGTTACCCCACATATAACCGCCTATATTACCTGTAGATTGTATTACACGATGACATGGAATAAGAAATGCTACAGGGTTGCTACCGATGGCTGTACCGATGGCTCTCGATGCAGTTGGTTTTTCTATAGCTGTTGCTACAGCACCATAGGTTGATAATTGCCCTGTTGGTATTTTTAATAATGCTTCCCAAACTTTTAGTTGAAAATCAGTACCTTTTAGATGGAGTTTAATTTCAGGTAACCTGTTTTGACTGTTGTCGAAAATAGATAATGCATTTTGCTGTAATAAATCGGTTTTATTATCAAATATAGCAGTGTTGAATTTTGCTTTTAGTTCTGAAAGTGCTTGTGTTTCGTTATCGTAAAAAGCCATGTAGCAAACACCTTTTTGTGTAGATGCAATAATAATATTACCAAAAGGACTTTGGGTGTAACTGTAGTTGATGGTTAAGTTTTTGCCTCCATTTTTATATTCGGCAGGAGTCATGCCTTCTATATTTACAAAAAGATCATGCAATCTGCTAGTACCTGATAAGCCTGTTTCGTGAGCTGTTTCAAAAATTGTAGCGTTGTTTTCTTTTAGTAATTTTTTTGCATGTTCAATACTAATGTATTGTAAGAACTTTTTAGGACTTGTACCTGCCCAATCAGTAAACAATCGCTGAAAATGAAAAGGGCTTAAGTGTATTTTATTTGCAATACTATCTAGACTAGGTTGGTCTTTAAAGTTTGTTTTGATATACTCTATCGCAGCAGCAATGCGGGTGTAATTAATGTTTTCTTCTACACTCATGATATTTCAATTTTATAGTGCAAATATCTAAGTTATAATGTAGTGATAAAATCTGAAACTTGCTGATGTAGCGGTGTTAATGGGTAAAGTATTAAATGAATTTATTATTCATAAACTGTAGCACCACTCAAAATGTCAGCTAGAACTTGCCATGACGGTATATCTGCATTTGTTTTTTGTCCGGTATTATTATAATAGCCTTGAATGTCTTCTGCGTAGGCTGCTATTGCTTCTAAAAATAGATCTAACCTATTGTTTTCCCATTTTTCAGGATGGTTTTTGAAATCTTCTTGTAGTTCTTTAACAAATATTATAAAGTCTTCTCTGCTTTTTACGTAGCGAATTATATTATCCATTGCTATTCTTTAGTTTCCAAGTCTGATAAGTAAAATCTAGTTTATGTTTCTCATCTTTTGGATGATATTCTTCGTTGGTAAGTTGCCATTTTTTTGTGTCGATTTCAGGGAAATAGGTATCAGCCTCTGCAGTAGTATGTACGCGGGTAAGCTCTATTTTATCAGCTTTATCAATAGCTTGCTTGTATATCTCGCCACCACCTATAATGAAAACTTCTTCTTCTTCTTGGTTGCATTTTGCTAGTGCTTC
The DNA here is from genome assembly GCF_019613795.1 of Flavobacterium litorale. Classification (NCBI taxonomy): domain Bacteria; kingdom Pseudomonadati; phylum Bacteroidota; class Flavobacteriia; order Flavobacteriales; family Flavobacteriaceae; genus Flavobacterium; species Flavobacterium litorale. Next base: position 1,359,383 of record NZ_CP080429.1, read on the forward strand.
GTCAAGGCTGTGTACTATGGTGCAACTTTCATACGTGTAATCTTTTTGCCTAGTAATAACAACATTGGTACGGTTGGGTAGCGGTCCATTCATGCTTTCCAGCGTTTTGCGCCCCATTATAATAGTATGCCCTGTAGTGAGTTTTTTAAACCGTTTAAAATCGTTGGGTAAATGCCACACAAGGTTGTTATCTTTACCTAAAGCATTGTTCTCTGCCGCAGCAGCAATAAGGGTAATAATCATTATGGTGTGGTATCGGTATCGTCTGTAGGTTTGTTTATTTTCTTTTCTAGTTGGTCTATGTGGCGCTCTTGTCGTGCAACGAGCTTATCTATTTGCTCGCGTTCCCATTTTTTGTTTATAAAACCCTCAATAACAAATACTTTTAAAAAATGCAGTATAAACAAAAAGCACCAAGCAGTTATAGCCCACAAATACCAGTCTTGCTCTTCACGTACATTGAGCCATTTGTTGGTAATAAATAAAAAAAGGCTACCTACTAATAGCAAAATAAAGTGCAGGTAAACGCGTTTTTTTTGCTTTACCCGTTTTCGGGCATACTCGTATAATTCTTGTTGGTTTTTTTCCATGCTTTATGTTTTAAACAACATAAAGGTAGTAAAAAATATTATACGGCTACAGTACCTTTTATATGTGGGTGTGGGTTATAATTTTCGAGTGTAAAATCTTCAAATGTAAAGTCAAAAATATCAGTAACTTTAGGGTTCAATACCATTTTTGGTAGTGGGCGTGGCTCACGTGTAAGCTGTAAGTTAAGTTGCTCTATGTGGTTGTTATAAATATGTGCATCGCCAAAGGTGTGTATAAAATCGCCTGCTTGTAATCCGCACACTTGCGCAATCATCATAGTGAGTAATGCGTACGATGCTATGTTAAAGGGTACGCCCAAAAATATGTCGGCACTGCGTTGGTAGAGCTGACAGGATAGTTTACCATCGTTTACATAAAACTGGAAAAAGGCATGGCAGGGTGGGAGTGCCGCTTTGTTGTTGGCAACATTTTCCGAAAAGGATTTGGAGGTGTCGGGCAGTACACTGGGGTTCCAGGCCGAAACAATCATGCGGCGACTATTGGGGTTTGTTTTTAATGTATGTATGAGTTCCTTAATCTGGTCTATTTCTTTACTATCCCAATTGCGCCATTGGTGTCCGTACACAGGTCCTAAATCGCCATTTTCGTCTGCCCAAGCATCCCATATTTTTACCCCATTGTCTTTAAGATAGCCAATGTTGGTATCACCTTTTAAAAACCAAAGCAGTTCGTATATTATCGATTTTAGGTGTAGTTTTTTTGTAGTAACCAAAGGGAAACCCTCGCTAAGGTTAAACCGCATTTGGTAGCCAAAAACGCTAAGCGTTCCTGTTCCCGTTCGGTCGCCTTTTTGGTTACCATTCTCTAAAACATGTTGTACTAAATCGTGATACTGCTTCATCTCTCCAGTCTATTTATGATTTCGATTTTTGATTATTCGAGTTGCATTTCTCAAACTGTCAAATAACTAAACTAGCTTTCTCGTTTTGATATTTCGTCGCGAATTTTAGCCGCTTTCTCGTAGTCTTCATTTTGTACAGCCCCTTCCAACATTTCGTTAAGCTCTTGTAGGCTGTATTGCGAATAGCCTTCGCCTGCTACTGATTCTGTTCCGAAAGTTTGCGGCGCAGATAGCACATCATCCGTTTCGCTATCTTCTTTCTCGGCATCAGGATTTATGTTGAGGTATATACCTGCCTTATCCAAAATGTTTTTGTACGTAAATATAGGTGCGTTAAAGCGGAGTGCCAATGCAATGGCATCGGAGGTTCGGGCATCGATAATTTCTTCAATTTTATCGCGCTCGCAAATTACGCTCGAAAAAAACACACCATCAACTAACTTGTGTATAATAACCTGTTTTACCACGATGTCGAAACGATCGGCAAAGTTTTTAAAAAGGTCGTGGGTTAAAGGTCTGGGTGGTTTAATTTCTTTTTCAAGTGCAATAGCTATCGACTGTGCTTCAAAAGCACCGATAACAATAGGTAGTTTGCGTTCTCCGTCCACTTCATTAAGGATTAAAGCATAAGCACCATTTTGGGTTTGGCTATATGAAATCCCTTTAATCGTTAGTTTTACTAAGCTCATAATAATCTTTCCGCTATAACTAAAAAAAGGCTATCCGAACAACGATAGTGCATCCTTGTTTGGATAGCCGTTTTAAGGGCACAATTTATAATAAAATTACGAGTTATTTGCTTTAAACTCTTTTATTTTTTCTGTCAGTTTTGGTACAACTTCAAAAGCATCACCCACTACACCATAATCGGCTACTTTAAAGAAAGGTGCATCAGGATCGGTATTAATAACTACTTTTACTTTTGATGAGTTAATACCTGCAATGTGCTGTATGGCTCCAGATACGCCTATTGCAATGTATAGGTTAGAGGCTACAGGTTTACCTGTTTGCCCAACGTGCTCACTGTGCGGTCTCCAACCCAAATCGGATACGGGTTTAGAGCAAGCAGTAGCTGCGCCTAATGCTTCAGCAAGGTTTTCTATTAATCCCCAATTTTCAGGACCTTTTAAACCACGTCCGCCCGATACTACTATTTCAGCATCAGCAATGGTAACTTTACCTGTTACTTTTTCTACTGATTCTACGTTAATACTAAAGTCGGCATCATCTAATGATGGTGAAAATTCTTCAACGCTTGGTGTTGCTGCTGATTCGATAATACCGAATGCATTTTTGCTTACAGCAAGTACTTTTACATCGGTATTTATTTCGGTAATATTAAATGCTTTGTTAGAAAACGCTGTTCTTTTTACACGGAAAGGCGAAGTGCTTTCGGGTAATGCTACTACGTTAGATGCATAACCTGCCTCTAGTGCTACAGCGGTTAATGGTGCCGCGTAAAGACTATCGGTAGTTGCAGAAAATACTACAATTTTAGCAGCTTCATTTTTAGCAGCTTGCGTAATAACATCAGCGTAAGCTTTGGCATTAAATGCCTTTAACTTATCGGAATTTACGGTTAATACTTTATCTACACCATAATTACCAAGTGCCGATGTGTCGGTAATGTTAATGGCTAGTGCAGTTACAGTTGTGCCTGTTTCTCCTGCTATTTTTTTTGCGTACGAAGCGAGTTCAAAAGCTGTTTTTTTAAACTTCCCTTCTGCTGATTCGGCATATATTAAAATTGACATACTCTTTTTATTAAAAATTTTAATTCATTAACGTAAGAATTGCTGCTGTTACGTTAATTTATCAATACACTATTATATTAAATTACTTTAGCTTCGTTATGAAGTAAGTTAACAAGCTCATCAAGGTTATCTGCATCTACTAGCTTTACTGCCGATTTTGGTGCAGGCTTCTCAAACTTTACCGCTTGTGTAGCATTATCTGCGCCTACAGGCTCTAGTACATTAAGCTTTTTCTGTCTTGCCATCATAATACCTCTCATGTTGGGTATTTTAAGGTCTTTCTCCTCAACAAGTCCCTTTTGTCCGCCAATTACAAGTGGCAATTTAGTACTTAAAGTTTCTTTACCACCATCTATTTCTCTTACAGCTTTGGCATCGCTACCATCAACTTCAAGACTAATGCATGAGTTTACAAAATCGTAATCCAATAATGCCGAAAGCATTCCAGGAACCATTCCACCATTATAATCTAAGGATTCTTTACCTGCTATAATCAAGTCGTAACTTCCACTTTTTACTACTTCGGCAAGCTGCTTTGCTACAAACATACCATCAGTAGGGTTCGCGTTTACGCGTATAGCTTCATCAGCACCAATTGCTAGTGCTTTTCTAAGCGTAGCTTCGGCATCAGGTCCGCCTACGTTAACCACTGTTACGTTAGCTCCTTGTTTCTCTTTAAACCAAATTGCTCTGGTTAAACCAAATTCATCATTAGGGTTAATTACAAACTGCACACCATTGGTGTCAAACTCACTGTCGTTGTTTGTAAAGTTGATTTTTGAAGTAGTATCAGGCACGTGGCTGATGCAGACTAATATTTTCATTTTTATAAAGTTATAGGAGTTTATTGTTTTCGTTACGAAATTACTAATAATATTTCGAATATAAAAACTATGCACGCATATTAAATATGATTTTGCTTGCAATTTTATTTAAAAACTAGAATACTCGCAAAAAAAGCATTGTATTTAGTATTTTCATTAATAAATTGTTAGTTTAATACGGATTGAGTACGATAATCTTATTTTTAAATTTACTATTAAATTTTTAGCTCAAAATAGTTATTACTATTGCAACATCACTTTATGCATTTTAACGATTAGAAATATTCGAAATCGTTTTCGTAAACAAACCATCAAAACTATCGTTACATCGTAGTACTTAAAATTGTATTATTGCAACTAAAAAGTATAAAATTATGATTTAAAATCTATATTTTTGCTTTCATTTTAATACCGAAAAAGTCCTGATACATGAGAACAATACAATTTAGGGAAGCTATTTGCGAGGCGATGAGCGAAGAAATGCGTAGCGATGAAACCATATATTTAATGGGTGAGGAGGTTGCCGAGTATAACGGTGCCTATAAAGCATCTAAAGGTATGCTTGATGAGTTTGGAGCTAAAAGAGTTATAGATACACCCATTGCCGAACTTGGTTTTGCAGGTATTGCTGTAGGTTCTGCCATGAATGGTAACCGCCCTATAGTTGAATTTATGACCTTTAACTTCTCGTTGGTTGGTATTGACCAAATTATTAACAACGCAGCCAAAATGCGCCAAATGTCTGGAGGGCAATTCCCAATGCCAATGGTATTTCGTGGTCCTACAGCATCTGCTGGGCAGTTGGGTGCTACACACTCGCAAGCTTTTGAAAACTGGTTTGCCAATACACCAGGTTTAAAAGTTGTTGTTCCTTCTAACCCATATGATGCCAAAGGATTATTAAAATCGGCAATACGCGATAACGACCCTGTTATCTTTATGGAGTCTGAGCAAATGTATGGCGATAAAGGCGAAGTGCCTGACGGTGAGTACACGTTACCACTTGGCGTTGCCGATATTAAACGCGAGGGTAACGATGTAACCATAGTATCGTTTGGTAAAATAATAAAAGAGGCATACAAAGCTGCTGAGGAATTAGAGAAAGAAGGTATTAGCTGCGAAATTATTGATTTAAGAACCGTGCGACCGATGGATCATGATACCATTCTTGAATCGGTTAAAAAAACAAACCGACTTGTAGTGCTAGAAGAAGCATGGCCATTTGCAAGTGTTGCTTCGGAGGTTACATATATTGTACAGGAAAGAGCTTTCGATTATTTGGATGCACCCATACAACGTATTACTACTGCCGATACACCAGCACCCTACTCGCCAGCATTACTTAAAAACTGGATACCTAATGCTGAAGATGTTATAAAGGCTGTTAAAAAAGTTGCCTACAAATAACAAAATAAAACTACTATATTTGAAACTTCATCATACTATTATGATGAAGTTTCTGTTTATATACATTATGAAAAAAAATATACTGTTATTAAGTTTTTTCCTGCTTATTGCTAATACCCTTTTTGCGCAAACTAAAGTAAGCGGTGTAGTGTTCGATAAAACTAACTTACCCATACCTTATGCTAATGTATATTTCAAGTCCTCTAGCGAGGGCGTTATAACAGACGAAAACGGAAAGTTTTACCTAGAATCTGAAAATGACCATTCGGCAATAGTAGTATCCTTCGTAGGTTTTACACCCGAGGAAATAACCTTAGAAAAATCGGTTACATACAATTTAAATGTAACACTTCAGGACGGTCAGGAGCTTAAAGAAGTTGTACTGTATTCGGGGAAAACCTCTAAAAAAAACAATCCTGCCCTCGATATTTTGAGAAAAATATGGGAACGTCGTCGTAAAAACGGTTTACGAATGTTTGACCAATACCAGTACGACCAGTACGAAAAGGTGGAGTTTGACATGAATAGGATAGACAGTGCATTTATGGCAAGCAAAATATTTAGAGGCATGGAGTTTATATTTAAACACGTAGATACCTCTAGTGTAACAGGGCAAAGCTATTTGCCTATTTTTATAAACGAAAGACTTAGTGAAGTGTATGGCGATAATACTACCAACAGCAAAAAGGAAGTACTGCAAGCCAATAAAAATTCGGGTTTTAGCAATAACCAGCAAATTATTGCTTTTATAAAAGATTTATATGCCGATTACGATATTTACGATAACTACCTAAAGTTTTTTGATAAAGATTTTGTAAGCCCAATATCGCGTACAGGTATTAATGTATACAATTACGTGTTGCACGATAGTACCTATATTGACGATAAATGGTGTTATAACATAGTGTTTTATCCCCGTCGTAAAAACGAGCTTACCTTTAAGGGTAATTTTTGGGTAAACGATACCACTTTTGCCATTAAAAAAATAAGTATGGCAGCCAGTAGAGGAGCAAATATTAACTGGGTAAAAGATATTTATATAGAGCAGGAATTCGATGTACTTAACGATTCAGTGTTTTTGCTAAAGCGCGACCACATGATGTCGGACTTTGCACTGCGTAAAAAAGAAGAATCCAAAGGAGTGTACGGCAAACGTACCACACTATTTAGGAACTATAAATTTGATATTGAAAAACCCAATGGCTTTTACGCCAAAGAAGTAAATTATTATAATGATTCGATACACAAACGATCGGATGATTATTGGGCAGAAAACCGATTTGAATCTTTAAACAAAGATGAAAAGGCGGTATACAAAATGCTCGATACCTTAAAAACAGTACCCAAGTTTCAGCGTATGTACACCCTTGTAGCTACTTTAGGTAGTGGTTACTACCAAATAGGTAATTTTGATTATGGTCCTATCTTCTCAACGTTTGGTTATAACGACGTAGAGCGCGTAAGGATACGTACAGGAGGACGTACCTACTTTGGACAAAACGACCCTTGGCGTATAGAGGGTTACGGCGCATACGGTTTTGGCGATAACCAGTTTAAATACGGTATGTCGGGTAAATGGATGGTAGAAAAGAAAAAACGTGTTATACTCTCATTTGGAACACGGCGCGATGTTGAGCAAATAGGGGTGAGCTTAACAGGCTCTACCGATGTTTTAGGGAGGAGTTTTGCCTCTTCAGCTATATTTGCAGGAGGCGATAACAGTAAACTAACGTCCGTTAACTTTACCAATTTCTCGGCAGAAATAGAACCGTTTAAAAACGTTGTATTTAGGGGTAATGTATCTTATCGTACGCTAAAATCAGCCTCATTAAGTACGTTTAGGATGGATTATTTTATAGATCCCAACAACCCATCAAGAGGCACAAAAGGTTCGTTAAGGCAATACGAATACGGATTGTTGGTAGACTATACACCTGGGCGCAGAACAATAGGCTACGGTGTAGAACGATCGGATGTTGACGACGACGATTATGCCCGACTTTACCTTAACTTTTCGCATGGTGTTAGCGGTGAGTTTGGTAGCGATTTTAATTATAAAAAACTACAATTTTACTACAGGCAACCCATACTAATAGGTGGTTTTGGTATGTTCTCTACAACGCTTGAGGCAGGTAAAATATATGGCGACGTTCCGTTGGGGCTAATGGGTGTAATACCTGGCAACCAGTCCTATTTTATTATACCCAATACCTACAATACCATGAACTATTACGAGTTTTTAGCAGACGAGTACGTTTCCTTACACCTACAACACAATTTTAATGGTAGGTTATTTTCTCGAATACCATTTTTGCGCGATTTAAACCTACGCGAAATTATAGGGGTAAAAGGGGTATATGGTACCATATCCGATGGTAACAGAAGGATTAATGCATCCAGCATCGAGTACAGGGCACCCGAAGATGTTTTTTACGAATACCATGCAGGTATAGGTAATATTTTCAGGGTATTCCGTATTGATTTTGCTTGGCGAGGGAGCTACCGTACATTACCCGATGCCAACACATTTGCCATTAAAGGCGCATTTGGTTTCCACTTCTAAGCATCAAACTATAAAGTAACAGGCAAAATTCTTACCTCATTTACAATAAACACAGTTTAAACGTATAGCTTGTATTAAATTTGTGTGAATATCTGCATCTGTACCTTACAATAGCCTTGCATCCGCTTGCAATACACCATTTTTATACTACTTTTGCAATCGCTTAATATGAAATAATATATAAATATGTCTGCAGCAAATCTGAAAACGTTTGATGTTCTGATAGAAATTCCAAAAGGAAGTAGGAACAAATATGAATATGATTTTGAACTAAAAAAAATACGTTACGACAGGATGCTTTTCTCATCGATGATGTATCCTGCTGATTATGGTTTTATACCCGAAACGTTAGCACTAGATGGCGATCCATTGGATGTGTTAGTATTGGTTACAGAGCCTACTTTTCCAGGTTGTGTAATGGAAGTAAAACCCATTGGAGTATTCCATATGGCGGATGAAAAAGGACCAGACGAAAAAATTGTATGTGTACCAGTTTCTGACCCTGTTTGGAATAAGCTAGGTGACCTTAGCGATATGAACCCGCACCTTTTAAAAGAGATAGAGCACTTTTTCCAAGTTTACAAAGACCTTGAGCAGAAGAAAGTTGATGTTGGTGGATGGGGTAACGTAGACGAAGCTCGTGAAATTATTGACAAGTGCGTAGACCGCTTTGATACACTAGAGAACAAACCAGAAGAATTGTTTAGTATTCGATAATTCCAAATTCATAAAAAAATAATCAAAAGCAACATTCAATAATAAGATGTTGCTTTTTTTTGGTTGGTTTTGTTATATTTACTAAAAGTTAACAATAAAACCAAACAATTATTTATGGATTCAATTATGATTTATGTCCCAGCCATAATGGCTGTACTGGGACTTCTTTTTATGGCAGTAAAAAGATCCTGGGTGTTAAAGCAAGATGCCGGAGATGGTAAGATGAAAGAAATTTCAGACCATATATACGAAGGAGCACTTGCCTTTTTAAAAGCAGAATACAGGCTATTAACGTTGTTTGTTATAGCAGCCAGTATAGCATTGGCTGCCATTGCCTATTTTGTACCTACTACTGATATACTCATAGTACTAGCCTTTATCGTTGGTGCATTCTTTTCTGCATTAGCAGGAAATATGGGAATGAAAATAGCCACCAAAACAAATGTACGAACCACACAAGCTGCCCGAACAAGCTTACCGCAGGCACTAAAAGTATCGTTTGGCGGAGGTACCGTTATGGGGCTTGGTGTTGCTGGGCTAGCCGTACTAGGATTAACAGCCTTTTTTATATTCTTTTTTCACTACTTTATGGAAGGTACTTGGACGAACACTGCCGATATGACTATTGTATTGGAAACCCTTGCAGGTTTCTCGTTAGGAGCAGAATCTATTGCCTTGTTTGCCCGTGTGGGGGGTGGTATATACACTAAAGCAGCCGATGTAGGTGCCGACCTTGTAGGTAAAGTAGAAGCAGGTATACCAGAAGACGACCCGCGTAACCCAGCAACCATTGCCGATAACGTAGGCGATAATGTAGGCGATGTAGCAGGTATGGGTGCCGACCTTTTTGGGTCGTACGTAGCAACCGTATTAGCAGCAATGGTTTTAGGAAATTATGTATTGCGCGATATTTTAGCAGACAACCCAACCTTTACCGATGCGTTTGGCGGTATAGGTCCTATACTGTTGCCTATGGCAATAGCAGGCTTCGGTATACTGTTCTCCATAATAGGTACAATGCTTGTTAAAATTAGTAGCAACGATGCTAAAGAGGCACAGGTACAAGGCGCACTAAACGTAGGGAACTGGGTTTCTATTATACTCGTTGCCATTTCGTGTTACTTTTTAATTGATTATATGCTACCCGAGGTTATAAAAATGGAATTTTACGGCGAGGGTGCTAAAGATATATCTTCTATGCGTGTGTTTTATGCCGCGTTAGTTGGTTTGGTTGTGGGTGGTGTAATATCGTCCGTTACCGAGTATTATACAGGTTTAGGTAAAAAACCAATATTAGCCATTGTACAAAAATCCAGTACTGGGGCAGGTACCAATATTATTGCAGGTTTGGCAACAGGTATGGTGTCTACCTTCCCAACCGTGCTGTTATTTGCAGGTGCTATATGGGCATCGTATGCTTTTGCAGGTTTTTATGGTGTGGCACTAGCAGCATCAGCCATGATGGCTACTACGGCAATGCAATTGGCTATTGATGCTTTTGGTCCGATATCGGACAACGCTGGAGGTATTGCCGAAATGAGCGAACTCCCCAAAGAAGTACGTACCCGTACCGATATTTTAGACTCTGTAGGAAACACAACCGCAGCAACAGGTAAAGGTTTTGCCATTGCTTCGGCAGCATTAACATCATTAGCATTATTTGCAGCCTACGTTACTTTTACGGGGATAGATGGTATTAACATCTTTAAAGCACCCGTACTCGCCATGCTATTTGTAGGGGGTATGGTGCCCGTAGTATTCTCCGCACTAGCCATGAATTCGGTAGGTAAAGCAGCTATGGATATGGTATACGAAGTGCGCAGGCAGTTTAAAGAAATACCAGGTATTATGGAAGGTACTGCAAAACCAGAATACGGTAAATGTGTAGAGATATCTACCAAAGCCGCATTACGCGAAATGATGCTACCAGGCGTACTTACTATTGGTTTCCCTGTAGCTATAGTGTTACTAGGTGTACTTGTTTACCCCGAAAATAACCAACTCGTAGCCGAGATGCTTGGCGGTTATATGGCAGGGGTAACCGTATCGGGTGTACTGTGGGCGGTATTCCAGAATAACGCAGGTGGTGCTTGGGATAACGCTAAAAAATCGTTTGAGGCAGGTGTAATGATTAATGGCGAAATGACCTATAAAGGTTCGGATGCGCACAAGGCAGCCGTAACGGGCGATACCGTTGGTGACCCATTTAAAGATACCTCAGGACCATCAATGAACATTCTTATTAAGCTAACCTGTCTTATAGGGCTTGTAATAGCACCCATATTGGGCGGACATACGGATGAGGTTGAAGATGAAACAAGCCTATTGAACAAAACGGAAAATACTTTAACTGTTGTAGAAAATAGCAATAGTACAGTTGTTACTGATGAAGCTACTTTTGTAGTGAAATAAAAGTAATAAATAATATAAAACAACAAAACAGCCCTGCATTGCAGGGCTTGTTTTTTAGTTTATGAAAAGACTATTATAATTGTGTTTCAGTATAATTTTTAATATAGGTCTGCAAGTTATTGTTACTTGTTAATAAAAGCCATTACAAGTGGATGAATTGCGTTATGATAATTCATAATACAAACAAAACCTACCGCATCATCAATATTTTTAATATCGTACAACATTTTATCATTATCACAAGCTATCATTTTATATCTGAAAACTTTAGGATGACCGATAAAATCCCACTCAGTTTTAAGGTTTAGAAATCTGCGCATAGACTTATTTATTTCTTGTGCTTTTTCGTCTTCTTCGTCACCTTCAGCAATTACAACGATTTTATATTTCTCAGAAAGTGGTTTGCCATATTTTCCATAAAAAAGACCTTTGAAATTTTTAATATGTAATGATTTTATATCATTATAGCTGAAACTAACTTGAATAGATTTACCATTCTCGCATAGAAACAATCTATCTTTCCAATTACTTTTCCTCATTATTGATTTAGCCGCCTTTGCTGTAAGTTCTTTTTTAAGTTCTTCAGAATTATTTAAAACTCCAATAACATCTCTAATTTCTTGATCAATCTTTGAGAATAATTCAACATTGCATGTATAACATGCAGGAACAGTTAGGAGGTTCTGTTTATATTCTTCTGGATATGTGTTAAAAAGATTTTTTGCAGGAATATGTTCTACATGATTAGTTTCATAAGATAATTCAATTCCACAGTTGTAACAATTCATATCATAGTTTTATAATCTGATACGTTAGAAAGCTATTAAGTAACTAAAACAACCCGTTTAATTCCGCATCTATTTTATTAATAATGATACCCAAATCTTCAGGGTTACCCACAAAATCCAGTTTATCCACATCCAGTATAAGTAGCTTTCCTTTATCGTAGCTATGTATCCATGCCTCGTAACGCTCGTTAAGCCGACTTAGGTAATCTATCGAAATAGAGGTTTCGTACTCGCGCCCACGGCTATGTATTTGCTTTACCAAATTGGGTATGGAGCTACGCAGGTAAATAAGCAAATCGGGTGCTGCTACAAACCCTTCCATCAGCTCGAATAACGATTTGTAGTTTTTAAAATCCCTATTCGTCATTAACCCCATAGCGTGTAGGTTGGGTGCAAAAATATGCGCATCTTCGTATATCGTTCGGTCCTGTATAATGTTTTTACCACTTTCGCGAATTTGTAGTATTTGATTAAAACGACTATTTAGGAAGTAAATTTGTAGGTTAAACGACCAGCGTTCCATCTGATGGTAAAAATCATCGAGGTACGGATTGTCAACTACATCTTCATAATGAGGTTCCCACTTAAAGTGTTTCGCCAATAGTCCTGTTAAAGTGGTCTTTCCGGCACCAATGTTCCCAGCTACAGCTATATGCATTATTCAAGTTTTATTTTATAGAGTGTGATTTCGTTCTTTGTAAAAATAGACAAAATTTGTGCGGTATAGGAAAAATTCACAAAGCTTTTTTCCAGTATTGCTATCTCCTGCAAGCTATTTTTTTCGATGTTGTATAGGTACAAACCATTATCATTTTGTAGCAGTAATTGTTTGCTATTAATAAGCTGTATTTTTTTAAAAGAGGGTAGCTCTCCTAAAAAACTAACTTTCCCAAATAAATTTACAGCGTATAAACTATTCGTATCGTCTGCCCAATAAAAGTAATTGTAGCCCGATTGGTAGTATTGTAATGTTTTATTAAACGGCGGTATTAAGGCTTTAAAAGTTCTTGCATTAACATCGTAAAGCCCTACTTGTTGTGTATTGGTATCGTACACCCATAATCGGTTTTGCGATGCCAACCCGACTGCTTCGGCAAGCATAGGCATGGGTAATTCGGAAAAGTTGACCCTGTAGGTTTCGTTAAGCTGATTGTCCAACAACACGGCACTATTAAAGTTTTTATAGAAGAGTACTATTTGTAGTGGGTTTTGTAAATCAACCCGATGAATATCGCCTAGCGCAATGTTGTTATAATTGTACTTACTGCTTTCGCCTACTTTTGTTTTCTTAAATACATTATTACTTATTGTATATTTCCAGCCAAAAGCATCTGTACCAATGTAACGCTCTGTGCTAATAACAATTTTGGATAGCAGCTCGGCAGAAATTGCCTTGCTCTGCGCTTTTAGCAACATACTTTGGCAACACACAATAATTATAATCAAACGTATTTTCATGTACTTATAAAACTTAACTCTAATACCTTTAGTGTATAAAAGTACTAATTACATTGTATATGCATGTATTGTTATGTTACGATTGCACATTAATTAACTTAAAGGAGCATTTTTATTAAAAATCAATGTAACTAAATCGCTTTTCAATAGTCTAAACAGTATAAAAACAATACCATTATGAATAAGATTACCTTTTTACTACTAGTTTTTTTAAGCAATATAACGTTATACGCTCAGGATTTTCAGGGTATGGCAGTATACGAATCCAAAACCAGCATTGGCGATGATATGATGAAAATGCGAGGAGGAAAGGAAATGACCCCTGAAATAAAAAAGATGATAGAAGAGCGTGTGAAAAAGATGCTTGAAAAAACATTTATACTAAATTTTAACGCAACAGAATCGGTATACCAAGAGGAAGAAAAATTAGACGGACCCAATCAGGGTAATGGCATGATGAAGATGATGATGTCTGCCGTTACGGGCGGTCAAGGCAAACACTATAAAAACATAAAAGATAAAACACTACTTATTGAAAAAGAGATTTTTGGTAAAGAATTTCTAGTTTCGGATACGTTGCCAAAAATAGTTTGGAAGATGGAAGGGGAAAGCCGAAAAATAGGAAACTATACGTGCTACAAAGCAACGGCATTGGTACCTGTAGACAAATCGAACATGATGAATTATCGTCCCAAAGAAGGAGTGGAGGAAAAGCTAAAAGACAAAACAGATGAGGAGTTGGGTAAAACCAACTTTATGGATATGGTAGAGGCACCAAAAGATAAAACTATAACCGCTTGGTATGCACCCGAAATACCCGTTAGCCAAGGACCCGAAAACTATTGGGGTTTACCAGGTTTAATACTAGAAGTATCTGATGGGAAAACTACAATGTTATGCTCCAAAGTAGTGCTTAATGTAAAAGATAAAAAGGATATAAAGGCACCCAAAAAAGGTAAAAAAGTTACACAAGCCGAGTTTGAAGAAATTATGCTTAAAAAAATGCAAGAACTACAACAAATGTACGGTGGTTCAGGCAAAGGGCGCTCAGGCATGCGCATCGGTGGCTAATATTTACCCTAATTTATACACATCCGAATACATAACTCTTGTAACACAAACGCTACATGATCCGATTTTTTATACCCTTTTTGTTGCTGTTTTCGGCAATAACTTTTGCACAAAATATACGGCTACAAGGTGTAATTAAAGACCCTGATGGTATTAACCTAGAAATGGCAAACGTAATGGCTATAGATAAAGAAACCAATGCCATGGAAGCCTACGCAATAACAAACGATGCGGGTAAATATCAACTATCCTTAAAAGCCAATACCACCTATATTATTAAAGTCAGTTACATTGGTTATACCACTTTTGAAGAAGAGTTTACTACAGGTAAGGAAGATAGTACTAAAGATGTTGTACTTGCCGAGGGGGTTGAGTTAGAGGAGTTAGAGATAGTACACGAAATGCCCGTGAGTATAAAAGGGGATACAATAGTGTACAACGCCGATTCGTTTACCAATGGCTCTGAGCGTAAGCTGGAAGACGTGCTTAAAAAATTACCTGGTGTTGAAGTAAACGACGATGGCGAAGTAGAGGTAGAAGGCAAAAAAGTAGGCAAGCTAATGGTAGAGGGCAAAGACTTTTTTGATGGCGACACTAAGCTTGGCGTACAAAACATACCTGCCGATGCTGTAAGTAAAGTAGAAGTACTCCGAAATTATAGTGAGGTAGACCAATTGCGTGGGGTACAGAATAACGAAGATAACCTTGCTATGAATATAAAACTAAAAGATGGCATGAAAAACTTTTGGTTTGGTAACATAAACGCTGGCGGCGGCGAGGGCGATGGTGAGCGTTATGTAGTAGCCCCAAAAATATTTTATTATAATCCAAAATACACGCTAAACTTTATTGGTAACCTAAACAACACAGGAGAATTACCACTTACTACGCAAGACTATTTTAAACTTACGGGAGGCTTTCGTAATATAATGCAGCGGGGCGGAACATCATTAAATATAAGTTCCAATAGTCTTGGCTTGTCGTTAATGCGGAATAACAGAGCTAAGGAGATAGAAACCAAATTTGGAGCAGCCAACTTTAGTTATAACCCAACCGAAACGCTAACATTGAGTGGTTTTGCCATTATCAACTCAAGTGATACCGAGATGGAAACCATAAACCGTACGGTATTGTTAGATACAGAAACGGGCGAACCTGAAACCATACAGGATGTAGAGGAAACAGCATTACAACGCAACCAATTCGCTCTTGTAAAAATGAGTTCTACCTACAAGCCCAATCAAAACCTACAATTTGATTACGATTTTTTATTAAAAACATCCAACCAAGACGAAGCCAATTCATTATTATCTACCGTTACTCCCGAAACAGAACAGAGTCAGGATGTTTTTACCGATAAAGAGCAGCAACCTTTCTCATTCAACCAAAACATAAACTTATATTATACACTTAACGATGATAATATTTTTGCTTTCGAAGCGCAACACTTGTATCAGGACGAAGACCCTTTGTACAGTGCCAATTTAGGTAACAACCCATTTCCTGATGTTGCAGGAACCGACCCTTCACTGTCGTTGGGGCTATTACCCGCTAATCGTTACAATATTACCCAAAACAGTTTTGTAACCACTAATAAGCTCGATGCAAAACTGGACTACTATTACATGGTTACCCCTAAAAGTAGCCTAAATATTACGCTGGGTAATACTTATTCGTATCAAAACTACAATACATCCATGTTTCAGTTGTTAGACGATGGTACCACAAACGATATGAACGATACTACCGATAATGATGTTAACTATGTATTTAACGATACTTTTTTAGGAGTGCACTACCGCTTTATAAAGGGTAAATTTGAGTTTAACCCAGGTGTAACACTCCACAATTATACTACTTACAACGAGCAATTGGGTACTAAAACAAGCAATGATTTTGTAACGGTACTACCCGATGTTTTTGTACAGTTTCAGATTAAAAAAATGGAACGTTTAATTTATAACTATACCATGACAGCAAACTTTACGGATGCCTCCGATTTTGCCAGAGGGCTGGTATTACGAAATTATAAATCCTTATTTCAGGGTAATCCAGAGTTGGATAATGGATTGTATCAAAACCACTCACTAACCTATTTTAGGTACGATATGTTCAATTTTACGCAGTTATACGGTAATGTTACATATACGCACCAAACCGATGCTATAAAAAGCTTGTCATCGTTTGCTGGTATTAATCAGGTAGGTACATTGGCAAATTCTCCATTTGCTGATGAGAATTTAATAGCTTCGGCTGGGTATAACAGGAGTTTTGCCCGTTTTTACAAAGCAGGTGTTAATGCTAACGTAAGCTGGAGCAAGTTTAATAACTTTAGGAATGATGATATAAGCACAACTGAACCTGCAACGATTGAAAATGCTACTAGGCAGGTTAACGAGCAGTTTACCCAAAATTACAGAGCAAGTTTTTCTACAAACTATCAAGAAGTTCCTAACATAGAGGTAGGGTATGGTTATAGTGTTAACGATTATGCTGATAGTAAGTTTTACACCGAAAGCCCTTTTGCGAACCTAAATTATTTCTTTTGGGATGCCTTTACCGTTAGGGTTGATTATGAGTACAATCACTACTACAATAGCGATGGTACATCGGATAACGAATACGACTTTTTAAATGCCGATATAATGTACCGCCAAAAAGATAGCCATTGGGAGTTTAAAGTAAGCGGTACCAACCTGTTAAACACTACATCACTTAACGACGATAGTTTTAATCAGTTCTCTACCTATACATCGCGTTATACGGTACAACCCCGCTATTTGTTATTTACGGTTAGGTATAATTTGTAAAACCTCAATTAATTCTGTGTATCATTAAAAAAGCCTATCCAAACAAGATAGGCTTTTTTAATACGGTATTATAATCCAAAGGCTTTTTTAACCTCATCTACATAATCTAACTTTTCCCAAGTAAACAATTCAACATCCATTGTTTTTTGCTCTCCACTGGGTGCTGTAAACGTTTTGGTAACCGTTTCGGGTTTGCGTCCCATGTGTCCGTAGGCAGCCGTTTCGCTATAAATAGGATTTCTTAATTTTAAACGCTGCTCTATAAAATAAGGGCGCATATCAAAAATAGATTCTACTTTTTTAGCAATTTCCCCATTGGTTAGGCTTACTTTGCTACTACCATACGTATCAATAAAAATACCCATAGGTTTAGCCACACCAATAGCGTACGATACTTGTACCAATATTTCGTTGGCAACCCCAGCAGCAACCAAGTTTTTGGCAATGTGGCGTGTGGCATAAGCAGCACTTCGGTCAACCTTACTAGGGTCTTTACCCGAAAAAGCACCACCACCATGTGCACCTTTACCACCGTAGGTATCTACAATAATTTTACGTCCTGTAAGCCCTGTATCGCCATGTGGTCCGCCAATTACAAAAATACCCGTTGGGTTAATATGGTAGTTAATAGCATCGTTAAACAAATGTGCGTATTGCGGATTGTTTTTTATAATACGCGGAATAAGGATTTCTTTAATATCCCTTTCTATTTTGGCTAGCATTGTAGCCTCGTCAGCAAAATCGTCATGCTGTGTAGAAATTACAATAGCATCAATACGTATTGGTTTGTTATTATCGTCGTACTCTAGCGTTACCTGGCTTTTAGCATCAGGGCGCAGGTACGTAATTTCGTTGTTCTCTCTGCGCAAAGCAGCAAGTTCTTGTAACAATTTGTGCGATAAGTTTAATGCCAACGGCATATAATCTTCCGTTTCGTTGGTAGCATAACCAAACATCATTCCTTGGTCGCCTGCACCTTGCTCTTCTTTGCTTTTTCGGTCAACTCCCTGATTGATATCTTTAGATTGTTCGTGTATTGCCGATAGTACACCGCACGAGCTTGCATCAAACATATATTCACTTTTGGTATAACCAATTTTATGTATAACCTCTCGTGTTATTTGTTGTACATCAAGGTAAGTTTCCGATTTTACTTCGCCTGCCAGTATTACCTGTCCTGTAGTTACTAAAGTTTCGCAAGCTACTTTCGAATCAGGATCGAAAGCTAAAAAATTATCGATTAACGCATCGGAAATCTGGTCAGCTATTTTATCAGGATGCCCTTCGCTCACTGATTCTGACGTAAATAAATATGCCATAAATTAATTTAAAGTTAGTAGAGGAAAGTGGTGTGCAACTTGTAAGCTAAAGGGGGAGAGTATCCTGCTTTAGCATTTTTTAGTGAGGTTGCAATCAGTACAAATCTTTCCTCGTAATTTGTGCAACAAATGTATAAAACCTATCGCAAATAAAAAAAGTACCATTGGCGTTTTAGTATTTTATTAGCATCTGTAACGAAAAGGTTATAGTGTTAAAGTTTAAAATTTTTCTTGTTTGGTAGTAAAATAGTTCAGAGATTTGTTTCAACAAAAAAGGATAAAAATGAAATTCATAATCAAAAAGCATTCTTCTTACACCATGTGGAACATCCACAGGGAGGCTGCTATTGGTTTATATTAAATTTCCAGATAAATATATACACAAAGCCCTCCCAATAATTAGGAGGGCTTTTTTTATGCAATATAATTGGTAATATACCTACAGCAATGCAATCGTATTTTATATACATATCAAAAAAATCCAATACAACCATGTTAAAAACATGGATGCACTGGTTGTATGCCCTGTTGCCAAAGCAAAGAACAATTTGATATTTAGTTTATAATTCATGTTCAGGCTCTTTTGGTAACACTTCCAAAAGAGCCTTTTTTTATTAATCGTAATCAACACAAAATACTATATTATGAATGCTGCACAACCCATAAATGTACTTGGCTACACCAGTAACAACAAACAATTTGTTGTAAAAACCCTTAATACCGATTTAAGGATTAACCAAAACACGCAATACCCAGAATTGGAAGGACCCAACCCCTACGAATACATACTGGCAGGCTTTGCAGGCTGTATTAATGCATTGGGGCAAATTGTTGCACAAGAGCAGGGGATAACCCTACGCTCTTTGCAAATAGAAATTACGGGCAACCTAAACCAACAAGATGGCGTTAATACTGCTAAACCAGGCTTTAGCCGTATCGAAATAAAATTAAAGCCACAGGCAGCCGTACCGTTGGCGGTTTTAAAAAATTGGTTGGATGAGGTACAACAACGTAGCCCCGCCTACCACACACTGGTAAATAATACCCCAGTAGATTTATTGTTGTTTAAAGAGTTTGCTTACAACTAAGTTAGTTGAATTTATAAGTTGTTTTTGTTTGTTTGTTTATTTAGGAGAGCTGCCTTTGGGCAACCAAAGGCAGTCTCTTTTAAGTAATAAAAAAAAGAGATTGTTATGAACCATAAAATAAATGTTATCCTGTTTGGTATAGGTACTATAGGTAGTGCTTTAATTAATAAAATACTACGAGAACGAAAAGATTTGATTTTAGACGCTAAAATAGATATTAGAGTACCCATAATAACCAATGCTACCGTTGCTTTTTTTGAAAAAGAAGGTGCTAACTTTTCTTGGGAAGCTAATTTTATTCAGTTTGGCGTACCGTTTAAGCTGGACGATGTTATGCTGTATATTATGGAAAATAAACTGGAAAATGTTGTAATTGTAGATGCTACTGCCAGCACCCAACTTGCAGCGGCTTATCTGGATTTTATTCGGAATGGGTTTAACCTAGTATCAATAAATGAAACCCTACAATTTTTACCCGATAGCTTTGAGAAAGGCATTCGATTTTTAGCCGAAACACACAAGGTAGAATATACTTTTGTAAATACAATGCGTAGTAAGGTATTAGCAATAGAAGAGTTGTATGAGGCGATAGTTGAAATCGCTGAAAAGCAAAGACCAATAAGTATAAATTAAAACTTAAGTGTTATAAAATTTTTTCTCCATATTTTAAATTTAGAACAAAAATTATCCCTGAAAATATTGATATCGAAGAATCTCCTCTCATCCATATTTCTGTATGAAAATTCAGCAGCCTCTCCAAAGAAAGCATCATTACCCTCTATTCTTTTTTTGTATAAAGATTGTGATATTATCCATGTTTCACATAGGAACATAAGGAGGTTGGTTATTTTTCTTTCTAATCTTTTTTCATTAACAGCAAAAAAATCATTTACATATTTTTTTACTATGACTTCATCTTTTTTCTTATAAGCCATCATCAGTATTGAATCATTTTTATAAGGGAATAAGTTTATAAAAACATCTATCACATCTTCTTTTTGGGTTCCATATTTTTTCAAATATTCCTCCATTTCGGTTGTGGTTTCATAATTATAGAATGATGATAAGCATATTTCTTTTTTTGATATTTTCCTAGTTTGAAATACGAAAGATTCAGTTCCATTATTTAAATCATCCCATATTAATCTTTCAGTTTTTTCAATATCACTTATACCCATTTTTTCTTGATCTAATGAAATTTTTAAAACTTCCTCATCGTATAAATCAGAATGGTTTTCAATTAGACATCTATTCATAGAGACGTTGACTAACTTTCTATATTTTTCATTGTAAATAGTTCTCAAAGTGAAAAGCAAACAACTTTTATAGTCAGAAAAATCTATTTCCTTAGTTTCAATTAATTCAAATAACTCTGTATCGTGTTTGTTACAAAAACAAGGAAAAGAAAATGCTATATTTATTCCAGTTCTTTTGAAAAAATGTTCTTCTTCTTTGAATTTGCTAATCTGCATTTCCATCACATGACTATTTTCTGCTATTGAAGATATAATACCATTTTTTTGTAGAATATGTGAATTTATCGATTTCTCACTACAATTGGGGTAAAAGCAAGTATTTATAGAATTAATACCATTTGATTTGCAATCCTGAAATGCTTTAGCTAATGCTTTATCGATATTCATATAGTAATTATTAGAGTTAGATAAATATAATTATTAGAATTTAATTTGTATC
Source organism: Flavobacterium litorale (assembly GCF_019613795.1). Taxonomy (NCBI): domain Bacteria; kingdom Pseudomonadati; phylum Bacteroidota; class Flavobacteriia; order Flavobacteriales; family Flavobacteriaceae; genus Flavobacterium; species Flavobacterium litorale. The sequence goes on from NZ_CP080429.1 coordinate 1,380,742, forward strand.
TTTTTTTATAGGTGTTTTACTTTGTGTATGTTTTGAATTAAATAAGCTAAATTCTACTATATTTGTCGCATTAACATTATTAATGCGGCATTTTATATACCTACTACTGCTATTACCCACATTTGTATTGGCTCAGCAAAAAGCTGAAGGCAGTTATACTATTGATGCCAATTACTTTTACGGTAACATAGTACCGCATCGTAAATCCATACAGCACCTTATTACCCACCATCCCGAAGGTATAATTTTGAGTTTTAACCGAAAAACCTTTGGTAAAAAAGCATGGGAATCGGCATACAATTACCCCGATTACGGAGTGTCGTTTCATTATCAGGACATGAAAAACCAATCGTTAGGCGAAATGTACGGACTGTACGGACATTATAACTTTTACTTTTTTAAACGAAACTTAATGTTTCGTATAGGGCAGGGTATAGCCTATAATACTAACCCCTACGATAAGGAAACTAATTTTAGGAATTACGCTTACGGTGCAAGCATAATGCCTACTACTTATTTTATGCTCAATTATGCTAAACCCGATATTTGGCAAGGGTTAGGAGTACAAGCAGGCTTATCGTTCATTCATCATAGTAATGCTAGTATGAAATCGCCCAATACCAGTACCAACACCTTTGCCGTAAATGTGGGCGTTATCTATACGTTTAAGCGCGATGAAACGAATGTATATATCCTACAACAAAAAGATACTGTTCGGTATACCGAGCCTATAAAGTATAACATAGCCGTTAGAGGTGGGCTGAACGAAAGTGATGTAATTGGCAGCGGACAATACCCGTATTACGCATTATCGTTTTACGCGGATAAACGTATTAGCAGAAAAAGCGCATTCCAGTTAGGGGTTGATGTTTTTTGGGCGAAATATCTGGAAGAATACATAAAATTTAAATCGGTAGCATTCCCAGAGGAAAATGTAGATGCCGATACCGATTACCGAAAAGTAGGAACATTTATAGGATACGAATTGTTTATTAACCGATTATCGGTAGAAGGGCAGGCGGGTGTATATGTGTACGAACCGTTTAAATCGACAGGGAGTATGTACCAGCGTGTAGGAATGAAATATTATTTTAGTAAAAAACTATTTGGTGGTATAGCATTAAAAACACACGGTGCCAAAGCCGAAGCTTTGGAATTTAGCATGGGGGTAAGATTATAGCATTATGAAACTATTAAACCGACTTACAATAATTATAATTGTATTACAGCTTTTAATGGCTTGCGATAGCAGCTCGGCACCCGAATGTTTCCGTACAGCGGGTAATGCTGTTACGTATGATATTGCTGTGCCAGATTTTACCAACATTCATACTTCGCCAGGTATCGAGTTGGTAATAACAGAGGGTAGACCCCAACGCGTTACCGTACACACAGGCGAAAACCTTACCGAATATATTAAAGCGGAGGTAACTGATGGCGAACTACTGCTTACCAATGCCAATAATTGTAATTGGACACGCGATTACAACACTACCACAGTATATATTGCCACACCTAATTTAGAGAAGATATATTCAGCATCGCAATTTGCTGTAAAATCAAATGGGGTACTAACATTTCCGTCGTTAACCCTACAATCGGGCTTGTTTAGCGAAACAGCATCGGGTACGTTCGAACTGGATTTGGCGGTTGATAATCTTTTAATTGAAGACGACCAATCGACCTACTACGAGTTAAAAGGAACAGTAAATAACCTAAACATAAAATTATACGATGGCGATGCCCGTTTTGAGGCAAGCCAACTCGTGGCGCAAAACATAGAGGTTTTTCAGCGCAGTACTAACGATATTATTGTAAACCCACAGCAGGAAATAAGAGGCACCATTTATTCTACGGGGAATGTAGTACTTAAAAATGAGCCTCCTGTAGTTAGCATCGAGCAACTTTATACAGGGCGTTTGGTGTACGATGTAGATTAATCTTCTGAGGTTGTTAACTCTCTAAACAACGCCTCTAAATTTTTATTCTTTTGGTTAAGTTGTAGTATTTTTAGTCCGTTATCGTGTGCAAAATCAAATATTGCAGGGCGCATATCCTTATCGGTACTAAAAGTAAGCTCCCACGTAAAATCAAACGTATTTTTATACGATACCAAATGCGGAATGGTTGCTATAAGAGGTTCTTCTATTCTGTAATCAAAACCAACTTCAATTATTTGACTATCGCCGTCTCGCAGGCTGCTCAATTTTCGGTCGGTAACCACTTTACCCTTATTAATAATAATAACCCTATCACAAATAGCTTCTACCTCTTGCATAATATGCGTAGATAAAAATACTGTTTTGTCCTTACCAATATTTTTAATTAATTCACGAATTTCTACAAGCTGGTTGGGGTCAAGCCCCGTAGTAGGCTCGTCCAATATTAATACTTCGGGGTCATGTAACAATGCTGTAGCAAGCCCTACCCGTTGGCGGTATCCTTTAGAGAGTTGTCCAATTTTTTTATTCGCCTCAGGTGTTAAACCCGTTAGTGCTATTACTTCCTCAATACGGTTTTTAGCTACTTTGTATACATCGGCATTAAAACTTAAATACTCACGTACATACAAATCCAGATATAACGGATTATGTTCGGGTAAATATCCTATAGCTTGCTGCACCGCTTTGGGTTGCAAGGCTACATCACTATTGTTTACCAATGCAGTACCTGAGTCGGAACTCAAGTAAGTGGTTAATATCTTCATTAAAGTCGATTTTCCTGCTCCATTCGGACCCAAAAAACCAACAATTTCACCCTTATTAATCGTAAACGAAACAGCATCGAGTGCTTGCTGCGTACCATAACTTTTAGAAATATCTTTAACCGCTATTGACATAGTATTGATTTTGAACAAAAGTAATAAGAAAAAATAGTTTCAAGGGAGCCATTACAACGCGTAATGATATTTATTTAGTATTATTACCATATTGTGTTTTAATACTAGCTTAATACAGTTCTGTTTTGCAGGTAGTACTTTTGAATGTATGAGATGTTGAATCCTTAATAATCTTATACATGACTGAAATTATATTGTCTATCGTTGCTGGGCTTGTGCTGTTTTTGTATGCTGTTTTCAGTTTATCCGAAACCATATTGGATGTTGTAGGCGATAATGTAAAAAAGTGGCTGTCGCGCTTTACCTCAAATGTGTTTTCGGGCATACTCACAGGCGCAATTGTTACTACTATAGTCGATTCCTCATCGGCAGTAATTATTATTACCATTATACTTATAAACTCCAAAGTATTAAACTTTAGACAGGCTATGGGTATTGTTATGGGTGCAAACATTGGCACAACTGTAAGCAGCCAAATAATAGCTATGGATGTGGGGCAGTATTCGCCAGTATTGTTGTTAATTGGGTTTTTACTTTTATTCATATCAAAATCTAAAAAACTAAGCAGTACTGGAAAAATCGTATTATACTTTGGTGTATTGTTTTTCGGATTATTTACTATGGAAAAGGCGGTAGAACCATTACGGGATGAGGCTTACTTTGCAACACTAATGGAAAATGTAGAGTCGCCTATTTATGGTGCTTTGGTGGGTGCTATTACTACCTTAGTGGTACAATCCTCCTCCGCTACTATGGGTATGGCAATAATACTAGCAAAAAAGGGTATGCTCGGGTTATCGGGTGGTATTGCCATAATGCTTGGCGCAGAACTGGGCACGTGTAGCGACACGCTTTTGGCTACCATAAAAAGTAACAGGCAAGCATTAAAAACAGGGTTGTTTCATCTTATATTTAACATACTTTCTATAATAATTGGGTTATTACTTTTTGAACCTCTAAACCAATTAGTAACCCAAATAGGGAGTAGTGATAATATTGGAAACATGGTAGCTAATGCCCACATGATTTTTAATATTGGTGGCGTACTACTATTTGTTTGGTTTGTACCCCTGTTCGAAAAGCTGTTAAACAGTTTATTGCCCGACAAAGATTAACATTCAGAAAGTTGAGTTTTTAATATAACATGTTATTTTTTTTACGAAATTTATGGTAATGTATAATGCTATTATGTGTTTTTGTAAAACTAAAACCCAAAAAGCTGTATGCGCATTATTTAAACGGGTATTAAAAGTTTTTGAGTACTTTTGATTTTAGTTAAAATTGCTTTAGCTTTAAAAAAGCAGTAATAAAAATAATTAGGACTTTTGTTACGCATCCTAATAGTCATTAATTCCAATAAAAAATATGAAACGCATAAAAACTATCCTAATCGCATTTGTAACAGTATCAATAACTATAACGAGCTGCAAATCGGAAAACAAAAATAAATTTGAAGAACAAGAACAAGTAGAACAAGAAGAAGAAACAGTAGAACAAAATCCAGTTGAAAAATTGGAAATAACACAATTTCATGAAGTTTTGGAATTGCAAAACGTGAATTTCGACGTTTCTACTAATACCAAAGACGGGTCAAACCAATTAGCTGTTTCTACCGATGGGCTTCCGTACGAGTACGGAGAGGTTTTTAATATTCAGAATCAAGTTGTAACTAGTGCAGAAGTTGCAGACCTTAACTCCGATGGTTCGCCAGAGTTGTTTGTTTACACACTAGATAAAAGCAACAGCAAAGGACACGTTTATGCTTTTTCCGTTAACAATAAAAAATCGATGAGTACCGTATATTTTCAGCCCACTGATCAAAACACAAAAATTAATCAAGGTTATAACGGACAAGATGAATTTTCGGTAGTTGAAAATTATTTGGGACAAAAATTTCCAGTTTACGAGAATGGAATTAAAACCAATAAAATTAGGCAGATACTATACAGCCTTGAAGAAGGCGAAGCATCCAGAAAATTTGTAGTAAACAGTCAAATAGAGTCCGAAATATAAAAACAATGGCTAATAATAGCTATAAATAGCGGTTTATTAGTACCGCTTCTCAAAATTTATTGGTTTTCAGTTTAGCAATGTATACACAAAGTTAAATACAAAACTACGTAACCACCCATGCCCATACTATAGGCATTCCTTTAAAAAAGGGCGTTAACAAATTGCTTTTTCTCAAAAAATAAAAACGTAACATAGCTTGTTTTACTTTACTATGCGGTACAAAAGCATTAAATTTGTAGTATAACGGAGCAGATGGAAAATAACAGTGAAATGAGGCAATGGCTGGACGACTTAAAGTTGTCGCATCCATTAGTAATAGCAGGACCTTGCAGTGCCGAAACAGAAGAGCAAGTATTGGATATTGCAAGGCAATTAAAAGCATCTGATGCAAGCATATTCCGTGCTGGGATATGGAAACCCCGTACCCGACCGGGTAATTTTGAAGGCGTTGGTGCTATTGGGTTGGGTTGGTTGCAAAAAGCAAAAGCCGAAACAGGCTTGTTAATGGCGGTTGAGGTTGCCAATGCCAGCCACGTAAAATTAGCTTTAGAGCATGATATCGATGTTCTTTGGATAGGAGCACGTACTACCGTAAACCCTTTTGCAGTGCAAGAAATAGCCGATGCGTTAGAGGGTAGCGATAAGATAGTTTTAGTTAAAAACCCCGTAAACCCTGACCTTGCTTTGTGGCTTGGCGGTGTAGAGCGTATTTACAATGCAGGAATACGAAAACTGGGTGTAGTACACAGAGGTTTTTCTACCTACGAAAAAACCAAATACCGTAACATACCCGAATGGCAAATTCCGATTGAGTTGCACGACCGTTTTCCTGATTTGCCTATTATTTGCGATCCGTCGCACATTACAGGACAACGCGATATGATACAGCAAGTATCGCAACAAGCCCTTGACTTGAATTTTGATGGGTTAATGATAGAAACGCATAACAATCCCGATAAAGCTTGGAGTGATGCTGCCCAACAAGTTACTCCAACTGCGCTAAAACAGATATTAGATAACTTAGTAGTACGGGAAAAAACAAACGAAAACGATGCGTTTAATACAAAGCTGCAAAGTTTACGTTTGCGTATTGATGGTTATGATGCTAAAATGATGGAAGCACTAGGCAAACGCATGCTAATAGCCGAAGATATTGGCGCACTTAAAAAAGAGAACAACGTAGTAGTACTACAAAACAAACGTTGGAACGAGGTTAGGCAGCGTATGCACAGTATGGGGTTAGCGCAAGGGCTTACCGAAGATTTTATTGACCGATTGTTTAGGGCGATACACCAAGAGAGTATAGAGCATCAAGAAAAAATATTCAATGCCGACTAATTCACGATACAGACTACGTAATGGCTCAAAGTCCTTATATTTGCCCTTATGACAGGACTTGTTTACAAATCTACAGGCAGTTGGTATACGGTAAAAGCCAACAACGGTACTTTTTACGAATGCCGTATAAAAGGTAAATTTCGCATAAAAGGAATTAGAAGTACCAATCCTGTTGCGGTAGGCGATATTGTCGATTTTAAAATTGAAGCAACGGGCGATGATGTAGATGCTGTTATTACCAACATACACGAGCGTAAAAATTACATTATTCGTAAATCGGTAAACCTATCCAAGCAGGTACACATTATTGCCTCCAACATCGATACCCTGTTTTTACTTGTAACTATTGATAACCCACCCACAACAACAAGTTTTATCGACCGTTTTTTGGTTACTGCCGAAGCCTATGGTATTAATGCCATACTCGTATTTAATAAAATAGATACTTTTGATAGCGCAGCCGAAGATGAACAACTGTACCTACAATACATTTACAGTCGCATTGGCTATACGTGCCTAAAAGTATCCTCTACAGAAGGGAAAGGAATCGAGAAACTTAAAGAAGCCATGAAAGGTAAGGTAAGCATGTTTTCGGGGCATTCAGGTGTAGGTAAATCTACGCTGGTTAATGCATTGCAACCCTCGTTAAGTTTAAAAACAAAAGCAATTTCAGAGCAACATAGCCAAGGGCAACATACTACCACTTTTGCCGAGATGTACGATTTGGATTTTGATGCTAAAATTATAGACACACCAGGTATTAGAGGTTTTGGAGTTGTTGATATGGAAAAGGATGAACTTGGCGATTACTTTCCAGAGTTTTTTGCCATAAAAGATCAATGTAAGTTTAACAACTGCCTGCATAAAGAAGAACCTTATTGTGCTGTAAAAGATGCGCTAGACGAAGATGAAATAGCATGGTCGCGCTACCGTAGTTACATACAAATATTGGAGGGTGACGACGAAAACTATCGTACTGATATTTATGGCGATGGCAAAAATAACGACCAATAAATGAGGGTAGTATTACAACGCGTAACCGAAGCATCGGTAATTATAGGTAATAATAAAGTTGCTGAAATAGGTAACGGACTACTAATTTTATTAGGTATTGAAGAAGCCGATAGCCAAAACGATATTGATTGGCTTACCGCCAAAATAGCAAAACTCAGAATATTTGGAGATGAAGATGGCATTATGAATTGCTCAATTCAGGATGTAGGAGGCGATATTATTGTGGTTAGTCAGTTTACACTTCATGCAGCCACTAAAAAAGGGAATCGACCGTCGTATATAAAAGCAGCACGCCCCGATGTTGCTATTCCGTTGTACGAAAGTTTCATAAAAACAATGGAACTGAATTTGGGCAAGAAAGTCCAAACAGGACAATTTGGTGCTGATATGAAAGTTACCTTGGTAAACAACGGGCCTGTTACTATATTAATAGATAGTAAAATAAAGGAATAAAATTTTCTATTGCTTTAAATTCCATTACTTTTGCCAAAATTTTCAATATGCTTTTAAGAATTTCGGCACTACTCCTATTATTACTATACCAAAATACTAGTGCTCAGGATAATGTATCGGCCTTAACACTTCCCGATACATTAAAACAAAACGCCAACGCAGTTATACGTTTGGAGGAAAAAACAATTACAATTTCCTCAAAAAAATCAATGAACATCAAAACCAAAAGGATAGTTACTGTCCTTAACGAGTATGGGATGCGCTATATTAATGCTGCTGAACTTTTCAGTAAATCAACGCGTATCAAATCCATGCAAGCATTAATTTATGATGCTTTTGGTAAAGAAATAAAAAAAATAAAGAAGAAAGATTTTAGAGAGCGTTCTATCTCCGAAGGTTCTATAATAACAAGTAACAGGCTGTTGTATCTTGATTATACACCTATAAAATATCCGTTTACGGTAGTATACACTAGCGAAACAGAAACCTCTAACACGGCATTTATACCGAGTTGGTCGCCTCTGGATGGTTACTATGCCAGTACCGAGAAAGCTACCATGAGTATAACGTCTGACCCTGACTTGGGTTTTAAGTACAAAGCCTATAATTTTGACGAAGGCGTTTTGCAAACGAACCAAGCAGACAATACACTTACCCTAACAGCAGAAAACCTTACCGCCTACAGGTATGAGGACTATGCGCCATCATCACATAAAATATTCCCTAGTGTACTCTTTGGGCTCCAAACCTTTAATCTGGAAGGGGTAGAGGGCGATGCTACAACTTGGGAATCGTTTGGTACATGGATGTACAATAATTTGCTAACAGGTACAGACGAACTCCCTGAGGAAACAGTTACCAAGATACAAAAGCTTACATCGGTTACTGATGACCCTATGGAGAAAGCCAAAATGGTATACAAGTACATGCAAAACAAAACCCGTTACATAAGTATACAACTGGGTATTGGCGGTTGGAAACCCATGTTGGCAGAAGATGTTGATAGGCTTGGTTATGGCGATTGTAAAGCGCTAACCAACTATACACGCGCACTTTTAAATGCTGCGGGTGTAGAGGCATATTATGCTGTTATTTATGGCGACAGAAGCTCCAGAGACATTAAAGAAGATTTTGTTTCTATGCAGGGTAACCATGTTATATTAGCAATACCCGATAATGAAGAATTGGTTTGGTTGGAATGTACCAGCCAGCAATTACCCTTTGGTTTTCAGGGTGATTTTACTGATGATAGAATGGCACTTTTGGTTAAACCAGAAAAAAGTTGTGTAGTACGCACACACGTGTATAATGCCAAAAATAATGTGCAATTTTCTAAAGGGCAATATAGTATAGCCGAAGATGGTGCTATTACGGGACACATAAAAATAGTATCGGAAGGGCTACAGTATGACGATAAATATGCGTACGAAACAACTTCGCCTAGTGATATGGAACGAATCTATAAAAACAGATTTGATAATATTAACGATATCAAATTAAAAGAAACAAGCATTAAAAATGATACTGATGCTAAAAAAATTGTAGAAGATATTACTATTGAGGCGAATGGATACGGCAATAAAACAGGCAACAGAATAATATTTGCCGTAAACGCATTCAACCAAACCTCTAGCGTGCCGCAACGCTACAGAACAAGAAAGACACCTTTAGAAATACCAACAGGTTTTTATGATGAAGATGAAATAACCATACAATTGCCAGAAGGTTTTACTGTAGAGGCAAAACCAAACGATGTTACTATTACCAACAAATTCGGCGAGTATAAAGCAACCTATATCTTAACAAACCCAACCACAATGGTATACAAACGCTCTATAATTATTAATAGCGGACTTTACGATAGTACCGAATATAATAACTACCGACTTTTTAGAGAGAAAATAGCACGTAACGATAATGCCAAAGCGGTACTCGTTAAAAATTAAAACAAAACCCCAAACCAAATTATTATGAGTACCAGATTACTAACCCTATTATTTGTTATTATAAGTTACACTACTGTGCAAGCGCAACAGTACGAATACGAATTAGGTGAGGTTACTAAAGAAGAATTGTCCGAAACCAGTCACCCAACAGATAAAGATGCTCCAGCAGCCATTTTGTTTAGTGATGCCGAAACCTATATGGTTTATTTTAATGGAGATGGTTTTAACCTTATTACCGAAGTATCCATGAAAATAAAAATATACAATAAAGATGGATACAATTGGGCTAATAAAACAATACCCTACTACCACCACGGGCAAAACAAAGAGAAAGTAGATATATCTAAAGCCTATACCTATAATCTTGTAAATGGTAAAGTAAAACGCACCAAGTTAAGAAGTGAGGGCGAGTTTACAGAAGAGCCAAACCCATATTGGAAACTCAGAAAAATTGTAATGCCCGAAGTAAAGGAGGGTAGTATAGTAGAATATCATTATAAAATAACATCACCTTTAATCCATTCCTTTCCCGAGTGGCGTTTTCAGGAAAGTATACCAGTAAACCACTCTAGGTATGCTACCAAAATACCAGAGTACTTTGTGTATACTCCTAATTTCAGAGGCTATCACACGCCCAAAGTAACTAAGGAAAGCAATACCAAAACTATTAATTTTACAAACAAACAACGAAACGAAAATCAGGTTACTACATTTAATAACAGTAAATCCAATTATCAGGAAATTGTTACGCGTTACGAGTTCGAAAACCTACCTGCCATGAAATCGGAGGCTTTTGTAAATAATATAGACAATTACAGGAGTAGTGTGGAGCATGAAATTACGGTAATAAAATACCCCAACCAACCCATAAAATCGGTAGCTGGCACATGGGAAGACGTTGCAAAATCCATATACGATAACAGTAACTTTGGAACTGAACTTAAAAAAACAGGCTATTTTGAGGAGGATGTTGATGCCCTACTATCAGGATTATCAAGCCACAAACAAAAAATGGACGCATTGTATTTTTACGTTCGAGACAGAATGAATTGGAACGATTATAACGGTTATTCCTGTCAAGAAGGGGTACGAAAAGCGTACAAAAGCAAAGTAGGTAATATAGCCGATATAAACCTAATGCTAACATCAATGTTACGTTATGCCGGGTTAGATGCTAACCCTGTATTGGTAACAACCCGTTCTAACAAAATTGCTTTATTCCCAAACCGAGAAGCATTTAACTACGTTATTGTAGCAGTAAAAATAAATGACGAAACAGTATTGCTTGATGCTACTTCAAAATCGGCTGCCGTAAACGTATTGCCCTTTAGAGCCATTAATTGGACGGGCAGACTAATAAAAAAGGATGGTAAATCAGAATCAATAGCACTTATCCCAACAAAACCATCCTCAGAGTCCAATACAATTTTAGCTACCATGGATGCCCAAGGAAAGTTAGAAGGACAAGTTAAAAAACAATACCGCGATTACGATGCATATTCTTTTAGAGAACGTTATGGTAATCTTACTGAAAAAAGCACAATTGAGCGTATAGAGGAGAATTACGAAGGAATTGCAATTGAAGAGTACGAGTCTAAAAATGTAAAAAACTTTACAAAACCCATTTCAGAAAAATATTCGTTTACACATAGCGGTAGCAATACCGATGTAATTGGCGATAAAATTTATATCAGTCCAATGCTATTTCTAACCCATAGCGAAAGCCCGTTTAAACAAGAAGAACGCGAGTATCCTGTAGACTTCATTTATCCGCGCGAAGATAAGTACATGATTAGTATAACCATTCCCGAAGGGTATACTGTAGAAACTGTACCTACTGGTGTTTCTATCGCAATGGAACAAAATATTGGTACATTTAGTTACAACGTTATTGCCAATGGTAATAAAATAATGGTGCGTTCCGTGCTGCAAATCAACTATGCATCAATACCTAAAGAATTTTATCCCACATTAAAAGATTTCTTTCATAAAATGATTGAAAAAGAAAATGAAAAGATTATTATTGCTAAAAAGAGTTAAATGAGAACTATAATCACACTATTTATTATCGTTTTAGTATCAGTAAACACTTTTGCACAAAAGGTTAAGCTAGATAAAGTTACCACTAAAGAACTCCAAGAAGAGCAGCATAAAACCGATCCGTCGGCACCAGCAGCCATCTTGCAAAAAAAAGGAATAACCTATTTTGATTTTGATAACTCGGGTAACTGGATAATTATAACCCAAGTAGCCGTAAAAGCTAAAATTTATACTACCGATGGGTATTATTTGGCTACTGTAGCGGTACCTTATTACGAAAAAGGCTTAGAAAAGGAAAAAGTAAGTTTTTTGAGTGCCGCTACCTACAATTTGGAGGGGGGTAAAGTAGAAAAAACCAAACTTAAAAATGAAAGTGAATTTGAAGAGAAGCAAGACGATAATTGGAAAATTAAAAAAATAGTCCTTCCTGCTGTAAAAGAAGGCTCTGTTATAGAGTATACTTACGAGATACAGTCGCCTTTTATACGCCATATCCCTACATGGTATTTTCAGATGGAAGTACCTGTAAATAATATTGATTACGAAATTCGTATACCACAGTACTTTACCTATAACAGAATACTAAGCCCATACATACCAATTAAGGAAGAGGAAGATACAGAACGAGCAACCAAAGTACACAACAGTAAGTATACTAAGGGTGCGTATGGCAGAACAAGCTCGGTACTTAAAAACGAAGTAGGTAGTGTAAGTTTTTACGAAATTATAAAAAACTATACTGCCGAAAATGTACCCGCTTTAAAAGGGGAAGATTACGTAGATAATATTAAAAACTACCTTTCGTTTGTAAAGCACGAATTGGCTAAAACGAAATTTCCAAACCAAAAAGAAAAGAATTATGCTTCGGATTGGGATGGCGTTGTAAGATTGATTTATTCTGACCAAAATTTTGGTACACAGTTAGAGCAAAAAGAGTATTTTGAAGAAGATTTACGCAAACTTGTAGGCGAAAAAAATCCTACTACAACCGAGTTGGTAAACATTGTATACAACTACGTTAAGGACAGAATGACATTTAACGAAAAGTACGGTTACGAGTGTGAGCAAGGCGTGCGCAAGGCGTACAACGCAAAAACGGGTAACGTAGCCGAAATTAACTTAATGTTGGTTGCTATGTTGCGTTATGCGGGGCTAAATGCCAATCCTGTGCTGTTAAGCACACGTAGTAACGGACATGTGTCGTTTGTTAACCAAACAGAATTTAATTATGTAGTAGCAGGTCTAGAGTCGCAAAATGGTATTAAGTTGCTCGACGCTACATCAAAAAATGGAGTTCCAGGATTACTGCCAACACGTGCCTTAAACGGAACAGGTAGAGTAATACGCGAAAATCTTTCATCGGAAGAAGTGTATCTTGCTCCCGAAAAAACATCGTTAGAAAGTGCTATTGTAATGGCAACTATAAATACCGATGGTAGTATTCAAGGTCAGGTACGCAAGCAATATACGGATTACAGTGCTTATGATTTTAGAAATAAATATTCGAGCAGAAATCAGGATACGCATATTGCCAAAACAGAAAATGAATTTGGGAATATAATATTATCAGATTATAAAGTTACCAATGCCGAAAAACTGGATAAGCCAGCCGTAGAGCGTTTTTCGTTTAAAGGCAACACAGGAGTAGATGTAATTGGCGATAAAATATACCTGTCACCAATGTTGTTTTACACTACCACCGAAAATCCGTTTAAGCAAGATGAGCGTGCCTATCCTATCGATTTTAAATACCCACGCCAACAACGTTACAATATTAGTATAACCGTACCCGAAGGCTATACCGTAGAGTCGTTACCCGAAACAGCAACCATAGCTATGGATGGTAATATTTGCGTTTTTAATTTAACGGTAACACAAAAAGCAAATCAAATACAAATAACAACAGTTAAAAGTATTAATGTAGCCATGTTAGCTTCGGATTCTTACAAGGAATTAAAAGTATTTTATAATGATATGATTAAAAAGCAAAACGAAAAAATAGTACTTAAAAAACAATAACTATTTTACAAATAGCAAATGCATCTTAAAATCCTATTACCATACCTACTGCTACTGTATAGTACCATAGGTATTGCTCAGGAATTTAAATTAGGAGCAGTTACTGCGGACGAGCTACACGAAAAAGCCCATCCGCAGTACCCTGATGCTGCCGCTGCAATACTCTACAAAAAAGGAACTACTACCTTTGAGGTACGCTCTGCTATGGGATGGATTACGATTACCGAGGTAGTGGTACGCCTAAAAATTTACAACAAATTAGGGTATGATAGTGCTACAATTCAGATTCCATACTACGATTGGAATAGCATACAGGAAGAAGTGGTAATTTCAGATGCATACACATATAATATTTTAGGCGGTAACATTGAGAAAACAAAGCTGGAGGAGGAAGGTATATTTATAGAAGAAATAACCGAAAGGAGCAAGGTAAAAAAATTAGTGATGCCTAATATAAAAGAAGGCTCAGTAATAGAATACAAATACATTATAAAATCGCCGCGTATAGGATTATTACCCGCTTGGTATTTTCAATACGATATTCCTGCCAAAACCATAGCGTACGATGTTTGGTTACCCCAGTTTTTGGTGTACAACCGAATCCTCAATCAGTCGGGTGCAAACATAGCTGAAGAGCGCGATACTCGAAAAAAAGAAATAAGTTTTGGCATTTATACAACAGTTTATTCCGAAACAGCTAAGTTTTATAAAGCAGAGAATGTTCCTCCGTATAAAGAAGAATCCTATGTAGATAACATTTTAAATTACCTTCCTTTTGTTAAACACGAACTTTCGGGTTACAAATCCCTAAGAGGATTGAAAAGAGAGTATGCTACCAATTGGTCTTCCATAGCAATGCTACTGGAAAATGACGTTACATTTGGTGGACAACTAAGGCATACAGAATATTTTAAAAAAGATATAGATAGTTTATTCGCTACAGATAATGTTGGCGACAATAAACTAACAGCCATATACAACTATGTTAAAAACAGAATGACGTGGAATGAAAGTTATGGTTACGATTGTATTATGGGCACAGAATACGCATACGAAAATAAAACAGGCAACGTAGGCGAAATTAACTTAATGCTAGTTGCAATGCTACGGTATGCAGGCTATAATGCCTACCCCGTTTTGTTAAGTACACGCTCCAATGGTATTGCAACATTCCAGAGTTTACAATCGTACAATTACGTAGTGGTAGGGCTAGAGAGTATTGGTAGGTTAACACTATTGGATGCTACCAGCAAAGAGTCACCACCTGGACTACTTCCTATACGAGCATTAAACGGTTATGGCAGGATGATTAAAAACGAATACGAAACCAAGCAAGTATCGCTAGTACCCACTGTAACCTCTACAGATAATATTACTGTAGTAGCCAACCTAAGTGCCGATGGCAATATTACAGGGCAAGCCCGAAAACAATACGCTAAATATAATGCCTATAGGTTTAGAAGAACGCATCTTGCAGAAAATGAAGATACCCGTATTGCTGAAATTGAAACTAACTTAAATAACATAGAACTGTTTGATTATAAACTTACGGGTAAAGAAGAATATGCAAACCCTGTGGTAGAACGCTTTTCGTTTGAAAGTACTATGGCTACCGATGTAATTGGCAATAAAATATACCTATCGCCCATGCTATTTTATACCGTTACCGAAAACCCTTTTACAGAAGAAAATCGGGTTTACCCTATAGACTTTGGCTATCCGCGTAGCGACAGGTTCAGTATAAGTATTACCATACCCGATGGCTATATACTGGAAACCTTACCCGAATCGGCAAGATTGGTTTTGGAAGACGGGATTTGTACCTTTAATTTTAATGTAGCACAAAAAGGGAGGCAAATACAAATAGTAGTACTTTATGGTATAAATACCGCGAGTATTCAGCCTAAACACTACCAAAAATTAAAAGTGTTTTTTAGTGATATGATTAAAAAGCAAAACGAAAAAATAGTACTCAAAAAAATATAGTTATGGATATAAATAATGCCCAACAAGCAGTAGATAACTGGATAAAAGAGCATGGCGTACGCTATTTTAACGAGCTTACCAATATGGCACAACTTACTGAGGAGGTGGGGGAAGTTGCCCGTATTATAGCCCGTAGGTATGGTGAACAAAGCGAAAAAGAAAGCGACAAAAATAAAGATTTGGGCGAGGAGCTTGCCGATGTTGTTTTTGTAGTGCTATGCCTTGCCAACCAAACGGGCGTTAACCTGCAAGAGGCTTTTGATAAAAAGATGGATGTTAAAACAAAGCGCGACCACGACAGGCATCATAACAACGAAAAATTGAAATAATTTTTTTATTTTTGGAATAAGTCATTCAAAAATAATAGATTATGAAAGAGAAAGCAGGGCATTTTGTAGGAGGGCTTGTATTATATGGTCTGGGTGGCTATTTAATTATTTTGGCAACAGATAAGGATATTGCCAACAAATGGCAGTTTATTGTCTTTTGGGCAGTTTCCATGGCGTTGGTGGATGTGTTTTTAATTACACCCCTCCGTAAAAAGTTAGCTGCAAAAAAAGCAGCAAAACAACAACAATAGGCTATTTTTACGCAAAATAAACAACCTATTAGTTAATGGATATAAAGTTAAGCCCAATAAAAAGCATTACCACTGCACACGTTACACTATCGGGCAGTAAGTCCGAAACCAATAGGCTTTTAGTACTCCAAGCACTTTTTCCGCACATAACCATAACCAATACTTCAAATTCAGACGATAGTACTGTAATGCAAAACGCATTAAATGATACTGATGCCGTTATAAACGTACACCATGCAGGTACAGCAATGCGTTTTCTTACCGCTTATTCTGCCATACAACAAAACAAAACAGTAGTACTAACAGGCTCTAGCAGGATGCAACAACGCCCCATAGGTGTACTGGTTAAAGCATTGCGTAGTTTAGGAGTAACAATTACCTATTTAGGTACAGAGGGTTACCCGCCATTGCAAATAACAGGGAAAAAAATAAAAGCTAGTGCAGTTAGTATTGCAGCCAACGTAAGCAGCCAATATATAACAGCACTATTATTAATTGCCCCAAAACTAAAAAACGGACTGCAGCTTACCCTTAGCGGCGAAATAACATCGTTACCCTATATAAACATGACGCTTGCTCTACTAAACCAAGTAGGTATAGAGGCTAAAATGCAAGGCAATACAATTTCAGTGCAACCTATAGGCGTTAACCCGAAACCAGTAAATATTGTGGTGGAAAGCGATTGGAGTTCGGCATCCTACTTTTATGCCATAGTAGCTTTGGCACCGTTGGGGAGTACGGTAAGTCTGTCTTCATTTAAAGAAGGTAGCCTGCAAGGCGATGCTGCTTTAGCAACCATATATAATAACTTTGGTGTTACCACACACTTCCATAACAATACTACTATTACCTTAACTAAAAGTAGTACCTCAATCCCTTCTACAATTAATCTTACACTTAATAACACTCCAGATATTGCTCAAACCATAGCAACAACCTGTTTTGGTTTAGGGGTAGGGTGTAACTTAACGGGACTTCACACACTAAAAATTAAAGAAACGGATAGGCTACAAGCCCTTAAAACAGAATTGCAGAAGCTAGGCGCAATAGTAACTATTACTAACAATAGTTTTAGCATGCAGCCACACAGTTTATTTTCAGATAATAAGAATGCTAACAAGGTTGTTAGCATTGCTACCTATAACGACCACCGTATGGCTATGGCATTTGCCCCATTGGCGTTAAAAACACCTATTATTATAGAGGACGCAGCAGTTGTATCCAAATCATTTCTTGATTTTTGGGAAGCCATTCAAAAGCTGGGTTTTGCTGCTACTAAGCTGTAAAACTTTTCTTAATGCCTAATTTATATGAAATCCGTAGCATATTCCAATAAATATATTGCAAAACACTTGACAACGCCTGCTTTACGATAGTATATTTGCAATCACATTAATATAGCGTATTCCTATTAGCGCTTAAATTAGAAATACAAATATGAAATTATCAAACTTCAATTTTGATTTACCTGAAGAATTACTTGCCGAATTTCCTGCCGAGAGCAGAGACGAAGCGCGTTTGATGGTAATAGACAGGAAAACAAAAAAAATAGAGCACAAACTTTTTAAAGATGTATTGGATTACTTTGATGAGGGTGATGTTATGGTGCTTAACAATACAAAAGTTTTTCCAGCACGTCTTTACGGTAACAAGGAAAAAACAGGTGCCAGAATAGAAGTTTTTTTATTAAGAGAGCTAAATGCAGAGCAACGCCTTTGGGATGTGTTGGTAGACCCTGCTCGAAAAATAAGAATTGGTAATAAACTATACTTTGGCGAAGACGATTCGTTAGTAGCAGAAGTTATTGATAATACAACATCACGCGGCAGAACATTACGTTTCTTATACGATGGGTCGTACGAAGAGTTTAGAGCAAAGCTTACAGAGCTAGGCGAAACACCAATACCAAAATACATTAACAGAGAAGTAACACCAGAAGATGCAGAGCGTTACCAAACCATATATGCCAAAGAAGAAGGCGCTGTTGCAGCACCTACTGCAGGACTTCACTTTTCGAAACACTTATTAAAAAGGCTTGAGATAAAAGGTGTAGACTTTGCCGAAGTTACCCTACACGTTGGCTTAGGTACATTTAACCCTGTTGAGGTAGAAGATTTATCGAAGCACAAAATGGATTCGGAAGAATTAATTATCAACCAAGATGCCTGCGATACCGTAAATAATGCCAAAGCAGCCAAACACAAAATATGTGCTGTAGGTACTACTACAATGCGTGCTATGGAAAGCTCAGTATCGTCGCAACAAACATTAAATCCATACAGAGGATGGACCAATAAATTTATCTTTCCACCGTATGATTTTAGCGTTGCCGATTGTATGATAACCAACTTCCATACACCAAAATCAACACTATTAATGATGATTTCGGCATTTATGGGGCACGACCTTATGCGCGAAGCCTATGAGGAGGCAGTAAAAGAAAAATATCGCTTTTATACCTATGGTGATGCCATGCTAATATTGTAATCTATTTAAATAATTTATAAAAATCCTGCTGTAATAGCGGGATTTTTTATTTTATGCTGTTTTTTAATTGTTTATTTTTACGCTTCAAACAACAAACAGCAATGGAATTTCAGAATACGCGCGAATTTGCACAACAACTAGATGCACAAGATAAGTTAGCTAAATATCGGGAAGAGTTCCTATTTCCGCATATAAAAGGCAAACAAGTAATTTACTTTACAGGAAACTCGTTAGGGCTGCAACCCAAACAATCAAAAGCCTATGTAGATGAGGTAATGGAAGATTGGGCAAAATTAGCCGTAGAAGGACACTTTTATGCTGACAGACCTTGGTGGGACTACCACGAGCGTTTTGCAGAACCCTTAAGTAAAGTAGTCGGTGCATTGCCCACAGAGGTTACGGTGATGAATACACTTACGGTTAATTTGCATTTACTGATGGTAACGTTTTACCGCCCTACCGATAAAAAGTATAAAATTATTTGTGAGGAAAAAGCGTTCCCGAGTGACCAATACATGATTAAGAGCCAAGTACAATTTCATGGCTATAATCCTGACGATACGATTATCGAAATAAAAAGACGCCCAGGCGAGCATAACATTCGTACAGAGGATGTACTCGATAAAATAAAACAAGTAGGCGATGAGTTGGCTCTTGTGTTAATAGGAGGGGTAAATTACTACACAGGTCAGGTTTTCGATATTAAAACCATTACCCAAGCAGGGCAAGAAGCAGGTGCTTATGTAGGTTGGGATTTGGCGCATGCAGCAGGTAATATACATCTTGAATTACACGATTGGAATGTGGATTTTGCTGCTTGGTGTAGCTACAAATACATGAACTCTGGTCCGGGTAATGCTTCGGGGGCTTTTGTACACGAAACACACCATAACGACATGGATTTACCTCGCTTTGCAGGATGGTGGGGACACAACAAAGAGCGTCGTTTTTTAATGGAACCTAATTTTGACCCTGTACGCGGTGCAGATGGTTGGCAGGTTAGTAACTTGCCCATACTATCGTTAGCACCTTACTTAGCATCAGTATGCATGTTTGATGAGGTAGGGATGCCTGCATTAATTGAAAAAAGGGATTTAATAACATCGTACCTAGAATTTGTATTGCAAGAAATTGATAAGGAAGTAGATAGTACCTTTGAGATTATAACACCTACCAATCCAGAAGAACGTGCTTGCCAACTATCGGTATTTTTACACGGAGAGGGCAGAGCTTTGTTTGATTACCTTATGGAAAATGGCGTAATTGTAGACTGGCGAGAGCCCAATGTTATACGCCTTGCACCTGTGCCCTTTTACTGCTCGTACGAGGATATGTACGAGTTTGGGCAAATACTTAAAAAAGGTATTTTAGCAACTTAAAATACAATAAATAAAAGTCAGATGTAGTTATTGCTGTATCTGGCTTTGTACTACTATGGACGTAATTATTATACTATTTTTTTTAGCTCTATTTGTTGTGTTTTTGTTCACGCTAATTATAGAGCCTACCTATATTCTGCTTTTCAATCGTCCAGTATACGTGCATTTTTATCCTGTAAAGCACGAGTTAGATGCTAATGATAAAAGAGTACTCCGCAACAATTTTACTTTTTACAAACGCCTTTCAGAAAAACGTAAAACCTACTTTGAGCATCGTGTAGCTACATTTATAAATAAGTACACCTTTATGGGGCGTAACGAGCTTGACGTTACCCGCGAGATGCAGTTAAAAATAGCAGCAACAGCCATAATGCTTACTTTTGGCATGCGCAGGTACCTGCACAGTACTTTTAGGGTAATTATAATCTATCCTGATGCTTTTTTATCCCGAACGGGTAATTACCACAAAGGTGAATTTAATCCTTTGGCGGGAGCAGTTGTTTTTTCGTGGAAACACTTTGAAGAAGGGTTATACCATGACAACGATAATATAAACTTGGGGTTGCATGAGTTTGCCCATGTACTGCATTTAGATGCCAAACGCAGGCGCAGAATAGGCAGCTCATTAGTTATTTTTAGCGATACGCTTGATAAGATATGGCACTACATACAACATCCAGAAAACAGAGAGGCATTGTTAGAGTCCAACTATCTCCGCAGTTATGCCTATACCAACCGTTTTGAGTTTACAGCGGTATTACTTGAACATTTTTTTGAAACGCCACACGAGTTGCGCCAGCACTTCCCGAAGCTATATGTGTACGTTAGGAGTATGATAAACTATCGTGAAGGCTAATTTATGGCTGTTTAGTAGTTACTTAATTTGGGGAGTATCGCTTTTAAATCGTCAGCTTTTAATAAGCCACCATAAGTATCGATAATTTCATAATTCGCCGATATAAATATCCAATGCGGGTAAGAAGGATTACCTTGTGTGAGTTCGGTTGCCAATTCGTTACTAACATTGGTTTTACTATAGGCTTTATAACCGTACTCTTTACCGTTGTATAGTATAGTCTCTTTTAATTCGCCATCCAATTCAATAAAGTAGCAAGAGTTTTTTAGTAGTTCTTGCAACTCCTTGTCTTTCTCAATTTTTTTGTCCTGTATCTTACAAATGCCACACCAACTAGCATGTAATTTTATTACTATGGGTTTTGGGTTCGCCTCCATTAATTTGGGCAATAACTCAAAAGTAGTGCTATAGCTTTTTTGTGCATAAGTAGTAATACAAACCACTAACGCTACAACAATAAAAAATTGTTGTAGCGTTGGTGAATAAAATGCTTGCTTTTTGCTCGTAGGCATAATCCTTTTTTAAAATAAGTTATAACGCATTCCTAAAAAAGCTCTTGCACCTTGTAATGATGCATAATTGTAATTAGGATCAAAGGTATAACCGTTTGGATTATCTACATCAACATTTCTATCAAACGGATCAAACGGACGGATAATGGGGTTATCGGGTACGAAATCCAGTAGGTTTTTAACGCCTCCGTAAAATTCCAATCCAGAATCAAATTTTTTTGTCCCTTGTATGTTTGCAATTAAAAACCAAGGCGAATACTCGGGTCTAAAATCATTGGGCAATATAGGCAATCGCATGGGTCCGTACCAGTTCCCTGTTACGTCGATGCTATAGTTGTTAGGAAACGAATACGTGGCTACCAGCGTACCCGACCATTTTGGAGCCTGTATTTGCTGTAAACGTTCTAAATCGCCTGCTTCATTTTCCTCTATCTGGAAAACGTCCATCCATGTAACGCCTGCCATTATTTTTAATGGAAACGTAAAAGTAGCATCTACATTTAATGACACCCCTTGCGATATGGCATGACCGCGCAAGTTATCGTATATAATGGCATCAGGGTTCGTATCAAAATCGCCTACAATTTTATTGGTAAAGTAGGTGTAAAAACCAGTAACATCAAACCCAAGATAAAAACTATCGGTAGGTACTTTTAGTACGTAATTTAAATTACCACTGTACGAACGTTCGGGGTCTAACTCTTCAGCAATTATAACATCGCGTGAACCTGATAATGCCGCATGGTCTTCCGTAAACAAGTTTACCACTCTAAACCCACTACCAAAACTAGCTCGCACCGTATTGTTGTTATTTGGCGAAAATTTATAGGCTACTCTTGGCGAGTGTACGCCCCCGTGGTTTTCGTCATAATCAAAACGATATCCACCTAGTAAAGTATGTTTTTCGTTTACTTTCCATTCGTCTTGTATAAAAATACCTGGTAGTGGTGTTTCCGATGGTCGGTTGCTAGTTCCGTCTGACGATGCTGTACCAGGAGTATTATCGTCGTAATACGTATAGCGCATTGCAGCACCCAGTAGTAAGGTATGGTTTTCGCCTATAGGCTTATCCCAGTAGGTTTGTACAAAAGCTACTTGCTGTTCTGCCATATAGGGTACATCGCCATAAAATGAGTTTTGGTCGTGAAAGTTATAAGAGAATTGCGTAAATATTTTCTCCTCCGTAGGCAATTGGTACATTCCAATTAACTCTGCCCGTTTGGTATAAATACTCTCCCCATAAATTTCATCGCCACCCCTTGCGGCACTCGTCCAATCCATTTCGCCACCCCATCGGTCTTCATACACATAGCGCCCAGCAATACTAGCTATTCTGTTATTGTTACGATCAAAACTCCACTTGTTAAATACCGATATTCTGTTTTGCAGTGTCATATCCGTAAAGTTGTCGTTGTTATTATCAATACGGCTATCAAAAGTAAAGTAATTCAATCCAATAAGCCCATGTGCCTTACCAACACTAAATTTACCCCCCATATCAACGCTAAGTTCGCCCCAGTCTGTTAAAAACGTATCAGCGCTAAGCTCAGGAGCTTTACTTGGGTTTTTAGTAATTACGTTAATAATACCCCCCATAGCTTCGGAACCGTATAGTGATGATGCGGGTCCTTTTACAACCTCTATACGCTCTACCATACTGTTGGGTATACCATTTAACCCATATACTGTAGATAGTGCGCTTACTATAGGCATACCATCTATAAGTATAAGCGTATAAGGACCCTCCATACCATTAATGTGTATATCGCCCGTATTACAAACATTACAGTTTAATTGTGGCTGTACACCATTAACCATTCCTACAGCTTCGAATAGACTAGGTGTTGGGTTTTTTTTAAATAATTTTTGGGTTATAATCTCTACAGGTATCGGGCTTTCGGAGCGCCTAACCTCTTTCATTGTTCCCGTAATTACTACCTCATCAAGCGCCATAGTATCCTCTTGTAGTGTTACGTTTACTACCATTGGAGTAGGGCTAGTAACTTTAACCGTTTTCGTTTCGGTTTTAAATCCTATAAAGTTAAATACTACTCTATGTGTACCAAGCGGTACATCTTTAATTTCATAATTACCATTTTCATCGGCAACAATCATAACATCTAACTTTTGTATCGATACCGTTACCGATGGAACCACGCCCTGATTGGATGTTATTTTACCCTTTATGGTTCCGTTTTGCGAAAACGCCATGCTACTAACAAGCAATATCAATACGTAATAAATTCTCATGATTTTTGTTTAGAACAATTTTTAATAACAGCGCAAAAATACATTTTTAGTTTAGCCTAAAAAAATATTTAGATAAAAATAATTGATTTTTCGTAATAGGCTGTTTGTAAACCACGTTTTAAGTTATATTACCATAAAGTTAAATTTATTACTGTGCATAGGAGAGTGTATATAAATACCTAGTATTGGGTACTATTTTAAAGAAATAATCAACTAATTTTGATAACCAACCAAACAGTAAACCCATGAAGAAAATTACTTTTCTTATTCCAGTTATTCTAATTTCTTGTTATAGCTATGCCCAAATACCAAGTATAAAACAGGCAGACCGAAGTGGGAATACAGTACGTGTTTCTCCCGATTTAAGTGCTTACTTTGAGAGAAGAGATTCCATAAACGCAAAATTGGATAAGTACATTGATATGGTAGCTAAAGAAAATTTTGGTACACTATCAGAAGATGAAGTTACGGACTCGATAGCAAAATTAAGAGTGCAACGCGATTTGTTGCGGCAGCAAGAAATAGCCCTTGAAAATGATTTACGCTATTTAAAAATTAAGCAAAATAAATACAAGGCAGATATTGCGCATTTAGAAAAAGAATTGGAGCGCGAATACGAAGCTATGGAGCAAGAGGATATTGGTTTTGATGATACTGGCAGGCTAACAACAATTAAGTTAGCTATTGCCGATAAAGAAGAATTGCTTAAAAACGTAGAAAAAGATATAGCCCGTGTAGCGAAAAATAATAGAGCGCCTTATTTTTTTCCGAGTAGTTATAAAAAACACAAAGAGTCGTTTTATAACATGCTTTACAGTAAAGAAGGCGACAAGGACTTTTATTTTGTAAATAATGCAGCATTGCAAATAAACGATAATGCTAATACGATAGAGAGTGAGCTTGCATCGGCATTTTTAGGAGCTTGGCGTATATCGTTCGGAACACTTATATCCAACTCGGCTAATAACCAAACAACAACAGATGAAAACGGTGAAGAACAACCTGAACAATTGATAGCTACAGGTGATACAGAAGCTTTTCAGCGTTTATTAGCAGGTGGCGGTAATGTGTTTTTAAATGCAGAGCTACCCGTTTTATTTGCTCACGAAGGTGCGTGGGTAGGTTACTTAAATGCTTACGGAAAGGGCTCGGTAGATTTTGCTGAAATTAGTAACGATATAGATACCTCTACCGCTAACGGAGCGGTTGGGGCAAATTTTTATACAAGTATTTCTACCGATAAAAATGAATTTAACTTTTTTGCCAATGCCAATTACGGAATGTATTTTGGTGGCAACCAGTTTTACGATGCCTTAAATTTAGAAGAAAAACCATTTGGTTTTGGTCAGCTCATTGTAGGGGTAACTGTATATAACCGTTTCCGTTTTTCGTTTACAACCAATACATTTGGTTCGGACGAAGCGTTGCGAAGCGGCAATGTAGTATTTGGTATACAGGTACTATCGGGCTTTTTTGAGAACTAAAACAAACAGTATGGAAAACGATACTTTTAGGGTAGGGCTATGTATGGCAGGTGCCGTTTCGGCAGGTGCATACACCGCAGGCGTGGTAGATTATTTGCTAGAAGCACTCCAAGAATGGGAAAACCGCAGAGGGCAAGCGGGTGTGCCTACCCATAAAGTAACCATTCCAGTTATTGGTGGTGCATCCGCAGGTGGAATGACGGGTATAGTTGCAGCATCGGCACTAGAAGGCAACATACAAAAAGTACCCGTACCTGCTACCAACGAGATATTAAAAGAGCACCCAGAAAACAGATTCTACAATACTTGGGTAGACCTTTTAGGAGAAGATATGTTCCAAAAAATGCTAAACACCTCCGATATCGCAAAGGAAGATAACGTAATAGCATTACTTAACTCACAGTTTATAGACGAGATTGCCGATAAAATTGTAAAAACAGCTACTAATACACCCAAACCAGAGCGACCGTATTTTGAATATCCTGTAAAATTATTCACTACATTATCTAATTTAGAGGGGTACGATTATAATATTGACTTTAATTCCTCAATAAAGAGAGAGAAGTATGTAATGACGGTGCATAACGATTATACTTGTTTTGGACTTTACGATACACCAGAACAAAAGCAACAAATACAAGAAGGTTGGATTCCGCTTAACTTCAGAAAAAAAGAAAATACGACTATAGCTAAAAATGCCGCCATGGCAACAGGTGCATTCCCTATAGGTTTAGAGTCGAGGGTTTTAGAGCGAAAAGCAGACGATATACGTAAAATTCCCTTTTTTAGAGATGATTTTATCCAAATTCCGAATATTCCCGAAAACCATAAAACACTTAACGTAGATGGCGGAATGATTAATAATGAGCCTTTTGAAAAGGTTAGGGAAGTGCTAGACGATATTACTAGAGAAAGAATACCTAAACTAGATAAAAAGGAGCTTGTTAAAATGAATATGGAATACGATACTTTTTCCAATACCGTATTAATGATAGATCCTTTTCCGAGCAAGGCAAAAGAAGACAGTGCACCATTTAATTATGATAAAGATATTGTTTCGGTATTTGGCAAACTGTTAGGAGCAGTAACCAACCAAATGAAAGTTAAGGCAGAAGATTATATGCTTGCTATGCAATCTACCTATGCCAGCCAGTTTTTAGTATCGCCCTCGCGGTATTTTAGAAATCCCCAAGGCAACCAAGTAGATGCTTTTGGCGAAAATGCTATAGCTTGTGGTACACTAGGAGGCTTTGGAGGGTTTATTAGTAAAGAGTTTAGGGTACATGATTATTATTTAGGACGATTTAACTGCGAAATATTTCTGAGAGATTATTTTACCATCCCTAAATCGGCTATTGATAATAATCCTGTATTTAAAAATGGCTACGCAGGAATTAATATCGACCATTTTAAATCGACTAAAGATGACAGCTACCAGATAATACCCATATTCTCAGACTATCCTGAGGAAGGATATTTTCCGATGCCAACGTTTGCTAACGGTAGTAATTGGCCCTTAATTAAAGAGCAGGAAATAGATAAACTAAAGCCCCACGTAAAACGCAGGGCAGAAAAGATTATCATGAATTTAGCAAAGCTAAATTTTATTAACAAGGCTTTACTATTTATAGGTGTAAAAGTGGTATTGCGCAGAATGCTTACCAACAAAACATTAAGTGCCATAAAAAAATCGATGTTCGATTGGAACTTAATGATTAAAAAACGCTAATATTATAAAGCAGTTATTTTTTTAAGCTCTGCTATAGTTGCAGTAGGGTTATCCGACCCAAAAACGTAGTTACCTGCCACAAGTACATCAGCACCAGCTTCTACCAATTGCACTGCATTTTTATCGCTAACCCCGCCATCAATCTCAATTAAAGTGTTGGCATCGTGTTTTGCTATTATTGCTTTAAGCTGCTTAATTTTACTATATGTGTTTTCAATAAACGATTGCCCACCAAAACCAGGGTTAACGCTCATTATACAAACTAGGTCAATATCTTTTATAACGTCCTCTAATAAACTTACATTGGTATGTGGGTTAATAGCAACCCCAGCTTTCATTCCTTCAGCTTTTATAGCTTGCAGTGTGCGGTGTAAGTGTGTACAAGCCTCCAAGTGTACTGTTAGGTTGGCAGCTCCAAGTTGTGCAAAAGTTTTAACATACTGGTCAGGATTTACAATCATCAAGTGTACATCAATTGTTTTTTTTGCATGGCGTGTAATTGCACCTAGAACAGGCATACCAAACGAAATGTTGGGTACAAAAACACCATCCATAATATCAACATGAAACCAATCGGCTTCGCTGTTATTAATCATTTCAATGTCGCGCTGCAGGTTAGCAAAATCTGCCGATAAAACAGATGGGGCTATTAAAGTATTTTTCATTGTAGTGTTGTGAGTGTTTGTACTGCAAAGATAGTTTTATGATTTTAGCTTTGAAAGCCTTAATTTCCGAAATCTATATAAATAAAAATTCCAATAAGTACAAGAACACTATAATACAACTACTGAGTGATGAATTATTGAAAATTCATCTTTATCATTCAATAAAAACAAGTTCACCTCTTTTGAAAGAAAGTAGTGTTTTTTGTTTCGATAATACTTCATACCCTATTAATCCATCCAGATTCAAACCATACCCTTGGTTTAAATGTGAAATGTTACTAAAGGCAGTTACTAAACGCTTAAAGTTTTTACTACCAATTTTCATGCTCTTTACTTCTGCTGTGTTTATTACTACCGGATTATTATCGGCTCCTATTAAACTATCTAATTCAATATTTTTTAAATTACTTTTAAGTGATTCAAACAAAGGTTCATGAATTAAATTGGCTTCGGCTCCACAGTCAATTCCAAAGGTATATTTTTTCCTTCCTATTTGCGCTTCAATTACTGGAATATGCTGGTTTAAAGAAAATGGGACGGTTTCTAATTTGGCATTAGGTAAATGTGTGGTCTTATAGTTATCAAAATGATTTGGATTGATGAGTACAAGTTTTTTATTTTCATAATCAAATAACACATCATAGTCTTGAATTAAGTCATACCCGATTAAACCGTAAATTTCGGTATCCAAATCTTCTTCTAAATGTGAGATATCTAGAGTAATAACTTCTTGGTTCTCTAATTTAATTCCTGCAAAATCCAATTCTTCAACCTTACCAATGTCCATACCATTTATACTACCATTAACACCACTAGTAGTCGATGATATTCTTGTCTTTCCCTCATTATCTTGTCCTGCAATATATTTAGTGTTTAAAATTACTCTTGGCGAACCACTATCTACTATAAATTTTCGTTGCACTCCATTTAGTAAAACCTCTACAGCTATTAAATTTCCTGCCATCTCAAACGGAACTTCAATAACGTTATCATTATTTCTCTGAATTTCGGTATCAGCACTCATTGTTTTTACTTGCATGCCAAAAAGCTGAAGATCTGTAAGTTGGTTTTGTTTATTAAATACAAAAGTGGTTTCTACTGCCCCTCGTTGCTTATAAAAAAAATTATACCCAAGCTCTAGCCCTTTACTCGTATTAGTTTGGTTAATTTCTTTATAGTTTTCTACCTGATCGTTTAACTGACCAAATAGTTGTTGTAGCACCATTTTTGCAATGGAACCTGTTTGACCTGCAATGCTAAAATCTGGAGCTAATTTAGTTTCTAATACTGCTGACGATTTGGTATTAATTCCTTCGGCAGTAATTTGTACAATTTTTTTGCATTCTTTTACATCTTGCGCCATTGCAACTATTGTAAAGTTAAATGCAATAAATAGGAAAGTGATTTTTAAAAATTGATTTGAAATGTTCATATCTGTTGTTTTTTGATTGGAAACAAATATGAGTTTGAAAAAAGTAAATAACTAATTTTTCAGGTTGGATTTTGGGACTAGACCTCTTTATCTCTCATTAAATCAGTAAGTTCTGTTCTTGATGTTACAGAGAGTTTTTTGTATAAATTATTAATATGAGTCTTAACAGTACTTAAACTAATGCTTAGTTCTGTTGCAATTTCTTTATTGCTTTTACCTTGTTGTATTAAATAGGTTACCTCTTTTTCTTTTTCTGTAAGTTTTGTTAAAGGCTCAGTGGTTGGTGTATGGTTTTTAGTAAAATACATTTTAGCAAAAACAACAACTCCTAATGCTATTAAAACCATACCTGATAGTAACTTATAATTAGTTTTGGGTTCGGGTTTTGGTTGGCTAAAGTCTATTACCGCTACAGTAACATTTCCGTTGTCATAAGAGGCTACGTTTTCTTTCTTGTTATTACCATTTATAATTAATAAAATGCCTATAGCTATTACTAAAACAGTAATGAGATGTATAAGCGTTAGTTTTTGGTTTAAGAATTTATGCATTGACAGTTTTTATTATTTTTTGCTCCGTAAAATAACGAATAAATTTAAAAATGAATTGTAGAGCATTATCATTTATTGAATTTTACAAAAGGAGGAAATTTATAATAGCACAAAAAATTAGACTAAGGTTTAAGGCAAATTAATGGAGAAGCTTTTAGGGTTTTATATATAAAGAAAAACTCCGGTAATCAGCCGGAGTTCAATCATCAATCAAAAAACGAACAGTTATTGAACTGTAAGTGCTTTCTATATCGTTATAACGTATATTCGTAAAATTTAGCAGCCAAAATACAAATTTTAAATAAAAAATAAAATTTTGGGTTAAAAATTTTAACGATTATCCAAGATAGGTTTTTAGTATTTTGCTACGAGAGGTATGTTTTAATCTTCGTATTGCCTTTTCTTTAATCTGGCGTACGCGCTCTCTAGTAAGGTCAAAAGTTTCACCAATTTCCTCTAGTGTCATTGGGTGCTGGTCACCTAATCCAAAATAAAGGCGCACAACATCTGCCTCGCGTGGTGTAAGCGTTTCCAATGCTCTTTCAATTTCTGTACGAAGCGACTCGTGTATCAACTCACGGTCTGGGTTTGGCGATTCGCCCGAACGCAATACATCATAAAGATTGGAGTCTTCACCCTCAACCAACGGCGCATCCATAGATAGGTGACGCCCTGAGTTTTTCATGCTCTCCTTAACATCATTAACAGTCATGTCAAGCTCTTTGGCAATTTCTTCTGCCGAAGGCGCACGCTCACTACTTTGCTCAAGCAAAGCATACATTTTATTAATTTTGTTTATGGAGCCAATTTTATTAAGCGGAAGTCGTACAATACGCGATTGCTCGGCAAGTGCTTGCAATATCGACTGACGAATCCACCATACCGCATAGGATATAAATTTAAAACCACGTGTTTCATCAAAACGTTGCGCAGCTTTAATTAACCCCAAATTACCCTCATTAATAAGGTCGGGAAGTGTTAATCCTTGATTTTGATATTGCTTTGCTACCGATACTACGAAACGTAGGTTGGCTTTTGTAAGTTTTTCAAGTGCGCGCTGGTCTCCAGCTTTAATACGTTGTGCTAACTCTACCTCCTCATCTGCCGTAATTAAATCTACTTTTCCAATTTCCTGAAGGTACTTGTCTAAAGATGCAGTTTCCCTATTGGTTACCTGCTTGGTTATTTTAAGCTGTCTCATTTAATAAAAATCCTCACTTTAAGTATGTAAATAGTTATACGCAACGAAGTACCAAAAAGTTACATTAAATTCAAAAAAAGTTTAATTAATTGTTGTCAAAGTATAATACATAAATCCAAATCAGTTTTTTAACTTAACTTATACACTCGAATTAACAGTTCATGAAGGTATAATAATATAAAAACTCTACTATAATTAGTAGAGTTTTTATTATAATCAATTTTAATAGTAGTGTTTAAAGCGTTTTATCGTAACTACCGTTTTTAGGTTGTAAATCACCAGTAACGATTCTAACAAAATCTATTATAGTCCATATTCCTAACAGACCTAATGTAAGTAACTGAACAACGCCTTGCCAAATGTAACCAAGGTAAAAACGGTGAATACCAAGTAAACCAAGAAAAAAGCAGAGCAATAGTGCTACAACTTGACTTTTGGAACCTGCAGCAGCAGCAGGAGAAGTAAATTCTTCGTCACTTTGTTCTTCTACTATAGTTGTACTATTAGTAGCTGTTCTCTGTACTGGAAAAGATGCATAAGTAGCATTTACTGACAAGAAAAAGATAGCAATTAGAGAAAATAATAGTTTTAATTTCATATTAAAAATTTTTAAGTTTGTTCAAATATATAAAAATATGTACACGAAGAAAATTTTAAGTTTATTTTTCTGTTTCATAACAACGCTATTGTTTTCGCAAGAAAAGTACGAGTATTTTGGAGCTATAAGTTTTGGTTCTGATACCAAGTCAGTTATATCTTATCGTTTGGTTTTTACGGAAATAGATGGTAAAATTTCAGGGTATTCTGTAACTGATTTAACGGGCGAGCACGAAACAAAAAATTTAATAAGTGGTTCGTATAATAAAAAAACAAAAGAATTTACTTTTAAGGAGGAAGATATACTTTATACTAAATCAACTATAAATGATGAAATGTTTTGTTTTATTAACTTTACTGGCAAAGTAAAATCGGTAGATGATAACAGTAAACTAGAAGGTAGTTTTAAGGGGTTTTTTAAAGATAATACAAAATGTGTAGATGGAACTATACAGCTTATAGGTTCTAAAAAATTATATAAGAAGATGCACAAAATGAATCGTAAGATTCAGAAATCGAAAAGATTTGATGATGAAACAAAACGAAAAGCCAATCCACTAACCCTATTGGATAGTCTTAAAGTTAACAATCTAATTAAGAATCAGAACCTGAATGTATTTGTAAAATCTGATACAGTAGTACTTGAGGTTTGGGATGCTGGAAAAGAAGATGGGGATATTATTCAGTTATATCACAATAATGAATTGGTACTAAAAGATTATAAAATTACTAACAAGAAAAAATTAATAACCATTTCTATACAAAAAGAAAATATATTTAGGATTATTGCAACCAACGAAGGTAAATACAAGCCTAATACAGCAATGATTAGACTTATTGATAATAATCGTAATTTTGAATTAATGTCAAGTTTAAAAGAGGGAGAAGCTGCCACAATTACCATATTAAAAAATAGGCAATAGTAATTTTATCATCTCTATTTAAAATAAAAAACCCTGCTAAAAAATGTAGCAGGGTTTTTTGTAGGAGTTAAAAAATTAGTGGGTTACGATTCTTTAGTATCGTTATTTCCATCTTCTTTTTGCGCTCTGTCATTATTTCTATCATCCCTGTTTCTAGCGTTTCTGTCATCTCTCCCTCTACGGTCGTCCCTTCCTCTATTGTCTCTAGGGCGATCCTCTCTAGGTGGTCTGTTTTCATCTCTAGGTGGGCGTGGTAGTAATGCCTTTCTCGAAACTTTCTCTTTACGCGTTTTAGGGTCTATACCAATGTATTTCACATCAAATACATCGCCCATATTAATAACATCCGATACATTTTCAGTTCGTTCCCATGCTATTTCACTAACGTGTAATAATACTTCGTTACCAAGAGCATCGTTATATTCTACTACTGCACCAAAGTCTAGCATTTTAATAACTTTTACGCTATAGGTTTCGCCAGCTTTAGGTTTAAAGGTAATCGAATCTATTTTACGTAAAACCATATCAATACCTTCTGGGCTTGTACCTAGTATTTCTACTTCGCCCATATCATCTACCTCATTAATTACAATAGTAGTGTCTGATTCTTTTTGTAGCTCCTGAATTACTTTTCCGCCAGGACCAATAAGCGCACCAATGTAATCGCCAGGTATAGTAACCTTAATAATTTTTGGCGAGTGGCGTTTAACTTCTGGTCTAGGAGTATCAATAACTTCTGTTAACTTATCTAATATATGCAAACGTCCGTCGCGAGCCTGATTGAGGGCTTGCTCCATAATCTCGTAGTTAAGACCATCAATTTTTATGTCCATCTGGCAAGCTGTAATACCGTCGGCAGTACCTGTTACCTTAAAGTCCATATCACCCAAATGGTCTTCATCACCAAGAATATCAGATAGTACAGCCCATCTGCCAGTCTCTTCATCAGAGATAAGCCCCATGGCAATACCCGATACAGGTTTTTTCATTTGTACTCCAGCATCCATAAGTGCTAATGTACCAGCACATACTGTTGCCATAGATGATGAACCATTTGACTCTAACACTTCAGATACTACACGTACTGTGTACGGGTTCTCTTCAGGTATCATCTTTTTAAGGGCACGTTGTGCAAGGTTACCATGACCTACTTCTCGTCTGGATGTTCCTCTCAACGGTCTTGCCTCTCCAGTAGAAAAAGGAGGGAAGTTATAGTGTAGATAGAATTTCTCTTCACCCTGATCCGTTGGTAAGTCAATAACATTAGCCTCGCGTGATGTACCAAGTGTTACGGTAGCGAGTGCTTGTGTTTCTCCTCGTGTAAATATGGCTGAACCGTGTACAGATGGTAAATAATCTACCTCGCACCATATTGGGCGTATTTCGTTTGTTTTTCTTCCATCAAGGCGTAAACCAAGATCCAGAATAACGTTACGTACGGCTTCTTTTTGTGTTTTAGATAGGTATTTACCAACCAAGTCACCGTTTTCAAGTAGTTCTTCTTCGGTAAATGCTTCTTTAACTTCTTCTTTTAATAATGAGAATTTCTCAGAACGTTCTTGTTTAGAAGAACCTGCTTTGGCTATCTCAAAATATTTATCGTAAGAAAGCTCACGGACTTTTGCATGAATTGCTTCGTCGCTTCTTTCTTCTTCATACGTTCTGCGTTCTTTGCCCACCGCTGCTCTCATTTTTTCCTGAGCAGCAACTTGTACTTTAATAGCTTCGTGGGCAAACTTAATGGCTTCTACCATTTCTTGCTCAGAAATTTCTTCCATTTCACCCTCAACCATAGCAATAGAATCTGCAGAAGCTCCAATCATCATGTCGATGTCAGATGCCGCTAATTGCGCCTTACTTGGGTTTATTATAAATGCACCATCTACTCTTGCAACACGTACTTCTGATATAAGTGTGCTAAATGGAGCGTCTGATACTGCTAATGCTGCTGATGCTGCTAGCCCTGCTAATGCATCGGGCATTACTTCGTCGTCATGCGACATTAATTGTATCATTACCTGCGTTTCGGCATGGTAATCGTTCGGGAAAAGTGGTCGTAAAACACGGTCTACTAATCGCATGGTTAATACTTCGCTGTCGCTTGGTCTTGCTTCGCGCTTAAAAAAGCCACCTGGAAAGCGACCTGCTGCCGCAAACTTTTCACGATAATCTACCGTTAAGGGTAAAAAATCTACTCCAGGACTCGCGCTCTTTGCAGATACTACTGTAGCAAGTAGCATGGCATCACCCATACGTACCACTACAGCACCATCAGCTTGTTTCGCAAGTTTTCCAGTCTCGATCGAGATGCTTCTTCCATCTCCCAGATCGATAATTTCTCTTGTTACGTTTGGAATCATAAAATTCTAATACTTTGATTAAACAATGGGTTTCTAGTTGTGTTGTAGTTGTTGTGTGTAGTTGTTTAAAACCCAATGAAAAACCAAAACTTTTTCTGCATTACATATATATCTGAAAATAAAAAGAGGCGCGCAGGCACCTCTTTTCATCTCGATTATTTTCTGATGTTTAATTCTTTGATAATCTCACGATACCTGTTAATTTCTTTCTTCTTCAGGTAGTCGAGTAGGCTTCTTCTTTTACCTACTAGCTTTACTAACGAACGCTCTGTGTTGTAATCGTGACGATTTTGTTTCAGGTGTTCTGTAAGGTGGTTAATTCTGTGTGTGAACAATGCAATTTGTCCCTCTGCCGATCCTGTGTCTGTAGCACTTTTGCCATGTTTAGCAAAAATCTCTTCTTTAACTTCTTTAGTTAAGTACATGCCAATATTATTTAAATAATTATTATGTATAATCAGGCTTTTCCCGATTGGCTGCAAAGGTAATTATATTTTTGATATCGGCAATAAATTATATACGAATTAGCTTTTTGTAACAATTTTACCTAAAACCTGTAGGCTTTAAAACAATTTTGCTACTTCTGCATTTACAAATTCTAAAAAACTTTCGTCTTCTGCTGTAAAAGCGTCTTTAACATTAGAGTCTATATCAATCTGTCCTATATTCTCACCCTCTACAAACAGTGGTATCACTATTTCCGATTTTACAGTAATGCTACAAGCAATATAATTATCTTGTGCACTTACATCGGGTACTACAAAGTTTTGATTGGATACGGCTACTTGCCCACAAATACCTTTGCCAAACGGAATAACCTTGTGGTCGGTCGCTTCGCCAGCGTAAGGACCAAGCAGCAACTCTTCCTTATCTCCGTTTTTAAAATAAAACCCTACCCAGTCATAATAATCTATATTATCTTTTAGTAGGTGGCATACTTGTAATAACTTCTCATCACGTAATGTATCATCATGGTGGAGTATATCGGTAACCTTTTGTTTTAATGCTTCAAATGTCATTGTTTTTCTATTTCTTTTATTGCAAATGTATTTATTAAACGTATGTTATTTTACTTATTTTTGTTAAAAATTATCTAATGACTGTGTGGCAAAAAAACCGTCCGTTTTTCCTCTTTCTTATTAAGTTTGGGCTGAGTTATCTTGTACTATCAGTACTTTATTCGCTTTACCTCAATCAATATGATACTGAGAATTTTGAAGTAGATGGGATGACTACTTTGGTGGCAGAACAATCTAGCAGTTTTGTAGAGGCTATGGGTAAACCATCGTATATAAAACCACATTTAAAAGAGGCTTCTTATATTTTTCATGTTAATGGCGAAAGTGTTTCCCGAATTGTAGAGGGGTGTAATGCGGTTAGTGTTATGATATTGTTTGTAGCCTTTATAATAGCATTTTCAACTACTTTTAAGCGTACTACCTTATATATAATAGCAGGTGTGTTGGTAATACATGTACTTAATGTAATGCGTATAGCATTACTAGGGCTTGGCTTTTACTACTATCCCGAGCAGGAGGAGTTAATGCACGATATACTTTTTCCGTTATTTATATACGGTGTAGTGTTTATGTTGTGGGTGTTATGGGTAATGAAACTTTCAGGCAATGCAAAAAAAAATAAATCTTAGTGCAGGTACTATTATGGCAATAGTACTACTACTCATTTTAATTGTGCTGGTACGGGTTTTCCAGAACCAGTTGTTTTACGACCCACTATTGGCATTTTTTAAAGCGGAGGGCAAAGAGGAGCTCCCTAGCTACGATACTACCAAGTTATTAGGTGGCTTGGCATTTCGTTACTTACTTAACAGCATACTATCGTTAGGCATAATCTACTTGGTATTTAGAGATAAAGCTATTTTAAAGCTTTGTAGTATTTTATACATAGCCTTTTTTATGGTATTACTTACGGTATTTTATATTGTTATTACTGCCAACAATGTAGATTTACTATTACTGTTTTACGTACGACGGTTTTTAATACAACCCTTATTTTTAATTCTGTTTTTACCTGCATTTTATTACCAGAAAAAAGTACGCAATTAAAATTTTAACCTAAATAACTGTTGTATAAGCTGTAAATATTTAATTTTGTAGTGCAATGCAAATAAAAAAGTACATAAGCTTAATTTTATCGTTCCTGATATTGGTAGCCAATATGGGGCTAATGCTAAATGTACACTATTGCAAAGGGCAAATATCAGAAGTTACTTTTGCTTACGAAGCACAAGGACCTTGTAACGAACACCATAAAGTAAACTCTTGTTGTGGTATTGTTGCCCAAGAAAACCATAAAAGTTGCTGCAAAAACGACGTAGTTGAGCTAGACGATACTACGGAGGATATTATCCTTGTAAAATCGTTACAGTTGGACCTTGCTAGTTTTTGCCCAATTAACGAGTGGAAGTCGGTTGCATTTTATGGCAACACACCTTGTGTTAATAAACAAGCAACCGTTTATTACTGTGCACCCAATGCACCACCACTTTTTAAACTCTACTGTAGCTATATGCTATATGCGTAATGTAATGTTATAAAACTTTATTCTGTGCACGTACAGAAAAAATTAAGATTAACATTACACTTTACTTTATGCGTAAAATAGTTATAATATTAGTATTACTTACCGCTGCCTACACACAAGCGCAGCAAACCATTAGCGGAGAGATAGTAGACGACCAAAAACAACCGCTACCAGGAGCCAACTTATATTGGCTAAGCACAAATACCAGTATGGACAACATTGTAGGTACATCTACCAACGTAGACGGTGTTTTTACCTTACCCTACAAAAAAGAATACAAAAAACTTGTAATTTCCTATCTTGGTTTTCAATCCGATACCTTAACCATAACCAAACCCGATTATATTAGCTACATCATGAAACCTTCGGAAGCAGAAGTGCTTGATGATGTATTGATAGAGAAAAATGTAAAAGGTTTGGAACGCTCTTTAATAAAAGCTACCAATACTACCAATATGAGTAGTAAAGAGCTATTAAAGGCGGCTTGTTGTAACATAGCCGAGAGTTTTGAAACCAACCCCTCTATAGACGTTAACTTTTCGGATGCACTTACGGGAACACGCCAAATAAAAATGTTAGGGCTAACAAGCCCATATTTGTTAATTGCCGAAGAAAATATTCCTGCTGTACGTGGCGCGTCGCAAGCCTACGGGCTATCATTTGTACCAGGTACTTGGGTAGAAAGCATCCAAATTACAAAAGGCGCAGGTCCTGTTGTTAATGGTTACGAAAGTATATCGGGGCAAATTAATTACGAGCTGCTAAAACCAATAGATGATATTCCGTTTTTCCTAAACGCCTATGGCTCTACAGGCGGCCGTTTTGAGCTTAATACACACTTTAACAAAAAAGTGTCCGATAAATGGAGTAGCACATTGTTTGTACACGGCAATACCAACGTGATAAAAAATGATATGAACGATGACGGCTTTTTGGATAACCCATTATCGCGACAAATTAATGTAATGAACCGTTGGCAGTATTCCAACCCCGATAAAGGTTGGGTAAGTTTTATTAATGCACGTTACATGCGTGATGAAAAACAAACAGGCGAACTTGATTTTGACCCCGATAGGGATAAGTTTACTACTAATTTTTGGGGCTCGGAAATTGATACCGATAAGTTGGACCTTTCGGCAAAATTAGGTTATGTTTTCCCCGATATGCCTTTTCAGAGCATAGGATTACAAACCTCCTACAATTGGCACCGGCAAGAATCGTATTTCGGATTCAGACAGTATAATATCGACCAAAAGAGTTTTTACTCCAATTTAATATTCAATTCTATTATTAGCAATACCCTTAACAAATTTGCTACAGGTATTAATTTTACCTACGATAACTACGACGAGTTTGTAGGTACTACAGATGTTGGTAGGGTTGATAACTCGGTAGGTGCCTTTTTTGAATATACTTACAACGATGGTAACGATTTTACTATTGTAACAGGCGGACGTTTTGATGTACACAACCGTTTGGGTGCGTTTTTTACCCCCCGAATGCACATGCGCTATAACCCATGGAGCCAAGCTGTAATAAAAGCTTCGGCAGGTAGAGGGAAACGTGCAGCCAATATATTTGCCGAGAACCAAGGGTACTTTGGTAGTTCGCGCCAGTACAACGTTTTAAGCAATGGTGGCAAAATATACGGGCTTGACCCTGAAATTGCCTGGAACTATGGGCTTAGTTTTACACAATGCTTTACATTGTTTAATAAGAATGCACAATTTACAGTTGATTTTTACAGAACAGACTTTGAAAATCGTGCTGTAGTTGATGTGTATGCATCGCCACAACAAGTACAGTTTTATAACCTCGACGGGGCATCCTCTGCTAATAGCTTGCAGTTGGATTTAAATTACGAGATAACCCAACATTTTAATATTCGTACAGCGTACAAATACTATGATGTAACTACAGATTACCAATCGGGTACTGCCGAAATGCCATTGCAGCCGAGACATCGCTTTTTTACCAACATAGGTTACGAAACCCATATAGTAGAAGGTGGGAAACAATGGAAGTTTGACTTTACATTTAACTGGCTGGGTAAACAACGCTTGCCTTTTACGGGTAGTAACCCTCAGGAAGACCGACTTGGTAGGTATTCGCCATCGTTCTCCTTAATGAATGCACAAATAACACGTACATTCTCTAGTGTTTTTGAAGTATATGTAGGAGGAGAAAATATAGGGAACTACCAGCAGGACAGGGCTATTTTGGGTGCAAATAACCCGTTTGGCTCTACATTTGATACCTCTATAGTATACGCGCCTATTTTTGGGCAGATGTATTACTCAGGGTTAAGGTTTAAGATTAAGTAACTTAAAAGAATTGAAATTTTTATATATTTAAGAACTTTTAATACTAAGAATACAATTATGAAAAAATTAGTTTTATTGTTACTGGTTACACTAATGGGGGTAACAGTACAAGCACAAGAAAAGAAGAAAAAAAAGAATGCAAAATATGAGATAGAAGTTAAAGGTAATTGCGATATGTGTAAAAAACGTATTGAAAAAGCAGCTTTTGGCGTTTCGGGTGTTAAATATGCAGCTTGGCACGAGCACCATCAGGATCTTCATCTTATTTTAGACGAAAATAAATGTACGATTGATGATGTACGTAAAGCGATTGCAAAAACAGGTCATGACACAGACAAGGTTAAAGCTAAGGATGCAGACTATAAAGGACTGCATGATTGCTGCCAGTATAAAAGAGAATAAGTAATAAAAATACTTTATATAAAAAAGCCTCTAACTAGTTAGAGGCTTTTTTACTTATAGATATGTTTTTTAGTTTAAATAAATTGTTTTTACTTCTGATATAAGTTTACCATCGGGGCTAAAACCTTCTATTAATAGTTTAACACTATCCTGACCCGTTATAGGTAATTCCAGTTCAAATTCACCCTTTTCGTTAGTGGTAACAAGAGGTTTCCAATCAATAGTGCCAAAATTCTCAAAACCCTTTGTAGCTGTAGATAAGTACAT
The DNA here is from genome assembly GCF_019613795.1 of Flavobacterium litorale. Classification (NCBI taxonomy): domain Bacteria; kingdom Pseudomonadati; phylum Bacteroidota; class Flavobacteriia; order Flavobacteriales; family Flavobacteriaceae; genus Flavobacterium; species Flavobacterium litorale. The sequence continues at coordinate 1,420,933 of NZ_CP080429.1, forward strand.
TGTATTCTCAAAAGGTATAATACGCTTAAAACCATCTTTAACTACATAGGAGGTAGGGGATTTTTTCTTGCTTCTGTATGAAAAATCTTTTTTCATGTATATGCGTATAATCCCCATCCGATTATCTACAGAAGGAAAAACAGCATGTTGGTTAATATAAAACTCATCAACATCTTCGGTCTGCATTTGCCATAGTATATCAAAACTCATTACAATCATGTTATCAATATAAATCATGGGTTGTGTTCGTTGTCCCTGAAAAGTATTTACTGTACGTCCAAAAATACCTACTTTACCATTATTAATTTCTACATCAAAACCATGATAGCGTATTAAATCGGTTATAAACATAAAGTTTCGGTTATCGGTATCCGAAATTTTATATCCACGTAGCTGCGAGTTACCAAAAGCCCTCTCATATTTTAGCTCTGTAGAAGTACCTGTTATCTCTACTTCTTCCAACATAATTGCATCAGTATTAACATTATCAGGCAGTTCAGGTAATTCCGTAATAGCATTTTCCCCTTCTGGTGCGGCACACTCTGCTATAATAGGTTTGTACTGCTTGTTGTATATCCTGTTTGTATTGGATAGGTGTGGATATAATTTTATAGTTTTCTTTTTATCGCCTTTAATCAAATGGAAATCAAGCCTAACCGAATCGGCAAGAATTAAATTATCCAAGAAAAATTCATTTTTATGATTAATCTCAACAGTTTCATTAATTCGCCCTTCTAACGAAGATATGTTTACTTTGTATCGGTTAAGGCTCCCCTTGTCATTTATTATTCCTTTTAACGAAAGCCCAATATCAAACGTGTACTTACTACTAGGAGGGTTATCCCTAATATTGCGCCATTTGTATTTGCTATGTTGGTTGAGCAGGAATAAATCCATTTCGTATTGGTTTTTTCTCGAAATGGTATTTAAGTACGTTTTCGCTTCCAACGTTTTTTGATTATCCAAATAAGGGTTTATCAATAGTGATGTATAAATGTCGTTATGTGGCTTTATCGCTATTGTATTGGAGGGAAGCATGGAGATACTCAAATTCATGTTACCATAATTAACCTTGCCTTTTACCTCAATATGCTCCACGGTTTCTTTGGTTTCTGTTACTTCCATACCAATACCTGGCTTTTTAGAAATGTAGATGATTCGTTGTGCAACTTCGTTAAGTTCGTTGTCCAGTATACGTATTGTATTAATACCCTCAAAAAGATCGTCGTTAGCAAAAGCAACAACTTCACTTAATTTATCAGCAGTAAATTTTATGTCAGATATGGTCGCTTTCTCGTCTTTATGTATTACTAAATATAACGGCTTACCCGATAACGCTTCTTGCATTAGCTCATTAACGCGTATTGTAATTATTGTTTTGTTGGGTACAGTGTAGCCATTAGTACTTATTGCAACACCTTTAAGTTGGGCTAGGGGCATGGCTATTTCGTGCACTTCGTCTACTACAGTAGTTGTAATGGTATATTGTTGCCCTCGTATAGGGGTAAAATTAAACCTGCCATAACCCTGCTCGTTAAGGTTAATTGTTTTTATTACCTCATTATTGGCATTTATAATTTTAGCTTCTTTTGCGGCTATGGGCTTACGGTTGCAATCGGTTACACTAATACCAATAGTATTTGTAATTTCGTTTACGAGTGTACCTCCCTCAGGATGCAAATCAATATTTACTTTACTGTAATTTGGTTTATTGAATAGTGAGGGTGCTATGTTTTTATTTACAATGGTAATTTCGCCTATAAACGATTCGTCTTCTGTAAAGTTATTCATCCAGTTAGTGTAAAACTGCACATAATAACGCCCTGATTTCATGTAGTCTTTTAATTCAAACCGTCCTGAAAACGACCCCATGTTGCCATACAGTAATTGGTTTTCTAGTACCTTACCCTCGTCGTCCATAAGTGTAGCAAAAATATTCACACACGAAAAAAATGGGTTGTTGCTTTTTCGGTGATACGTGTATCCTTTAAACCAAACGGACTCGTCAGTCAAATAAATATCTTTATTAAAGTGTACGTGTATATTTTCTCGTTCTAAAAAAAAGTAATCATTTAGTTTTTCTGCAATAGCAATTTTTTTCGTATCTGTATTTTGTGCGTTATTGCTAATACCTATAAGTAGGAATAGTAATACTATAAGTTTGGATGGAATAATATTTTTCATTAACGTAATTTATAGATGGTTAATTACAACGCTAAAATATAGCTATTGTGCTATAAAATAGCACACATTTTATTTTTTTTACGAAAAAAAGGGATACACAATTTGTGTACCCCTTTCTTCAAATTATCCTTTTATGATAGATTACATCATGCCTGGCATTCCGCCGCCCATTGGCATTCCGCCACCTGCTGAATTTTCTTCTTTAATTTCTATAAGCGCACACTCTGTAGTTAATATCATTCCTGAAACCGAAGCAGCATTTTCTAGTGCTACACGCGTTACTTTTTTAGGATCGATAATACCTGCCGAAAGCATATCTACATACTCATCTGTTTTAGCATTGTAACCAAAGTCAGCAGTTCCCTCTGCTACTTTTGCTACTACTACAGAGCCTTCTAAACCTGCATTTTCAACAATGGTTCTTAAAGGCGATTCTATAGCGCGTGCTACAATTTGTACTCCAGTAGCTTCGTCTGCATTTTCAGTAGCCAAATCAGCAAGTACTTGCTTAGCACGTAATAATGCAACACCACCACCAGCTACAATACCTTCTTCTACCGCTGCTCTTGTAGCGTGCAAAGCATCATCTACTCTGTCTTTCTTCTCTTTCATTTCTACTTCAGATGCCGCTCCAACGTAAAGTACTGCAACACCGCCTGCTAGTTTAGCCAAACGCTCTTGTAGCTTTTCTTTATCGTAGTCAGACGTTGTAGTTTCAATTTGTGCTTTAATTTGGTTTACACGGTTTTTAATCATTTCCGCTTCGCCTGCACCGTTTACCAGTGTAGTATTATCTTTATCAATAGTTACCTTTTCGGCAGTACCTAGCATATCAAGCGTAGTGTTTTCTAATGTATAGCCACGTTCTTCGGCAATTACAGTACCTCCTGTAAGTATAGCAATATCTTCTAATAATGCTTTTCTTCTGTCGCCAAAACCAGGTGCTTTAACAGCAGCTATTTTTAGCGAACCTCTTAATTTGTTTACTACCAGTGTAGCTAATGCTTCGCCATCTACATCCTCTGCAATGATTAATAATGGTCGTCCAGATTGTGCTACGGGCTCCAATACGGGTAGTAAATCTTTCATAGCAGATACTTTCTTATCATATAACAATATGTAAGGGTTCTCTAGCTCTGTTTGCATTTTCTCAGAATCGGTTACAAAGTAAGCCGAAAGGTATCCTCTGTCAAACTGCATACCTTCAACTACATCTACATACGTATCGGTACCTTTAGCCTCTTCAACAGTTATAACACCCTCTTTACCTACTTTACCAAATGCTGTAGCAATAAGTTCGCCTATTGCCTCGTCATTATTAGCTGATATAGATGCTACTTGTTTTATTTTCTCGGTAGCACTACCTACTTCTTTTGTTTGTTTTGCAAGGTCGCCCACAATAGCTTCAACGGCTTTGTCTATACCTCTTTTTAAATCCATTGGGTTAGCACCTGCGGCAACGTTTTTAAGTCCTTCCTTAACAATTGCTTGTGCCAATACTGTTGCGGTAGTAGTACCATCGCCAGCAAGGTCGTTGGTTTTAGAGGCTACCTCTTTAACCATTTGTGCTCCCATGTTTTCTAATGTATCTTCTAGCTCAATTTCTTTCGCTACCGATACACCATCTTTTGTTACTGTTGGCGCACCAAACGATTTGCTTATAATAACATTACGTCCTTTAGGACCTAAAGTTACTTTTACAGCATTTGCTAGTGCATCTACGCCACGCTTTAAACCATCGCGTGCTTCAATATCAAATTTTATCTCTTTTGCCATTGTATTTTTTGTTAAATTATTAGTTGATTAAACTCGATTTAGAGTACTGCGAAAATTTCTTCTTCTTTCATTATCAGGTAATCTTTACCCTCAAATTTAAGTTCAGTACCAGCATACTTACCATACAATACAGTGTCGCCCACTTTTACCGTCATGTCATGGTCTTTTGTTCCGTTACCTACGGCTACAACCATGCCTTTTTGTGGTTTCTCTTTTGCAGTATCGGGAATGTAAATTCCAGAAGCAGTCTGTGTTTCTGCAGCAACCGGCTCTATAAGAACGCGGTCTGAAAGCGGTTTAATGTTTAAAGCCATTATGATATTGTTTTTTTAGTTTGTTATTAAATAATCTTGCCTTCTGTTTTTCAGAAACTATGCCAATTCAGTAAACTGACAGGGTATAAAAACAAAAAATGCCAGCATGTCAGTTGCTGGCATTTTTAATGTAATATGTTGTGTTTTTTATTCCTCAGTAGCACCCTCTTCTGTAGCTGGTGTAGTAGCACCTTCTGCATCAGTAGCAGCTGGTACTGTTGCCGATGTTTCTACGGCAGACTCATCGATTAACTTGCTATCATCTGAGTATCCGCTAGAGAAACTTAATGATGATAGTAGAATTAATACAATAAGTATTGTTGCAAGCGTCCATGTACCTTTGTCAAGAAAATCGTTAGTTTTTTGCACACCGCCCATTACTTGCGATCCGCCAAAACTAGATGATAAACCACCTCCTTTAGGGTTTTGTACCATGATTACAACAACGAGTAAGAAACTTACTACTGCTATTAGGACTAAAAAAATTGAAAATTCCATTGTATATTAATTATTGTTTTGTTGTACTATTTTAATATCCGCAATACGGTCTGCAAAGAAAACACTTTTTTCTGGATATTTCAAAATTAAAATTTCGTATGCCTGTATTGCTTTGGCGTATTTTTTTTGCTCCAAGTAAACCTTAGCTAACGTCTCCGTCATCAGGCTACTATCATTATTACTATTGCTTGTTGTTGGGGTGTTACTAGTAGATGTGTTTTTTACAGGGGTTATTTTGGGGTTAGCCTCTATAAACTTATCTATAAGGTCTAGTTTTGTATCCAAACCTCTTTCTGTTTGAGGGGGATTCGTTGTTTTTTCTTCCCGTACTATAGGTGTTATTTTAGATAGCTGTAACCATTCCGAAAACGAGTGCGTTTCTTTTTCTGTAAAGGGTATGGGCTTGCCAATAGCTAACTTTTCTTTTGTAGTGCTATTTACGTCAATACTATTTTCGGGTGTACTAGTTACTGTTTCGGTTTCCGAAATTATTTCTTCCTCTGCTTCCTCAACGGTACGCTTTATGGATTCTTCCAGTTTATTTGTATCAGGTACTACCGTTTCGCTTGCTACAACAGGGATTTCGGATAGCGTTTTCTCTGCTTCCTCAAATTGTGTTTTATCAATACCCTTAAAGTTTTCGGTAGTAATAAATTCAAAAAGCACAGAGCGGTCTGTAGTAAATGCTGCTGTTTTTTTGAGTTCGGTATTATAACGAAAGCTATCCTGATTATATAGTCCTTTTAAATGAATAGTACGCGCACTTTGGAGGTACGGAAATTCCGACAGGATATTTTCCAACTCCAAAGTTTGCCTTTCGGTTGTGCTATAAGGCTTGTTTAATAGTGTTATATACTCTTTTGTATTCAAACTTAATTTGTAATTATTTTTTTACCATTTGGCTAACGACTCATTAAAGATATCTTGTGTTATACGCTCAAAAATTTCATCGAGGGCTGTAGTCAATACTTGCCCAGCAAGAATATCGTTGGCAGGATAATCGTAAAAAAAGCTAAAAGGCTTTTCAAAATCATCTTCCTCATTTCTTCTGTTAGTAAACCTAACGTTTACGGTAATACTTAATCGGTTTTGCGAGGCTCTTTGGTCGGCAGTAGCCGTCATAGGAGTAACCCTAAACTGTGTTATTTCGCCTTCGTACAACAAATCGCCATCGGTATTTGTTAGGCTTAGGTTGGTTTGATTTTGTATTAAGTCCTGTAGCCTCAAAGTAAAATCACGCTCAATACCTGGCTCTACAACATCAGCATTATTCTGAAAATAATTAACCTGAAACGTATCGGCATCTATAGCCCCTGTACCTGTAAAGTTGTAAATGCCACAGCTGTTTACAATAAGCGTTACGGCTAACACCATACCTAATTTTAATGTTCTCATTACGCTTTTATTAAAGGTCATACTGTTTAATTTTTCGATAAAGTGTTCTTTCAGATATTCCTAACTCGTCTGCTGCTGCCTTGCGTTTTCCTTTGTTACGCTCTAGTGCTTTTTTTATAAGCTCTACTTCTTTCTCATCAAGGCGTAGGGTTTCTTCTTCCTCTACGGTTTCTGCAAACAAATAATTGCTATCATCGTCTTCATCTTCATGATGCTCTATAATAGGCTCAGCGGCAGGAGTGGTTTTTGATGGTAACATTTCGGTACGGCGTCCGTCTTCGAAATTAGTATTGTTTTCTTCCTCCGAGCCGTAAATACGCTGTATTAAATGTTTGTTGGATTCTTGTACCTTATTGCTATTACCACTTTGCATAAGCTCCATGGTTAATTTTTTAAGATCGTTCAAATCTGCCTTCATGTCAAACAACACCTTGTATAGTATTTCCCGCTCGTTACTAAAATCGCTCTCGGGTTTTTTATCTCGAACTATAGCGGGTAAATTATTTCCTGCTTCGGGTAGGTAACTTCTTAATGTTCCTATGCTAATAGCTCTGTTAGTTTCCAGCACCGATATTTGTTCGGCAATATTGCGCAATTGCCTTACGTTTCCGCCCCAGCGGTATTTTAATAACAGTTGTACTGCATCGGCATCTAGCTTTATAGCAGGCATTTTATATTTCTGTGCGAAATCAGACGAAAATTTGCGGAACAGTAAATGAATATCGTCTTTACGTTCACGTAATGGGGGTAGTGTAATTTCTACCGTACTAAGACGATAGTATAAATCTTCTCTAAACTTTTCCTTCTCTATAGCCTCTATCATATTTACATTGGTGGCAGCTACAATACGAACATTGGTTTTTTGTACTTTGGATGATCCTACTTTTATAAATTCTCCGTTTTCCAGTACACGAAGTAATCGTACTTGCGTAGTTAGTGGTAATTCACCTACTTCATCCAAAAATATGGTACCACCATTGGCTACCTCAAAATACCCTTCGCGGGTAGCTGTTGCACCTGTAAATGCACCTTTTTCGTGCCCAAACAATTCGCTATCAATAGTCCCTTCGGGTATTGCCCCACAGTTTACGGCAATATATTTACCGTGTTTACGGTGGGATAATGCGTGTATGATTTTTGGAATACTCTCCTTACCTACACCGCTTTCACCTGTAACCAAAACCGAAATATCAGTAGGAGCTACCTGTATGGCTTTTTCAATAGCACGATTTAGTTTAGGATCGTTACCTATAATCTCAAAACGCTGTTTTATGGCTTGTATGTTTTCCATATTATTGTATTGCCTCGAATTGCACGGATTGCACAAATTCTTGTAATATTCGTTTAAAATTTATCGTATAATTCTTTTGTGTTGCAGCGATTTCCCATTAAAATTAACTATAATGCCAATTCTTCCGTATGCTAAGCGTATATAGTTTAATGTTTGTGCTATATGTGCATTAACAATATCAGTGACCGATTTTACTTCTAAAATTATATCATCATACACAACAAAATCAGCATAAAATTTATGCGGCAAAACAATGTCTTTATATTGAATTAAATATTCTTTTTCTCTTTCAAATGGGATATTGTTTTTTCTAAATTCATACTCTAAAGCATCTTTATATACTACTTCCAATAATCCACCACCCAATTCTCTATGTACTTCCATACAAATCCCTACTATTTTATAATATTCCTCTTTCTGAATTAATTCCATTTATTGTTGAATAATAATTAGTAGAATCTGTGTAATTTGTGGCATATAATGTATCAGTTCATATTGCTATACCCAACAGCTTCACCAATTAGTGTTGCCGAAGTACAATCGGTAACTTTTACATTCACAAAGTCACCTTTTTTATATTCCTCTTTGGGGAATACTACTGTTGTGTTTTCAGAGTTTCGTCCGCTCCAATGTTTATCCGATTTTTTAGACTCTTTCTCAATTAATACCTCTACAACCTCTCCTACAAAACGTTGTGTCCTGAAAAAGCTGTGCTTCTGTTGTAAATCCACCACTTCTTGTAACCTACGTTTTTTAACCTGCTCTGGTACATCATCTTCCATTTTTCGTCCCGCCATAGTACCAGGTCGTTCCGAGTAGGCAAACATATATCCAAAATCGTATTTTACGTATTCCATTAACGAGAGTGTATCCTGATGGTCTTCTTCCGTTTCAGTCGGGAATCCAGTAATCATGTCTTGTGATATGGCACATCCTGGTATAATAGCGCGTACCTTATCAATAAGTTCCATATACTCCTCACGTGTATGTTGGCGGTTCATCTCCTTTAATATACGTGTACTACCACTTTGTACGGGTAGGTGTATGTAGTTACACACATTATGGTGCTTTGCAATAACGTGCAATACACTTTCGTGCATATCCTGCGGGTTGGATGTCGAGAATCTGAAACGCATTTTAGGGAATGCTTCGGCAGTCATGTTTAGTAGCTGTGCAAAATCTACGGCAGTAGCTTTTTGCATTTCGCTAGCCTTATCAAAATCTTTTTTAAGCCCACCACCATACCACAGGTAGCTATCTACGTTCTGCCCTAGTAAGGTAACCTCTTTATAATTATTCTCGTTTAGTTCGGCAATTTCTTGTAATATACTTTGAGGGTCGCGGCTACGCTCACGCCCACGTGTAAAAGGTACTACACAGAACGTACACATATTATCGCACCCTCTGGTAATCGATACAAAAGCAGTAACACCATTACTGTTGAGGCGAACAGGAGCAATATCGCCATACGTTTCCTCTTTAGACAGAATTACGTTTATAGCATCGCGCCCTTCGTTAACCTCTTCCAATAAGTTAGGTAAATCTTTGTACGCGTCGGGCCCTACTACAAGGTCTACAATTTTTTCTTCTTCTAAAAATTTGCTTTTAAGTCGTTCTGCCATACAACCTAAAACACCCACCTTCATAGTTGGGTTTATCTTTTTAACAGCATTGTACTTTTCGAGTCTTTTTCTAACAGTTTGCTCTGCCTTGTCACGTATGGAGCACGTATTTACCAAAACCAAGTCAGCTTCTTCAAGCTGTTGTGTTGTATTAAAACCTTGTTCAGCAAGTATGGATGCAACAATTTCACTGTCAGAAAAATTCATCTGGCAACCATAACTTTCTATAAAAAGCTTTTTTGTATTTCCTTCTTTCTGCTCTAAAACAAGGCTTTGTCCTTGTTTCTTTTCTTCAATTATCTTTTCCATAATCTGCGACTGTAGTGCTTTTTTGAACTCACAAATATACTATTTAATTTTTAAACTATGTCAAGTTGTCATATTTGTTTAAGCCCTCTTAACACTAGTTCTGTTGGTACTTATGTATGTTTTAATTTGTTATATAATAGTAAGGAGTGCTTTACAATTATAAGGAGAGTTTGTTTTGTTTACGATGTTATTTTAAAACGGCTAGTATTGTTGTTAGATAATAAGTGCTATAATTTTTTTGCCCCTATATTTTTATACCCAAAAGTATATGTAAACCTATTGATACATAAGTTGTTTTGTGTGTTTGTAAAAGGTTAATGTTTAGCCAAAAAGGTTGATTTTAAAAATACCGAAAACCAATATTTAAAAAAATCACATACTTTTGCGACACAAAGAAACGTATGATGGCAAAGAATTTAGTGATTGTTGAGTCGCCTGCTAAGGCAAAGACTATAGAGAAATTTTTAGGAAAAGATTACCGCGTGGAGTCGAGTTATGGGCATATTGCTGATTTGCCCTCTAAGGAAATAGGGGTAGATGTAGCCAATGGTTTTCAGCCTAAATATGAGGTATCGCCCGACAAAAAATCGTTAGTTAAAAAACTCAGAGATTTATCTAAATCTGCCGAAACCGTTTGGCTAGCAAGTGATGAAGACCGTGAAGGAGAGGCAATAGCATGGCACCTTGCCGAAGAGCTTAAACTGGATAAAGAAAAAACAAAGCGTATTGTTTTTCACGAAATTACCAAATCGGCAATTTTAAAAGCAATAGAAAACCCTAGAGATATTAATTACAATCTTGTAAATGCGCAGCAAGCACGCCGCGTGTTGGATAGATTAGTGGGGTACGAACTTTCGCCAGTATTGTGGAAGAAGGTTAAAACAGGACTTTCGGCGGGGCGTGTGCAATCGGTTTCTGTACGACTTATTGTGGAGCGTGAACGCGATATACAAAATTTTGATTCGCAACCATCGTATAGCGTTACTGCAGAATTTGCAAACGAGAGCGGAAAAACATTTAAAGCAAAGTTGCCTAAAAACTTTTCGACGAAAGAAGAAGCACAAGATTTCCTGAATAAAAATATAGGGTCTATATATAAGGTGTCCAATTTGGAAACTAAGCCTGGTAAAAAATCGCCAGCAGCCCCCTTTACAACTTCTACATTACAACAGGAAGCAGCACGTAAACTGTACTTTCCTGTAGGTGTTACCATGATGTTGGCACAACGACTGTATGAAGCAGGACTAATTACCTATATGAGAACAGATAGTGTAAACCTATCTAACGATGCCATGAGTGCTGCCGAAGCAGAAATCATAAAATCGTATGGGCAGTCATTCAGTAAGCCACGCAACTACGCTACCAAAAGCAAAGGGGCGCAAGAGGCACACGAGGCGATACGCCCTACAGATATGACACGCCATACTGTAAATATAGACCGTGACCAAGCAAGGCTTTACGATTTAATATGGAAACGTACGCTAGCATCGCAAATGAGCGATGCACAGCTAGAACGTACCAATGTTAAAATTGAAGCCAATAATCATAGCGAAGTATTCTCGGCATCTGGAGAAGTGCTTAAATTTGAAGGATTCCTGAAAGTGTACCTTGAAGGTAGTGATGATGAAGATGTAGAGCAAGAGGGCATGTTGCCTGCACTCCGCGTAAGCGAAAAATTAATTAACAACTACATTACCGCAACGGAACGCTTTAGCCGACCACCCGCCCGTTATACAGAGGCTGCATTGGTAAAGAAACTGGAGGAGTTAGGTATAGGGCGTCCGTCTACCTATGCACCCACCATATCTACCATTATTAGCAGAAATTATGTTGAGAAAGGTACTTTTGAAGGGCAGGAGCGTAGCTACAAACAATTAACCTTGCAAAATGATAAAGTCAACGTTCAGGAGCTATCCGAAATTACAGGTTCCAATAAAGGGAAACTAGTCCCAACCGATATTGGTATTATCGTAAACGATTTCTTAGTGAGTCATTTTGATACTATATTAGATTATAATTTTACTGCTAAAGTAGAGCAAGATTTTGATGAAATAGCATCGGGCAACGAGAATTGGACGGCAATGATGGACGATTTTTACAGCCATTTCCATCCAACAGTACAAGATGTAGAAAAAAATGCCGAACGCGAATCGGGCGAACGTATACTGGGCAAACACCCCGAAAGTGGTAAGCCTGTAAGCGTACGCTTAGGTAAATTCGGACCAATGGCACAAATAGGCGATGCAGAAGACGAAGAAAAACAATTTGCAAGTTTACTCCCTGAGCAAAATATAGGCACAATTACATTAGATGAAGCACTAACGTTATTTTTACTCCCTAAAAACTTAGGTACATATAAAGGAGAAGAAGTAGAGGTAAATAATGGTCGTTTTGGTCCTTACGTTCGCTTTGGTAAAACCTTTGTTTCCTTACCTAAAGGAGAAGACCCATTGGATGTAACTTTTGATAGAGCTAAAGAACTTATTATTGAGAAAGAAAAAGCAGATGCACCAATAGCCACGTATAAAGACATGCCAGTACAAAAAGGAGTAGGGCGCTTTGGTCCTTTCTTAAAATGGAACGGTATGTTTATTAACGTTAATAAAAAATACGATTTCGATAACCTTTCGCATCAAGATATTGTTACATTAATAGAAGAAAAGATACAGAAAGAAATTGATAAGGTAATCCATAACTGGGAGGATGAAGGCATCCGTGTAGAAAAAGCCCGTTGGGGACGCTCTGTAATTATAAAAGGGAAAACAAAAATAGAGCTTAGTAAAGATGTAGATGCTGCTGCCCTAAGTTTAGATGAGGTTAAAGCTATTATTGAGCAAAAAGCACCCGCTAAAAAAACAACAGCCAAGAAAACTACCGCTAAAAAGACTACAACTAGAAAAACAGTAGCTAAAAAGAAATAATTATTTATGGCTTTTGAGTTTTTAAAACCATTAGATGATGCGTTTCTGGATTATATAGAAACGTTACCTCCTCAGTGCTTGGGTAAAAATACAATATTCCATGCTGAGGATGCCTTTCCAGAAATGGATCAGGTTGCCATAGCAATACTGGGTGTTTTAGATAACAGAGGGGTAAATACTGAAGATAATGTAGTACACCTTAATTATATACGAGAACAATTGTATGCATTGTACCCTGGTAATTGGGATAAAACGATTGCCGATTTAGGTAATGTAGTATCTGGTAACACTATGCAGGATACGTATTATGTAGTTAAAACCCTTGTTGAAGAGCTTATAAAAAAGAATATATTACCTGTTATAATAGGAGGAGGGCAAGATATAACCTATGCTATGTACCGGGGTTACGATAACCTTGAGCAAATGGTTAATTTAGTTGCCATAGATAGTAAATTCGATTTTGGTAAAGAAAACGAAGCCATAAATGCTAATTCCTATCTTACACCTATTATAGTAGATGCTCCTAACAACTTGTTCAATTATAGTAATATTGGCTATCAAACCTACTTCAATGCGCAAGAAGAGATAGATTTAATAGAAAAACTGTATTTTGACGCTTATAGGCTTGGAGAGGTTATGGCGAACCCAACAATTGCAGAACCTGTTTTTAGGGATGCCGATATCGTAAGTGTAGATATGGGTGCAATAAAATCAGGAGATTCAGGAAATTTTGTTAATTTTTTGCCAAATGGTTTTAATGGAAAAGAAATTTGTACATTAGCACGCTATGCAGGTATAAGCGATAAGGTTACGTCTTTTGGTATATTTAACCATCATGATACAAAGCAAGAGTCGCTCTTAATTGCACAAATACTTTGGTATTTTATTGAAGGAGTTCATTACCGCTCTAACGAATATCCTTTCAATACTAAAGATGATTATATAAAATACATAGTTTTGATAGAAGATGAAGAACTTGTTTTTTATAAGAGCGATAAAACAGATAGATGGTGGATAGTAGTTCCTTTTGTAACGAATGTTAATAATAAATTAAAGAGAAACACGTTATTACCATGTACGCACGATGATTATTTGGAGGCTTGTGATGGTGTTTTTCCTGAACGATTATGGAAAGCACAGCGAAAAAACATAATCTAAAATATTTGTTATAAAACAGCCATCTATTTCATTAAGTACCAAAATCTTTGCTTTTAGTTAAGGTTTTTTTAATAAAAAAATTGTTTTTTTAAAAATAAATAAATAGGTTTACGCCCTTAAAAATAGAATTACATTAATAACCCAAATTTATGAAGAAGTTCATTGCATTAACAGCAACTTTATCATTATTAATCAGCTGTGGTTCTAGCGACCGCGGGGAACTGGTAGGTGTTAGAGGAAAAAAGTGGAGGCCTGAAAAGCCGTATGGTATGACCTTAATTCCGGGTGGCGCATACATTATGGGTAAATCAGACGATGATTTGGCTAATGTGCAGGATGCTCCTACAAAAACAGTAACTGTTCGTTCCTTTTACATGGACGAAACTGAAATTACCAATAGTGAGTACCGTCAATTCGTAGAGTGGGTTAAAGATTCTACGATAAGAACTAGACTGGCTATTTTAGCTGACGAAATGGGTCAGACCCCAGGTGGAGAAGGTGGAATCGGTGAGTTTGCTTTTAAAGACCAATTAGGTGAAGGAGAAGAGCAATCGCCATACGATAAGTACATGTATGAAAACTATTATAGTATTGGTGATGGAGATGATCCGTATGCAGGGAGAAAGCTAAACCATAAACCAAAACTAATAAAAGATCCACAAAAATATCCTGATGAGTATTATGTTGAGGTAATGGATTCGATGTATCTTCCAGCTTCAGAATCGTACAACGGATTAAGAACAATAGATGTTTCAAAGTTGAAATTCAAGTACTCTTGGATGGATATACAATCAGCAGCTAAAGATAAATCTAAAAATACACGTGCTAAACGTAGTAAATACATGAAGCACGAGCAAGTAGAAGTATATCCAGATACTACAGTATGGATAAAAGATTTCTCGTACTCGTACAATGAGCCAATGCATAATGATTATTTTTGGCACCAAGCTTACGGCGAGTACCCTGTAGTAGGTGTTACTTGGAGGCAAGCAAAAGCATTTTGTGCATGGAGAACACTATACAAAAATGCTTACCAAAAAGATAAAGGAAGACAGTTTGTAAACTCTTTCCGTTTACCAACAGAGGCTGAGTGGGAATATGCTGCAAGAGGTGGTATGCAATCAGCTACGTACCCTTGGGGTAATACATACACTAAAAACGATAGAGGGTGTTTCCTAGCAAACTTTAAACCTAACAGAGGCGATTATGCAGCCGATGGAGCACTCTATACAGTAGAAGCACGATCATTTGATCCTAATGACTATAATCTATACAACATGTCAGGAAACGTAGCAGAATGGACAGACTCATCTTATGATGCAGCATCTTACGAATACGTTTCTACCATGAACCCCAATGCACCAGACCCTTCTAATAGAAGAAAAGTAACACGTGGTGGTTCTTGGAAAGACGTTGCTTATTTCCTACAAGTAAGCACAAGAGACTGGGAGTATGCTGACTCTGCACGTAGCTACATCGGTTTCAGAACAGTACAAGATTACATGGGTACACAAAATACAGGAAACCAGTAATCAATAATTATTTAACCAACTTATATTTTTGAATATTTAACTTAACTAAAAACTAAATTATTTTTATTATGGCACTACCTAAAAAAGTTATGAATTTTGCCTATGGTATGGGGGCAGCAGTTGTTATCATCGGAGCACTTTTCAAGTTAATGCACTGGCCAGGAGCAAGTACAATGCTTATTGTAGGATTGGGAACTGAAGCATTAATTTTTGGTCTTTCTGCTTTTGATCCTGTTGATAAAGAACTAGACTGGTCTCTAGTATATCCTGAATTAGCAGGTGGTGATACAAGGAAAAAAGATGCTAAAAAAGAAACTCCAGAAGATGCACAAGGATTACTTTCTAAAAAACTTGATAACATGTTAAAAGAAGCCAAGATTGATGGTCAGTTAATGGCTAGCCTTGGTGCGAGTATTAAAAATTTCGAATCTGCAGCAAAAGGAATATCGCCAACAGTAGACTCTATATCTTCTCAGAAAAAATACAGTGAAGAAATGTCTATGGCAGCAGCTCAAATGGAATCACTAAACAGTCTTTATAAAATACAGTTAGAGAGTGCAGCTCGTAATGCTGAAGCAAACAAAGAAATTGCTGACAACACGGCAAAACTACAACAAGAAATGCAGTCTATGACTAAAAACATCGCTTCATTAAACAACGTTTACGGAGGTATGCTTTCTGCAATGGGCAACAAAGCCTAATTAATTAGGTTCTTATTTTATTAAACTACAAAAAACAGAAAGACTAATTAGATATGGCAGGAGGAAAATTAACCCCTAGACAAAAGATGATTAACCTGATGTATCTGGTTTTCATCGCGATGTTGGCACTAAATATGTCCAAAGAGGTACTATCCGCTTTTGGATTGATGAATGAACAGTTTGAGGAAGCAAATACCCAGGCTAAAAAAACAAATAAAGATCTTTACGATGTATTAGCATTAAAGGCTTCTGAGTCACCTCAGTTTGTCGAAGCAAAAAACATGTCAGATAAAGTTAAAAAAATTTCCAATAATTTTTATTTGTATTTAGAAGGTCTCAAGGGAGATATTACTAAAAATTTCGAGAGAGAAAACGGGAAACTTCCTTACGAGGCAATGGATAAAGGAGAAATGATTGATGAAGCTTGGTTTGCTGGAGATGGCTATTCCAATAAAGGGAATGAAATAGTAGCAACCATCAATCAATACAAGAAGGATATGATTGCTGCATTTGGTAAGGAAAATAAATACAATGCACTTAAGAAGGAAATACAGAGTAAGTTTGATACAGAAAACATTAAAAATAATGAAGGAGTGTCAAAAAAATACCTCGATTATCACTTTAAAGGTTTTCCTGCAATTGCTTCATTAACTAAGCTTTCTGCAATGCAAAACAACGTAGAAACGATTGAAAGCAACGTGTACAACATAGCACTTGGTAAAGCAGCTATTGAGGCTACCTCTATGAATAAATATAAAGCTATAGTTGTTACTGATAAATCTGCTTTCTTCTCAGGTGAAGAAGTTACAGGTAAAGTTGTTCTTGGTCGTTATGATGATGCTACTGTTCCTACAAGAGTAGGTGTAGATGGTGGAAAAGTTACTATGGAAAATGGACAAGCAAAATTCCAAATCAATGCTGGTTCAATAGGCGAGCAAGAAATAAATGGTCAATTCGTGTTTCTTGAAGACGGTAAAGAAGTGGAAATACCAATTCAAGGAAATTACGTAGTTGTACCACGCCCTAACGAAGCTACAATTTCTGCTGATAAAATGAACTCTGTGTATAGAGGTGTGGATAACCCAATGACGATTTCATTTGCAGGTATTGCTGATAGTGATGTTAACGCCTCAGCATCTGGACTTAAAAAGTCAGGTAAAGCAGGTAAATACAACTGGAACGTTACAGGAGTTTCTGGTACAAAAGCTACAATAACAGTAACAGGTAAGTTACCTGATGGCAAAGCTGTAACCTCTAAAAAAGAATTCAACGTTAGAGATATACCAATTCCAGCACCTTCTATTCGAGGTAAAATAAACTCGTCTAAAGGTCGTGCGCAAGATTTATCAGTATCTACTGTAAATGTTGAATTCCCTGATTTCGTTTATGATTTAAGTGTTACTGTTAAGTCATTCGAACTTTACGTTCCCGGTAATCCAGGTATGATTGTTCAGGGTAATAAATTTGATGGAAGAGCTCAGGCTGCTATCAATAAAGCAAGAAGAGGAGACCAGATTACAATCACAAACATTAAAACCAAATTAGTAGGAAATTCTACTTACAGAATTAGAGATTCCACGCCTTTTATTTGGGAAGTACAATAATATAATTAAAAGAACGTTTTTCTTTTATAGCATAAATTAAGGATATGAATAGCAAAAGTTTTTTATTAGCAGCGTTGTTTTTTGCAGGTGTTGGTTCATCAATGGCTCAGTCTAATCTGCTGAATGCAAAAACACCAGATGAGATAGGACAAAAAACTGCTGAACAGGAGCTGTTAGATAACGATAACCCGTTACCTTACGGTTATGTAGGAGACAGAGATATTTTATTTGCAAGAAAAGTTTGGGAAGTAATTGACCTTAATCAAAGAGTTAACTTTCCGATGTTATTTCCTGTAGAAGAAAATATTGGTGATGATAGAAAATCGCTTTTTACTGTCCTTTTAAATGGAATCAAAGATGGCAGACTTACCGAGGTATATGGTGACTCATACTTTACTGAGAAGAAAACTTTAGAAGAAATTCAAGAGAACTTCTACGTAAGTATGTTAAACAGTTACGGTGTAACTACCATGAACCAGTACCCAGGTGAAACCGAAGAATCTCTTAAGGAACAAGGAATACTTACTGCTGAGCACTTTGATACTCAGGAAGTAACTGCAAACGATGTTGCAGCATACAGAATAGTAGGAACTTGGTACTTTGATAAGAGACAAGGCGAACTTAAGTACAGAATACTTGGTATTTGCCCTATGGCTGTTGATGCATTGAGTAAATTGAGAATGGGTGAAAGTGCAGAACCAATCGAACTATTCTGGGTGTTTTATCCGGGTGCTAGAGACGTACTACACCAAGCTAAAGCCTTTAATGAGAAAAATTCTGCAATGCCAATTACATTTGATCACTTGTTAAACTCTAGACGTTTTAGTGCTATGATATACAAGGAAGAGAATGTATACGGGGACAGACTTATTAAGGAGTACCTTAAGGACAATGCCCAGCTACAACTTTTGGAATCAGAGCGTATAAAAGATAAGATACGTAATTTTGAACAAGATATGTGGAATTACTAATAATTCTCATAACTATATAAAGGAACTCTTACCACTATGGTAAGAGTTTTTTTATTTTTGTATCATGATAGATTTTCTAATTGTAGGCAATGGTTTGGCAGGTATAAATTTTGCCGAAACCTGTTTTCTTAATAATAAATCGCACGTTATTATTAGCGATGCATCCCACAACTCGACGTTGGTTGCTGCAGGGATTTACAATCCTGTTATTTTAAAAAGATTCAGCTTACCTGCCGACGCTGCAGAGCATATAGCGTACATGGCACCTTTCTATAAAAACATAGAGCAAAGGCTCTCGGTTAAATTTATGTATGATGTTCCTGTATACAGAAAGTTTGCATCTGTAGAAGAACAGAACAACTGGTTTGAGGCTATGGATAAACCTAGTTTTACTCCTTTTTTAAATCCTGAAATTAGCCATAAAAACTACCCGCATTTACCAGCCTCTTACGGCTTTGGTAGTGTAAACGGTACGGGTTACATGGACACAAACGCATTTGTACAGGTATATTCGTCCAAATTAAAAAAAGATGGTTCTTTACTTGAAGAAACTTTTGATTACGATGCATTAGAAGTTACAAACGATGGCGTGCGATATAAAAATATATCATACAAACATATTGTATTTGCTGAAGGATATGGGGTAAATTCAAACCCTTATTTTAAAGAATTACCATTGGATGGTACTAAAGGGGAGCTACTATTAATTAAAGCTCCTGATTTAAAACTTGATGCTATAGTAAATGCCAGTATATTTATCCTTCCTATGGGGAATGATTACTATAAAGTAGGGGCTACATACGAATGGAATGATAAAACACAAACGCCAACCGATGCTGGTAAAAGTGAATTGGTTGAAAAATTAGAGCAACTAATTACTTGCGATTATAAGATTATAGAGCATTTAGCAGGGGTACGCCCTACTGTTAAAGATAGAAAGCCATTGATTGGTACGCACCCTAATTATGCAAGAGTACATTTATTAAATGGGCTTGGTACACGTGGGGTTATGCTAGGGCCATCTATGGCGTTAACACTATTCAATTCAGTAGTACACGGAGCAACTATCCCTAAAACAATAAACTTAAATCGGTTTAAGGTTTAGGTTGCCTATCTTTCCAGTCATCTTTATAGCTAATAAAAAAGTTAATCCAAATGTTGCGGGACAGTCGCATAATTATGGGCATAAAAATAATAAGGGTAGCTATAATGGCAAAGAAAGAGTTTTTTAGTGTTGTACCTATAAACACCCTTGTAATTATAAACGCAGCAACACTAAAGGTAACACCAAGACCGTAGCTTACATACATAGCACCATAAAAAAACGAAGGCTCTATTTTATAATGTAATCCACAATGGCTACAATTGTTGTGCATTTTGTATACAGAGCCAATATTATACGGGTTTTTGTTTAAATACATACTTTCCTGATGGCATCTGGGGCATGTTCCTGTTAAAATACTATATAATTTGGATCCTTTTTTTAACATTTGCAAAATCATTTGGTATATCCAAATTTACGACATAAATAAGACATAGTAATAATGCTGAATATACATAATTTATCGGTTTCTTTTGGAGGAACGTACTTATTTGAAGAAGTTACATTTCGCTTAGGAGCTGGCGATAGGGTAGGACTTGTAGGTAAAAATGGTGCTGGAAAATCGACCATGCTCAAAATTCTATCACGAGAGCTAGAACCTGATTCGGGGGTTATTGCTACCGAAAAAGAAGTTAAGATAGGTTTTTTAAAGCAGGATATCGACTTTGTTAAAGGCAGAACAGTATTGGATGAAGCCTATCAGGCATTTGTGGAAATTAAAGAAGTAGAAGGCAAAATTGAGAAGATTAATAATGAGCTTGCTACTCGTACCGATTATGAAAGTGAAGATTATACAAAGCTTATAGAAGACCTTAGCGATTATACCCACCACTACGAAATTTTAGGAGGGTATAACTATGTAGGCGATACCGAAAAAATACTGTTAGGTTTAGGTTTTAAACGTGAAGATTTTGATAAACTAACCGATACTTTTTCGGGTGGATGGCGTATGCGTATTGAGCTAGCCAAGCTATTACTACAGTACAACGATGTATTGTTACTGGATGAGCCTACCAACCACTTGGATATTGAAAGTATTATTTGGTTGGAACAATTTTTAAGAAATTATCCAGGGGTTGTAATTATAGTATCGCACGATAAAATGTTTTTAGATAACGTTACCAACCGTACTATAGAAATATCACTAGGAAAAATATACGACTTTAATAAACCCTATTCAGAGTACCTTGTATTGCGCGAAGAGCTTCGCGAAAAGCAATTGGCTACACAAAAAAATCAGGGTAAAAAAATTGAGCAAACCGAGAAACTAATCGAGAAGTTCAGAGCCAAAGCATCTAAAGCCTCGATGGCACAATCGCTCATAAAAAAATTAGATAAAATAGACCGTATTGAAGTTGACGAAGATGACAATTCGGTAATGAATATATCCTTTCCAGTATCGGTGACTCCAGGTAAAGTGGTAATTGAAGCAGAGGATGTTACTAAAAAGTATGGTGATAAAACCATATTAAAGGCTATTGATTTGCTGGTAGAGCGTGGTAGTAAAATTGCTTTTGTAGGGCAAAACGGGCAAGGTAAATCTACCCTTATAAAAGCCATTACTAATGATATAGATTATACAGGTACAATTAAGCTAGGGCACAACGTGCAACTAGGTTATTTTGCCCAAAACCAAGCTGAGTATTTGGATGGCGAAATAACGCTTTTAGAAACGATGGAAAATGCAGCTACCGATACTAACCGTAGTAAAGTACGCGATATGCTTGGTGCATTTTTATTTAGAGGAGATGATGTAGAGAAAAAAGTAAAAGTACTATCGGGTGGCGAGAGGAATCGTTTAGCATTGTGTAAATTGTTATTACAGTCCATAAACGTGCTTGTAATGGATGAGCCTACCAATCACTTGGATATAAAATCTAAAAATGTACTCAAAGCAGCACTACAACAGTTTGAGGGTACTTTGTTACTAGTATCGCACGATAGGGACTTTTTGCAAGGCATGTCTAACATTGTGTATGAGTTTAAAGACCAAAAAATAAAAGAATACTTGGGTGATATCAACTTTTATTTGGAGCAGCGTAATTTGCAAAACATGCGCGAGGTAGAGAAAAGAGATGTAGTTAAGGAAGCGCCTAAAGAGAACAAGCAGGTATCTTACCAAGAGCAAAAAAAGAATAAAGCACTACAGAATAAGTTATCTAAAGTAGAAAGCCAAATACAACAACTTGAAAAGGAGATAACCGAAGATGATAAGCGTTTGGAGCAAGATTACGAGAAGCTAATGAGCGATGCAACGTTTTTTAAATCGTATCAGGATAAAAAAAGCAAGTTGGACGCACTTATGGAAAAGTGGGAACAGGTACAAGAAGAAATAGAAAATGCATAAATATTCGTATTTGCACACAAAATAAAAAGCCCACTTTAAAGTGGGCTTTTTTTATGATTAATCAGTTTTAATCTCTATTTCTTTTTTGTCCTCGGTAATAGTTATATCACCTTTAGTCTCACCTTCGTTATCTTTAATGCTTACACCTTTATCGCTAATGCTTACTGATGTACCATCTTCTTCAACCGCTGGTTCAGGTGCTGGTGGTGGTGCCGGATCTTCTACCTCTGGTGGAGTAGGTGTTGTTTCTTTTTTATCCTTACATGAAGCAAATAACATAAGCGCCATAGCTCCTGATAATAAGAGTAACTTTTTCATACGTTTAAATAAGTTTTAGGTTAATTCAAGCCACAATTTACTCATTAAATAGTATATATGCTTTTAAAATAACTTAAATTTAAGAAATTAGCCCTGTTTTTTTGGCATGGGCTATAGCCTCGTCGCTATCCTTAAAGTAACACACCGCTATAGATATGGAGGCTATATTGGTAAGGGTGTCTTCTACTTTCTGCTTTTTTGCCTTGCCTGTTTGCCTTATGTAAACTGCTTTTACCGTAAGCGGGAATATTTTACAAATATTCTCATACAAATACGGATCCTGCTGCGAATCGTCACCCAGTAACGTATACTTGAGGCGTGGATAAAACTCTAAAATATGCTTTATTTTCTCAAATTTATGGTTGTGGTTGCCTCTGCCTGTTGCCAAAAAATCCGTTAGGCTTGTTTTAATATCTTTAAGCAACATTACGGCACGAGGTAGTTGTTGTATTTTGGTAAATTTTACAATAAAATTGTACAAATTCCATTCGCTGCTAGATACGTAAAAAAAAGTATTCTGCTCTTCTTTACTATCTCTACCCTCATTACTTAAGGCTTGGTAAAACGGAACAACCCCCTCAAAAACTTTCCTGTTATTAACATTTTTCCATAGTAGTATATATAGTTTTTTAAAAAAATTATCGGTGTGCGATACTAAGAATGTATCATCAATATCCGATATAAAACCCAAGTTTCCCTCAAAAGGTTTTATGTAGCTGCCTTTTTCCTCTATTACCTCGTTACCATACGTAGCACCTACGGTATAATTTTTCCAACCAGCATCTATTGTTTTGTCCAAAGGGATGCAAAATTTAAAATAACCGTCTTTTAATGTTTTGGTATGTATTTTTTTATCGTTATGCTTTAAGTAAACAGCTGTATTTGCTATTGTTTTTACTCTGAACATTTTTATAATGGAGCGTGCATTTTTAAAACGTTTTTTCTCAAATTCGTAATCGTTTACCGAATTGGGGGTAAAAACATGACCGAAAACAATGAGTTCCTGATCGTTGGCATACCCACGATAGAGTTTTAAAATAGGCTTCATTAAAATTTATAAGTTTAATAAGACGTTAAGCGATACAATTTAATTAATTTTAGTCAAAAAAGTAACATGGCTCAGCAAGAGATTTTTTTATTAATAATTAACCCTATCGCTGGCGGTATCGATAAATCGGAACTTGTAGGTATGGTTGAGCAATATGCCGAGCAGCGTACTATAAAATTAATACAATACGAAACAACGGGTAAGGATGATGAACTGGCTATAAAGCACTATGTTAACCAGTACCAACCGAAGCGCGTATTAGTAGCAGGTGGCGATGGTACTATAAAAATGGTTGCCGAAGCTATAGAGGAGTACGATATAGTTATAGGCATCCTTCCGGCGGGTTCTGCCAACGGTTTGTCGGTGGATTTAGACCTGCCTGATACGTTAGAGGAAAATCTTGAGATAGCTTTTAATGGCATGGTACAGTATATGGATATTGTAACGGTTAATAACGTGCGTAGCCTCCACCTTAGCGATATTGGTGTTAACGCTGAGTTGATTCGGAACTACGAAAACGGAACGGTACGAGGAAAATTAGGTTATGCACTTCAAATACTAAATACACTTATAGAACTTGAAGAGCCTTTTGAGGCAACAATTAAAGCTAATGATGCTACTATTACAACCGAAGCACGTATGGTAGTTATAGCCAATACCAACCGTTATGGTACAGGGGTTACTATTAACCCTATTGGTGAAATGAACGATGGCAAGTTTGAAATTGTAATACTCAAAAACTTAGATATATCGGTAATTGGTAAAATACTTTTGGGTAACATACCTTTGGATGAAAATGTGGTAGTACTATCTACATCTGAGGCTTGTATTACAACAAACATTCCCGTTAGTTTTCAGGTAGATGGCGAGTATTGCGGAAAGGAACAAAAACTCGATGTAAAAATACTACCGCAACAGTTAAAAGTTGCTGTTCCAGCAAAGCTTACTTAAAAGGGTTTCGGGCTTTCCAGGTTACTTTGGGTTCAAAGTAATTAAACAGCTTCCCCATAAATAGGTTTACTATGGGGTTAGTGTGTTTTATAATACCATACACCTCTTCGGCTTCGGCACCAATGCTACTTTTTATCTCCATTGCCGAGCGTGCAAAAACTACCCGCTTATATCTCTTTTTTATAGCATAGGCAACCATGTCGTATAACATATTTAGGTACAACATTTTTTGTTGCTGTACCGATTCATCGTACCCTAAAAAATAAGTATCCATATCGGTGTTGTTTTTAATTAGGGTATTAAAACCAATAAGGGTATCATCTATAAAATAACCGTAAAATAAAAAGTTATCGTTAAGCTCCTTTTTCATTACCTCAAAATGATTTTCAGGTAAAAAAAACGTGTTAAACGAAGCCTTGTTGGCTACCGTATAATATAACTCGTTTATACGCTCTTGGTATACTTGTATTTCGGCAGCATTTAATTTTTTCTTGGTTATGCCTTCCGCTTTTTTTCTGGCACGCTTGTATTGCGTTCTGTACTTAGTGTTTAACGCCAACAGGTAATCCTCTATATTTTCCCAGTCCGCTCTAATATTAAATATCATATTAGGCTGCGTACAAAATGTAAAATAGTTTTTAAAACCAGCCCTATTAAAATCGGGGAACTCCTCAGTATTAAAATCCTTAACTGTAATAAGGTTTATTGTAATCCCCTTATTGTGGTAGTCCTTTTTTACCTCTTGCATTGCTGCTTGCATTAGTTGCAATGCTTCCGTTTCTGTTATAGCATCGGTATACAAATAAGCATTTTGTCCAGTTAAGGTATTATTACCGATAAATAAAATGTGCGATGTGAACTTTTTAAACAAATAATCTTTAAGATGATTCTTTTTTTGTTGCTCACGAAAGGTGGTAACATTATTTAAATCAATAAACTGTATTAATGCTACGCCACAAAGCGAGTTCTCCTTAAAAAGCCCTACAAAATGGCACTCCATGTTTTTTGGAGGTGCTTTCTCCAATACAGCAAGTGCATTACGCGAAAGAAAGATGTTTGGTTTAGTAACTACATCCCATTCGGTGGGTAGGTTAGAGGTTGTAGTGTAAAGCGTATACGAAAGCTTATCGATCAAAATAAAGTAAATAAAAAATCTCCCGTAGGAGATTTAGTTATTAAAAATGTAAATATAGCTATTTCCATGCACAAATAATACCACCCATAACGGCAAAGCATATAATCCAGTAACCACTGTTTATAAGGATGTATTTACCACTTTTCATTTCGTACAACGCATTGGTGCCTACAATAGGTAGCCCCATAAAAACACCTACCATTGCACCATGCAGCACACCATGTTTAAATGTTCGGTAGGAGTGTCCATAATCAGCCATAAAAGCTTCATACGATGGTTTTGCTGCTTCAATATCACCACCTACCATTCCCATCGCACCAAACTGATGTATAACCATAAATTGCATTACAAAAGCAATCATAATTGCAAAAAGGATTGATAGACCAAATATCTTTAGTAGGTTAGCGCCCTTTGCTTTCTCTTTGGTCATGCCTGTTTCTCTCATCCAAGCGGCACCAAATACTTTTTCGTTGTACCATACAGAGCCTATTACCATAGTAGATAGCCCTGCTACAATTACTGCTAAAAAATTGATTTCCATATTATTGAATTTTTATATTTTTATACAAATATAAATTTCTTGTTTTAAAATTTAACAATTGTTTAGTTTTTTATCATTAAAAATAGTTGATAAAATTATACGGCTTCCTACTAGGTAAATAGTCCAATTCAGATTCGTTAGTGTAAGCCTCTCTTTCAAAACAGATACTTTTGTATGCCCGTTTGTGGTTTTGGTATTTTATATATAACAGTAAATAGGCTACTACATACCATATATAAAACGGTAGCACAAGTAACTCAGCTTGCTGTCGCAAATGAATCTTTTCATGATTAATAAGTGTTTTATCTTCCATATACTTATAGTCACGAATCAAAATAAAAGGAAACAAGGCTATGCTTGTATATCCTTTAGGAATTAAATATTTAGTAGTAATTATAATCATTCGCTGTAAAGTTTATAAATTTGTGCATATGGATGACCGATTTACTGATAAATTGATTGAGGGAGAAGATTATTACCTTTCGCCCGAAGGCTATAAAGTTTTTACAGAAAAATACCATTTAAAACGTGGCTATTGCTGTAAAAATGGCTGCAGACATTGTGCCTACGGCTACAATAAAAAAACAGGAACATTTAAAAAATAAATAACAAGAGCAAGCAGTAACAGGTTGCAATTTAAAGCGGAATACTGATACTGACACCAAAAATTATTGATATATGACATTTAAGGAACAGATACAAGAAGGAATCCCGGCGGTTTTACCACAACCAAAACCGTATGACCCTTCTATAAACCATGCACCAAAGCGTAAAGAAATGCTAACGGCTGATGAGAAGAAGCTGGCACTACGCAATGCACTACGTTATTTTAACCCAAAAGATCATGCAGAATTAATAAAAGAATTTACAGAGGAACTGGAAAACTACGGCAGAATTTACATGTATAGGCTACGTCCTGATTATAAAATGTATGCCCGACCCGTATCGGAATATCCTGGTAAATCAGAGCAGGCTAAAGCCATTATGCTGATGATTCAGAATAATCTTGACTATGCTGTGGCACAACACCCACATGAGTTAATAACCTATGGCGGTAACGGTGCAGTATTCCAAAACTGGGCGCAGTACAGGCTTACTATGAAGTACCTTAGCGAGATGACCGATGAGCAAACATTGGTTATGTACTCAGGTCATCCAATGGGGCTATTTCCATCGCATACCGAGGCACCACGAGTAGTAGTAACCAACGGTATGATGATACCCAACTACTCTAAACCAGACGACTGGGAGAAGTTTAATGCATTGGGTGTAACCCAATACGGACAAATGACGGCGGGTAGTTACATGTATATAGGTCCACAAGGTATTGTGCATGGTACAACCATAACAGTATTAAACGCAGGACGAAAAATAACCAAAAACGGCGAAGGATTAGCGGGTAAACTATTTGTAACTTCTGGATTAGGAGGTATGAGTGGTGCACAGCCTAAAGCAGGTAACATTGCAGGTTGTATTACGGTTTGTGCCGAGCTAAACCCAAAGGCAGTACATACACGCCATTCGCAAGGATGGGTAGACGAGGTAATTACCAAATTGGATGAACTGGTTGAACGTGTTAACAAAGCAAAAGCAGCTAAAGAAATCGTATCCATAGCCTATCAAGGTAACATAGTAGATGTTTGGGAGAAGTTTGATACCGAAAATGTATATATTGACTTGGGTAGCGACCAATCGTCATTGCATAACCCATGGGCGGGAGGATACTATCCTGTAGGATTATCTTTTGATGAATCGAACCACCTAATGGCTGCCAATCCTGCTAAATTTAAAGAAGAAGTACAAAAAACATTGCGTAAGCATGCCGCTGCTATTAACAAGCATGCCGATAGGGGAACGTATTTTTTTGATTATGGTAATGCATTTTTATTAGAAGCCTCGCGTGCAGGAGCCGATATTATGGCTGATGATGGTATTAACTTTAAATACCCAAGTTATGTACAGGATATTATGGGCCCCATGTGTTTCGATTATGGTTTTGGTCCATTCCGTTGGGTATGTGCTTCGGGTAACCCAGAAGATTTAGCTAAAACAGATGCTATAGCAGCTAACGTTTTAGAAGAAATGGCTAAAACAGCTCCTGATGAGATTAAGCAACAAATGCAAGATAATATTAAATGGATACAAGGAGCACAGGAAAACAAATTAGTAGTAGGCTCGCAAGCCCGCATATTATATGCAGATGCCGAAGGACGTATTAATATAGCCAGAGCGTTTAACGAAGCAATTGCAAAAGGCGAAATAGGTTCGGTAATATTAGGGCGCGACCACCACGATGTAAGCGGTACCGATTCTCCGTACAGAGAAACCTCTAATATATACGACGGTTCACGCTTTACAGCCGATATGGCAATACACAATGTTATTGGCGATAGCTTTCGAGGAGCTACTTGGGTAAGCATCCATAATGGTGGTGGCGTAGGCTGGGGAGAAGTGATGAATGGCGGATTTGGTATGGTTCTTGATGGCTCTAAAGAAGCGTCAAGACGTTTAGAATCAATGCTTTTCTGGGATGTTAACAACGGTATAGCACGTAGAAGTTGGGCACGAAACGACGAAGCTATTTTTGCTATACAACGTGCAATGGAGAATCAGCCATTACTACAAGTTACATTACCCAATAAAGTAGATGATACTCTGCTAGGATAAAAGTTTGTAACGGCTATTTTAAACGATGATGCTATTTTGTTACCCATAAATTATTTGATTATGAAAAAGATAAAATTGCTATCACTCGTTTTTATTGCTTTGCTCGTAGCCTCATGCAGTCCTATTCGGGTTGCTACAGACTATGATGACGAAGTTAATTTTAGTACCTATAAAACCTATGCCTTTTTTAAGGAAGGTATCGATAAAGCTAAAATATCCGACCTCGATAAAAAACGCATACTTCGTGCTATAGACGCCGAGATGCAAAAGAAAGGCTTCATTAAAAGTGAAAATCCCGATATATTGGTTAATATGTTTACAAATTCCAACCAAAGAGTAGATGTAGACCAGTGGGGTGGCGCATGGGGCTGGGGTTGGAACCCTTGGATGTGGGGCGGTAACTTTACCACAGTTAGTACCGTAACAGAAGGAACGCTATACATAGACTTTATAGATGCCCGAAAAAAAGATTTGATATGGCAAGGTATAGGTACAGGCGTATTAACCCTTGACCGCGATGAGAAACAAGAACGTATTAACGAGTTTGTTGCTGAAATAATAGCGCAATTTCCGCCAGAAAAGAAATAAATTAATTGTATAAAAAAAACTCTCCTATTAGAGGGTTTTTTTTATGCAATTAATTGAAAATTAAATAATAACAACTTTATAAAGTTCAAAAAGTTCAAAATTTTATTATTTTAGCAAAAAAATAATGTTATGAAAAAACAATTACTTTTCCTTTTACTGTTCATAACGGCAGTTGCGAGTGCCCAAATTGTGAATATACCAGATGCTGGGTTTAAAACTTATCTCTTATCTGCTAATGGTAGAGATAGTACTGGAAATATAATTTCAGTAGATGCAAATAATGATGATGAAATTCAACTTAGCGAAGCACTTAATGTGGCTGAAATTAACATTGATTTGTTTAGCTATCAGGTCTTTTCATTAGAGGGAATCGGAAGTTTTTCAAATTTAACCAAACTATCAATTTATGAAGCCGATCAGCTTTCAGACCTCGATTTAACAGCACTTACCCAACTAACTCAGTTATCAATAAGTGATAGTAATGCGTTTGAAAGTATAAATCTTAACGGTTTAAGTAATCTTGAAAATATAAATTTTAATGAATTAACAGGAGGCGGTGGTAGCATGCTTGTTTTAAATGTTTCAGGAGTGAATAATCTTACACATATCAATTTTACAGATATGGATTTTGATATAGATTTTAGCCAATTACCAAGCTTGGAGAGTCTAATATTGAATGGTACATCGGTATATTTTGATTTGAGTGCTAATAATAATTTAAGTTATATATCAATAACCAATCCTCACTATATTGATTATTTTTTGCTTGGTAATAAGCCGTTCTTAACTTATTTAAATTTAAATTTAAATGGAGGAATAGGTACTGTTAGTGATATCGACCTTAGTGGTTGTACTGCTTTGGATAATCTTTTTTTACGTTTTGATGAAGCTGTTGCGGCAATACCTATCCCTTTCAGGACTTTAAATTTAAAAAATGGTATAAGTACTTATGATTCTTTTACGGTAATACTTAATAATGGCAATCTTCAACCCGTTTATGTATGTATTGATGAAGGAAATGATACCCTTTTTTCCGAAACCGTTTTAAACGACCCCAATGTTTTTATTAGTTCCTATTGTAATTTCACACCAGGAGGCAATTACAATACGATAACTGGAAACTTCACTTTTGATGGCAACAGTAACGGATGTGATGCTAATGATGCTTTTATCAACCATACCCGCATGGACATTACTACCGAAAATGAAGAAGAATTTTCCGTTTTTAGTAATTACTCCGGAGAGTATAACTTCTACTCAAATGAAGGCATATTCACCCTTGCCCCAAGTATTGAGAATAGCGACTGGTTTACCATAACCCCTGCAACAAGCACCGTAACCTTTGCCGATGATAACAACAATACAGAAACTCAAAACTTTTGTGTAACACCTAATGGTGTACACCCAGATGTAGAAGTTACCATAGTTCCTACACTACCTGCGCAGCCAGGATTTGATGCTGTTTATCAAATTGTTTACAATAACAAAGGAAATCAAACCCTATCGGGAGCTATAACATTTACATATGATGATATTGTGCTCGATTTTTTAGAGGCTACACCAACAGAAGCAACATCAGGTACAGGCTCACTTACGTGGAACTACAGCGATTTACAACCTTTTGAGAGTAGAATTATATACATAACATTAAATGTAAATAGTCCAATGGAAACACCAGCTATTAATATAGACGACGTGCTACCATTTACAGCAAGCATAACACCAATTGCAAGTGACGAAACTCCATCAAACAACACATTTAATCTTGACCAAATAGTAATTGGCTCTTATGACCCGAATGATATTACCTGCTTAGAAGGCGAAACAGTACACCCCGATAGTATAGGCGAGTACCTGCATTACAACATCAATTTTGAGAATACAGGTACAGCACCCGCAACCTTTATTACTGTAACTAATGAAATAAACGAAGCACAATTTGATTTAAGTACTTTACAACTTTTATATGCTTCTCACGATGTTGAAACACGCTTAACAGGTAATAAATTGGAGTTTTACTTTGATGATATAAATTTAGCCGCTAATGGCGGAAAAGGAAACATTGTTTATAAAATAAAAACCAATAATATATTACAAGTAGATGACAATGTGATGCAGTTTGCCAACATCTATTTCGACTATAATTTCCCTATAATTACAAACGAAGCAAATACAGTATTTGCATTGCTAAGTACAGATGTTTTTGAAGTAGATAACTCAGTAACGTTATATCCTAACCCTTCAGAGGGCAATGTTACTATTTCAGCTAATACCACTATAAATACTATAGAGCTATACGATGTGCAAGGAAGGTTAGTATCTGTTACAAAAGGAAATAATACAAATGTAATTCTCAATATTACTAATCAACCTACGGGCTTATACTTTATCAAAATAATTACAGATAGTGGTAGCAAAGTAACTAAGCATGTTAAAAAATAAAAATTTAAGAATTTTAGCATACTAAAAACAACTTGTAAGTAGTTAGTAAGGCTATAGATTCATTAATTACTTTTTGTTTTACTTTCTGGAAAGCCACAGTATATACTGTGGCTTTTTTTAGGTGTACAATTGTTTATTTTTAAGCGAAAACAGTATTTAATTAAAATAAAAATATAATTGTTGCTAGATATTTGCAAATCCTGAGAATTTCGTAATTTTACAATATAACAACAACACGAGGTAATTATGAGTGCAACAATAGAAACCAACCCGCTACTAGATAAACTGCCCAACCATTTAAGGCAATTTATAAAACCACAGGACTATAATGATTATACGCCTATTAACCAAGCGGTGTGGCGTTATGTAATGCGCAAAAATGTAGATTACCTCAGCAGAGTGGCACACAATTCGTACCTCGAAGGACTTAAAAAAACAGGTATCGAGATAGATAACATACCAAGTATGTATGGTATGAATCGAATACTAAAAGAAATAGGCTGGGCAGCCGTAGCTGTAGATGGATTTATTCCGCCAAATGCCTTTATGGAATTTCAAGCCTATAATGTGTTGGTTATAGCCTCAGACATTCGCCAGTTAGAGCATATAGAATATACCCCTGCACCCGATATTATACATGAAGGCGCAGGGCACGCACCTATTATTGCCAACCCTGAGTATGCAGAATATTTGCGTCGTTTTGGAGAAATAGGCTGTAAAGCCATATCATCGGCTAGAGATTACGAAATGTATGAAGCTATTCGTTTACTCTCAATATTAAAAGAAGCAGAAGGTACACCACAAGAAGAAATTGAAGCTGCTGAAAAGCGTGTTGATGAACTACAGAATAATATGGGCGAATTATCGGAAATGGCTTTAATTCGTAACCTACATTGGTGGACGGTAGAGTACGGACTTATAGGTACGGTTGACGATCCTAAAATATATGGTGCTGGTTTACTATCGTCTATAGGTGAGAGTACATGGTGTATGACGGACAATGTAAAAAAACTACCCTACGATATTAATGCAGCTTACCAGAGTTTTGATATTACAAAACCGCAACCCCAATTATACGTAACTCCTAGTTTTGCCTACCTTAACGGAGTATTGGAAGAGTTTGCTAATAAAATGGCGTTACGCCGAGGTGGCTTAGATGGTATTAATAAATTAATAGCCTCTAAAGCGCTGGGTACAATAGAATTTAGTACAGGACTACAAGTATCGGGTATTTTTAGCAATGCAATTGCCGATAACGGCAAACCCATATACATACAGACTACGGGAGGCACGGCATTATCGCATAGGGAGAAAGAATTGGTAGGGCATGGTACACTTTACCATGCCGAAGGTTTTGGTAGCCCTGTAGGAAAGCTAAAAGGAATTAACCTTGCTATAGAAGACATGAGCCCGAGAGATTTACAGGCATATGCTATTTACGAAGGCGAGCATGTAACATTGGAGTTTGAAGGCAATATAAAAGTATCGGGAACTATAATAACAGGAACCCGTAACCTGCAAGGGAAAATAATAGTTATTAGTTTTAAAGATTGTACGGTAACCCACAACGATACTATATTATTCCAACCTGAATGGGGAATTTACGATATGGCTGTAGGTAAAGAAGTTATTTCTGCCTTTTCTGGTCCAGCAGATGTAAGTAGTTTCGATTTAATAACGCATGTTCCATCAAGCCAAACAATAAAGCCCAAAAAATCGGCTACACGTGAGGAGTTAGAAGGAATGTACCAAAGCGTTAGAGATATTCGGGATGGTAAAGCATCCGCAACAGCGTTACCAGAGCTATTTAATAAGGTAAAACAAAATCACCCTAACGATTGGTTACTATCGGTAGAAATTGCCGAGCTATTACAAAAAAATAATACTACAGATGTATTGAATGAGGTAATGGCTCATCTTGATGCGGTTAAAAATAAACGTCCCGAAGTGGTACATTTGATTGACGGAGGGCTAGAGCTCATTTTTGAAAAAGAGAAATCACTTGATTAATCAAAAACAGGATGCTTAAATAAGCATCCTGTTTTATTTTATATAAAGGCTAAATTATTATAGTAACCCTGCTCGTTTTAGTAAAGCTTCTGGTTTTGGTTCCTGTCCCCTAAAACGTTTGTATAGCTTCATGGGGTGTTCTGTGCCGCCCTTGCTTAAAACATTATCCTTAAATGAGGTAGCAGTTTCAGTATCAAAAATTCCTTTTTCTCGGAATAATTCAAAAGCATCAGCATCCAGCACCTCTGCCCATTTATAGCTATAATACCCAGAGGCGTACCCTCCTTGAAATATATGGCTGAATGCGGTACTCATAGCATTTTCAGGTACATCGGGGTATAATTGGGTGTTAGCAAATTGTTCCAATTCAAATGCTTTAACATCGTTTATGTTGTTGGGATTTTTGCTATGCCATCCCATATCCAACATCCCAAAACTAAGTTGCCTTAGTGTTGCCATCCCTTCCTGAAAACTGGCACTTTCTTTTATTTTTTGGATGTACTCCATCGGAATCATCTCGCCTGTTTTATAATGGTTCGCAAACAGGGCTAAGGCTTCGGGTTCGTAACACCAGTTCTCCATTATTTGGCTCGGTAGCTCTACAAAATCCCAATATACGCTCGTACCCGAAAGGCTTGGGTAGGTAGTATTGGCTAGCATACCATGTAGGGCGTGCCCAAACTCATGGAACAGCGTAGTAACCTCATTAAATGTAAGTAACGATGGCTTAGTTTCTGTAGGTTTCGTAAAGTTGCAAACTATGGAGATATGTGGTCTTTCATTTTTGTCATCTTTTACGTATTGCGATTTATACGATGTCATCCAAGCACCGTTACGTTTTCCTTTTCGTGGGAAAAAGTCAGCATAAAAAATGGCAATAAAGTTCCCATTTTCGTCCTTAACCTCATAGGTAGTTACATCATCATGATATTTTTCAATATCGTGTACCTCCTTAAATGTAAGCCCATATAATTTTCCTGCTATGGTAAAAGCACCGTTAAGCACTTTTTCCAATTGAAAGTATGGTTTTAACTTCTCATCATCCAAATTAAATAATTGCTGTTTTAATTTTTCGGAATAATAAGCACCATCCCATTTTTCCAATTGGTCTATTCCGTCTAAATCCCTTGCAAAATCAGTAAGCTGTTTAAACTCTTTCTCTGCTGCGGGTTTTGCTTTCTCCAACAAATCATTTAAAAAGCTATGTACTTTTTCAGGGCTTTCTGCCATACGCTCTTCCAAAACAAAATTAGCATACGAATTATAGCCCAATAGCTGCGCACGCTCGTGGCGTAGTTTTACTATTTTTAGTACGATTTCCTGATTATTATGCTTGTTTTTTTGGAAACCTTTTGAGCCAAAAGCTAAAGCCAACTTTTTACGAAGTTCACGGTTATCAGCATACGTCATAAAAGGGATATAACTGGGGTAATCGAGTGTAAATACCCAACCCTCTTTTTCCACGCTTTTAGCTATTTCACGTGCACCCTCTATAGCACCTTCGGGCAAGCCCGAAAGGTCTTTCTCGTCAGTTACATGCAATTGAAAAGCATTGGTTTCTGCTAATACATTCTCCCCAAACTCAAGGCTCAATTTGGATAATTCCATATCCAATGCTCGCAATGTTGTTTTCTTTTCTTCGGGCAAGTTAGCACCATTGCGCGAAAAGCTTTTGTACTGCTTGTCTAGTAATGTTTCCTGCTCAGCAGTTAGGTTTAGCGTTTCTTTTCTATCATAAATCGCCTTTACTTTTTCGAAAAGGGCTGCATTGAGTCGTATATCGTTGCTAAATTCTGATAATAACGGAGAAACCTCTTGCGCTATTTGTTGTATCTCATCGTTTGTTTCTGCTGAATGCAGATTGAAGAAAACATTCGAAATTCTATCTAACATTGCACCGCTATAGGACATAGCTGCTATAGTGTTTTCAAATGTTGGGGTTTCCGTAGCGTTTACAATAGCATCAATTTCTGCTTTAGCCGAAGCAATCCCTTCTTTAAAAGCAGGTGAAAAATCGTCGTTTTTTATTTGAGTAAACGGAGCAGTATCGTGCTTTGTAGTAAACTTTTGGGTGAGTATATTCATAGTGTTTTAGAAGCGTTATTTTAACTTGAACTTGTTTAAGTCCTGATAATTATTCCAAAAGCGGAGTAATTCTATTGTTGTATTATTAATTCTGTAAAAGAGTGAAATTTGCTTAACAACAACTATTTTAAAAACATTCTTATATCCTGTTTTTGTAAAATGTACAGTGTCGTTTTGAAGTAGCATTATATGATATTCTACTTCCTTTATAAAAGAGACAACTTCTTTAGGAGACCAATTTTTTTCTAAATATTCGATATTTTTCCAATAATCTGATTTTGCTAATGGTGACCATTCAATAATCATTTGTCAAAATATTTGGCGTAACGTTGTTTCGTTTCTTCCATTACCATATCATGTGAAATACCTTGTCCGTTTTCAAATTCTTCTATAGCAGCATTGAGTCCTTTTTTTTGTTTAAAAGTAAGTTTTTCTTCTGATTTTAAAAGACTAAGTATTTTTTCTAAAACAGAATTATCCTCTAGCTCTAAAATCATTTTTACAACTTCTATTTTCGATGCTTGAATATCCATAACACGTCCTTTTTTATCAAAGTTACAAAAAACTACTGTTTGTTTTTTAAATCTTCTGAGGCGGCAATTACTTTGTTTTTAAGTTCTTGCTTATAAGCAATAATTTTTGCTTGTACCAGTTTATCGTGGCTTCCTAAAATTTGTGCAGCCAATATCCCTGCATTTTTAGCACCATTAAGTGCTACAGTAGCTACAGGTACACCCCCTGGCATTTGTAGTATAGAGAGTACGCTATCCCAACCATCTATGGAATTGCTCGATTTTACGGGTACGCCAATTACGGGTAGTGGCGACATTGATGCTACCATACCCGGTAGGTGGGCTGCGCCGCCTGCACCTGCAATAATTACCGATACGCCTCTGGTATGTGCCTCTTTACTGTATTCGTATAATTTTTCGGGTGTACGGTGTGCCGATACAATATCGACCTCCGTATCAATTCCTAATTCCTTTAATATATCAATGGCATCCTGCATTACGGGCATATCCGATATGCTTCCCATTATAATTCCTACTTTCATACTAATTGCTAATTACTTTAATAGTGTTTTTAACTTCTTCGGCTATACGTCTGGCTTCTGTAATATCTTCGTTCACAATGGTTACGTGTCCCATTTTTCTAAAGGGTCGTGTTTGCTTTTTTCCGTATATGTGTGGTGTTACACCATTTTTACCCAGAATCTTTTCTATGTTTTTGTAAACTACATCACCTGTATGCCCTTCGGCTCCTACAAGGTTTACCATAATGCCAGCAGCTTTACTATCGGTATTACCTAGTGGTAAATTTAATATTGCTCTAAGGTGTTGCTCAAACTGCGAGGTATAACTTGCCTCTATGGAGTAGTGTCCGCTATTGTGTGGGCGTGGGGCTACTTCGTTAACTAATATTTCATCATCTTCGGTTTGGAACATCTCTACAGCCAACAAACCAACATGATTAAATTTTTCTGATACTTTTAATGCAATAGCTCTTGCTTTTTCGGCTACAGTGGCATCAATACGTGCAGGACAAATTACATATTCTACCTGATTGGCTTCGGGGTGAAATTCCATCTCTACTAC
Source organism: Flavobacterium litorale (assembly GCF_019613795.1). Classification (NCBI taxonomy): domain Bacteria; kingdom Pseudomonadati; phylum Bacteroidota; class Flavobacteriia; order Flavobacteriales; family Flavobacteriaceae; genus Flavobacterium; species Flavobacterium litorale. Next base: position 1,458,038 of record NZ_CP080429.1, read on the forward strand.
GGGGTAGGTTTTTATTTCTCCCGACGGCGTTCGTGTTACTATAACTGCCAATTCATTTTTAAACGGAATCATTTTTTCGGCAATACATTCTACATTAGGTAACCCATCAAAATCTTGTATTGAGCGGATTACCCTTACACCGTTACCATCGTAACCAAATTGTGTACTTTTCCATACAAAAGGCAATGTAACCTCGTTATCTTCTACCGCTGCCTCAAGTCTTGTTAGTGCTTCAAAATGTTTATAGTCGGCAGTAGGGATATTATTTTTAACGTAAAAATCTTTTTGCCTCCCCTTATTTTGTATCAACTTTAAAGTAGCTGCCGAAGGGTATACTTTAACACCCTCAGTTTCTAGTTTTGCCAATGCACTTACATTAACGTGCTCTATCTCAAAAGTAAGTACGTCAACCTGTTTCCCAAAATTATAAACGGTATCAAAATCCATTAAGTCGCCCTTAAAGAATTTATTGCTACCTATTTTACAAGGGGCTTCCTCACTTGGGTCCAGCACGTAGGTTTGTATGTCAAATTTTCGGGTATCGGTTAGCAGCATTTTACCAAGCTGCCCGCCACCTAAAATTCCTAGTTTAAAATCTGAAGAAAAATAGTTCATTGTTGCGTTGTTGTTAGTAATGCCAAAGATACTTAAAGCCATAAAATTTTGCTATTAAATAACAATATTTATGCGTTTTACTATTGTATATAGCAGTTTTGTAGCTTTTGTTTTTATAGTAATGTCCTTACAAAATAAACCTGCCATAAGTAATATACTATTGTATATTTGTGGCAAATTTTAATGAGGTATGAAACAAGACGATAAGGATACTACCAAAACTGGTTTTTTTGAGAAAAATCCAGCGTTGAAAATTCGTGAGTTTCTTTCCTTTTTAAGTGTTCGGTTTGGGCTTATTTTCGCCCTAAACATGCAAATAACCATTATATTTTATTGGGTATACCAGTTAACCGAAGATAAACTAGCTTTAGGTTATGTAGGGCTCGCAGAAGTAATACCCGCCGTTGGTTTCTCGTTATTTGCAGGGCATTACGTGGACCTTGTTGAGAAAAGAAAAATGGTGCTTATTTGCGTTATCACCTACGTACTCTTGGGGTTGGGGTTGTTTGCACTTACCACACCGTATGCTTTTGAAGCCTTAGGGCTGAATAATACCTTGTATTTAATTTACTTTTTTGTGTTTTGTGGCGGTATTATTCGTTCGTTTACAGGACCATCCATATTTTCGTTATTTGGTTTAGTAGTACCCCGAAAAGACTATGTTAATGCTACCAGTTGGAGTAGCATGATTAGGCAAATGGGCTTGGTTTTGGGTCCTGTTGCAGCAGGAATACTTATTGCGTTTGATGGTATAGAGGCGGGTATGCTAGCGGTAGTAGTATTAGAGTTATTATTACTAATTCCGCTATTATCCATAAGTGTTAAACCAATACTTAAGAAAGAAAAAGAACCCATACTGCAAAGCCTTACTATGGGGCTGCGGTTTGTACTAAAAACACCCGAATTGCTCGGGGCACAGTTGCTAGATATGTTTTCGGTACTTTTTGGCGGTGCAGTAGCATTGCTGCCCGTATACCAGAAAGAAATATTGCACGTAGATGAGGTTGGCTTTGGTATTTTGCGTGCTGCCCCTGGTATAGGAGCAATAGTTACCATGGTAATATTGGCTTTTATACCTTTACGCACCTACCCAGGCAGAAAATTATTTATTGCTGTTACAGGGTTTGCGTTATCCATAATAGTCTTCGGGATTTCTACTAATTTTCTACTCTCCTTTTTTATGCTATTGTTTTCAGGAATGTTTGATGCTATAAGTGTTGTAATTCGGGGTACAATATTGCAATTGGTAACGCCCGACCATATGCGGGGTCGTGTAGCATCGGTAAATACCATGTTTGTAAGTTCGTCTAACGAATTAGGTGATTTTGAAAGTGGTGTTATGGCACATTGGCTGGGTACAGTACGTGCCGTTGTAGTAGGCGGTTGCCTTACATTAGGTGTAGTGGCCATAACCTTTTTTACAGCCCCACAATTACGCAGGTTTGGTTTTGATGACCATGAAGATAAAAAAGAGGACTAACGCTTGTTATTTGCGCTATCAATTTTACGGAGTATATCCCGTGCGGCTATTTTATAGGCTGCCGTATGCTCGTTAAACCCTTGTTCCAGTATCGGGCGTAATTCGGGGTATATCCAATTGTTGTTTTTGCCCAATATATAAAGGGTATGTATGGCGTAGTATTTGGCTCCTACTTTTCGGTTAGGCGTTATTAGCCAGTCAAAACAAACTTCAGTTATTTGCTGCAACTCTTCCTCACTAATAAAACCACTATTTTTATCATTTTGCTTTACAGCAAAAAGGCAAATTTTCCCCATAGGGCGTATAGCACTTTCATTTTTCAGGTACGATAGTTTGCTGCAAAAATGGGGTAAGTACTCTTTTAACCACGTTATTTTAGCTTCGCAAACCAATTCTAATATCCAGCACGCCCTATGGTGGTGTTTATCGGTCGTATCAAGGGCAACATGTACCAAATCAGCAAGTAAACTTTTATCGTTTAACACCATATTGGCTACTTCTTCGCGGCTATCACGGCAGCCACTACTATAGGCTATTTTGTTGTATAAAGTAATATTCATAAACCCGAACAGAAATCTTTAGTTGTAATCTAAAGTCAAATATCGTAAAAAAACACGTAATCGTTTTAAAGCAATATGTGTTACTATTAGTTAAATTATTGTCATATTAAATTTTATAAAATAAGCCTGAGTTTACCAAGAGCTGTACTGTAATTAGTATATTTGCAGATTATTGCTAACCAACAATAGAAAATTGATACAGCTTCACGATAAACATTTTGTGCCTTTTATTACCGCAACCGAAATTTATGCCGTAATAACCCGAATGGCACAAGAGGTACAAAACGATATGGATAACGAAACACCTGTTTTTATAGGGGTGCTTAACGGTGCTTTTATGGTAGTTTCTGATTTTATGAAACAGTACAAAAAGGATTGCGAAGTAAGCTTTATAAAATTAGCCTCGTATGAAGGTACTACCTCTACCAATGATGTAAAAGAATTGATAGGGCTTAACCAAGATTTAGAGGGCAGAACGGTTGTGATAATTGAAGATATTGTAGATACAGGTAATACTGTAGTGGAACTCAAAAAAACACTTGAGGCAAAACGCGTAAAAGCATTAAAAATAGCAACACTGTTTTTTAAACCAGAAGCATATACTAAAGATGTAAAGCTAGATTATATTGGTTTTAAAATACCAAACAAATTTATAGTAGGTTTTGGCTTAGATTATGATGGACTAGGGCGCAACCTACCCGAAGTTTACCAATTAAAGTAACAAACAACAATACATAACTAAATGATTAATATCGTATTATTCGGGAAACCCGGAGCAGGAAAAGGAACACAAGCAGCGTTTTTAAAAGAAAAATACAACCTTACACACATCTCTACTGGTGATGTGTTTCGTTACAACTTTAAAAACAATACGGCGCTAGGTAAAGAAGCAAAAGTATATGTTGATAGGGGTGACCTTGTACCTGACTCGATAACCATAAAAATGCTACAAGATGAGGTAGAGAAAAATACCGATACAGCAGGATTTTTATTTGATGGTTTTCCAAGAACGATTGCACAAGCCGAAGCCCTAGATGCATTTTTGGCAACCAAAGGATGGGAAGTAACAGGTACAGTAGCTTTAGAAGCTGATGATGAAATTTTAGTACAACGCTTACTAGAGCGTGGTAAAACAAGCGGTAGACCCGATGACCAAGATGAAAACCTGATACGAAACCGCTACCAAGAGTATAACGAAAAAACCGCTCCCTTAATGGGGTACTACCAAAAGCAAGATAAATTTTATACTGTAAATGGTATAGGATCTGTTACCGAAGTAACCGAAAGGCTAAGCGCGGTATTAGATAAGCTTAACTAAAAAATTAGCGATTGGAAATAGCTATAATATTATTCTTAATACTGCTCAATGGAGTTTTCTCCATGTCAGAGATTGCACTAATTTCTGCAAGAAAAAACCGCTTAGAAAGTGCGGCCAAAAAAGGAAATGCAAGTGCTGTTGCGGCTTTAAATTTAGCCAATTCACCCAACAAGTTTCTATCTACCGTACAAATAGGAATTACCTTAATAGGCATTCTTACAGGTATTTATAGTGGCGATAATGTTACGGGCGATGTTGAAACTTTTTTTAATGGTTTTGAGGCATTACAACCCTACGCCGAAAACTTAGCATTAATTACCGTATTGGTAATACTAACCTTTTTCTCGTTAGTGTTAGGCGAGTTATTGCCCAAGCGTATAGGGCTTATTTACCCCGAAGCAATAGCAAGGTTAGTAGCTTTACCAATGAAATACGTATCTATAGCTACAGCGCCTTTTATATGGTTGCTAACATCCTCAACAGGCTTTTTAATGAAGTTATTTAACATACGCCCTACAGCAGATGGAAAAGTAACAGAAGAAGAAATTAAAGCCATAATAAAAGAAGGTACAGAAGGAGGAGAAGTACAGGAGATAGAACACGATATTATGGAGCGTGTTTTCCATATTGGCGACAGAAAAGTCAATTCGTTGATGACACACCGAAAGCTAGTAACCTATCTTACTTTCGATTCGAATAAAGAACGTATCAAAGAGCTAATGCTCGATGAAATGCACTCAATATATCCCGTCTGTGACGATAATTTAGACGATGTTGTAGGTGTGGTATCATTAAAAGATATTTTTGCCAACTACGAAAAAGTAGGGTTTAACCTTCGCGAAATTACTAAAGAGCCTGTGTACTTAATAGAACATACATCGGCATATAAAGCACTAGAGATATTTAAAAACACAAAAGTGCATTATGCTTTTGTTACCGACGAATATGGCGTTTTTCAGGGTATAATAACCCTTAACGACATATTGGAAGCCCTAGTAGGCGATGCATCTGATTTTTATGACGACGAACTTCAGCTACTGCAAAATCCCGATGGTACTTGGACAGTAGACGGACATTACCCATTACACGATTTTCTTACCTACTTCGATTTGGATGAACTCACTAGCGAATATGAGGTAACTACGGTAAGCGGACTTATAATGACCGAATTATCGTACATACCTAAGGAGGGTGAAAAACTAGCTTGGAATTTATACGAGTTACAAGTACTAAAAATGGATGGTGTAAAAATTGATAAAGTTCGCGTAAAATCCATAAAAGAATAAAAATAGGGAGTATTGCCAAAGCATAGTACTTTTAAAGACTAAACAATAAAAAATGACAGAAGGGAATTTTGTAGATTACGTAAAAATATATGTAGCCTCTGGTAAAGGAGGTAAGGGATCTACGCATTTGCACAGAGAGAAATTTATTGACAAGGGTGGTCCTGATGGTGGCGACGGCGGACGTGGAGGTCACGTATACCTTGTAGGTAATAAAGGGTTATGGACATTATTCCACCTAAAATTTGCACGCCACGTAAAAGCAGGACACGGAGGCGATGGCGGTAGTGCGCGTAGTACAGGTGCAGATGGCGATGATAAGTATATTGAAGTACCCCTAGGTACCGTAGTTCGGGACAAAGAAACCAACGAAGTACTTTTTGAAATAACCGAAGATGGCGAGAAAAAAATACTAGCTAAAGGCGGTAAAGGCGGCTTGGGTAACTGGCACTTTAAAAGCTCTACCAACCAAACACCCCGTTACGCACAACCAGGAATACCAGGTGAGCAGCTTGATATTATTCTGGAGCTTAAAGTACTAGCCGATGTTGGTTTGGTAGGCTTCCCAAATGCAGGCAAATCAACCCTACTCTCAGTACTTACCTCAGCCAAACCTAAAATAGCCGATTATCCGTTTACAACCCTAAAACCCAATTTGGGTATTGTAGCGTATAGAGATTACAAATCGTTTGTAATAGCCGATATACCAGGGATTATAGAAGGAGCAGCCGAAGGAAAAGGATTAGGGCATTACTTTTTGAGGCATATTGAACGAAACTCGACCTTGCTATTTTTAGTACCTGCCGATGCAGAAGATATTAAAAAAGAATACGATATATTATTGGATGAGTTACGCCGTTACAACCCCGAAATGTTAGATAAAGATAGGTTAGTAGCCATATCCAAAAGTGATATGTTGGACGACGAGTTAAAAGCGGAAATGAAAGCGCAATTGGATGTAGATTTTAAAGGCATTCCATACATGTTTATATCATCCGTAGCACAACAAGGGCTAGTGGAGCTTAAAGATAAGTTGTGGCAAATGCTTAACGTATAGCACAATAAAAAAGGAGTCTATTAGACTCCTTTTTTATTGTGCTAATTGTATTCATATTTACTCAGTAGGGATACGTAAAGTTTGTCCTGGGTAAATTTTATTAGGATCAGAAAGCATAGGTTGGTTAGCTTCAAATATTTTATTATACTTATTGGCATCGCCATAAAATTCTTTAGCAATTTTCGAAAGTGTATCGCCGCTTTCTACGGTATACAATTCAGATTTTGGTTTAGTTTCCGTTACACGCATGTTGTTTTCTAACGAACCTACACCCTTAACATTACCTACAGCCAGTTCTATTTTTTCGGCATCAGACTGTTTTTCTACCTCACCCTCTATTTTTACATCACTACCTTTGGTATTTATCTTTATGTTTTTGTAAGTTAAACCAAGTTCCTTTATATAGGTCAAAAGTTCACCTGCCTTTATATTCTCACTGTCTCCAGATAAATTATTCGAATTTCCAAAAATCTGTTTCCCAGCGCTAGTATTAAAATTTAATGTTCTCATAATAGGTTGTTTTTTATAAGTTTATTTTTATCTAAAATTATTCAACAACAAACCAAAAATAAAATTATCAGCTTATATTTAATAAACATTTATGTTTTGTAAACAAATAACCCTCGCATATAAGGCTATTTGCTAAATATTGCTTTACGAAATTCTCAAAAAAACCTATCTTCGCAATACATAAAATAACACATTGCTAATAGTATGCTGTAACAATTTGTACAATCGTTATACTTATTAGCTATTAACCTTAACTTCTATCAAATTGATGAAAAAATTAGTTTTATTCGTAACCATGTTCATCATGGTACTGCCAGTAAGGGCAGACGAAGGAATGTGGTTTTTAATGTTCATAGAGCGTTTGAACCACAGAGATATGCAAAAAATGGGCTTACAGCTTACGGCTGAAGAAATTTACAGCATAAACAACCATAGTCTTAAAGATGCTATCGTTCAGTTCGACGGTGGTTGTACTGCAGAGGTAATTTCTAAAGAAGGATTGGTACTTACCAACCACCACTGTGGGTACGACGCTATTGCAGAGCTTTCTACGCCAGAGGCAAACTACCTTAAAAATGGATATTGGGCAGCAAACCGCCAAGCTGAGCTAAAGCCAAAATCATTATACGTACGCTTTTTTGTTCGGATGGACGACGTGTCTAAAAGAATATTGAGTAAAGTAGATGATAGTATGAGTGAAATAGAAAGAGAAAAAGCTATCAATCAGGAAATTGCCATCATACAAAAAGAAAATAGTGAAGATGGTAGGTATACCGTTTCTGTGCGTTCGTTCTTTCAAGGTAACGAGTACTACTATTTTGTTTACGAAGATTATACAGATGTACGCCTAGTAGGTACACCACCAGAAAGCATTGGTAAATTTGGTGGCGATACTGATAACTGGGAGTGGCCACGCCACACAGGAGATTTTTCTATGTTCCGTATTTATGCAGATAAAGACGGTAACCCAGCAGAATACTCAGAAGATAACGTGCCATTAAAGCCAAAACACTACCTTCCAGTAAGTATGAAAGGTATCCAAGAAAACGATTTTGCTATGATATTGGGGTATCCAGGACGTACCAACCGTTGGATGCCATCGGGAGGGATTGAGCAAAACGTTAAGTACGCTTATCCAGCATGGGTAGAGTCGTCAAAACTAGGTATGGATAAAATGAAAGTGCATATGGACGAAAGCGACGAGGTTCGTTTAAACTATGCATCACAGTACGCCCAAGTAGCCAATTACTGGAAAAACCGACAGGGTATGATTGATGCACTTACTAAACATAAAACAGCTGCTACTAAGGCAGAGGCTGAAGAAAAATTTAATAAGTGGGCAAACAAGAAAAATAACAAAGCAAGATATGGTAATGTTATACCTACCATAAATAAGTATTACGCAAAAACTAACGAGAAAGCACGCCACGATAACTACCTTATAGGTTTGTTACGTACCAGTACTTTTGCAGTACTCCCATACAGTTTAGGCAGAGGGCTTACAGCGTATGCCAATGCTAACGAAAACGGTAGGGCTGCTATGCTACCACAAATAAAAGAAGGCGTTAACGAAGCGTATAAAACACTATACTTACCGTTAGAAAAAGATGTGCTTGCAGCACAGCTTAACCTGTATGCTACAAAGTCAGAAGGTTACCCAACAGAATCTTATATTGATGAAGTAGGTAAGGCAAACGATTACGATTATACATCGTATGTAAGTGAAGCTTTTGATAATAGTATTTTTACAACCAAAGAAAAAGTAATGGCTTGGTTAGAAAATCCAGATACTGAGGCTTTAAACAACGATTTATTGTACAAGCTATCTAATGCTATTATTAAGCAGTACAGAGCCAAAACAGATGAAGAGGCACAACTTGAAGCAGATTATTCGAAAGCATTCCGCCTTTTAGTACAAGGAATGAGAGAAGCAAATCCGAAAGAGAAATATTATCCTGATGCTAATAGTACATTACGACTAACGTATGGTAAAGTACGCTCGTTACCTGCTGATAAGAGAAATGATGCAGAAGTAAACTACTATACTACAATGAAAGGTGAAGTGGCTAAATATAAGCCCAACGACCAAGAATTTGACCTTCCTAAAAGATTATTAGAACTTTATAACGCTAAAGACTTCGGTCAGTATGCTGATAAAGCAGGGCACATGCCTGTAAACTTCCTTACGGATAACGATATTACAGGAGGTAACTCAGGTTCGCCAGTACTTAACGGTAAAGGAGAACTTATAGGGCTTGCCTTTGATGGTAATATTGAAGCTATGGCAGGTGATGTTATTTTTGACAAGGATTTACAACGTACTATTAATGTTGATATTCGCTACGTACTTTGGATTATAGATAAGTATGCAGGAGCAAAACATATTGTTGATGAAATGACACTTGTACGTTAATTATATAATTATTGGTTCAAATTAAAAACGTCCTGCAATTGCAGGACGTTTTTTTTAGTTTCAGTATCATTAATAGTTTTCCTACTTTTGAAAAAACAAATAAAAACATGCGTACACATTTTATAGCTATAGGTGGTGCAGCAATGCACAATTTGGCTTTGGCACTTCACGAAAAAGGATATAAAATAACAGGTAGTGATGATGCTATATTTGAGCCATCGCGAACACGACTGGAAAGTAAAGGCTTGTTGCCTGACGAAATGGGGTGGTTTCCAGAAAAAATAACGAATGATATTGATGCTATAATATTGGGAATGCATGCCAAAGCCGATAATACTGAATTATTGAAGGCGCAACAATTAGGCTTAAAAATATACTCGTACCCCGAATTTTTATACGAACAATGTAAAGACAAAACCCGTGTGGTAATAGGCGGATCGCATGGTAAAACTACAATTACGAGTATGATACTCCACGTAATGCATTACCACAATATAGATGTAGATTATATGGTGGGTGCCCAATTGGAGGGGTTTGATACTATGGTTCGACTTACTGAGGAAAACGATTTTATTGTTCTTGAAGGCGACGAGTACTTATCTTCTCCTATAGACAGACGCCCTAAATTTCATTTGTACCAACCCAATATTGCTTTAATAAGTGGTATAGCATGGGATCATATCAATGTATTCCCTAAATATAGTAATTATGTAGAGCAGTTCGAAATATTTGTGGAGCAGATAACTAACGGTGGGATTTTAGTGTATAATGAAGATGATGCAGAAGTAAAAAGAGTAGCTGAAACAACTGCAAACCCTATTCGCAAACTACCATACACAACTCCCGACTATACTGTGGACAATGGTACTACCTACTTAGAAACTCCAGAAGGACCTATGCCTATAGAAGTGTTTGGAGCGCATAACCTAAACAATCTTGCAGGAGCAAAGTGGATATGCCAAAATATGGGTGTAGATGAAGCTGATTTTTATGAAGCGATTTCAACTTTTAAAGGAGCAAGCAAACGCCTTGAAAAAATAGCTGAAAATGGTACTAATGTTGCCTATAAAGATTTTGCACACTCGCCCAGTAAAGTTGCCGCTACTACTAAAGCCGTAAAAGAACAATACCCAAACCGAACACTTGTGGCTTGCCTAGAACTACATACGTACAGCAGCCTTAATGCTGAGTTTTTAAAAGAATACGAAGGCGCTTTGGATAGTGCTGATGTAGCAATAGTGTTTTACTCGCCAGATGCGGTTAAAATAAAACAACTGGAAGAAGTAACATACGAACAAATAGCTAAGGCTTTTAATCGTGAAGATTTGATTATCTATACAAATCCTGATGAGTTTAAAGAATATCTTTTCAGTTTAAAGAAACAAGATAAAGGAACAGCATTGTTATTAATGAGTTCAGGTAATTATGGCGGGCTTAATTTTGATGAGGTTAAAACATTATTATAAACTATTTTATGTATAAAAAAGGGAAGCTATTAGCTCCCCTTTTTAGTGTTATCGAAACCTCATAATTTTATTTTCTCAATGGCAAAATTAAATTCTGTATCCTTATTGTCTAGAAAATCCTGATAGGTTTGGGTAACTTTGAAATCGGGTTTAACTCCATCTCCATATTTTTCATCTAATAATTGTTCTACATCTTGCTCTAAATCAACGATTGAAAAAGTTACATCTAACTTGGAGTTTGGTAGTTCGTAGGTTACAGGGATATGTCCAGTATGTCCATAATATCCGCCCAGCGTTTCTTCTCCTATTATTATGGTGTTTGGGTCACTTTTTAATAAACTAGCAAATAATGAACCTGCAGAAGCTACAAATGGGTCAATGAGTAATATAATGCGTCCGTTAAAAGCATTTTTATTAGGATGCCAAGTCTTATTGAAAGTGCTGTTTTGGTAATACTTCCCATCTTTAAGAATTGAATGTTCTTCTGCCAATTCACTAGCTAGTTCTTTGATGTCATCATAAACATAATATTCTTGATTCGGAACCTCATTAAATAAGGTAAAAGCAGTAGTATTTTCTTTAAAGCTCCTTTTTGTTAAAAAAGAATAAAGCAGCAGGTCGTTAGGATCGTTTCCGCCACCATTTCCACGAATATCGACAATAAGGTTCGGAATATTATTAGTCTTTAAATTTGTAAACACTGAGTCTAAAAATTTCACATATTTTTTATGTCCTTTAGATTTTGGGCCGCCCATTGCAAAAGTATTTACCTCTAAAACCCCAGTATTTATGCTGTCTAGATATTTATAGGTATAATCTTCATTTTTTCTATTCTCATAGGTTTTTGAAAATCGCTGGTTGTAATTTTTATAAAAATCTTTACATGTAACACTTGCTATTTTTAATTCTTGAGTTCTACTTGAGTTTTGCGTTCTGTATTTTAATTTAAATTCATTTTGTGCCCCTAATGTCAAGTAAATGTAGAATGGTAGCCAATCTGTTTCAATACCTGCATATTTTCCAGTTTTATTGAAACCATCCGTACTAACATATTTTGAGATAAGAGTCGAAAACTGATTTTCGGGCATATTGTTTACCGAAATTATTTCACTACCAAGAGGAATTCCTTTGTAATCTAGATTTGTATAAAGCTTATTATTAATATATTTTAATGGTATTGGAAAATATATTTTTTGCTTACTTAATTTTTTGTCTAAAGAATCAGGATATTTCAGAGTGTTATGACAACTACCAGTATAATCTATTACATTCCATAGAACGGTGTAGAATTCACGATAGGATAATTTTTTGGTAATTAATTTTTTATTTGAGGCAAACACACTATCAATTTCTGCCTTTGTATGATATTTATATAACCCTGCATTAGCATTTATGTAAATAGATTTCAAAAGGTCATAATCTTCAAGCATTTCACTTTGAGTAAGTGAGCCTTCTTTATTAATCACTGTTTTTATACTTTCTTGTTTACAAGAATTCAGTAAAATTAGAGATGGGAAAAGAACAAGAATTAAAAATTTTATTAGTTTCATTTTTTAGTAAGTTTACTATAAAGACTGCTTTTGTTATTGAGTGTTACAGTTTTATTTAAATTGTTATTAAATAATGCTGTAGATTTTATTAAAAGTAAATAAATGCTCTAGTTTACTAAAAAATGTCAATTTGTTTAAGAGTGGAACCCTAAAAGTAATAGTATTTATAGAGAGGGTTCTAGTAATTGTGTAAGATGTAAGTTAAAAAACTGTATAAGCTATTTTATGTTTGTTTTTTATACCTATAATGACCTGTAATAGTATAATTGAAAATACAATCTTCTAATTCTTGACCGCGACCGATGTTGTGTACTAATTTATAACGTTTTCCATCTGTAGATTTTTTGTTTACTACAATACCAATATGTGGTAAGCCGCCAGGCAACCGCCAACTTACAATATCACCTGGTTTATAATCGCTAGCTCTTTTTGTTACAGGTAAAACAGTTCCTTTTCTAGTAAAAAAAGTTTCCAAATTCGGCACACGTCTATGGTCAATGTTCGTATCGGTATGTTTCAATCCCCATATTTTCGGATATTTCGAGAAATTAGCCTTCATATCCTCATGTACCTCCTTTTGTAAATCGATACCTAGCTTTCTGTAAGCACGTATAACAACATCAGTACAAACCCCTCTGTTTTTGGCTACGTCACCGTTGGGGTAAGGTATTTTGCAATAGCTACCATCGTATATTACATGGTCTTTTGTTAATAACAGTGCAGCATCAGATAGTTTACTGTAAAAAGTATCCTGATTTGGACTAAGTAGCAGAAAAAATAGAGGTATGAGGTATTTCATATAAGTTGATTTTGTAGTAAAACGTAAGAATATTTATACGTAGTATAACTACTTTTAAAAAAGACTTATATTAGCAGTCCACCCTCAAAAAATTACTATGGAACAAACTACAAGTCCGTTTTCTATAAAACATTGGTCTGAAGACGACAAACCTCGTGAAAAATTAATGCAAAAAGGCAAAGCAACGTTAAGTGATGCCGAACTGATAGCCATACTCATTGGCTCGGGCAGCCGTAACGAAAGTGCTGTAGAGCTTAGTAAGCGTATATTGGCAAGTGTAGACAATAACCTTAACGCATTAGGTAAATTATCAATACAACAATTAATGCAATTTAAAGGGATAGGCGAGGCAAAAGCAATAAGCATTGCTGCTGCTATGGAATTGGGGCGTAGGCGCAGGGAAGAGGCTGGAATTGACTTGAAGCAAATTACCTCGAGTCGTGCCGTATTCGAGCTAATGCAGCCCATAATTGGCGAATTACCTCACGAGGAATTTTGGATTATTTACTTAAATAATTCCAATAAGGTAATTTACAAAAATCAACTGAGCAAAGGAGGTATTACAGGTACATTGGTTGATGTTCGGATTGTGTTTAAAACAGCACTAGAGCAAAATGCAACAAGTATTATTTTGGTGCATAACCACCCATCGGGACAATTACAACCTAGTGATTCTGACAAGCAAATAACTCGCCAGTTAAAGGCAGCTGGTAAAAGTTTAAGTATTTCGGTACTCGATCATGTTATAGTTACCGAAAATGGTTACTATAGTTTTGCCGATGAGGGTATTTTATAAACTAGTGTAATCTTTCTTGGTTCAATTACATAGTATGTTAATAAAACAGGGATGGTTCTATGAGCCATCCCTGTTTTATTATATAAATAGAATTACAAAAAATATTTTTTATAGAGAAGATAAATTACAAAAGCAGTAGCAATTATTATAACCAAAAAGCCCAAATAAAAAATAAACGTATTAATTTTTTTATCTGAACGCGAGTTAATCAGCGTAATTATCGACATAGTCGATATAACGCACATAACTAATAAGCTAAGCAAAAAAAAGACTTTACCTTTGAAAGACGAAAGAATTGAGAACACAATAAACAATATAAGTGCTAATATTGATTTTTTGTTGATTATCTCTTGTTTCATTATATAAATTATTTAGTGTATAGCGATACCAGCATCATCTAGGCAGTTATGCCAATCTCGTATAACTCTTTTTTTACAAATTTCACCTTCAACGGTTGCATATATGGCACTTCCTAGAGCTACTATACCACCACCACCTAGTATTGAACTCACAAGACCAGCTCCCAGTTCTTTAGCTGCATCATCAAAACAGTCTTTTAAACCATTTCTTTTATCCCTGTCGCATGGGTGTATATTAGGCCCATTGGTATCACCAAATAAAAATATGTTTCCAGGATTTAAAGTTAAAGTATTATCAATAGCTTCAACAATTGCATTTTCTTGCGAAGTTCTATCTTTGTTTTTGAAGTCAGGATTACTAATTAAAAAATTATTAAAATTGGTTATTTGATCTTTTGCTAACTGAACTATTTTTATTGCGTTTCTTCTGTCAACACTATTATTGACTAAAATATTTTCAAATTCTATTTCAGATTTAGCATTTCCTATTTCTTGTAATGCAACCTCATTTATAAAACGTCCAGCATTAGCCTCATCCTCCCAAACAGCCACAATAGCTTTGCTGATAATACAATGGTTGTATGCAAAATCATCAATTGTCATTTGTCCATTGCTTTTAAGAGAAATTGACTGGTTAGTATTGGTTTCACTCTCGTTTAAGTCACTAGAGCAACCTACAAATACTAATGCTATAAAAGGCATCCAAATTCTTTTTAACATAATAGTTATAATTTTAAATTATTTTTAATAGCATGTTGGTTGTCAACACTAAATGCGGCGCAAATATAAATAGTACAAAAGTCATTCGATTGCGGTTTTTCCGCAATTAACATTTATTCATCAAAAAGATGCTAGAAGTCATGATTAAACTTTAACATATATTTATGTTCGGGCATTTCATTAATTTTATAATTTTGAAACGTTCATTTCAATTAAATATGCCGAGAGTAGAAACATTTAATAAAGAGTTAGTATTGAAACAAGCTACAGCCGTATTTCACGATAAGGGTTACAATGCTACGTCGATGCAGGACTTGGTGGATGCTACTGGTTTGAACAGATCTAGCCTATACAATTCGTTCGGGAGTAAACTGGATTTGTATATGGAATGTTTAAAAAGCTACCAAGATGGGTACATGCTAAAAATATCGGAGGTATTGCAAAAAGCGGAAAACTCCCTAAATGCTATTGAGCTTATTTTTGATTTGTATTTGCAGGATACTATTAACGACCCTGATGATAGGGGGTGTATGCTAACAAATTGCAAATCTGAGATGGCACATCATGAGGCGTGTATTACTAAGTTTTTAAACAGGAATCAAGAAACATTTTTGGCTCTACTAGAAGATTTGGTTGCTAAAGGGCAACGAGAAGGGGGGGTAAATGATAACAGAACTCCAAAGGAATATGCCTTGTATTTGTTTTCGTCCATACAAGGATTTAGAACAATAGGAATTTTAATATCAAATAAAAACGACTTACAAAGTGTTATAAACACAACAATACAAACATTAATTTAAATTTTTTTTAATCAAATTTGAAACGAACGTTTCAAAATAAAAGCGTAATCATGAGTAAACTAAGAAACAAAGTCGCTATTATAACAGGCGCAAACAGCGGAATTGGTTTAGCAACAGCTAAACTCTATTTAAAAGAAGGTGCAAAAGTGGTGCTTTCTGGACGACGACAAGAAGCATTAGATGAAGTTGCCAAAGATTTAACAGGCGATTTTATAACCGTTTTAGCAGATGTTGCTAAACCCGAAGATAACGTTAGGCTTATTAACGAGGCAACAAACCATTTTGGTAAAATAGACATCCTGTTTTTAAATGCGGGTATAGCACCTCCTACGCCAACTAATGAAATTACAGAAAGCCATTATGATGAGGTTTTTAATACCAATGTAAAAGGACCCATATTGGCTGTTAAAGCCGCACTACCTCATATAAACGATGGGGGTACTATTTTATTTACAAGCTCTATTGTTAATCAAAAAGCATTTGATGGCTTTGGGGTATACTCGGCAACCAAAGGTGCCTTGAGCGCTTTTGCACGTGTACTAGGGTCGGAAGTTAAATCCAGAAAAATACGCGTAAATACAATAGCCCCGGGACCTATTGAAACGCCTATTTATGGTAAAATGGGATTGCCACAAGATGTGCTTGATAGTATAGGCGAAGATTTTGCAGCTCAAGTGCCTTTAGGTAGGTTTGGAGCTTCGGAAGAAATTGCTGCCACAGCTTTATTCTTAGTTTCGGACGATGCATCGTACATTAACGGTGTTGAAATAGAAGTTGATGGAGGATTGAGCCAGTTATAAATCGTTTTCAATAATTATATAGTCTCAGTTTAATTTTAGTTAAACTGAGGCTTTTTTGTTTTGGATAATAGTAACAGTTCTTAAAAAAAGAACAACGTAACCTAACCAATAGCTATGTAATTTAACAACAATTGTGATTTTACCGTATTTTATAATACCCAGTTTTTAAGTAACTTGCCAAGCACATAAATGGTTACTGCATGATAAGTACAAAAAGCATTCATTTTTCTTACGGAAAAGGCACCAATTTTACGTTTCCCGATGTAGCAATACAACGTGGCGAAACACTCCTTATAACAGGAGGGTCCGGTAAAGGTAAAACTACGTTACTACATTTATTGGGCGGTTTAATAAAACCAAAATCGGGCGATATACATATTGAAGATGTTAATATAGCAAAACTTTCAGATAAAAAGCTAGACCATTTTCGAGGTAAGAATATCGGGTTGGTATTGCAGCAATCGTATTTCGTAGAATCGCTAAGTGTTTTAGAAAATGTTGTTTTGGCATCGTGGTTGGCAACAGGTAAACAAGCCACTCAAAAAGCACAACAATTACTAACCCAACTCGGCTTAGAAGACCAAATACAAAAGTTACCCTCACAATTAAGTATAGGGCAGCAACAACGGGTATCTATAGCACGCGCTATTATAAACGAACCCAAATTGCTTTTGGCAGATGAGCCTACGTCGAGTCTTGATGACGAAAATGCGTTTATCGTAGCCAATATGCTTTCGGGCTTGGCAAAACAGTATGGGGCCGCACTTATTATTGTAACGCACGACCAGAGGTTGAAAGATCGTTTTTCGAACCAAATAACATTACTATGATTACAAAAATAGCTTGGAAAAACATTTGGTTTAAGCCCCTTAATACATTGCTTAGTATTATACTACTAACGGCTAGTGTAGCTATTATTACACTACTAATACTGTTACAAGAGCAGTTTGAGAAGAAATTTAATAGTAATATAGATGGTATTGATTTAGTTATTGGCGCACAAGGTAGCCCACTGCAATTAATACTATCGTCCGTATATCAGGTAGATGCGCCCACAGGAAATATTAGTTATACAGAGGCAAAACAATGGATGAACCATCCGTTTGTAGAAACCGCTATACCATTAGCATTTGGCGATAATTATAAAGGTTTCCGTATAGTAGGTACTACACCTGAATATTTAAAGAAATACAACGCTGAAATAGCGCAAGGTAAAGTTTTCGATAAAAATTTTGAGGTAGTAGTAGGGAGCGAAGTAGCCAAAAAAATGCAATTAAAATTGGGCGATACTTTTTTTGGTTCGCATGGCGATAGCGAAGAGGGCGAAGTGCACGACGACCAAGCCTATGTAGTAGTAGGTATTGCTACCGAAACAGGTAAAGTTGCCGATAATTTAATATTGTGTAATGTACAAAGTGTTTGGGCAATGCACGATCACGATCATGAAGGACACGACCATGGCGACCATGAAGAGCATGATCATGATGCACACAATCATGATGAAGCACATAATCACAATCACGACGAGGATAACCATAAAGGGGATAATCACGACCATGATGATACCCAAGTAGCAGCTTTGCACGATACACACAACCACGACGATCACGATCATGAAGGGCATAGTCATGATGCACATGACCACGACAAACCAATAAGCGAAGAGGGGAAAGAAATAACTGCTGTGCTCGTAAAAATGAAAAATAAAATGGCAATTTTCTCGTGGCAACGTATGATACCCATGAATACCAAAATGCAAGCAGCATCGCCAGGGTTAGAAATTAACCGATTATTCTCATTATTTGGTATTGGCTTACAAGCCTTACAATACCTAGCCTACGGTATCATGCTCATCTCAGGTATTAGTATTTTTATAGCACTGTACAACACGTTAAAAGAAAGAAAATACGAATTTGCTTTATTACGCGTTAACGGAGCAAGCCGTTTCCAATTACTAGCACTAGTACTTATAGAAAGTTTACTTTTGTGTATTACGGGCTTTTTATTTGGAACGATTGTTGGAAGAATAGCATTAATGCTAATTTCGGGCTCATCGGAAGAAGAGTTTAAAATGACTTTCAACCCCATGGAATTTGTTTGGGATAAGGAAGGCTATTTATTTCTGCTTACTATTGCAGTAGGTGTTATTGCAGCCGTTATACCAGCCGTAAAAGCATACAGTTTAAACATATCAAAAACACTCGCAAATGCGTAAAACATTTTTTATAATAACAACACTTATACTATCAGGTTTTTTCCTTACGGCATTAAGTACACCACAAAGTACCAGTGCGGGGCATTCGTATAGTATCATAAATTCAACCCCTTCAGTTTTTGCCGATACGTTAAGTTGGAAACTATTGGGGCGTATACAATACGAAAAAAAGCCAAGTAAAGAGTACCCAGAAGGGGTAATGTACCCAAAAATAAACAGTACATTAAAAACAAAAAATAAAAAAGAAATTGTAATGAGCGGCTTTATTATCCCTATCGATAATAAAAATTATGCGCTTAGTAAAAATGTATTTGCTGCTTGCTTTTTTTGCGGACAGGCAGGACCAGAAACCATTATGGGTATTAAGTTTAAAGATGCATCAGTTCGGCTAAAAACCGACCAATATGTAACCTTAAAAGGAACTTTCCGTTATAACGATTCGGATGTAGACGATTGGATATACCATATAGAAAATGCTATTATTGTAAAAGGTAAATAATGCGAATAGTAAATAAAGAAACTATTTTTTTTGACTTAGATCATACCTTATGGGATTTCGAAAAAAACTCGGCATTGGCTTTCGATACCATTTTACAAAAGCACAATATTCCAGTTAATGTACCCGATTTTGTAACACAATACGTACCCATTAATTTACGGTACTGGAAACTGTATCGTGACGGTAATATTAACCAGCAGGAACTACGATACAACAGATTAAAAGAGGTATTTGATATTTTAGAGTATACTGTAGAAGATGCGATGATAAATACCTTATCGCAAGACTATATTAAGCACTTGCCTTTAAATAACCATTTATATGATGGAGCTATTGAGGTGTTAGAGTATTTAGCACCAAAATACGATTTGCACATTATTACCAATGGTTTCCAAGAAGTGCAGGACACCAAATTGAAAAACTCAAATATTCAGCATTACTTTAAAACAGTAACCAACTCTGAGTTGGCAGGGTGTAAAAAACCACACCGTTGTATTTTCGAATTTGCCCTTAAACTTGCCAATGCCCAAAAACAAACCAGTATTATGATAGGCGATAGCATTGAAGCCGACATACAAGGCGCACTCGATTTTGGCTTGGATGCTATTTACTTTAATGAATTTAATAACGAAACCCCCACCAATATTAAGCAAGTAAACCACTTGCTCGATCTTAAAAACATACTATAGCACACTATGAGAAAATTTATATCCTTATTCCTTATCTTAATTACAACATCGGCTTTCTCACAAAATATAAGTGATTACCAGTATTTAATTGTACCCAAAAAATTTGATTTTCAGAAAAAAGCGGGTCAGTATAACTTAAATCAACTCCTTAAAGGTATTTTCGATAAAAAAGGATTTGTTACCTTTTATCCTGAAGACAAATTACCTGATGAGTTATACTTTGATAAATGTAAAGCATTGTATGCGGAGTTAGTAGACGATTCGGGTATGCTTACCACAGCGGTAAGCATCAGGATTAAAGATTGCTGGGATAGAGAGGTATTTATCTCTGAAAAAGGAATTAGTAAGGAAAAAGATATTCAACGCGGTTACTACGAAGCCCTGCGCAAAGCATCGTATTCTTTGGATGCGCTTGTTTACGAATACAACGGGTCTAATGCTAAAAATGTTGCTCAACCTACAAAAGAGACTGCAAAAACGGCTGAACCTGAAAATGCTGTGGATAGTAACGGTAATTTAACCCTATACGGGCAGCCCATACGTAACGGTTATCAGTTGGTAGATAGTACGCCTAAAGTAGTTTTAAAAATATATAATACATCGCAACCCGATGTTTACATAGGAGTTATGGGTGATAGAAGCGGGGTAGTATTTAAAAAGGGGGGCAGTTGGTTTTTTGAGTTTTACGAAAACGAAAAACTAATTAGCGAAAAACTAGATATTAAGCTTTAAAAGTTAAGGGGGGGGTACTAATATCCATATTTACCTTTCCACCTGTTTTTTAAAAAGTCACGGGTACTGTTTTCCCTACTATTACTTCCAGGGTCATACAATTTTGTGTTGGCTATTTCGTCAGGCAAAAATTCCTGTTCAGCAAAATTATTGGTGTAATCATGTGCGTATTTGTACTCATCACCATATCCCAATTCCTTCATTAATTTAGTAGGCGCATTGCGTAAGTGTAGTGGTATAGGCAAATCGCCAGTTTGTTTTACCAGTTGCTGCGCTTTACCAATTGCCATATAGGTGGCGTTGCTTT
This sequence comes from Flavobacterium litorale, assembly GCF_019613795.1. Classification (NCBI taxonomy): domain Bacteria; kingdom Pseudomonadati; phylum Bacteroidota; class Flavobacteriia; order Flavobacteriales; family Flavobacteriaceae; genus Flavobacterium; species Flavobacterium litorale. The sequence goes on from NZ_CP080429.1 coordinate 1,479,006, forward strand.
TTGGCGATGTTGCTAAGTATACCGCACATTGGCTCAAAATAATCCGCGATTCTGGATAACCAATAGTCGATACCGCTTGAAAAGTATTGTTCGCCATAATTAATGCCGTTGGGTTAGCATTCCCAATATCCTCACTTGCCAATATAAGCATGCGTCGGGCTATAAACTTTAAATCTTCGCCACCTTCAATCATACGAGCTAACCAATATACAGCTCCATTAGGGTCACTGCCTCGCATCGATTTTATAAATGCCGATACGATATCGTAATGTTGTTCGCCTGTTTTATCATAAAGTACCGTATGCTTCTGCGCAAGCTGCATTACTTTATCATTAGTAATTTCAATCGTATCGCCATCCGTAGCATTAATTACAAGTTCAAAAACGTTAAGTAACTTTCTGCCATCGCCACCCGATAATCGTAAGAGGGCTTCGGTTTCCTTTAGCGTGATGTTTTTTTGTTGCAGTACTTCATCTTTTTCCATAGCCCGATGCAGTAATGCCTCTAAATCTTCTCGTGAAAACGGATTTAGTACGTATACCTGACATCTTGACAATAGGGCGGGTATTACCTCAAAACTCGGGTTTTCGGTAGTAGCCCCAATAAGTGTAACCCATCCTTTTTCAACGGCTGCTAGTAAAGAGTCTTGTTGCGATTTGCTAAAACGGTGTATCTCATCAATAAACAAAATAGGATTTTTAGCCGTAAAAAGCCCACCGCTTTGTTTCGCTTTTTCAATTACTTCGCGTACCTCTTTTACACCCGAGTTAATAGCACTCAGCACATAAAAGGGGCGTTTGGACTCTTCCGCCATAATTTGGGCTAGGGTGGTTTTACCCGTTCCTGGAGGTCCCCAAAGGAGTAACGATGGTATTATGCCTTTTGCAATTTGATGGGTTAACGAGCCTTGTGGTCCTACCAAATGCTGCTGACTGATGTATTCAGATAAGTTTTGTGGGCGTATGCGTTCTGCTAAAGGTGCTTCCATACCGTAAAATTACACATTATGACAAAATTGCACGATATAAAAAGTGGTTAAATTCTTGACTAACCAATACCATATTCAATATAACTTTACATGCCGTGAACGATAATCGCTTTAAATTCTCCACATCAGTATTTGCTTGGCCACTCTATTTTGTGTTGGCATTATGGGTAGTGTATTGGATAGAAATAAGAGTTCCTATTGACCTTAGCCATTATGGCGTATACCCTCGAACTTTAAAAGGATTACGAGGCATTATTTTTAGTCCTTTTTTACACGGTGGTTTGGAACATCTGTATAATAACTCCATAGCTTTACTAGTACTCGTTGCTGCATTACGCTATTTTTATCGTAAACATGCGTTGCAGGTTATGGGGTACGGTATTTTGTTATCGGGTACTATTACATGGATTATTGCTAGGGATGCGTACCACATTGGGGCGAGCGGACTTATATATGTATTGGTAAGTTTTATGTTTTTTAAAGGTATACAAACAGGGTATTACCGTTTGGTGGCTTTATCGTTAACCATAATCATGCTATATGGCGGAATGATATGGTATGTTTTTCCTGATGTAGAAAAAGGTATATCGTGGGAAGGGCATTTGGCAGGTTTAATTACAGGTTTAATTTTCTCTCGATGGTATGATGCTCCCGATTACCAAAAACCGATAACCTATGATTGGCAAAAACCTGATTTTAACCCTGAAGATGACCCATTTATGAAACGGTTTGATGAAAACGGGAACTTTGTAAACCCACCAAAACCAGCACCAGAGGAGGTAGATTTGCAAGAACCTACATCTGCTACTATGCCACGTATAACTGTTGTATATACGTATACTAAAAACGATGATGTAGAAGAAGAGCAAGATACTAATGATGAATTATAGCTAGAGTATAATTCAATCTTTTTAAAACCTGAACTTTCCTATTTTTATCTTCTTTGTCGTACCGTTTCGTACAAAAATGCACCGCAAGCTACCGATACATTTAACGATGAAATACTACCAAACATGGGTAGCTTTGCTTTATTATCTACTATTTTAAGTACTGATGGATTAACGCCCCTGTCTTCCGAACCCATTATTATGGCTAAAGGTTCGTTAAAATTAATATCATAAATAGTATCGTCTGTTTTTTCGGTAGCAGCAACGGTTTTAATACCTGAGCCCTGAAAATGGAATATAGCATCCTTAATATGTTCTACCTTACAGATGGGCACATTAAATACAGCACCAGCCGATGTTTTTACGGTATCGCCATTTACAGGTGCCGAGCCTTGTTTCTGGACAATAATACCATCTACACCTGTACACTCTGCTGTACGAATAATGGCACCAAAGTTACGCGCATCCGATATTTGGTCGAGCACTAAAAATAAAGGGGTTTTACCGCTTTCTAACACTTGCTCTACCAATGTTTCAAGGTCATGAAACGATACAGGAGCAATGGTTGCCACAGCACCTTGGTGGTTATTTGGTGTAAGGCGGTTTAGTTTCTCTACAGGTACATAGCTAAAGTTAATGCTGTTGCGTTTTAGTACCTTCATAAGGTCGCGCATCAATTCGCCCTGTGCTTCTTTCTGTACAAAAACTTTATCTATTTCTTTGCCTGCCTGTATAGCTTCTATAATGGCGCGTATCCCGAATATTTGGTGCTCTTTTTCCATAGCGCAAATATAGTAATTTGCTTAGTGCAAACAGTAACTATATGCTATGTGCTAAAATTGGGTTTTAAAACTTAGGTGTACTATGGAGTTGGCTAGTTTAATACTATTGCCTTTTGTACTGCCGTTGGCATATACAATATTAAACACACCGTTTTTGGTAAGTAACCCAAAACCAAAACCAAGCCCTAGTAAATTATCGTTTAGTTCGGCTGTTTTATCTTGAAAATAACCATAGTCGGTAATAGAGTATATATATAGGTTAGGCGATAGTACATAACGATACTCTGCCATAAGTGCCGTATACAAACTTGCCTGTAAACTATTTTCGTTAAATCCACGTATGGAATTAATGCCTCCAAAGCGAAAAAGCTCATTAATAATATAGGAGTTACTCTTTAAGTAGAATGTTTCATTTTTTAGGTTTATAATGTTTCGTTTGTTTAAGTAAATGTTTTGCGAAACATCAGCTTCTATAAAATATTGGTCGGTATCGGTTGTTTTGGTTTCTCGTGTACCAAAACCTGCTTTTAAGAAAACAGTTGTTTTTTCGGGAAACAAAAAATCACCAAAATTGTAATTGGTATACTCATAAGTAGACGTCCAGAAGGTACTCGAATAATCACTAAGTGTACTATTGTCTATATTCTGAATATCGACTGATTCGGTTTGTTTGCGCCCCAAATACACCCGCGAGTTATAACTAAAATAATACCCCACATTAAGGTCGGTAACAGTAGTCTGGAAAGTACTGTCCTGCTTAAAAATGTTTAAGCTGGCTTTTACCCCAATGGGGCTTTTAAATATATAAGGCAACTCCAACGCTGCATTAAAGGTAGTTTGCTCCTCGCCATTGTTTTTCCAGTACAGGTTAAACTTCTCGCCAGAGTTTAATACATTATTAAGGAGTAAATCCAGGTAGCCATTAAAACGTACCTTGCCTTCGTCTTCATCGTTGGCGAAACCTATAAAACCATCAAACGTATTAGGCTTGGCTTTTTCAAGATACACATATACTTTAGTAGTGTCTTCTTTAAACAGTATTTCGGGGTAGCGCAGTTGGTTTATAAACCGTATGGCATTAAAATCGTTATATACCCGCTCCAAATTTTCTTTATTAAATGTCTTGCCTCTGTACTTTCGTAAAATGTTTCGGCGTATCCCTTCGGGAAATTTTTTATAGCCTTCTACTATCAATGCATCAAGCGTTCGCTTTTTAGCTATTGTAACATTTAAATAAGCAGTAAGTACTCCATTAGTTACTTCTTGGTTGGTAAGTTGTAGGTTACTTAACGAATACCCTTTTTTTTCCAGTACACTAATGCTATTTTTCATAAACCTTTCAGTTTCCAATATAGGCATCACAATAGTGTCATTATCTATATTTAAAAGTTGTTTATGAAAGGCTGAAAGTTTGCTTGTATATATATGTATAGTACTTGTTCTGTTTCCTACAAAAAAGGTGTATTTAAAAACAGAGTCGTTTACCTTTGCACGATTCATTTCTCGATTCTCTAAATACCCGATTTGCATTAAGGTTTCGGATAGGCGTGCAGCTTCGTTACTCACCGATTTAGCATTTTCGTGAACCTTACTGTACGAAATCGAGTCGATAACTTTTGTTTCGGCAACGCTAGCACCTTCAACTTCGAGGTAAAGGTTTTGTCCTTTTATCGAAAAGCAGGTTATAAATAGTATAAATATGAGGGAGAAATTCTTCAATGTAAAAAACAGTTGTCGGTAAAAATAACGTAAAAAAACCTGAAAAAATATAAAGGGTATTTTATGTTGCAGAGGTGTTTGAAAATTAATGAATTATGATTTGTTTTATTAATTATAATTCCTACATTTGCAACCCCGAAAAAAGCGGGATTTTTTAATTATAAGAAATTTTTAATAATAATTATGCCTACAATTCAACAATTAGTAAGAAAAGGGAGAACCCAGATAACTAAGAAGAGTAAATCGGCTGCTTTAGATTCTTGTCCTCAAAGAAGAGGGGTTTGTACACGTGTTTACACTACTACGCCAAAGAAACCAAACTCTGCAATGCGTAAAGTTGCAAGGGTTCGTTTAACGAATGGTAACGAAGTAAATGCATACATACCTGGAGAAGGACATAACCTACAGGAGCACTCGATAGTATTAGTTAGGGGTGGAAGGGTTAAAGATTTACCAGGTGTTAGATACCACATTGTTCGTGGTGCTCTGGATACTGCCGGTGTTAGCGGAAGGTTACAGAGAAGATCTAAATATGGTGCTAAACGTCCTAAAGACAAAAAGTAAATTTTTAAAGAGTTTTAAAGAGAAGACATGAGAAAAAGACAGGCCAAAAAAAGACCTCTTTTACCGGATCCAAGGTTTAACGACCAACTGGTAACACGTTTTGTAAATAACTTAATGTGGGACGGTAAAAAATCTACTGCTTTTAAAGTGTTTTATGATGCAATAGACATCGTGGAAGCTAAAAAGCAGGACGAAGAAAAAACAGCATTAGAGTTGTGGAAAGATGCTCTAACAAATGTTATGCCTCATGTAGAGGTAAGAAGCCGTAGAGTAGGTGGTGCTACTTTTCAGATACCAATGCAAATACGTCCAGATAGAAAAATATCTATGGCGATGAAATGGTTAATACTTTATGCAAGGAAAAGGAATGAGAAATCGATGGCTCAAAGGTTAGCTTCTGAGGTTTTAGCTGCTGCTAAAGAAGAAGGTGCTGCTGTTAAAAAGAGAATGGATACTCATAAAATGGCAGAGGCTAATAAAGCATTCTCTCACTTTAGATTTTAATTCATAAAGAAAAAATAACAATGGCAAGAGATTTAAAATTTACTAGAAACATAGGGATTGCGGCTCACATTGATGCTGGTAAAACAACAACAACAGAGCGTATCCTTTTTTATACTGGAATGTCTCACAAAATAGGTGAGGTGCACGACGGTGCTGCTACTATGGACTGGATGGAGCAAGAGCAGGAAAGAGGTATTACAATTACCTCGGCAGCTACTACTTGTACCTGGAACTTTCCTACAGAGCAAGGTAAAGCATTACCAGAGTCTAAACCTTACCACTTTAATATTATTGATACTCCTGGACACGTTGACTTTACTGTTGAGGTAAACCGTTCGTTGAGAGTATTAGATGGTCTTGTATTCCTTTTTAGTGCTGTTGATGGTGTTGAGCCACAATCTGAAACGAACTGGAGACTTGCTGATAACTATAAAGTACCACGTTTAGGGTTTGTAAACAAAATGGACCGTCAGGGATCTAACTTCCTTGCAGTATGTAAGCAGGTTAAAGATATGTTGAAGTCCAACGCTGTGCCAATTGTATTGCCAATTGGTGATGAAGCTGACTTTACAGGTGTAGTTGATCTTATAAAAAATCAGGCTATTGTATGGCATGATGACAACTACGGATCTACATTTGATGTTGTGCCAATTCCTGAGGAACTTGTAGCAGAAGCAAAAGAGTTAAGAGCAAAACTTATTGAAGAGGTTGCGGCTTATGACGAAAATCTTCTTGAGAAGTTTATGGAGGATGAAGACTCTATAACAGAAGAAGAAATAAATAATGCGCTTAGAAGTGCTACAATTGATATGGCTATCATACCAATGTTATGTGGTTCTTCATTTAAAAACAAAGGAGTTCAGTTTATGCTAGACTCTGTTTGTAAATTCCTTCCTTCTCCTTTAGATAAAGAAGCGATTGAAGGTACAGATCCTGATACAGAAGAGCCTGTTTTACGTAAGCCATCTGTAAAAGAGCCATTCTCGGCACTTGCGTTTAAAATTGCTACCGACCCATTTGTTGGTCGTTTAGCATTCTTTAGAGCATATTCAGGTCGTCTTGATGCTGGTTCGTACGTATTCAATACACGCTCTGGTAATAAAGAACGTATCTCTCGTATTTATCAAATGCACGCTAACAAGCAAAATGCAATTGAATATATAGAGGCTGGAGATATTGGAGCTGCTGTAGGATTTAAAGATATTAAAACAGGGGATACACTATGTGATGAAAAACATCCTATAGTACTTGAAAGTATGGACTTCCCTGATCCAGTAATTGGTATCGCTATTGAGCCTAAAACTAAGGCTGATGTAGATAAAATGGGTATGGCTTTGGCTAAACTTGCTGAAGAAGATCCAACATTTACAGTAAGAACCGACCATGCTTCAGGACAAACAATTATATCAGGAATGGGTGAGCTTCACTTAGATATCCTTGTAGATCGTATGAAGAGGGAGTTTAAGGTAGAGGTAAACCAAGGTGAGCCACAAGTGGAGTATAAAGAAACTGTTACCAAATCTGCTAATCACAGAGAAGTTTATAAAAAACAATCTGGTGGACGTGGTAAATTTGCAGATATCGTTTTCACAATTGAGCCTGCTGACGAGGTGGACGGAAAAGTTCCTGTAGGACTTCAGTTTGTAAATGAGGTTAAAGGTGGTAACGTTCCTAAAGAATACATACCATCTGTAGAAAAAGGATTTAAAGAAGCTATGAAAGCAGGACCTCTTGCAGGTTATGAAGTTGATAGCTTAAAAGTAACGCTAAAGGATGGTTCTTTCCACCCTGTAGATTCGGATGCACTATCGTTTGAGCTAGCTGCAAAAATGGGTTATAAAGAATCTGCAAAAGCTGCAGGGGCTGTTATCCTTGAACCTATTATGAAACTAGAGGTATTAACGCCTGAGGAAAATATGGGTGATATTGTTGGTGACCTTAACAGAAGAAGAGGTCAGATAAACAGTATGGATGACAGAGCTGGATCTAAAGTAGTAAAAGCAGACGTTCCACTTTCGGAGATGTTTGGTTATGTAACTACCCTAAGAACATTATCTTCAGGTAGAGCAACATCTACAATGGAATTCTCTCACTATGCTGAAACACCTTCTAACATTGCAGAAGAGGTAATCAAGAAAGCAAAAGGAACCGCTTAATTTAAAGAAAATGAGTCAAAAAATCAGAATAAAATTAAAATCATACGATCATAGCCTTGTAGACAAGTCTGCAGAGAAGATTGTAAAAACGGTAAAAAGTACAGGAGCTGTAGTTACAGGACCTATACCACTACCTACTAACAAAAAGATTTTTACAGTACTGCGTTCTCCGCACGTAAACAAAAAATCAAGAGAGCAATTTGAAGTTAGTTCTTACAAAAGGCTTTTAGATATCTATAGCTCATCTTCAAAAACTATTGATGCTTTAATGAAATTAGAGCTTCCTAGTGGAGTAGAAGTAGAGATAAAGGTATAATTACAAAGTAATTGAGTTTATAAAGGTTGAGTACTGAGTATTATCTCGGTACTCAATTCTTATATCGTATTACCAAATTAAAATTTAATAAATAGTAATTAATAATTAGTTTAATATGTCTGGGTTAATTGGAAGAAAAATCGGCATGACTAGCATTTTCGACGAAAACGGGAAAAACATTCCTTGTACAGTAATCGAAGCAGGTCCATGTGTCGTTACCCAAGTCAGAACCAATGAGGTTGACGGGTATAATGCGTTGCAACTTGGTTTCGATGACAAATCAGAAAAACACGTAACAAAAGCGGCCGAAGGTCACTTTAAAAAAGCAGGTACTTCTGGTAAAAGAAAAGTCGTTGAATTCAAGGAATTTGAAGAAGAACATAACTTAGGAGATGTTCTAACTGTAGATTTGTTCAGCGAGGGCGAATTTGTAGATGTACAAGGAGTATCAAAAGGTAAAGGTTTCCAAGGTGTTGTAAAACGTCACGGCTTTGGCGGTGTAGGTCAAGCAACACACGGTCAGCATAACCGATTAAGAGCTCCAGGTTCTGTTGGTGCATCATCATATCCATCAAGGGTATTTAAAGGTATGCGTATGGCAGGAAGAATGGGTGGAGAAAATGTAACAGTACAAAACCTTGCAGTTTTAAAAGTTGTGGCAGATAAGAACCTTCTTGTTGTTAAAGGTGCTGTTCCAGGACATAAAAACTCGTATGTAATCATTCAGAAGTAATGGAAGTAAAAGTATTAGATATCAACGGAAAAGAAACTGGCAGAACGGTAACCCTTTCTGATTCAGTATTCGCAATCGAGCCTAATAAACATGCTGTTTACCTTGATGTTAAACAATATCTTGCTAACCAAAGACAGGGTACTCACAAAGCCAAAGAAAGAGCTGAGATAACAGGTAGTACACGTAAGATAAAAAAGCAAAAAGGAACAGGTACAGCTCGTGCAGGTAGTATTAAAAACCCTTTATTTAAGGGTGGAGGAAGAGTTTTCGGTCCAAGACCAAGAAGCTATTCTTTTAAACTTAATAAAAACCTTAAGCGTTTAGCAAGAAAAACAGCATTAACGTTAAAAGCAAAAGAAGCTAATTTAGTAGTGGTTGAAGATTTTAATTTTGATGCGCCAAACACTAAAAATTTCATTAATGTTTTGAAAGCTTTAGGGTTAGATAATAAAAAATCTTTATTTGTGTTGGGCGATACAAATAAAAATGTATATTTGTCGTCACGCAATTTAAAAAACTCTAGCGTTATAACTGCTTCAGAATTAAACACTTATGGAATTGTTTATACAAATAGTTTAGTTCTTGCAGAGAGTTCGTTAGAAGGGATTGTAGAAAATTTAAGCAAATAATAGCATTATGAGCATTATAATTAAGCCTATCATCACTGAAAAAATAACTAAGGACGGAGAGATTTTTAACCGCTTTGGTTTTGTTGTTGACAAGAGAGCTAACAAAATCCAGATAAAAAATGCTGTTGAGGCTGCTTATGGGGTTTCTGTAGTAGGTGTTAACACGATGAATTACAGAGCTGATAGATCGGTTAAATACACTAAGAGTGGTTTAATATCAGGAAAGACAAATGCTTATAAAAAAGCAATTGTACAAGTACAAGAAGGAGAAACAATAGATTTTTACAACAATATCTAAGATAAAATGTCAGTAAGAAAATTAAAACCTATTACCCCGGGTCAGCGTTTTAGAGTTGTTAATAGCTTTGACACTATTACAACTGATAAGCCGGAGCGTTCATTAATCGCGCCGAAAAAAAACTCAGGAGGTAGAAATAGTCAAGGAAAAATGACCATGCGTTATAAAGGCGGTGGTCACAAGCAAAGATATCGTATAATTGATTTTAAAAGAGCTAAACCAGGTGTTACAGCTACAGTTAAAACAATTGAATACGATCCGAACCGTTCAGCATTCATTTCATTATTGGAGTATGCTGACGGACAGAAGGCTTACATGATTGCTCAAAATGGGCTTCAAGTAGGTCAAACTGTAGTTTCAGGAGAAGATGCATCGCCAGAAATTGGAAATGCATTGCCTTTAAGTAAAATTCCTCTGGGAACTGTAATATCTTGTATTGAGTTACGTCCAGGTCAAGGTGCTGTTATAGCGCGTAGTGCTGGTACTTTTGCTCAGTTAATGGCAAGAGATGGAAAATATGCAACAATAAAAATGCCATCGGGCGAGACAAGGTTAATCCTTTTAACGTGTATGGCTACTATTGGTACAGTTTCCAACTCAGACCACCAGTTGATTGTATCTGGTAAAGCAGGTAGATCAAGATGGTTAGGTAGAAGACCAAGAACAAGACCAGTAGCAATGAACCCGGTAGATCACCCAATGGGTGGTGGTGAAGGACGTTCTTCAGGAGGTCACCCACGCTCAAGAAAAGGACTTCCGGCAAAAGGTTACAGAACTCGTTCTAAAGTTAACCCGAGTAATAAGTATATTATAGAACGTAGAAAAAAATAATAAGTAAGATATGGCACGTTCATTAAAAAAAGGACCTTACGTTCACTATAAATTAGAGAAAAAAGTTCAAGAAAACGTAGAGAAGGGTAATAAAGCAGTTGTTAAAACATGGTCGAGAGCTTCTATGATTACTCCTGATTTTGTTGGGCAAACTATTGCAGTGCACAACGGACGCCAGTTCGTTCCTGTTTACGTTACAGAGAATATGGTAGGTCATAAACTAGGAGAATTTTCACCAACACGCTCGTTTAGAGGTCATGCTGGTGCTAAAAATAAAGGTAAAAAATAATAAGAAGCTATGGGAGTTCGTAAAAGAGAAAGAGCAGAGCAGATAAAAGAAGCTAACAGGCATATAGCATTTGCCAAGCTTAATAACTGCCCAACTTCGCCCCGAAAAATGCGCATAGTTGCAGATTTGGTAAGAGGTAAAAAGGTAGAATTGGCTCTTAATATATTAAAATTCAATAGTAAAGAAGCTTCTCGTAAATTAGAAAAACTTTTGTTATCAGCAATAAACAACTGGCAACAAAAAAATAGCGAGGAAAATCTTGAAGAAGCAGGTCTTTTTGTAAAAGAGATAAGAGTAGATGGCGGAACAATGCTAAAAAGACTCAGACCAGCACCACAAGGTCGTGCTCATAGAATAAGAAAACGTTCTAACCACGTAACAATCGTGCTTGGAGCTATTAATAATAATACACAAAGTAATCAATAAACAGTATGGGACAAAAGACAAATCCAATAGGAAATCGCCTTGGAATCATCAGAGGATGGGACTCAAACTGGTATGGTGGAAATGACTACGGTGATAAACTTGCCGAAGACCATAAAATCAGAAAGTATATCTATGCTCGTTTAGCGAAAGCTAGTGTATCAAAAGTAATAATCGAGAGAACGCTTAAACTTGTAACCGTTACTATCACTACTGCCCGTCCCGGTATCATTATCGGTAAAGGTGGTCAAGAGGTAGACAAGTTAAAAGAAGAACTTAAGAAAATTACTGACAAAGAGGTTCAAATCAACATCTTTGAGATTAAACGACCAGAATTAGATGCTCACCTAGTAGGTGCTAGCATTGCGCGCCAAATTGAAAGCAGAATCTCTTACAGAAGAGCTATCAAAATGGCTATTGCTGCCGCTATGCGTATGAATGCAGAAGGTATCAAGATATTAATATCGGGTCGTTTGAATGGTGCTGAAATGGCACGTTCAGAAATGTTCAAAGAAGGTAGAGTTCCTCTATCAACTTTCAGAGCTGATATTGATTATGCACTTACAGAGGCACATACTACTTATGGTAGAATGGGAATCAAAGTGTGGATCATGAAAGGTGAGGTTTACGGTAAGAGAGATCTTTCTCCGTTAGTAGGTATGGATAAAAAACAATCCAAATCTTCAGGATCTCAAGGTAGGTCTAATTCAGGCAGACCAGGCGGAAGACCAGACCAACGCAAAAGAAAGTAATTATTTAAACTAAAGAAAAATGTTACAGCCTAAAAGAACAAAATACCGCAAGGTACAGAAGGGTAGAATGAAGGGACTGTCTCAAAGAGGTCACGAACTTTCTAATGGAATGTTTGGTATAAAATCTTTAGATGCATCTTTTATTACTTCTCGTCAAATCGAAGCTGCCCGTATTGCGGCAACACGTTTCATGAAAAGAGAAGGTCAATTGTGGATTAAAATTTTTCCAGATAAACCTATTACCAAAAAACCTCTAGAGGTACGTATGGGTAAAGGTAAAGGTGCAGTAGAGTATTGGGCTGCTGTAGTTAAGCCTGGAAGAATTATGTTTGAAGTAGGAGGAGTACCAATGGCAGTAGCAAAAGAGGCATTACGCCTTGCTGCACAAAAACTTCCTGTAAGAACTAAGTTTATTGTTGCCAGAGATTTTGAAGCATAATTAAACATTTATTATGAAACAATCAGAAATTAAAGATCTATCTGCAGCTGAGTTACAAGGTAAGCTTGGTGAATTAAGAAAGACATATGCCGATTTAAAATCAGCTCACGCTATATCTCCTATTGATAATCCATTACAAATAAGAACTGTAAGAAGATCTATTGCGAGAGTAGCTACCGAGTTAAGCAAACGAGAATTACAATAATTGTAGTCTAGCTGAAAGATGGAAAAAAGAAATTTAAGAAAAGAGCGAGTAGGTGTTGTTACTAGCAACAAAATGGTAAAATCCATAGTTGTTTCTGAAACAAGAAAAGTAAAACACCCATTATACGGTAAGTTCGTGTTGAAAACTAAAAAATATGTTGCACACGACGAAACAAACGACTGTAACATTGGAGATACTGTAAAGATCATGGAAACACGACCTTTAAGTAAAAACAAATGTTGGAGATTAGTAGAAATCATTGAAAGAGCTAAGTAATTATGGTACAACAGGAATCTAGACTAAAAGTAGCAGATAACACGGGAGCTAAAGAAGTTTTAACTATACGTGTGCTAGGAGGAACGAAACGTCGTTATGCCTCTGTTGGAGATAAAATTGTAGTTTCAATAAAAGATGCAGCACCTAACGGAAACGTTAAAAAAGGTACTGTTTCTACTGCAGTTGTTGTACGTACCAAAAAAGAAGTGAGAAGAGCCGACGGTTCATACATTAGATTTGATGATAACGCTTGCGTATTATTAAATGCTACTGGTGAAATGAGAGGAACTCGTGTTTTTGGTCCTGTAGCGAGAGAACTTCGTGAAAAACAATTCATGAAAATTGTATCATTAGCACCAGAAGTGCTTTAATTGATTTAGAGATGACAAAGCTAAAGATAAAATCAGGAGACACCGTTAAGGTAATTGCTGGAGAGAATAAAAACTCCCAAGGCAAAGTGCTACGTGTACTTCGTGAAAAAAACAAAGCCGTAGTTGAGGGCGTAAACATGGTATCCAAGCATACTAAGCCAAGCGCTAAAAACCCTCAAGGAGGTATCGTTAAGAAAGAGGCTCCTATACACATATCTAACCTAGCATTAATAGATCCTAAAACGCAGGAGCCTACAAAAACAGGAGTTAGAGTAGAAGGAGATAAGAAAGTGAGATTTTCAAAAAAATCTAATCAAGTATTATAGTGATGGCTTATATACCAAGATTGAAGAGTGAATATAAAGAGAGGGTAATACCTGCTCTTAGAGAAGAGTTCAGTTATAAAAACGTAATGATGGTTCCTAAACTTGAAAAAATAGTTTTGAGCCGTGGTGTTGGAGCTGCCGTATCAGACAAGAAATTGATTGATTATGCAGTTGATGAGCTTACGAAGATAACAGGACAAAAAGCTGTATCTACCATTTCTAAAAAAGACGTTGCGTCTTTCAAGCTTAGAAAAGGTATGCCAATTGGAGCTAAAGTTACACTTCGTGGAGAAAGAATGTATGAGTTTTTAGATAGACTTATAACATCTGCACTACCACGTGTAAGAGACTTTGGTGGTATTAAAGCTACAGGTTTTGACGGTAGAGGAAACTATAACCTAGGTGTTACAGAGCAAATCATTTTCCCAGAAATTGATATTGACAAAGTGAACAAAATTTCAGGTTTAGATATTACATTTGTAACCACTGCCGAGACAGATAAAGAAGCGAAATCGTTATTAGGAGAACTAGGATTACCTTTTAAAAAGAATTAAGATATGGCTAAAGAATCAATGAAAGCCCGTGAGGCTAAAAGAGAAGCATTAGTAGCTAAGTACGCTGAGAAAAGGAAAGCTTTATTAGAAGCTGGAGATTACGAAGGTTTACAAAAACTACCTAAAAATGCATCGCCAGTTCGTTTACACAATCGTTGTAAGCTAACAGGAAGGCCAAGAGGGTATATGCGTCAATTCGGCGTTTCACGTGTAACATTCCGTGAAATGGCTAATAACGGATTGATACCAGGAGTTAAAAAGTCAAGTTGGTAATTAAGATTAAAAGGAAAAAAAATGTACACAGATCCTATAGCAGATTTCTTGACAAGAGTTAGAAACGCGGTAAGAGCCAACCACAAAGTGGTAGAAGTTCCTGCATCTAACATGAAGAAAGAAATCACAAAGATTTTATTTGATCAGGGATATATTTTAAGTTACAAATTTGATGACAACTCTGTACAGGGTACAATCAAAATAGCTCTTAAGTACAATAAAGAAACTAAAGAGCCCGTAATTAAAGATATCCAAAGAATTAGTAAACCAGGTTTACGTAAATATGCAGGTTCATCCAACCTACCAAGAATCCTTAACGGATTAGGTATAGCCATAGTATCTACATCAAAAGGTTTGATGACAGGAAAACAGGCAAAACAGCATAATGTTGGTGGTGAAGTTATCTGTTACGTATACTAATATAAAAGACTTTATACGATGTCAAGAATAGGTAAAAATCCAGTAGCAATAAAAGACGGCGTAACCGTAACGGTTAACGAAGATGTTGTTACAGTAAAAGGTAAGAGAGGCGAGCTAAGCCAACACTTTGCAGATGTTACTGTAAAGGTTGAGGATGGGAGCGTTATCGTAGAAAGAGCATCTGACAGTAAAGATCACCGCGCTAAGCACGGATTATACAGATCTTTAATCAATAATATGATTATTGGTGTATCTGAAGGATTCACTAAAGAACTAGAGTTGGTAGGAGTAGGTTATAGAGCCTCAAACCAAGGGCAGAAACTTGATTTAGCATTAGGATTCTCTCACAACATAGTTCTAGAAGTTGTTCCTGAAGTTTCTATAGAAACAGTATCAGAGAAAGGTAAAAACCCTATAGTAAAACTAACTTCTCACGACAAACAGCTTGTTGGACAAGTAGCGGCAAAAATCCGTTCGTTCCGTAAGCCAGAGCCTTACAAAGGAAAAGGAGTTAAGTTTGTGGGTGAGGTATTAAGAAGAAAAGCAGGTAAATCAGCTTAAAAATTAAGACTATGTCATTAAACAAATCTGAAAGAAGACAAAGAATTAAGTTCAGAATCAGAAAGATTGTAAGCGGAACTGCTGCTAGACCAAGACTTTCTGTTTTCAGAAGTAATAAAGAAATCTATGCTCAACTCATAGATGATGTAAATGGTGTAACTTTGCTTGCTGCCTCTTCTAGAGATAAAAGTATTACAAAGGGAACTAATGTAGAGACTGCTGCAGCTGTAGGTAAACTTGTTGCTGAAAAAGCTCTTGAAGCAGGTATAGATACTGTTTCTTTTGATAGAGGTGGTTATCTTTACCACGGACGTGTTAAATCATTAGCTGAAGGCGCAAGAGCAGCTGGACTTAAATTCTAAGAAATTATGTATCATAATTATAAAAACGTAGAACTTGTAAAACCAAGCGGACTTGAATTGAAGGATCGTTTGGTAAGTGTAAATCGTGTTACTAAGGTTACCAAGGGTGGTAGAGCCTTCGGTTTCTCTGCTATCGTAGTAGTAGGAGACGAGAATGGCGTTGTTGGTCATGGTCTTGGTAAATCTAAAGATGTATCTGAAGCTATTGCAAAAGCAGTAGAAGATGCTAAAAAGAACTTGGTAAGAATACCACTTTCTGGGCAATCAGTACCTCACGAGCAAAAAGGTAAATTTGGTGGTGCAAGAGTACTACTAATGCCTGCATCGCACGGTACAGGAGTTATTGCTGGTGGTGCTGTTCGTTCAGTACTCGAGTCAGTAGGTGTTCACGATGTATTATCAAAATCACAGGGTTCATCAAACCCACACAATGTTGTTAAAGCTACTTTTGATGCTTTACTTCAAATGAGAAGTGCCGTAGATGTTGCAAAACAAAGAGGTATTTCTTTAGAGAAAGTATTTAAAGGTTAATTCAAGGAAATAATGGGAAAAATAAAAGTAAAACAAGTTAAGAGTAAAATCAACTGTCCGCAAACCCAAAAACTTACATTAGAGTCATTAGGACTTCGTAAGCTAGGGCAGGTTGTTGAGCACGATGCAACTCCTTCTATCCTTGGAATGGTAAACAAAGTTAAACACTTAGTTTCTGTAGAAGAAACTAAATAACAAATACAGAGATGGATTTAAGTAACTTACAACCGGCAGAAGGTTCAGTTCAAAATAAAAACAAAAGATTAGGTAGAGGGCAAGGCTCTGGAAAGGGTGGTACGGCTGCACGCGGACACAAAGGTGCTAAATCACGTTCTGGTTACTCTAAGAAAATTGGTTTCGAAGGTGGACAAATGCCGTTACAAAGGCGTGTACCTAAGTTCGGTTTTACAAACATAAACCGTAAGGAATATGCTGGCGTTAACCTTGATACACTTCAAGCTCTTGTAGACAATGGTGTTATTACCGATACTGTAGACTTTACGGTAATGGTAGAAAATCGCCTTGCTACTAAAAATGAAATGGTAAAGATTTTAGGAAGAGGAGAGCTTAAGGCAAAACTAAAAGTAACTGCTCACAAATTTACAGCAACTGCTAAAGCAGCTATTGAAGCTGCAGGTGGCGAAGCCGTAACATTATAATCTTTATTACAATGAAGAAATTTTTCGAAGCGTTTGTCAATGTCTGGAAAATAGAAGAGCTAAAAAACAGAATTTTAGTTACTCTTGGGTTGTTATTAGTGTACCGTTTTGGTGCACATGTAACACTACCAGGTATTGATGCTACAAAATTAGATAACTTAACAGATCAGACAGATCAGGGTATAGGTTGGCTTATTGATGTGTTTACAGGTGGTGCGTTCTCGCAGGCATCTGTATTTGCATTAGGTATTATGCCATACATCTCTGCATCTATTGTAGTACAGCTTATGGGTATAGCAATACCTTATTTGCAAAAATTACAAAAAGAAGGAGAAAGTGGTACCAAAAAAATCAACCAAATTACACGTTGGTTAACCATACTAATAACTTTAGTACAAGGACCAGGTTATATTTACAACCTATATAGTACACTTCCTCGTGAAGCATTCCTATTACCGTCTGATTCATTTCCATTCCTATTCTCATCAGTAGTAATACTTACCACAGGTACAATATTTGCTATGTGGTTGGGTGAAAAAATTACAGATAAAGGTATTGGTAACGGTATATCGCTATTAATTTTGGTAGGTATTATTGCAAGAATGCCTCAGGCTTTTATACAAGAATTTACTACAGTAGTAACCAATAATAACGGAGGTCCACTAATACTAGTGCTAGAAGTTGTTGCATGGCTATTGGTAATAGTTGTTTGTATATTGCTTATTATGGCGGTGCGCAGAATTCCCGTACAGTATGCTAGGCGTACAACAAGCGGAGATTATGAGCAAGACCTTATGGGAGGCAACAGGCAATGGATACCCTTAAAGCTTAATGCTTCGGGAGTTATGCCAATTATATTTGCTCAGGCTATCATGTTTATTCCTGCTGCATTAGCAGGGTTATCTGATACTGACACGGCACAAACTATTACCGCACAATTTCAAAACGTGTTTGGTTTGGCCTACAATGTTGTTTTTGCCTTGTTAATTATAATTTTTACGTACTTTTACACCGCAATTACAGTACCTACCAACAAGATGGCTGATGATCTTAAACGAAGCGGCGGTTTTATACCAGGTATACGACCAGGCGTTGAGACAGGAGATTACTTAGATAAAATCATGTCATTAATCACATTCCCAGGATCTTTATTCCTTGCTATAATAGCTATATTACCAGCTGTGGCAGTAAGTTTTGGAGTACAAGCCCAGTGGGGGTTATTTTATGGCGGAACATCGTTGTTGATTATGGTTGGGGTTGCAATCGATACCATTCAGCAAATAAACTCATACTTGCTAAACAGGCATTATGACGGTTTAATGAAAAGTGGTAAAAATAGAAAGGCAGTAGCGTAATAATTTTTATGGCAAAACAAGCAGCAATAGAACAAGACGGATCAATAATAGAAGCATTATCTAATGCCATGTTCCGTGTAGAATTAGAGAACGGTCACGTAGTAATAGCTCATATTTCAGGAAAAATGCGTATGCATTACATTAAATTGTTACCTGGAGATAAGGTAAAACTAGAAATGAGCCCTTACGATTTGACCAAAGCAAGAATTACTTATAGATACTAAAGAGCTATATTAAAATGAAAGTAAGAGCATCAGTAAAGAAGAGAAGTGCCGACTGCGTTATTGTACGTAGAAAAGGCAGATTATACGTTATTAATAAAAAAAATCCTAGATTTAAACAAAGACAAGGATAATTATGGCAAGAATAGCAGGGGTAGATATACCTAAAAACAAAAGAGGAGTTATTGCCTTAACCTATATTTTTGGTATTGGTAGAAGCAGAGCTACAGAGATTCTAGAGAAAGCTCAAGTAAGCGAAGATAAAAAAGTTCAAGAATGGAATGATGATGAAATCAGTGCCATTCGTGATGCAGTATCTTACTTCAAAATAGAAGGAGAACTACGTTCAGAGATATCTTTAAACATCAAACGTTTAATGGATATTGGATGTTACAGAGGTATTCGTCACAGAGCAGGACTTCCTTTAAGAGGACAGCGCACTAAGAACAACTCTAGAACTAGAAAAGGTAAAAGAAAAACTGTTGCTAACAAGAAAAAAGCAACTAAATAATAAGTAGTAGTATGGCTAAAGCGAATACAAAAAAACGTAAAGTTGTTGTAGAGTCAACAGGCGAAGCGCACATATCTGCAACTTTTAACAACATCATTATTTCTTTAACAAACAAGAAAGGTGAAGTTATCTCTTGGTCTTCTGCCGGTAAAATGGGCTTTAGAGGTTCTAAAAAGAACACTCCTTATGCTGCCCAAATGGCTGCCGAAGATTGTAGTAAAGTTGCTATTGAAGCTGGACTTAAAAAGGTAAAAGTTTACGTTAAAGGACCAGGTAACGGAAGAGAATCTGCTATCAGGTCTCTACATAACGGAGGGATTGAAGTTACAGAAATTATTGATGTAACTCCATTACCACACAATGGATGTCGTCCTCCAAAGAGAAGAAGAGTTTAATTTTTTATAGTATAACACGAACAGGAATATGGGTTATCGGAGGATTTGACCTGAATTCATAATCCCCTGTTTATTAATTTTTAGAAATGGCAAGATATACTGGTCCAAAAACTAAAATTGCTCGTAAATTTGGCGAAGCAATTTTCGGAGACGATAAGTCGTTCGAAAAAAGAAATTACCCACCAGGACAACATGGTAACGCTAAGCGTAGAGGTAAGAAATCTGAATATGCTATCCAGCTTATGGAAAAGCAAAAGGCAAAATACTCTTACGGTATCCTTGAAAAGCAATTCAGAAACCTATTTGAAAAAGCATCTGCAACAAAAGGTGTTACAGGTGAAGTTTTACTACAACTTTGTGAGTCAAGACTTGATAATGTAGTTTTCAGAATGGGAATTGCACCTTCTAGAAGGGCTGCAAGACAAATTGTATCGCACAGACACATCACAGTAAATGGTGAGTTGGTAAACATACCATCGTACCACCTAAAACCAGGTGATAAGATAGCTGTTCGCGAAAAATCAAAATCACTTGAAGCTATCGAGCGTTCTTTATCTAACTCATCTCAAGTATATGAGTGGATTACTTGGAATAACGATCTTAAAGAAGGTACTTTTGTTTCAGTACCTGCTAGAATTCAAATTCCTGAAAATATTAAAGAACAACTAATCGTTGAGTTGTATAACAAATAATAGACATTAGTCGAAATATGGCAATATTTAATTTTCAAAAGCCCGATAAAGTTATCATGATTGATTCTACTGATTTCGTGGGGAAATTCGAGTTTCGCCCACTGGAACCAGGATATGGATTAACGGTTGGTAACGCACTTAGAAGAGTTTTGCTTTCTTCATTAGAAGGTTATGCAATTACTTCGGTACGTATTGAAGGAGTAGAACATGAATTCTCTACAATACCAGGGGTAGTTGAAGATGTTACAGAGATAATCCTGAATTTAAAGCAAGTTCGTTTCAAACGTCAGATAGAGGATGTTGATAACGAATCGGTTACAATTTCTCATACAGGAAAAGATCAGCTTACAGCAGGTGATTTCCAGAAATTTATTTCAGGTTTTCAGGTACTTAATCCTGATCTTGTTATCTGTAACATGGACAGCGGTATTAACCTAAACATGGAACTTACTATCGAGAAAGGTAGAGGTTACGTGCCAGCAGAGGAGAATAAAAAGCAAAACGCAGCAATAGGAACTATTTTTACAGACTCTATTTACACACCCGTAAAGAATGTAAAATACACCATAGAAAACTTCCGTGTAGAGCAAAAAACTGATTACGAAAAGTTAGTTTTTGAAATAATCACAGATGGTTCTATTCATCCTAAAGATGCGCTTACTGAAGCAGCAAAAACACTTATTCACCACTTTATGCTGTTTTCTGACGAAAGGATAACACTTGAGGCCGATGAAATAGCACAAACAGAATCATACGACGAAGAGTCGTTACATATGCGACAACTTCTTAAAACGAAGCTTGTAGATATGGATCTTTCTGTTAGAGCATTAAATTGTTTAAAAGCGGCTGAAGTTGATACACTAGGCGACTTAGTATCGTTTAATAAAAATGATTTAATGAAGTTCCGTAACTTTGGTAAAAAGTCACTAACTGAGCTTGATGAGCTTGTTGCTGCCAAAAATTTACACTTCGGGATGGATTTAACGAAATATAAATTAGATAAAGAATAATCTGAATCATAACGATTCACATTACAGATAGCAATGAGACACGGAAAGAAATTTAATCATTTAGGCAGGCAAAGAGGGCATAGAAAAGCTATGCTTGCTAATATGGCCTGTTCCCTTATAGAGCACAAGCGCATCAACACTACCGTTGCTAAAGCAAAAGCACTTAAGCAATTTGTTGAGCCTTTGATCACAAAATCTAAAGAGGATACAACACATAACAGACGTATTGTTTTTACTTACTTAAGAAACAAGTATGCTGTTACCGAACTTTTTAGAGAAGTATCTGCAAAAGTAGCCGATCGTCCAGGAGGTTATACACGTATTATTAAACTTGGTAACCGTCTTGGTGATAATGCTGATATGGCAATGATCGAATTAGTAGATTATAATGAACTTTATAACGCTACTAAGAAAGAAGCCAAGAAAACAACACGTCGTAGCCGATCTAGAAAGGCAACTACTGAAACTGCTGCTGAAACAACAGCACCAGAAGTTAGTACTGACGAGAATAAAGAAACTACTGAATAATCATGCAACAATTGATTTTTCAATACCATTTAAAAAGGATAAACTATTTAGTTTGTCCTTTTTTTTTGAGTAAAATTTGGTTTGGCTTTTATGCGCTTTGCGCAAATTGTGCCAAACGTTTTTACTAAACAATTTTTTAAAGTAAATTTGCACGCAACACAACAACATAACTACATAAATGAAATATTCTAACAGAGACAAAGCAATACTCCTTTTAGCCGATGGCACAATATTTTATGGTAAATCTATAGGTATAGCAGGTACTGCTTTTGGCGAAGTATGTTTTAATACAGGGATGACGGGGTATCAGGAAATTTTTACCGATCCTTCCTACTTTGGTCAAATAATGGTTACCTCAAACCCACACATAGGGAACTACGGTACAAATGAAGAAGAGGGCGAATCGGATAAAATGATGATATCAGGATTAGTTTGTAAAAACTTTAGCTTCAATCATTCCAGAACAAGAGCTACTGACGGACTTAAGGAATATTTTGAAAATCAGAATTTAGTAGCCATATCTGATGTAGATACACGTGCATTGGTAAGTTATATCCGTGATAACGGTGCTATGAACGCTATAATATCTACCGACGGTACACCTATTGAAGAATTACACAAGCAGTTAGCCGAAGTTCCTGATATGAAAGGACTAGAGCTTTCCTCTAAGGTATCTACTACAACCCCCTATTTTGTAGGTAATCCAGATGCTAAATATAAAATAGCCGCACTAGACCTGGGGATTAAAAAGAATATACTCCGCAACTTAGCCAAGAGGGATTGCTACATAAAAGTGTATCCTTACAATGCAAGTTATGAGGATATGCGTGCTTTTAATCCAGATGGTTACTTCCTGTCCAATGGTCCTGGTGACCCTGCTCCGCTTACTGTGGCGCAAGAAACAGCAAAACAAATTCTTGAAAATAACGAACCTGTTTTTGGTATTTGTTTAGGGCATCAAGTATTAGCGTTGGCTAATGGCATAAGCACCTATAAAATGTTTAATGGTCATAGAGGTATTAATCACCCTGTGCGTAACATGCTTACAGGCGAAGGCGAGATTACATCGCAAAATCATGGCTTTGCTGTAGTACGTGAGGAGCTGGAAAATAACCCCGATTTTGAAATTACGCACGAGCATGTAAATGATGGTACTGTAGCAGGTATGCGCATGAGAAATAAGAATTGTTTTTCGGTACAATACCACCCAGAAGCTGGACCAGGACCAAACGATGCCACTTATTTATTTGACACTTTTATTGCTAATATTGAGAAAGCTAAACAAGAAGCGTAAAAAGAGTATGCTGCTAAAACGTTTGCGTTTATAAGTTTTTGAAAATTAAGGAATTTGATATTTTAAAATATATAAATTTGTTATTTACGTAATAAATCAACCCAAAATTAATAAAATTAAAACCATGAGTATCATTATTAAAGTACATGCAAGGCAAATATTAGATTCACGCGGAAACCCTACTGTTGAAGTAGATGTAATTACAGAAAATGGTGTGCTGGGCAGAGCAGCAGTACCTTCTGGAGCTTCTACGGGAGAACACGAGGCAGTAGAGCTACGCGATGGTGGCAACGCTTACATGGGCAAAGGAGTAACTAAAGCAATAGAAAACGTAAATGTTGCAATTGCCAGAGAAATCGTAGGCATGTCGGTATTTGAGCAAAATGCTATTGATAAAACAATGATTGAGCTTGATGGTAGTACAAATAAATCAAATCTTGGTGCAAACGCTATTTTAGGCGTATCGCTTGCCGTTGCAAAAGCTGCAGCAAACGAGCTGGGTATGCCACTATACCGCTATGTAGGTGGAGTTTCGGCTAATACGTTGCCTGTACCCATGATGAATATTATTAACGGAGGTTCGCACTCCGATGCACCTATTGCATTTCAGGAATTTATGATTATGCCCGTAAAAGCGCAAAACTTTACGCATGCCATGCAAATAGGTACAGAGATATTTCATAACCTGAAAAAAGTATTGCATAACAGAGGCTTAAGTACCGCTGTGGGCGACGAAGGCGGTTTTGCTCCTACATTAGATGGTACTGAGGATGCACTAGATACAATAAAGAAAGCTGTTGAAAACGCAGGCTATACATTTGGCGACGAAGTTATGATTGCGCTGGACTGTGCTGCTGCAGAATTTTATGTAAATGGTAAGTACGATTATACGAAGTTTGAAGGCGATACAGGTGTAGTAAGAACATCAAAAGAGCAGGCGGATTACTTAGCTGAATTAACAAAAAAATATCCTATTATATCCATAGAAGATGGTATGGACGAGAACGATTGGGATGGTTGGAAATACCTTACAGAGCAAGTTGGCAATAACGTGCAACTTGTTGGCGATGACCTTTTTGTAACCAACGTAGAGCGTTTAGGTAAAGGTATTTCAAAAGGCATTGCAAACTCAATACTAATAAAAGTAAACCAAATAGGTACACTTACCGAGACTATTGCTGCCGTAAATATGGCACACAATTCAGGGTACACTTCGGTAATGTCGCACCGCTCTGGAGAGACAGAAGATAATACAATTGCCGACCTTGCAGTGGCGTTAAATTGTGGTCAAATTAAAACAGGTTCGGCTTCACGTAGCGATCGTATGTCAAAATACAATCAATTATTACGCATAGAAGAAGAACTTGCAGATGTTGCTTATTTTCCTGGAAAAAATGCTTTTAAAGTACAGTAATTACTAGCTTTTAGCACAATAAAATAGCTGCCCGCCACAAGCGGGCAGTTTTTTTATTGTTAAAAAATATAAAAATAATGAGTAGGGTATTTAAGTTATAGGATGTTTAATGTTAAAATCTTAAACAAATACCAATTATGAAACAGAAATCTCTCTTATTTTTATTATTCGTTGCCATAATGGCAAATGCCCAAAATGTAAACATCCCCGATGCAAACTTTAAAAGTAAATTAGTAGCAGCAGATGTAGGTACTCCTAACGCCTATACTGCAAAAGACATAAATGGGGACTATATGGTTGTTGATGTAAACAACGATGGCGAAATACAAGAAAGCGAAGCGCAAGCAGTGTACAGGTTATACTTAGATGCATCGAACATTGCCGACCTTACTGGAATTCAGTCGTTTACTAATCTAACACATTTAAACTGTAGCTACAATACTACACTTACAATGCTAGATATTTCTGGAATGACTAATCTACAAAACGTAAAAGTACAATACAACGCACTAGCATCAGTAGATGCTTCTGGGTGTTCTAGTTTAAGTGACCTTAGATGTGACGTGAACCAAATAACAAATTTAAATATTACAGGAGTATCAAATTTAAATTTTTTATCGTGTTCCAACAATCAGTTAACTAATTTAGATCTTTCATCAGTTAACCTATCATATTTCTACGCAAGCTATAACCTTTTTACAGTTGTAGATCTCTCTATGCAAAGCAATTTACTAGAATTTAGTTTTTACGGGTGTGCTAATCTTACTACAGTTTACGTTAAAAACGGTTCAGACCAATCTTTTAACGGTGAGGAGTTTGGAGAGTGCCCTAATTTAAACTATGTATGTGTTGATGAATCAGAATACGATGCTGCTTACAATAGTGTTTTAGCCATGACGCAATGGGATGATCAAATATCTATTGAAGATGTTACGTTTACAACAACGTGCTCTACAACAGGTGAAGAAGGTAATGCTATAACAGGTACAGTAACATTTGATATTGATGCTGATGGTTGTAATGCATCCGATACTACACATAGTTTCGTAAAAGTTACATCAACACACAATAGTGCTGCAACCACAATATTTACAAACAACAATGGTTATTACAGTTTTGCTGCCGAAACAGGCGATTATGATGTAGCATTAGATTTAACAGATATACCGTACTTTACAGCAGCAGCATCGCCAGTTATTAATTTTGCTGCATTAGACGGTACTGTTATAACACACGATTTTTGTATTACTCCTGATGGTGTACACCCAGACCTTGAAGTAACCGTAGCTTCAGTATGGGGTATTAATCCAGGGTTTGATACTGATTTTGTTTTGGTATACCGTAACAAAGGAAACCAAGTATTAGATGGTATAATGGCATTTGGTTACGACGATGCATTACTTGACTATGTGGCAGCTACACCAGCTTATGATAATTCTGCTACAGGAATATTAGCATGGAGCTTTACGGGTTTACAACCATTTGAAACACGTCAGATTTTAGTAACACTAAACTCAAACAGCCCAACAGAAACTCCTGCGGTAAACATAGGCGATGTATTCGACTTTACTTTTACAGGTACAACAAACCAAACAGAAGTAACACCTGATGATAATGAGGTTAACTTCTCTATAACTGCTGCTGGTTCATTCGATCCTAATAACATTATATGTTTACAGGGAAACTCGCTAACTCCAGACGAAATAGGAAACTTTTTACACTACACTATTAATTTCGAAAATATTGGTACGGGTGCAGCAACATTTGTAGTAGTTACTGACGAAATTGACGTAGCTCAATACGATGTTAGTTCATTACAAGTACTACATAGCTCGCATGCTGTAGAGGCAACTTTAGAGGGGAATACAATCACATTCAAATTTGATGATATTAACCTAGCACCAGAAGGGCAGGGTAATGTAACCTTTAAAATTAAATCGTTAGAAAGCATAGCAGTAGGCGATTTTGTAATGAATGATGCAAGTATTGTTTTCGACTTTAACGAGGCTATAGAAACAAACGAAGCTGTTACAACTTTTGAAGCTGCAGCATCGTTACAAGATTTTGCAAGTACCACAGTAAACGTATATCCAAACCCAGCTACAGATGTAGTAACTATAAATGCCAAAAGTAATATTACATCAGTACAATTATACGATGTAAACGGCAGATTACTACAATCAAATTCAGCTAATGATGTAACAGCAACACTAAACATTGCAAACCAACCTACAGGTTTATATTTTGTAAAAATTGTTACGCAAAACGGAGTACAATCAGTAAAAATTACAAAACAGTAAAAACCCTATTTTTTACATAGTAACCGTAAAAAATTAAAGATTTGTGAAAAGTCAATACAGTAGTGTATTGGCTTTTTGCTTTTATGAATATATTAACGATTTACATGCATGATTTACTTCATTAATAAATTCTAATTTATTAAATTCGCAGAACTATTATTTTAAAACCATTATAACATCACTAATACCATGTCAAATACAGCAACATTGGAGATTGATGGCAAAAAATACGAGTTCCCGTTAGTTGTAGGAGCTGAGAATGAGGTTGCCATTGATATTGAAAAACTGCGTGCAGAAACAGGCGCAATAACCCTAGACCCTGGTTATAAAAATTCAGGTTCTTGTAAAAGTGAGATTACTTTTCTTGATGGCGAAAAAGGAATTCTGAGATATAGAGGATACTCTATTGAAGACCTTGCTGGAAAGTCTAACTTTCTAGAAGTATCTTACCTGCTGATATTTGGCGAATTACCTACTGCTGCTGAACTTGACAAGTTTGAAACCACAATACGTAAGCATACGCTTGTAAACGAGGAAATGAAAAACATTATAGATGGTTTTCCTAAAACAGCGCACCCTATGGGCGTGCTTGCATCGTTAACAAGTGCACTTACAGCATTCAACCCTAAATCGGTAAATGTAAGTAACGAAAAAGAGATGTATGATGCTGTATGTAAAACAATGGCTAAGTTTTTGGTAATAGCTACTTGGACGTACAGAAAAGCAAAAGGTTTCCCACTTAATTATTACGATAATACACAAGGTTACGTAGAAAACTTTATGCAACTAATGTTTAGCCTACCAACAGGACCTTATAAACCAGACCCTGTTGTAGTTGATGCATTGGATAAATTATTTATATTACATGCCGACCACGAGCAAAACTGCTCTACATCTACAGTACGCATAGTAGGTTCGTCACATGCAGGCCTATTTGCATCAATATCTGCAGGTGTTTCGGCACTTTGGGGTCCACTACATGGTGGTGCTAACCAAGCCGTATTGGAAATGCTAGAAGAAATTCAGGCAAATGGTGGTGATGCAGATAAATACCTTGCAAAAGCAAAAGATAAAAACGATCCGTTCCGTTTAATGGGCTTCGGACACAGAGTATATAAAAACTTCGATCCAAGAGCGAAAATCATTAAAAAAGCAGCCGACGATGTATTATCATCATTAGGCGTAGATGATCCGATACTTGACATTGCTAAAAAACTAGAGGCTTCTGCACTTGAAGACGAGTACTTCAAATCAAGAAATCTTTACCCTAATGTAGATTTTTATTCAGGTATTATTTACAGAGCTATGGGTATACCAACAGAAATGTTTACCGTACTTTTTGCTATTGGTCGCCTTCCAGGTTGGATTGCACAATGGAAAGAAATGCGTGTTAACAAAGAGCCTATTGGAAGACCAAGACAGGTGTATGTTGGTGAAACAGTAAGAGCATTTAAAGCAGTTAACGAACGATAGTTTGGTAACACAAAATTATACTATCCCGATTGCGTAAGCAATCGGGATTTTTTATAAACAATGCTTAATTTTATAGCTAGTAGCACAGTATAAACTTATAAGTATTGAATTGTATTTAATTTAATGGCATTTTCTATATTTGCCAAAAGCTAAACGTATGTTACAACTAAATGTAAAGAACGAAACGTCTCGTTTAAAGACGGTTATATTGGGTACAGCCAAGAGTAATGGACCTACACCCGAAGCTCACGAAGCCTACGATCCTAAGTCGTTAGAACATATCAAAGCAGGAACTTATCCTGTAGAAGCTGATATGGTAAAAGAGATGGAGGCACTAAACGAGGTGTTTAAAAAATACGATGTAGAGGTATACCGCCCTGAAATTATAGCAGATTATAACCAAATATTTAGCCGTGATATAGGCTTTGTTATCGACGATATTTTTATAAAAGCCAATATATTATCAGATAGAGATCGTGAACTTGATGCAATACAGTATGTAATTGATAAGATGAACCCCAGCAAAGTATTGCGCCCACCCGCTGATGTAAGTATTGAGGGTGGAGATGTTATGTTGTGGGACGACTATATTTTTATTGGTACTTACAAGGGGAGCGATTACGATAATTACGTAACGGCACGCACCAATATGGCGGGAGTAAACTTTATTAAAGAACTTTTCCCGCATAAAACAGTTAAAGAATTCGATTTGGTAAAATCACGTATTGAAGCACGTGATAATGCATTGCATTTAGACTGTTGTTTTCAGCCTGTAGGCAAAGATAAAGGAGTGATTTACAAAAGTGGTTTTAGAGAAGAAGCAGACTATATGTACCTTGTAGATTTATTTGGTAAAGAAAATCTTTTCCATATTGATCGTGAGGAAATGTATAACATGAATTCAAACTTCTTCTCAATAGCTCCAGATGTAGTAGTAATAGAAGAAAACTTTACAAGACTTAAAAATTGGCTTTTAGAACACAACTTTACAGTTGAAACCGTACCGTATGCCGAAATAGCAAAACAAGAAGGTTTACTACGTTGCTCTACACTACCACTAATTAGGGAATAATTACACAATACTACCAATAAGATAATGAAACAAACTACCAATACAATATTAATGATACGCCCAGTAGCTTTTAGAATGAATGAGCAAACGGCGATAAATAATTACTATCAAAAAGTTTTAGACAACCTTTTGCCCGAAACTGTAAATGCTAAGGCGCAACAAGAATTTGATGCTTTTGTAGCAAAATTAAGAGCTGTAGGCATAAATGTTATTGTTGTAGACGATACTGTAACCCCTGATACCCCCGATTCGATATTTCCAAACAACTGGGTATCTTTTCACGAAAATAGCGATGTAGCATTATATCCTATGTTTGCCGAAAACAGGAGGCACGAACGTAGAGAAGACGTACTAGACATTATTGAGGAGAAAGGCTTCGCTATCGAAAATATTGTAGATTATACTTCGGCAGAGGAAGATGGTATATTTTTAGAGGGTACAGGTAGTATAGTACTGGATAGAGCCAACCAAAAAGCCTATTGCGCATTATCGCCACGCGCTGATGAAGAACTGTTTATAGAGTTTTGCGAAGATTTTGAGTACACACCTGTTGTATTCGAAGCTTTTCAGACTGTAGGAGCGGAGCGCAAACATATATACCATACTAACGTAATGATGTGCGTGGGTAACACCTTTGCTGTTATTTGTGCCGATTGTATTGACGATAAAAAAGAGCGCAAAGCAGTATTGTCAAGTTTAAAAGACGATGGTAAAGAGGTTATACTATTAACAGAACAACAGCTTAACCACTTTGCAGGAAATATGTTGCAAGTAACTGGGGCAGATGATAAAAGTTACTTGGTAATGAGCAACTCGGCACACCAAAGCCTTACGCCAGCACAAATAGCCAAAATAGAAGAGCATACCACCATACTATCGGCAAGTTTAGATATTATAGAGGCTTGCGGAGGTGGTAGTGCACGTTGTATGATGGCAGAAGTATTTTTACCAAAGAAATAAGAAGTAATGCTTTCGAAAAAAACCAAATACGGACTAAAGGCACTCATCCATATTGCAAAGCAAAATGGGATGGGTCCTGTTCTTATTTCGGAAATTTCGGAAAAAGAGAATATTCCCAAAAAATTTTTAGAAACGATATTACTAGATTTGAAAAAATTTGGCGTATTAGGTTCTAAAAAAGGAAAAGGGGGAGGGTATTACCTTATGAAGGACCCTAAAACGGTTACTATGGCAACATTAATACGGATTTTGGACGGACCAATAGCCATGTTACCTTGCGTAAGCCTTAATTATTATGAAACTTGCGACGATTGCCCCGATGAAGAAAGGTGTACTTTACACCACTTTATGCTAGAGGTTCGGGACAATACGCTCAGTTTATTACAAGATAAATCACTATATGATTTAACTTTGTTATAATTTTTTTTGTTAATAGTCTAGTATTTCTATAGACTATTAGTATATTTGAAAAAAATAAGCATAACGCTTACATCAAATAAGCTAAATTTTAAACCAGTTAAGATTATAAATAGTGAGCCATCAAGCCTCACTCCACTATAAAAAGATGTTGTTTCCGGTTGCCCGAAAGGGCAGCTTTTTTTTTACGGCAAAATTAAACTATCACCTAAGTAGGTAGTACGCACTTTTCTTGTAGTAGTTCCAAATTTTTTATTTTCAGTTACTACTATAAAAGTCTGTTGTAAGTTTATAGTACTCTTATTATTTACCGTAAGGCTGTACAATACTTGCCCTATCTGGTTTGCAGGTATAGCCATTTTTACATCGGTTACCAATACGCATTTGTTCTTCTGCCTTAAACTTTGTTTTATCAAATTCTCTACTGTGGTTAGCCCCTTATCGTCACTAAAAATATCGTAAACCTTTATAT
This sequence comes from Flavobacterium litorale, assembly GCF_019613795.1. Taxonomy (NCBI): domain Bacteria; kingdom Pseudomonadati; phylum Bacteroidota; class Flavobacteriia; order Flavobacteriales; family Flavobacteriaceae; genus Flavobacterium; species Flavobacterium litorale. The sequence goes on from NZ_CP080429.1 coordinate 1,509,968, forward strand.
TTTTATTTTCAAAAAGTTTTAAAGCCTCAGTAGCAGTATGGTTCTTCATCTCTGTTGTTAACGCAGGGTCTGTAATTAACTCAATATAATTATAAAACTCGGCTATTTTATCGGCAGCTTTTTTGTTGTATGCCTCTTTTACTTTTACAGCCATGTTATCGGGTTGCTGTTGCACTTGCTGAGCGTTGCTATTAAAACTAATAAGCACCAATAATAGGGTTGTATATATTTTTATTTTCGTCATTACTTTTTTATGTATTTAAGTGCAATAATTTTATTACCATTATATTCAATTTCCAGTACTTCCATATCCTTTACCAGTTTGGATGGCGTTGTTATTTTATTAATGAAATCTACCTTGTTTAAAAACTCTACGCCAATATCATCAAACATAACCTCTTGTATTACCGCATCGTCGTGCAGTATAGCTTCCAGTTGTTGTTTGCGCCGTTTCCAGTCGCTCACGTTCGCATTCATGTATGCCCTTAGCATCATTGCATAATCATCAGGTTGTACATCGTATTCATAAGTGGTATTATTACTTGGTATGGTAATAGTATCGGTTTTATAATAAGGGCTTTCTATTACAATGTGTACTTGTGTTTTATCTGTTTTTATAGTGTAACAACTATCAATACTTTTTAGTTTATTTTTTGCCTGCTTACTAATGCTATAAACTGTTATCCTACTTGGCGCAATTGTTTTTTGGGTGTACTTGTCTTTAAAGCATAATGTAACCTCGTTTTTAGATGCCATACCAAACTGTATGCTTATAACTACTAATACAACAAGCAAGCCTATAAGTAAGTACACTTTTTTACGGGTATTTGTTTTTTTAGAAACGGTTACTGATTTTACAACACTATCCTTACTTTTTGCTTCTTTGTTTTTATAAGCAAACTCGTCCCATCCGCTATAGCCTAGCCATTGGCAAAAAATATTAAGCATATCCTTACGTGGTAGCTTCTCGTTACTTTCAGGCTTCAAATGCATATATACCCACTTTTCACTAACACGCTCTTGGCATTCTTGCTCTACTAAATCAAGTAACTGTGCAATTTCCTTATTCCCAAAATCTTGAATAGTACCTGTGTAGTACGGGTAATGTTTCCGATACTTTTCGAGTATTTTTTGCTTTAGGCTATAAAGGAGTGTAATCTGATTCATATTTTAAGTAAAGTTATGTTTTACAGCCAAGTGTGTTACTGTAAAACCACTGTAAAACTACTGAAAAATACTTTACAGCCCTTATACTGCTGGTTTACTGTATGTCACTTTCTGTACACAATACATTCGCAGTAAACTTTTAAATAATAGAAAATGAAAACAAAACTGAAACTTCGTACACTAGCACAATTATTAATTATTGTACTACCCTTTGTAACATTTGCACAAATAAGTGGCAATCAAATTTATAATAACAACAATAATCGCCAAAACAATAGCTATACCCAAAATACTAAAATAGCCGTAACGGCTAATGTTTCGGAGTTAGCGTTATCGGCAGCGGTAATGATTAATGTTGCACCCGATGCGCTTGTGGTTACTTTTGGCTTAAACCAAGAAGCCAAAACAGTTGAAGAGTGCAACAGGCTTATCAATAATAGGATAGAAGGGTTTTTACAGAAAACCAGAAAACTAGGTATAAAAAAGGATGATAGTTATGTTGATTTTATATCGCAGACTAGAGTTTACGATTATGATGTAGCCGACACCAAAATTACACAGTTTGAGAACGGTTTTGAGATAAAGAAAAACATTATTATAAAACTAAAGGATATAACAGCATTTGATACGCTTACCACTTTGGCATCGGGTTACGAAATATACGATATTGTAAAGGCAGAGTATATTAAAGAGGATACGGAAGCAATAAACGATATGTTGTTTGAAGAGGCACTAAAAATAGTTAAAAACAAAAGAAAAAGGCACGTTAAAGCTTTTAACGCCATTGTTGATAAACACCCTTTAACGGTAGACTATAACTTTTATAGTATGATGCCTAAAAACCAGTATAAAGAATACAAGGCTTTCGAGTCTTCTGATATAAATGTTTACAATTATAAAAATAGAAAAAACTATGTGCAGAAAGAAAAACGTAAAAACCACACTTTTTACTATCAAGGCTTAGATGCCGCTAGTTTTGATAAAGTGATTAACCCAGCAGTACCCCAAGTAGGCTTACAATACGTGGTAGAGGTAAAGGTGGTTTACCATATTAAACGCTAATACTAATTAAAATCGATGGTTTGTAGGATGTTTACAATAGCGCTACTAATGTATTGTATACCAATTGCAATAACAATAAAGCCAATAATGCGCGATATTGCCACAATACCCGATGCTCCTAAAATGCGTGATAAGTAGTGGGCACTGCGCATGGTAAGAAAAATAACTATTGCTACAGCCGCTATTGCCAAGCAGGTTATTACCTGTTCGGTTATCCCTGTATATTCTTGGTGCAATGCTATAAGTAACGACATAGAGCCTGGTCCTGCCAACATAGGTATAGCCAATGGGCTAAGGGCTATGTCGTTTCTTTGCTGTGCATCACTTTCTACCTCTTTATTTATACCACGTGTTTTGTTAAACCTTCCAGTAAGTAACGAAAAGCCCGAGTTAACAATAATAAAGCCACCTGCTATACGCAGCGCATCAATACTAATGCCAAAAAATGCAAGTACATACTGCCCTACAAAAAATGAAATTACAAGTATTATAAAAACGTTTATTGCCGCCCACAACGAAATTCTGGAGCGTTCGGCAGTAGAGTCATCTAAAGTAAGCCCCACAAAAATAGGTACAGCACCAAGCGGATTAATAACCGAAAAAAGGGCTGCAAAAATGTAAATAAATAACTCCATTATTACGTTTGTTTAATTGTGCAAATATATTTATTACGCGGCACAAAAATCATAAAATTAAAACTTATTGTGTACCTATTTTGTGCCATATTGTATGAATATGGATTGAGGTTTGGTTGTGTTATCATAAAATTGAAATTATACGTGTAAATATACCGTATAAATAAATATTTTGTTAAAAAAATGATTAAATTTGTTAAAGAATGCTTTATAGGTGTGATTGATGTAAATCAAAAATCGCTTAAAAATGCATATATTAATTTAAATAATCTTTTAATCTAATATCTTATGAAGAAATTTGTGTTCCTGCTGCCCCTACTACTATTGTTTTCTTGCAATAAAACCGTAATGTTTACCAAAACCTTTGATGATTTTGCCGATAACCGTTGGCAAAAAACAGATATTAAAGTTTTTGATTTCGAAATCGAAAAAGATGTGGAATCGGCTAGTATAACACTTACGTTTTTACATACTGTCGATCCGCAATATACACTTGTGCCGTTGCACCTAACTTTGGTATATCCAGATGCCAACAAAGATAATATGTATTTAAATCTTCAGCTAAAAGATAGTTCAGGTAATTCAATATCAGACTGCTCAGGTGATTCTTGTGAACTCCAGATGAGTATCAGAGAAGCGATACCAATGCCAGCGGGTAAATACACCATAGAACTAGAGAATAGGTTTGAACAAGGTTATTTACCTAATGTACAATCTATCAGCATAAATGTAGAGAATAATAACTAAAAGCATATTTGTTTTATAGTAAAAAAGGCAACCATTTGGTTGCCTTTTTTAGGGCTTAACTATTTTATAATTTTGCTCAAAGTTATTTATATTAGTGCCATGAAATCCACTACATTATTACTACTTATTCTTTTTTATAGCTCTGGATTGCATTCGCAAACACTCTCGGGGTATGTACATGACGAGGCTGAAGATATTCCGCTTGAGGGTGCTTTTGTATATATAGATGGTACAACACTATCGGCAAGTACCGACTCTTTGGGTTTCTTCAAAATTGTTTTCAAACAGAAATTCAATGCCGATTTGATTATAAAATATATAGGCTATAGCGATTTTAAAATTAGTAACCCGTACCAATACCAAAATCCTGTAAAAGTACTAATGCGCGAAACAGCTACAAAGTTGGATGCTGTTGTACTTAATAAGAAAAAGAGTCCTTTTACTAGAGAAGAAATGCTTAAAGCATTTCGTACCAATTTTATAGGAACAACTACTAGAGCAGCACGATCTTGTAGTATTATTAATGAAGACGATTTGGATATTTATTATGATGCCAGTACAAACTCTCTTCATGCCAAAGCTATAAAACCATTACAAATTAGGAATAACTACTTGGAGTATAATATAAGTTTTGATCTTACTGAATTTGTTGCTCAATACAAAATAAGAACGTTGGATGCAAACTACCAATCTACACTTTATTTTTCGGGTTCAACTTTTTATAGCGATATTTCCAAACGAAATTCTGCCTATACCCGCAGGCTAAAAACCTATAAAGGCTCTACGTTACATTTAATGAAAACAATTGCTTCAGGCAAATGGGAGCAAGAGCATTTTCGTCTTTATGTAAATAGTATGAGAGCAGACCCTAATAAATACTTTAACGTTACAGATACACTTGGCGTAAAAAAAGTAACCGTACAGCAAGGCAGGCGTACAGCAAAACCTTTAAATATAAACTTATCTGGAGAAAGCGTAGAGGGTTTAAAAAAGAAGCAGGAAAAATACCGTAAGGAAAATGGTATAATAAACTTTGAGGTTATATATGATGGTAAAGAACGATCATTTTTTAAATGTAACTCTAGTACTTTTTATATTAGCGCAAATGGGCAGCATTTCCCTATAGCTGCAGTGCGTTTTACAGGAGATATGGCAGCCTTAAAGGTAGGAGATATGTTACCTGCCGATTACCAATAGTATTGTAATAAACGTTATTATTACCTTAAAGTAAAAATACAAACCAGTTGCTTTTACTAACTTTGATGTACAAATATTAAATTATGAGTACAACAAAAAAAACGCTGGTAATGGGTGCTTCTACAGCCCCAGACCGTTACGCGAATAAGGCTATAAAAATGTTACAACAATATAACCAGCCCGTAGTAGCTATTGGTAAAAAAGAGGGTAATGTTGATGGTATTACTATTGAGAAGGAACAAGTACCGTTTGAAGGTGTAGATACTGTTACCTTGTATTTAAACCCTGTACGCCAAAAACCATACTATAACTATATTATAAGTTTGCAACCCAAGCGCGTTGTTTTTAATCCAGGTACCGAGAACCCAGAGTTTTATAAATTACTCCAAGAAAATAATATAATGGTAGATGTAGGTTGTACCCTTGTAATGCTTACAACAAACCAGTATTAAGCACTCTTTTTTTACTTACGCAGAGCAACAGTATAAAGGTAATAAGTCCGTTAACAATAATAAGTTCGTTATCAAAAACATAATTACCAAATAAAGTTGCTGAGTTTAAACTTAATGCTAACGTTAGCAATGGCGATGCTATGCATATAAACGGTACAAACTTATCGTGTACTGTTTTTTGTTTTAGCAATAAACCAAAAGCATAAAGCCCAAGTAACGGACCATAGGTATAGGACGCTATCCTGAATATCATACTCACTACCGATGCATCATTTAATGCATTAAAAACTAGTATTACTAAAAATAATAGTAACGAGAAGGTAATATGTACCCAATACCGTGTGCGTATTACAGTAGGGGTGGATGCGTTGGTTTTTTTATTCATATTTAAAAAATCAACACAAAAAGAAGTTGTAAGTGCCGTAAGTGCCGAGTCGGTAGTAGCAAACGTAGCGGCGGTTAAACCCAATAAAAATATTACCGATGGAATAATTGCAAAATGCTTAAAGGCAATTTCTGGGAAAAGCAAATCGGTACGTGCGTTGCCCAACTCATCTACAGGTATTGCAATACCATTTTGTTCAGCATAAATATAAAGGAGTGCTCCCACACCCAGAAAAAACAGGTTTATAATTACAAATATTCCTGTAAAGGAGAACATGTTTTTTTGGGCTTCGCCAATGTTTTTACAACTCAGGTTCTTCTGCATCAAATCCTGATCTAGCCCTACCATGGCTATCGTAACAAAAATTCCGCCGAGTATTTGCTTCACAAAATGGTAGCGACTGCCCATAAAATCATCAAAAAAGAATATTTTAGAGTAGCTACTTTCTTTAACAGTGTCAAACGCTTCTACAAAATTCAAGTCAAGACTATTGCAAATAAAGTAAATGGTAAAGAGTACCGCGCCTACCAAAAAGAAGGTTTGTAATGTATCGGTAATAATTATAGTTTTTAGCCCTCCTTTATACGTGTACGAAAAAATAAGTAATAACGATAGTAATACCGTTACCCAAAATGGGACATTAAAATCATCAAAAACATAACGCTGCAATACAATAACCACCAAATAAAGCCTGAATGCCGAGCCAATAGTACGGCTTATCAGGAATATCATGGCCGCTGTTTTGTAGCTGTAGTAGCCAAGTCGCTCTTCAATATAGCTATATATAGAGGTTAAGTTAAGCCTGTAGTACAATGGTAAAAGTACTTTGGCTATGATGATGAACCCAATGGCATTACCCAAAACAAACTGAAAGTACTTAAACTGCTCACCGTTGGGCGAACCTACCTCGCCAGGTACCGATATAAAAGTAACGCCTGATAGTGCTGTGCCTATCATCCCAAAAGCCACCAAGTACCATTTTGAGTTTTTGTTTGCTTTAAAAAAAGCATCGTTACTACCATCTTTACTACTAACCAGCCTTGATATTACAATCAATACTCCAAAATAAACAATGATAATAGCAAGAATAGTTATTGGCTCCATACATAGTTAAGTTAAAATACAAAACAACTGAAAATTTTATCAAAAAACTATAAAAGTTCTTTTTTAGGTACAATTACCTATTTCCCTATTGCACTACTTTACTACCTTTGCACTGTTATGGAAATGTCGTCAAAATTACTCGAAAACGCAGTAGCCGAGATATCGCAATTGCCAGGTATTGGCAAGCGTACCGCATTGCGGCTTGCATTGCACCTACTTAAACAACCTACCGAACACACACAACATCTTGCAGAGGCATTAAAAAAAATGCGTGAAGAAATTAAGTTTTGTAAACAATGCCATAATATATCGGATACGGATGTTTGTGAATTGTGTGCTAATCCACTACGAGATAAAACACTTATTTGCGTTGTTGAGGACGTAAGAGATGTAATGGCGATAGAGAATACAGGGCTTTTTAGGGGGCTTTACCATGTTTTAGGAGGTAAAATATCGCCTATAGATGGCATAGGACCAAGCCAACTAACCATAAATGCATTGGTAGAAAAAGTGAAGCAGGGAGCTATTAAAGAACTCATTTTTGCGCTTAGCTCTACAATGGAGGGCGATACAACCAATTTCTACATCTATAAACAGATAAAAGATTGTAACATAATAACGTCTACCATAGCACGAGGTATTGCCGTGGGTGATGAGTTGGAGTTTGCTGATGAGGTAACTTTAGGTAGGAGTATAATACAGCGTGTTCCTTTCGAAAATTCACTAAAAAGTAGTTAGTATATCTTATGCTTTTTAGTTAGATTAATGTTAATTTAATGTAAACAATAATCCCTCAAAAAATATAACATTATTAGGATAAATAATATTATGTTAAAATATAAGTACATATATTTGTGGCTTGAATTTGAGGCAAATGTAAATTTTAATATCAGTAATGGATAATATGATTGATAAGAAAATCCTTATAACAGGAGGAGCTGGATTTATAGGTTCTAATTTGTGTGATTACTTTCTGGGTAAAAATTATAAAGTAGTTTGTTTAGATAATTTTGCTACAGGACACAGAAAAAATATTGAGAATTATTTGTCTAACCCAAACTTCAAACTGATTGAAGGTGATATTCGTAATTTGGCTGATTGCCAAAAAGCTACTGAAGGTGTAGATTACGTACTTCATCAAGCCGCACTTGGTTCTGTACCACGTTCTATAAAAGACCCAGCAACAAGTAATGATGTAAATGTTGGAGGTTTTATGAATATGCTTATAGCAGCCAGAGATGCTGGGGTAAAGCGCTTTGTTTACGCTGCAAGTTCATCTACCTATGGCGATTCTGAATCGTTACCAAAAGTTGAAGATAAAATAGGGAAACCACTATCTCCCTATGCTGTTACTAAATACGTTAACGAGCTTTATGCCGATGTATTTGGTAAAACATACAACATGCAAACAATAGGGCTTAGGTACTTTAATGTATTTGGCAGACGCCAAGACCCTAATGGTGCATATGCTGCTGTAATACCAAAATTTGTAATGCAGTTTATGAAGCACGAAAGTCCTGTGATAAATGGTGACGGAAATTATTCGAGAGATTTTACTTATATTGACAATGTTATTCACATGAATGAATTGGCAATGACTACCGATAACCCAGAAGCTGTAAATACAGTATACAATACTGCTTATGGTGATAGAACTACGTTAAACGACCTAATTGGTTATTTAAAAGAGTTCCTATCAAAATATGATGCTAAAATTGCAGAGGTAGATGTAGTACACGGCCCTAACCGTGCTGGAGATATACCACACTCACTAGCTAGTATTGATAAAGCTAAGACTTTACTGGATTACAATCCTCAATTTTCTATAAAACAAGGTCTTGAACAGGCTGTACAATGGTATTGGGAAAATCTGAAATAATTTTTTAAGTAATCGTTTAAATTGTAGATAATTAATGAAAATAGCAGTAATAGGATTAGGGTATGTAGGGTTGCCATTGGCAAGATTGTTCGCAACAAAATACCCTGTAGTAGGATTTGATATCAATCAGCCAAGAGTTGATGAATTAAATTCAGGTGTAGATAGTACACTGGAAGTAGAGAACGATCTTTTAAAATCAGTATTAGTTGCTACCCCTGCACAAAAAATAGGTCTATATTGTAGTACAAATTTAGACGATATTAAAGACTGCGACTATTACGTAGTTACTGTTCCTACTCCAGTAGATAAAAACAACAGACCAGATTTAACACCACTATACAAATCAAGCGAAGCCATTGGCAAAGTACTTAAAAAAGGAGATATTGTTATTTACGAATCTACCGTATATCCAGGGGTTACTGAAGAAGAATGTGTTCCTGTATTAGAACGTGTTAGCGGACTTAAATTCAACGAAGATTTCTTTGCAGGATATTCTCCAGAGAGAATAAATCCAGGTGATAAAGAACATACTGTAGAAAAAATATTAAAAGTTACCGCTGGTTCTACACCAGATGTAGGAGAGAAGGTAAATAACCTTTACAAATCGGTAATTACAGCGGGTACGCACCTTGCGCCAACTATTAAAGTAGCCGAAGCGGCAAAAGTTATAGAGAATTCGCAACGCGATATTAATATTGCTTTTGTAAACGAATTGGCAAAAATATTCAACTGTATGGATATTGATACGCATGCCGTGCTTGAGGCTGCTGGTACAAAATGGAACTTCCTTCCTTTCAAACCAGGATTAGTAGGAGGGCACTGTATAGGTGTAGATCCATACTATCTTGCACAAAAAGCACAAGAAGTAGGCTACCATCCAGAAATAATTCTTGCAGGAAGAAGGCTTAACGACAGTATGGGCGAATACGTTGCCTCTCAGGTAGTGAAACTTATGATTAAAAAAGGTGTTATAGTAAATGGCTCCAATCTTTTAATGTTGGGTATAACATTTAAAGAAAATTGTCCTGATGTACGTAACACTAAGATAGTAGATGTTATTAAAGCACTAAAAGAGTACGGTATAGCTGTAACTATATTTGACCCATGGGCAAACAGCTCTGAAGTTGAGCATGAATATGGATTAACAACAGTGAACACGATGCCGAACGACAAATTTGATGCAATAGTATTGGGTGTATCTCATAAAGAATTTGCAGACATGGATTTTGGTGCCGTACGAAAAGAAAATAGTGTAGTATATGATGTTAAAGGTATTTTAGGTACTGCGGCAGACGGCAGACTATAATGCATTAATCATATTAGGATAAGAAAATAAAATGAAGATAAAAAATATTTGTTGTATCGGCGCCGGATATGTAGGAGGACCTACAATGGCTGTTATTGCTCACAAGTGTCCTGATATTAAAGTTACAATTGTAGATCTTAATGCGCAACGTATAGCGGATTGGAACGATGAGAATACAGATAATTTACCTGTGTATGAGCCAGGACTTGATGAAATTGTAAAGTCGGCAAGAGGTAAAAACTTGTTTTTCTCTACCGATGTAGAAAAAGCTATCGATGAGGCAGAAATGATATTTATATCTGTAAATACCCCAACAAAAACCTATGGTTTGGGTAAGGGTATGGCTGCCGACCTTAAATATATAGAGCTTTGTGCAAGACAAATTGCTGCTGTAGCAAAAAACGATAAAATTGTAGTAGAAAAATCTACATTACCAGTTAGAACTGCTGAGGCAATTAAAAACATACTAGACAATACGGGTAACGGTGTAGAGTTCCAAATACTCTCTAACCCAGAGTTTTTGGCTGAGGGTACTGCTATTGACGATTTATTGGCTCCAGATAGAGTTCTTATAGGCGGTGATACTGATGCAAAAGGACAAGAGGCTATAGAAGCACTTGTAGATGTGTACGCTAATTGGATAGCTAAAGATAAAATACTTACTACCAACGTATGGTCGTCAGAGTTATCAAAACTTACTGCTAATGCATTCTTGGCGCAGCGTGTATCTTCAATAAACGCAATGTCTGAACTATGTGAAAAAACAGGTGCAGATGTTAACGAAGTAGCACGTGCCATAGGTATGGATAGCCGTATTGGTCCTAAATTCCTAAAATCATCAGTTGGATTTGGAGGCTCATGTTTCCAAAAAGATATTTTAAACCTTGTTTACATTGCTAAGTCATACGGATTAAACGAAGTGGCAGATTATTGGGAGCAAGTAATTATAATGAACGACCACCAAAAAAGACGTTTTGCGGCTAACATTGTAAAAACACTTTACAATACCGTTTCAGGAAAGAAAATAGCGTTTTTAGGTTGGGCATTTAAAAAAGATACTAATGATACCCGTGAATCAGCAGCAATATACGTAGCTGATGATTTATTGTTTGAGCAAGCAAATATTGCAGTGTACGACCCTAAGGTAGAAGAGCAAACAATTTTTAGAGACCTTGATTATTTAGCAACAAGAACACCAGATGAGAATAGAGAAAGTGTTACTGTAGTTAACAATCCTTACGAGGCTTGTAAAGATGCACATGCCATTGCAATACTAACAGAATGGGATGAATTTAAGAATTACGACTGGGATAAAATATATGCGAACATGAAAAAACCAGCATTTGTTTTTGATGGTAGAAATGTTCTTGATGCAGAAGAAATGCGTAGTAAAGGCTTTGTGTTTACTGCCATTGGTAAGTAACGCCTTTTTAAATTAAAATAAGTCGCGTTTAACATCGCAGCCTCTATAATAATATAGTACTTTTATTTAATACGATTAATTATATAAATATGAAAATATTAGTAACTGGTGCAGCAGGTTTCATAGGATATCATTTATCCGAAAAACTGCTATCACTAGGTCATACAATAGTTGGTTTAGATAGTATTAACGACTATTACGATGTTAACTTGAAACTTGCCAGGTTAAGCCAGCTTGGTATAGAAAACGTAGAGGACGGCAAATTACTTTCGGGTAGTAAACATAGTAACCAGTTCAAATTCATAAAACTAAATCTGGAAGATAAAGAAGCTATTAATAATTTGTTCCAAACAGAGCAGTTTGATAGTATTTGTAACCTAGCAGCTCAGGCAGGAGTACGCTATAGTATCGAAAATCCGCATGCGTATATTGATAGCAATATTGTTGGTTTTATAAACATACTAGAAGCTTGCCGCAACTTTAACGTTAAAAAACTAGTATATGCAAGTAGCTCTAGTGTATATGGCTTAAACGATAAAATACCTTTCTCTACAGATGATAACGTAGATAATCCAGTAAGCCTTTATGCTGCTACCAAAAAAAGCAACGAGTTAATGGCACATACCTATAGCCACCTGTTTGGTATAAAAACCATAGGACTTCGTTTCTTTACAGTATACGGCCCGTGGGGAAGACCAGATATGGCAATGTTTTTATTTACAGATGCAGTATTTAACAACAAACCAATAAAGGTGTTTAACGAAGGCAACCTATCGCGTGATTTTACCTATATAGATGATATTGTACAAGGGGTTGTAGCAACACTGCTTGAAGAGGGAGATGCTAATGCACCATTATACGAACTATACAATATAGGCAATAGCCAGCCAGTTAAACTAATGGATTTTATCTCGGAGATAGAAAAAGTTACCAATAAAACAGTAGCTAAAAATTATTTGCCAATGCAACCAGGAGATGTAGAGAAAACATGGGCAGATACTAGTGGACTTGAAAAATCGTTCAATTATAAGCCCTCTACGGGAATAGACGTAGGAGTTAAAAGATTTGTAGATTGGTATAAAACCTATTACAACATACAAAACTAGTATAAAAAGTACTTATTAATGTTTTGTTAAACTTGTTTTAGATAAATAGTACAAAACTATTCTGTTGGATGTTTTATATTTGCAGCTTAATTTTTTGCGAAGTACGGCATAAATGAGCATCCAAAATTCGTTCATAATTAAATAACATACAAAAAGCAGTCCTTATATGAAGCAGATATACAATACAGCAATACAAGCAAGTATTGAAGCAGGAGAAGCAATAATGAAAATCTATGAAAAAGATTTTGAAGTTGCCTATAAGGAAGACGCTTCGCCACTTACAGCGGCAGATAGTGCGGCTAACACCGTAATAATGCGTTATTTATCTTCTACAGATGTTCCTGTAATAAGCGAAGAAAATAAGCAACTACCTTACAACGAACGTAAAGATTGGACTTCTTGTTGGATTGTAGACCCGCTAGATGGTACCAAAGAGTTCATAAAGAAAAACGGAGAATTTACTGTAAATATTGCATTGGTTACCAATGGTGCACCACAGTTTGGTGTTATATATGTACCTGCTGTAAAAACGCTGTACTATGGCGATATTGCTACAGGAAAATCATACAGAGCGGTACTTAATAATGTAGATGATAGTGTTGAAACTATTATAGCCTATGCCAAAGAAATTAAGCCTACTCCAGATGAAGATATATTAAGAGTAGTAGGAAGTCGCTCACACATGAGTCAAGATACACAAGACTTTGTTGATAGCCTTAAAACTAAAACAGATAAAAGTATAGAGATAGTATCAAAAGGAAGTTCGCTTAAATTTTGCCTTGTAGCAGAAGGGAAAGCAGATGTTTACCCTAGGTTTGCACCAACAATGGAATGGGATACAGCGGCGGGTCAGGCAATTTGCAAAGCAGTAGGCTTATCTGTAATAGATAATACTACTAAACAAGAAATGGTATATAACAAAGAAAACTTGTTAAACCCTTACTTTTTGGTTTCTTTATGAGAGACAACTCGCGCAAACGACATATTGCCAAAACTATTACATGGCGTATAATAGGCACTATAGATACCATGTTGTTGGCATGGCTTATTTCTGGAGACCCAATGATTGGTTTACAGGTTGGTTTTGCCGAGGTAGTTACAAAGATGATTTTATACTACATACATGAGCGTGTGTGGTTTAAAGTAAACCTCTCAAAAGGAGGTCGGGTTTTAGAAAGTCGTAAACGACATATTGCCAAAGCTGTAACATGGCGTTTTTTTGGCACAATGGATACAATGCTATTGGCATGGATTATATCTGGAAACCCATTAACAGGTATGAAAATTGGTTTTGCGGAAGTAATTACAAAAATGGGATTGTATTATATACACGAACGTATTTGGTATAGAACAAATTTTGGTTTATCTGAACGACAAAAGAAATGAGTAATAACATAATAGCACACGATTATATCGTTTCTCGAGAGAAACGCAACCAAAAAAACAACCATAACTCATTTGTAATTTGGTTTACAGGACTTTCAGGCTCAGGAAAATCAACCATAGCCAATAAAGTTGAAGAAGCTTTGTTTGAAATAGGTATAAAAACCTATACCTTAGATGGAGATAATATCCGTATGGGTATAAACAAAGGCTTAGGTTTTAGTGAAGATGACCGTCATGAAAATTTGAGACGAATTGCAGAAGTTGGGAAACTTTTTGTAGATGCAGGCGTAGTTACAGTAGCCGCATTTGTGTCGCCTTTGCAAAAAGATAGAGAATTGGTTAAAAGCATTATTGGGGCAAACAATTTTGTAGAAGTTTTTGTAGATACAAGCCTTGAGGAATGTGAAAAAAGAGATGTTAAAGGGTTATACAAAAAAGCACGTGCTGGCGAGATAAAAAATTTCACAGGCATTGATGCACCTTACGAAGCACCGACACAACCCAATGTTTTAATAGAAACAGAAAAAGAAAGTGTAGCGGCGGCAGTAAAAAAAGTAGTTACATTTGTAAAGCATAAATTAGAACTTTAAAGTTATGAGTAAGTATTATCTAAATTATTTAGATGAATTAGAGTCTGAAGCAATCTTTATATTAAGAGAAGTATGGGCGCAATTCCAAAATCCAGTAATACTATTTTCTGGAGGTAAAGATTCAATTGTGGTTACACACTTAGCTAAAAAGGCTTTTCATCCTGCAAAAATTCCTTTTGCACTAATGCACGTTGATACAGGACATAATTTTCCTGAAACCATAAAGTTTCGTGATGACCTAGTAAGAGATATGGGAGTTCAGCTTCTTGTAGGTTCTGTACAGGAAGCTATTGATACGGGTAGGGTAGCAGAGGAAAAAGGTAAAAATGCAACTCGTAACACACTACAAATTACAACGCTGCTAGATGCAATAGAAAACAACAAAGTAGATTGTGCTATTGGAGGAGGGCGTCGTGATGAAGAAAAAGCACGAGCAAAAGAACGTTTCTTTTCACATAGAGATGAATTTGGACAATGGGATCCTAAAAACCAACGTCCAGAATTATGGAATTTATTAAACGGAAAACATTTTCAAGGAGAACATTTCAGAGCTTTTCCAATAAGTAACTGGACTGAAATGGACGTTTGGAATTATATAAAAAGAGAAAATATTGCCATACCATCATTATACTTTGCACACGAGCGCGAAGTAGTATGGCGTAATGATTCTTGGATACCAAAATCAGAGTTTTTAAAACTCGATGGTAGCGAGGAGATTGTTACCAAAAAGATTCGTTTTAGAACTTTAGGAGATATTACCATAACAGGAGGTATTGAATCGGATGCGGACACCTTGGCAAAAATTGTAGACGAAGTAGCTACAATGCGCCACACAGAAAGAGGCAACCGCTCTGATGATAAACGCTCAGAATCTGCAATGGAAGACAGAAAAAGAGAAGGTTATTTTTAATCAAATTACCCTTATACCTATTTAGTATCAAATTTATAACTACTAACGAATTAAACGAATATACGAATGCAAATCAATAACAATCAATTATTACGATTTACTACAGCAGGAAGTGTTGATGATGGTAAAAGTACACTTATAGGACGTTTACTGTATGATTCTAAATCTATATTTGAAGACCAACTAGAAGCTATTGAAGCAACAAGTAAGCGAAAAGGTTTAGGTAAGGTAGACTTGGCTCTTTTTACTGATGGACTTAGAGATGAGCGTGAGCAAGGAATTACTATTGATGTAGCCTACCGTTACTTTACAACACCCAAGCGAAAATTTATTATTGCAGATACTCCAGGACACATTCAGTACACCCGAAATATGGTTACTGGTGCATCTACAGCCAATGCAGCAATTATATTAATTGATGCTAGGCATGGTGTAATAGAGCAAACAAAGCGCCATGCTTTTATCGCTTCGTTGTTACAAATACCACATATTATAGTGTGTGTAAACAAAATGGATCTTGTAGATTACGATGAGAAAATATATAATAAAATTGTAACACAATTCGAAGAGTTTTCATCTAAACTTAACGTAAAAGATGTTCGCTTTATTCCTATTAGTGCATTAAACGGCGATAACGTTGTTAATCGCTCAGAATTAATGGACTGGTTTAATGGTTCGCCACTACTACACGCTCTAGAAACGTTGCATATTAGTAGTGATATTAATAAAATAGATGCTCGTTTTGCAATACAAACAGTGATACGGCCACAACGTGAAGGATTTATTGACTATAGAGGTTATGCTGGTAGAATTAGTAGTGGGATATACAGAGTAGGAGACGAGATAGTAGTACTTCCATCAGGATTTACCTCAAGAATTAAATCAATAAATGCAGGAGAGGACGATATTGATGAGGCATATGCCCCAATGTCGGTAGCAATAACCTTAGAAGATGATATTGATGCTAGTAGAGGTAATATGATTGTTAAGAAAAACAATCAGCCAGAAATGATTCAAGAATTTGATGTAATGCTATGTTGGTTACACAATAATCCTGCGCGTCCAGGTGCTAAGTACACCCTAATGCACACATCCAATGAACAACGTGCTATAATAAAAGAAGTTGTTTATAAAATAGATATTAATACTTACGAAAGAGATACGGAGAACAAAGACCTTGCAATGAATGATATTGGCAGAATTAAAATACGCTCTGCGCAAAGTATTATGGTAGACCCTTATCGTGATAACCGTAATACAGGTAGTATTATCCTTATTGACGAGGGTACTAACGAAACAGTAGCAGCCGGCATGATTGTCGGGTAGTTATGAGTAAAGGAGTCGAAAATAAAACGAAGAAAGGACTTTTTTGGGATTTGGCTGGAAGTTTTTTCAGGCAGTTCGCAGCCTTTTTTGTTTCAATAATATTAGCAAGGCTTCTTTCACCAGAAGAATTTGGTATAGTCGGTATGTCACTCGTTTTTGTGAGTATCACAGAGGTATTTATAGATGTAGGCTTTACCAGTGCACTAATACAACGGAAAGAAGTAAAAGATATCGTTTATTCGTCCATTTTTTATGTAAACCTAGGTATAAGTGTCGTACTAGCCTTATTAATGGTATTAGCAGCACCATATATAGGCGATTTTTATGAAGAACCCAAAGTTGCTCTAATATTAGAATATCTTGCATTAATACCAATTATAGCAGCGTTTGGCAGAGTACAATCTGCCATACTAACTAAAAAGATGGACTTTAAAAGTCTATCAATTAGGGGTGTTGTTTCAACTATAGTTGGTGGTATAGCAGGAATAATAGGAGCCTTAACAGGTATGGGAGTTTATAGTTTAGTACTGCTCCAAATATTTACTGTTCTTACATCTACTGTTTTGTTATGGTTTGCAACAGGTTGGCGACCCAAACTTGAGTTTTCTGGTACAGAAGTAAAATCGTTACTAGGCTATTCCAGCTTTGTGTTTTTTGACCAAGCACTCCGAAAAGTATTCAATAAAATTGATACTATCTTTATAGGTAAGTATTTCTCAGCTGCTACGTTAGGTTTTTACACTAGGGCAGAATCGTTAAAAGCACAAATAGATACATATACCTCTAATAGTTTACGTAAAGTAATGTTTCCTGCTTTAAGTGCGTTGCAAGATGACCCAGAGGGATTTAAAAGAGCATATTACAAAGCATTCAATATTGTAACAGGCGTTATAGTACTTTTAGTAGGACCTATATACTTCCTGTCAGAACAAATTATAATAGGACTTTTAGGAGATAAATGGCGACCAAGTATTATATTTTTTCAAATATTACTTTTCGCTGCCCTTACAAGCCCTCATGTTGGTATGATGGCGCAAGCTGTTTTAGCAAAAGGCCATTCCAAACTAAAATTTCAAATAGGACTCATACAGCGTTTCCTAAAACTTACACCAATAGTATTTGGTATATGGTTTGGTGTAGTGGAGTTTGCTATAGCCGTTGTAGGCGCATCAACAGCAGTATTTTTTGTATACTCATTTGTGGTACACAAAAGATTAGATTTGAATTTTGCAAAGCAAATGAAAAGTATACTTATACCGAATTTAATTTTTGGCGTATTTATTCTTATTTTTCATTTATTCGGAGAGTATGTTAATGTATGGATATATGCAACACTATTTTTATTATGTGACGTACTTTTCTTAAAATTAATAAAACATGAAAGCTATTCTGTTATTCAGAGTACTTTAAAATCAGTAACCCAAAAAATATCAAAATTTAAACGATAATAAATTATGGCATTATCTATATCAAGAACTAAGTTAAATGGCCTTGTTAAGGTTAGTGGCGCAAAAAATAGTTCACTTCGTTTATTAGCAGCATCCCTGTTAACAGAGGATACCCTTTACTTGACTAATTTTCCTAACGGACTTTTGGATGTGCAAGTACACCTAAAAATGCTAGAGGCATTGGGCAAGGTAGTAGTATCGGCTAACGATACCGTATCTATAGCCAAAGGGCAAGAAAATATAAAAACACAGCTTATTTGGGATGAGCGTTCTATACGAAATACACTTTTAATATTAGGAGCTCTTACAGCACGTTACGGCGAAGGTAAAGTACCATTGCCAGGAGGTTGTAAACTTGGCGAAAGAAAGTACGACCTACATGTTATGTTACTTGAAAAGCTTGGAGCAGAAGTATGGGAAGAGGGCGACTACCTTTGTGCTAAAGCAAAAGGAGGCAGGTTAATAGGTAATGAGATACATTTACCAATGCGCTCTACAGGTGCAACAGAAAATACCATTATAGCATCGTCCCTAGCAAAAGGTAAAACAGTTTTATACAACCCGCATATCAGACCTGAAATTATGGATTTGATTGAGATGTTGAATAAAATGGGAGCTAAAATAACCGTATTCGGTCAACGTTCAATAGAAATTGAGGGTGTAGATTATCTATCAGGAACCAAGCATGCTGTTATCCCAGATAATATGGAGGCATTAACATGGGCAATAGGTTCTGTTATTACCAATGGCGAGGTAGAGATAGAAAATTTCCCTTACGAGCACCTAGAAGTACCATTGGTATATTTAAGAGAAAGCGGTATGAAGTTTTACCGTGGTGAAACCAGCCTTATTGTTAAAGGCGGAACAGCCTATCCAGTAGAAATTAGTACAGGACCTTACCCTGGTATAAACTCAGATATGCAACCTTTGTTTGCAGTGTACGGGGCAATGTCAAAAGGAGAAACTAAGATTGTAGATTTACGTTTCCCAGGCAGATATGCATATGCTGAAGAGTTAGCAAAACTAGGTGTAGACTCAAAAGTAGTGGGAGATATGCTTGTAATAAATGGAGGTAACCCATTACATGGCGGTACAGTTCGTGCGCTCGATTTGCGCGCAGGTATAGCACTATTATTAGCTGGTATGACTACTGATGAAGAGGTTATTATTGAGGATGACTGGCAAATATACAGAGGTTACGAAAACCTGGAAGAAAAATTAAAAAATTTAAAATAACAGCATCTTGGGACTCTTAAAGCAGATAAATAGCGACTTACATCATTGTGGATCAAGAAGTATCCACCGTAAGGCATTAACATTCCTTTTCAATGTATCTTTTAGGCTTACATTAAATTACAGGTTAGGCTATTATTTGGCTAAAAGAAGAAACTTTATTGTAAATATTATATTACTGTACCTTAAAAAAAGACAGTTAGTAAAATACGGGTGTGATATATCATACCAGGCAATAATAGGCAAAAATATTAGTTTTCCGCACCCTATAGGTATTGTTATAGGAGTAGGAACTGTTATAGGAGATAATGTTAAGATATGGCAGCATGTAACCTTTGGTAGTAAAGGAGAGGCAACAATGTCATATCCAAATGTAAAGTCAAACGTAAAAATTTTCAGTTCGGCACAAATCATAGGAGGTGTAACTATAGGAGAGAACGCAAAAGTAGGCGCATTCTCATTAGTACTCAAAGATGTTCCAGATAACGCAACAGCAATAGGTATTCCAGCAAAAACAAAATAATATATGGTTCCAGATTTTATATTAGGCGGAGTTATGAAAAGTGGCACAACATTTTTACATAATTTACTCCAAAATCATCCACAAGTAAAAATCATCGATCGAAATATGGATCATGCCTATTTTGATGACGATAGAATTTTTGAACGTGGCAAAGAGTGGTACCTTAGTCTTTTTGATGGTGCAATGGCAGATAAAAAGGCAGGTAAGCTAATTGGTCAAACCTCTGCCGATTGTAATTTTAATCCAGGTAGTGTAAAGAGGATAATGGAGCACAACCCAGATACAAAATTAATATTCATATTACGTCACCCCATAGACAGAGCGTACTCATTATACTGGCACCAATATGGTATGGGACGAGAATTTAGAAAATTTGAGCAAGCAATTGCCAAAGAGCCAGAACTTATTAAAAAGTCATACCACCACTTAAAACACTACTCTTACATGGAGCGTAGCAGGTATAATGCACAATTTAAAGAAATAACAGAGTTAGTTCCTGCTGAAAATCTTTTAATTCTGGATTTTGAATCGTTAGTAAAAAATACCAAACCAACCGTAAATGTTGTGTTAGAGTTTTTAGGCTTAAATAAAATAAATAACGTAGAGGAATTAAACTTTTCCGAATTACCTAGAAATCCAGCAAAAATACCAACAAACCATACCGTAGTACTGTTTTCTGCTTTTCTGCAAAAAATAGGTTTAGTACCTGTTGGTAGAAGGATTGTTAACCTGTTTAGAGAGCAGGTTCGTCCTCCTAAGATGAAAGATGATACTAGAAAAATGTTAGAAGAAGAATTAAAGGAAGATATTATTTTCTTTGAAAAAGTAAAGGAAGATTTTAAATCAAAAACGGCAAATCAATAGCATATTAACCTAACCTAAAAATTAATACATTGAAAGTAGAGCATAACTTTGACCTGACAAATTATAATAGCTACCGTATTAAAGCAATTTGTAAACGTGCTTTTTTTCCTAGTGATGAAAAGGATTTTATAGAAGTTTTTAGTGATACACCCGAATCTAAAATAATTATTGGAGGCGGATACAACATCATTTTTGCTAAAGAAAACTACGATTTAGATTTTGTTATTGTAGGTGAAAGCTATTCAGGTATAAAGCTAGAAGAAGATAATATAATTGTTTGCGAATCAGGCGCAAATACTAAAGATCTTAGTGAGTTTGCATTAGCGAACTCTTTATCAGGTGTTGAAATATTTTACGACATTCCTAGCTCCTTAGGAGGTGCTGTAGTTATGAATGCTGGAGCAAGTGGCGAAGAAATAAAAGATATTTTAGTAAAAGTTAGATACCTTGACTTAGAGGATATGACGGTTAAGGAAATATATAAAGAAGATATTGGTTATCAGTACCGAAATAGTTTATTTCAGCGCGAAACAAATAAAATTGTTTTAAAAGCCTGGTTACGATTGGAGCCTGGTAATGCTGCGGATATACGAAGTAAAATGGAAACCATTAAAGAAGCAAGATGGGCAAAGCAACCAAAAGAATACCCAAATGCAGGTAGTGTGTTTAAAAGACCACCAGGGCATTATGTAGGACCAATGATTGACGAATTGCAACTAAAAGGCTACAGAATAGGTGGAGCAGAAGTCTCTAAAAAGCACGGAGGCTTTATTGTAAATATTGATAATGCCACAGGTATGGATATTATTAATATAGTAAAACATGTACAAGCAAAGGTTAAAGAACGATATGGTGTGGATCTTGAAATTGAACAACGAATTATTTAAATAGCTATGAATATACTCTTCCTAATATCTAATGATGGTGGAAATGGAGTTGGAGGACACTATAACTCTTTAAATCAAGTTAGCCGCGAAATGGCAAGAGAACATAATGTTAAAATACTTACATTAGGTTCTGCCACTAGCCCCGTTATTGCAAGCAACCCCTATTTCGAAAAACATATAAAAATCAGCAAAGGGCTAAAAGGTCTTTCAGGTTTTAATGCAGAACTTAAGGCAATGAAAAAAACATTCATGCCAGACGTTATACATTGTTTTGATACAAACTCACTAAACAGGGTAATTACATTATCGGCACTATACAAAGTGCCAATAGTATTAAATAAATGTGGCGGTAGAAATCCGCTAAAAGCAAACTATCAGCACGCAGATGCTATTGTTGTATTTAGTACCGAGAACCAAGAATGGTTTTTTAACAGTGCTAACTATAATAATGATGATATATTTTTGATAGCTAACCGAGTAAGAAAGCTTGAACTATTAGAAGAATCTCAAAGAAAAGAAACTAAAGCTAAAGACAAAATTACGCTTGTAAGGGTAAGTCGTTTAGGAGGTGCTTACGAGCACACTTTAAAATCAGCCTATAACTTGGTAGAAGAGTTAGGTAAACACTATCCTGTAGAGCTTATAGTAGTAGGCAGGATACAAGATAAAAATAGGTTTGCGAAACTTAAAGAAGAAGCCGAAACACGTAAACTACCAGTAAAGTTTATTACAGATGAGAGAGCTGCTAAAGGTTCGGACTTTTTATATTTAGCCGATTTTGTAGTAGGTACAGGTAGAAGTTTTATGGAAGCAACTTCGTTAGGAGTACCATCATTAGCACCAGCATCTAATGCAGACCAGCCAATACTAATAAACGAAGACAATTTTAAAGATTTCTTTAAAAATAACTTTTCAGAGCGTAATATAGCAAGCGATAAATCATTAAAAGAGAATTTATCAAACGTTAAGGAACTTATTGATAATAAAGATAAATACGAGCAAGCAAGAGCTACAACACTAACAATTTTTAAAGAAAATTTTGGTACAGAGGGTATATTGCCCAAATACAATGTTGCTTACGCGTACGTTACCAAAAAGAAAGTAAACAGATTTAAACTGATTATTAATAATTTACAATATCTTGTTAAGTATTTGTTGGGTAAATAAAACTCAAGCAGGCACCTTATAATAATGAAGCAGAGCCAGACCAAAGGATTATCGATATTATTATTGTTCATTTCCCCGTTAATGGGATTGTTTTGTGGTGTTAAATATTTATCATGGCAAAACAGAAAATTAATCATAATTCTGTTTTTTATATTATACGGATCATTACTAAAATACGGAGCAGAATCTGATGCTGCAGTATACATGGCATTATTGGACAATTATTCCAATATGTCCTTTTCGGAGTTTTTCATCTGGTTAAAGCATATCTTAATGCTCGACCCTTTGCCAAATTCACCCAATGATGTTTACGTACACTGTTTAGCTTTTTTCTCTGCGGGTATAGTTGGAACTAAGGCTATATTTTTCCCTATAGTAGCTGGAATTTATGGTTACTTTTATGTAATGGCAATGTCCAAAATTTTAAAATGGGACAGTACCCGAAAGGTTACATTATTATTATTATCAGTTGCTTTTTTATTTATCATACACCGTAGTGTTACTAGCTTTCAAACCGTTAGGACGTGGACTGGAATGTGGATATTATTTAATGGGGTTTTAGGCTACCATCAAACAAAAAACAAAAAATATCTGTTTTTAATGCTTGCTGCACCTTTAGTACACTTTGCCTATTTAGTAATTTCTCTGCCAATATTTGCATCATTATACTATAAAAAAATACCCAGTTTTGCAGTAATAGGACTATATATACTCTCGTTTTTCACAACTTTAAATCCAGGTGGAATTTTAGATGTATCTAAAGACAATTCTCTGGCGGAAGAGAAAGTAGGAGCATATTACAGGCAGAATGAGTACGGCGAATCTATAGATCCTATTTTGGAAAGGCGAGAAAAATCCAATGCAGTATGGTATGCCCGTTATGGTAAAACAGATGCTGTATACTATGGAGGTCATGCCTTTGCCCTTTTTTTGATACTAGGAGGATTTTACCGAAAGCGGATGACACCCGTTGAAGCAGGCTTGCTAACAGCAGGTTTATTAACAGCCACTTTAGCCAATTTCGGTACGTTTTCGTATGCCTTTTATAGTCGTACTATGGCAAATGCGGTTATCTATATACTTGCTACTGTTGCCTTAATGACGGCAAGAGGGGCATTTCAGCAAAATACAATGCTAAGCCCACAACTAACAAAATTTTTTCAATGGATATGCGTACTCATTTTTTTACCTAAAATGGTGTTTTTTATTGCAGATTTTTTAGTATTTACAAGCGTATTTATATTAGGGATGCCTTTTGTAGGATGGGTAAGTGAAGATCTTAATATATCGATACGTGAATTTTTGGGTGAAATATTTTAAAAATATAAATTAGATGTTAGCAAAATTAGTAAAAAACCTTTCGAACTTGCCAGGTTGGCGCAGTAACAGGAAAATTGTTGTAATAGAGAGTGATGACTGGGGAAGTATCAGAATGTCGTCTTCAAAATCTTACCAAGATTTGGTTAGTGCAGGTGTTACACTTGGTAAAGGAGCAGGAGCAAGATACAATCAATATGATACGCTTGCTTCTCGAGAAGACTTATCTTTTTTATTTGAAACATTGAAGAATGTTAAAGATAAAAATAATAATGCAGCAAAAATAACTGCGGTTAGCCTATCGGCAAATCCTGATTTTGATAAAATAAAAGAGAGTGGTTTCGAGAATTATTACTATGAACCATTTACCAAAACTTTAGAAAAATATAACAGAGAAAATACATTCCCGCTTTGGAGTGAAGGCTATAACTCTAATATTTTTGTGCCAGAATTTCACGGGCGTGAGCATTTAAATATACAAGCATGGCTAAGGGCGTTGCAAGCTGGAGATAAAGAAGCTTTACTAGCCTTTGAACACGGTATATGGGGCTACAACAGAAAATCAGGGATTGGCTTTCAGGCGGCTTTTGATTTAGAGTATGCTAAAGATTTGGAGGAACAAAAAGAAATTGTTAAAGACGGGTTAAGGCTCTTTGAAGAACTACATGGTCGTAAAGCCAAGTTTTTTGTTCCGCCTAACGGTCCTTTAAACAATCAGCTTGAAAAGGTGGCAGCCGATGGAGGTATAGTATATATGTCATCTCCTAAAATACAGAATGAGCCGCTTGGAGAAGGGAATACTAAAAAGCATTTCAGACACGTAGGAAAACAAAATAAGCATAAGCAAACTTATATAACCCGTAATGCCTTTTTTGAACCTTCGGGTTCATCAAGAAATGAAGTTAACAGATGTCTTGCAGAGATAGAGTTGGCTTTTAAATGGAAGAAACCAGCAGTTATAAGTTCTCATAGAGTTAATTATATAGGCAGTTTGGATAGTGCTAACCGCGATAACAATTTAAAACAGCTTAAAGAACTGCTTACTACAATAATGAAAAGATGGCCAGATGCGGAGTTTATGACTTCGTCAGAGCTTGGAGATATAATTACAAAACACAACTAAACAAATGTTCAGCAATCTTAAGAGTACACTCAGTAGGACGCTTACCAATGCTAAGGGATGGCGAACTAATAAGCGTATTGTAGTTATAGAAAGTGATGACTGGGGAGGGATAAGGATGCCTGATAAGGCTACAAGAGATGCTTTTCAGGAAAAAGGGTACAACATCATGAGTAACCCTTATTGTAAGTACGATACTCTCGCAGACTCTGAAGACTTAAAAAGGCTTTTTGCAGTGTTACTTAAATATAAAGATAAAGAAGGTAGTCATCCTTCTATAACAGCAAATACAGTAGTTGGCAACCCCGATTTTGAAGCAATAAAAGCATCGGGATTTACGGAGTACAGTTATAAACCTTTTACCACTACGTTAAAAGAATATTATCCTGGAGATGATGTATATGCTATGTGGGAAGAAGGGATGGCGAAAAAAGTATTTATACCCCAATATCATGGTAGGGAGCATTTAAATGTACCTTTGTGGCTCGAAATATTGCGCAGTAATAACAAAGTTTTTATTGATGCTTTTGAAATGGGTTTTTGGGGACTACCCAAAAATTTATATGATGAAAACATCTTTAATGTGCAGGCAGCATACGGTTCGGCAGAAGAACAGGATATTGCCTATTATAAAAACGCTATTAAAGAGGGGCTTAATTTGTTTGAGAGTATATTTAAGTTCAAATCCAAAACATTTATAGCTAATAACTATACATGGTCTCCTAAGCTTCATCAAACGCTTAAAGAAAATGGTGTAATAGGTTTTCAGGGGATGAAATACCAAAAAATACCTACCCAAAATGGAACTACTGTAGATCTTTACCCTGCATACACAGGAAGAAAAAATGAACTGAAGCAAGTATATATGGTTCGGAATTGTATTTTTGAACCTTCACAAATGCCTGCGTCATTCAATAATGTGAAAAATTGTATAAAAGATATAGAAAATGCTTTTTTATTTAAAAAGCCTGCAATAATAACTAGTCACCGTCTCAATTTTATAGGGGTTATATCGCCTGAAAATAGAAACCGTAATCTTGTTATGTTGGATGAGTTATTAGCACAAATTCTTAAAAAATGGCCTGATGTGGTTTTTATGACTTCAGATCAGTTAGCCGATTATTTATATGTTGATGGACAGTAAGAAAAAAACATGCTTCCTTATACCTTCGGTAAAATCTGGAGGAATAGAGACCTATTTATTAAGGTTTTTGAAGTATCTTGACGGAGATGCGAATGTTACGGTATTAGTTAGAAGCAATAGTAAAGGAGAACTGTATGAGGCGTATAAAGCTACAGGTGCTAAAATAGTTTTTAGGCCTTTAGGATATTTCAATCTGCCTAACATGTTTTGGTACTATCGTTTTTTCAAGAAAGGAAAATTTAATGTTATATGCGATTTTAATGCAAATTTTGCGGGTATTCCTATATTCTTAAGTAAATTAACAGGCATAAGAAACCGAATAACTTTCTATAGGCAAAGTAGTCATCATTTCAGTAAAACTAAATTTAGAGTAGCATATACTAACTTTGTTAACAGGCTTGTATATAAACACAGTACGGCAATCTATGCTAATTCTGAAGCAGGATTAAAATTCTTTTTTCAAAATGAATATCCACAGGATAAGCGTTTCAAAGTAATTAAAAACGGTGTTGATATTAATGATTTTGTATCATCAGAGAATGTTGATAAAAATGGGTTAAGAAAAAAGCTTGGGCTTCCATCAGATAAATTTATTATTGGACATACAGGACGCTATGCCGAGGCTAAAAATCATCATTTTTTACTCAATGTGGCAAAGGGAATTATATCGCAGGATGATTCTGTACTTTTTGTACTTATTGGTAATGATACTGATAAACTGATGCTCCTCGTAGAACAATTAGGTATAGTAAACAATGTTTTAATATTAGGCTATAAGAGTAATATACCAGAATATTTAAAGGCTTTTGATATGTATTTCTTTCCTTCTGTTACAGAAGGTCAACCCAATGCACTTATAGAGGCTATGATTTCGGGACTCCCTGTTATAGCATCAGATATTCCGCCAATTAGAGAATGTATGCCGCAGGAAGTATCATTTAGCTTAATAGACCCATATGATGTTGAAAGTACCGTTATAAAGCTGATTAATGCTAAAACGGAACTTGGTAAATATG
This sequence comes from Flavobacterium litorale, assembly GCF_019613795.1. Taxonomy (NCBI): domain Bacteria; kingdom Pseudomonadati; phylum Bacteroidota; class Flavobacteriia; order Flavobacteriales; family Flavobacteriaceae; genus Flavobacterium; species Flavobacterium litorale. The sequence continues at coordinate 1,537,362 of NZ_CP080429.1, forward strand.
TATTTCAACAACATGCGATAGAAAATTTTGACTCCGTAAAGCAGTTTAAATTATTTAAAGATTTATTATTTAAGAGTAAAGAACAGTAGATACTTAATAGCATAATATTATATGATTAGTAGTAAGTTTAAGCAGTTGAATTTAAGGAGATTGTTAAGGATAGGGTTCTTAAAAACCATATTTCTAAACTTTAAAATGCTGCCATTTAAACAAGCAATTTTATTTCCTATAATTGTTAGTAGGCACGTATCTTTTCACTCTTTAAAAGGAGAAATAGTTTTAGAGACTGCGCCTAAATCAGGTTTAGTAACCATTGGTTTTAGTGGAGATGATACAATTTACCCAGGTAAAAAGTTTTTTTTCAAACTCGACGGGAAAATAATTTTTAAAGGTAAAGCGAATTTAGGAGTAGGTAGTATAATAAGAGTTGATAAAAACGGGGTTTTAGAAATCGGTGATAATCTAACAACTGGACATTCTGTTAAAATAATTTGTTCTAAATATGTTAAAATTGGTAATACAGTAAGAATCGCTTGGGAATCGCAGGTTATTGATACCAACTTTCACTATTTGCGAAATGTTGAAAATGGAGAAATAAAAGATAGAGTAGGTAATATTATAATTGGCGATTTTGTTTGGGTTGGAAACAGAAGTACCGTTCAAAAAGGAACTGTTTTAGGTAACAATACAATTGTTACCTCTAACAGTATATGTAATTCAAATTTTTCTAATCTTGAGAAATTTAGTATTATTGGCGGAATGCCTGCAAAATTTATAAAATCAGGTATTGAACGCATATTTGATATTGATGAAGAAATTGCAATTTCTAAAAGATTTCAGAATTAAAAGGAATTTAATTAAAAATATAATATAGGTAATAGTGGAAAAAGTATTGTTTGTTCACGATGGTCCCTTGAGAAGAGATAGTGATGATAATTATTATGGAGTACAGGCTGGAGACACACAAAGGCAAAGATATCTGAGCTTAGGGGATAGTATAACCTATATGATGAGATTGAAAATGATTTCTGATGCTGAAAGAAGTAAATACAGTTTAATAAAAAAAGAAAAATTTTCATTCGTTGAAGTGCCTAACTTTCTTTCAATTTCTAAACTTTCAAACAGAAAAAAGGCTGCCGAAATTATAAAACGAGAAGTAGATAATCATGATATAATTGTAGTAAGGCTACCCAGTGCAACAGGCTATATAGCGTTTAATTATGCAAAAAAAATTAATAAGCCAATTTTGGTAGAATTAGTGGCTTGTGTTCATGATTCTTTATACTATTATGACTGGAGAGGTAAGTTAATGGCTAAATTGAAAATGTTACAATACAAAAAAACATTACAAAAAGCTAACCACGTAATATATGTAACTGATAAATATTTACAACAAAAGTACCCATCTCCCAGTAAATCGGTTAACTGCTCTAATGTAGTTGTTAATTATACAGAGGACTCGGTTTTAGAAAAAAGATTAGCTAAAATTGATAATAAGCCGTCAGATGAAATAATGACTCTTTGTACCGTTGCTGCAATTGATGTAAAATATAAGGGCCAAGCCGAAGTAATAAAGGCAGTTTCGATATTGAAGAAACAAAACATATTTGTTAAATATAAAATAGTTGGTCAAGGAAATCCAGAAAGATTAAATAATATCATACAAACGTGTGGAGTTGAAGATTTGGTAGATATTGTTGGTCCTGTAAAACATGATAAGGTGTTTGAATTTATTGATGGAGTAGATGTTTATGTACAGCCAAGTAAAACCGAAGGATTACCAAGAGCGGTAATAGAAGCTCTAAGTAGAGGATGTCCTTCAATAGGGTCAAGAGTTGGAGGTATTCCAGAATTAATTCAACAAGAGCTACTTTTTAACTCAGAGTCAACTACTGAGATAGCCGAAGTAATTAAAAGGATATCAAATAAGGATTTACAACGAAAAGTTGCAAAAGAGAACTTTGAGAAAGCAAAAGAATACCAGTTTGAAATAATTGATAAAAGAAGGAAATCTTTTTACAAAGAGTTTAAAAACGACTCTAAACTAATATAATTTGATGAAAAAGAAAGTGCTTTTTACGGCATCTATAGCAAAACACTTGCTCAGATTTCATTTACCTTATTTGCAGTGGTTTCAAAATCAAGGATATGAAACTCATGTAGCTTGCGAAGGTGATGAAAATATACCGTATGTTGATAAACAATGGAATGTTCCTTTTATCAGAAGCCCTTTTTCAGCAGGGCATATAAAGGCATATAAAGTATTAAAAGGAATAATTGATAGTGAACAATACGTCATGGTTCACTGCCATACACCCATGGCAAGTATTGTTACCCGATTAGCAGTAAAAGATGCCAGAAAAAAAGGAACAAAGGTTTTATATACCGCACATGGTTTCCATTTTTATAATGGTGCTTCTTTGATAAACTGGCTTACATACTATCCTGTAGAAGTTCTTGCAAGTGCACAAGCTGATGCTGTTGTAACGATTAATAGCGAGGATTATAATAGAATAAAAGAAAAAGGAAGTAAGAAAACAGAATATTTCCTTATTCCAGGAATTGGTGTTGCTAAGAGTAAGTTTTTTCCTGTTAGCCATGATGAGAAAATAAAATTAAGAGAAAGCAAAGGGTTCAAACCCGAAGATATTATAGCAGTTTATGCTGCTGAGTTTATACATAGAAAAAACCACCAGTTTTTAATTGAAGCTATTTCAAAACACAAAGAAGAATTTCCAAATTTGAAACTGCTTTTTTGCGGAAGAGGGGTTTTAAAAGATAAGATGGAAGCATTGGTGCGCGAAAAGAATTTAGAGTCTGTTGTTTTATTTATGGGATTCAGGAATGATATTGACGAAATATTTAAAATGGCTGATATAGGGATTTCTTCGAGCAGACAAGAAGGGTTAGGACTTAATCTTGTAGAAGAAATGATGTGCGAATTACCTATCTTAGCCACTGTTGATAGGGGGCACAAGGAAATTATAAGACACGATGTGAACGGATATTTATTTGCACAGCAAAACGAATCAGAGTTTATTAAGTATTTAAAAGAACTTTATAATAACGAGAAGCTTAGAAAAGATTTTGGTAAAGAATCTATAGCAATAGCCGAAAATTTTGAGATAACGAATTCTCTTGCTGTTATGAGTTCAATTTATAAAAAGTTTCTATAATGGTATATTCAGGATTTTTAAAACCGTTGTCAGATTTCCTGATAGCTTTTGTTGTACTACTTTTATTATCACCCATACTACTATTGCTTATAGTGTTATTAGGGATTTTTAATAAAGGGAGTGTTTTCTTTTTTCAAGAACGACCAGGTAAAAACGGTAAAATATTTAAGGTTATCAAGTTTAAGACAATGAACGATAGAAAAGATGCCGACGGAAAGTTACTGCCCGATGCCGTTCGTCTCACTAAAGTTGGTAAGTTTGTACGTACAACATCGTTAGACGAACTCCCGCAACTTATTAATGTTGTAAAAGGAGATATGAGTTTGGTAGGACCAAGACCGTTGTTGGTAAAATACCTACCACTATACAATACCAAACAAGCTAGGCGGCATGAGGTACGGCCTGGAATTACAGGGTGGGCGCAAGTAAATGGGAGAAATGCTATATCGTGGGAACAAAAATTTGAACTCGATGTATATTACGTAGACAATCTTTCTTTGGGTTTAGATATTAAAATTATATATTTAACCGTACTTAAAGTAATTAAACGAAGTGATATAAATACAGATGGTGTTGCCACTACAATACCGTTTACAGGAACAGAAGAATCATAACAAACCTCAAAAAGAATCATACAATGGAAAATAAATTTATTGAAGCACTACAAGAAGCACTAGAGATGGAAAATCAGGAAATTAACTTTGAGGATAACTTCAGAGATTACGATACTTGGGATTCACTTAGCCGTCTTTCACTCATTGCAGTTTTAGATGAAGAATTTGACGTGCAGATTGAAGACGAAAAATTTGAGAAACTAATTACAGTTAAAGATTTGTATGAAGCTGTAGTTGCAAACAAATAAAACATTATGGCCTTACTGGAGTTTAAAAATATAGGTATAAGAGGTATTGCTGGAGCAGTGCCTAAAACAGTTATTAATAACTACGAATATACCGAACATTTTCCAGCAGAAGATGTAAAAGATATTGTAGATAAAGTAGGTATATACGAGCGTAGGTTTGCTGATGATGCTACCTGTGCCTCTGATTTGTGCTATCATGCTGCCGAAAAACTAATTTCTGATTTAGAGATAGATAAATCCGAAATAGATGTTTTGGTATTTGTATCGCAAACAGGAGATTATCGTATGCCCGCAACCGCTATAATTTTACAAGACAGATTAGGGCTTAACAAAAATACAATTGCATTTGATGTAAACTTAGGCTGCTCTGGTTTTGTGTACGGACTCTCTATAGTATACAACTTTATGCAGCAGGCAGGTTTACGAAAAGCATTACTATTGGATGGCGAAACACGTTCCAGAGTATACAGTCCGAAAGACAGAAAAACAGCATTTTTGTTTGGTGATGGCGGTGTAGCTGCCATTATAGATAAAGACGAGGCTTACGGGCAAAGCTGGTTCTCATTAAATTCAGATGGTGCCAGGTCATCCCTAATAAAAATGGATGCAGGAGGATATCGAAACCCAAGTACTCCAGAAACATTAAAAGAAAAAGTTGTAGACGATTATGGAAATATTCGTACCGACGAACATGGTTACATGAATGGTGCTGATGTTTTTAATTTTGTATTGGCAGAAATTCCAAAGGACATTAAGAAAACATTTAAGTTTGCAGAAAAAACTACGGCAGATCCTGACTTTTTTGTGTTCCATCAGGCAAATAAATACATGAATGATTATTTGCAGAAAAAATTAAAGCTAGAAAACGAAAAAGTTCCGGCTTCCGTTTCAAAATTCGGAAACACATCGTCAGTATCCATACCATTAACCATTGTTTCAGAGCTACAAGGTAAACTAAATGGTAGCAAAGAGCTATTTCTTTGCGGGTTTGGTGTAGGGATGTCATGGGCTTCGGCTATTTTAAAAACACAAGATTGTCACGTTAGTGATTTGGTAGAGGTATGATTGAGTCAGAAATAAACGCTTTTGCACTACAAGACAAAAATCTTGTTGTTACAGGTGCTACCTCAGGCATAGGTAGGCAAATAGCCATTTTATGTAGTAGGCTGGGGGCGTCACTAGTATTGCTTGGGCGTAATACCGAGCGTTTAAACGAAACACGCTCTATGCTGCACGAGCCTAATAATCATCTAACGTACGAAATTGATATTAATAATTATGATGCTGCCAGTAGTATAATTAAAGATGCAGTAGCAAAAAACGGAAAACTACACGGTTTAGTTAACTGTGCAGGCGTTTCTCCAACCATGCCTTTTCGCACCACATCTAACGCCAAAATGGAAGAGGTTTTTGCTACCAATGTAATTGCAGCCATGAATCTTACAAAACTCGTTTGCAAACCTGCCAATATGGTTGGCCAAGGTGGAAGCGTTGTTTTTATAGCGTCTGTAATGGGTAGCGTAGGCGAAGTAGGCAAATCATTATACGGTATGAGTAAAGGTGCACTTATAGCAGGAGCAAAATCGATGGCTATAGAGTACGCATCAAAAAATATACGCTTTAATACCATCTCTCCAGGTGTTGTAATAACGCCAATGTCAATGTCTTCAGAATACAGTAAACATCCTGAAAAATTGGATTTTGTTACCAAACTACATCCATTAGGTTTAGGTATGCCACAAGATATAGCGCAAGCCACAACATTTCTGCTATCTGATGCTTCGCGTTGGATAACAGGGGTAGATTTAAAGATAGATGGTGGGTATACCGCTAAATAAAATTAAAACATACGCCAATTAATATAATAATGGAACAAATAATAATTATAGGTGCTGGGGGGCATGCTGCCGAAATAGATGAATATTTGGCACACGCTAATACACTTAATAATAAAGTTAAATATAAACTGGTTGGTCTTATTGATGATAATGCTGCTAGTTACAATGCCTATAAATTTTCGGCACCTTATTTAGGAGCTATAAAAAACCACGAAATAAATAGTAATTGCCATTACGTAATGGGTATTGCAAACCTAAAATTTCGAAAAATTATAATAGAAGATTTTATTGTTAAAGGAGCTGCTTTTGCAACATTTGTGCACCCGTTAGCCTATGTTTCCCCTTCGGCAACTATAGGGCAAGGTGTAGTAATTGCACCGTATGTAAATGTAGGGCCTAACGTAGTTATTGGTAATTTTACATTAATTAATTCGCGTGCCAGTATGGGGCACGATAGTAAAGTAGGCGATTTTAATTTTATTAGTCCCAACGTTTGTTTTTCTGGTTTTACCACTATTGGTAACGAAAATTTGTTCGGTATCAATTCGGCATCAATACCACAAATTACAATAGGAGATAGAAATAAAATTGCTGCGGGCATGATTGTAGAACGCAATATTGATAACGATACTACCTATTTTCATAGATTTAAAGAAAAGGTGTTAGCAATACCAAAAGCTTAGTTGTTATACTAATAGCAAAAAATAATATAGTTTAACGGTATATATTGACGAATTGTTAAAATAGATACTTGTTAATACCATTAAAGTTTAGACTACATTTGTAAAGAAAATAATTACATTATAAAATGGAATTAAGTAAAATATGGCTTTCATCTCCACACATGGGAGGTAAAGAACAAGAGTACGTAAAAGAAGCGTTTGATACCAACTGGGTAGCACCACTAGGACCAAATGTTAACGGTTTTGAGAAAGATATTGAAACCTACCTTAAAGAACCTGTTTATGTTGGAGCTTTAAGCTCTGGTACTGCTGCTTTGCACATAGGCTTGATTTTAATGGGAGTACAGGCGGGCGACGAGGTACTTTGTCAGAGTATGACTTTTTCGGCATCGGCAAATCCAATTCTGTACCTAGGCGCTACACCTATTTTTGTAGATAGCGAAGCTGATACTTGGAATATTTGTCCGAATGCACTTGAAGATGCAATTAAAGATAGGATTGCCAAAGGAAAAAAACCAAAAGCTATAGTTGCTGTACATTTATATGGTATGCCATTTAAGGCAGATGAGATTGTAGCTATTTCTCAGAAATATGAAATCCCCGTTTTAGAGGATAGTGCAGAAGCGTTAGGTAGCACTTATAAGGGACAGAAGTGCGGTACTTTTGGCGATATAGGAGTGCTTTCATTTAACGGTAACAAGATTATAACTACCTCTGGTGGCGGAGCACTTGTAACGTCCAAAAAGGAATGGCGAGATAAAGCCGTTTTTCTATCAACACAAGCAAGAGATAATGCACCACATTACCAGCATAGTGAAGTAGGGTATAATTACAGAATGAGCAATATATGTGCAGGTATAGGCAGAGGGCAAATGGAAGTATTAGATGCTCATATTGCAAAAAGAAGAGATATGCATGCTTTTTATGCTAATTTGTTTGCAGATAATGATGCTGTAACTATATTTGAAGAACCAGCGGATGATTATTTTTCTAATCACTGGCTAACTAGTATACTGATAGATTCTGATAAGACAAACGGTCGTACAAGAGAAGATTTACGTTTAGCTTTAGATGCAAAAAACATAGAGTCAAGACCTCTTTGGAAACCAATGCATATGCAACCTGTTTTTGAAAAATATCCGTTTTACGGAAATAACATATCCGAAAAGTTATTTGAAGATGGTTTATGCTTACCATCAGGTTCAAATTTAACAGATGAGGACAGGGCACGTATAAAGGAAGCCATAATATCTTTCTTTTAATACTTAACCTGTTTGTGTTAAAAATTTATATATTTATCAATATTTTCTAAATTAGTTGGCTTAGTTAAATAAAGATGTAGTGGAAAAGAAATTTAAAAAGAAATCATTAGATGCCGTTGAAAAAGCAGTTAATGATACAAAAATCTGGAAGCTTTTTGACAATCTAGGCTATTTACCGCGCTGGATTATCCTTGTAATAGATGTATTTGTTATCTGTATTACGGGTGTCCTATCGTACGTTTTAATACACAGAACAGGTGTTTTATACATAAACCCTAAGTTATATATAGTAAGTGTACCAGTTTATCTTCTTATAAGTATTACAACTTTCCGTGTATTCAGGACCTATTCGGGTATAATTAGGCACTCATCATATATTGATGCCGTAAAAATATTTTTCTCACAGTTTACAGCAGCTTTTTTATTACTTGCTTTTAATAGCATGTACAAATCGCTTACTGGCGATTTGGTATTCCTAAATATAGGTATACTCATTAATGCAGTTTTCTCGTTTACAAGTTTATTCTTGTACAGAGTTTTAATTAAGCAGTTTTTTGAAAACTACCTTAATCAAACAAAAAAACAACACCTTGCCAAAGCCATCATTTATGGTACAGATGCTAATGCCATTGCAGTAGCTAACGCCCTAAAATCGGAAGTGCCAGGGAGGTTTAAATTAGTAGGTTTTATTGATAAGTACAGCCAGAATAAATCGAAAATGATTTTAGGCTTACCCATTCTACAACACAAAAAGAAAACGTCTACACTTATGCGTGTGTTTGGTGCTCAGGCATTAATTATTGCAGATAAGAGCCTTACTAAAGACGAAAAACTTACCATTGTAGATGAATGTTTAGACTTTAATTATAAAGTTTATACCGTTCCTTTAGTATCCGATTGGGAAGATGAGAAAGAAATCTCTAAAAAGATTAAAAACTTCCAAATTCAGGATTTATTAGAGCGTAAACCTATCGTACTTGATAATAATTCGATATCAAGCCAACTAAAAAATAAAACAGTACTAATAACAGGAGCAGCAGGCTCCATAGGTAGCGAAATTGTACGCCAAGTTGTTCAATTTAATCCCAAATGTGTCGTAATGCTCGACCAGGCAGAAACACCACTCCACAACCTTGGTCTTGAAATAAGCAAGATGGAAGTTAAGTCAGAGTCAGTTACTGTTATTGGAGATGTTAAAAACAGGATAGAATTAAACGAAATTTTTAAACGTTACAACCCAGATGTCGTATATCATGCGGCAGCATATAAGCACGTTCCGTTAATGGAAGGGAACCCTTCGCAAGCCGTCTTTGTAAACGTATCAGGTACTAAAAACGTTGCTGATCTTGCTTGTGAGTATCAGGTGGATAGCTTTGTAATGGTATCTACAGATAAAGCTGTAAACCCTAGTAACGTAATGGGAGCAAGCAAAAGGATAGCCGAAAAATATGTACAATCTTTACACAACAAGTTATTAGCAGAAAATAAAACACATACTAAATTTATTACAACACGCTTTGGTAACGTGTTGGGTTCTAATGGTTCGGTAGTGCCGTTGTTTACTAGACAAATAGAAAACGGAGGACCTATAACGCTTACGCATCCTGATATTATTAGGTATTTTATGACGATACCTGAAGCTTGCCAGCTTGTATTAGAGGCAGGTGCTATGGGCAAAGGTGGCGAAATTTACATTTTTGATATGGGTAAACCTGTTAAGATTATAGACCTTGCTAAAAAGATGATTCGATTGGCAGGCTTTATACCAGATAAGGACATCATGATAAAAATTGTGGGTTTACGACCAGGTGAAAAACTTTATGAGGAATTGCTTAATGATACCTCTAAAACATTGCCTACGCACCATGAAAAAATAATGATAGCACAAGAGGTATACGATGATTTTTCACATTTAGAATACCTTACTGCTGATTTGATAGAAGCTGCCTCAACTTATTCGGGTATCGAGGTAGTTTCAAAAATGAAAGCTATTGTACCAGAGTTTATAAGTATGAACTCTGCTTTCCAGTCGCTGGATAAGAGTACAGTAGACTAATGATTTTTTTATATTAAAGTAATATATCCTAACAATAAAAAATTATCTTTGCGCAGAATTTATTACTTATTGTATAGATTCGGGTTCAAATATTCAATAAGATTTTTCATGATAAAAAAAGCAATAGTTTTTCTTACTATACTACTTACTTTAAATTCTTGTGTTTCGAATAAAAAAATCATTTACTTTAATGATACTTCAAATACGGAAAACAACAAAGAGGGTGGTATTCTAGAATATCAAAATGTATTACGACCAGATGATAAACTTATCATTACTGTTACTGCCGATGAACCTTCTTTAGCAGCTCCATTTAACCTTGTTTACCTTACCCTACAAAGTAACCAAATGACTAACATCAATAATAATGATGCGCTTATAAGTTACTTGGTAGACCAAAATGGATATATAGATTTAGCAGGTATTGGTAAAGTAAAACTGGCAGGTTTAACACGTATTGAAGCTGAAGCTAAGATTAAGAAACTACTTGAAAAGCAACTTACAAATCCTGTTGTGAATTTAAGAGTAATCAACTTTAAAGTTTCTGTAATGGGTGAGGTTTCCCGACCAGGACCTGTAGAGGTTACGGGTGATAGAATTACAATTCTTGAAGCGTTGAGTAGTGCTGGAGATATGACCATTTATGGTAAAAGAAAAGACATTATTGTTATACGCGAAGATGAAGGAGTAACATCTATTAATACTGTTGATATAACAGATGCAAACATTGTAAATAGTCCCTTTTACTACCTTAATCATAACGATGTGGTGTATGTAAAACCGAATAAAACAAGAGTAAACTCATCTGTGATAGGGCCTAACCTAACGGTTGCAATATCAGCTTTGTCATTAATTGTTACTATAATTGCTTTAAGCACAAGATAAGATAAATGCAAAAGGAAAATAATAATTTCAAGGAAGAGCTGGATTCTAACTTTAATCTTAAAGATGTATTTTTTAGGTATTTGCGCAAGTGGCCATGGTTTGTACTTGGTGTAACATCGTTTATCTTATTAGCTTTTATATATTTACGCTATAGTATTCCTAAGTATAGTGCTTCTGCAATTATTATGGTTAAGGATGATAAAAAAGGAGGTATGGTGTCAGAGCTCGCTTCTTTAAGTGAAATGGATATGATGGGCGGTATTAAAAGCACCGTTGATAATGAAATTGAAATTATTAAATCTCGTACAATTATAGAGTATACTGTAAGAGATTTGGATTTAAACTTGCGTTATATACGAAAAGGAACAGTTAAAGCAGTTGATTTATATAAAAAATCTCCAATAAAAGTAATTCTTTCAGATGAAGATGCTGTTACCAACAGTTCACAATTTAGAGTATTGTATAAAGGAGGTAGTAATTTTACACTTTTTGATACAGAAGATAATGAGTTAGGGACGTATAAATTTGGTCAGGTTATAAACCACAAGAATGGTAATTATACTGTAGTTAACCAAACTGAAGGTAAAGAAGGTTTTGATGTTACTTTTTTTATAGAACCAATACTTAAAGTAACACAAAGATATAAGAGCAAGCTTAATGTAAAGCTTGTTAGTGAGCGTACCAGTGTTGTTCAGTTATCTATAGTAGATGCCGTAAAAATTCGTGCGGAAGACTTTTTGAATACGCTTATTGCAAACTACAATAAGGATGCTAAACGTGATAAAAGTTTAGTTTTCCAAAATACTGCCGATTTTATAGATGACAGGCTTGACCTTATAATGAAAGAGCTTGGTGATGTTGAAAAACAAGGTGAACTTTACAAAAAGAAAAATCGTGTTACAGATATAATTTCTGAAAGTGGATTGTTTTTACAAAATGCTTCAGAATTTGAAAAGAGCTTTATAGAGACTGAAACACAACTACGCATTGTTAAATCGTTGCGAGATTTTGTATTATCTGCATCAGACACAGAGTTAATTCCAGCAAATATTTTAGCACCTACTGCCGTAGATGCAACAGCAGCTTCCTCCTTAATAGAGGAGTATAATGCTCTAATGCTTCAGAGAAATAAAAAAGCCCAAGGTGCCACTGAAGAAAATAGGATTATTATTCAGCTAGACCAGCAATTGGCATCGTTAAAGGAAAATGTTATTGCCAATTTAGATAGGCTAAAAAATACCTTAAATATAAGGCGACAGGATCTTGAGCAACAACAGCAAAAGCTTTTAGGTAAAATATCAGATATACCAACACAACAAAGAGAATATAAATCTATTCTGCGTCAGCAAAACTTAAAAGAGGCTATATTTGTTTACTTACTGCAAAAAAGAGAAGAAACAGCCATATCATTGGCATCTACAGCTCCTAATGCTAAAATTATAGATCCCGCTCTCGCTGCCGATATACCCGTATCTCCAAAGGCAAAACTAATCTATATGGCAGCAATCATATTGGGCTGCATTATTCCTTTCGGCATAATCTACATTAGGGATCTTTTAGATACCAAGTTACATGGATACAGGGATATTAAAAACCTTTCAATACCCTTTTTAGGTGATGTTCCAAGAACAGAGTCTAGTAATGAGTTGATTAGCATGAATAGTCGATCGAGTACTGCGGAGTCTCTTAGAATTATAAGAACTAACTTAGAGTTTATGCTAGGTCAGGTTCCAGAGGGCAATGCTAAAACAATATTCGTTACCTCAACCATACCAAAAGAAGGTAAAACCTTTATATCAGTTAATCTTGCCGCTACAATTGCATTGTCAGGTAAAAAAGTAATGCTTATAGGTATGGATATTAGAAACCCAAAACTGGATGAGTATATAAGTTTACCGTCTAAAGGATTGAGTAATTACCTATCTACTAGCGGAACAACACTAGATAGTTATATTGTTAAACAACCAGGGTTTGATAGCTTTGATGTATTACCGCCAGGGATTATACCTCCTAACCCTGCTGAGCTACTTATGAACCCTAAAATTGGAGAGCTGTTTAGCAGACTTAACGAGGAATATGATTATGTTGTGGTTGATACGGCACCAGTGAGTTTGGTAACAGATACTTTGGTAATTGCTAAATATGCAGACTCTGTTGTATACGTGGCTAGAGATGGCTACTTGGATAAGCAAATGCTTTCGATACCACAGTCGTTATATGAAGATAAGAAATTACCAAATATGGCAATTTTGCTTAATGATACACATCAAAAAAGTGGTTACGGGTATGGTTACGGCTACGGATATGGTTACGGGTATGGCTATGGCTATGGTTATGGAGTAGAAGTTAAGAAACGTACCATTTTAGATAAAATTTTAGGTAGAAATAAACAGTAAGTATAAAAACTACTTGTATTATATAATAACAATTCCCATTTTACATCTTAAAATGGGAATTGTTATTTAAAGCCTTCTCCAAGTTTTTAAATTTCTTTAATAGTATTGGGTTTTTTAATGCTGCTGCATGGCGTGTATGATGGGTATCAGAACCCGCATAGTCAATCATATCTTCATCAAGTAGCATTTTACAATTATCAAGAACAGGCTTACCATAATACCCAGTAACCGAGAGTAAATTTATCTGGAACAAACACCCCGCTTTTTTTAGTTTTTTATATGCCTCCATGTTGTTATGGTAAAACATATATCGTTCTGGGTGTGCTAATACAGGTTTATAGCCCTGTAGTTGCAACTCAAATAATATATCGTACAATTGCATTGGTGGGTTTAAGTAGGACATTTCTACTAGCACATAATCGTCTTTAAGTGTTAGTAACGGCTCCGATTTAAAAAGCGTCATAAAAGTATCGTCTATCAAATACTCTGCTGCTGCTTTAAAAGGCACATTAATGTTATTTTGGAGTTGCGCATTCAATGCTATTTTTTCGGTAGCCTTTATTCCTTCCGAAGTATTATTCCAAACCCCATTCAATACATGGGGTGTTGTTATAAACTGGCTAAAACCATAGTCCATTAAGGTGTTTACTAATAAATTGGAATCGTCCTCGTCTTTGGCACCGTCGTCTATACTAGGTAATAAGTGGGAGTGGATATCTACATAACCATCAGGAATAATATCTACGAGCCTTGTTTTAGGTTTTTTGAAGAATAACAAATTGTGCTTTTTTTAATTGTACTACACAAAAATAGTGTAAAAATTCAATCACAAAACGCAGTGTGCTATTTGTTTTTACTTGTTTGCAAACTGTTTTTGTTGCTGTATAACTCGTAAAAATACTACTATATGTAGTGCAATAATAGGTAGCATTATAGTAATATGTACTTTGTTTAGTATATACAGAACGTAAATGAGTAACAGAGCACCACAAATATAAGTAGTTACTTTTGCAGCTTTAGTTTTATTTGTTGCTACAAAATAAGCCAGTAATAAGAGTATAGGGTTAATTAATAGCGTGTTATGGTTTTGGCTTATCTCGCTATGGGAGGAATAAAAGCCTATTGCGCAAAAGAAGATTCCTAATAGCCCAGTTACAACCATGTAGGCTAGCATTACTTTTTTATTTTTGGTAAAGTATATTAGTAAAAGCATAGTAATAACAAAACTATAAAAGCTGTTCCATAACAATACTCTGTACTCACCATTATTACCTTGTACTATTATGCTAGCAGGTTTTGCTAGCGGTTTACCTTGTAGTGTAGTGTTTTCCAAACTTTCTTTAAGCTGAAAAGGTAAAAAAACCTCACTTATAGTATTATCTGTTTCGTTACCAAATACCATGTTAATACCTAACTTTTCGTAAAAGTGATTATCTAGGTAATTGTATAAAATTGCTCTGTAGCTTTTACCCTTATCCGAGATGTCCATAGATAATTCTGTATCAATATTATCACTAATAATATCGGCAACCATAGTGGTACAATTTCTATCTATAAATTTATAGGTGTAAAAGCGTCTTTCTTCAGATAATAAAATACTATTCAATTCATCAGCAATAGCTTGCTTTTCCGATAGGTTAAGTACTAGCTCCTGTTCGTACACCGTACGCTGATAATATTGATATTCTGCGATAAAATCGTTGTATGAGCCGATGGATACAAAATATTGCAAGTTACCTTCTACAAACTTTAGGTAAAAATTGGGCGTACTAAAATCGAAGGCTCCAAAATTGTAAACAACGTCCAGTCCCATGCTCGGGTCGGCCACTCTAATTGCAGTATGTCCAAAAACAGAATACAATTCCTCTCCAGCATCGCAGGTTAGTAAAGTTACCTTTGCCCGATTTGATAGTGGTATTTGTGCATTGCTTTTTAATGAAGTAAAAAATAATACAAGCAGTATGCAGGTAAGAATAAAACTTCGCATTTTTGGGATTGATTTTTATCGTGTAAAGGTACCCAAATCTACTTTAAGAGAAAATATATTTGAGTATAGTGCAGCACTTTGGTCGCCAATATCGGTAAGCGCATAATCTACAGATATGCCTTTGTATTTAAACCCAAGCCCAATGTTGGGCTGAAACCCCAATTTATCCGATCCGTCTATTTGTGTAATAGTCTGAAAGTTACCTACACCACCTCTAAGAAAAACAAGGTCGATGTAACCAAACTCAAAGCCAACTGCGGGGTCTATACTAATAGCTTCTGTTGCAATAATATCGTTTGTTTGCGCAAATCGCATGTTTAAATTGGCGGCAGCTAAAATGCTGTAATCATGTCGTATTAAAAACTTTTTTGCAAAACCTAGTTGTGCTTTTGGTAAAGTTATCTCGGTAGTTTCGGGTAATTCTTGGTTTTCTCCAGGTATGGCATTTTGTACACTAGCATATTCATCTTCATCAATACTCCAAACATTATAGGTTGTTGTTATATCCCGAAGCATTAAACCTATTTTCCAGTCGTTATCAGTTTCATATTGTATACCAATATCAAAACCAAACCCCCACGAGTTGGCAAACTTACCAATAACACGGCGTATAACTTTGGCATTAACACCGTAGTTTAGCCCATCTAATGGTAATGCCCTTGCGTAGGATACTGTAATACCATAATCGGCTGTGGAGAATAAGCTAATTCTGTTATAATCTATATTTCCCTCACTATCTATAAGTTCGGTAGTATTTAGTATATCATCTACACCAAAGCGTATAATTGATATCCCGAATGCAGAACGGTCGTCTATAGGCATCGCAAAACCAGCATAATCGTACTGTGCAATATTAGCAAAATAACTAGCGTGCATTAAGGCAACTTGCTTATCTTTTACTTTTAATAGCCCTGCAGGGTTCCAGTAGCCCGAATTTACATCGCTAGTATGCGCTGTAACGGCATTGCTCATACCCAACGCAGCAGCATCTACACCAATATTCATAAATTCGTTAGAGTATTTTCTAACCGACTGTGCGTAAGTATAAAGGGATATAAAAAGTGATATGATTACAAGAAACTTTCTCAATACAATTATTTTGTGCAAATATTACATAAAATTCTCAATTACTAAACTCTATTTCAATTAACTTATTGTGCTAACTTTGCCCTTATAAAAACACAAACCATGCCTTTTAGCAAATATATTCCCAATTTTATTACGCTACTTAACCTCTTTTCGGGGCTATTAGCACTTATATGTGCTTTTAATAATGATTTTGAAATGGCATTTGCGTTTGTTTGCTTAGGTATATTTTTCGATTTTTGGGATGGTTTTTTTGCCAGAATATTAAAGGTGCAAAGTGAAGTTGGTTTGCAATTGGATTCACTTGCCGATATGGTTACTAGTGGAGTTGTACCAGGTGTGGTAATGTATAAAATGCTTTATACTATATACGATTTTTCAGGTGCAGATGTGTCTGAGCATTTACTCCATTACTTTTTACCCTATATTGGGTTTATTATTACATTGGCATCGTGCTACAGGCTAGCAAAGTTTAATGTAGATACAAGGCAAACAACGTCGTTTATTGGGCTGCCAACGCCTGCTAATGCTTTGTTTATATTGAGCTTACCGTTAATACTTGATGATTCGCCAAATACTAGTATTGTATACAATATGCTTATGAACCCTTATGTGCTTATGGGTATAACTGCCTTAAGTGCTTACATGCTTAACGCGGAAATACCATTATTTTCGTTAAAAATAAAACAGTTCAACTTTAAAGATAATAAACTGCAAATAGGCTTTTTAGTTTTAGCGTTGGTTTTATTAATAATACTAAAATATCTTGCCATTCCGCTAATAATTATTGCTTACGTTGTACTTTCAGTAATAAACAATTTATTTTCACAGCAGCCTACCGAATAAATGAAGCGTACTCCGTTAAATAAGAGAAAAACTACGCAACGAAAGCCCAAAAAGCCTACGATGGTTGCCTCTACAAGAAAATCTAAAAAGAAACAGGGAAAATCATTCTTAAAAACATTAAAGTACGTAGTATTGCTATCAGTTACTGTTGTAATACTAGCAGTAGGGTACCATTATCGTAACGGGGTGTTATATTACTTGGGCTTTACAACCAGTAAAAACATAGATACGCTTACAAAAGAAGAGCGCAAAATAGCCGACCTCCGTATTTACGATATAGTAGGGCGCCATAGCGATAAAATATTTGGTATAGATGTGTCGCACTATCAAGGTGAAATAAACTGGAAAGAGTTACAGCAAGCCGAAGAACAGTTTCCGCTACACTTTATATTTATACGTGCTACCGCTGGTAAAGATAAAACCGATACTAAGTTTGCAGAAAACTGGAAGCGTAGCAAGCAAAACGGATACTTGCGTGGTGCTTACCACTATTACCGCCCTGACGAGAACTCTATGGCGCAAGCCAATAATTTTATTGCTACTGTAAAATTAGCTGAAGGCGATTTACCGCCTGTACTCGATATAGAAAGGTTACCCAACAAGCAAAGTATGGATAGCCTTAAAATAGGGTTGCAACGCTGGTTGGATAGGGTAGAGGCACACTATGATGTAGCACCTATTATATATAGTGGCGAGAGTTTTTATACTGATTTCTTAAAAGAAGAATTTTCAGATTACAAACTGTGGATAGCCAATTATAGCTTTTTTAAAGATAGAATACGCGATGAGTGGTTGTTTTGGCAATTTACCGATAAAGCCCAGATTAAAGGTATTAACGGCAATGTAGATGTAAATATTTATAACGGAAATTTGGAAGAACTCACAGGTATGCTTATTTTAGATAGCGGTAATTAATAGTTGGATTATTTTATATTTAGCATTGATAAAAACCAAATCAATTACACCATGAAAATTAAATTACTTACCTTATTTTTAACAATTGTTCTTGTAGGGTGCGCCTCAAAAACTTCTCATAATAGAGCAAGCAAAGTTGCTGCGGATTATGGTTATTCAGAAGATAATCCGATAAAAGTCGGCGGAGTTTCAAATGGTCCCTCTAATGAGCGGAAATACCTGCATAGCCTAACAGGGTTAAATGGAGAGCCAGTTTATTTTAAAAGATTGGGAAGTTGTTGCCCTTTTAAGAGCGAAAAAGCTGCTTTAGGAGGCGGTATGCTTGATCTTTACGAAGTAAAGATTCAGGGCGATACTGTAACGAAGAAGCTTTATTTGAATATGTACGATAAAGATAAATTGTATGCGCCAAAAGGGTTTTTGATGAAAGATTGAGTACTTTATTTATTTTTCATTTCAGTTTACTCAACATTTTTTTGAAAATCAAGTTTCTTTTTACGCAACTCAAAATTTTGCCCAAGGTACACCTTACGTACCATTTCATCTTCTACCAATTCTTCAGGCTTACCAGCTTTTAGTATACCACCTTCAAACATTAGGTACGTTTTGTCGGTAATGGCAAGCGTTTCTTGTACGTTGTGGTCGGTAATTAGGATACCAATATTTTTGTTTTTTAGCTGCGCTACAATACGCTGAATATCCTCTACAGCTACGGGGTCTACCCCTGCAAAAGGCTCATCAAGTAAAATAAACTTAGGGTCGGTAGCCAATGCACGCGCTATTTCGGTACGCCTACGCTCACCTCCCGATAGTAAATCGCCACGATTGGTGCGTATGTGCTGTAACGAAAACTCATCAATAAGCGATTCCATTTTAGCTTCCTGTTCTTTTTTAGAGAGGGTTGTAAGCTGTAAAACGCTTAATATATTATCTTCAATACTTAATTTCCTAAAAACAGAGGCTTCCTGAGCCAGATAACCAATACCATTTTGGGCACGCTTGTACATCGGGAAATCGGTTATCTCCATATCATCAAGATAAATATTTCCACTATTCGGTTTTACTAACCCTACAATCATGTAAAACGATGTTGTTTTACCAGCACCATTGGGTCCTAGTAATCCAACAATTTCGCCTTGACTTACTTGTACCGAAATGCCTTTTACAACGCTTCTGCCTTTATATGTTTTTACTAAGTTATCTGCTCTTAAAATCATGTTATGTTGTATTATACTGTTTTTAGTTGGTACATTTTTTATGCCATAATGTACAAAAACAGCAACTAAATATACATTTAATAATTGTATTACACTACTTTCTTCCTTCTGTCAATACGAGCAGCAATAAGGATGCTTATCTCATATAAAATAACTAAGGGTATAGTAACAATTACTTGGCTAACTACATCGGGTGGGGTTACTATAGCCGCTATAATTAACATAATAACGTAAGCATAACGACGGTAGCCACGTAATGTAACCGCAGTAACTAAGCCTATTTTAGATAGGAAATACATTATTATAGGCAGCTCAAATATTAACCCGCACGATATTGAGGTTGTTTTAATAATACTGAGGTACGATTGTAAGTCGATATCATTCTTAACAACATCACTAATCCTGTAATTGCCCAAAAAGTTGAGTGAAAGCGGTGTAATTATATAGTATCCGAATAATATTCCTAAGAAGAACAGAACAGAAGTACAAAATAAAAAAGCAACGGCGTATTTGCGTTCACTTTCGTACAATGCAGGGCTTATAAATTTCCAGAACTCCCATAGTATTACAGGGAATGCCAATATAAAGCCTACAGCTATAGAGGTCCAGATATCAGTAGAGAATTGCCCATCCATAGTACGGCTCTGTATCTCAAACGGAAGTCTTTCCATGCAAAAACTCTTATCAAGATCGTACTTGTTTGCCAAATCGCAAAAAAACTGGTAGGTAATAAAATCACCATCTATAGGAGCAAAAATAATTTCATCAAAAATAAAGCTACTAAATGTAAAGGCAATAGCTGCACATACTATAATGGCTATTGTACCTCGTACGAGTAACCAGCGTAGCTCTTCCAGATGATCTAGAAATGACATATCGACTGGATTTTTTTTGCTCTTTTTTGCCATCTCTTAAATTATTCCTTCCTTTAATATGTCGTGTAAATGCAGTATGCCTTTGTAAACACCATCATCGGCTACTACAAGTTGCGTTATAGCAAAGTTTTCCATGGTATTGAGTGCTTCTGTAGCCATTGCGGTTGTTTTTATGGTTTTAGGGCTTTTCGTCATAATATCAGCAGCTTTAACGCCTGCAATATTATCCCTGTCGTTAAGCATGCGTCGTATATCACCATCAGTAATAATACCTACAACCTTATTATTGTCTATTACAGTTGTAACCCCTAACCGTTTTTCCGATATTTCTACAATTGCCTTTTTAATACTGCAATCGGGGCTTACTTGTGGCTTATGCGTAGCATCTAGCATATCGCCTACGCGTAGCAATAATTTTTTACCCAACGCACCACCAGGGTGGTATAGGGCAAAGTCTTCACTTTTAAAATCTCTGAGTTGCATTAAGCATACTGCTAGGGCATCGCCCAGCACCAATTGTGCTGTGGTACTGTTGGTAGGCGCTAAATTATTGGGGCACGACTCTGATGCTACATAAGCATGCAAAATATAGTCGGATTCCTTTCCTAGGAAGGAATTTTTATTAGCCGTCATGCCAATTAGCGTATTGTTATAGCGTTTTAATAGTGGTGCAAGTACTTTAATTTCGGGACTATTACCACTTTTAGAGATACAGATAATTACATCGCCCGGTTGAACCATACCTAAATCGCCATGAATAGCCTCTGATGCGTGCAAAAAAACTGATGGTGTACCTGTAGAATTGAGTGTAGCTACTATTTTAGACGCAATAATGGCGCTTTTACCTATTCCGGTAACTACAACCCTGCCCTTTGCGTTAAAAATAGTTTCTGTAGCGGTAACAAAATCATCATCTAGGTATTCCGTTAAACCAGCAATACTCTCACTCTCAGAAAGAATTGTAGCTCTAGCCGAAGCTAGTATAGTATCTGTATTTATCAAACTTTGTAAATGTTTAAAAAGTTGTGCGTATTAAAGATTTTTGTATATTTAGGTTCTGCAAATTTATGTAATTTACTATTAATAAATAATGAAATCAACCGAAATTGACTTACATAAAGAGTTAAAAAAGTATTTTGGTTTTAACAAATTCAAAGGGCTACAAGAAGATGTCGTTAAAAGTATAATTTCTGGTAATAATACCTTTGTAATTATGCCCACGGGTGGCGGTAAATCGTTATGTTATCAGCTACCAGCACTAGCCCTAGAGGGTACTGCTATTGTGGTTTCCCCCTTAATCGCCCTTATGAAGAATCAGGTAGACGCTATTCGTAGCCTATCGTCAGAATCTGGTGTTGCCCATGTACTCAATTCTTCACTTACCAAAACAGAAATCAATCAAGTTAAAAAAGATATTACTTCAGGGTTAACAAAGCTGTTGTACGTTGCTCCTGAATCGTTAACAAAGGAAGAGTATGTAAATTTCCTTAGAGGGGTTACTATTTCTTTCGTGGCGATAGATGAGGCACACTGCATCTCAGAGTGGGGACACGATTTTCGCCCTGAGTACCGTAACTTACGCCATATTATAAAACAGTTAGGCGATAATGTACCCGTTATAGGGCTTACAGCTACTGCTACGCCTAAAGTACAGGAAGATATCCTGAAAAATCTAGATATGTCCGATGCTAGGGTTTTTAAAGCATCGTTTAACAGAGCGAATCTCTTTTATGAGGTACGTACCAAAACAAAGAATGTAGAATCGGATATTATCCGTTTCATCAGGCAGCACAAAGGTAAATCGGGCGTTATATACTGCCTTAGCCGTAAAAAAGTGGAAGAAATTGCACAAGTGTTACAAGTTAACGGAATTAGTGCTGTACCCTACCACGCTGGATTAGATGGTAAAACACGTGCCAAGCATCAGGATATGTTCCTTATGGAGGATGTAGATGTGGTGGTAGCCACCATAGCTTTTGGTATGGGTATAGATAAGCCTGACGTACGCTTTGTAATCCACCATGATATACCCAAATCGTTAGAGAGCTACTACCAAGAAACAGGTAGGGCAGGACGTGACGGTGGCGAAGGGCATTGTTTGGCTTATTACTCGTACAAAGATATTGAGAAGCTCGAAAAATTTATGTCGGGCAAACCCATAGCCGAGCAAGAAATAGGATATGCGTTACTGCAAGAGGTAGTGGCTTATGCCGAAACCTCCATGTCGCGCCGTAAATTTTTGCTGCATTATTTTGGAGAAGAATTTGATGAGGTAAATGGTGAGGGTGCTAATATGGATGATAATATTCGTAACCCAAAAACCAAAGTAGAAGCAAAAGACCAAGTAGTAACACTACTTGAAACGATAAGAGACACCAAACAGTTATACAAAGCCAAAGAGGTGATATTTACCTTAGTAGGCAAGGTAAATGCAGTAATAAAATCGCACCGTACCGATGCACAACCCTTTTTTGGTAAAGGAGCTGCTTTTGACGAGAAGTATTGGATGGCGCTTATACGCCAAGTTTTAGTAGAAGGTTATATCTCTAAAGATATAGAGTCCTACGGTGTAATAAAAATCACACCTAAAGGCGAAGCATTTTTACAAAGTCCATCATCGTTTATGATGAGTGAAGACCACGAGTACAATGATACCGATAATGAGGCAACCATAACGGCGTCAAAATCTTCTGGAACCTCCGATGAGGTGCTAATAAGTATGTTGAAAGACTTACGTAAAAAAGTAGCTAAAAAACTGGGAGTACCACCATTTGTAGTATTCCAAGACCCTTCGTTGGAGGATATGGCATTAAAATATCCTGTAACCGTTGAGGAGCTTGGCGGTGTACACGGTGTAGGCGAAAACAAGGCTAAAAAATATGGTAAAGATTTTGTAGCCCTTATAGCCAATTATGTTGAGGAAAATGATATTGTACGTCCTGACGACCTTGTGGTAAAATCTACAGGAGCAAACTCTGGTTTGAAATTATACATAATCCAGAATATTGATAGAAAACTACCGCTAAATGATATTTCGAAAGCAAAAGGACTCGATATGGAAGGTTTGCTCAAAGAAATGGAGCAAATAGTATATTCGGGTACGCGCCTCAACATTAAGTATTGGATAGATGAAATTTTAGACGAGGATCAGCAAGAAGAAATTCAGGACTATTTTATGGAGTCAGAATCCGATAATATAAAAGCAGCATTAGAAGAGTTTGATGGCGATTATGACACTGAAGAGCTGCGACTAATGCGTATTAAGTTTATTAGTGAGGTAGCCAATTAAAGGAAGCTGTTTTACTTTAAAAAGGAGGGGGTATAAGTTTAACTTATACCCCCTCCTTTTTTGCGAATATAAATATGTTAAAGTTATATTAAAAAAATATTCATTTATTTTTAGTTAGGATATCTAACTATATTTGTATTGTAATTGCAATTACACTGAGTTATTAGTAAAAACTTTAAAATCATTAAAAATGAGTAAATCAATTTTTTATCACGCAGGTTGTCCTGTTTGTGTTAGTGCAGAACATGATATTATCGAACTCGTTGGTAGTTCAAATGTAGAGATTGTACATTTAGTAAACGACAAATCTAAAATGAGTGATGCTGAAAAGGCAGGTGTAAAATCAGTTCCAGCTTTGGTAACTCCAAACGGGAATGTATTACACATAAATTTTGGAGCATCAATGTCCGATTTAAAATAATAAGCCTACAAAGTCCTATTGCAATTGCAATAGGACTTGCTTTAACTATAGGTATTAAATTTATTAAAAAATGATTATGTTTGACGAAGATGAATTATAACCTGTTATAATTCTATTTGGTATAACACTCCTGCGTATGTCTATTTTTAATTTAAATACCCAAAACGAAAATCTCGATAATAAAATTATTGCAGGTATAGAGCGTATTTCGCAAGTATTTAAAACGTTACTTTGGGAAAAAGCTAAGCAATTCCATTTAAGTCCTATACAAATTCAGGTACTTATTTTTATCGCAAATCATTCACAAGAAAAATCTACCGTTAGTTATTTAGCTCAAGAATTTCATATTACAAAACCAACAGTAAGCGATACTGTTAAAACACTAGAACAAAAAGGATTCATAAACAAAGTACCCGACACTAAAGATACCCGTAGTTATACGATACAATTGACTGCTAAAGGAGAACAAGCCGTTTTGGATACAGATAATTTTGTGAACCCTTTAACTCATATTATTGAAAAATCTACAGCTATTGATAAATTAGCTTTATGGCACAGTATTACTACAATAATTGTAGAGTTAAACAAATTAGATATAATTAATGTGCAAAGAATGTGTTTAGCATGCAATCATTACTCCAAAAAAGATAACACTCCGTTTTGTGGCTTATTACATCAAAACCTAGAAATACAGGATATAAGGATTGATTGTCCTGAATTTGAGTCGAAATAAACCATTATCCTTCATATACTTCCCCACGGTGTGGCTTTAAAGCATCACGAACACCTATCATAAAATCATCCGTTACTACCATCCAAGCTATAGCATGCATTTCGTTTACAGCTTCAAAACCTGTAATATTTAAAGGCAATTTCTCTATTGCTATATATTCTTTTAGGTGAATTTCGTGATGTTCAGCAGTTTTTGCAGCAGCAGGACCACGAAAATCCCATATCAGTTTTATTTTTCTCATGTATACTTAAAAGTTTAAGAGCGCAAAGTTATAAACTTTGTATCCAAAATAAATATCTTTGGAGTAAAGACATCACTTTATGAAATATATGCTTTACGCTGTTTTACTAACTACTTCGTTATCCTTTTCACAACAATTAACTACAGAGCGCGCCAACGGGCTTGCAGGCTTGCCCTTAAAATGTTTGCAACAAGAATATCCTAATAAATTAAGCCAACTATTAGCCGATTCTACCGAAATTGCCTCCCCTAAGGCGTTACACCCTGCTTTTTATGGTTGTTTCGACTGGCATTCGTCCGTACACGGGCATTGGAGTTTGGTGTATCTGCTAAAACATTTTCCTGATTTGGATAGGAAAGAAGAAGCAATCCAGAAACTGAAAATAAATCTCTCTAAAGAAAATATTGCAACCGAAATAGCCTATTTAATCAAAAAACATAATAAATCGTATGAGCGTACCTATGGATGGGCTTGGTTGCTTAAATTACAACTGGAGTTGGATAGTTACAATACGCCTTTTGCACAGCAATTGGCTAAAAATCTGCAACCGCTGAGTAATTTAATATCCGAACGTTACATTGAATTTTTACCAAAACTTAACTATCCGTTGCGCGTTGGTACACATACCAATACAGCTTTTGGGATGTCGTTCGCTTGGGATTATGCTGTTCACAGTAACAACAAAGCGCTGCAAAATAGTATTAAGGAAAATGCCTTACGACTTTTTAAAAACGATACAGATTGCCCTTTTGACTGGGAGCCAAGCGGTACCGATTTTTTATCGCCATGTATGGAAGAAATAGGTATAATGCAACGTATACTGCCCGAAAAAGACTTTTTACAATGGCTTAAAGGTTTTGCTCCAGCATTATTCAATAAAAATTATACTTGGGAGTTCGGTAAAGTATCCGATAGGAGTGACGGGCATTTGGTTCACCTGGATGGACTTAATTTTAGCCGTGCGTGGAATTTTTATCGTTTGGCAAACCAATACCCCAAAAAGTTAGGGCATTTAAAAACATTAGCAGATAACCATTTAACCTACTCGTTACCCGCTATAGTAGACGGAAACTATGAAGGAGAACATTGGCTCGCCTCTTTTGCATTACATGCCTTTGAGGAGAAATCCCCCAAACTCCCGAAGGGGGAGTAATATATAGTTTCAGTATTTACTTACAAGAAGTCACTCGTCATTGCGAGCGTAACGCAGCGGAGTGTGGCAATCGGGATACTATGAAAAGGCTATTTCGTTTCTCGCAATGCCAAAAAATGTCTTAATTTTGCGCCATGCCCAGAGAATTACAAATACAGGTTGCGCCCGAGGTAGCAGCACAAAAACCTTTACTCATTAGCCATGTAGCAAAACTAATGCATATAAAGCCTGATGAGGTAAGGCATTTAGCAATATTAAAACGCTCTATAGATGCACGGCAGCGCACCGTAAAAGTAAACCTTAAAGTAGCAGTATATTATAACGAAGAGTTTACTGAAGCTCCCATTACCTTACCCAATTACAAAAATGTAAACAATAGCCAAGAAGTAATTATTATAGGGGCAGGTCCGGCAGGTTTATTTGCAGCGTTACAACTTATAGAGCTAGGGATGAAGCCTATTGTTTTAGAGCGTGGTAAAGATGTACAGGCACGCCGTAGGGATTTAAAAGCCATAAATCGTGACCATATTGTAAACGCCGATTCCAATTATTGCTATGGCGAAGGTGGCGCAGGTACGTATTCCGATGGTAAGTTGTACACCCGTTCTAAAAAGCGTGGTGATGTCGATAGGATTCTCCGATTATTTGTAGCCTTTGGTGCATCGCCCGATATATTGGTAGAGGCACACCCGCACATTGGTACAAACAAGCTCCCTAATATTATTAAAGCCATGCGCGAAAAGATAATAGAGTATGGGGGAGAAGTAATTTTTAATACGCGCGTTACCGATATTATTGTAAAAAATAATACTGTTGCAGGCGTAGTTACACAGCACAACGATACGATAAATGCTAACAAAATTATTTTAGCCACAGGGCACTCAGCACGTGATATTTTTGAATTATTAGATAGAAAAAAAATATACATAGAGGCAAAACCTTTTGCATTAGGTGTGCGAGCCGAGCATCCGCAAAACTTAATTGATAGCATACAATACAGTTGCGATGTTACTACGGGCAGAGGTAATTATTTACCGCCATCGCCATATTCCATTGTAAAACAAGTTGCAGGTAGGGGTATGTATTCATTCTGTATGTGCCCAGGTGGTGTTATTGCACCCTGTGCCACGAGCGAAGGCGAAGTGGTAACCAATGGTTGGTCGCCCTCCAAGCGCGACCAAGAAACGGCAAATTCAGGTATTGTAGTCGAATTAAAATTGGAAGATTTTAAACCTTTCGAGAAATTTGGGGCATTGGCAGGAATGGAATTCCAAAAAGCAATCGAACAAAAAGCATGGCATTTAGCGGGCAAAACACAACGCGTACCTGCGCAACGCATGGTCGATTTTACGCAAGGTAAAACATCTACAGATATTCCTAAAACATCCTACGTACCTGGTACAACATCGGTAGAATTGGGGCAGGTATTTCCAAACTTTATAACGCAAACATTACGCGAAGGTTTTATTCAATTTGGCAAATCGATGCGAGGTTACTTAACTAACGATGCCATTTTACACGCTCCAGAATCGCGTACCTCATCACCTGTACGTATCCCACGCGATCGCGAAACCCTAGAGCATGTACAAATAAAAGGATTATACCCTTGTGGCGAGGGTGCAGGGTACGCAGGCGGTATAATTTCGGCAGCTATCGATGGCGAAAAGTGTGCCCTAAAATGTGTAGCAACCAACTTGCAGTAGTCATAACGAGCATCTCATTACTTAATTCTTAGTTTCTGAACTTTCAAAATTTTTGAACGATAATTAACAGAAGTTCAACATAGTGCTGTTTATTATATAGTTAAATTTGTTAAACAACAATATATTCTGTTATGGCAACAAAAAAAATAAAAGCACCCACAAAATCAGATATTATAACCAAGTATTCAGACTACTGCCTAATCAACGGCAATCGTCCTGCTACAGTGTACAAATTTGCAAAAGATAATGGCTTTGAAGAAGCCCATTTTTATGCGCACTTCAGCTCTTTTGAAATGCTAGAACACCATTATTTTACTGAAATGTTTACGTATACTGTGGAGATGTTAGAGCAATCGCCAGCGTATGCTAATTATTCGGGAACCGAGAAACTATCGGCTTTCTACTTTACGTTTTTTGAGATGGCAACAGCAAACCGCAGTTTTATAATGTACCTTATGGACGATAATAACTCTTCGGTTCGTAATATGCTCAAATTAAAAGAACTCCGCAAAGTATTTACCAATTACGCTATGCAGGTGCTAGAAAGACCTTTGGATATGAAAAACGAACGTGCCGATAAGGCACAGGATAAAGCGTTACGCGAAGCTGCATGGTTGCAGTTTTTATCGGTATTCAAATTCTGGATGAAAGACACTTCACCAAGTTTTGAGAAAACAGATGTATTTATCGAAAAATCGGTAAAAGCATCTTCAGACCTTGTGTACAACACGCCCTTACAAAGCCTGTTTGACCTTGGCAAGTTTTTATGGAAAGAAAAATTTACAGCGTAGTATATGAAAAGACTAGACTCCATTCCCGTTAATAAAATAGATCGGGTTAGTAAATTGGTAACCACAGGCGTAAAAGTAGGTGGCAATTACCTTAAATACTACGGCAAAAAAATAGTAAACCCAGAACTGACTAAAGAAGGCTTGCACGAAGACAATGCAGCCGATATTTACGATGGACTTAAAGAGCTAAAAGGTAGTGCGCTAAAGGTAGCGCAAATGCTTAGCATGGAAAAAAATTTACTGCCCGAAAGCTATGTAGAGAAATTTTCGTTAAGCCAGTTCTCCGTACCACCATTATCGTCACCACTGGTAATGAAAACCTTTAAAAAGTACTTTGGTGTAGAACCCCATGTGCTTTTTGATGAGTTTAATGCTGAAAGTATTAATGCAGCCAGTATCGGTCAGGTACACAAAGCCAAAAAGGGGGGTAAAGATCTTGCCGTTAAAATACAATATCCAGGCATACGCGAGAGCATAGGTACCGATATTGCAATGGTTAAACCTATTGCTGTACGCATGTTTAACCTACAAGGAACATCAGACGAGTACTTTCAGGAAATTGAAGGAAAACTAATAGAAGAAACAGATTATACCTTAGAGTTACAGCAAAGCGAAGCAGTACGCAAGGCATGCAGCATATTAACAGAGCTCAAGTTCCCAGCGTATTACCCAGAGTTGTCGTGCGAAAAAATCATCACAATGGATTGGATGGAAGGCAAGCACCTTTCGGAATGGTGTAATGAGGAACACTTGCAAGAAGAACGTGATAAGGTAGGGCAGGTATTGTACGATTTTTATATGTATCAGATACATGGACTTAAAAAATTCCATGCCGACCCACATCCAGGTAATTTTTTAATTGATGAAGATGCCAACCTTGTAGCAATAGACTTTGGTTGTATGAAGGCATTGCCCGACGATTTCTCGGAACCTTATTTTAAATTAATAACACCTGCTACAGTTGCTAACGACGATTTGTTTAGAGAAAAACTATATGAACTCAGTGTGTTGCGTGAAGACGATTCGCCAGAAGACGAAGCGTATTTCTTTAACCTCTTTAAAGAACTCCTTACTGTATTTGTAGAACCGTACAACCATGATGTTTTCGATTTCGGTCGCCCTGAATTTAGCGAAACCATAGCCAAACTTAGTGAGCAATTTGCTAACGATAAAACATTAAGAAAGATGAATGGTAACCGAGGCTCTAAACACTTTATATATGTTAACAGAACCTTTTTTGGGCTGTACAGCCTGCTATTCGACTTAAAGTCGCGAATTGATATTTATGGGTATAAAAAATACCTCCAGTAAAGGCAACAAATCCTACTTGCCAAGTAAAACCTGTGCCACTTGTGGGCGCGATTTTACTTGGCGTAAAAAGTGGGAAAAAAACTGGGAAGCAGTAAAATACTGTAGTGCTGCTTGCCGCAAAAAATAATTTTTAGTTTTTTAGAAATTCATATTTTCAGTCAAGACCCGTTTTAAGCGGGTCTTTGCTGTAACAGAAAAGGAGTATTTATACCACTTCTAAAAACTATATTTCTTATTTTTGATAGTAATAGTAATATTTTATGACCGAAGAAAAAGTAATTTTAGTAAACGAAAATGACGAGCAAATAGGGTTAATGCCTAAAATGGAAGCACACGAAAAAGCCCTGCTTCACCGTGCATTTTCGGTATTTATACTTAACTCCAAAAACGAAATTATGCTGCAGCAACGTGCAGCACAAAAATACCATTCGCCACTTTTATGGACCAATACCACCTGTAGCCACCAACGTGAGGGCGAAACCAATTTACAGGCAGGCAACCGCAGGTTAATGGAAGAAATGGGCATACAGGCAGAGCTAAAAGAGCTTTTCTCGTTTATATACAAAGCACCGTTTGATAATGGGCTTACCGAGCATGAGCTAGACCACGTAATGATAGGATATTATGATGATGCACCCAATATAAATAAGGAAGAAGCAGAGAGCTGGAAATGGATGAGCATTGAGGCAGTAAAGGAAGATATGAAAGCTAATCCTAGTATTTATACTGTATGGTTTAAAATAATATTCGATGAATTTTATCATTATCTCGAAGAGCACAAAAGCCCTTTAGTAAAGGAGCAGTAACTAATCCAACCACAAAAAATATACTATAATGAAAGTAAGCGTAAGCAGAAAAGCGCATTTTAATGCCGCGCATCGTTTGTATTGCCCCGATTGGACGGATGAGCAGAATGATGCTGTTTTTGGTAAATGCAATAACCCCAATTTTCACGGTCATAACTACGAGCTTGTAGTTAGTGTTACGGGAACTGTTAACCCTAAAACAGGCTACGTAATAGATATGAAAGTGCTTAAGGACATTATTAAAGATGAAGTGGAAGAACCTTTTGACCATAAAAACCTGAACCTTGATGTTCCTGAATTTTCCGAATTAAACCCTACCGCCGAAAATATTGTTGTAGTAATATGGAACAAAATACGAAAGCGTATAGATAGTGCTATGGCGCTAGAAGTAGTACTGTATGAAACACCAAGAAATTTTGTAACATATAAAGGGGAATAATTATGGAACTCTATCCTATACTATTTGAACCCATCCTGAAAGATAGGCTTTGGGGTGGTACCAAATTAAAAACAGACCTTGGCAAACATATACCTACCAATACTACTGGCGAAAGCTGGGAGCTATCGGATGTAGATGGTGATGTTAGTATTGTTAGCAACGGTGTTTATTCTGGTAAATCGTTAACCGAATTACTCAACAGCTATCCAGCGGCAATTTTAGGCAATAAAGTATACGAGCAATATGGCGCAAAATTTCCGTTACTGTTTAAATTTTTAGATGCGCATCGTGATTTATCCATACAAGTGCACCCCAACGATGCACTAGCAAAAAAGCGACATAACTCGTTTGGTAAAACCGAAATGTGGTATGTAATGCAGGCAGACGAGGGCGCGAAGATAATAGTAGGCTTTAAAGAAAAATCGAGCCCAGAAGAATATATAAAACACCTTGAAGATAAGAATCTGGTTGAGATATTAAATTTGGTTGAGGTAAAGGCTGGCGATGTTTTCTTTTTAGAAACAGGAACCATACACGCCATTGGTGCAGGTATTGTAATAGCCGAAATACAGCAAACGAGTGATATTACGTATCGTATTTACGATTGGGATAGGGTAGATGCACAAGGAAACTCTCGCGAATTGCATGTGGAGCAGGCATTGGATGCGATGAACTATAATACTACGCAAACCAAAAAAGAGTATACCAAAACAGCTAACACAACCAACGTAATGGTAGATTGCCCTTATTTTACAACAGGTTACTTACCACTACTGGGCGATATGGCAGTTACTAAAAAGGGGGCTAGCTTTACCGTTTACATATGTACTGATGGGGCATATACCCTTACAGCAAACCAAAAGGAATACAATTTTAAAAAAGGCGATACAATATTAATACCTGCTGCTTTGCAACACTATTCGCTTTCGGGTAAAGCAACCTTGCTAGAAATATATATAGCTTAATAGCTTAACTTAAAGTAATAATTGTAATTTTGTACCAAATTTTAATAAAATAGAACATGGCAAGTGTAAAGAATTTAAAGAAAGACATTAACTACGTATTAGGCGATATTATAGAAGCTGTTTACATTTGGGAAATGACAACTCCAGGAAAACCAACAAAAGAATCGGATGCTTTAATTGATGAAGCTATTACTGTTTTTGATGATCTTATTAAAAAGATTAACAAAAAAGATGTAGAAAATAAAAAAGCACACTTTAAGCAAATAAACCAAGAATTCGAACAGTCTGCTAAACAGCTTGTTGAAAAAATCAATACACTTTAGTAGAAAAAAAGCTGTAAAAAGTGCTCCAAATTATTTGGAAATTTGGGTTTCAACCTTATATTTGCACCCGAATTGAGACGCCGATGTAGCTCAGCTGGCTAGAGCAGCTGATTTGTAATCAGCAGGTCGTGGGTTCGAGTCCCTCCATCGGCTCAATAAACAAAAAAACGCTTCATATACATGAGGCGTTTTTTTTTATTGTTATCATATACATTACTACTTTTTTCCTTGTACGATGCCAATAAAAATATTAGCGATAAAGAGTAATTGCGTTATCAGGACTAAAAATATTAATGTAGTTAGTAAAATAGTATGATAATCAGGACTAAATATTGATTTATCAAGATGAACAACAAGCGGGTACAAAACCCAATATGTAAAGACACTACCGCACGTTATTGCTACATGGATACGGGACAAAATTTTTTTCGTATTGAATTTTAAAAAATACATTAAAAAATACAATACTCCTAAAAAGGAATATATAATAGCGAGTATGTAGGTTAAATCAGAAGTGGATATTACGTAATATGTATCTTTTAGGTTTAAGTCAATCGTCATATCTTCTGAAAAAACGCACAGCATAATGCCTATCAAAAGGATTATCAGACTTGTTCCAAAGAAATAAACATGGGCTTTCAATGGAAGCATCATTTCTCAGAATCGGAATTTTTTACTTTTATTTCTCTAACATACTCAGTAAGCATTTTACCATAACGGGATGTAGCTACCTCTTCGGACATGCTTTTTTGTATTGTATCTAAATACTTTAGTTTTGCATTGTATATTTCTGACAACGCTAAATAAGGACCTACCTCATACCTTGCATTATTCAGTGCATAGTTTGCGGTAAATAGGTAGTGCCTCTTGGTTACCTGATTCATTTGTTCCGAAATGCTATCTTGTAGTGCTTTATTATTGTCTTGTACGGCTTTCATACTTTTCTCAATAAGATCAAGTCTACTGTTGGTAAAGCGTTGCTTAATTTTTGAGAACTCCTCGTAAAGGTCATGATTTTGAGAGCCTGTAATAATTGCTTTTTCAAAAAAGTCATCGTTAGTAGTTTTTATATTTATTTCGCCAGGCTCAGCAAAAAATGGCAGGTTGTTATCTATTGAGTTGGTTTGTCCTCTATCTAAAAATAAATAAAGCATCTCTGGAGAATTTAACTGTAAATGGCTCTCAAAAGATGATTTCCCGTTAATTATTATAGTGTCTATCGATATTAAAGCTGTATCTCGTATATGCTGTATGTACAATGTACCCTTTTTTAATCCTTTTATATACCCTGTAATATGTAAGTTAGTATCGTCAGGCTTTTTATCTTCTTTACAGGCAATTAATATAAAAAGTAGTGATAGTAGCAGTATAATTTTTTTCATAAAGTGGTTTTGGTAATTTTAAATTTTCGCAAAGTAATAAAAATTATAGCTTTTGTGCTTTCATTAAATTAAAAAAGCTGCCGAGTAGGCAGCTTTTTTAGTATTTATATTATTGAAAAACTTAGTTTACTATTAGCTTTTCAGTATGCTTAATTCCTTTATTTGTGTGCACCTCCACAAAGTAAATGCCTGTAGTGTATGTTGATACATCTATGTTTGTAGCATTACTTGGTGCGTTACTGCTAAATAATACTTTACCTGTTATATCGTAAACTTTTACGGATGCCATGTTATCTGTAGTGGTATTACCTAATGTAAGGGTTACCATATTATTAGTTGGGTTAGGATACAATGTAAAGTTATTAAGTGTAAATGCTTGATTGTTTAATGCAGCTTCTACAAAATGAGTTTCGAAAACATTCGTTTCTACTACTTCATTAAAATCAAAGTAAATTCCAGCACCGTTTGGTATTACATCGCCTACAGCAAAGTCTGGGAATGGTTTAACTCTAAAATATACATAACCATTACTACTTTCTTCATCGTCCTGTGCTGCAGGGAGCATAATTTCGTTAAAATACCATATTAACTTATTTTCGTCTTGCTCCATAATATAATCATGGCTTGAGCGTATCATTTCTACTGTACTGTTATCTAATTGTTCGTTAAGTACATCTTCAATTCTAACATTTATAGCACTTGCAGTACCCAAGTTTTGGAATCTGATGGTGTAGTATAAGTAATCGTTAGTATCAAAATCAGTAATCAATACATTTCTACCTCTCGACTCCATTTTATCATTAGGGTCATATGCACCAACTACAATATCGCTATTAACAGATGTATTATTGTCAGGTGTTATATCACCTGTAAGAGGCGTTATAATAGCTGTAGTCGTTACAATATCTCCGAGTAATTCAACATCTGGAGGGAGCGATAGCGTTACAGGAAATGTAACGGTTTCGTAAGGTTCAAGGTTTGTGAAATTGTACGTAAAACCTGTATCGGTAAGGTCTGTTACCGTTTCGTCTACGTTTGTTATGGTAAGCGGACTTTCTACTGAAAAGTCAATACTGCCAGCCGCTACCGTACTACTACCAAGGTTAACATAGCTAAGTATTACATCGTGTTCAAACCCTGGCTGTGGTTGCTCTACTGGAATTATGTAAACAGCTACATCATCGTATTCCTCTACTAAAGTTACGGGGAAATAGTATGTAGTAACAGTTTCAATGGATGTTGTGCTCACGTTTTCATAGTAAGATGGAGTTACCGAAAAATAAGGTGCATACAAGGGTAGCACATTAAAGCCGACATCGTATGTGTTAACCATTTCTGGCTCGTATATAAAGTAGTTACCGTTTGGTGTTGTAGCATTATGTACTACGCCATCGTTATTTAGTTCGTAGTTAAAAGTACCAATCATAAAATCATTTTCGCCATCGTCTTTTACTCCATTGGCATTGGCATCTAAAAATGCATTTAAGTTTATACCAGCACAATCAATGGCACCAGTCGAATTCTCTAAAATATCAATAGTTATATGTCCTTCTTGGTCTGAGAAATTAGTTACCATCATGATATAAAACTCTCCAACTTGTGCATTAGTTATACTAGCCGTTTCTTGTGCTGATGCTGAATAGCTACAATCAACTACATGGTCTTCATTTAAGTTATTACACGAATCTTCTAACGAAGTGAAAGGACCATAGCAAATAAAATCAATATCAATACCATTTCCTTGTAGTCCTTCCTGAGAAAGCGCAAAATAAAGATCTCCGGCATCGCTTATCGGTATATAAAACCAGAATGGATTAGGTTGAGAGCCCAAGCAGTCATAATCGGGACCTGGTATTGCTGGACCAGCATTAAAGGTGTTAACAAAAGGGCTCCCTAGTGCACCACAAAGTGCCTGTGCCTCTGAGCATGCAGTATTACCATTTTGAGCATAAATAATACTTGCAAATGCAATTGCAAAACTTAGTAATAATTTTTTCATAGGTATGGATTTTTTATGCAATATAATTTGTTTGTTAAATATTTGCAAATCAGTTACTTTATTTTTTATATTATGATACCGTTACAGATAAAAAAAGACGACCAATCGGTCGTCTTTTTTTATCTGTATTTACTCAATTTTATTCTTTTAAAATGCGTTTTGCAATTTTAATGTTATTTCTGTTTATAAAATCTACAATAAGTATGCTAATGTCAAAACGAGAACCATCGCCTTTTAGCTCTTTTGTTAGTTTAACAGGTTTTTTGCGTGTTTTAATGGTATCGTTTTCGGTACCACCATTATGGTCTATTATCTCATCTTCTATTCCATCAATAGTCTTCTCTGTAGCAGAGCCCGTTTCAATATTATTCTCGTCAGTACCAGCAAACGCAGCAGTACTAATAACAAACATAAATAGGAATAAAAAATTTCTCATATTGTAGTTTTAGTTAGTATGTTATTATAATAAGTAGATTAAAACAGCATTTTGTTACATTTATACGCCAAATTTAACGTAATTTATTTAAAACTAGCTATTTTACTTGTTTAATTATCCAACTCGATATTTCATTTAATGCTACTGGCGAAATAGTTTGTGTTATGGTACCGTACTCTGCTGGTGCGCCCGAAGTAGTTTCCTGAAACAAATGATTAAGCCCTTCTAATTTTTTTGTTGTCACTTTTTTGTTGCCACTTTTTGCAGCAGCTCTTTTAATTGCCTCTAAGTTTGGAATTGCAGCAACCTGTAAGTCTTTATCGCCGTTTATAGCAAGTATGGGGCACTCTGTGTTTTCTAATGCTTTGGTAGGGTCGTAACGTATAAAGTTAACGTACCAAGCCGATGATAGCTCCTTTAATTGCATATTAATATAGGGTATTAATTGTGCTTCGGGTACACCATTTGCTATAAAAAGCGGTTTCATATCTGTATTAAAAACGGTATATAGTTTTTCTTGTAAAGCCTCCTGATCCTCCTCCTCTTTTATAACATCGTATATTTTTCTGTTTATAACGCCTAGTTTCGTTAACTCCTCTTCAGGCATTCCGTTTGTTTTTCCTAGTAAATAATTTTGTAACATCATTAACTCGTCACCAGGTATTGCGGTACCTGCCATAAGCACAATAAAAGCAACATCTTCGTTTTTAGATGCTACTATTGGTGCTATGGTTCCACCCTCGCTATGCCCAATAATACCTATCTTTTTTTTATTGATTGATGGTAACGATTGCAGGTATGCAAATGCAGCTTCAACATCGGTAGCAAAATCGTTAGTTGTAGCACCCGAAAATGTACCACCAGATTTGCCCACACCACGATCGTCATAACGCAATACAGCTATCCCTTTTTTGGTAAGATGATCT
Organism: Flavobacterium litorale; assembly: GCF_019613795.1. NCBI lineage: Bacteria > Pseudomonadati > Bacteroidota > Flavobacteriia > Flavobacteriales > Flavobacteriaceae > Flavobacterium > Flavobacterium litorale. The sequence continues at coordinate 1,574,364 of NZ_CP080429.1, forward strand.
GCTAAAACCAAAAATGGTTTGTGGTCTAATATTTCTTCGTCCCTATTTTGCGGACCACTACCACTTACTAAAATTACAGCAGGAAAATTACCCTCCTTTTCGGGCATGGTTAATGTTCCCGCGAGTGTTATTCCTGCTTTTTCGTTTTTAAAAGTCACATCTTCGCTGTAATACGGATATGGTTTTTTGGGCTCTTGTGGTCGTTCTTTCGCTTTATCATCTGCTTTTATTGGGGTACGACCAAGATTGAGGGCTATATCCATATTGTTTTGTGTAAGCGTGCCTGTAAAGCCATTGTCCTTGTATTCGCCCTTATAATTAGCACTAATAGCAGAAATATTAAATGTTAGTACTTTATTTTCATAGCTTATTTTATCTACAGGAATGTCTTTAACCCCCTGATCTGGACTGTCCATAGTTGCTGTATAGCCTTGCTCCACTTTTTTGATATTGAGTCCGATACGCAGTTTTCCGCCAGGAAAAACAATTTGCCCGTACCACGAGCCTGCTATATCTTGAGCAAACAATCCTGTAGTAATAAGGAGAGTTAGTAGCATAATAATTTTTTTCATAATAAAGTATTTTGGTTAATTAGTAATAGTGCGTATTTCGATAATCCTTCTGCTACCGTTATTGCCACAGCAAACAAAATTTTATGTTTGGTTGTTTTTAAGTTACTGGCTACTTTAAAACCATTGTATAAAAGTGTTATATACCATACAAAAGCAGTTATTGATGCTACAGTAATAATAAATAAAGAGGCAACAGTAATAGCGCTTAGTGTTAGGTTGTTGGGGTTTATGCCTATTAACTCTTCAGTAGCTTGTAAAGCAAAATTGTTTATATTAGTTATTGGTACAATGTAATAAGGTGTCCTTGCTATAATTACTACTGCAAACACATCTACTACCCGCGTTTTTTTGTTAATATATTTACCTAAAATAAGTAGTGTTAAAAATAGTAATGATATAGTAATGCCATTATCTATAAAAGGGGTTAGCACAGACACGTTTTTTGCAAAATGCAAATCCAGCACACCGTCAAACCTTATATTGAATAAATGGGCTAAAAACGACCCAATAATGGTAAACAGCAGCCCGAAAGGGATGAGCTGTTTTTCGGAGTATTTCTCAAAGGGATTAAGTAAAGTATGTTTCATTACTCTTCGGGCATTAAATCTTTTACTTTTTCGATGAGATCGTCCAGTTTATTACGAACCGTAGGGTAGCTATTACCCATTTGTGTAGCCATTTGTTTCAGGCTACCGCTAGCAATAAAAAACTGGAGTATAAAATGCTGCTCTTCGGCTGTAAGCCGAAGTAGTGTGGGTAGTGGGTAATTGCCCGAAACCTGTGTTTGGCACTTGGGGCAGGAGAGTTGAGAAACCTGTAATGATGCTGCACAACTAGGGCAGGATACAGGAAGTTTAGGTACAATCATAGTATTGAAATGTAATTCAAAATTAATAAAATTAAATTACATTTCAATAAAATTAAAAATAATTTATATTTTGTTTATTAAAATAAATGTTTTCTAAAAGTAGACTTCTATTAAAATTTTTTATTAATGTAATATTTTGTATCTACATCGTCATCCTCGATAGGATTGAATTTTTGTGGTTTTGATTTTTTAGATACGTGTTTCTTTTTCCATTGTTCAAAGCTATCTGCGGGTAAGTTTTCTCGCATAATATCAATAACTTCTTTTTCAGCTAAACCAAATTGCTTTTTAATTTTTTGTAGTGGTTTTTTCTCTTCTTGCGCTAATTTCACAATTGCATCAATGGTCTCTTTCTCTAGTGCTGCACGATTACTCTTTTTCATCAGATGAAAAAATTTATTCAAATATTATTTTTAATTTTTTGTTGTTTGTGTAATCAATATTACTAAAAAAACCAATTACTAGTATAGTAAAAACGTTATATATTTTAATTTTTAACAAATAAAAAAAAGAGTAACTAAAAAATAACAATAATCTAACGGGTGGAAATATAGTTTTTTTTAAACGGCAGGGTTATTTGCGCAAACAACTGCCATAGGGGTATCCTGAATTTATATTTTTAAGAGTTAATATGATGAAGGAATTTACCCCACTACCATTAAAACTAACCCTTTTTACGCCTATTAACATTCATTACTATTATTGCTGTAATAATAAGTATAATACCCGTCCACTGTAACAAGGTTACTTTCTCACTTAATAGTACATACGCCATCATTACTGAAACAGGTAGCTCTAACGACGATACTATGCTACCCAAACCAATGCCTGTGTGCGGAAAACCTGCATTCATTAATATAGGTGGTATTATAGTACCAAATAACGATAGTACAATACCCCATTTTAAAAATATATCGGTATTAAATGTACCTGTCCAAGTATAAATAGCAAAAGCAAGCACTATTACACCACCACCCAGTAGCATAAACAAGCTCCGTTGTGTGGAGGATAATTGTAGCGCAATTCGGTTAGATGTAAACATTGTAGCAGTAAACGATGCTGCTGCCATAAGCCCCCAAGCAATACCACGCCAGTTGGGTAGGGTATTACTCTCTATAAGGTTGGTAGCTAGTGCGGTACCCGTAAGCACAATAATTACAGCAATAACTTTACGTAACGATGGTAGTTGTTTGGTTAATATAGCCTCTAACACAACGCCCATCCATACCGTTTGCATTAGCATTACAATACCTATAGATACAGGGATGTATCGTACTGCCAAATAGTAAAATATGCTTGTAAACCCTAACGATGTACCTGCAACCATGAGCTGCCCAATTGCTTTGCCCGATGCTTTTACTACAGTACTACCATTTCGTTTTTTTTGAAATGCATTTATAAGTAGCATGCCCAATATACCCAATATAAATTGCGATGAGGTTACCTCGGCAGTAGTGTAGCCCTCATTATAGGCTAGTTTTACAAAGGTTGCCAGCATACCATAGCTGGTAGCACCTAAACCCACTAAAAAAACACCTTTAAGTATATTGTTTTGCGACATGGTAATCTGAATTTGAAAAGCGGGCAAAGATACAGGAATGTAAATTACCTGAAAAGGAACTTATTACTATTTAAACAATTAGTTACATACTAAACTAACTGTTTTTATAGTTGTAGTACTATCACAATCAACATAATCAACCCAATGCGAATTACTATTGTACTACTACTTACTTTATTTAGTTGTGCCGATGGCACTAAAAAAGAGCACGCTACAGCTATTACTGTAAACCCTATTGCAGATTATACAGCAACACATTCTGAAGCATTAGCGTTTTGTAAAAATGAAAACTTTTGTACCGATTATTATTTTTTGATAGATATGAGTATTCACTCAGGGAAAAATAGGTTTTACATTTATGATTTTAATGCTAAAAAAATAACTGATAAACGATTGGTTACCCATGGTAGTTGTGATGCTTATTGGCAGAACCCTACCAAGTATACAAAGGCAAAATTTAGCAATCGAGCCGAAAGCCATTGCTCCTCTAAAGGAAAATACAAAATGGGTAGTCGTGATTATAGCTCGTGGGGTATTAATGTAAAGTATTGGCTTGAGGGACTGGAAGAAACCAATAGTAATGCTAAAGACAGGATAATAGTATTGCATTCGTGGGATGCAGTTGCCGATAAAGAAATTTATCCCAACTACAGCCCATTAAGTTGGGGTTGCCCAGCGGTATCCAACAACTTTATGCGCCAATTGGATGCAAAGCTTAAAAAGACAGAAAAACCAGTTTTACTTTGGATAATAGAATAATTAAAACACCCCTTTTAATGCAGCATTTGTAATGCCAATTTTTGTAGCGTCAAAACTAAACTTATCTTTTAGTAGCGATGCATAAACACTTCTAAAGTCAATTTTATAGTGTAAATCCCCATTGCTATCAAGATTAAGCAAATCAGGATTTGTGCCTATAATTTTCCCGTTGTTTTTTCCGCCAATAATAAACATAGGTGCTGCTGTACCATGGTCAGTACCATTACCATTATCCTGAACTCTTCGCCCAAACTCCGAGAAAATTACAATAGTTACATCCTGTAATTTATTAGCCGTTTTCATATCATTGTAAAAAGCATAAACAGCATCGTTTACATCTTCGAGCCGATTAGCATGTTCTGATTTTTGATTGCCATGAGTATCAAAACCACTAAGCGACGTATAGTATATTTTTGAGTTCAATCCCCCTCGTATCAATTGTCCCATCCAAGCTAGATTTTTTGCTAGTTTGGTTTTTGGGTATGGTATAGCACTTGGCATCGCTTTATTTAAAGCAGCTTCTAACGCATCAGCACCATCTACAACCGAGCCTGCTATTTTACGAACAAAATCCAATTGCGGATTATCTGAAAGTTTTGTATTTACAGGCTTGCCATAGGTTTTTAAACGTGTTGGGTTTTGAAGTGTTAATGCATTTGGATTTGTACCTTTTAAAGCCAAATTATCAATATTATCGAAATTAATACCTCCAACAGGGTGGTGTTCCTTATAATGATGGTCTAGGAAACGCCCTAACCAACCATCTTGCCCGTATGCTGATGATGCAGTTGCTGTTTGCCATATTTCCTGACTCCGAAAATGTGATCGGTTGGGCTCGGGGTAACCAACATTTTGTATTACAGTGAGGTCTCCTTTTTGTTGTATATCAGCAAGTCCGCGTAGTTTTGGGTGGAACCCCATGCCATTAGTGCCAGCAATAATATCGTTTTTGTTTACACCTACAGATGGACGCAATTTATAATACAATTCATTTTGGTAAGGAATATAAGTGTTTAGCCCATCGTTACCGCCTGATAACTGAATGAATACGATACAATTGTTACCATTACCACTAATGTTTTGTAGTGCGTAATTGTATAAAAAATCAGGAACCATAAGTAAGCCGCCTGTACAAGTACCTGTAAGTTTAAAAAAGTTTCTTCTGTTCATGATTATCTTTTTTAAATTAATTGAAATTCAGGTGTTCGTACCATATAATTAAAAAGCCGCATAACAGCATTATTAGCACCCTCATCGTATGGGTTAAAATCGTGGGTGAGTATTGCCTCTAAATTTTCCTGTGTTATAGCATCAGCATCAAATAAGAGCCTATTTTTTAATTCGGCTATTATGGCAATATTATTATTTTTGCTCCATTGCAGGCTAACATTAAAATTAGCCAAATATTCCTCATTTTCATTACCTACAGAACGCAGCATTTTTTTATCGAGATTTCTCCCCCTACAATACAAGTTTGCTATTTGGTTACGTTGTTGGTACAATTGTGCTGTAAGCCAATAGGTACCGCCGCTCCAGCCCTTAACGTTAGGTTGGCTAAACAAATCCATGCCTTGTTGCCTTATAAACAATGCTGTTAGTTTATGGTTCTGGTTTTTTATACCCAGCTCATCATGCAATTGTAATGTATACGTTAATGGGTCTTTTATTTTACTTCCTGCTGTAGGTTTGGCAAACTCCTCAGTAAATATTTTATTAAGTAGTGGCTGTATCTCGTAATCTTGTTCACGCAAGTAGTCCCCATAGTATACTATCAATTCATCCGAAGGATTATCGTATATAAACCATTGTAATAGCTTACGTGTTATTAAATACGGTGCGTTTTTTTGCTGAAAAATAATATCAACCATAGCATCGCTTTTAAATACGCCTTGCTTTCCAAAATAAGTAAACGGCTCATTATTGGTTAGTGCTTCTCGGTAGTAGCCATTATATTCGCCAGCTACCAAGCCAGCAAGCCCTTTAGCTCCGTTGGTAATGTCAGTTTCGCTATAGTTTCCTTCGCCAAGTGTAAATAGCTCCAATAGTTCACGGCTCAGGTTTTCATTAAATCCTTTTTTTGTATTTTTATTATTGTCCAAATACACTATCATAGCATTACTGCGTAGTATTTGTTTGGTAAGTTCTCTAAAATTACCAAAGGCATTTTCCCGTAATAGTTTGTTATGGCTATACAGCCAATAGTTTACTTTTACTTTTTTGTAGGTGGCTACGTAGTGGTTGTGCCAAAAAAGGGTCATTTTTTCCCTTAGCGGATGGGCTTCGGTAGCCATCGTATCTATCCACCACGCTTTCATATTAAAAAAGATTTTTTTTTCTTTTTCAAGACTGCTCCTTATTTTTTTTCGATTTCCTTTTATAGATTGCCTTATTTGTCTTACTTCGGCTAATGTTTTTGGAGTATCGTTAAAAATGCTATCTGGAGGTGTTGTAACCTGCGATGTAAATGAGTTGTTTAGGAATTGCTGAATGCCCTGTTGCTCTATGGCTTTTGCTTGTTTGCCACTAAAACCCAATCGTAACGACCATAGTGTACTTCTATTCATAACAATGCCTAATTAAGGAATAATATATTTGTTTGGACTGTTATTAACGCAAAAAGTTTACCATAATTACTTTTTTATTTTTTTGTTGGCTTCGTCAATTAAATCACTAAGATGTATTTGTAGTGCGCGTACTGATATGCTTATTTCCCAAAATGATACGGCGAGTGATACTAGCATGAGTAGTAAACTAAAACCAAATAGGTACATGGCCCATGTTTGAATGTCGAAAAAAAGTAAGGTTAATGAGAATACAGAGAAGAATAGGCTGAGTACTCCATACATTTGCATGTGCCGTATGAGTGTTAGCCTCGAATTAAGGTTTTTAATTTCGAGTAATATGCTTTTGGTGTGTTTCTCTTCGTAATTCTTTTTCAGCCCGCGTACTATTCCTGCTATGGTTAAAAAGCGGTTGGTATATGCTAATAGTATTAATGATGTTGCAGAAAATAGTAGTGCTGGTGTTTCGAGCGATAGTTGCATAATTAATTGCCTAAAATAAAGGGGGTCGTGCTGTAATATAGGTATGGAACAGCGAGTCTTTAAATTTATAATATCTATCTCGAATTTTAATCAATTCGGAGCCATATTCTTCTTTTACGAGTTGCCCAACGTATTGGCTTGCATTTTCTACACCCTGCTCTTCCGAAACTCTGTAGGCATCGGTAGTAAAAATATCACCATTTTCTTGTACGCTAGCGGCAAGTGCTTTTAACACTATTTCTCTTTGTTTGGATAATGCCACAGCATTTCGGTAACGACCTTCTAGTACAGGGTCTGCCTCCCTTTCGGCAATATCTGTTAGCACTTTTTTTATGTACTCTCTGCTTACATTACGTACAGACTCTAAATAGGCACTTTTGTAGGTTTGTTTGCCAAGCAAATGCATAATGTACGGATGCCCGTTGGCTAGTGCGATGAGCTGATTTGTAGCTTCCTCATCAAGTAATATAGTATTATTAATTGATGCTTCGGCATTACGAACAATTTGCCTAAGATCCTCATTATTCATCTTCCTAAGGTTTATAACACTCCAGGCAAAAAGCCTATCAGAACTTAGGTGCTTTTTCATTAACTCTTGGATGTTATCGGCTACTCCAACAATACAAAACTTAAGTTCAGGAATGTTTGTTGCTAACGATTTTAGGAATGAAGCAAAGCCTGACGTATCTGGAATTTGATTGAACTCATCAATAACAATAAGAATTCCATTTTTAGTTATCTTGCTTCGTATCAAGTCCATTACAACATTTTGAAACGTAACCTGAATGTTTTCGTTTGATGCTATTGATGTATTTGACGTTTCTCTTGAAACATTAGAGTTAATTTTATTTGCCAAATATTTATAGAGACCAGTTTTTGATTCTTTCTTAAACTGTTCAATTTCTTCTTTAGATGCTTTTACCTCCTGCATCCACTCTAGTAACCCCCCTCTTGTAGTGAGTAATCTGTTAAGTAACTCGTCTGTATTTTGTACCGAATCGCCAGAGGCATAATACAGAGTTAAAAAATCCAAAGTTTCATCATGATAAATTCCTAATTTATCCAATAGGCTATTATCACCAGTACTCATATTAACAATTTGTCTGGATAAAGAGGATTTTCCAATCCCCCTGTTTCCTACAATAGCAATATTAGTACCTTCAGATAATAATGCATTATAACATTCAGTAACGGATTCTTCTCTTCCAGAAAATCTATCTGGATTTGCTATTTCTCTTGATGGTAGAAATGCATTGTTTACCTGATTGAGTGTAATCTTGGTCATGCGGTGGGGTTGTGTTGGTAATGTAAATAACAATAGTTCGGCTTTCCAAAAATAAAAAACCTGTAGCATTAACCACAGGTTTTTTATCGAGTATATCAGCATTTTATCGATTCTTTATCTAAAATATAGTCCCCTATTATTTAAAATATAGTGTATTTTACTTTATCAAATCAAAACTACGCTTTACAAAAGCAGTGAGTTCTTCACCCTTTAATAGGTTTTGGCTTAGCTTAGCAAGATCCAATGCTTGCTTTACCAATGCTTCTTGTTGAGCCTTATCTTCAGTATTCAATATATTACTGGCAAGGTCGTGGTTTGTGTTTACCACTAGGTTGTACATTTCGGGCATATTACCCATACCAAACATACCACCGCCACCGCTTTGGCTCATCTCTTTCATACGGCGCATAAACTCAGGTTGGGTTACACGGAAAGGCGCTGCAGTACTATCCATTGCTTCAAGCTGTACTGTATAGGTAGCTTTAGGTACAATTTCTTCTAATGTAGTTTTTAATTTCTCTTTCTCTTCATCATTAAGTTTAGAGATTTTCTCTTCATCTTTCTTAATAAGATTATCTACATGATCAGCGTCTACACGTACAAAAGTTAGGTTTTCGTTATCAGCCTCTAATTTTTGTATTAGGTGCGATACAATAGGAGAGTCTAACAACAATACCTCATACCCTTTGTCTTGTGCTTCGGCAATGTAACTATGTTGCTCATCTTTATTACCAGCATAAAGCACTACTAGCTTACCATCCTTATCGGTTTGGTTGGCTGTAATTTTATCTTTAAGCTCCTCTAATGTGTAATACTTCTCGTCTACCGTTGGGTATAGTACAAACGCACCTGCTTTTTCGTAGAATTTGGGTTCGCTAAGCATACCATACTCCAATACAATTTTTATATCGTTCCATTTTGCCTCAAAATCTTCACGATTTTCAGTAAATAACGATTTTAATTTATCGGCTACTTTACGGGTAATGTAGTTGGATATTTTTTTAACAGCACCATCCGCTTGTAGGTACGAGCGCGATACGTTTAGCGGAATATCTGGGCTATCTATAACACCGCGTAGCATGGTAAGGAATTCGGGTACAATACCCTCTACATTATCGGTAACAAAAACTTGGTTTTGGTACAGTTGTATTTTATCTTTTTGCACCTGCAAGTCAGCAGATAATTTTGGGAAATATAAAATACCCGTAAGGTTAAAAGGATAATCTACATTAAGGTGGATATTAAATAATGGTTCGTCAAATTGCATAGGATACAACTCACGGTAAAAATTCTTATAATCTTCGTCCTCAAGTTCGCTAGGTTGCTTTGTCCAAGCTGGGTTAGGGTTGTTAATTATATTGTCTACTTCAACCGTTTCCTCCTTATAATCTTCTGGAGCATCCTCTGGTTTAGGTAGTGCTTCTGTACGTGTACCAAACTTAATAGGTACAGGCATAAATTTATTGTACTTATTTAAGAGCTCATTAATGCGTGAGTCCTCTAAAAACTCTGTAGAGTCTTCCGCAATATGTAGTATTATTTCTGTACCACGCTCCGTTTTATCAGCAGGCTCTATTGTAAACTCTGGGCTACCATCGCACGTCCAGTGTACAGCGGGCTCATCTCTATATGACTTAGTAATTATTTCTACTTTTTCCGCAACCATAAAGGCAGAGTAAAACCCAAGACCGAAATGCCCTATAATACCTGAATCTTTAGCAGAGTCTTTATACTTTTCCAAAAACTCCTCTGCGCCAGAAAATGCCACTTGGTTAATATATTTCTCCACTTCTTCACCCGTCATACCAATACCTTGGTCTTTAATATGTAGCTTTTTGCCCTCTTTATCTACTTTAATATCAATAACGGGGTTGCCATATTCTACACTAGCCTCTCCAATATTAGTAAGGTGCTTTAATTTTAGTGTAGCATCTGTAGCGTTTGATACTAACTCACGCAAAAAGATTTCATGGTCGCTGTAAAGGAATTTTTTAATTAAGGGAAATATGTTTTCTACCGAAACATTAATTTTTCCTGTTGCCATAGTATATATGTTTTTTTAAGATTATTGTTTGTTATCCTCTTTCAAATAGAATACCAAGCAGTTTTATATGACAAATTGACATTTTAGCTTACAAATGTAATTGTTTACGTTTATTTGATATTTAGACTTTAAAACAATTCTTGTTAAAAAAATAATATAGTGCTTGTAAAGTAGCTTGTATTCTTAGTAACTTTGAATACAAATTGTTGATAACATCAAACTCAAATAATTTAGATTATGAAAAAAATTCTTCTTTTATGTGTATTCACAGTATTAGCTGTTTCATGTGGGTCGTTAGACCAAAAATCGCAAACAGGTCTTAAAGGTAACTGGACGATAAGCCAAGTAAGTTATCCGGGCTCCGATTATATTAAGGTAAACTCTTTTAATATTGCGGACTCTAAGTGTTTTGAAGGGAGTTCGTGGAAATTTGTATCTAACAATAATACAGGTACGATAGATATTTCTAAACCTGGATGCCCATCATTTAGTAGCCCAATAGTTTGGACTATTACTAAAGAGGGTGACTTTACGCTAAAAATTACAGAAGGTGTAAAAGCTAAAAAAGTAGCACAAGGATATTATTTAAAAATGCGAAACCAAACAGAAAATTCCTTTCAGCTTGTAGATAGAGTAGATGTTGGAGGTAATACTGTAGATGTGATATACCAATTCCAAAAAATGTAATTGAATATTTCCGAATCACAAAAACATCAAATACAAACCAATAAAGATATATAGTTATGAAAACAACAAAAATTTATGCAGTAGCACTTGCCATAGTATTAAGTATAGGTATCAGTTCGTGCGAAGCGATGAAAAATACCAGCAATACGCAGCGCGGTGCTGGTATAGGTGCAGCATCAGGTGCTGTGATAGGAGGAATTTTAGGAAACAACATCGGCAAAGGCGGCAATACAGCATTAGGTGCCATAATTGGTGGTGTAGTTGGAGGTACTGTTGGTGGCGTAATTGGTAACAAAATGGACAAGCAAGCACAGGAAATTGATGAAAAATTACCAGGTGCTGAGGTAGAGCGAGTAGGAGAGGGTATTAAACTTACACTTGGAGAAAATTCGGTACGTTTTGATACCAATAAGTCTACACTAACTAGTACAGCAAAACAAAATTTAGATAAATTGGTACCTGTATTTAACGAATACCCAGATACCAACATCCAGATTTTTGGATACACCGACAGCACGGGTGCTGTAGATTATAACTTAAAACTTTCTGAAAAAAGAGCAGAATCAGTAAAGTCCTATCTTTCTAGCAAAGGGTTAAGTGCCTCTCGTTTTACTACAATTGGTAGAGGTGTAGAAGACCCAATAGCAAGTAACGAAACAGCATCTGGTAGAAGTAAAAACAGACGTGTAGAGTTTGCCATTACTGCAAATGAAAAAATGATACAAGATGCTGAAAAAGAGGCAAAACAATAATAAATTAGGATACTTAAAAGTATAAAAAAGGCAGCCATTTGGCTGCCCTTTTTATATCATAATATAAATTATTGCCAATCGGCTCTATTTTTATTTTTACCAAAATAGTATGTAATACCAAACGATATGTTGGTTAAATTGCCCGTAAAGGCATTTTTATTAGGTCGTCCTTCTGGATAAGTACCATCCCAATCAAAATGCTGTGTAAAGTTTAGTATAAACGAAGCATCAACGGTAAAAGCAAAACTTTCACTAATATAAACTTGAGGTGTTAAGCCCACAATTACATTTCCAATGTTATCCGTACCACCTCTGGTAGTAGATTTTAATGATGAGTAGCCTAAACCTCCGTGCGCAAGTAGGTTAAGGTAACCGTTAGCATACTGGTTTAACGATAGTGTTCTACCAAGGTTATGAACCCCCTGAATAGAATATCTTTTGTAGTCAGTACCAAGTTCTGGAGAGTTTCCAGTCCTAAATTTATCCGATCCAAAATCGAATTTAATTCCCCAGTTTTCGTCTACCATGTAGCGAAAGCCAACATCAAAGTGCGAAAATTCCGTTATGCCAGGGGCTCCCGAAATTCCCAAACCATACCCAGCTTCTAGCGAGTATTGATCAACTCCTCCTCGTTGCGCATTCGCACTAAACGAGAACAGCAGCAGTAAAAGCGTAATTTTTCTAACCATGATTAATACATTTAAGTTTGGTGTAAAGATATTAGTAACAAACATCTGAACAATAAAAAATACTGAAAAAATTTAATAATTATTTTTTAGATTAAAACTAAATTTTGATTATTTACGTAAATAAAGGTATAAATGTTTTACATTCAAAAACCTTTTAGTTTTTTTTTTGTAAAATGTATGTTTATTTAATTGGTTAGATTGAAAAGAGTATTACTATTTAGTGGTGCTCTTTTCCTTTTTTTAAGAAAAGTAAATACAACCTATAGAGCTAATTTAAATACATTTGCCTAGTAATAATTTTACTATATGCTTGCAGTTAAAAATTTATCTTTCGGATATATTCCCAATACGCCAATTTTAAACAATATAACTTTTTCTGTCATCAAAGGTCAAAACATTGCTGTAATTGGCGAAAGCGGTTGTGGTAAAAGTACCTTACTAAAACTCATTTACGGACTTTACGACCTTGAGGAGGGTGAAATAAGCTATAACAATGAGCGTGTATTAGGACCTAAATTTAATTTGGTACCTGGTATGCCCTACATGAAGTTTTTAACTCAGGATTTTGATTTAATGCCTTACACAACAGCAGCCGAAAATGTAGGGAAACACCTCTCTAACTTTTATCCAGAAAAAAAGAAACAGCGTATACACGAATTGCTTGAGATTGTAGAGATGACAAATTTTGCAAATGTAAAGGCGCAGTACCTTAGTGGCGGGCAGCAGCAGCGCATTGCTCTTGCAAAAGTATTAGCACTAGAGCCTGAGGTTTTATTGTTAGACGAACCTTTTAGCCATATAGATAATTTTAGGAAAAATGCTTTACGCCGTAATCTGTTTTCGTACTTAAAGCAAAAAGGAGTTACCTGTATAGTTGCAACACACGATAGTACCGATGCGCTCTCGTTTGCAGATGAAACCATTGTAATTAAACAAGGTAGGGTTTTACAAAAAGCACCCTCTAAAGAGGTTTACTACGCACCCACAGATAAATATACTGCCTCATTATTTGGCGAAGTTAATGAGATAAAATTAGAGCACTTAATACTTACTGATAAGGTAGATGAAACTATACTACTGTATCCCCATCAACTTAAAATCCATGAGGAAGGTATGCTAAAGGTTGTTGTAAAACAATCTTATTTTAAGGGCAACCACTATCTCATCAAATCGGCACTAGGTAGGCAAGTTGTGTTTTTCGAACATCATATAGCATTACCTAGCAATAAAGAAGTCAGCTTAACAGTAAACCGTAACGCTTTTGAATAACAATTTGCAGGAAGTGAAATTAATGTAGCAAATTGTTTTTAAAATTTGCGGAATGTTTATTTTTACAACTAAGTATTTATTAAAATAATATTTTATGTACAACTCAAAAATATCTGGATTAGGCTATTATGTGCCCGAAAATGTGGTTACCAACGATGCACTCTCTGAGTTAATGGACACTAATGATGCATGGATACAGGAGCGTACGGGTATAAAGGAAAGGCGCCACGTTGCTAAAGGAGATGGTAATACTACAACTACAATGGGGGTAAAAGCTGCTAAAGTAGCTATAGAACGCTCGGGACTTGATAAGGATGAAATAGACTTTATTGTATTTGCAACATTAAGCCCCGACTACTATTTTCCTGGACCAGGCGTATTGGTACAGCGCGATTTAGGTTTAAAAAATACTATTGGAGCATTGGATGTACGCAACCAATGTTCGGGTTTTATCTATGCCCTATCGGTAGCCGACCAGTTTATAAAAACAGGCATGTACAAAAATATACTCATTATAGGTTCGGAATTACACTCAACAGGATTGGATATGACAACGCGCGGACGTGCAGTATCAGTAATTTTTGGCGATGGCGCAGGCGCAGCAGTACTATCAAGAACGGAAGACAATACAAAAGGTGTTTTATCTACACATTTACATTCAGAAGGGCAACATGCCGAAGAACTATCGTTAATAGCACCTGGTATGGGCAAGCGTTGGGTAACCGATATTATTGCAGATAATAACCCTGATGACGAAAGTTATTACCCTTATATGAATGGGCAATTTGTATTTAAAAATGCAGTTGTTCGGTTTAGTGAAGTAATTATGGAAGGTTTACAAGCCAATAATTTACAAGTTTCGGATATTGATATGCTCATACCACATCAGGCTAATTTAAGAATATCACAATTTATACAGCAAAAATTCGGGTTGACTGACGACCAAGTATATAATAATATTATGAAATACGGTAATACCACAGCAGCATCTATACCTATTGCATTAACTGAAGCATGGGAACAAGGTAAAGTTAAAGATAATGATACCGTAGTATTAGCTGCTTTTGGCAGTGGTTTTACTTGGGGTAGTGCTATTATTAAATGGTAACATTACACCACAATTATACATTAAAGCTATCTTAATCTTTGAGGTAGCTTTTTTGCTTTTAAAATGAAATTTTTATGAAACGAAAATTTATGGGCTGGTTTCTATTTTTAATAATACCCTTTCTCATTTACTATTTTTATCCAGAAACAAAACTGCCTGAAAATAGAGTAGTAGACAAGTTAATCGTTTACAAAGGTAAACGACAAATGGAGGCTTATTCGGGTAAAGAATTATTAAAAATATACACTGTCTCTTTAGGCAAAGCACCTGTAGGGCATAAACAATACGAGGGCGATAACCGAACGCCAGAAGGCACTTATCATATAACCGAACGTAACCCCAACAGTAGTTATCATAAAAACTTGGGAGTATCATACCCGAACGAATTAGATATAGAGAATGCTAAAAATTTAGGTAAGCCGCCCGGAGGAGCTATAAAAATACATGGGTTGCCCAATAGATTGGGGCATATTGGCAAACTACACCGTTGGAAAGATTGGACAGCGGGTTGCATAGCAGTTACAGATGCAGAAGTAGACGAATTATACTTGGCAGTTACACACAATGCAGTTATAGAAATTAATCCGTAGCTTTTAATTAAAAAAATAGACCCCTACAGTTTTTACACCATAGGGGTCAGCTACTAACTAAACTTAAACTACGAAAAGCATTCCATAGCTCATGAAATTAAAATTAACTAAAACATTCCGCCCCCAGATTGCTTAGTGTTATCATCACGTTGTTTACGTTTCATTGCTCTGTTTTTTCCACCACCAAATCGGTAATTAAGTCCAAAATACACCGTACTGCTTTCCCATAAAAACTCACCATTCTGCGGGAATGGGTTTTCCGAGTTAAAGCCATAACGCATGGTATTAAACATATCACTAAAACGTACACTTAACGACATTTTATTATCTAATAAAGAGTAACGTACTCCAGAGTCTATCTTGTACATCTCTTCTATGTTATTTTGTATACCATCTACAGCACCTCGGTAAAAACCAAATAATAAGAAACTCAAACGTCTGTTAACATTAAAGTTGCTATTTAGCCTTGCGTTAAATGCTGCTACATCTACTTCGGTAATAACCGATTCGTATTCGTTGGTAGTACCAGGTTGTAATACCGATACTAAACCTTTTTGCGAGATGCTCGAAAAATCTATGGCAGGTTGTACATTCCACCATTTTGTAATTTTGTAATTGGCAGAAACCTCAAAACCAAACGATGTATTATTATCAAAGTTGTCAAAACTCATAATCTGGTCTTGCGTATTCTCAGTAGTCTCGTCAGGGAATAACACTCGGCTTATTTCGTTATTAATTAACCTGTAAAATACACCCGCAGTAACTGATGAGCCTTGCCCTAACATTTTGGTATAGTTCACTTCAACCGAGTTGGTAAACTGTGGCTCTAAAGTTTGGTTACCTAACGATGTTATAAGTGGCGTGGCAAACTCCCGTACGGGTTTTGTCTGCTGTAAGCTAGGTCGGTCTACACGGCGGCTATAACTTATCTGGAACATATTACTCTCGTCCATAGTATAGGTAAGATATGCCGATGGGTATACGGTAAAATATTCATCAGTAAAAGTAACATCACCACGATTAAAATCTGCTTCGGCTCTATAGCTTTCAAAACGTGCCCCTAATTGGTAACTAAACTTCTCAAACTTTTGCCCAAATGTGGCATAACCAGAATAGATGTATAAATCGTACGTATAGTTGGAATTTTGTAGTGCAGGGTTGGTAACGTCAGGGTTTGTAGTCGTATAGTCGTTTTCCGAACCTATTATTCGGGCTTCCGCACCAAGTTCTAGCATCGATGTTTCGTTTAACGGATTCACATAATCCAAGTTCAGGGTAATATTTTTACCATCATCCTCAATTCTATCCTCAAACTCACTTGTTGCATTGCCTACGGTAGTAACAAAATCGGCTATTTGGGTGCTCGATGCATCGTTGTAGTTTCCTTCAAAATCCAGTTTATGCCCCTCATCGTTAAATTTATGTTGGTAGGCAAGATTATAACTATTATTTGTATTATCGTTGTCGTATGTTGCCAATTGGTCTGTATTGGTAAACACAGACCCTTCTGGGTACATAATGCCTATACCTACTTCACCTAAGCCTGTAAAGTAGTTTTGGTTGGTGTAAACCGATAGGGTATTCTTGTCGTTAATATAGTAATCCATACCAATTTTACCCAAAAAACCCTCGTTATCATTACTAATATCAAATGTTTGATTGGACATGATATCTTCACGAAACACATTTCCGTCGTTAAAACGTATTCCTGTATTCGACCCTATATTGGTAAAGAAGTTTACTTTACCTACGCGGTAATTCATATCTACCGAGTTGTTGTATTTGGGCGTTTCTCCAAAAGTAATACCTGCATTAAAACTACCATTAAACCCATCGTTTGCATTTTTATGCAATACAATATTAATAATACCCGACATCCCCTCGGGATTGTATTTTGCGCTAGGGTTAGTAATAAGCTCTATTTTTTTAATGGATGTAGAGGGTATTTGGCGTAGCAATTGCGCTGCGCTAATATTAGTTGGGCGTCCGTCTACTAAAATACGTACGTTTTGGTTGCCACGTAACGATATGTTTCCGTTTTGGTCTACATTAACCGATGGAATATTATTCATAATTTCTGATGCTGTACCTCCAGCTGTAGTAAGGTCGCGCCCTACGGTAATTACCTTTCGGTCTATTTTCTGCTCTATTGTAGATATTTCCTTAACAATAGAAACTTCCTCAAGCTCCATTGCCGATTCCTCAAGTGCTACCGTGCCAATGGTTATACTTTTATCGTCTTTTGTAATGTTTACACTAACAGTTTGGGTTTTGTAACCCATAAACTGCACATCTACCGTATAATTTTTAAGGGGTAATTTTTTTATGATGAATTCACCATCGTCGTTTGTAATACCACCAGTAACAACATTACTACCATCTTTAACAACAATACTAACGTAAGGTAAGGGTGCAGCAGATGCTTTATCGATAACTTTACCAGAAATACTACCTGGGTTTTGTGCGTACGCAGTTGATAGACTCCCGATTAGGAGTAACAGTAGAAACTTAAAATTCATTTTGATTTATTGGTTGATGATTGTTGTAAAAAGCGGGCATTAAATGGTGCTTCGCAAAATACTTATTTAACTGTTGTTTTGTTTTTTGATTGATGATTGATACCAATAAGACAACATAAACAGAAATTCGTTACACAAAAATTTAATTTTTTTTTAATCATTTTTTTCTGATGTTAATTCCGCTTTTTTAAAGCTGCCCTTTTCAAGGTGTTATCAAAATATCCTTATCTTTGCAGGCTTAAAAAATGATTATAAAAATGATACTATCAGAAATTTTAACATCTCATATTCAGAAAGCCGTAACCGCGTTGTTCGATATTACTTTAGATAAAGTAGAACTACAGGCTACCCGCAGGGAATTTGAAGGCGATAGTACCATGGTTATTTTTCCGCTGTTAAAGCAAATAAAAGGCAACCCTGTTGAGTTGGGTAAAAAAATAGGCGAATACCTTGTAGAAAACTCCGATGTTGTAGAGCGTTTTAATGTGGTTAAGGGTTTCCTTAATCTCGTAATATCAGATACATATTACATCAACTTTTTTAACGGTATAAAAGCAAACGAGCAGTTTGGTTTTGTAACCCCACCGCACGATGGTAAAACTACTATGGTAGAGTATGCCTCGCCCAACACCAACAAGCCATTGCACTTAGGGCACGTTCGTAACGTGCTTTTAGGCTATTCTGTAGCCCAAATTATACAAGCAGCAGGTAAAAAAGTAAATAAAACCCAAATTATAAACGACAGAGGTATTCATATTTGTAAATCCATGTTGGCTTACAAACGTTTTGGTAATAACGAAACACCCGAGAGTGCAAACATAAAAGGCGATAAGTTAGTAGGTAATTATTACGTAGCTTTTGATAAAGCTTATAAAGAAGAAATTGAAACGCTTAAAACAGCAGGTAAAACCGAAGACGAAGCGAAAGCAAATGCGCCGATAGTACTAGAAGCGCAAGAAATGCTGCGCAAATGGGAGGCAGGCGACCCTGATACCGTTGCTTTGTGGGAGATGATGAATGGTTGGGTGTATAAAGGTTTTGATGAAACGTATAAAAATATAGGTGTTAATTTTGATAGCTATTATTACGAGAGTAATACCTATCTTTTAGGAAAAGATGTTGTAGCCGACGGATTGGCAAAAGGCGTTTTTTATAAAAAAGAAGATGGTTCGGTTTGGATAGACCTTACTGATGAGGGTTTAGATGAAAAATTAGTACTCCGTTCGGATGGTACTGCGGTGTACATGACGCAGGATATTGGTACCGCCATACAGCGTGTAAAAGATTATCCTGATGTTAACGGTATGGTATATACCGTAGGTAACGAGCAGGATTACCATTTTAAAGTATTGTTTTTAATACTTAAAAAACTCGGTTTCGATTGGGCAAGTAGCCTGTACCACCTATCGTACGGAATGGTAGATTTACCATCGGGTAAAATGAAAAGCCGTGAAGGTACCGTAGTAGATGCCGATGATTTAATGGCAGAAATGGCTACAACTGCTAAAAACATATCGGAAGAGTTGGGCAAACTTGATGATTATTCCGACGAAGAAAAAGCAAAACTATATAACATTATTGGGCTGGGCGCGTTGAAGTATTACATACTGAAAGTAGATCCGAAAAAACGCATATTGTTCAATCCAGAAGAGTCAGTAGATTTTTCAGGGAATACAGGACCATTCATACAATACACTTACGCCCGAATACAATCGTTATTACGTAGAGCCGATTTTGATGTATCGGTTACACTACAACCCGAAGATATTGTATTACACGAAAAAGAAAAAGAGCTGTTAAAACAACTAGCACAGTACCCCGATGTAGTACAAAGTGCAGCAGCAGGACACAGCCCTGCCTTAATAGCAAATTATACATACGATTTAGTAAAAGAGTACAACTCATTTTACCAAAGTGTGCCTATATTCGGTTCGGAAATAGAAAATGAAAAGGTGTTTAGAATACAACTTTCTAAAAAAGTAGCCGATACCATAAAATCAGCTTTCGGATTGTTAGGTATTGATGTGCCAGAACGAATGTAATAAACCACAATTTTGTGAACCGCAATAAACCTTATTTGTTTCAATCCTTTGCAATCGTAGTATTGTCGGTTTTCGTATTCTTGGTGTGCAAGCAATTTTTACCCCGAAAAATTTTCTCGGAGGTTAATGTACCCGCTAAAAACATGGTTATTGATAGCCTAGCTATAGAAGCAATACAGGCTATGGATACTACGGCTGTTACTGTAGCTGTAGAAGATACTTTACCCGATAAAAAGGTAGTGTTTAAAAAGAAAAAAGGCATACAATTCCCCACAGAACAGTTTGAAGCCTACTCGGGATATCAGCATCTTATGGCTTTTTACGAAAAGCTATTAAATTTAGAAAAAACAGGCGAGGGCAACGTGCGTATTGCTTATTTTGGCGACTCGATGACTGATGGCGATTTAATTGTAAAAGATTTACGCGACAAGCTACAACAACGCTTTGGTGGGGCAGGAGTAGGCTTTGTAAACATAACCTCAGAGTCTGCTTCGGCAAGAGCTACAGTACGCCACCAATTTTCAGACAATTGGAAAACCATTTCGTTTCTTACTACAAAAAAGCCCGAGAGTCCTTTTGGTATAACAGGGCAGGTATTTTTTACGGAACCCGATACCATTAACCCCGCTTGGGTACAATACAAATCCAGCCGTTACAACAAACAATCGGTACTTAACAAACCCAAGCTGTTTTACGGCAAATCCAACAATAAGCACGGAAAAGTAACTTTTATTACAGGTAACGATACTATTTACAAAAAGCTAGTGCCTAAAAACACTGTTAATACACTTACCGTTGCTCCGTACGACCTTAAAGAGCTTAAAGCAGCATTTACAGCTACAGACTCTATACCCATTTACGGTTTTAATTTTGATGATGGTAAAGGGGTACACGTAGATAACTTCTCGAGCAGAGGAAACTCAGGGTTACCGTTATCAATATTCAATGTCAATTTAATGCAGGCATTTAATAAAGAGCTGCATTACGATTTAATTGTACTCCAATATGGTGCTAACGTGTTAAACTACGGTAGTTATAATTACCGCTGGTACGAAAAACGTATGAAACGCGTGGTAAATCACCTAAAGCAATGCTTTCCAGATGTAGCCATACTAATTGTTTCTACTGCCGATAAAGCTACCAAGTACAACATGGAAATGAAAACCGATTCTGCGGTTGTACCACTAGCGTTATCGCAAAAGCGTTACGCAGTACAATCGGATGCTGCATTTATAAACCTTTACATGTTAATGGGTGGGAATGGGTCTATGGTAAAATGGGTAGAAACAGAACCCGCATTAGCAGGTAAAGATTACACGCACTTTAACTATAGAGGTTCGCAAAAAATAGGTTCACTTATTTACAAGCAAATTAACAAAGGATACGAGCAGTACAAAGAAATGAATGATGTTATAGCAGACTCAATTCCTGAAACACTACCTGTTATTATTGAACAAGATTCTATAACAACTAAAACAGACTCTATATATGCTGAATAAAATATACAGTATATTTTTTTTATTAACCTGTACTATTGCACAGGCACAGGTAGATACTACCGCTGTAGTTGTTGATAGTATAAGCGTCGATTCGATAGCTGTCGATTCAGTAGCTACAGTACCTATAACCAATATAATTACCAACCCCAGTGCTATAACAACATTTTTTGAAAAGCTCCAAGCGCTAGAAGAGAATAAAGAGGGGAAAATAAACATAGTACATATAGGCGATTCGCACATCCAAGCCGATATATTAAGTGGTAAAATACGCAAAACCTTACAAGAGCGTTTTGGTAATGCAGGCTGCGGGTTTTCTTTTCCGCACAAGCTGGCGCATACCAATGGTAGCCCATATGTAAAATACAGGTCGAATATTACATGGCACAAGCGCCGTAATGTGTACCCAGTAGTAGATACTGTTGAGGTAGGTTTAAGCGGTATTGCACTTACAGCCAAACAAGATTTTGCAATAGCTGCTACGGTACTCGATACCAGTTACAACTTTAACACTATAAAAATTATTACACCACGCAATGTACCCCTTTTTGATGTTGCTACGCATACCGATGATACATTCGAGCTAAAATCGAATATTCCTAAAAAAACAACCTATAAAATTAAAAGTGGCGATGCATTATCCATTATCGCCCGAAAATTTAAAACAACCGTTTCGGCACTTAAAAAATTAAACGGTTTGCGCTCTAACGCCATACAAGCGGGTAAAACACTGCAAATACCTACAGGCGAAATGGAAAAACAGGTAATAAACCGATCTGAGTTTACGGAGTTACCTCTGGTTGCCGATTCGTTATCCTATTATTACCATAGCAAAAAAGCACTATCTACAATATACTTACTGCCAAATACCGAGGCAAAATCGTACAATTTAAACGGTTTAATACTCGAAAAAGATGCTCCAGGTATTTTGTACCATAGCATTGGTGTAAACGGAGCAAAAGCGGTAGATTATAATAAATATCCGCTATTTTTTGAGCAGTTACCTGCATTGAACCCTGATTTAATCATTATATCGTTAGGTACTAACGAATCGTTCGAGAAAGAAGATGTAGAGGCATACATGAAAGAGTTAAACTTATTTATAGATAATATAAGGACTAAAAACCCTAACGCTTGCTTATTAATAACTACCCCACCGCCATCGTTATTTAAAAGGAGGTACCCCAACACATTTGTAGCTGCCTATGCCAATAGTATACTGGCACAACAAACTGCAAAAAATTATGCTTCGTGGGATGTATTTTCGGAACTTGGTGGGTTGTACGGTGTGCCCAATAATGCTGCGGCAGGCTTAATGTCGCCCGATAAAGTACACTACTCGGTAAAAGGTTACGAAATGCAGGGAACACTATTTACCGAAGCCCTTTTAAGCGCATTTGATAATTTTAAAAATACTAGCAAAAATGCAATGGAATGATGTTTTGCCAGCCGTTGCATGGCAAGATGTACAACAGTGGTTTACCTACAACCCTGAAAAACCCTTACTTTTTAACTCGGGGTTATTTCTAGGGCTGTTTGTTGTATTCTATGCATTGTATTTATCACTCCGAAAAACATTTCACGCCCGTATTATTTACGTGCTGTGCTTTTCACTATTCTTCTACTATAAGTGTAGCGGAATGTATTTTTTGCTGCTAATATTTACCACTACGCTCGATTATACGTTGAGTTACTTTTTGTACAGAGAAACCCACGAGGTGTACCGTAAAATATACGTGTGGTTTAGTGTTGTGGTTAACCTTACCTTTTTAGGCTATTTTAAATACACTAACTTTATTATTGGTAATTATAACGATTTGTTTGGTGGCGAATTTGCGTTTTACGATGTAATTTTACCCGTAGGAATCTCTTTTTATACCTTCCAATCTATAAGTTATACGGTAGAGATTTATCGTAAAGAAATAACACCTGCCAAAAGTTTACCCGACTATTTATTCTTTGTTTCGTTTTTTCCGCAATTGGTAGCAGGACCTATTGTACGTGCAAAAGACTTTATTCCTAAAATATACGAGAAACTTACCATTACAAAACAAGAAGTCAATTATGGTTTATTCCTAATAATAGGCGGGCTCATAAAAAAGGCAGTAATATCCGATTATATCTCTGTAAACTTTGTCGATAGGGTTTTTGATGCTCCCAATAGTTATACTGCTATTGAGAACCTGCTAGCAGTATATGGTTACTCCATCCAGATTTATTGCGATTTTTCGGGATATAGCGATATGGCTATTGGTATAGCATTACTTTTAGGGTTTCAGTTGCCACCCAACTTCCGAACGCCCTACAAATCAGCCAATATTACCGAGTTTTGGCGCAGATGGCACATCTCGTTATCCACATGGTTAAAAGATTTCCTCTACATTTCGGTAGGGGGTAACCGTCGCGGCTCCTTTGCAGGATTCCTGTTCCCCATAGTATTTTTTATTGCCGTAATGGTTTGGGGCATAGTTAATTTAAATAATAGCTACTGGCCAATAATTATAGGTAGTAGCGCATTAGCGTTGTTTATACTCTCGTTTACATTGGCTAAAAACAAACAAAAAACAATGGTTACTAACGTAAACTTACTTACTACCATGTTACTGGGAGGTTTATGGCATGGGGCTAGCCTTCGTTTTATTGTTTGGGGTGCCTTGCATGGTATTGGGTTAGCGGTACACCGAATAGTTACCGAGTTTTTTCCAACTAAAAAAGAAGGTATACCTACTAAAAATAACAGATTTCTAAAATTCGTATCTGTAATTATAACATTTCATTTTGTAGCGTTTTGTTGGATATTTTTTAGAGCGAAAGATTTTAGCTTGGCTTTGGATGTTATTAATAACATTGGTAACGTAACATTTGACCTTGTTAAATGGAAAACCATTTTTATAGCGTACCAAAACGTATTTTTATTGATGCTAATAGGTTACGTATGGCACTTTTTACCCGATGGTATAATTAACACCATGCGCAATACTTTTAATAAAACACCATTACTCGGAAAAGCTATTATATTAGGCGTAATATATTGGTTGGTGTATGCAACAGCATCAGCAGAATCGCAACCATTTATTTACTTCCAGTTTTAAGAACCATAATTTAGAGATGTATTTGCATTTTTATTGATAATGTAATTTTGGGTAAATTATATTTAGTAATAAGTAAAAAAAGTATTAAATTGGCTGCTTAAATTGTTTACATTATGAAAAAAACACTACTCTATTTAACACTTTGTTTATCGTTTTTTGCAAGTAAAACAGCATTGGCGCAAGACCCATATACACTTACTTTGTTTGATCAAGCTGTGTATTATGGTATGTACGGAGCTACTGTAGATGAGCCTATTCCTGAAGGTACCATCAGAAACAGCAATTCATCTTATTCTAAAATGCTTACCGAGGAGCAGTTGGCTGCTTTTGGTAATAAACTTACTATGACGGTTACATTACACCCTTTGTGTGATAATTATGACAGGATTGGTAATGTGAATTTGGCATTGGTACCTAAAGGTGCAACAACGTATGAGTATAATGAGGTAGAGCGCATTGAGATAGGTCGTTTTATTACTCCTTTCATGGACATGAACGTTACCAATCCAGACTCTGTACCGTATGTGTACGAATTGGATAATTTGACATCAATTTTTCATGACGAAGCTATTACAGCGATGTACGATATATGGATAGAGCTTGAAGTATATGGCTACCAAGGTGGTCCTGGTCAGGGTGGTGCTGCGGTAGAAATACCAGGCTGTGCAGGAAGAAACGATGTATATATGGGCTCATTAGAATTTTACTCTACTTTTGATAACAGTATTGAGAATGAAGGTAACTTCCTATTGCCATTATCGTATAAATATGAATTGAAAAATTATACGTTAGAGGGTACAGATGTACTTGGCGAAACAGTAAGAACAATTGATTTTACGTTAGATGAGCCAGTAAATAACGCTAATCTTTACATTATTACGTCAAACCACGGAGCTAACGCAGGTGGTGAAGAGTATATTAGACGTAACCATTTTATTTATTTTGATGAAGAGCAAGTACTAATGTATAAGCCAGGTGGTGTTTCGTGTGGACCTTTCTTTGAGTATAATACACAGCCAAGCTGCATTTACTACGACTGTTCTACAACCCCTGCTTACCCCAGACCTCATACTGATGCTGCATGGTCTTGGAATAACTGGTGTCCAGGAGATAAAATTCCAGTTCGTAGCGTATCACTTGGTCAGCTTGAAGCAGGTGAGCACAGCTTTAGAATAGAAGTACCAGATGCACAATTTGCAGATGAGCAAGGGTATTTCCCAATGTCAGTATACATCCAGAGCGATAATCCTGCATTAAGCACCAATACTTTTGATGTTGCAACATTTAGTGTATATCCTAATCCAGTTGTAGATGTTTTAACCATAAACACTACTAGCGGAACTACGGTACAAAATGTAACGGTAACCAATACACTAGGTCAGTCAGTATACAAAGGTACTACTGCTACTGCCGACCTTTCAGAGTTACAATCGGGTATTTACATTGTAACGGCAGCCTTTACCAATGGTACAACTGCTACTCAAAAAATAGTAAAGAAATAGTTTAGTACTAAACTGTATCTCATATAAAAAAAGCCACTCGATTAGGAGTGGCTTTTTTTAGTATGTTTTATTGTTTGAGCAGAGTAGGTGCTGTTTTAAAAACTAATTTTTACTAGTGCATTGGGTGTACGGTTTAACGCAAAGGTATTAACTACCTCAATATCCTCGTTGGCATTAATACGATAGTAGCGGTTAATAATATTACTACGGTTAAATATATTGAGTACCGATAGCCCAAACTGCATACGTACTTTACTGTTTATATCCCAACGGTAGGATGCAGAAAAATCTACTTGGAAAAAATCATCTAGGTTGCTACTGTTAGGGAATTCGTATAATACCGATGGTGTACCCTCGTTATCATAAACAGGTATGTTTAGCAATGGCTCTGTTGCGGGGCGTCCAGTAAACCACCTTGAACCCAGTGCAATTTTAAAGTTTTTCCACTCGTATATCGCAGCAGAGTTGATGTTATGACTTATTTCAAAATTACTACTAAACCTGCTTGGCTCTATATCATCAAATTTATAATCGTTCTTATTCCAAGTATAGCTTAACCAAGCGTAAAAGTTTTTGTATTGTTTTTGTATTAAAAACTCGGTACCAAAAACCCTGTAACTCCCTCTGGCATCTACCTGTTCTAACTGATCCTGAAAAGCCTGCCCATAAGTAGTAATACCGTTTACACGTTTGTAAAAATTATCTACAGATATTAGCCAGCCTTTTTCTTTATAGGCAACCCCTACAGATACTTGGCTACTGTTTTGTACGGGTACATCCATATCGTTAGCTAATATCCAACGCCTGTTTTCTAAACCCAAAAAATCAGCTTGTAGCTCCACTACCTGCGATGTGGTTTGGCTTTTTAACTCTGCCAATATTTCCATTTGCCAAGCATCATCAATATGATAATTAAATTGCAATCGCGGCTCGATGTATATTGCCCTTAATTGTTCAATATAATTAAACCGTAATCCTGTACGTACATATATATCTTCCGTCTCGGGGTCGTATTCTATTTCACCAATAAAAGCATGCGTACGCAAAACCTGATTGGTTTCTCGTGTTTGTATTTCGCTATCAACAGCATCTGTATTTTCTACTTTCAGTTGGTCAAACTGATATCCCGAATGGAGTTTATACATATCGGTAAGCCTGTTGGTGTTGCTAAACTTAAAACCGTATCCCTGTATTTTATTTTCTTGTCGTACTCTTTCTTCTGTTTCTAACGATTCATCTGTACCATCTACTTCGTACAATGTACCATAAACACTAAAATTTGTACTGTGTGTATCGGTCCATTGTGTTGCCAGTCCTGCAGAGCCACCAAGTGTTTGCTGGTCCAGGCTACTAACGGTAGTTATTAGGTTAGTTGCGTTTAGTGTACCCTGCGTAAAATCGAGGTTATTGTTAATACCAATTACATGTAAATAGGCATTGTGCTTTTCGCCAAACTTTTGGTGGTATTGTCCTGTAAAATCGTAAAAGTAAAACTCTTTATCACTTTTATAGTTTACATCGGTACTGTTAGCAAGTTCGGTTACTACGGTGTTTTGAAATATTCTCTCTGAATATTCGGTATAGGTAGGAAAATCAAGAACATCGGTAAACGATCTACGTGCAGAGATTTCGAGATTGGCACTTTCAGAAACTTTTAATTTTGTATAAAAATCAGCGTTAATCATATTTGTGCCAATGCTTGTGGTACCATTTTCGATTTGTGATTTTTGTGAAGATATGTCAACAACGCTTGAAACACTTTCGCCATAAAAGGCAGAAGTACCATTTTTGGCAATTTTAATATTATAGGCAATATTGGGATTAATTGCTGATATAAGTCCGAAAAAATGTCCTGTCTGGAATAACCGAATGCCATTCCACATAAATAGGTTTTGGTCGTGGCTACCGCCCCTTACATTAATGTTGGATACAGTTTGGTCTATACTCGTTATACCTGGTAGTTGCTGCATGGCAAGTAGCACGTCGGGCTCTATAAGCCCAGGAAGTATACCGAATTTTTTTGGGGTGATTGAAAAGCTACCATCTTTCTTTTTAGAGATACCCGATGTAAGGTATCGTTCTGTAACTAACTCTTCTAACTCTAAAGGGGCTAATGACAGCTTTATGTTAATGCAATCACCCGTATATTCAGTTACTGCTATGCCAACAGGCTGGTAACCTAAATGACCTACGTATATTATTTCGGGGAGCTCCGTATTCAATTCAAAATAACCATCAACTCCCGCTACAATACTTTTAGTGTCGCTTATCTGTACGGATGCATTTTGTATAATGGTGTTAAATTCATCTGTAATATAGGCGCAAAACTTTTTCTTTTCTGCTGTGCTGTTTTTATATAGTATTATATAGTCGCCATTTTCCTTATAGCTAAGTCCCGTTCTGTTGCCTATATAAACCAGTTTTGAGCGTAGTGGTTGTGCTGTTTTTGGGGGATATATGTTATGTCCAAAAACATCTTTTTCGGTATAATTAAATTTAACGTGGTGTTGTGCCGCAATACTATCAAGCACTTGCTTTAAGGCAATACGCTGCGTTTCATCCTGCCCAAAGGTTTTGGGGGTGAAAAATACTATGGGTATAAAAAGAAGTAAACACTTTATGTTTAATCTCATTCAGAGGTTAATACGATTTTATCTCCTGCCTTTTCAAGCTTTAAATTATAAGCTGTTGTAATATTATCTAGGGCAGTATCTAAGTCATTCATTGGTAGCGGACCTGTAAACGAACTGTATTCACCTTGCTTTAAGTTTATAGTTACGTTATACTGGCGCTCCATTTCGGCAATTACATTATAAAGATCTTCATTATAGAAATTTACTTCGTAATTAATCCAGCCTGGCTGTACATCGTCTTCCAACGGAACGTTTAGATTGTTACCACCTTCAAATATAGCACTTTGTCCTGGAGTTAGCAGTATCTCTTTACCATTACTTTTTACCATTACTTTACCTTCAAAGCAAGTAACATCAAAACGGTCTTCTCGGGCTTTAACGTTAAACTGTGTACCTACTACGGTAACCGTACCTAGATTAGTTACTACATCAAATTTTTTACCTTTTGCCACTTTAAAGTAAGCCTCTCCATCAAGTTTTATAGTACGGTTATTATTCCAATTCCATGTTTTAAACGTAGCTTCAGAATCTGCATTTAGTATTACAGTTGAATTATCGGGTAACAAAAACTCAGTATGTTCTCCTAAAGTGGCACTTTGGTTGGTAGTATGTGTAGCATAAAAAAAGTAACTTACGCCTAAAGCTACTAGTAGCATAGCAGCCACTTTGGTAAACCAAGGGTTTAACGTGCGCACTTTAACTTCTTTATTTTTATTACGGGTAACGTTTTGATAGATAGCATTTATATCAGTATCAGGGGCAGATAGTGCTCCTGAATATTCTTTGATTTTACGGTATGTTTCAAAACCTGCCGATGCTTCAAACGCTCGCAATTCCTCACCGCTCATCTCTCCGTTAAGCCATTTTGCCAGTTTTACATCTTCTTTCATCTTTCTCTTTTTTTATAAAACAGTTATACTGTATTTTTCCCTACCTTATATTCTCAATTTCTTTTCGCAACTCTACCAATGCCCCATGTATTCGCTTTTCTACAGCTTTAATACTAATACCTAAAATTTCTGCTATTTCATGGTATTTTTTACCGTCTATTCGGTGCAATAAAAAAGCGGTACGTTGTGCTTCGGTAAGTCCAGCTATGGCTTTTTGCAGTTTAACTTTAAACTGCTCTTCCTCCATTAAAAACTCAGGATTCTGTTGGTCGGTATGAGTATGTATTTTCTTTTTTGCGTATTGCAATACTACTTTTTGGTGTGCAATGTGGTTAAGTGAGGTATTGTTGGCTACGGTATATAAAAACGACTTTGCTTTTTCGGGCGGTACATCGGCACAGTTTTGCCATAGCTTTATAAAAGCCTCCTGAGTAACATCATCTGCCTGTTCCTCATTACCGAATTTATAAAAAAGGTAGTTGCGAAGTGATTTTACATGATTCTTGAAAAAATCAGAAAATGTAATCTCTTCACAGATACCCGAAAGTGAAGTCTTTTTCATTTGGGAGTATAAAAGTGGGTGTTAAATTATGAATTTTTTTTTGACCTATGCAAATATGATATTTTTTAACATCTTAAATTACTGATTAGCTTACGTAGAGTATTCAGTTGAAATACAGATTTGTTAATTTGGAATTATAAATTATTTTTTTATTTAATTTTGTTTATATGTTAACTTAGTGTTATTTTAATATGATTTTAAAACTTAATAACGAATATTATGAGAGGATTAAATTTGTTTATAGCTGGGATGTTTTTATTTACATTGGTAACATCGTGTAATTCTGATGATGATAGTAATGGCATAAATAATGGAAATATAAATGCAATTACTAATGTTGTAAAAACGGGAACTTGGAAGATAACTACATTTAGTGAAAACGGGAATGATGAAACCAATAATTTTACGGGTTATAATTTTACATTTGGAGATAACAATGTGCTTACGGCTACAAATGGAGCTGATGTGCATACTGGAACATGGTCAGTAACTACGAGTAATAGTAGTAGTGACGATAATTCAGCAAATGATATTGATTTTAATATCGGTTTTGTATCGCCTCAGGAGTTTACTGACCTTTCTGATGACTGGGATATTATAGAATATTCATCTGGAGTTATCAAATTAATTGATGTGAGTGGGGGTAACGGGGGTACGGATTATTTGACTTTCGAGAAAAATTAAAATAAAAAAGGTCGGATTTCTGGCTTTTTTTATGCTTAATAATGTTAAAATTTTGTTAACAAGGTAGGGTTCTCTTGCTTATAGCTGTTTCACTTTACACACTAGGTACTTTAACTTGTACACTGAAACCAATAAAACAACTACTTTACAGTAGTTTACGATATATGAAAAAGAAATGTTGATTTCTTATCCCTAGAAAGAAAAACCAACTGTAACGGTTGGTTTTACTGGGGGGTACTAAAATTTCACTCCTTTTTTGAAACGATTAATTGAATACTGTTACTACCTTACCGAAGAGCAATCCATAAGCTATGCGGTATAGTTATCCGCTTCGGTAAGGAATACAGTAGTTGTGTACAGCTTTTTCTGTACCACTAATATGTATAAGTTGTGTTTTTTTTAAATATTCAGGTTTTTTCCAAGAAAAAAGCCGACTCATTTCCCAGAGTCGGTTTTTTCATTTCATTTGTAGTACTTAATTAACGCCACAAAAATACTTGTATTTGAAAATCAATTATTTACTTCTATTAGTATTACGAAGAAATAATACCTGCCTATTCTACTGTTATTACCCATTACTATTTTACAGCCTATCATCAATCCAAATTAATCTCGTCCGATACTTTGGTAAGTATAACATCAGTAGGAATACTAAAACCTTCTATAAAATTAACCCTAATTCCCGATTCTTCCTCTATTTTCCAAGTTGCTTTTACAGGGCAATTAGTACAATTACTATCGCTATTAATTTTCATACGTAATATTCCATCTTTGAAATCTTCTGGATTGTTTTCGATGGTATTATCATGTAATAAACCCGAAATACCACTACCCAAGTGGAATCGTCCGTAAATTGTAGGGGGAAATACAAAGCCATCATCGTATACTTTTCTGGAATTTAAAATAGTAGCTCCAATAGTTCCATTGTTGTATTCTACTTTTTTATAATACCCTCTAAATTTACCGTCATCTTCTTTCCATAGGCTTACGACGAATAGTTCATTTCCATCTTGGTAATGCCATGTACCCTCGTAGGGCGATGCTATCGTAAATTGTGCCTTTATTTCGTTAGTACCGCATAGGGTAAGAGTAAGCAGTAAGGATATTTTATATATGTTTTTTATAAAGTCTGTCATCAATCCAAATCAATTTCATCCGATACTTTGGTAAGTACAACATCAGTAGGGATACTAAAACCAGGTATAAAAATACCATCAATTCTAAGTCCCGATTCTTCCTCTATTTTCCAAGTTGCTGTTACAGGGCAATTAGTGCAATTGCTATCGCTATTAATTTCCATATGTAGATTACCACGTTTAAAATCTCTGGGATTATTTTGTATAGTATTGTCATATATAAAACCGTAGATTCCACTTCCTGAATACAAATCTGCAGAAACTGTTGGAGGGAACATCGTTACTCCATATAATTCTCTAGAGTTGAATATGGTATTTCCAATCGTTCCATTGTTGTATTCTGTTTTCTTATAGTAGCCTTTAAATTTACCATTTTGTTCTTGCCATAAGCTCACAATAAACAACTCGTTACCATCTTGGTAGTGCCATGTGCCCTCGTAGGGCGATGCTATAGTAAATTGTGCCTTTATTTCGTTAGTACCGCATAGGGTAAGAGTAAGCAGTAAGGATATTTTATATATGTTTTTTATAAAGTCTGCCATCAATCCAAATCAATTTCATCCGATACTTTGGTAAGTACAACATCAGTAGGGATACTAAAACCAGGTATAAAAATACCATCAATTCTAAGTCCTGGTCTTTCTTCTACTTTCCATGTAGCGGTTGTAGGGCAGTTGGTACAATTACTAGTAATTTTCATTCGAAAACGCCCACTCTTATAATCTTCAGGGTTATTTTCAATTGTATTATCATGAATCGAACCACTGAGAGTACCCGTTATTAAATTAAAATTCCCAAAAATAATGGTATCGAATTTAAACCCGTTATTATATGTTTTATTGGAATTAAAAATAGTAGCCCCAATAGTCCCATTACTATATTCTGTTTTTTTATAATGTCCGTTAAAGGTGCCATTTTGTTCTTTCCATAAGCTTACTATAAATAATTCGTTCCCGTCTTGGTAATGCCATGTACCCTCGTAGGGCGATTCTATCGTAAATTGTGCCTTTATTTCGTTAGTACCGCATAGGGTAAGAGTAAGCAGTAAGGATATTTTATATATGTTTTTTATAAAGTCTGCCATCAATCCAAATCAATTTCATCCGATACTTTAGTAAGTATAATATCGGTAGGGATACTATAACCAAGTACATAATCAACTCTAAGTCCCGAAGTTTCTTCTACTTTCCATGTTGCGGTTACAGGGCAGTTGGTACAATTTGTATCGCTATTAATTTGCATACGAAAGCGTCCACCTTTAAAATCTTCAGCATTATTTTGAATAGTATTATCACGGATTGAGCCCGAAAGACCGTATAAGTTATGAAAACTTCCAAAAATTACAGGAGGAAACACAAAACCATGAATGTTTACTTTTCTGGAATTGAAAATAGTAGCTCCAATAATACCGTTGTTGTGTTCTACTTTTTTATAATACCCTCTAAATTTACCGTCATCTTCTTTCCATAGGCTTACGACGAATAACTCGTTGCCGTCTATATAATGCCAGGTGCCTTCGTAGGGTGATGAAGGTGCTGAAGGATTTACGGGTACAAACTGCGCCAGTACTACATTACTGTTACACAATAAAAAAGTGATTATTAAGCATATTTTATATGTATTTTTTATAAAGTCTGCCATCAATCCAAATCAATTTCATCCGATACTTTAGTAAGTATGACATCGGTAGGGATACTATAACCAGGCACATAATTGACCCTAAGTCCCGAAGTTTCTTCTACTTTCCATGTAGCTGTTATAGGGCAGTTGGTACAACTGCTAGTAATTTGCATTTGATATCTTCCTCTTTTAAAATTCTCGTCAGGATTATTTACTATAGTGTTATCATTAACGGTGCCTGAAATACCACTTTCCAAATAGAAATTTCCAGAAATTACAGGAGGAAATATTGCACCATTACTATATACTTTTCTGGAATTTAAAATAGTAGCTCCAATAGTTCCATTGTTGTATTCTACTTTTTTATAATACCCTCTAAATTTACCGTCATCTTCTTTCCATAGGCTTACGACGAATAGTTCATTTCCATCTTGGTAATGCCATGTACCCTCGTAGGGCGATGCTATCGTAAATTGTGCCTTTATTTCGTTAGTACCGCATAGGGTAAGAGTAAGCAGTAAGGATATTTTATATATGTTTTTTATAAAGTCTATCATCAATCCAAATCAATTTCATCCGATACTTTAGTAAGTACAACATCAGTAGGGATACTAAAACCAGATATAAAACCTTCAATTCTAAGTCCTGGAACTTCCTCTATTTTCCATATTGCTGTTACAGGGCAATTTGTACAGTTACTGTTGATTTGAATTTGTAACCTTCCATCTTTACAATCATATAAATTATTATCTAAAGTATTATCACATATTACACCAGACACACCAGTCGCTGAATTAAAATCTCCATAAATTACAGGAGGGAATACAAAGCCATCATTATATACTTTTCTCGAATTTAGTATAGTAGCCCCAATGGTTCCATTGTTATATTCTACTTTTTTGTAATGACCCCTGAAGTCGCCGCTATCTTCTTTCCATAGACTGACTATGAATAATTCATTACCATCTTGGTAATGCCATGTACCCTCGTAGGGTGATGAAGGTGTTGATGGGTTTATAGGCACAAACTGCGCCATTACTACATTACTGTTGCACAACAAAAAAGTGATTATTAAGTATATTTTATATATATTTTTCATAAGTATTTAGTTTAGTTGTTAGTCGCAATTGGTACGGCGTATAGTACCGTTACTTTTTAAGGATACCTGTGTAAAGTTCTGGAAAGTAGCATCGGTTTCAAATAAGGTTACTCCCATTTTAGCTTCTTTTAAAAAAGTTAAAAACTGTATTAAAACTGCAGTATTATTGGTAACAGTTTCTTTTATCAATCTCTGTTCACTGTCAAAATATTTTTTTCTCAGTTTATAAGCATTTTCACTGCTATTTCGATATTTATTTTTATTTTCCAACGACAATGTACCAAGGTTATTAAGCCTGTGATAGAAAAACTCTTTAAATTTAACTATATTACTAATAGTTAATGCATAATGGGTGCCTTTTTCAGTACTTAGGGTAGCTACAAAGATACCCGTATTTATTTTGTCCTTTGCCAATAATTTAGCAATTGCCTCAAAATCGGCAAACGAAAATACCGATAATTTACCTACATTATGGGTATGGCTTACCACCGTATACCCATTAGGGAAAGCAGAGGTTGCTGGTGGTATAGGGGCAGTAATTTCGGGCGCAGGTGTAAAGTTCATAACAATACCGTAATAATTTAGTCCCACACCGTTTTCGTTTACAGGGTCATTAACGGTTCCTGCTAAGTTAACTACTTCTTGCCTAAAATTACCGCTATCCAAAGCATTTTTTACCTTATCACATTCTCTAAAGTTCGGAATTACAATTTTAGGTTTTGTTAGTACGGGGTGGTAGGGGTTACCACTACTAGGGCCGCTACCCCCGCTAATGCCTGGTAGTTCAGAAACGGGTCCGTTCGGTATGGGGTATGGGGTATTAAATACAGGTATGTATACGCCACCCGCACCGCCAGGGTGGTTACCCTCTGTTAACGAATAGTCAGTATATTCTTCAGGGCACGGCATTTTTACCCATTTGGGCATCCATGTAGATGCTTCTCGTTGCCCTGGTATATTACTATACGTAATAACCCTAACATATGTTAATCGGTAACACTCACCATTAACTACAACAATTTCGCCAGGTGTACCACTTTTGGCGCGTATTACAGCAGCCGTATCAAATTGTGGTAAGGTTTCTATTGTTGCCTTCCCGTCCAAATCAACAAACTCATCATTTACAATTTTATCAATCTCTTCTGGGGTTAGTGTGTACTTAGCCAAGTACGCCCTATACTCCCTGTACGGTTCCCAGTTTAATACCAAATTCTCTATAGTAGGGGCATAGGTACTATCGCGTAGTATACTAAAAGTAAGCGAGTGGTAATTGTTATCCATAGTTGTAAGTACTATATCCGTAGTATCTACACTAAAATCGTACCGTACGTTGTACACCGATTTTTTTCTACCCTCTTGCTTTAAACTTTGTAGTGCCGCCATTGCTTTGGGCATGGCTTGCAACTCTTTGTAGCTAATGGTTTTTGTGGTAATTCCGTTAGCCGAAGCATTTTGGTTGTTCATGTAAACATCGTCGTGTTCACAGCCAGTTATAGCCAGTATTGCAAATAGCAGTAGGTACAATAACTTTAGTTGGGCTTTGTGCATAAAATAGTTTTTTGGTTAACAATAGTAAAAATGTTTATTACAGCATTGGGGGTACACTATAATTGTATATATAAAGAGTGCTTTACACGTAAAAAGGTTGGGAACAACGCTACATTTAATGTATTAAGTGTATAACAGGTTGTTTTTGGAGTACAGTGTAATTTTTTAGTTTTTTCATGATAGTAATTGTTTAGCAGGTACAATAACGGAATTATAATTGTATATAGTATATTTTTTTTGCTTAAAGAGGATACATTTAACAATAAGTTAATGTTATTTATAATTGTAAAGATTTTTAATTTGTGGTGTATTTCAAGTACTTTTTGCTTTTTATTACTATAGCCACCTAACTTAAAAATCAAATTATTAAATTTGCAATTCTATAAAAGAAATCCTCGATTTTTATGTTCGATAATTTAAGTGATAAATTAGATAAAGCCTTACACCTATTAAAGGGTCATGGTAAAATAACCGAAGTAAACGTAGCCGATACGCTAAAAGAAGTACGCCGTGCATTACTTGATGCCGATGTTAACTTTAAAATAGCCAAAGAGTTTACCAATACCGTAAAAGAAAAAGCGCTGGGGCAGGATGTACTTACTACATTACAGCCAGGGCAACTTATGGTAAAACTAGTAAAAGACGAGCTTACCGAGCTTATGGGAGGCGATGCTGCGGGCATCAACCTATCGGGCAATCCGTCGGTAATACTAATGTCAGGTTTACAAGGTTCGGGTAAAACCACCTTTTCGGGTAAACTGGCTAATTTCCTTAAAACCAAAAAAACAAAAAAG
The DNA here is from genome assembly GCF_019613795.1 of Flavobacterium litorale. NCBI lineage: Bacteria > Pseudomonadati > Bacteroidota > Flavobacteriia > Flavobacteriales > Flavobacteriaceae > Flavobacterium > Flavobacterium litorale. Next base: position 1,611,209 of record NZ_CP080429.1, read on the forward strand.
CCTTTATTAGTAGCTTGCGATATTTACCGTCCTGCTGCAATTAACCAGTTGCATGTAGTAGGAGAGCAAATAGGTGTAGAAGTATACTCCGAAGAGGGGAATAAAAACCCTGTTGAGATTGCCCAAAATGCCATAAAGCATGCCAAGGCAAATGGTTTTAATGTTGTAATTGTCGATACAGCAGGTCGTTTAGCCGTTGATGAGCAAATGATGACCGAAATTGCCAATGTACACAAAGCAATTCAGCCCCAAGAAACCTTATTTGTAGTAGATGCCATGACGGGGCAAGATGCTGTAAATACAGCTAAAGCCTTTAATGATAGATTGAATTTTGATGGTGTTATCCTTACTAAATTAGATGGTGATACACGCGGTGGTGCAGCAATATCTATTAAATCGGTAGTTAATAAACCTATTAAGTTTATTGGTACAGGTGAAAAGATGGAAGCCATTGATGTATTTTACCCCAACCGTATGGCCGACCGTATTTTGGGAATGGGAGATGTTGTTTCGCTTGTAGAAAGGGCACAGGAGCAGTACGATGAAGATGAGGCACGAAAACTGCAAAAGAAAATTGCCAAAAATGAGTTTGGTTTCGACGATTTTTTATCGCAAATACAACAGGTTAAAAAAATGGGTAACATGAAAGACCTTGTTGGCATGATACCTGGTGCAGGAAAAGCAATGAAAGATGTGGAGATTGAAGACGATGCTTTTAAACATATAGAAGCCATTATACACTCCATGACGCCAGATGAGCGTAGTAAACCATCGGTACTGGATGCAAAACGTAAAAACCGTATTGCAAAAGGCTCGGGCACATCCATACAGCAAGTAAACCAGTTGCTAAAGCAGTTTAACCAGATGAGCAAAATGATGAAGATGATGCAGGGTGGAGGTGCTAAAAACATGATGCGAATGATGGGCGGTATGAAAGGCATGCGACAATAATGAGAAAACACACTATAAAGGACGCGGTTAACCGCGTCTTTTTTAATTAATAGCTATTCTAAAATTAAAACACACAACACACATGCAATTATTAGATGGTAAAAAAACCTCCAACGATATTAAAAATGAAATCGCTGCAGAGGTAACCAAAATGAAACAGAATAACGAAAAAGTGCCGCACCTTGCTGCTGTAATAGTGGGTAACGACGGTGCTAGCCTTACGTACGTAGGTAGTAAAGTAAAAGCCTGCGAACGCGTAGGATTTGAGTCCACACTCATAAAAATGCCAAGTACAACATCCGAGATGGAACTCTTAAAGAAAATAGAAGAGCTAAACCAAAATGATGATATAGATGGTTTTATTGTACAGTTACCCTTGCCCGAACAAATAGATACGCAAAAAGTACTAATGGCTATTGACCCCAGTAAAGATGTGGATGGTTTCCACCCCGAAAACTTTGGGAAAATGGCACTGGATATGACAACCTTTATCCCTGCTACACCCTTTGGTATTTTAGAGCTTTTAGAGCGTTACGATGTGCAAACCGCAGGTAAACACACCGTTGTTATAGGGCGTAGCCACATTGTAGGTAGGCCCATGAGCATATTAATGGGGCGTAAAGGATTTCCTGGTAACAGTACCGTTACCCTAACGCATAGCCATACCAAAAACATAAATCAAATTACCACACAAGCCGATATTATAATTACAGCATTAGGAGTACCTAATTATTTAAAAGCAGAGATGATTAAAGATGATGCCGTAATTATTGATGTGGGTATAACACGTGTTGCTGACGATACTACTGATAAAGGGTACAGAATAACGGGCGATGTAGATTTTGAAAATGTAAGTAAAAAAGCATCGTTTATAACGCCAGTACCTGGTGGGGTAGGACCCATGACAATTGCAATGCTACTAAAAAATACATTACTAGCAAGAGAGCAACGTAAGTATAAAAAATAGATTCAGGAATTTACTACATATAAAAATCCCCAAACGTTTATACCGTTTGGGGATTTTGGTTTTATGCCTTCTTAACGAATTCCGTTCGTAAAACCATTGCTGTTTTGTTTACGCGGCAATCAATTTCGGCAGGATCGTCCGTAAGGCGAATGTTTTTTACCGATGTACCTCTTTTTATAACAGAAGATGTCCCTTTTACCTTTAAATCTTTAATTACCGTTACCGTATCGCCATCGTTAAGAATGTTTCCGTTACTATCTTTTACTTCCATGTGTATTGTGTTAATTGCTATTTCTGTTGTTGTTTCTACTGTTCCGAGTGTTTCGTGGTCGGTTCGTTTGTGCTTTAGGTAAGCTAGCTTCTTCGGTTTTACTACTTGGTGCAATTAAGGCATTAAGCTCTTTAATTTCAGTAGCCGTAAGGTCGCGGTAACGCCCCACAGGAACATCAAGCGATATATTAATAATACGAATACGCTTTAGCCCCGTAACCTCATAGCCCAAATATTCGCACATACGCCTAATCTGTCGGTTAAGCCCTTGTGTAAGTACAATCCTAAAAATGTACTTACTAATTTGCTCTACTTTACATTTTCGCGTCACAGTGTCCAATATAGGAATGCCGTTACCCATACGCTGAATAAACCTATCTGTAATAGGCTTATTTACCGTTACAACATATTCCTTTTCGTGGTTGTTACGCGCGCGGAGTATTTTATTTACAATATCGCCATCGTCCGTCATAAAAATTAAACCCTCGCTAGCTTTGTCCAGCCTACCAATGGGGAAAATCCGCTTCGGATAATTAATATAATCTACAATATTATTTTTAACATCAAGGTTGGTAGTACACTCTATACCTACAGGTTTATTAAAAGCGAGATAGGTTCGCTTACCCGTTTTTTCTCGGATGAGTTTACCGTCAATTCGTACTTCATCATCAATAGTTACTTTAGTACCCATTTCAGGGACTACACCATTTATGGTAACACGACCTTCCTCTACCAGCTTGTCAGCTTCCCTACGGGAGCAATAACCCGTTTCCGATATAAATTTGTTCAGTCGTTTCAATTCTTGTTCCATACTACAAAAATAGAATAAATTAACGATTTTCAGAATGCTTCTCACAGGCTATCTAACCTGCAACTTTATGTGTTTATCCTAAATCACAAAAATATGCCCTACTTTTACAATCTTAATTAAGATACACTTTGAGCACCAAACTTTTTTTAATAACGCCACCTTTTACACAACTTAATACACCCTATCCTGCAACGGCATATTTAAAAGGGTTTTTAAATACCAAAGGCATGGCAGCATCCCAAGCCGATTTGGGAATTGATGTTATTATAAAACTGTTCTCGAAACAAGGGCTTACGGATCTTTTCAATTATATAGAATTGAACTCCCCGCTCCTTTGGAGAGGGGCAGGGGGAGAGGCTAAACTCGGAACCCCAAACTCGGAACGAATCATTGCGCTTAAAGACGAGTATATTAAAACAATCGATTCGGTTATTTTATTCTTACAGGGCAAGAATCCAACATTGTCACACCTTATTTGTCAGGAAGATTTTTTGCCCGAAGCATCACGCTTTGCACAATTGGATGAATTGGATTGGGCTTTTGGTACTATGGGTACGCAAGACAGGGCAAAGCACCTTGCTACATTGTACCTTGAAGACATTTCGGATTTGATTGTGGAGTGCGTTGACCCACATTTTGGCTTTAGCCGTTATGCCGAACGGTTGGGGCGTTCTGCCAATTCGTTTGACGAATTGTATGAGAGTTTACAACAGCCCTATACCTATATTGATGAGTTGTTGCTTGAATTATTACATAAACGATTGGTTACAGAAAAACCCGATTTGGTTTGTTTTTCGGTGCCATTTCCTGGCAACCTGTACGCTGCTTTTAGGAGCGCGCAATACATAAAGCAGCATTTCCCTAATGTAAAGATTGCTATGGGGGGCGGTTTCCCAAATACTGAGTTACGGTCGTTAAGTGATGTGCGCGTAATGGAGTTTTTCGATTTTATTACATTGGATGATGGCGAAGCACCAATAGAATGCTTAGTAGACTATATTGAGGGCAAGAGGGAACTTAGTCGCCTGAAGCGTACTTTTATCTTACAGGATAATAAAGTAACGTATATAGATAATTTGGGTAAACCTGATTATAAACAGGCACAGGTAGGCACACCCGATTATACAGGGTTGCCGTTGGATAGTTATATTTCGGTTATAGAGATTGTAAACCCCATGCACCGTATGTGGAGCGATGGGCGCTGGAATAAACTAACGATGGCACATGGCTGTTATTGGGGCAAATGTACGTTTTGCGATATATCGTTAGATTATATAAAAATTTACGAGCCTGTTACTGCTAAGTTGTTGGTAGACCGTATGGAAGAATTAACCCTACAAACAGGGCAAAATGGGTTTCATTTTGTAGACGAGGCTGCACCGCCTGCTTTAATGCGTGAGGTAGCTTTGGAGATATTGCGACGCAACCTAGCAGTAACATGGTGGACAAATATTCGGTTTGAAAAAAGTTTTACTGCCGACCTTTGCCGATTGCTTAAAGCATCGGGTTGCATTGCTGTTTCGGGTGGGCTTGAAGTGGCATCGGACCGTTTGTTAAATTTAATACAAAAGGGAGTAACCGTAGCACAAGTAGCACGCGTAACCCGAAATTTTACCGAAGAAGGTATTATGGTGCATGCCTACCTAATGTATGGTTTCCCGACACAAACAGCACAGGAAACAATAGATTCGTTAGAGATGGTACGCCAAATGTTTGAGGTAGGTGTATTACAATCAGGGTTTTGGCATCAGTTTGCCGTGACGGCACATAGCCCCGTAGGACTATATCCTGAAAAATTTGGCGTACTAAAGGAAAATGATGCTATAGGTAGTTTTGCGAACAACGATATTGTACATATTGACGAAAAGGGCACTAATCACGATAAGTTTAGTTTTGGGCTAAAAAAATCGTTATTTAACTATATGCACGGTATCTGTTTCGATTATTCGTTGCAAGAGTGGTTCGATTTTAAAGTGCCACGCACTAAAGTATCGCCCAGTTATATTTACGATGCCTTACACGAAGAAAATACGTTTACTGTAAAACCACCTACAGCTAAATTAATATGGATGGGAGGTAAGCCTACTGTTTCGCGATTTATTAAAACAAAAAAGGGAAATAAGTACGAAGTGGCTGAATTAACGTTTCATGACAAAAAAGAATCGTATACCATTCAAATACAGCAACAGCAAGAAGAATGGCTTGTACAGTTTTTAAACGATGCAGCTAGTACTACCAAAGGTGTAGTAACTTTTGCAAAGGTAAAACAAAGTTATGAAGCACTAGGTTTAGATGACTTTGAACTGTTTTGGTATAGCAAACCTATTAATACGTTACGCGATTATGGTTTGCTAGTACTTTAAAACTTCCTATCAGCAATCATTTTCTGATACTTTTTAGTTTGTTCTTCATTTAAAAGTTTAAGTATCTCTTCATCTATTTCTTTAGTAATCTCTTTTACCTTTTCAATTTTTGCATCTTTAGGAATATCCTGTTCAGCTACCCCAAATATCTTTTCCTTATTATCGTTATAAATTACCGTTACGGCTGCCTCCTGAAAATCGTCTAGGTTTAATTTTTTGTCAAGTTGCTTTACAGTAGCTTCAATAATATCAATCTTATTTTTCTTTGCATCTTTATTTTTAGTTCGGGGTGCATTTCTTTGGCGTGCTATACTACGGTCTACACCTGCACCTGTATTATACGGGTCATGAAATTGTGCTTGTACTTCGGTAGCTCCCAAAAGGAAAATAAAAACGGCTAGGATATTTTTTATAGTTTTCATAAATGTAAGCGTGTTATACAGTAATCAAATTTACAATAAAAATGCCAAAGTAATTTTTAATATACATACTGCTTTATGCAGTAACAGGAATACCATACAAGTCGAACTCTGTAGCATCGGTAATTTTAATGTTTACAAATTCGCCTGTTTTTAAGTATATTTCGGTAGCATCTATTAATACTTCGTTATCAACATCAGGACTATCAAACTCGGTACGCCCTACAAAATGGTTGCCTTCTTTTCTGTCGATAATACAACGGAAAGTTGCACCGATCTTTTCCTGATTCAGTTCCCAAGATATTTGCGATTGCAATTCCATAATCTCGTTAGCACGTTGCTGCTTAACTTCGGCAGGAACATCATCTTCTAAATTATAGGCATGTGTATTTTCTTCGTGCGAATACGTAAAGCAACCCAAACGCTCAAATCGCATCTCCTCAACCCATTTTTTTAGGGTTTGAAAATCTTCTTCCGTTTCGCCAGGGTAGCCTACTATTAACGTAGTACGTATTGCCATTTCTGGAACAGCAGCTCTAAATTGCTTTAGTAGTTTTGTGGTTTTTTCTTGGGTAGTACCGCGGCGCATCGATTTTAAAACACTATCGGCAATATGTTGTAGCGGAATATCAATATAGTTGCATATTTTTGGCTCACGGTTCATTACATCCAATACATCCATTGGGAAACCTGTAGGGAATGCATAATGTAGGCGTATCCACTCAATACCTTCTACCTTAGCTAAATTTTCTAATAATTCGGCAAGGTTGCGTTTTTTGTATAAATCTAAACCGTAGTAAGTAAGGTCTTGCGCTATAAGTATAAGCTCTTTAACCCCATTACGTGCTAGTCCTTCAGCCTCTTTAACCAGTTTTTCTATAGGTTGCGATACGTGTTTGCCACGCATTAACGGTATAGCACAAAAACTACAAGGGCGGTCGCACCCCTCGGCAATTTTTAAGTAGGCGTAATTTTTAGGTGTAGTTGTTAGGCGTTCGCCAAGTAACTCGTGCTTATAGTCGGCGCCTAATGCTTTAAGTAAATGAGGTAACTCTGTAGTGCCAAAATATTGGTCAATATTCGGGATTTCTCGTTCCAAATCGGGTTTATAACGTTCAGATAGGCATCCTGTTACAAATACTTTATCTACAATACCTTGCTCTTTTTTATCGGCATAATTCAATATCATGTTTACCGATTCCTCCTTTGCATTATCAATAAAACCACAAGTGTTTATTACCACGATGTTCCCTTCCTCTTCGGCAGGTGCTTCGTGTGTAACATCTTTACCACTTGCTTTTAGCTGTCCCATTAATACTTCGCTATCGTACACATTTTTGGAACATCCTAAGGTAATTACATTGATTTTATTCTTCTTTAACGTTTTGGTTCTCATGTAGTTGAAAATTGGAGTGCAAAATTACGCTTTTTATTGATAATGAGTGGTATATGTGCGTTAAAGTTTGAAGCGTTGTAGTATTTTAAAAATTATAATTAACGATTTCATAATCAAATAAAAATAATAGTATTCAAATTTTACTGTTATAATTGTTGTAAATCCAAACAATTATTAAATTATGAATAATTATTTGAAACAGATTTCTGTTTTAGCGTTATTGTGTTGTTCGTTTTTGTTTATTTCCTGTGAAACAGAAGAGACCATAACAACTGAGACAGTTCCTACTGAACAGGCACAGCCTGCCCTGGTGACCATTGATGAGGTTTTATCCAAAATTAATAGTTCTGAAATTAAAAATACTATAAAAAACCTTACTAATCCGAATTTGAAATCTAGACTTAACGATTTTGAAAACGCTGAATATTTTGAAAAGGTTGGTGTTAAAGATAAGTTCCATCAATACACACTGTATTTAAATGGGTATACTCCAGACCGCCCGTACTTTTTGTACTATATTATTACTGTTGATATTGATTTAAAGGAAAAATCTGGTTTTTTAAAATATATTCCAGATCAGCCCATTTCAGTTCTCGATGCTACTAAATTTTCAGGTAAATTAAAGCTTTTAAATAACGATATGGATTTTCAGGCTGAGATAGTTTTTAATCAGGGGCAAGCAGTTCCTATGGTAATAGGTACTACAATATGTGTAGAGAATGTAATTGTAAATGTACACAATTGTAGTAATGGTGGTGAGCATGCTCCTGGCGAATCGTGTGCACCTGGTTATGTAAACGATGCCTACTATTCCTTAGTGGATATCGTAGAAACCTGTTGGACAGAATTTGATTATACTAGTCCTGGTACTTTTATAGGCGGTGGTGGTGGATCAAGCATGTCAAACATAGATCGTTTTAACAACCGACTGACAGCACAACAAACAGCCTTTTTAAACGCTAACCCAACGGTTAAAAATATCATCTACGATTTTATTGAGCATACAGCCATACTCTCTTCCGCTACATTAATGGTAGATTTAGGTATGCGTGATGTGAGTTTGTTAACACCGCTTCTAAACCATTTAAAGGATAAGAATTTCTCTCAAAATAGTACCAGATTTGTGAGCTGGGCTGTAGATTATTTAATCGATAATCCTAACGTTACGGCACTACAATTTGATAACTGGTTTATGGGAGAAGTTGAGGGTGTAGAAAGCACAGAGCCTTATGTTGATGGTTACTGGGATAATCCTAATTTAATTATACCTCAACAGCAATTACCTACTAAAGCTGCTTTTTTAGCAGCATATCCTCAAATGCCAACCTCTCAACTTTGCAGTTTAATTGGTGGCGATGTGCTAACACTATATAATGCTATTATTGCTACTGGAAAGCCCATGAATAGTTGTACAGTACGCTTGTCTAGAGCATTAAATTATTCAGGTATTAACATTCCAAATATACCAGGTAAAACAAAGCTAGGTGGTGATGGTAACTATTATTTTACTTTTGCTTCAGATATTACTGCATGGATGATCTTTACTTTTGGTATCAGTAACAGTTCGGGGGGATTAATTCCTTATAATAGTAACCACATGTATTTGGATGATGGAGGTGCTAATGGTACGAATTTTGTTACTCAACTTGAGAATACTACGGGTATTTACGCTATGCAGCCAATCAGTGTTGAAGCGTTTCAAGCATCAGGTCACTGTGATGCACTCGTAGATGGTTTATGTCTTACCAATTTTTGTTTTTTTGGTAATGCTTTCGCTATTCATGTGTGGGTTCTAAATTGATATTTTTGATATGAGAGTTTATTTAATTATTGTGCTATTATTTTTTGTAAGCTATGCAGATGCTCAAAAAATTATAGAGAGAAAGTTTCAAGATACAGTTTCAGGAATGTATTATACTGAAGTAAGTAGGCAGTATAAATGGTTAGTGCCTGTAAAAGATGTATTTTTTGTTGTAGATACTTTAAATCAGGAAGAAACAATAGTGGCAGTTAAGGAATTTATAAAGAAAGAAGATATTGATGATATGGTTTTTTATTTTTTACAACTTCCAGCTAATATGACTATAGAAGCCAAAGAAAAAGCCTTTGATAATATTTCAAATGATTTATTAAGTAGAAAGAAAATGGTTGAATCTGACTTTTACGCCATAGTACAAGAAGATATTACTGATATATACAGAACGAAAGTAGAGGAAGAATGGAAAACGAGGAGATTTGGTTATCCGCGACCTCTTCGCGATACTTTAGTGAGTAATAGAATAGGTGATTTACTTAAATTTATTGTTGAGAAAGATAAAATTCCACCTGGCTATTATGATTAGGGGGTTACAAGTATTTATAGAAAAAGTTTATCATCAAATGAAATATTTGAAAATAATAAGTAGTTATTAATTGGTTGGTACATGTTTGGTTATTAAATTAAACAATATGAGAAAATGTCTAACCTTTATATTTACTATCGTTATTTTCTTAGGTTGTTGTAAGCCAAAATATCAGAAATTTGATTATAACAAATCGACTAATCCATGGATTGATGCTTTTAAAGATCGTGCTTTTATAGCTTGCCTTAGAGAGAGTTACCAAATTGATGACACCATTTTTAAGTTAATACAAAAAAGAGATGCCTTTAACCCTTATGACGGCTTAGATTTAGAAGCAATCAAAACAGCAAATAAACTAGGTACAAATATTGCAAAAAATATACCTGAACCTTCTATGTGTGAAGGTTGCGACGAAGGCGTAAATTACTATATGGCAACATGCTTGCATTACTATAAAAGTAGCGAACTTGACTCTCTTGCAAAAATGGAGTATGAACGCTATTTGAAACAGTAATTTAAAAATACCATGAAAACATTTATTTATACTTATATACTCTTGTTATTGTCGAAATCACTTTTTTCACAAGAGTTCTACCATAATAAAATAGTAGAAGAAAAATCAGGTATTGAATTCACGGAGATTAAGCGTAAGAATAATAGAATTATCCCTGTTAAAAGCGTTTTTTTTATTGTTGATACTATAAATCAGGATGATAAAATACTAGCAGTTAAGAAATTGATTGCCGAAGAAAATATGGGTAATGCCGTTTTCTATTTTGCAAAATTTCCTGAAAATAAGTCTATCTCTATTGCGCAGAAAGAGAAGCTTTTTAAGGATATAGTTTTAAATTTTTTGGGGAGAATGAAAATGTTAGAATCACAACTCTACATTGTTTCGACAAGTGATTTCACTAACGAATATAATAGATACAGTGATAATAACGAAGTAAGAGGGTTTGATTACGCTAACCCTATCAGAGATATTTTGCTTGATGCAGATATTGAGCAAATTCTTGAGTTTATAAATGAGAAACACAAACTATCGCCTGGCTAGTATGATTAGGGGGTTAGAAGAGTTTATCATCAAATGAAATATTTAAAAATAATAACGCTACTTTCTTTTCTATTAATTGTAGTACCTAACGAAAAGTTTGAACTTATTAATGGAGGACTAATTTTTTTAGGATTGATAAATATCTTTAATCCTGATGTAATGAATATAAGCAACTTCTTATTTCTACTGATTACTTTATTAGTTTTACTATTGATGTTTAATAAAAACAAGTATTTACTCGCTTTTGGCTATGTCTTGTCTTTCGCTTGGTTAGCTCCTAATATCAATATGGCTAACTTTAATAAAAGCTCACTTTTTATAATTTCGCTTTCAGTGTATTTGGCTCTAGTATTAATCGTTTTATATAAGCAATTTTTTAAATCTAACTTAAACCATAAAGTATAAAATAGATTGAAAAAGCCATTCCCAAATCAGGAATGGCTTTTGTGAAAATTGTTCCAATTTAGTAATATAGTTAAAATGAATTAATAATTATAAATCCAATGTGTATGATAGTGTTACGTTATTGTTCGTGGTTTCTATACGAGCATTATCGGTAAGCCCTGCGTTAAAAAACTGTGTATCCATATCGCGCTGAAACCATGTATAGGCAAGGTCGATTCTTGAGTTGCCAAAGGCAAGGCCTATACCCCCAGAATAGCTGGTTAAGTCGCCCACCGTTGTACCATTTTTATACGGACTTTCGGAGTAACGATAACCGCCACGCATACTAAAATTTTTAATACGATATTCTGCACCAACGCGTAGTTCGCCTGCAACATCTAGCGTGTTACTAAGTTCGGCGTTAATAGCCTCGTAACCATTGCTTGTAAATTCTGTATTGCTGTGGTCTCTAATAGAATAATCTACACTTAGTAACCCTGTTTTTCCAAACACGTATGCTAAACTACCCGTCCATTTAGAGGGCGTTTTTAACGAATAGTCATCCATAATAAACGTTATAAAAGGGTTTACTACGAAGTTATCTTGGGTTCCTCCTCCACAATCGGGGCAGAACGACGATATGTTTTGGCGTATTTCGTCCTGTAGTCGCAACCATGTAGGCGATTCATAGGCTACACCAGCACGTAGCTCTTCAGTTATTTTAACTATCGTTCCTAAATTAAACGATACTCCACCGCCGTAAGTATAACGTTCGTTATTAAAACGAATGCCATTTAACCCTGTGGGAGTGTTTGCATCTTCGTAAAAGCTGCTTGTGCGGATATAATCGGTAAAGTGTACATTAATGTTAGCACCTACGTACACACGCTTTTTAAGCTGTGCGCCAAAGTTAAGAGCTACTTTGCCGTGGAACCCTGTAGTATTTACAAAATCTTCTTGATAATAATTGCTTGCTGCGGGGTTATAATTGGATACGTAGGTAGTATTATTCGGAGTATCTATAGCTGGGTTAATAATGTAGGTGTTATAACCTAGATAGGCTTGTTGCTCTCTAAAATTAAGTTGTTCAAAGTTATTATTGTTTAGTGTGCCTAGCGGTACACCATTAGCATAATTTATGAAGTAGCTATCTATCGAATTATTAGGATTTGTACCTCTCGTAAAAGTTCGGTTATCAAAATCTTTAATATTATCGTAGTTAAAACCAAGTGTAAACTTGTTCATAAAAGCCTCTTCGTTGCTATTATTAAAAACAAAAATAGCTCCCATTTGGTTTAGGTCAAACGCAGTATCATTACGTTTTGCCTGCGTACCAAAGTAGGTAGATGTATTACTTAGGTTGTAGTTGGACATTGATAGTGTACCCGAATTATAATTGAATATGGCAGCACCTGCTGGGTTAACCATTATTGCCGAAGGGTCGCCCCCTAATGCACCAAAAGCACCACCCATAGCACGAAAGCGTGCTGTACCATTTAAATCGTCCATTCCATACCGAACAGCATCTGCTGGTGAGTTCATATCTCTTTGGGCGTACGTAGTTACTGCTGCTAGGCTTAATGCACCTAATAGTATATTTTTCATAACCTTGTTTTTTGTTTTTAAACCCTATGTTAAGTTAATGGTATAGGATAGTAACTATAGTGGTGTTTTAACCTCTTCTTCCACCACCACCGCGAGAGCCTCCGCGTGATCCGCCAGATCTTCCTCCGCCAAAACCACCTGATCGTCTAGATGGGCTAACAGAACTTCTTCTGGACGGAGAGCTGCTTCTCGAACTTCTGGATGGCGAGTAACTCCGGTTATTACTTCGCGTTCGGGAAGAATTGTTATAGTTACCTCTGCTACTATTACTTCTGGAACTATTATTATATCGAGACGTTCCACGTGTTCTTGTTGCTCGTGTATTGGTTGCTCTTCTTGAGCTATTTGCTGTAGTACCTCTTCTGGAACTATAGTTGGTGTTTCTTCTGCCCGAGTTGTAATTTGCGCTTCTAGCAGAGTTTCTTCCGTTGTTATAGTAAGCATTTCTACCACCTGTATAGTAACCCGTGTTTCTGCCGCCTCTGTTACCATTGTAAAAATTGTTCCAACCATTACCGTAGTAGGGGGTGTACCAGTTGTTCCAACCCCAACCGCCGTTCCAGCCCCAGTTGTTCCAACCAGAACCCCAGCCCCAATTATTCCAACCCCAGCCGCCGCCCCAGCCCCAGTTGTTCCAGCCAAGACCAACGCCCCAGCCCCAACCGCCGTTCCAGCCCCAGTTATTCCAACCAGGACCCCAGCCCCAATTGTTCCAACCGCCGCCACCCCAGCCAGCGTAAACATTAACATTTACGTTATCGGGGTTTTCACCCCAACCAGGGTTACCATTGCTATACACGGTATAACTGCCGTTATCTTGGGTTTGTATTGCGCCAGCGTCGTCATCGTACGAGCTGTAATCTTCTACATCAGTAAAAGCCGTTGCAGGATATTGGTTTTGTAATGAATTAAAGTAAGCCTTATAATTCATGTTTTGTCCCGACACATCGCCATCGCGGTATTCGGTAACATTACCATCATTATAAGTATATATAGGTTCGTCGTTACTATCGTGAGGTACAGAACCATATATACCATCGGTATCATAAGATGAATTATTTTTGTAAGAACTGCACGAGGTTATAGTGAGCCCTAATATACCCAGTATCGAGTATATGGAGATTTGTTTTAGGCTGTAGTAATTAGTTTTCATATCTCTGCATTTTTTTATTGTTGGGCTTTCCAAAATGGTTATTTTTGCCAAACGATTTCTACTGAAATAAATATAAACAATATTTGTGCCAATCTAATAAAAAATGAGTAAGAACTTAACGAAGCGATCAGAAGATTATTCCAAATGGTACAATGAACTGGTTGTAAAAGCAGACCTTGCAGAAAATTCTGGAGTAAGAGGATGTATGGTTATAAAACCATACGGCTATGCAATTTGGGAAAAGATGCAGGCAGAATTAGATAGAATGTTTAAGGAAACGGGGCATCAAAATGCTTACTTTCCTTTATTTATACCTAAATCCTATTTTAGCAAAGAGGCAAGCCACGTAGATGGTTTTGCTAAGGAGTGCGCTGTGGTTACCCATTATAGGCTTAGAACTGCTGAAGACGGAAAAACAATAGAGGTAGACCCTGATGCTAAACTAGAGGAGGAGTTAATAGTACGCCCAACATCCGAAACTATTATATGGGATACCTATAGGGGTTGGGTACAATCGTATCGTGATTTACCATTGTTAATAAACCAGTGGGCTAATGTAGTGCGTTGGGAAATGCGAACACGATTGTTTTTGCGTACCGCCGAGTTTTTATGGCAAGAAGGGCATACAGCACATGCTACAGAAAAAGAAGCGGTTGCTGAGGCAGAGCAAATGTTGGATGTATATGCCGACTTTGCAGAGAATTTTATGGCAATACCTGTTATTAAAGGTGTTAAAACCGCTAACGAGCGTTTTGCAGGGGCTATAGAAACGTATTGTATAGAAGCCTTAATGCAAGATGGTAAAGCATTGCAGGCAGGAACATCGCACTTTTTAGGGCAAAACTTTGCCAAAGCCTTTGATGTTAAGTTTGCCAATAAAGAAGGGAAGCAAGAGTATGTTTGGGCTACCTCGTGGGGGGTTTCTACACGGTTGATGGGTGCATTGATAATGACGCATTCTGATGATAACGGACTTGTATTACCACCAAACCTTGCACCAATACAAGTTGTTATAGTGCCAATATACAAAACAGATGAACAGTTTGATGCTGTGTCTGAAACGGCAAAAGAGCTTATGGCTAAGTTGCGTAAACTGAATATATCCGTTAAGTACGATAATCGGGATACGCATAAACCAGGCTTTAAATTTAACGAATACGAGCTTAAAGGCGTACCAGTACGTATAGGACTCGGACCAAAAGACTTGGAGAATGGTACTTTTGAAGTAGCGCGTAGAGATACACTCTCTAAAGAAGTTGTGGCTAGCGAAGATGTTGTAGCCCACATACAAAATTTACTAGAGGAAATACAAACCAATTTGTATGCTAAAGCACAAACCTATAGGGATGCGAATATAACCGAAGTAAATAATTTTGATGAGTTTAAAGATGTACTAGAAAACAAAGGAGGCTTTATAGCTGCCCATTGGGATGGTACACCAGAGACAGAAGATAAAATAAAAAACCTTACAAAAGCAACCATACGTTGTATAGCTTTAAACAGGAAAGAGGAGCCAGGAAGCTGTGTATTAACAGGTAATCCATCGGCTGGAAGAGTACTGTTTGCAAAGGCATATTAAAAATTTATATTTTTTTTGTTTCGAGTATTGCGTAAATAAAAAATAGTTGTATTTTTGCATCCGCATTACAGAAACAAAATGGCCCGTTCGTCTATCGGCTAGGACGCCAGGTTTTCATCCTGGTAAGAGGGGTTCGATTCCCCTACGGGCTACTAAGTTAAAAAAAAGTAGCCACCTGTAAAAAGGTTTACTTTTTGTTTAAGCTAACACTGGTCCGTTCGTCTAGGGGTTAGGACGCCAGGTTTTCATCCTGGTAACAGGGGTTCGATTCCCCTACGGACTACAAAATAGAATAATTAAGACATTTAAGACAACAGAAAATGGCAAATCATAAGTCAGCTTTAAAAAGAATAAGAACTAGCGAAAAGAAAAGAGTGTTGAATAAATACCAACACAAAACGACTCGTAATGCCATAAAAGCACTACGTACATCTACAGATAAGAATGATGCTTCACAAAAGCTTTCGGGTGTTATCGCTATGATAGATAAATTAGCTAAGAAAAACATTATTCATGCTAATAAGGCTTCAAACCTTAAATCAAAACTAACAAAACACGTAGCTACACTTTAATAGCCACTACCGTTTATAATATAGCATAAGCTCCCTTTTAGGGAGCTTTTTTTGTTTGTATACCTACCCATACCCTTCAATTAAAATTATTTTGAAAAAAAAAGTCATTTTTTAAAGTAAAATAGCGTTTCGTTCGTCTTCTATAGTATACAGCAAGTACTACCACTAATGCCAAGAAGAAAAGCCCGCCTTACATCAGAAATAATCAAAGAATTTGGAGTACAGCTATCCATTTTTATTACAGGTCGTGTACATCAAAACCAAGATGCTCAAGATATACTGCAAGACGTCTGGTATCAATTAAGTAGGCTCACTAACATGGATGAGGTAGAGAACATAGGCGCATGGTTATACCGTGTTGCCCGAAACAAAATTACCGATCTCTACCGCAAACAAACAAATGACTTACTAGAGGATTATACTTACGAAGCAGAAGATGGTACTATAGAAATTCGAGATATTCTTTTATTAGATACAACAAACGACCCAGAACTTGCGCTGTATAAAAAAGCGTTTTGGGAAGCACTATTAATTGCGTTAAACGAATTACCAGCACTGCAAAGAGAAGTTTTTGTACTTAACGAAATAGATGGCGTAACCTTGAAAGAAATTGCGGATAGGCAGCAGGAGAATATTAAAACAATTATTAGCCGTAAAGGGTATGCTGTAAAGCACTTGCGCAAAAAACTACACTATTTACATAACGATTTAAATAAACACTAAAATGAGACGAAAAATGGATAATAACAAAAAGTATCGCGATGCAGTAAAATTTATGTTTTTTGTACCGCTTATTATCGGTTTAATATTTGGTATATCGGCACTAGTAATGTGGTTGTGGAATACTATTTTACCAGATTTAATAGGGGTAAACCAAGTAGGGTATTGGCATGCTATGGGCTTACTATTACTCTCTAAAATATTATTTGGTGGCTTAGGTTCGGGCAACAAGTTTAATTCTGAAAAAAAGGCAACAGAAAAAATGAAAAGTGAGGAAAACCAATATAAACAATTAGATGATATGAGCAACGAAGAGCTTAGAAAGTTTAAAGAGGAATTAGATAGACGTTGCGAACTGTTACCTTATAAATAATAGTCGAAATTTATTTAAATAGAGCATAATTTTATGAGAATAAATTTATATTTTAGCAAAAATTCTAATTATTAGATTTTTTGCTCCCATTAAATGATTACGCAAGTATAGCTGCTTAGTTGTGTACCGTACAACGCTTAATCTTATGTTACGACATCTTATTCTTATAACTTTTGTGGCTATTGGCGCTAGCTTTTTACTCACTTTTTTTTCGCGTCCTTATTTGGCGGAAACTGTTATTGTGAGTGCTACCATTGCTTATGCCGTTTTAACAGTAGTTACTATTTTTCAGGCTGGTTTTAAATTTAGAGCCCCTTTTATATCGGAGGTTATTCTTGGAGGCTTATTAATATTACTGCTTAGCGATGGCTACAAATACGCAGGTGCACAACCCGTTGTTTACTATTTGTTTTGTGCTTCCTTTGTGCTTCGTACCATTACAATGAAAGATGAAAAATTAGCGCATCACTAATTGTTAGGTTTTATTTTTCTTTTCCTTTGCTTCAGCAACATCATCAGAATCGGGTTGTAAAACCTCGTGTTCGTTACTACTACCTTCAGGCTCATATTGTACATCAATAAAAATAGGGAAGTGGTCAGACCCGTAATTGTTCAAGCGTTTTATTGTATTGAGCCTAAAATTGGGTGAAATAAAAGCATGGTCCAACGGAAAGCGTAAAAAAGGATATTTGGCATGAAACGAGTTAAAAAAGCCTCTGCCACGCCTTGGGTCAAGTAAACCACTCATTTTTAAAAATAGTTTTGTGGTGTGGCTCCAGGCTACATCATTTAAGTCGCCTATTACTATTACAGGATTACTCTGCTCCGCTACAATATCAGCTAATAATAATAACTCTTTGTCGCGCTCGGTAGCACGAATGTTCTCTGTAGGCGATGGCGGGGTGGGGTGAACGCCGTACAATTGTACTTCCTGACCATTTTTTAAAGTAAAACATGTATGTATTGATGGTACATCATCTTCTACTATAAATTTAACCGCAGTATTGGTTAGTTTTAGTTTGGAGTAGAGTAGCATACCATAGGTGTTTTCTTGCGGTACTAGTACATGATGTGGGTATTTTTCTTTAAGTTCTTCAGTACCTTTTTTCCAAGTGTTGTTTGTTTCCAACAGAAAAACAATATCGGGGTTGGTTTTGTATATTTCACTAAGGCAGCCCTTTATATTGGTATTGTATTGGTATACGTTGCTAATCATTATGCTAACGCTTTGGTTGGGTTTAACCGTATTTGCCCTATATACTTGTTTATTACCAAGCGTTGTAAATGGGAGTATTTGGCATCCTAAATAAATAATATTTAGTGCAATTGATACAGTTAATATCCAAAATAAAGTATCGTTACCATTATACAGGTTTAATAAAAGTATCAAGCAAATTACAGATAACGTAAACTTTTGCAAACGCGGATAATCGTTAACACGAAAAACCCAATAATCATTTCGCACTAACGATAATAATGTAAACAGCAACAAAAGCCCCGTTAAAACAGTAAGAAATACATTCAAAATTTCTTGTATTGGTTTACTTACAAATATAATATTACTACGTTTAATAAATGTTATTTTTATTATAACACTTAGTCTACGTTTTGGCTTATACCATTTTTCGCTCTATTCCTTTAGGAAGTCGTGTTAGCAACTCGTAATTAAGCTGATTACTCATTTCGCCAAACGATGCTACGCTTACTTCGTGTTCGCCTTGCATTCCTATTAACGTTACGGTATCGTTTATTTTTACGTCGCCTATACTGGTTACATCTATGGCAATACAATTCATATTAACAGTGCCAATTACAGGAGCGCGCCTACCATTTATAAGTACTATACCTGTATTGCTCAGGCTTCTGCTAAAACCGTGTGCGTACCCTACAGGAACAATGGCAAGTTGCATGCTTTGATGCGAAAAGAATGAAGTTCCGTAGCCTATAAACTCCCCTGGTGGTACCTCTTTCATGCTCATTACGGTACTTTCCCAACTAATAATACGTTTTAATGGCGATTCTTCTAAATTATGTTTATTAAGATATTCTATAAGCACCTCAGGACCCGACCAAAAACCGTATTGCATAATACCGATGCGTATCATATCGTAATGCATATCAGGTATTCGTACTGCTGCTGCCGAGCAACATGCATGAATCGTTTCGGGCATTACCTCAGCCTCTTTAAACGCTTTTATGGCTTTTTTAAAACCTATTTTTTGCTTTTTAATCCGAACATAATTTACAATACTTTCTGCACCTGCAAAATGCATGCATAGTCCTTTAAAAATTAACGTATCGGTATTATTTTTTAAATGTGTTATTAGTTCAGGTATTTCTGCGTGCTCAAAGCCTGTGCGAAACATGCCTGTTTCTATCTCAATATGTACAATGGCTTTTTTGTTGAGTTTTGCTGCTGTATTTATGGCTGTTGCCAAACGCTCCATAGTAAATACATAAAACTCAATACCGTTTGCAATTGCCCACTCAATATCCTGCTCATCTAACGAACCCATTATCATTATGGTACTATTTGCCGAAGCTACCTCATATACCTCGTAAGCCTCGCTTGCATTAAAAACCGAGAAGTGGTTTACACCGCAGGCTTCTGCCATAGGTACGTAGGTACTAATGCCATGCCCATAGGCGTTACCCTTTACAACGGCACTTATTTTGGTTTTATTGAAATATGTTTTTAAAAATTTCCAGTTGGACTGTAGTGCAGCTTGGTCTAGCTTAATAACCGATGATGCTTTCATTATGCCTGTGCTTCTTTTTGTATGGTGGTAAACATTTTTATTCCTGTTTGTGTTATTTCATCAGGATAATCGTAGGCGGGGTGGTGTAGCGGAAAACAATCTTTACCAGACCCAACACCGAACATGGCACCAGGGTATAGGTTGGTAAAAATACCAAAGTCCTCGCCAAATCGGAATCCATCATCAATAGCATTATATTCTGAATTAGTTGTCTTTGCTGCTTTTTGAATTACAGCTACAGCATCGTTATGGTTTTGATTTGATTCGAAAGGCTCTATAATCTCAAAACTAACTTCCAGTTCTTCATCCTTAGCTATTTCAGTTGCTTTGCTTTTAATGCTTGCCATAGCAGCATCTAACCTTTGGTTACTATCAGCCCTAACGGTTAAGTGTACTGACCCTTCTCCTGCAGAAATACCATAAGCTTTTTCGCCCATTGCTGTATGTACTGGTGTTACGGTTACATACGCGGGTTTATCTTCCATATTCAGAGCCAATGCCTCCAGCATGTATTGGCTCATTGCTTTTGCAGGATTTCTGCCATTCCAAGGTTCTGCAGCGTGTGCGGTGTATCCTTTAAAATGAGCTGCTAAACTCACTACGCTTGATGTAAAGCTGCCTGTTTTGCAAACAATACTATGCATGGTGTAACCGGGTAAATTATGCAGTGCAAAAACCATATCTATATTCAAGCCTTTTAATGTACCATCGGCAACCACATTGCGTGCGCCCCAACCGTTTTCTTCGGCAGGCTGAAACAGCAAGTATACATTCCCTTTTTCGGGACGTTGCGCTGCAAAATGCTGGGCAACACCATACATTATAGTAGTATGCCCATCGTGCCCGCACTTGTGCGATACCCCTTCGGTATTGGATTTATATGTGGTACTTATCGTTTCTTGTATCGGTAAAGCATCAATATCGGCACGTAACAATATGTTTTTCCCTACTGCTTTGCCTTTAAACGTTACAAGTATACCCGTATTGGCCGTTTTTTCTACTTTATCAGCATTTAGCTTACCCAAAAGGTTAAGCATATACTCTTGCGTTTTGTATTCGTTTTGCGACACCTCAGGGTGTTTATGCAAGTAATGCCTCAGGGCGGTAAGTTCCTCCATGATTCGTTTTTTAATTTTTATAATAATACGAAAAATATTACGCCTTTAAAAACAATAAAGTGCAAACAATGGTTAATATTGTATGCACTTTATTTAATTTGTGGTTATTATATTTTTATCTCGATTTTTTAGCAGCTATCATCATGTGCGGGCTAAGTGCTAAAGTATCTTCGTTACTCTCCGTGGCTTGTATTAATTTGAGTAATTGTTCTTTCTTTTTGGGGATGAACCAATTCTCAAAAAAGTTTTTATCCAACCAAGCTAAACCTTCTACCGCTAAATGCGCCGTAACGGTTAAATTAGCACTCTCAAACTCTTTCCTAAAGTCTTTCGGACGATGAAAATAGGCGTTACAAAGCATACCAGGGAATGCTTCGGGCGGAAAATGGTATCCTGTAGCAAGTTCCTCTTGACACATAGCAAATACGGCAGGTTCATGAAACATTCCGCTACTAAGTGCAGCTACTGTTGATGCGGTGTACGATATAGCAAAACCCAACACAATACCACCATCTTTTAGGACTCTTTTCGCCTCTTGTAATACTTGTAACCGCGCTACTTCTTCCTGTAAATGGTATAATGGTCCGTGCAGTATTACTACATCAACACTATTATCGCTAAACGGTAGCGTAGAAGCTTCTCCAGCAATAACCGTAAATTTATTGGCATTGTTTTTTGCCCTTTGTTTGGCAAGTGCAATGTGTTTGGGTACGGGCTCTATCAATGTAACATTATGCCCCATGTTGCTTAGCCATGCAGCATAATGCCCCGTGCCACCACCTACATCGGCAATAATGGCTTTTTGTTTTGGTATAAACCGATTAATCAATTCTTTGTTGCGTTCAAACTCAAGGGGTCCTAAACCCGTTTGTAATCGTAAGTCTTCGCTACTTTGGGTGTAAAAATCTTTTATTTCAGTAGCTATAGTATTCATATTGTTTGTATAAAATTAATGTAAAGTGTTTTAGCCCGCTTATTTATAAGAGGCTTGTGAATAAGCTATTGTAAAGCTTTTTATTGGTGGTATTTTATAAAACAATAATAATAGACCAAATATAGTAATTAGGCATAAAAAAAGCGTAGTATACGGTTAGTATATTACGCTTTTTAAAGTGACCATGACTGGATTCGAACCAGCACACCTTACGGCACCACCCCCTCAAGATGGCGTGTCTACCAATTCCACCACATGGCCTAAACGGTAGTAAATAAAAAAAGTTAAGCTATCGTTACGCTTAACTTTTTAGTGACCCGACTGGGGCTCGAACCCAGGACCCCATCATTAAAAGTGATGTGCTCTACCAACTGAGCTATCGAGTCGTTGCATTAGGAAATATAAGGTCTTTTAGTGACCCGACTGGGGCTCGAACCCAGGACCCCATCATTAAAAGTGATGTGCTCTACCAACTGAGCTATCGAGTCATTATATCATTCCCTGAATGCGGGTGCAAATATACGGATGTATTATTAATTATTCAAAGCCATTTTGTTATAAATTTGAGTTTTTTTTGCCTAAAATTGTTTAAGAACTTAGTATATAAGGGCTTATTATATGAAAAAAATTATTTTGTGTGGATATATGGCTTCTGGCAAAACCACAATAGCACGTTTACTTGCTCAGGCTTCGGGAATTACCTCTTTTGATCTTGATGCTATTATTGAAGAACAGACTGGAAAAACGATAGCCACGATTTTTGAAGAAGAGGGCGAAATACAGTTTAGGAAGAAAGAGCACCTTGCATTAAAAGAAATTGTAAACAATAACGAAGCCTTTATTTTGAGTTTAGGTGGTGGTACGCCTTGTTATGCTAATAATCATGAATTTTTACAACGCGATGATGTACTATCAATATATTTAAAAACCTCTGTACCAGAAATTGTAAACCGTATTGAGTTGCAAGGCAGTAACCGCCCCATGTTAAACGGCATGAAAGGGGAGGAGCTAACCGAGTTTGTAGCCAAGCATTTGTTTGACCGTAGTTATTACTATATGCAGGCAAAACACAGGGTAACTACAGATGGTAAAACATCCGAGAATATTGTAAACGAAATAATGAGTTTGTTTTAGCTTAGGCAAGCGTAGGCATCATCATTAGTAAAAGTTACCTGTATATGCTCTTGCAACGATGTAGAGAGCGAAAGCCCTTTAAAATCGGCCTTTACAGGGTATTTTTTATGGTTTCGGTCTACCAAAACCGCAGTTTTAAACTTTTTTAGGGGTACATCCAAAAAGTGTTTTACCCCATATATTAATGTAGTACCTGAGTTTAAAACATCGTCTACAAGTACCAAAGCTTTATTGGTGTACTCTGATGCGGGTAAGGATGTTTGTATTGCCTCTAGCGGTTGCTGTTTATTTATTTTTACTTCACACAAAATAACCTTTAAATCGGATATTTTCTCTAGGGTTGCTGCCAGCTTTTGTGCAAAAATATAGCCGTTACTTGCTATACCTGCCAATACAACCTCGTTTTCGTCAACAAACGTTTCGTATATCTGGTACGCCATGCGCATGGTTTTATGCTCTATTTCTTGCTGTGTAAGGATAACGTGGCTCATTGTGTACTGGGGTTATTTTTTCTCAAAGATAAAAAAGAGTTCTTTACCTTCTCGGGGTTTAATAGAGTTATGAGCTGTTTCTAATGTATGTATCGTAAATAAATCGCCGAAAGACTTTTTATACTCTTCACTATCTCCCCCAAATGGCGGTCCTTGCTCCGTAAGCGGAAACTGGAACAGTAACCCCGCCAGTTTGCCTTTAGGGGCTAATAGGC
Organism: Flavobacterium litorale; assembly: GCF_019613795.1. Classification (NCBI taxonomy): domain Bacteria; kingdom Pseudomonadati; phylum Bacteroidota; class Flavobacteriia; order Flavobacteriales; family Flavobacteriaceae; genus Flavobacterium; species Flavobacterium litorale. Next base: position 1,634,820 of record NZ_CP080429.1, read on the forward strand.
TATGCATTTTTTTAATATACTTTTCCCGTAATGATGGGTCGAGTGCACAAAAGAAAGTTTGCTCTATAATAAGATCGTAGGTTGCATCGTGCTTAAAAAAATCATCATAAATTAAACGGCTACTATCCAATTCAGGCAATCGTTCCCTAATATTCTCTAAGGGGGTTGGGGCAATATCCAACACGTGGCTATTGGTAAACCCTTGTGTTACCAAGTATTCAAATTCATGCCCATTACCTGCGCCAGGGACTAATATCCGTAACGATTTATCGGTAATTTGGTCAATATACTCTTTTAATGGTGTTGTAATTGTGCCTATGTCCCAAGGCGAGGAATCGTTTTGGTAACGGTTTTCCCAGTAATTTTTATCAAATGTTGTCATCTTCAAAATCTAAAGTATCATCAGTATAATCTTCAATGTCCCTGCGGTCTTTTTTAGTAGGTCGGCCACTACCTTTCGCTCTGTAATGCTCCTTGGCTAATTTTAGCAATGCCAAATGCTCAAAAGCTTCTTTAGGCGTTTCGTCTTTACGGTAAATGTCTACCAATTTAGCCCCTACACGATTGGCAGGAATATCCAGTACACTAAGTTTATAATTAATTTGGTCGCGTCGTAATGTTATAACGTCAGTAGGGTAAACCTCTCTAGATGGTTTAACTTGCTGCCCGTTTACGGCAACATGTCCTTTTTTGCATGCCTCCGTAGCTATATTGCGTGTTTTGTAGTAGCGCACACACCATAAATATTTGTCAATCCTCATACTAAATCCTAAAAATCGTTGTTATAGCTGTACAAAAATAAAGTAAAATTGTATCTTGCGCCATTAAAATAAAAATAAAAATGAAGAGATTTTTTAAGGTTTTTAGCCTACTTGCATTTGTTGCATTTTTTGCTGCCTGTAATAAAGATGATGGGTCGTCTGTAGAGCCACCAAGAGATTATGCAGAGCAGTATGCAGTAGAGAAAGTAGACATTGAAAATTACCTGAAAGAGCATTATATAGCCAGTGTTGATGAAGATTTTAATGTAACGATAGAAGAAATTCCAGATGGCGGCGATCAGGTTTCTATTTGGGACCAAACGGAATATGAATTATTAGCTAAAGATGTTAACCTTGCAGGCGTAAATTTTGAGTTGTATTATTTGGTTTTACGACAGGGGGTTAATGAGCAGCCTACAAGAGCCGATAGGGTTCGTGTAGCTTACAGAGGTTTTAGATTGGATGGAACACAGTTTGATTCTGATCCGTTTCCGCAAGATAATATTTCTCTTATAACTTATGTTAATGGATGGCACGAAATTATCCCATTGTTTAAAACAGGGGTGTATATAGATGAACCTGATAGTCCAAACCCTGCTGAGTTTGAAGATTATGGTGCTGGCATAATGTTTTTACCGTCGGCTTACGGGTATTATAATAATGTTCGTACAGGTATACCTGCCTACAATCCGCTTGTATTTAGCTTTAAATTATATGATTTACAATTTGTTGATAGCGATGGCGATGGCATCCTAAGTAAGTATGAAACCGATAACGGTATTGATATTCGTGATTTTGATAGCGATGGCGATGGTGCGCCTGACTACTTGGATATTGATGATGATAATGACGGCTACTCTACCCGTTTAGAGATAACAATACCTGATACGGATGAGGTTTACGACTTTGAAGATATACCTACTTGCGATGGTGGTACGGTTAAAAAACATTTAGATGCTTCCTGTTTTTAAGGAGAATATACTACCATAAAATAAAAAAGCCTGTTCAATTTGAACAGGCTTTTTTATTTAGTCATTAGATAAAAAATTGCTAATAGTATCAATGATTTTTGATAAGTTATCCTTATAGCTTTCAATGACAGTAAAATGCTTCTCAGTAACATTCTCCATATCTATATAAGCAGCATTTACTTGATTTGCAATACCATTTACTTCTATAGCATCGCTATCTTCAGGGATATATTTTGCTGTAATTTGAAGTAATGGTATAACGAACATTTGAACTAAAAGACCTCTATCTTTTAGTCCGTTATCATCTATAATATTACTGTTTCTATGTGTGTCATTAATAAGGTTGGAGTATTCAGGCATAAATAAATCATTTTCATTAAATGTCCACTTTTTTATGCCTTCATGAATTGATATTTCTATGGCTCGTTTGTTACATAACGTATAATGTTTTGTGTACATAATTTCTCTGTATTTATAGAATTTAGATTCGTGAAAATTATATTTCTCAATGTATGTTCTGAATTCACTCCTTAATGATTCTCTAAAATCATAGAGAGTATAAAGGTTTGATAATAGATTGTTAATCTTTTTTATTTTTTCATCATCATTTATTCCATATTTCCTATAAATACTTTTGATGTCAATAAACTGTAAAAAATCTACATTCACATTTTGGTAAAAGATAAGTTTAAAATCCTTCTCTCTTATATATGTTTCTATTTCATTTAGCTGTCCACCACATGCATCTTTAAGACTTGAAAGGCTATTTTTGAAGAGTTTTAGTTCAATTTCTAAAATTTGGTTGTTATCTCTTTCAGAGTCAGTCTTTTCTCTTCTATATATATGCTCTGCGATTTTGAAACCTCCATATATTGCTATTATGTTTATAATAATTGATAAAATTAGAGAAAGCCAATCAAACCAATTTGGGGAAGAAGCTTCGGCAAATTGCCCGAATTGAAAGTTAAAAATTGAACCCATATCTATAGTAAATTTTAGTGGAACAATAAAAAAATCCCAACCTTTCGATTGGGATTTTAAATATAGTAAATAAAACGATTACTTTCTTTTTATCACTTTTTCGGCAGCAGCTATTATAGCATCGCTGTTCAATTTGTATTTTTCCATTAGTTGTGCAGGTGTTCCACTTTCGCCAAAACTATCTTGTACGGCAACAAATTCTTGCGGTGTGGGGTTGTTAGTAGCCAGTGTACGTGCTACACTTTCGCCAAGCCCACCTAGTATATTGTGTTCTTCGGCAGTAACAATACATCCTGTTTTAGCCACTGATTTTAGTACGATTTCCTCATCTAGTGGTTTAATAGTATGTATGTTAATTACTTCGGCAGTTATACCTTTAGCCTCTAAAGCTTCGGCAGCTATAAGCGCCTCCCATACTAAATGCCCTGTGGCTACTATAGTAACATCGTTACCCTCGTTAAGTAATATACCTTTACCAATTTCAAAAGTACCATTCTCTGGTGTAAAGTTGGCTACCGACGGACGACCAAAACGTAGGTAAACAGGACCATCATGTTCTGCTATTGCAATAGTGGCTGCTTTGGTTTGGTTGTAATCGCAGGTATTAATAACCGTCATGCTGGGTAGCATTTTCATCAAACCAATATCTTCTAATATTTGGTGTGTAGCACCGTCCTCGCCAAGTGTTAACCCTGCATGCGATGCACATATTTTTACGTTTTTACCACTATACGCAACCGATTGACGAATCTGGTCGTAAACCCTACCTGTAGAGAAGTTGGCAAAAGTACCAGTAAACGGTATTTTGCCACCTATAGTCATACCCGCAGCCATACCTATCATGTTCGCTTCGGCAATACCTACTTGGAAGAAACGCTCAGGGTGATTCTTTTTAAAATCGTCCATTTTAAGCGACCCGATAAGGTCGGCGCAAAGTGCTACTACATTTTCGTTGGTTTGCCCCAGCTCGGTTAAACCTGCTCCAAAACCAGAGCGTGTATCTTTATTTCCTGTATTTGTATATTTTTTCATTTTTTTAAAGAATTGAGATTTTAGTAGCTAGAATTTACAGAAATCTAATATCAAATCCAGCCTCTATTATCACTATTTAATAATCGCCTAAAGTTTCTGCATTTTGTGCCAATGCTTTTTCAAGCTGCTCATCGTTAGGTGCTTTACCGTGCCATGCATGGGTATGCATCATAAAATCAACACCGTTACCCATTTCAGTATGTAGTAGTATACAAACAGGCTTTCCTTTTCCAGTTTTTGCTTTAGCCTCAGTTAGTCCAGCAATAATGGCATCCATGTTATTGCCCTCCTTAATTTCCAGTACATCCCAATCAAAAGCCTCAAATTTTGCTTTAAGGCTTCCCATGTTTAAAACCTCGTCTGTAGGACCATCAATTTGCTTCCCGTTAAGGTCTATAGTGGCAATTAAGTTATCTACTTTATAAGCCGATGCATACATAATGGCTTCCCAGTTTTGACCTTCCTGTAATTCGCCATCACCATGTAGGCTATAAACAAGATGACTATCGTTATTTAGTTTTTTGGTTTGTGCTGTACCTATTGCCACGCTCATGCCTTGCCCAAGCGAGCCCGATGCTACGCGTATACCTGGTAATCCCTCGTGTGTAGTAGGGTGCCCTTGTAGTCTTGAGTCAAGCAATCTAAAAGTAGCGAGCTCCGATACGGGGAAATAACCGCTACGAGCTAACACGCTATAAAATACAGGCGATATGTGCCCATTAGAAAGGAAAAATACATCTTCATTTATGCCATCCATATCAAAACCTTCCTTGCGCTGCATTATGTTTTGGTAGAGCGCTACCATAAATTCGGTACAGCCTAATGAGCCACCTGGGTGACCTGAATTTACGGCATGCACCATACGAAGGATATCCCTTCTTACCTGAGTAGTTAAATCGTTAAGTTGTTGTGTATTAGGTTTCATTTGTAGAAATTAGTTAAACAGTTGCAAAAGTACTCCTAAATTTTATGTGTGGCAAAATTAATTTGAGCTACCAAGGCGATGCACTTAGTTAAATAATTACGAAAAAATCAATTGTACTTTATTGCAGATTATTTAGCTGCTTTCTGAGTTGTATAATAGATAGTACGTGTACAAATATTGCTGAAGGCATAAAAAATGTAGGGAGGAGTAAGAATGGAAACTGATTGAATTCTCGTAAAATAAATTTTGTAGATGTACCCCATACAGATGGCGCATAAAAGGATGTAATAAATATAAATGCTGCAAACAACACAATGGCAATACCTACTATATTCCAAGCAATCAATAGTTTTTTAGATGCATTTTTTTGCATAGCGTATAACCCTATAAACAGTGCCGAAATACCAAGTAAAACATCGTAGTTGTAGCCATGAAAAGTAGCTTGTACGGGTAAAATTTCTGCTAAAAAAGTATAATAAAAAAGTACTTCTATTACGGCTCTGAAGCTCTGATAGAATATGGGTATGTGTATTGGTAGGTTTTTTAGAATATTACTATTTCGGTTTTTAAATAAGAAGATGACTGTAAACAGAAATAAAGGAATAATCATGAATAAAGGTATTCTTGGCGGAAACGATAAATCTTGATAAAAGCCTGTAGTTGTTATTGCATATTGTAAAGTTATCCACCCAGCGAGTATACCAGTAAACCGTAACAACCTTTGGTACCGTAAAGGGCTACTAACATTAGTTTTTTTAAGTGCCAAATTATAACACCATAGTATAATTAATAAAAGAACGACGAAAAGTAAAATATAAGCTGTTTTTAGCATGGTATTATTGCTTGGTTAATGTTGATAATAGTATATTGAGTGCCTCTTCGCCCTCTGGTTTTATTTTTTCACGAATTTCATCCATTGCTTTATTCCACTGCGGAATAACTTTTTCCAGAAACTCGTAGCCCTTTTCGGTTATCTTTAATTTCAAATGCTCATCAGTATACACATAGCTACTCTTTACCAAACGGTTTAAATTTCTATTAACAGTCGATTTTTCTAAGTAAAGTACATCAGATACTTTTTTCTGGTTAACCTCTTTATTCTTCATAATTACAAACAGCACACTCAACTGGCTACTAGTAATATTAAAATCCTTTAAGTGCTTCCTAAACACATTCCCTATTATTCGGGTGCATCGGTTTATTTTTCCCGAAATGCATAATGTAGGGTTGCAACTAGCAATATGGGTATAAATAGTTTCTTTCATCAATACAAATATATAAAAAGTTGTATATACAACCGTTTAAATAAGATGCTGAATATAAATTATAAAAGAATTACCTTTGCAGGCTGTAAAAGACACTCATGAAATTTGATTTAATTACTAAAGACCCACAGAGCAAAGCCAGAGCAGGTAGCATAACTACCGACCATGGTGTTATAGAAACACCTATATTTATGCCTGTAGGTACTATGGGAACCGTAAAGGGCGTGCACCAGCGCGAGCTTAAAGACGATATAGACCCTGATATTATTTTAGGGAATACCTACCATTTATACCTGCGTCCGCAAACAGATATATTAGAAAAAGCAGGCGGACTGCATAAATTTATGAACTGGGACAGACCTATCCTTACCGATAGCGGAGGGTATCAGGTATATTCACTTTCGGCAAACCGAAAAATTAAGGAAGAAGGCGTAAAATTTAAATCGCACATAGATGGCTCACTCCATTTCTTTTCACCCGAAAATGTAATGGAAATTCAGCGTACCATAGGAGCCGATATTATTATGGCATTTGATGAGTGTACACCGTACCCGTGCGATTACCGTTATGCAAAACGCTCCATGCACATGACGCACCGTTGGCTAGATCGTTGTATTAACCATCTGGAAAAATTACCGTATAAGTATGGCTACAGTCAGGCATTTTTCCCAATAGTGCAAGGTAGTACCTATACCGATTTGCGTAAACAATCGGCAGAATATATAGCCAATGCAGGCGCTGTTGGTAATGCCATTGGAGGATTATCGGTAGGAGAGCCTGCCGAAGAAATGTATGCAATGACGGATGTTGTATGCGAAATACTACCCGAAGACAAACCCCGTTATTTAATGGGGGTGGGTACGCCTATAAATATTCTGGAAAACATTGCATTGGGCGTAGACATGTTCGATTGTGTTATGCCAACCCGTAACGCACGTAATGGTATGCTATTTACAGCTAATGGCACTATTAACATTAAAAATAAAAAATGGGAGGACGATTTTTCTCCTATAGATGAAATGGGCATAACCTTTGTTGATACCGAATATACCAAAGCCTATTTAAGACACCTTTTTGCCTCTAACGAGTATTTAGGAAAACAAATAGCAACCATACACAATTTGGGCTTTTATATGTGGTTGGTTCGTGAAGCAAGAAAGCATATATTAGCAGGAGATTTCCGCGAATGGAAAGATATGATGGTAAAAAACATGGATAAAAGGCTGTAATTATTTTAGAACAGAGATTTTAACTAGCACTGTAAACTTGGCTTTTGTGCTGCAACAATGCTAAATCTCATTACTGAGAATTAATGAAAATAATAGACTGGTATATTTTAAAGCGATACTTAGCTACGTTTTTTGTAATGTTGCTGCTTTTCATCCCGATAGGGATAGTAATTGATGTATCGGAAAAAATAAACAAGATACTCGCCAATAAAGTACCCTTTGTTGAGGTAGCTGCCTATTATGCCGATTTTACCATATACTTTGCCAACCTTTTATTCCCTATATTCCTATTTTTATCGGTAATATGGTTTACCTCAAAATTGGCAAACAATACCGAGATTATTGCCATATTGAGTTCGGGCATATCCTTTAACCGCTTTTTAAGACCTTATATTGTAGGGGCTACCCTTATATCGCTATTAGCACTTGTTATGGGCTTCTTTTTCGTACCCAAAGCCAGTAAAGGCTTTAACGATTTTAGGTATAAATATCTTAAAAGCAATAAAGTTGTACGAGAAAGCCAAGAGGTATACAAGCAAATAAGCCCAGACGAACAGATATATGTAAGTAGTTTTAACTATGGGCAAAAAACGGGCTATAATTTTGATTTAAAAAAATTTAAGGATAACAAAATAGATTACTGGATTAAAGCCAGCTCCATAAAGTGGAACCCCAGTGATAGTACTTATACACTAGCCAACTATACAAAAAGAACGGTAGGCGAAATGGGTGATGTATTAGAGTCGGCACCCGAAAAGAAATTCAAGTTTAATTTTGAACCCGACGATTTAACTCCTGTTATTTATGTTGCCGAAACCATGACGTTGGGCGAACTGAACCGCTTTATAGAGAAAGAGCGGGCGAGTGGTTCGGCAAATATCAATACCTATTTGGTAATAAAGTATAAAAAGTACAGCATACCCATTTCGGCATTTATCCTTACTATTATTGCTGTAGCTGTTTCCTCCATGAAACGTAGGGGAGGTATGGGGGTAAACTTAGCCATGGGTATAGGTTTAGCCTTTACTTACATCTTTTTTGATAAGGTATTTGGTACTATGGCAGAAAAATCGAGCATACCACCACTTATTGCGGTATGGTTTCCTAATATTTCATTTGGTATACTAGCCATATTCCTACTTCGTAATGCCAGACGCTAAAGTAAAAAGCTATTTACAACTCCATTTTATTGTATTTATATGGGGATTTACTGCGGTAATAGGCGCACTAATATCGTTGGATGCCTTACCGTTAGTTTGGTTCAGGATGAGTATTGCCGTAGCTATTATTTGGCTGTACGCCTACCTTAAAAAGCTAAGCATACAACTACCCAAAAAAGCGGTTATAGTCTTTTTGTTTGCGGGTTTGGTAATAGCCTTGCATTGGCTTACCTTTTTTAAAGCCATAAAAGTAGCAAACGTTTCGGTAACACTTGCCTGTTTAAGTACAGGAGCTTTTTTTACCTCGTTGTTAGAGCCTATATTCTTTAGCAGAAAAATAATCTGGTACGAAGTAGTATTTGGTTTATTTGTAGTGGGTGGGTTGTACCTAATATTCCGTTTTGAAGGCGATTATACATACGGTATAATACTCGCACTTACATCCGCATTCCTATCAGCATTATTCTCTACCATCAACGGAATTTATGCCAGCAAATACAACCCAACTATAATATCGTTATACGAGCTTTTTGGCGGTGTGTTTTTCCTATCCATATACCTATTATTTACAGGTAGCTTTACCCCCGATTTTTTTATAGTATCGCTTACCGATTGGATTTGGCTTTTTATATTAGGCTCTATCTGTACCGCTTACGCTTTTATAGTATCGGTAGATATCATGAAATTTCTTAGCCCCTACACCGTTATGTTAACTATAAACCTGGAACCTGTTTACGGTATTATTATCGCATTGTTAGTATTTAACGAAAAAGAAAAGATGAACTGGACGTTTTATGTTGGTGCCGCAATTATATTAACAATGGTGATTCTCAACGGAATACTTAAAAAATACACCAAAACCGAAAAGTAAATAGCAAGGTTTTAGTTTTATGTAATCTTAAACTTTTATATTTGTTGTTCGAATAAAAAGCAAAATTCTACCAGAATTATGGAATATTTAGATTTTGAATTACCTATCAAAGAGCTTGAAGATCAGCTGGAAAAATGTACAGTAATAGGTCAGGAGTCAGATGTTGATGTATCCACTACATGCAAACAAATCGAGAAGAAATTACAAGAAACAAAAAAGAAGATATATAAAAACCTTACCGCTTGGCAAAGGGTACAACTATCTAGGCACCCCAGCCGACCTTACACTATGGACCACGTAAGAGCACTAATGGGCGATACCTTTTTAGAGCTTTTTGGCGACAGGGGCTTTAAGGACGACAAAGCCATGATAGGTGGATTGGGTAAAATAGGCAATCAGTCATTTATGGTTATTGGTCAGCAAAAAGGTTTCAATACAAAAACAAGGCAGTATCGTAACTTTGGTATGGCAAACCCTGAGGGATACCGCAAGGCATTACGCCTTATGCGAATGGCAGAAAAATTTGGTATACCTATTATTGCACTTGTAGATACACCAGGAGCCTACCCAGGTCTTGAAGCGGAAGAGCGTGGACAAGGAGAAGCTATTGCAAGGAATATTTTTGAAATGTTCCGTATTAAAGTACCTATTATAACCGTAATTATCGGCGAAGGTGCATCGGGTGGCGCATTAGGTATAGGTGTGGGTGACAAAGTGTACATGTTAGAGAACACATGGTACTCCGTAATATCACCAGAATCATGCTCATCAATACTTTGGAGAAGCTGGGAATATAAGGAGCAAGCTGCCGAAGCATTAAAGCTGACTTCTTTTGATATGAAGAAACAAAAATTAATAGATGATATCATTCCAGAACCACTTGGAGGTGCCCATTACGACAGGGAAACAACCTTTAAAAGCGTGGAAAAATACATACTTAAAGCCTACAGTGAATTAAAAGACTTATCAACAACCGATTTAATAGCTAAAAGGATGGATAAGTACAGTAAAATGGGTGAGTTTAAAGAATAGTAAGCCATTTAGGGCAAATATATCCGAAGCCTTATGGCTTCGGATTTTTTTTGACTTATTAACAAATAAGGTGGGGTTTATAAACATCTTATTAACAGGTTTCTCTTAACAATTTCTTAAACTACACTCTCCAAATTTAATTACTTTAGCACCATGGATAACATCAAAAATATGAACCCGGTAAGAGTTGATAAGTCAACAATTATCAACCTTGAAAGAGGAAAATTGCCCCCGCAAGCACTCGATTTAGAAGAGGCTGTTTTAGGCGCAATGATGATAGATAAAAAAGGGGTTGATGAGGTTATTGATATTCTCCAGCCCGATGCTTTTTATAAAGATGCACACAAGCATATTTACGAAGCTATTGTACAGCTTTTTAACGATACACAGCCCATAGATTTGCTAACGGTATCGTCGCAGCTTAAAAAAAATGCTAAACTGGAACTAGCAGGTGGCGATTTTTACCTGATACAGCTTACACAAAAAATATCATCGTCGGCACACATTGAGTTTCACTCCAGAATTATATTACAGAAATTTATACAGCGAAGCCTTATAAAAATTTCTAGTGAAATTATAGAGGAGTCGTACGACGAAACTACGGATGTTTTTGATTTACTCGATAAAGCAGAAGCAAAATTGTACGAGGTAACGCAAGGTAATATAAAGCGTAGTTCCGAAACCGCACAAAGCCTTGTAATACAGGCTAAAAAACGCATAGAAGAGATAGCAAGCAAAGAGGGGTTAAGTGGTATTGCCACAGGCTTTGAAAGTTTAGATAAACTAACATCGGGCTGGCAACCGAGTGACCTGATTATTATAGCAGCACGACCGGGTATGGGTAAAACCGCCTTTGTACTCTCTATGGCGCGTAATATTGCTATCGATTTTGGGCATCCTGTAGCACTATTTTCACTAGAGATGTCATCCGTACAGTTAATTACCCGTTTAATATCGAGTGAAACGGGACTTTCATCTGAAAAGCTACGAACAGGTAAACTCGAAAAACACGAGTGGGAGCAACTAAGTATTAAGGTAAAAGACCTTGAAAAAGCACCTCTTTATATAGACGATACCCCATCGCTATCCATATTCGACCTTAGGGCGAAAGCAAGGCGTTTGGCATCGCAATACGGCATTAAATTAATTGTAATTGATTATTTGCAGTTAATGACGGCTGGTGGTAGTGGTAAAAATGGTGGTAACAGGGAGCAGGAAATATCTACTATTTCCCGAAACTTAAAAGCACTCGCAAAAGAGCTTAACGTTCCAGTAATAGCCCTATCGCAGTTATCGCGTGCAGTAGAAACACGAGGCTCTAGTAAACGCCCGTTACTTTCGGATTTGAGGGAATCGGGAGCAATAGAGCAGGATGCCGATATTGTATCGTTTATTTATCGTCCAGAATATTATAAAATAGATGAATGGGATGATGAGGAACGTTCGCCAACCGAAGGGCAGGCGGAGTTTATAGTAGCCAAGCACCGTAACGGTGGTTTGGATAATATTAGACTTAAATTTATTGGTAACCTTGGTAAGTTTGATAACTTAGACGATTTTAGCTCGCCGTTTGATGAGTTGCCGTCCAGTATGAACGATAGTAGTGCTTTTATTACTAAAAATTTACCATCGGCAAACGATGCTTTTGGTAGTAACATGAATGGTGGTAATACCAATAATGATGGTGGCGATGTACCATTTTAATGAATGATAATAACGTTTAAGCAAGAGATATAATGAGTAACAACAACAATGTACAAGTAGTAATAACTGAAACAATACGTGAAATAGCAGTGCATGACGCCCAAATTATTACTGCCGTGTAAATAAGTTTATTAAGTTTAAAAAACCAAAAGCGTACCAGTATTAACTGGTACGCTTTTTTTATATAAAAAATAAAGGTTAGATGCAATTTTATACTGCTGCCACTTCGTTTTCGGCAATAAGTTTCTCTGCCTCTGCAATAGCATTAACGGTTTTAATAACAGAATCGGGCGTTACCGAAATACTGTCAATACCCAAGCCTACCAGAAACTGTGCAAAATCGGGAAAGTCAGACGGTCCTTGCCCGCAAATACCTACTTTTACACCTGCTTTTTTAGCAGTGGTAATAAGCATTTCTAGCATTCTTTTAACCGCTGGGTTACGCTCGTCATACAAATGTGCCACTAACGATGAGTCCCTGTCCAAACCAAGTGTAAGCTGCGTAAGGTCGTTACTACCAATAGAGAAACCATCAATATGCTCGGCAAATTCAGCAGCCATTAGTATGTTGGATGGTACCTCTGCCATCAGGAAAAGTTCCAATTCATGCTCACCACGCACCAATCCATACTCCTGCATTACTTCTTTTACTTTTACAAGTTCTTCTACCGTACGGCAAAACGGTACCATAACGGTAACATTTTTAAGCCCCATTTCTTCACGTACTTTTTTAATAGCACGGCACTCTAAACCAAATGCCTCTTTATACGCATCAGAATAGTAGCGCGATGCACCACGCCAACCTATCATTGGGTTCTCTTCGTTAGGTTCGTAATACTTACCGCCTAGTAGGTTGTAATACTCGTTTGTTTTAAAATCCGAGAAACGTACTATGGTTTTATTCGGGTAAAACGAAGCGGCAATTTTAGCAATACCATTGGCTAGCTTATCTATAAAAAAGGTTTCCTCATCAGGGTAACCTGTAATTTTCTTCTCAATTTCAGCCGTAAGTGCTGCATCGTTAAGGCTACGGTGGTTCATCAACGCTAACGGGTGTACCTCTATGTAGTTGTTAATTACAAACTCCTCGCGTGCCAAACCAACTCCTTTATTGGGTAAATGGGAGAATTGGAAAGCCATACCTGGCGATGCTACATTTAGCATAATATCCGTTTTTACTTCAGGTAATAAACTTAAATCATGTTCTTTTTCAAGGTATGCAATCTCTCCCTCATATATAAAACCTTTATCACCTTCGGCACACGATGCTGTTATGGTCATGCCTTCTTTTATTATTTCGGTAGCATTACCACAACCTACAATAGCAGGAATACCCATTTCGCGCGCTATAATAGCAGCATGGCAGGTACGCCCACCTTTGTTGGTAATAATAGCCGATGCCTTCTTCATTATAGGCTCCCAATCGGGGTCTGTCATCTCAGTTACCAATACAGCACCAGGTGTAAACTCGTGCCCTTCGGTAACCCTTTTATCCATAGAGAATATAATGTTGGCTTTGCCTGTACCTATTTTATCGCCTACAGCAATACCATCGGCAATTACTTTATCCTTACGGCTCTCGTCCTCCATTACATATTCGGTAATGGTAGTAGGTTTATCGTTTTGTGAGTGTATTGTTTCGGGGCGTGCCTGTACAATAAACAACTCTTTAGTAAGCCCGTCAATAGCCCATTCCACATCCATGGGTGTCCATTTATCGCGTATTTTGGTATAATATTCTTCAATAATTACTACCCATTTGGCTAGTTTTAGTATGTTTTCTTCGCTAAGGCAAAAACGGGTACGGAATTTTTCCTCAGTAGAGATAATTTTTACCCTTTCGTAACCACCTTTACCATAAATCATCATTTTATCTTTGTTCCCTAACTTTTTCTCTATTATGGCATTATAACCTTGCTTTAAAGCAGGTTTAAATACAATAAACTCATCAGGGGATATGGCACCCTGTACCAGCATTTCGCCAAGTCCAACAGTACCGTTTATAACTACAGCATCTTTAAAACCACTTTCTGTATCAATAGAGAAAGCAACTCCAGATGTCCCTAAATCACTACGCACCATTTTTTGTACACATACCGATAGCCCGAGCTGTAACAAATCGTACCCAAAACGCTGTCTGTAACTAATAGCCCTATCAGTAAATAACGATGCAAAACATTTACGGATACTATCCATTAACGTTTGTGCACCTCTAACATTTAAATACGTTTCCTGTTGTCCTGCAAAAGAGGCATCGGGTAAATCTTCGGCTGTAGCCGAACTACGTACTGCAACATCAGTCATTTCCTGACCGTACTGCCCAGAAAGTTCCTCGTAACGTTTTGCAATTTCGGCACTCATTTCCTCAGGAAATTTACCATTAAGGAAAGCCTGCCTGATTTGCATACCGCCTCGTCGTAACGATTCGATATCATCATAATTAATACGCTCTACCGTTTCATTAATAGTTTTGTCGAGCGAGTTGTACTCTAAAAATGTTTTATAGGCTGCTACCGTAACCACAAAACCATCGGGTATGTTTACCCCTAGGCTTGTTAAGTTTTGAAGCATCTCACCTAAAGAAGCATTTTTTCCTCCAACGCGAGGAATGTCGTTAATGCCTACATCTTTTAGTAACAAAGTGAAGTCCATAGTGTGTTGTAATTGTTAAATAATTATTAAAAAATATGAAATAATCTAAATTGTTGAATATTTCGCGAATATATACGCTTTTTGTTACATACGAAAACGTTTTAGTTGTATTTTTTAGTAATTATTTCGCAAAATTTAACTTTTTATAAGAATAGCTATGGCTTCATCGGCTAGAATGAAAATAAGGTACTGTTTTTGGAGTTACTATTAACTGACGAATCATTTTGCTATCTTTGAAATAAATCTGCTGCTATGATGATGAAAAAGATTATAATTTTACTATTTGTAATGGTAACGAGTTTGGGTGCAAAAGCATCCATGATATTATTACCTATGGACGATACCTCTCAGGTTAACCACCTAAAAGCGTATGGTATAACTTATTGGACGTTGGATAAAAGCTACAAAGTGAGTTGGCTGCTCAATTACCGTGGAGGCTCATTTTTACTGCCCGATACAGAAGAGATACGCCGTGAGTGCCAAATACGAGGGGTTAGTTTTGAAGTGTTGAGTGATGGCGAAGCTAGTAACATATTGGATGAAATTAGTAGCCCATCGCAAAACATGGAAACGGTTGTACTGGAAAAAGCACCTAAAATAGCCGTGTATTCGCCACCTGGAAAACAACCTTGGGATGATGCTGTTACGTTAGTACTTACGTATGCCGAGATACCTTTTACTACCATTTATGATGAAGAGGTGTTAAGTGATGGGCTTTTGCTGTACGATTGGCTACACTTACACCATGAGGATTTTACAGGACAATACGGTAAATTTTTCGGGGCATACCGCACCGCACCATGGTATATGGAGCAGAAAAAAGCGGCTGAGGAACTAGCTGCAAAACTAGGCTATAGTAAAGTATCGGAAGAAAAAATGGCTGTTGCCGATAAAATACGTGATTACGTTGTAGGTGGCGGTTTTATGTTTGCCATGTGTTCGGCTACCGATAGTTTTGATATTGCATTATCTGCCGAGGGGGTAGATATCTGCGAACCTATGTTTGACGGCGATGCCAGCGATGCCAATTACCAATCTCGAATAGATTATATTAACTCGTTTGCATTTAAAAATTTTATATTAGAGCGTAACCCTATAGTATATGAGTTTTCGGATATTGATACTACTAGGGACAGACGTATATTACCTGATAACGATTATTTTACTTTAATGGAATATTCTGCGAAATGGGATCCTATTCCATCCATGCTTTGCCAAAACCATACCCAATTGGTTAAGGGGTTTATGGGGCAAACTACCGCCTTTAGAGGCGACAGGGTAAAATCGAACGTATTGGTAATGGGCGAAAACAAGCAAAATAACGAAGCTCGCTACATACACGGCACCAAAGGAAAGGGTATGTTTACTTTTTATGGCGGTCATGATCCTGAAGATTACCAGCACAGGGTAGGGGATGCCCCAACGGTTTTAGACTTACACCCAAACTCACCAGGATACAGGCTTATACTTAACAATGTGCTTTTTCCTGCTGCCAGAAAAAAGAAGTTGAAAACGTAAACTATTTTACTCATAAACTTTTATAGGCAGTTCTCCATATATATTTCTGCCACCTATCTCCTGTAAATTTACGTTTACATCAAGGTCATCGTTTGTATTAATTCTTACCAAGTTAACATCCATAACCTCAGTACTTTTTAAGGTTACATTTATACTACCATCTTCGTTAATAGGAACCATAGCGTAATTTGTATTTACAGGTGTTGTAATAGTATTGGTTGTGTTGCCTGCATGAGCTTTTGGTATAATATCTATCCTGTTTAATACGTTTATAACTAAGCATACTGCAATAATGGTAAGGATTGTTTTTGTGTAACGGTCTGTTTTCATAATTATAGGTTTTACGAATTTGAACTTAAAAATACTTAAAATCAATTACATAGATAGTTTTAAAATTTGTTACATTTGAGTAAATCGCAATTTATGGGTAAAATAACACTACTATTACTATTTTTAATTACGTTGCCCATAAACGCGCAAGAGGGATACCCTATACCACCTACCAACGCTAACAGGCTATTTTACATACAGCACAGCAACAACCATAACACCTATGTTTATGATGCTAATATTAAAGCAGGAAGACTCGATAAGGAAAATCCTGTAGTAGTGTACCGCATTATTTATACTAAGGGAGGTATTAAACGTGAGTTAACCGCTTTGCAACGTAAAATGGCGTATGGTATAACGTTTAGTACCATTGATAGTACATTTTGTGAGTTTACCTTGGCAGCATATCCCAATAAAAAGTTACGATTACAACTGGATAAAAAAGGAAAACCTTATGTAACCGTAGTAGTAAACAAGAAACGTATTGCTATAACTAAAATGTTTTTAGTTACCAGTATAACAGGTACCAATGTAAAGTATATTGATTTTTATGGTAACGACGTATTAAAAGATAAAAATACCGTAGAACGATTTTACCCTGAGTAGGATTTAAATTACTTGCATTGCTTAAAATAAAAACGCCACTCAATTGAGTGGCGTTTTGTATAAGTAAGAGATAAATATATTATTTAAAACGTTTTTATTTAACCTTGTTTACTATTGCAGTAAACGCTTCTGGGTGGTTCATGGCAAGGTCGGCAAGAACTTTACGGTTCAATTCGATACCTGCACCTTTTACTTTACCCATAAACTGAGAGTAGTTCATTCCATGTAATCTTGCCCCTGCATTAATACGCATAATCCATAAAGCACGGAAATTTCTTTTCTTTTGTTTTCTGTCACGGTATGAGTAAAGCATTGCTTTCTCTACCGCATTTTTGGCTACTGTCCAAACGTTTTTACGTCTGCCAAAGTATCCTTTGGCTTGCTTCATTACTCTTTTTCTACGAGCTCTCGAAGCTACTGAATTTACTGATCTAGGCATAATTTTCTTTGTTTTTGTAGCAGGCGTTCTGTTAATTTACAGAAACTTGTATTGGCCATACTCCAGGGTTATTAATTTAGTTAACCGAAAGGACAATTATTTTATAAGTAATTGTTCTTTAATGCTTCTCTCATCTGATTGGTGTACCAAAGTTGAGTGTGTTAGCGCAAGCTTACGCTTTTTACTTTTCTTAGTCAGGATGTGACTTTTAAAAGCGTGCTTTCTTTTAATTTTTCCTGAGCCAGTCACTTTAAAGCGTTTCTTGGCACTGGATTTAGTTTTCATTTTAGGCATCTTGTTCCTGTATTTAATTTATTCTTACTTACTTATTGTGAGCCTTAAAGTTTTTAAAGTCATAAAGTCCTTTTCAGGACTTTAGACACATAATTTATGGCTATTGTTTTTTATTTCTTCTTCTTAGGCGCAATAAACATAATCATACGTTTACCCTCAAGCACTGGCATCGATTCTACTTTACCATACTCTTCAAGGTCTTGCGCTAAACGAAGTAATAATATTTGTCCTTGTTCTTTATATATAATAGAACGTCCTTTAAAGAATACAAACGCTTTTAGTTTTGAACCCTCTTTAAGGAATTTAACAGCATTCTTTTTCTTAAACTCATAATCGTGCTCATCGGTTTGTGGTCCAAAACGAATTTCTTTAACCGTAATTTGGCTCGATTTTGCCTTGAGCATTTTTTCGCGTTTCTTTTGTTCGTAAAGAAACTTCTTGTAATCCATTATTTTACAAACAGGTGGGCTAGCATTAGGCGATATTTCTACAAGGTCAAGCTCTTGTTGCTCGGCCATACGCATCGCTTCGGCTGTTTTGTAAACACCTGTTTCTACATTATCACCCACAAGTCTTACCTCAGGTACGCGAATTGCGTTGTTAGTCCTGTGTGCATCTTTTTTTTCTACTCGAGGTTGGTAACCTCTGTTGTTTCTTATAGCTATGGCTCTAAAATTTTAAATTAAACTTAAAAAGGCTTCAATGTTTTATTAACTTCTTCTGCTACTACGGTAGCAAACGCTTCAATTGTCATACTTTGATTTGATTTTCCAGCATCACCATGACGACGTACAGAAACCGTTCCGTTTTTCTCTTCTTCTTCACCTACTATGAGCATGAAAGGTAGTTTTTGTACTTCGGCTTCGCGAATTTTCTTACCAATCGTCTCGTTTCGATTATCAATTAGGGCGCGAATTTCGTGATTTTCCAGCAAATCTAAAACTTTTTTAGCATAATTTTCATATTTCTCACTAAGAGACAATATGATAGCTTGTTCTGGCATTAGCCAAAGCGGGAAGTTTCCGGCTGTATTTTCGAGCAAAATTGCAATAAAACGCTCCATCGATCCGAAGGGTGCTCGGTGAATCATAACAGGGCGGTGCGACTCGTTATCGGCACCTTTATAGGTTAAGTCAAAACGTTCAGGTAGGTTGTAATCTACTTGTATTGTACCTAGTTGCCATTGGCGTCCTAAAGCATCTTTAACCATAAAGTCCAGCTTTGGTCCGTAAAAAGCAGCTTCACCATACTCTACAACAGTATCGAGCCCTTTATCCTTAGCGGCATTTATAATTGCATTTTCTGCTTTTTCCCAATTTTCCTCAGCACCTATATACTTCTCCTTATCCTCTTTATCGCGTAACGATATTTGGGCGCTAAAGTTTTCAAACCCTAATGAGCTGAATACGTAAAGCACAAGGTCTATTACTTTTTTAAACTCTTCGTCCAATTGGTCTGGTGTACAAAAAATGTGCGCATCATCTTGCGTAAAGCCACGCACACGTGTTAAACCATGCAGCTCACCACTTTGCTCGTAACGGTATACCGTTCCAAACTCGGCATAACGTTTTGGTAAATCTTTATACGACCATGGTTTGCTGTTATATATTTCGCAGTGGTGCGGGCAGTTCATGGGTTTTAGTAAAAACTCTTCGCCTTCGTTTGGTGTATTGATAGGTTGGAAACTATCGGCACCATATTTAGCATAATGCCCCGATGTTACATAAAGTTCTTTTTGCCCTATGTGTGGGCTTATTACTTGCTCGTAACCTGCTTTTTTCTGGGCTTTCTTTAAAAACTGTTCCAGTCTTTCGCGTAATGCAGCACCTTTTGGTAGCCATAATGGTAAACCTTGCCCCACTTTTTGCGAGAATGTAAACAATTCTAACTCTTTGCCTAATTTACGGTGGTCACGACGTTTTGCCTCCTCCAATAACTGTAGATATTCTGTTAATTCCTTTTGTTTCGGGAATGATATACCGTATACACGGGTAAGTTGTTTATTTTTCTCGTCGCCGCGCCAGTAAGCACCTGCCACACTCATAACCTTAAATGCTTTTATAATACCAGTGTTAGGTACGTGTCCGCCACGGCATAAATCGGTAAATGTACTGTGGTCGCAAAACGTAATAGTGCCATCTTCTAGGTTTTCTATTAGTTCTACTTTATATGGGTTGTTTTCTGCTTTGTAGGTTGCCAATGCCTCTGCTTTGGTAACCGAGCGCATTGTAAATTCGTATTTTTCGCGTGCAATAGTTAATGCTTTATCCTCTATAGCTTTAAAATCCTTATCACCCACTACGTGGTCGCCAAAATCTACATCGTAATAAAAACCATTTTCTATAGCAGGACCAATGGTAAGTTTTACACCAGGATATAACTCTTGTAATGCTTGTGCTAAAATGTGTGCAGACGAGTGCCAAAAAGCTTTTTTACCTTCGGCATCATTCCAAGTATATAATATTAACGTACCGTCGGTGGTCAGTGGGGTTTTGGTTTCAACGGTTGTACCATTAAAACTTGCCGAAATAACATTTCTAGCTAAACCTGAGCTAATGCTCATAGCAACGTCATGAGGTGTAACCCCTGCGTTGAACTCTTTTACTGACCCGTCGGGTAATGTAATATGTATCATTGTTAAAATTTTATGAAACGCAAAGATAGGAGATTAACCTAACAGAAGCAATAACATTACTATGTTTAGATTATTGGTGTAAGGGTATCAATTTTTAGCTCGTATATTTTGGCTTTTCTAGATGGTTTCTAGTGTAACTGGGATTTAATTATAGTTCGAAAAGTGTTTTAATACTACAAAATAGGCTATTTGAGTTTTTCGCCAAGCATGCGTACGCGCTGTAACCATTTTTCACGTTGGGCAACACTACTTGTTTTTATAATACCTATAGCAGTTACTTTTACAGGTTTAACACCACAAAACTGTAGTACTGTTTTTTTAAGTTGGTTAATGCTAGGGCGACCAAAAACAAGCCAGTAGTACCAACCTGGCTGATCCATAGTGGTTATAATTCGCGCTGTTTTACCTTTTAATAACTTATCCCAAAAAACAGAATTTTCACGATACTTAAATGCCATACCAGGCAAAAACAATCTGTCAATAAACCCTTTGGTTATTGCAGGCAGTCCGCCCCACCATACAGGATGTACCCAAACCAAGTGGTTTGCCCATTTAATTTTTTCCCAAGCGGCTATTAAATCAGGCTCAAGTTCAGTTATTTCGCTGTACCCATCACTTAAATTCGGGTTAAATTGAAGTTGCCCTATGTTTATTTCCCGAATAATTGCTCCGCCAGCAATAGCGCCCTGTTTATAGGCTTCTGCTAAAGCAGTATTAAAACTATTCGGTTTAGGATGTCCGTTAATAATAACTATTTTTTTCATATTGTAACTCTATATTGTAAAATTACAATACCGCGTGTTTATCTAAAATGATAAACATCAACATTTTGTTATATTTTTAATAGTATATTATATATAGGTATAGGAGCTAATCATTATCGTAATGTTCGTGTTTCTCATCATGGTTTGTGTCTTCTATACCATTTGTATTTGCATCTTCGCGTATTTCGGTATGGCGTATCTCGCCACCAGTTGTAGCAGCACCTACAGATAGGAATAGTACCGTAACACTAAGTGCTAATGTTATTACATTTAATACAGTACTAAACGACTTGTTTTTTAGGTTTGCCCAAAAACCTACTAATGCTACTGCACCAAGCGCGTACGAAAATAGTATGAATACTTCGGCAGCCTCCTCATGTTCATGTATAATATCGTGGCTCGCTAAATGCAACTCTTCCACAACTTCCTCTGCGCCTTCGCCCGAAAAAGCTGCAGGGAATGTGCACAATGCCCCCAATATAAAAATAAGGTAGGCGGTACGCTTTACTATTGCCGAACGGGTAATAAAACCACCAAGCATAACAAGCAACCCAATGGCTGGTATAATAATAGGTAGGTGATTTACTATTAAGTGAAAATGTGCATCATTCATAATGGTTATTTTTAGATGCTATAAAAATAGTTGTTTTTCGTATTCCTACAGTAATACCTCGATATAAATACAAGAAATTATTTTTGAAAAATATTATACTAGATTTTTACGTACTATATATAGTATTACAATAATATTCGAGCCTTTCCTTTAGATTACGATTGGGTACTGTAATAACAATACAACCAAAAAACATAGTAATTTTTTATTAACACGAGTTACTCAACCCCGACAAGCCAAATACCTCTTTTATGTAAATATTAGTTAACCAGAAAGTTACAAAAAAGTTAAGAAAAAGGGGTGAAAAGATTTTGCGAGATTGGGAAAGAGTACTACATTTGCACCCGCAATACAGCGCCGTACAGACACAGATTGAAGACGAGAATTAGTAAAAAAAAAGGCAAAAAAACCCTTTGAAAAGCTAAAAAAAGCAATTACCTTTGCTGCCCTGTTATAAAGATAGGAAACCAGACAAAGCCAAGTTGTGAAAGCGTTGTGAAAAAAAGCTAAAAAAATTTTTCAGAACCCTTGTCAGAGAAAAAAAAAGGCGTACATTTGCACCCGCTTACAACAACAGCGATGAAGTTGAGAGCAGATAATAAGAGAAGACACGTTCATAGACATATTGAATTGACAGCAAAAAAGAGAGAGTAAGAACTCGCTTAGAAGCGAAAAAACCTAGCAAAAAAGTCGTAAAATATTAAAATATACGATGAAGAGTTTGATCCTGGCTCAGGATGAACGCTAGCGGCAGGCCTAACACATGCAAGTCGAGGGGTATAAGTTAGCTTGCTAACTTAGAGACCGGCGCACGGGTGCGTAACGCGTATGCAATCTACCTTGTACAGGGGGATAGCCCAGAGAAATTTGGATTAATACCCCATAGTATATAGCAGTGGCATCACTACTATATTAAAGATTCATCAGTACAAGATGAGCATGCGTCCCATTAGCTAGTTGGTATGGTAACGGCATACCAAGGCAATGATGGGTAGGGGTCCTGAGAGGGAGATCCCCCACACTGGTACTGAGACACGGACCAGACTCCTACGGGAGGCAGCAGTGAGGAATATTGGACAATGGGCGCAAGCCTGATCCAGCCATGCCGCGTGCAGGATGACGGTCCTATGGATTGTAAACTGCTTTTATACAGGAAGAAACCCTGGCTCGTGAGCCAGTTTGACGGTACTGTACGAATAAGGATCGGCTAACTCCGTGCCAGCAGCCGCGGTAATACGGAGGATCCAAGCGTTATCCGGAATCATTGGGTTTAAAGGGTCCGTAGGCGGTTTTATAAGTCAGTGGTGAAATCCGGCAGCTCAACTGTCGAACTGCCATTGATACTGTAGAACTTGAATTATTATGAAGTAACTAGAATATGTAGTGTAGCGGTGAAATGCTTAGAGATTACATGGAATACCAATTGCGAAGGCAGGTTACTAATAATATATTGACGCTGATGGACGAAAGCGTGGGTAGCGAACAGGATTAGATACCCTGGTAGTCCACGCCGTAAACGATGGATACTAGCTGTTCGGTAGCAATACTGAGTGGCTAAGCGAAAGTGATAAGTATCCCACCTGGGGAGTACGAACGCAAGTTTGAAACTCAAAGGAATTGACGGGGGCCCGCACAAGCGGTGGAGCATGTGGTTTAATTCGATGATACGCGAGGAACCTTACCAGGGCTTAAATGTAGAGTGACAGATTTGGAAACAGATTTTTCTTCGGACACTTTACAAGGTGCTGCATGGTTGTCGTCAGCTCGTGCCGTGAGGTGTCAGGTTAAGTCCTATAACGAGCGCAACCCCTGTTGTTAGTTGCCATCGAGTAAAGTCGGGAACTCTAACAAGACTGCCGGTGCAAACCGCGAGGAAGGTGGGGATGACGTCAAATCATCACGGCCCTTACGTCCTGGGCTACACACGTGCTACAATGGCCGGTACAGAGAGCAGCCACTAGGCGACTAGGAGCGAATCTACAAAACCGGTCACAGTTCGGATTGGAGTCTGCAACCCGACTCCATGAAGCTGGAATCGCTAGTAATCGGATATCAGCCATGATCCGGTGAATACGTTCCCGGGCCTTGTACACACCGCCCGTCAAGCCATGGAAGCTGGGGGTACCTGAAGTCGGTGACCGCAAGGAGCTGCCTAGGGTAAAACTGGTAACTGGGGCTAAGTCGTAACAAGGTAGCCGTACCGGAAGGTGCGGCTGGAACACCTCCTTTCTAGAGACACGACCGTTAGGTAAAACGAAAGACAAGCAAAGCTTACTCTCGCTGTTAGTTCAAATAAAAAAAATAAGAAGAAGAGAGCTGAATATAGTATTGAGTTTTAAGAATTGAGAACGAGAACCATCTCCCCCTCAAATCTCAATACACACTACTAAAACTAGTCTCGTAGCTCAGCTGGTTAGAGTACAACACTGATAATGTTGGGGTCGGCAGTTCGAGTCTGCCCGGGACTACCAAGCCCTCAGACACTTAGGAAAATTTAGAAGTTGAGTGATTACACGTAAAGTGAGCACCTTATCATATGCTGCAAACTGGTACAGGTAACTGCAAACTTACAACGGGGGATTAGCTCAGCTGGCTAGAGCGCCTGCCTTGCACGCAGGAGGTCATCGGTTCGACTCCGATATTCTCCACGAAGTAGTTATAAACACTACAAACGTTCATTGACATATTGCGATAAAAAACAAAGTAGAAAAATAGAAAGCATAAAGGTGCTGTATATAGCTATACAGCATAAAAGTACAATAAGCAAAATAAGGGCGTATGGGGAATGCCTGTGGCTCTCAGAGGCGAAGAAGGACGTGATAAGCTGCGAAAAGCTACGGGGATTGGCACACACGAATAGATCCGTAGATATCCGAATGGGGCAACCCACTATGTTGAAGACATAGTATCCGAAAGGAAGCAAACCCGCTGAACTGAAACATCTAAGTAGGCGGAGGAAAAGAAAACAAAAGTGATTCCGTAAGTAGTGGCGAGCGAACGCGGAACAGCCCAAACCAATCATGTTACGGCATAATTGGGGTTGTAGGACCACGCCATTCTATGTAAAGCGAACTAGAAGCATCTGGAAAGTTGCATCAGAGAGGGTGATAATCCCGTATAGGTAAGCAATATAATAGATAGTGGTATCCTGAGTAGGGCGGGGCACGTGAAACCCTGTCTGAAACTAGCGGGACCATCCGTTAAGGCTAAATACTCCTGAGAGACCGATAGTGAACCAGTACCGTGAGGGAAAGGTGAAAAGAACCGTGAATAACGGAGTGAAAAAGAACCTGAAACCATACGCCTACAAGCGGTCGGAGCCACATATGTGGTGACGGCGTGCCTTTTGCATAATGAGCCTACGAGTTACCGTTGCCGGCGAGGATAAGCAATTCAGTT